>NZ_MASJ01000003.1 GCF_001700315.1 Caryophanon tenue | reverse complement strand
AGGTGCCTGCCTGAATATATGCGTTATTTGATTACGGGCTTACAATTCACACAAAAATATTATAAAAATCATAACCTTATTACTTCAAAACCAATTTGAATCATTTTATTTTCTAAATCTGTTTCAAGATTATCCACGTTAATAAATAACCTTTTCATAGCTCTACTTAAAGCCACATAGTAAACCCTATGAGTTTCTTGATTCATATCTGGATTTATTAAAAATTCTAAATTTTTTTCTTTTGACTCACTAGAAAAAATAATACATACCGTCTCGAATTCATCCCCCTTGGATTGATGGATTGTTTTATAATTAATTGAATTTTTATCAACATTATTAATTTGCGTTACTAACTGATTAAATGTCATAGAATCATAGAAATCTTTTATAGCGCCCCTTGAAATTTTACCTTTTACATCATAGTGACCAACCAAAAAATCATTATAAAAGCTCGTTATCGACGTATTTTCAAAAGTAGGATATTTACTTATAAGCCTTTTTAAATTCATCAATGAGAATTTATCATCAAAATTACTATTTTTCCTATAGGCCTGTTTCATATACTTCATAGCACTGCTCATATCAAGATTTTTTGCAAATTCAATCGACTGGGCAACATAATAAATCATCCAGCTTCTATCACTATTAGAATCTTTTAAAATGATATCATCAAAAGTTTCTATAGTATTTTTATATGATAGATATACAACATCACTATACAAACCATTGAGATAAATTTCTACATCTTTCGCAGCACCAATTAATATAGTTGGTTTTTCTCCCTGTGTTCCATTAGGAGAAAATTGCTGAAAATCAGTGTTTCCTCGCATTTTATTAAGTACATTTATAATCTGTTCAGTTGATCTTCTATTCCCAGAAATAATATATTCCTTTGTTTCATTTAAATTAAATTCTTTAAATAAACTCACATTTGCCCCTTGAAATGAATATATAGATTGACATAAATCGCCTATAACAGCTACATAAGTATCTATTTTTCCAATTATCTTTATTATCTCAGCTTGAATCGGACTCGTATCTTGAAATTCATCTATTAAAATATATGGGAACATAGCTCTTATAACTCTTAAAACCTCAGTTTTCTCTGTCAAAATTCGGTATGCGAAATATAAAACATCGTCGTGACTTAACTTACCATCACTCCAATATAATTTCTTGTATTCCAAATATGAAGTTTTCTTGATATTGTAATTATCTAATTTGCCATCATTGATTTTTGGGAATTTCAAAATTAATTTTCCATCTTCTATACTCCAAATTAATTTTGACAGAGCCTTTGCTAAAAGTTTATCATCAAACTGAAATTGATTAGTAATTCTTTTAAACTCAGTTATTTGGCTTTGCCTCAATTTAATTTCTTCGTGACCATTTATTTTATCAATAGGTATTTCACAGTTAGATAACACCCAAATAAATGGCTTCACAATATATCTATAACAAAAACTGTGTATGGTACATATTTCGACAGACTCATCGCATCCAGCCAACTTATTTTTTAAGGTGTTTACAGCTGTATTAGTGTATGTAATACACGCTATTTTTCTATTCTTACTTAGTCTTGTGGAATTATGAACTATTTCATTAATATGATTGACTAAAAATGTAGTTTTCCCTGCACCTGGCCCCGCATACAATTTGAAGTTTTGATCAACTGGGATTTTGGTATTGTTCGACTCTAGAACTTCTGCTAACGTGATATCCATTCAATCGCCTCACTTATATACTTCGGTGGGATAATTTCCTCGCCATTACTTTTATTAATTAAGTAAGCTAGCTCCTGAGCAGCCTCACCCTTTTTTAAAGATAGTAAATATCTACTGGCTAATACGGCTATTTTGGTTTCAATAGTATCCTCTATTTTATTTGTTTCTATCAATTCTTTAAGTTCTTCTTTAAATTTTGATTTCCTCATACACTCAACCATTTTTCCAAGACTATCATCTTCAGATAACATATCGAATAAATTTATTAATTCTGCCTGATTAGATAACGTACTTGTTATTAATTTTTTTTGATTAGAATTAAATCTAATTAATTCATATTCGAAAGTTGAACTAGTCCCTAAATCTTGGCTGAAAATTTTTATATTATCCGAAAAATCTCTTTCGGTAATTAGTTTGTTGGAACTTAGCTTATATTCATATTTTTCTCTTTCTTTATCTAAAAAGAGAGGTAAACATTTGCTCCAGCTAGAAGATTCTATATCGTCATCATATTCACCATCTTCCTTTGTGCTAAGTAATTTCCTGACGGGATCTAAATCTGTTAGACAAGCAACTTTTTTACTCAGAGCATATTCAGATTTATTTAAGTCAAATAATTTTAAAAAATGATTAAAATATCTACCACCAATATTTATAATAGTTGTATGCGTATCTTCCAAACTTCTATTCATCTTTTTCGCAAATTCCGGAACTACTAATTGCTCTGCAACTCCTTCTACAAGGATAATATTTTTCGCAAAAAATAAATCTGCTTTGGTTACATCTAAAAATCTTCGTACATATTCACTTGATTTAACGTCATCCTCGTCATCATTTTTAAAGACTTTACTAGGATATGCAGCTCGTATATTTTCTATAAAATCCGAACTTTTATATTTTTGTAATATCATAAGATCTTCTAAATCAACGGCAGCTGTAATATTAGGAGAATGTGTTGTAATAAAAACTTGATTTACTTCAGATTGATTATTATTTTTTAAAAATTGCAAAAATTTATATTGCATACTTGGGTGTAAGTGCGCTTCTGGTTCTTCAATAGCTAAAATTGAAAAAGTCTTGGCATTCGAACCTAGATAATTCCCTGTTGAATCTCTTTGCATTTTCGATAACAAAATTGATATATATATCAAATTATTATAACCTAAGCCGTTACTTACAGCAGGTAGCTTAATCCCTGTTTCTTTTTCGACTATTAACCTTAAACTTGAATATAGCTCAGTGTCTAATATTTCACCATCGAATACAGGTTTAGAATTATCAATACTCGCTCCGGTATCATCTACATACTTTAGTATTTGAGCCTCACCATTCGTCATCCTTTTCTTTAGCTCTTCTATTAGCTTTTTTGCCTCTGTAGAAAAAACTTTTTTATTTTCATTAATTTTTTCTATTCTTTCAATATCACTAAGTTCAGAATTACTTTTGATTTCATAATCCATATAAAAATCTATTACTTCCTTCAACAAAGCGTTATTTCCTTTGAACAAATCCCTTTCTACATCTCTAATGGCGCTTAAAAATTGAAAATCAAATTTATTTAAATCCGCTATATTTAATTGATTTTTGAAATCTACATTTCCAACATAGATTTTAGAAACATACTTTTTCAAAAAATGCTGGTCTAATATTTTCCAAAAATCATTTATATCTCCACTAAAACTATTTTCCATAAAGCTTTTATAAGTTTCTAGTTCATTCTCTGGCAAAAAAAATTCAAATGTTATTTTTGCTTCATACGGCGTTTCAATTTTAGTTAACCAGGTTGCAACAGATAATAATTCATCAGAGTATGCATCTTCATCCGCTGATTCTTTCAATGTTGCAGAGATTACCATTTTTGGAGCAACTGTTTTTAAAGACTCTAAATCTACATTTCTGTTAAAGTCATTTATAGTTAACTTTTTTGATGCCTTATTACTAAATAAAATCTCTAAAGCTTTAATTATAGTAGTTTTCCCAGCATTATTTTCACCGAGTATTACATTTATTCCTTCTTTGAAATATAATGTAGTTCCCTTGTTAGAAAACCCTCTAAAATTATTCAATGTCAACTGAGAGATGTACATCACAAACCTCCATTCTAAATGAAAAAATTCTCAAAAAAGAAAATATTAACAAATATATTTTATATTATAAATATATATTTTAAAATAAATTAATGTATTTCATATCGTCGAACCAATTGAAAAACACGAACTTTTGTTCTATAATTAAATAGATTCAATTTTCTTAACTTTTAATCTCAATGGATAGGAGAGAGATTTTGTCTATAACTATTTTAAACAACATCATTTCTTATAGTCATCCTCAAAAATTAAAATCTATGGATGAATATTTGAGGAAAGTAGATGTTAAAGGTTTTCATTACATATCTTTTATAAGCTCTAAAGGCATTACCTATATTGTAAATCCAGACCACGTAACTAATAATACCGCTACAAATATGTTAATCGCACTAAATGACCATAATAAATCGCCTAATACAATAAAACGAATTGCGAATGATTTAACAAAATTTTTAGACTACTTAATGTTATTTAAAATTAATCTCGATGAAATAATGGATTTAGAAGACATCCTTATCGGTTTCGCTGTCTATCTACAAGTGTTAGGAACTTCTAGTATAAAAGTTCAAAAAAGTATTGAGTGGAGTTTAATAGATTACGTCCCACTGGTTGATGATTCCATTCAGGAGCTGGTTAGTAATGAATACGGCCAAAAATATATAACTCAATCTAGCGGTTACACTGCGGACCATATAGTACAACACATTCAAAATGCCATAAAATACTTAGAACAATACAACGAAGAGAAAGCGATACCACTTAATACAATTCCTAGAAAATCCATTTCTAATAAATCAACATTCTCTTCAACTATTAAAGACACTTATGATTCAACTGTATATGACGCTAATTATATTCTAGCTCGAAGCGGTTTAAACCACTCTAACACCAATAAACTAGCGAAACCAACGAAAGAAAGAATCCCAAGTCTATCTGAAATGAATATATTTATGAGCGTTTCTAAAGAAAAAAATACCTTTATACATAATCTACTTTTGCTTACACTGAAAGGATTTGGCTTAAGATCAGCTGAAGTATCCAATATCAAATTCTTCGATAGTTTAATCCCTGCTAACTTTTTGAGCCTGCCATATGATCAAGCTATTTCATTTCTAAAAAACTCAAAAAACCTAGGTGATATTTATTACAATAATTCAATCAAGCGTTGGACTTGTAATGTCGTAATTGCCGAAGGTAGAGATTATTCAAAAAGAAATAAAAGCGGTAGTAGAGAAGTTTCTTATATATTTGAACAGGAAGAATTTAGTGCAGCTTTGTATTTAGTCATAAGAGAACGATTGTTAATTTTTAGAGCTAAACCTAATTTAGAGACATCTAATTTTTTATTTTTAAATCCTAGAAATAAAATGAAAGCTTTTAAAAATTACACTTCCAATAATATCATTACTTCTATGTCTAAAAGGGTTTCTAAAGCATCCGGAATAGCTTTCAGTTGGATACATCCTCATACTTTTCGCCATTATTTCGCTACATATCTATTAAGAATAAAAAAATTTACTTTAGACGATGTATCCAGAATGCTCGGTCACTCCGACACAGACGTTACAAGAGGCACATATATTCATTACCTTGAAGAAGATACTTCAGATGAAGGTAATATCATTGAGAAAATAAAAGACGCTTATTCATCAGATAGAGAGGTTACTAATGGATTGGATTAATTCAGAGAAATTAAATGCGGAATTAAAAAAACATCTAAAAATCGAGAATGAAGAAGTTAAACAGGCAATATTACAATTGCAAAAAACATCGGCCAACGATTGGTTAAATTCTCCTAAGCAATTAAACAGATATAACGTTTATTACGTTTTAACTTGGGCAATAAAAACAAAGTTATTTTCTGATGAAAATTATAAAAAAATGATCTTAAAAAAAATTATTGATTGCCCTGGAATAAGAGGAAATCGAATACTAGATATCCTTATATACTTTGGTTACTTTACTCAAGAACAAGTAAATAAGATTAAATCCGAGCATTATAGTTTAATCCTTCATTCTGCTAAATTCTTTTATTTACATTTCGTTTATATAAATAAACCTTTCGGTGAAATAACAATATCAGATATGCAAAGTTATTTTAATGATTTTGATGAATATCATATGGCACAACACAATTTAAAGCGCCTAAAAAAAATCTTATATAGCTTTGGTTATTTCAATAAAAGGTCTACTAAAAATGTAAAAAAGTTTAACTTAGAATTATTATCAGCAAATCATACATTTGGCCATATAATTCAAGACTACAATACTTTTTTAATTGCCGGTGGTGCTAAAAAAACATATAGAAAACTCTCCTTTACCTCTCTAAAAAATTTCATTGATTTTATTGAGATTAACAACATTAACTCTGAGGAACTATGCAATGAACATTTAGATAAATTTATCGATTATTGCAAGGAAAACAAAAATTATCTGGCTAGTACCATTCTAACTTATATACCTAAGATTCAAAATTTTCTGGATTGGGGCGTTGGATCATACTCAAGTCTTCCAAAACAAAAAGTCAAATTTTCAAAAAGTAAGATGACTATGCTAAGAAGTGAAGCTAAGCGACACCGAGAAGAAAGTGATGGTTTTGCTTTTGAAAAAGAAGAGTATCCATTAATGATTTCTAGTATTTTAAAATCTTTTAAACCCAAAAATGAAGAAGAGTTTTTAGCCTACAATTATTGGCGAATAATTTCTTCTTGCCCCGTTAGAAGTGCTTTTGTATTAAGTCTAGAATTCGATAATTGTATGTACCCTATGTTGAATGAAAAAGACGTCTTATGCCTATATAGTACAGACTCTGACAAAGCGGGAAATAAAAATGGGCAATTTCCAATACTTGACCCTATGGGGATTGAAGCTGTACGTGAACTAGAAGAAAATATTAAAGAAAATAGAGATTGTTATAAACCTCTCTTTAATACCGATTCGGAAAGAATGTTCATTCACTTATTCCAATATACAAGTACAAATAAGATTTTAAGCATAAATGAAATTAATAATTTCTCTGAAAAATACTTCAAAACCGAGATAGCAAAATCTTTAAATATGGATAAATCTGAAGTGAAATTCTCTTCACATTCTTTCAGGCACTATTTGTTAACACATATTGTTCGTAAGACAGGGAGCGAAGAAGCTGCACAAGCTGCTGCCGGACATCACGATGGGAAAATGGTTCGAAAAGCGTATATTAAGAGTAAGCACGCAAAAAATGCTTTGTTATATCGAGTTTTAGATAAATATGAAGCTGGAGATATCACTGGAAAGTTTTATTTGAAAATAATAGCTAAATTAACAGAAACAACTGAATTTGATAGTGCAACAATGAAGGACTTAGAAAAAAATATCGAATTTGAGGAATATATAAAAAAACACGGACGTAAAACAGCAATGGGGTATTGTTTCGAAGAAGAGCAAAGTTGCAATCACTATTTAAAATGTTGGAACTGCCCTTTCTTTATGATGAAACGTGAAGAAATCGAGGGTGCTGTCGAATTACTAGCTAAACTAATTATGGAATTTAAAGATATCCAGCAGCACAGCAAAAATTTTAATATACACAGTACAATAGCACAAAATAAACTTCGTGCTATTGCATTAATCAAAGAAAGACTAAGTGATTTAAAATACTCAGATGAACAAATTGAAGAACTGGTTTTAAAGCACTTTAAGGAGGAAATATGGGATTAGCGATTGCAAGCATTCAAGAAGAAAAAGCTTTATCTCTCACAGTTCTATATAGAGGTGTGGAATTTGAACTTTTTATCGAGACTCATTTTAACCAAGAACAAAGAGAAATTTTTAGAACAACTAAACTTGGAAAAGATATATTCAATAAAGACCTTCATTACTTCACAGACATAAATTCATTAAGTAAATCAGAAAAAACTTATGCTTATAAATTAGCCTTAATGGGACGAATTCAATTAGATAAACAATTTCAAAGCTCTCCTATAAACTATAAATTATATCCACTTGAAATCCTTCCAAACTTTAAATTAGCATACAAACTTTTCGAAGATTATATTGATGATTTTGCTATGGGAAATCTCGAAAATAAGGATAATTTTAGAAAGTTATATTTAAATGAATTACTAAAACTATGGATGCGTGGATTCGGATTGATTCCTGGCATTCATAAGAAATTCATTACCGATAACGAAATCCAATATTTATATTCTTTTAAAAATAAGAGACGGATTGCACGTTTCATCGCATTTATACTCCTTAATAGCGATTCATCTCCTGTCACTACTACACCCGATAAACAGGTTCAATTACTCCCTAGCGATGAATCCGAAGAAAACAAATGGAGTGCATTAACCGCACTGTATGATAGCTCTTTGAATAGGGATTTATACAACTATTTGGAATGGACAAAATTAAGAGTCGATAATACAGCTTCTTTAAAAATTCTAAATCACAATGGAGATTTAGAAACGATCACATTCAAAAAAATGAGCTGGGGAAATTACAATATGATTTCCAGTACCTTAAGAAAAGTTGTACCACTTCTATTTAAACATCAGATATTTTATTCCAATGATTTAATCGGAGGCACACTTCTTAACTTTTATAATAGCGAAGATTTTCAAAACCTTAGCGAAAACTTAAAGGACAATATAAGAAACAATATAAGGGCTTATATTAAATATTACATAATTACAAACTCTATTTATGATATAAACATCGACAGGGTAGCACCAAAAAAAATGACCAACAAAAAAACTATGTATGGTGAAAATATAAACTTCGGTGAGACGCAAATACTAATTGATGCACTGTTAAATGACAGCAACGAATGCATTGACGAAAAAGATATCACACAGGCTAAATGTCGTCGGGCAATATTATTACAAATGACAACAGGAGCTAGAATACACGAAATATTATTATTAACAAAAGACTGTATAACAACGAATAATCAAGGTGAGAAATTTATTCATTTTCATAAAACAAAAAATAAGTCTGAATTCTATGTGAAAATGGATTCAAATATGTTCGAATGGATCAATGAATTAATACAAATAACACCGAATATTCCTCTAGAGGTTAATTCAATAAATGTATCTACAACATTCGGTGACGATTTAAAAAAAGTAAGACTATTTCCCAATAAAGACTGCACAAATATTCTATTACCTGGAACTATTAATAGATTTCTCTTGCGACTTGAAAAAAGACTTAAATTGAAAACTCATTTTTCATCACACTCTTCTCGTAAAATACACGCTTTATATTTGAAGATGATTGGAAAGGAAAAAGTGGATATACAACACGCATTAAATCAAAGAGATATTGATTCTCAACTTCCATATTTAGCAACAAAATCAAAGAAAGTGGTGAATGATTTAAAAAAAGTTAGTTTAGAGGGCGTTTGGAGTAATTTAACAACTTATCAAGAGGACGAGTCAACAATCCCACTAAATCAAGTTATTGAAAGAAGCATTAAATTTCAAACCACTTCTAGCCAAAAGCAAGAAGCAAACTTGCTTGTTGAAAAAATAGTTACCAAAGTAAAACAAGAATTAAATCAGTTGCCTAGTAATGAAAATATAACTCAGCCAACAGGTATGCCAATGTATACTCATAATTGTACTGCAACTGTTGTAGTTAATTGCGGACATACTGAACTTGATTGCTTTAGCTGCAACAAATATCTTCCTGATCAGGATAAGTTAAAAGAACATAAAGCTGAAATATTACGTTATATGGTTCTTATTTTATTTTACAAAGATAATCTTAAGAAAAACAAATTAGAAAAAGAATTTATTTCAATGAATATAAAGGATATTGAGGAAAAATTAAAAAAAACGTTCTTTACGCTATTCTCAAAATTCAATTTGCGTCAAAAGGAAGGAAATGAAATCGAAAAAAATTTAGATAAGATTGCAAAAACATATTATAAAACCAACAAAATCCCTCTAAGCTTCTCAGAAGCCCTAGAATTAGTTTAAAGGAGTCATATGAGTAAACCTACATCTTACACTAAAGACCAGCTATACGGTGCTACAAAGGGCGTTAAAAGGACTTATATTAACAAAGCTACCAAGAATGAAGCTGATGCTCGAATTTCAAAAGTTCAAGCCTACAAATTAATAGCACATAAACTAAAATTAAGTAGCGATCGATCATTATGGAAAAACAATGATTCAGAATATCTTTCAACTTGGTACGACAAACTAATTAAAGATATAGATGATATCTTACTTAATAATCAATCTATTATTAGTTCCAATTCTAAAGACACATTGGATACTAATCAAAAATCTAATTACCTCGAAATTATAAGTGCATTAGAAAAACGAGTGGAAAATTTGACCATAGAAAATTTTGAACTTCGACAAAAATTACTTACTAAATAAATATTTAGAGGCTGTTCATTTTTAAGTGAACAGCTCTTTTATTTTTACATAAAAATTCAAAAACCCTCTGAAAAATTCAGAGGGTTTTTGTCCAGACAGTTTTTACTGAACTTATAAAATGCCTGAACCCTTGTTATGTAAGGGTTTTTCGGACTACTTAACGGCGTCCTTAAGTGCTTTACCTGGTTTGAAAGCAGGTACTTTGCTTGCAGCAATTTCGATTTCTTCACCCGTTTGTGGGTTACGACCTTTACGAGCCGCACGTTCACGCACTTCAAAGTTACCAAAACCGATTAATTGTACTTTGTCACCCTTTGCAAGAGCATCTTGAATTGTATCAAATACAGCATCAACTGCTTTAGAAGCGTCTTTCTTAGAAAGACCTGCAGCTTCAGCAACAGAGTTCACTAATTCTGTTTTATTCACACGATTCACCTCCTCTCAAGGGTTGCCGCTCATCAATCATGATAAAAGAGTAACATAACAAAACCCTTGATGCAACTGAATTTCTTCGCACTTCACTGATATTTGTTGGACCCATTTCACTTTTTGCAGTCGGCAAAACTCTACTCTCAATATACTATACACTATTTCTTATAAAGTAAACTCAAAACCCTACTGTTTTCAACGTTTTGTCCACTTTTTCGAACATTTTTTCGCTTTTTCACATAAAAAAGGGGTCGATTGCTTCAAATTTACAGCAACAGACACCATTTCCATGTTTTATGGCGTGTAAAAAAACACTACCTCGCGCGCTTCATTTACAGTATATGGTACGGAATAAGCAGGCAATACATCGAAACGTTCAATTAATAAAGGGCGCAAATCTTCGCCTGGCGTAATATCTATGTCCATGTCGTCAATTAAGCGTTGTAAATCAATCCGGTAGTCAACAATCGCTTGTCCTTGTGTTGTGACGACAATAGGTAAATAATTTGTCGAGTACGGGCTTTGCACAGATAACGGCTCTAGCCCCATGCGCTCGTAATTAAGCGTATAAATATAATCTGCTATTTGCTCCTGAAACGCTGGGTATTGCTGCACCATCACACGTAAATTAATCTCACGAATACGTTCAGCAGCGTTTAAATCGACAAGCTTTACAGTAGGCGACTGTTCCGCATCCCAAATAACATACTGATAAATGCCGCCTTTTTCATATGCATTGTCTGGTAGTGCTGCTAAATACGTTGGCACAAGCTTTTGGAAATCGATTAAATACTTAATATAAATATCTGTATCATTATCCACTGTTTTAATCGGTAATAATCCACCTGAATCCTGTTGAAATGCCTCAACGGCGCGCTGTACAGCTTGCACATCATCGGGATTTACTTGTTGCTGTAAACGCTGCTGTTCCTCACTTGCTGAAAAACTTCCACCACAGCCGCTTAATAAACAACTAACAGCTATTAAACTTCCTATTATCCATCGCTTCATGTTCATTCCCCCTTATGCTGGCCACGTCGCAACAACTAACACCATCAAAAAAGAACCAAGAAAAAATAAGCCATACGCAATCAATTTAAACATCCATTGCAAAAAACGATTATGTATTTTATGTCGTACCATATAAATAATGCCAATTGATGCAAGTAAAAAGAAAATACAATAAAACGAAATCCACATAACATCTAATGCGGGTAAATGCGCAAGTGGTCCCATCCTTCTACACCCCTTTTCAGTTGTAATTTCAGTATATCACACCGCATCACTTAGCAAAATCTTTACATTACTAGCTTTTTCAAAACATAAAAAAGGATTCCAAAAGCAACTATACTTTTTGGAATCCTTCTATAGAAATTACATCATTTCATCAATTTCACGCTTTTTCATACGTGCCATTAACGCATCCACTGCATCTTTCGGTGGTTGTTCTTCAAACAGTACATTATAAAGAGCACTAGAAATTGGCATGGCTACATCATAGGTTTGTGCGAGTTGATGCGCTGCTTTTGCAGTACGCACACCCTCCACAACCATACCCATTTGTGCCAAAATCTCAGGCAGTTTATACCCTTGCCCTAGTAAATTGCCCGCTCGCCAATTACGTGAGTGCACACTTGTACAGGTCACAATTAAATCACCCATACCGGTTAAACCTGAAAATGTTAACGGGTTTGCGCCCATTTTCACGCCAAGACGTGTAATTTCAGCAAGTCCACGTGTAATAAGTGCCGCTTTCGCATTGTCACCATAGCCTAAGCCATCAACAGCGCCTGCTGCTAGTGCAATAACGTTTTTTAATGCGCCACCAATTTCAGCGCCGATAACATCTTCTAATGTATACACACGGAAATAACCATTCATAAAAGCATCTTGCACGCGCTCAGCAGCAACCATATTTTCACAAGCTACAGTCACCGTTGTCGGCTGTTGTTTCACAACTTCTTCTGCGTGGCTTGGCCCTGATAATACAACAATATCTGAACGAAGCGCTGCTGGAATTTCCTCTTGCAACAACTCAGAAATACGCTTTAATGAATCTGGCTCAATTCCTTTTGACACATGCACAAATAATTTTTCTGTCGTTTGTGTCGCCACAAATTGCTGACACACTTCACGAATGGCCTTTGTCGGTACAGCGATAACAATGATATCATGGTCATTTACAGCATCTTCAATTGATGACGTCGCTGTTAATGATTGTGGTAATACCGTGTTCGGCAAATATTTAGCATTTGTATGCTGTTCATTGATTTCATCCACTTGGTCTTGTCGATGAGACCAAATCGTTGTACGATGACCATTTTCAGCAAGCACCATTGCAAGTGCTGTCCCCCATGAACCTGCACCTAAAACGGAAATATTCTCCACATCGATTCCCCCTATCTTATGCACGTGTACGCGTAATTAAACGAATTGGTGTCCCTTCGAAATCGAATGTTTCACGAATACGGTTTTCTAAGAAACGCTCATAAGAGAAGTGCATTAGTTCTGATTCATTGACGAATACAACAAATGTCGGTGGTTTAATCGCTACTTGTGTTGCGTAGTAAATACGTAAACGGCGCCCTTTATCTGTTGGCGCTGGGTTACGTGCTACCGCATCTTCAATAACTTCATTTAAGATTGACGATTGTACGCGCATTGCGTGGTTTTCACTTGCACGTTGAATAACCGGTAAAATTTGGTGTACACGTTTACGCGTTTTCGCTGATACGAAAATAATTGGTGCGTAGTCTAAGAATAAGAAGTGCTCACGAATTTGCTCTGTATAGAAATTCATCGTTTTCTCGTCTTTTTCAACAGCATCCCATTTATTAACAACGATTACAACGGCTTTCCCTGCTTCATGCGCATAACCAGCGATTTTTTTATCTTGTTCTTGAATGCCTTCGTCTGCATTTAGAACAACTAATACAACGTCTGAGCGTTCAATAGCACGTAATGCACGTAATACAGAATATTTTTCTGTCGTTTCGTACACTTTCCCTTTTTTACGCATACCAGCTGTATCAATAATGACATACTCTTGTCCATCATATTCATACGGGCTATCAATCGCATCACGTGTCGTACCCGCAACATCTGATACGATAACGCGGTCTTGACCTAAAAAGGCATTTACTAATGATGATTTACCAACGTTTGGACGACCGATTAATGAGAACTTAATGACATCCTCACCGTATTGCTCCTCGTTGTCTTGTGGGAAGTTTTTCGCACACTCATCTAATAAATCCCCTAAACCTAAACCGTGTGAACCAGAAATTGGGAACGGGTCACCAAAGCCTAATGAATAGAAGTCGTACATCATTTCGCGCATATCAGGGTTATCAATTTTGTTAACCGCAAGCACGATTGGTTTTTTTGTTTTGTAAAGCATTTTTGCTACTTGCTCATCTGCTAATGTTACACCTTCACGACCATTCGTCATAAAGATAATAACATCTGCCTCATCAATAGCGATTTCTGCTTGTTGACGAATTTGCTCCATAAATGGTGCGTCACTAATTTCAATGCCGCCTGTATCAATAATATTAAAATCATGCGTTAGCCATTCAGCCGAACTATAAATACGGTCACGTGTTACGCCAGGGATATCCTCGACGATTGATACACGTTCACCAACAATACGGTTAAAAATTGTTGATTTACCAACGTTCGGACGACCAACGATAGCGATTACTGGTTTTGTCATATCGTTTTCATCCTTCCAACTTTCAGTGTTTGTATAATAATCCACAATGTATTATACCTCAAAGACTTGATTATATCACACGAAATCCATTGACGGATAGTACAATGATGAAAAGGTTTAATTTTATATCATTTGTGGAACATAGCCTAAGAGAACGTTAAAGGAGGCAATTTGACAATGAATAGAATTGAAGCGGTAAAAGATGTAACAGAGCTACAACATTTGCTCGAAACACTTCAAGCAGAGGGCTATACAAAAGACGAATTAACGATTTTAGCGGAAGACACAGAGGCATATAAAGACTACACATCGGTCGACGTCGAAAAATCAGATACAATCGGGAATCACGCAAAAGCGATTTTAAGTGGTGGGGAGCCGTCAGCCGAAGCACTGCGTGACATCGGTGTCGCAGAAAGCAAACTAGATGATTATTTAACGCTACTGCATCTTGGCGGTGCAATCGTATATATGGTATCGAAAGATAATTTACAAGATGCGCATCAAGCAACACGCGAAAAAAGTGATGTTCATATCGAGGAAGGTCCAATCGGTACAGAAATCCAACGCGACGAACAACGCCAAGCAAAAGACCATATAGAAGATATTGAATTATTCCGTCGTCGTGACTAGACAAAAAAACATAAAACCCCCTTCAGCAGTCACAATTGCTGAAGGGGATTTTTATGAGATATCACGTTCTGTCCACGCGCTATTTTAGACGACCTTATTTAGCCTCACAATTTTTCTTCGATTAACGCCTGTAGCTTCTGTTCGTCATGTATATTTCGAACATCAAGCCCGTATACACTTTCAATCTCTTGGCGTGTTAACTCGTACTGTTCGTCAGCAAATGTAAACTGCACCACATCGACATTTTGTACAAGCGTAAATATATACGTGGCATTACGCATTGCCTGCTGCTCTGAAATATGTGCATACTGCAAATTGACTGCGTAAGGCTTCGCTGTTGTGAACAGCTCCATCTGCATAAATTGCTCGCTATTTTCTAGCTGCTCGACAATTGCTGAAACAGCTGATGCATCGCCTATATATGCGTTTTTGTATAGAAACACACCTTGTTGTTGCTCATCACTACACGCTACTAGCAACAAAATTAACACGAACGGTAACCACTTTCTCACCCATCACACCTACTTTACTTTGACATAAAACCATGCTGTATTCACAAATTGCTGCACTTGTGCCTCAAGAGGCGATTGTACGAAGCTCTGTGGAATCGCTGGCAAAATCGCCCGCAATACCGATAAACGCGGTTCTACACGCTCTAGCTCTTCAATAAATGCTACAATAAGCTCTCGCTGCTCATTCGTCACGACTTGCGCTAATATAGCATGTGCCGCTTCTATGACTTCTTCTTTCGATACATTCCGCTGTGAAACACGCCCTTCTAACATTTCGACACTTGCCAAATCGACAAATGTAACGATCATATTCGGTAAAATCAGCTCCATGTATGAAAAAATAGAGGCAATTAACTGGCGCAATGAATAGGCACTATGTGTAATACGTGCCATAAATAACATATGCTGTATCATACCATGTAATAAAATCGCCGCTTCATACGAAATTTGTTCAACATTAAAGCCGTATATATCAACTAAACGCTGCTGTAGCCAACGTAGTTCATGTAAACGATGCTGCAACACAAGTTTTTTTAACTCTTGTTCATTAGAATGTAATAACCCTTCAAATAGTAAATGTAAATGGCGCTCTTCATTCATTTGAATTAAAGCTGAAACTTGGTCAATAAACACATCACGGTCGGCTGAATCTTTTCCAACCTCAATTGCTAAACGTGTTTGACTGGCCTCATAACGTAGCAACTCTAATATTTCGGCAATACACTCATTTTTAGACGCAAAATAATTATAAAACGTTCCTTTAGAGATATTCGCTTGCTCAATAATTTCCTGTATCGATGTTTGCTGTACACCTTGTTCAATAAATAATGACAAGGCGATGTCTGCCACATGACGTTTCCGATTATTCATGTGCTCCTCCAATCTTTATACTACTCACTAGTTTCCGATTTATTCTTGCCCATTATAAAGGATACACTATATTTATACTAAAAGTTCAATTTAGTATTGTGAAACCTTCCAGAACTTCATACGTATATTTATAGATGAACTATTTATAAGGAGGCATTTTTATGTCATTTTTCAAAAAAGCA
The DNA here is from genome assembly GCF_001700315.1 of Caryophanon tenue. Lineage (GTDB taxonomy): Bacteria > Bacillota > Bacilli > Bacillales_A > Planococcaceae > Caryophanon > Caryophanon tenue. Next base: position 494,749 of record NZ_MASJ01000003.1, on the reverse strand, counting down.
CTCGCTAGTTTCGGTGTCGGTGCAGCAACTGTGGATACGGTACTAACGAATACATCGTACCGCGTTGGAGATACATTACAAGGAGTCGTTCGTATTCAAGGTGGCGATGTTGAACAAACGATTGACGCCATTTCATTAATTCTTTATACAACATACGAGAAAGAAATGAATGATACGAAATTTGACGAACAGCTTGAATTAGAGCGTGTACGCGTAAGTGAGCCATTTACGATTAGCGCCCGCGAACAAAAAGAAATTCCATTTTCATTTATACTACCATATGAAACACCTATTACAATGGGTAAAACACGCGTCTGGGTACATACAGCACTTGATATTGCGATGGCAATTGACCCAACCGATAAAGATTATATTTCGGTACAACCTACTGTACTTGTTACTGAAGTATTGAATGCTGTACAATCACTTGGTTTCCGCTTACGTGAAGTCGCATGTGAGGCTGCACCGCCGCGTTACCGTAACCGTTACCCATTCGTTCAAGAGTTTGAATTTGTGCCAACGAGTGGCGCTTTCCGTGGTCGTCTCGATGAAGTAGAAGTGATGTTTTTATCACAAAGTGCGCATTCTGCAGAGCTACTCATTCAAATCGACCGTAAAGTTCGTGGACTCAGCAGCTTATTTGCAGAGGCACTTGATATGGATGAATCCTTCGTACGCGTTACAGTATCTACACAAGACGTACCAGTGCTTGCGCAAAAACTGCAACAAATCATTCAACAACACGCATAAAAAAACGAGCCATTCGCAATGCGAACGGCTCATTTTTTTTATTCTTCGTCTTTTTTAAATGCTTTTAGTTGATCACCAATCACATCTGCAAATGAGAAGCCACTATTTTCTTCTGGTAACTCATATGATTCATCTGCTGCTGCAGCACTCTCTTGCTGTGCATCATTTTCTTGCAGCTGCTTAATGCTTAATGATAAACGGCGATTGCCTTCTTCACCACTTACTTCCAGCACTTTCACTTGCACCTCGTCACCTTCTGTTAATACTTCATGTGGTGTTCCGATATGCTTATGAGAAATTTGAGAAATATGCACAAGTCCTTCAACACCAGGGAACACTTCAACGAATGCGCCAAATGGCACTAAACGACGAACTGTACCCGTTAATACAGCATCAACAGGTGCTTTTTCTTCAATGCTATCCCACGGACCAGGTTGCGTATCTTTAATTGATAACGAAATACGCTCATTTGCAGTATCAACAGATAATACTTTGACACGCACTTCCTGTCCTTCCGTTAACACATCTGATACATCTGATACATGTTGATGTGATAGCTGTGAAATGTGCACTAAACCATCAATGCCACCTAAATCAACAAATGCGCCAAATGCTGCAATACGTTGTACCGTACCGTCTAGCTCATCGCCCACTGAAATGGTTTCAATGACATTTTGTTTTTTCGCTTTCTTTTCATCTTCGACCACTGCGCGGTGTGATAAAATTAAGCGTCCTTTATCTTTATCTAACTCAACAATTTTGAACGCTAATGTGCGCCCTTTGTAATCGTCAAATTCCTCTACAAAATAATCTTCTACAAGCGATGCGGGAACGAATCCACGTACACCTAAATCAACTACTAGACCACCTTTGACAACGTCTTTTACTTCCGCTTCAAAGATTTCACCCGCTTCAAATTGCGCTTCAAGCTTATCCCATGCATTTAAAGCATCGACTTTACGCTTTGACAACACAAAGTTTTCTTCTTCAACTTTTGTAATGATGAGTTCTAACTTATCACCTACAGCTACTGCATCAGAAGCTTTTTCAACGTGTAAGCTCGATAACTCACTAATTGGGACAATTCCATCAAATGGAGCACCCTCAATTGTTACTGTTACAGATTTATCATCGACCTGCACGGCAGTCGCTTGGACGATGTCACCTTCGTTAAATTCTTGGCTTGATCCTAAGTTCATTTCTTCAGACATATGTAACCCTCCTTCGCATCTTTCCAACTCTATTGTAGTCTATCTTGTTAATAAAAACAAAAAATAAGTTAAAAATTTGAAAAATTAGTTCATTTGCGCATTTGCTAAACGTAGAATTTCTTCTGCAGCTTCATCAATTGTCAGCGATGTTGTATCTAAGTAAATGGCATCATCAGCCTGCACTAGCGGTGATACTTCGCGTTCACTATCTAATTTATCACGGCGTGCGATATCTTCGATTAATGATTCGATTGTTGCGGGAATACCACGCTTTTCATTGTCGACAAAACGACGACGTGCACGTTCTTCAACCGTTGCTGACATAAACACTTTTAGCTCTGCTTGTGGCAATACATGTGACGCAATATCACGCCCATCCATGACAACGCCGCCCGCTTCCGCTAATTGTTGCTGTGCTGCCACCATTTGCTCACGAATGTCTGCATGTGCCGCTACTTCCGATACAGAAGCCGTCACATCATTTGTACGGATGACTTCCGATACGTCTTGTCCATCTAAAAAGACAAGCTGCCCACGTTCAGACGGCTTTAATGTAATTGTTGATTGACGTAAAAGCTCTGATAGTGCCGCTTCATCTGCTAAAGAAACACCTTGTTGAAGTGCTTTATACGTAATCGCTCGGTACATTGCACCTGTGTCAATATACGTAAATCCTAATTTTTCTGCTACGATTTTGGCAATAGTACTTTTGCCAGCGCCTGCTGGTCCGTCTATTGCAATTTGAATAGTTTTCTTCACAATTTCAACCCTTTCTTACATCTTTTATTGTAGCATAAAGTAAAAAAAAAGCCTCGTATTATTACGAGACTCTTTCTATGTAATTATTGATTTAATTCTTTTCTACGCAGCATAATTTGTCGTTCAAAACAAAAACGTACAATATATTGTTGGTCAACATCCATCGGTTCAACAAATTGAATCGATGCAATTTTCAGCACATCATCTTTTTCAAAAATACGCACAATTCGAGCTTCCGTCATCACATAATGTGTATCTCCATTTTCAAATGGCAACACAATCGTCAGTTCTACCGTTTGATTTTCTTCGAGTTGCTCATGACCGCGTAAAATTGCTGCAATGCCACCTGCTGAAATATCTTCAGTTGTTAGTTGATACGTCATGTGCTCGGTAGCAATCGCTACATCTACACGCGTTTGTACACGTACAAACTCACGTCGTTGTACTTTCACAATTTCTTCCGCGCGAGGTCGCTTCATCGCAATCATTGGAATGCCATCATTTTTACGCCCTAACACTTCTGAGTTTAACGCAAACGAGGCATTGCCATCTGCGCTTGTAAACAATACTAAAAATTGTGCTCCATCAATTAAAAAAGCGGTCTTCTTCGTTTCAATATTCACTGGATAATCAATATAGAATATGTGCTCATCCACCTCAACTACTTTACAGCGAAACTTTTCATTCCGGTCTGTATATGTTGGTTCTAGCGTTAATTGCATACCAATTGTTAATTCCACGTCGTTCCCCACACTTACGTTAAAATTTGTACTTTTATTATGCCATATACTCTGACCCATCGCCACAAAAGACATACAAATATCACATTATTTTTACCTATTAACTCCCATTTGTTGAATCATTAGCACTACATTTTATGCTGCTTATACAAATGTTCTAATAAATGCGCATGCGCCGCTTTTACTTTATGTAAGGCGAACGTCCATAAAAACAACATAAACGGAATCATTAAATACACCCACGTATCACGGAACATTAAAATCCCGTTGTACATTAAATGCAAGGCGATTGGTGCAAAAAGCGCTAAATATAAATACTTTTTCGTGCTGTCCGTGAACTTTGATTTCCCTAAATAATAGCCCATCACCACACCAAATAGTGCATGGCTCGACACCGGTAATAATGCGCGCATAAAGGCGGTGTCTAATCCATACGATAACAGATAAATAACATTTTCAACCGTCGCAAACCCTAGCGAAATACTGGCGCCATATAAAATACCATCATACGGATCATCAAACTCTACATGATGATAAATCGCAATATATAATATAAACCATTTAAAAAACTCTTCAATAAAACTTGTGAAGACAACATGCTGCATAAACGGATACGCAAACACACCTTCTTCCGTTAACACATATTGCATAAATAAAATTGGAAACGTAATGACTGCACCATAAACGAACGAATGAAGTAATGTTCGACGCGGCTCCGTTTTCATATCATTGCGTAAGTAAAAATAGCTAAACAACGCAAGACCAGGCGCAATTGCGACTGTCAGTAAAATGAACAATTTTTCCAACCCCTTCTCGCCGTTTTTGCTATAATCAGTATAACATGCGAATGAATTATACGTGCGAGGTGCTGACGTTTGAAGAAAAACATTTTATTAATTCATACTGGCGGAACAATTTCGATGAAAATGAGTACCGAATCAGGAGCGGTCATTTTAAATGATGAAAACCCATTAAAAAATGAACAAACGCTCCACCAATATGCCAATATTATTGAAGTAGAAGCCTTTAATTTACCGTCTCCACATATTACACCGCAGCATATGCTATTGCTACGCGATGTGATTGTCGAGCAAGCTAAACTGTATCAACTTGACGGTGTCGTTATTACACACGGCACAGATACACTCGAAGAAACTGCCTATTTTTTAGATATGACAACACGCTTTCAATTCCCGATTGTGCTGACCGGTGCAATGCGTTCCTCAAATGAGCTAGGAGCAGATGGTGTCTATAATTTAGTCGAGGCAGTTCGTGTCACCATCGACCCACAAGCACGTGAAAAAGGCGTCTTAGTCGTGATGAATGACGAAGTGCATTTAGCATTTAATATTACGAAAACGTCCACTAGCTCGGTCAATACATTCCAGTCGCCGCAGTACGGGCCAATTGCGCTTGTGACAAAGAAGAAAATCCATTTCCACCACGCACCGATTCACCGACAATATGTCGATATCCAAGCGATTTCCAAACGTGTCGCACTTTTAAAAGTATATGCAGGTATGGAAGAAGATGCGATTGATTTTATCGTGCAATGTGGCTATGACGGACTTGTACTAGAAGGCCTTGGACAAGGGAATGTCCCTCCAGCCGTTGCGACAAAATTAATTGAATATGTCCAAAAAGGGTTGCCGATTGTACTTGTCTCGCGCTGCTTTAACGGGATTGCAGAAGGTGTGTATGGCTATGACGGTGGTGGTAAACAGCTTGAAGATGCAGGCGTTATTTTCGCAAACGGCTTAAACGGACAAAAAGCGCGCCTGAAGCTATTAATCGCGCTCAATGAATGTCATGACACGGTCAATTTATCTGCTTTTTTCAATGCGTAACTACTACAAAAAACACACTTCGAAACGGTTATGATTTCGAAGTGTGTTTTTCTCGTATATAGACAGCTTTATTTCTCAATCAGTTGCTGTGCAGCAATCGCTGTCGCAATTTGCTCACCGTGGAAGCGACCATTTTCAATAAAAATTTCATTGGCATTATTGCCTGCCGCAATTACGCCCGCAATAAATAAATTTTCCACATTCGTTTCCATCGTTTCATCCTTTACAAATGGACGCCCGGTTTCCTCGTCAATACGTACACCAATATCAAGTAAAAAGTTATGGTCTGGGTGATAACCTGTCATCGCAAATACAAAATCATTGGCAATGTGAAGTTGCTCACCTTGTTTCTCAATCGTTACGCTATGTTCATCAATGCTACACACATGCGACTCAAAATGCATCGTAATGTCGCCATTTCGTACAAGTGCCGCAAAATCAGGTAATACCCACGGCTTCACGCTCGGTGAATAATCACTACCTCGGTATACACATGTAACATGTGCACCTGCTTTATGCAGTTCAAGTGCCGCATCTACGGCCGAGTTTTTCCCACCAATCACGACAACATCCGTATCAAAAAATGGATGCCCCTCTTTGAAATAATGATGTACTTTTGGTAATTGTTCCCCTGGAATACCTAAATAATTCGGATGGTCGTAATAACCTGTCGCAATCACTACATACGGTGTGTCATACAATGCCTTTGATGTCGTCACTGTAAACGCTCCGTCTTGTCGTTTTTGTACTTTTTCGACCTTCTCGAAACGATGTACCGTAATTTGCTTCATTTTGACAACTTCACGATAATAGACAAGCGCTTGGTTACGATGTGGCTTACGTTGCTCTACAATAAATGGCACATCACCAATCGCTAACTTTTCACTTGAACTAAAAAAGGTTTGGTGCGTTGGGTATTCATAAATAGCGTTCACGATATTCCCTTTTTCAATCACCACAGGTCGTAAACCAATTTGCTGCAGTGCAATGGCTGCTGCTAACCCACACGGCCCGCCACCAACAATAACTGCATCTACTTTTTCCATGTTTATTGACATCTCCTACTCATTGAATTGCTTTTCATTATATACTTGTTCGCAAAAACGTTCTACTCTGTCACACGCATCTCAATAATATGTGTCTCAGGTGGCGCTCCTAAACGAAATGGCACTAACGTCGTCCCGTAGCCGTTACTAATTAATTCACCACGTCCATCGACAATTTTAAAGCGACCATTTTCGTGCATCCCGAAGCGCCCTACGCGAATTTGTCCGCCATGTAAATGACCACCTAGCATTAACACAGGTTGATAGCGTGGTGTTGTACGCGGAAACACTTGCGGATTATGCGAAACGTAAATAACAAAATCTTCGTCATTTGTACCTTCAAATGCCGCATCAATATTATAATCACGCTTGGATGTATCATTAATCGCGCCAATCACCCATGGATTGTTAAATTGATTCAAGCGAATATTGCCGTTATTTAGCTCACGTACATCATACTGTGCAAAAAGCTCCGTTAGCATTGCTTCGCCTACTTCTCGGTCATTATTTCCCCAAGCAAAATAAACAGGCGCAATATTCGTTAGCTTTTCAAGGTTTTTTTCTATTTGCGCTAAACCGACACGCTTATCACAAAAATCTCCGCCAATAATAATAAAATCAACATTTGTTACTTGCTGTAATAAAGCTTCGTCGATAACACGTGCATGTACATCTGAAATAAAAAAGACACGTACAGTTTCTGGCTTGCCTTTTAACGTTAGCACGTGTGTTTTCACGGTGTTTTGATGTGCTAGCTGATACATATATGCCAATGTCCCAACACCCGCAATTGCACCATATACACCTAACTGCTTCCACATACTTCATCATCCTTTCGTTTCATTAAAAGCGCGTGACTTTTAAAAGTCACGCGCTCTTTTACGGTAATATTAACGTTTGGCCTACACTAATTTCATTCGATGTTAAACCATTTGCTGCCTTAATACGTTCTACCGCGTCGCCATTTCCGTAATAATTCACCGAAATACGATAAATCGTTTCATTCGGCTGAACTGTATGACTACGCGCAGTTGATTGTTGTTTCGTTACTTCTTCTTTTTGACGCGCAGCCTCTTGTGCAGCCGCTTTTTGACGTGCTTCTTCTGCTAACTGTTCTTGGCGGCGCGCTTCCTCTTCCGCTTTACGACGCTCTTCTTCAATCGCTGCTTGTTGCGCTGCTTCTTCTGCCGCCTTTTCCTCTGCGATTTTTTGCGCTACACGGTCCGCTTCTTGTTTCGCTGCTTTTTCTGCTGCCGCTTGAGCTGCTAATGTTGCCGCTGTACGCTCTTCTTCAGATAAAATTTCTTGCTCAGCACTTTCTTTTTCATCATCTACTAGTGCTTGTTCTTCATTGGAAGTTCCATTATTATTTTTAGCGATTTCTACTACTTGATTTTCTTCTACCTTCGCTTGCTCCGCCGTCGTTGCTGGATCATAAAACTGCCAAAAATAGATAACAAATGCTAAAGGAATACAAATAAACAATAAAAATACTGGTGTTAAAATAGAAGAATTTGATTTCGTTTTCGTCGCTGTGTTCTGGCTTGACTTGGATACACGTGAATTGATTTTATCCAAATCAATTTCTTGTCGGCCATCTTCAAATTTATTTTGCTTTTTTTCTTTTGACACTCCGAGTCACCCCGTCTTTCACTTTCTATTCGTTCATTATGACGAATTTCGTTAAAATTGTAAATGTTAATCCATGCATTATTGTGGAAAAATTGCCAATAAACGTTTTTGCCACGATGCATCAATTGTAAGCCCTACTACTGGCTCTTCAAACGCTGGCAATTGGTACGTAGCCCCACAATTTGAACAACATTGTTCAATCGTCGTTTGTAACGTTTGACCAAAATAGTGCAAGATTACTTGTCGTAAGCAACTCTGCTCATCGACCATTTTTTGCATCGCCATAATTTGCTCTCGCTTCTGTAGACGTAGTTGCCCGATAAAATGTTTCATTTCTATGTTGGAAAATTGTTGCATCCAGTAATGAAGCACACGAAACTGTGTCTCGGTCATCCAACCATTTGTGACAAGCTGTGTAACGTCTCCTTGTCGATGTGCATCATACGCATCAACATGAGCATCTTGTGGTAAGTCTTCTGTCGCGATATAATGCACGCGCTCCTCGTCTCCTTGTGCATATAATAATACGGCGATTGCTGGCTGCCCGTCTCGCCCTGCCCGTCCGATTTCTTGCATATAGTTTGCCATTGTTTGTGGCAATGTTTCATGCATAATATGCCGAATATTATCTTTATGGACACCCATACCAAACGCGTTCGTTGCAACAATCCAGTCCAGCTGTCCTTGTAAAAACTGCTGTTGGATTAACTGTCGGTCGTACAGCTCCATACCACCATGATAATACGCAATGCGTACTCCTTGCTCAACTAATACCGCAGCATATTGTTCACATTTAGCACGAGATTGTGTATAAAAAATACCCGCTCCTTGCGCTTGTCGAATATAATCAAATGCCCATGCTAATTTTTGCTCTGCTGTTTCAAAACGTTCACGCATTAAGCGAATAGCTGGTCGGTCGACAGAATGAATACATTCATGTGGACTACGCATTTGCAAATATTGTTTAATATCCACTAAAACTTGCGTTGTAGCCGTTGCAGATAATGCTAGTATACCCGGTCGTGCTAACGAATCAAACACTGATGCTAGCTGTAAATAATCCGGTCGAAAGTCAAATCCCCATTGCGATAAACAATGCGCTTCATCGACAACGATTAATGATAATTTTACGTGTTGTAACGCTTGCTGTACATGTGGCTGTTGAAGCATCTCTGGCGATGTGAAAATATATTCATATTGCCCAAGCTTCTGTAGGACTTCCTGCTTTTCGCCTCGATTTAAAAAGGAATTTAGGGCAATGACGCGTTTTTCACCAAAACGCTTCAATTGGTCTACTTGGTCTTGCATCAGTGACAAGAGTGGTGAAATAATTAATGTCGCATGAGGAAGTAATTTTGTCGGCAGTTGATAACAAAGCGATTTTCCTGTCCCTGTTGGCAACACCGCAATGACATCTTCACCGCGCATCACCGCTTCAATGACATCTTGCTGTCCTTCTCGAAAATGCTGATACCCAAAATACTGTCGTAATGCTGCTTCTAACATTACGCTTTTCCCCCTTTCGCTAAAATAAGGCGCAGCTGAAAATAACTAAGCTGCGGTACATGCTCTTTTAATTGACGTAGTTTTTTCGTTTGTAATTGGTCAGCAAGTGCTAATACAGACGCTCGCTCATCCTCGCTCACAAATTGTTCAAATGGAAAATTCACATCATTCATTGCCATCTCAATTAAATGGTCTTCAATTGTGCTCGTTTTCAAGCGTCTTTTCGCTGCAATTTGCTCAATCGTATCACCCGCATAAAAATAATTGGCAGTTTGTGCAGCCGAAGAAGTAACGACCTCGGTCATGCGAATATTTTGTGCTAGCGCTTGTAATAATGGTACATGCAGCGTTGCAATTAAGGCTAAACATTCATGCAGTACACTTGTAAAGGCTAACTGTGTCTCTAACGGGCTTTCATTACGGTATTGTGCTAGCTGTGCCCACGAGTAACCACTTATTGATGCACCAGCTAAGCGCTGCAGCAGCAGCTGTGCTCGTTCAGGTGTTAAATGCTCACAGATGACAGTCAGTTCATCTTTTAACGCTGTCCCTACGACACCGCTACTATATTGCGCCCATGTTAAAAAATCACGGACAAACCGCTGTACATAGTCATCTTTTTGAAGCGGGATAAACCGCATATCACCTGCTTGTTGCTGTGATAGTGTTTGTACAGCTAACGATACACGCGCAAAAAAAATCGTTTCGTTTCCACGATAATGCCATCCATCAAAATATAAAATATTCGTTTGCAACTGCTCTGGCATGTGTAAAATTTGATAATAGCCATCTGGTTGAACAACGAGCATTTGTTGGTCGATTAATTGCTGTATCGCACGGTCATATGTCGCACGCTGTAATTTCGGCAAAATACCAAAGTACGGATAGAGCGAAAATAAGCCAACATCTTGAATCGTTTGTCCAGACTTTTTTCCTTTTAACAAATGATACGGTGCAGATACGGTACGTTCCTCTCGAAATAAGTGACATAAATATAATAGAAGTTCTTCCAGTTTCAAACTTAATTCCCCCGTTTTAAGTGTTTTTATTGAAAAGTCCTCGTTTGAGCTTTAGAATAAGGTAGTAGCTTTTGGAAAGACATTTATTTAAGGAGAGATTACAAATGGCTAAATATACAATCGTAGATAAAGATACATGTATCGCTTGTGGCGCTTGTGGCGCAGCAGCTCCAGACATTTATGATTACGATGATGAGGGCATCGCGTTCGTAATTTTAGATGATAACATGGGTACTTGTGCAATTGATGAGGACTTACTAGAAGATATGCAAGATGCATTCGAAGGTTGTCCAACAGATTCAATTAAAGTTGCTGACGAAACATTTGACGGCGACGCATTAAAATTCGAATAATTCGTACACATAAAGCATGAGCGCATTTCCTAGTGACGCTCATGCTTTTTCTTTTTTCATTTTACATGTTCTGAAATTTATTTTCACGTAAATATATAGCGTATAGGTGCTAAAACCTTAGTTTAACAGACTTTCTCCTCTTTCGCTTCCTCATTAAATTCCAAAAACCTTAAATTCCTAGTTGACTTATATGTTTTTAATTATTATTATATGACTATCCTAAATTGTTAGATAAATCAGAACAAAAAAATTTTAATTGCTGACTATTCAGGATAGAGGCAGTGAATACATATGGTTTTATGCACGTTAAGTCAAACCGTAATTCACAGAAACAACTTACTGACATACAGAGGGGGATTTCACATGAGTAAAGTATATATTGTAGGCGCCGGCCCTGGCGATGTTGATCTCATTACGGTTAAAGGACTTAAATGCATTCAACAGGCTGATGTTATTCTATATGATCGTTTAATTAATAAAGAGTTATTGTCACACGCAAAACCAAGTGCGGAGCTAATCTTTGTCGGAAAATTACCAAATTATCACGGCGTTATTCAAGACCGCATTCACACATTGTTAGTGCAATATGCGAAACGTGGCAAAATAGTTACACGCTTAAAAGGTGGCGACCCATTCGTATTTGGTCGTGGTGCGGAAGAAGCGGAAGTATTAGCCGAGGCAAATATTCCATTTGAAATCGTACCAGGCATTACATCTGGTATCGCAGCACCTGCATATGCAGGCATTCCCGTTACACACCGCGATTATGCATCAAGCTTTGCGATTGTGACCGGCCATATGCGTGAAGGAAAAGATGACGCCATTAAATGGAGTAATTTAGCACAAGGCGTTGATACATTAGCGATTTATATGGGTGTTGGTAATTTACCATACATTACGCAGCAGCTGATGACACATGGTAAAGCCGCTTCGACACCTGTAGCTCTTATTCACTGGGGCACATCACATAATCAACAAACCGTTACTGGTACATTAGAGACTATTGTCACTATTGTTGCAGAAGCACAAATTCAAAACCCGAGTATGATTATCGTTGGTGATGTCGTTCAAGTACGCGACAAAATCCAATGGTTCGAACAAAAGCTAGCACAAGAAGCAAGCGTTCAAGGAATTTCAGTATAAGAAGGTGTTAAACATGGAAGCAGTTTTATACGTCGCGCATGGTACACGCGTCCAACAAGGTGTTGACGAAGCGATTCAATTCATCGAGTTCGTCAAACAAAACGTTCGTACTAACATTCAGGAAATTTGCTTTTTAGAATTAGCGCAGCCTGACATTGTTGATGGTGTTCGTCGTTGCGTCGAACAAGGTGCCACAACGATTGCTGTCGTGCCCATTTTATTACTCACTGCCAATCATGCCAAAATCGATATCCCTGAAGACTTAGCAAAAGCACAACAATTATTCCCTCACGTACAGTTCACCTTGGGAAAACCGTTTGGTATGCACGACAAACTGCTTGATAGCTTACATGACCGTCTGTTTGCGCACTCTGTGGAAGAAGATGCCCATATTTATTTGATTGGTCGTGGTAGCAGTGACCCAACACCGAAGCAAGATTTAACAATAATTGCTCAACATTTTTCAGCGCGTATTCAGCGCCCTGTCGATGTTTGCTTTTTGTATGGCGTTGGTCCGACATTTGAAGACACACTCCAGCACATACAGCAATCAAACGACCGTACACCGATTTATATTATTCCGTATTTACTATTTAGTGGCTTACTACAGCAACACATTGAAAAAACAATCGCAAGCCTACAGTTTACAACTGCACCGGTTACACTCTGTGCCCCACTCGGTTACGATAAAAACGTCCAAGCGGTACTCGCAGAACGTGCAGAGCAAACACTACAGCAAATTCGAACAATAAAGGAGCGTGTGGCGCATGGATAAGCGCAAAGAGAATCATGAAGCTACGATTGAAAATTTGCGCAAACTCTTGCGTGACCTTCAATATGGTTCAGTTACATTAGTGGTGCAAGATAATTACATTGTACAAATCGAAAAGAATGAAAAAATTCGTTTGAAATAACAAACGTTCTACGAGGTGGAATTAGTGAAATTACAAGTAATTAACAGTCCTTTTAACGAGGAACAAGTCAAACTATTAAATGAGTTACTCCCTAAACTAACAAGCGCACAAAAAGTTTGGTTAAATGGCTATTTAGCTGCAACAAGCGTGTCAGATGTTATCGTTGAAGAAGTGATTGAAGCTGGAAGCACACCGACTGTAGGGGCCCCTGCTGCGCCTCCACAAACACGTACAGTCACTGTATTATTCGCCTCTCAAACAGGCAACGCACAAAAGCTTGCGCAAAATATCGGTGCTGAGCTTCAAACGCAAGGCTTAGAAGTAGAAGTAGCGTCAATGGCAAAGTTCAAGCCAAACAATTTAAAGAAAGTGGAAGATGTGTTAATTGTGGCGAGCACAAATGGAGAAGGTGAGCCACCTGATAACGCCCTTGGTTTCCATGAATTTTTATATTCAAAACGCGCACCAAAGCTTGATCACGTACGCTTTGCTGTATTAGCACTTGGTGACACATCGTATGAATTTTACTGTAAAACAGGTCATGACTTTAACAACCGCTTCTTAGAATTAGGTGCACAGGCACTACTCCCTATCGTAGAATGCGATGTTGACTATGAAGAGCCTGCTGCAAAATGGTTTACAGATGTGAAACAAGTATTAGCTACTGCTACAGAAACGACAGCTGCTTCGTCACAAGAGACTTCATCACCTGCAACAGCAGTGGAATATACGCGTAACAAGCCTTTTGCAGCTGAAATCGTTGAAAAAATCAACTTAAACATGACAGGCTCAAATAAACATACGACACACTTAGAAATTTCACTTGAAAATTCTGGTATTACGTATGAACCAGGCGATAGCTTAGGCATTGTACCAAAAAACAATGAACAATTAGTCGATGCATTAATCGCTACACTTAAGTTCGATGCGAGTAAAACCGTTCCTACTGGTGATACGACGCAAACATTACGTGATGCGCTTATTAACCATTACGAAATTACGGTATTATCAAAACCTTTATTACAAAAAATCGCTGAATTTACAACACATAGTGATTTCCAAAACATTGTCACACAAACATCGGTAAAAGACTTCGTATATGGGCGTGACTTATTAGATATCGCAGAAAGTTATGGTCCATTCTCATGGACAGAAGAGCAATTTGTAAGCTTACTACGCAAGATTCCGGGTCGCTTATACTCTATTTCAAGCGCACAATCAGCGGTTGACGAGGAAGTACATGTAACAATCGGACGTGTTGGTTATGAAGCATACGGACGTGAGCGTTTCGGTGTTGCCTCTACACAAGTAGCGGACCAACTAGAAATTGGCGATACAGTAAATGTATATGTTCATAAAAACCCGAACTTCAAATTACCTGCGGAAGATAAACCAGTCATTATGATTGGTCCTGGTACAGGGATTGCCCCATTCCGTTCGTTCTTACAAGAGCGCGAGGAAACAGGCGCAACAGGTGAATCTTGGTTATTCTTCGGTGAACAACATTTCGTAACAGACTTCTTATACCAAACAGAATTACAAGCATGGTTAGCAAACGGTACATTAACAAACTTACATGTTGCATTCTCACGTGATACCGACCAAAAAGTATACGTACAGCACCGCATGCAAGAGCAAGCAGAAGAATTATACAAATGGCTTCAAAACGGCGCCTATATTTACGTATGTGGCGATGAAAAGCATATGGCAAAAGATGTGGAACAAACGTTAATTGACATCGTGGCAACACAAGGCAATTTATCACAAGAACAAGCATCGGCATATATTAAACAACTGCAACAAGATGAGCGTTACTTACGCGACGTGTATTAATTGAGGGGGATTTAAGCATGACTGAAAAAATTACAATCGCACCACAAGGCGGCACATTTAGTGACGTTGAACGTATTAAAACGGAAAGTAACTACTTACGCGGCACATTAGCAGAATCAATGGTAGAGCCAATTAGTTCTGGTATTAATGACGATGATAACCGTTTAATGAAATTCCACGGTTCTTACTTACAAGATGATCGTGATGTCCGCACAGAACGCGCGAAGAAAAAATTAGAGCCTGCTTACCAATTCATGGTACGTGTACGAACTCCGGGAGGCGTCGCTACACCGAAACAATGGCTTGTGATGGACGAAATGGGCGACAAATACGGCAATGGCTCATTAAAAATTACGACACGTCAAGCATTCCAAGTACACGGCATTTTAAAATGGAATGTCAAAAAATACATGCAAGAAATTAATGATGTGCTACTTGACTGTATCGCAGCATGTGGTGACGTTAACCGTAACGTCATGTGTAATGCGAATCCATTTATCTCAAGCTTACACAAAGAAGCATATGACATCGCTTCAGCTATTAGTGAACATTTATTACCGAAAACACGCGCTTACCATGAATTATGGTTAGATGGTGAAAAAGTAGAAGCAACACCAGACCGCGAAATGGAGCCAATTTACGGGGAGCTTTATTTACCACGTAAATTCAAAATCGGTATGGCGATTCCACCACTAAATGATGTCGATGTATATTCACAAGATATTGGCTTAATCGCGATTATTGAAGACAATGAGTTAAAAGGCTTTAACGTACTTGCTGGTGGCGGTATGGGTATGGCACATGGGGACGACACAACGTATCCACAGCTTGGACGTTTCGTTGGTTATGTCTCAAAAGATAGAGTCGTAGATGTTTGTGAAAAGTTATTAACGATTCAACGTGATAACGGGAACCGTGTAGAGCGTAAAAATGCTCGTTTCAAATATACGGTAGATCGCTTAGGATTAGATGCGGTAAAACAAGAGTTACACAATCGTCTTGGTTACGAGTTAGAAGAAGCACGCGAATTTACATTTGAACACTCTGGCGACCGTTACGGCTGGGTACAAGGTGAAGATAAAAAATGGCACTTCACATTATTTATCCAAAGTGGTCGCGTAAAAGACTTTGACGGCTATCCGTTAAAAACTGGCTTACGTGAAATCGCTAAAATTCATACAGGTGAATTCCGTATGACCGGTAACCAAAACTTAGTGATTGCGAACGTAACCGCACAAAAGAAAAAGAAAATCGAAGCATTAATTGAACAGTATAATATTACAGATGGCGCGCATTACTCTGCGCTGCGTCGTAGTTCAATTGCTTGTGTATCCTTCCCTACTTGTGGTTTAGCAATGGCTGAAGCAGAGCGTTACTTACCATCTTTACTTGAAAAGTTAGAAGTTGTATTAGATGAGTCAGGTATTGCCGATAAAGAAATTATCATTCGTATGTCAGGTTGTCCAAATGGATGCTCACGTGCGGCACTTGGTGAAATCGGGTTTATCGGAAAAGGTCCTGGTAAATACAATTTATACTTAGGAGCTGCGCATGATGGCAGTCGTTTAAATAAACTGTTCAAAGAAAATATTGGCGAGCCAGAAATTTTAGCAGAGCTAACGCCAATTTTACAGCGCTATGCAAAAGAACGTGAAGAAGGCGAACACTTCGGCGACTTCGTGATTCGTGCAGGCATTATCGCTGCAACAACTGACGGCACAAACTTCCATAAAGAATTACAAAACGTATAATTACTTAAAAGATAAGTGGTGAATGTATTTCGCCCTTATCTTTTTCTATTGTAACAGCAACCCAATTGTCCTCTATTTTTACGCTTGTCGAATAAGAATAGTCGTGTTACACTAATTATTAGTAACAGGTACTAATACTACATACAACAAAGGGGTTTAGTTTATATGTCAGTTTTACAAATTAGCGGAAAAAATTATGTCGTGATGGGCGTTGCCAATGAGCGTAGTATTGCGTGGGGTGTCGCAAAGCGCTTATTAGAAGAAGGTGCTACCGTTATTTTCACATATCGTAAAGAACGTTCGAAAGGCAAAATTGAAAAGCTATTAACAGCGTATCCAGACGCTACTACTGCTTTAGTGGAATGCGATGTCAACAGTGACGAAAGTATTCAACAAGCGTTTACCACAATTGGCGAAACGTATCCTGTATTAGAAGGTGTAGTCCATTCGGTTGCATTTGCCCATGCAGAAGATTTACGCAACGCATTTGTTGAAACAACACGTGAAGGCTATGCATTTGCTCAGGACACAAGTGCGTATTCATTAATTGCTGTCGCAAAAGCAGCCAAGCCTTACTTCTCTCCAACTGCGAGCATCGTCACAATGAGCTATTTAGGCGCTGAACGTGTATTACCAGGCTATAATGTCATGGGTGTCGCAAAAGCAGCATTAGAGGCAGCTATGCGTTATTTAGCCTATGACCTTGGCGAACAAGGTGTACGTGTCAATGCTATCTCAGCAGGCGCGATTCGTACATTAGCAGCGAAGGGTGTCCCTAGCTTCAATGACATTATGCATAAAATCGAAGACAATGCCCCACTTCGTCGCAACACAAATCAAGAAGAAGTTGCCGATATGACACTTGTGATGCTATCACCATTATCACGTGGCGTTACGGGCGAAACAATTTATGTTGACAGTGGCTATCACATTATGGGTTAATAGCACTTATTACTTCCACCTACTATTACTATAGTAGGTGTTTTTTTATCCCCTTTCCTCTGCTATGTGATGGACATTTCACGAACCTCTTTAAAAGTACTTTTATACTACTAAATAAATAATCTAATATTACTATTTAAGCTCTTTAAAATAATCCTTTTTTCACTTATAATAAATTATCATAATCGGCTATTCACAATTTACTATATTTTTTTGTATAAATAGTCATTTTTTGTCCATTCCACTAGTATATACTGCTGGTAGACCGTTGTAGGAGGAGAATTATGGAAACAAGTCAAAATCAACGATTACTTTCGATGTACTCGAGATTATTAGACGGGGAACGACTAAAAAAATCACATGAAGCAGAGCGTTATGGCGTTTCACCTAAAACTATCCAGCGAGATATTACCGATTTGCGAGAAATTCTTGCCTTTGACAATATCGAACTACCATATGACAAACGTGATAATTCATATTATTTATCACATTACAAACGAGCATTTAAAGGAGAATTTTCCTATTCATTAGCTAAAATTTTATTTGATTCGCGCGCATTTCGCAAAGACGAATTACAACATATTTTAAATGTTTTAATTGATACGACAATTGTAACGGACCGCAAAAAAGTAAGGGCATTAGCTAGTAATGAATTAGAGCACTACACACCGGTACGTCATAACAAATGGTTAATGAATACTGTCTGGGAACTTGCCAATGCGAGCCATCATTCACAATATGTAGAGATGTATTATTTAAAAGAACATGATAAAACAGCTTCTCGTCGCATTATTAAGCCTCTTGGTATTATTTTCTCAGAATATTACTTCTATATTATCGCATATGACGCACAGCAAGAAGAAACCGATAAACAAATTCCGATTACATTCCGCGTTGATCGCATTACGGATTTCACAGTGTTAGATAGCAATTTTTCACAGCCGTATGCGTCTCGCTTTGAAGAAGGCAAATTCCGCAAGCGTGTTCAGTTCATGCATAGTGGTGAGCTTATCCATCTAAAATTCAAATTCAGTGGTGCTTCTCCACAAGCTGTACTCGACCGCTTACCGACCGCTACGTACGTACAAAAAGAAGACTATTTTATATTTAGCGCAGAAGTGTTTAGTCGTGGCATTCAAATGTGGTTGTTATCACAAGGGCATCACATCGAAGTGTTAGAACCTGCATCATTACGTGCTGAAATGCAACAGACCATTACGAATATGCTGGCTCGATACAGCTAAAAAAGGTTGGCGAAATTCGCCAACCTTTTTTTGTGTCATTAGAACATTTTTAAATATTGGTCGCGTTCCCACTCATGAACTGCCGTACGGAACATATCAAACTCAATTTCTTTCGCTTCTTTGAAGTTATAGTAAATGTGCTCGCCTAACGCTGCTTTTACCGTTTCATCACTTTCTAATGCATATAATGCCGCTTCAAGTGATGCTGGTAAATTCGCGATACCATTTTCAGCACGTTCTTTCGCATTCATCACATAAATGTTGCGGTCTACTGGTGCTGGCGGTGCGATTTCATTTTTCACACCATCTAAGCCTGATGCTAAAATAACAGCCATTGCTAAGTATGGGTTTGCAGATGGGTCTACTGAACGTAGCTCTACACGCGTTGATAAGCCACGAGAAGCTGGGATACGAATTAATGGTGAACGGTTTTGTGCTGACCATGCCACGTAACATGGTGCTTCGTAACCTGGTACTAAACGCTTGTACGAGTTAACAGTAGGGTTTGTCACTGCTGTAAAGCCTTGTACGTGCTTTAAAACACCTGCCATGAAGTGACGTGCTGTGTCAGATAATTGTAAGTCTGACCCTTCATCCCAGAACGCATTTTTATCGCCTTGGAATAGTGATAAGTTAAAGTGCATCCCTGAACCATTCACGCCGAATAATGGTTTTGGCATAAATGTAGCGTGTAAACCGTGCTGACGCGCAATTGTTTTTACAACTAATTTGAACGTTTGGATATTGTCACACGCTTCAATCGCACTTGCATATTTGAAGTCGATTTCGTGTTGACCTGGTGCTACCTCATGGTGTGATGCTTCGATTTCAAAGCCCATTTCTTCAAGCTCTAATACGATATCACGGCGGCAGTTTTCACCTAAATCTGTTGGTGCTAAGTCGAAGTAACCACCATCATCATTTAATTCTAATGTTGGTTGTCCTTTTTCATCTAGTTTAAATAAGAAGAATTCTGGCTCAGGCCCTAAGTTAAAGTCTGTGAACCCTAACGCTTCCATCTCTTTTAAAATTCGTTTTAAGTTTGAGCGAGGGTCCCCCTCAAATGGCGTACCATCTGGGCGAGCAATATCACAAATGAAACGTGCTACTTTGCCTTTTTCAGCTGTCCAAGGGAAGATCATGAATGTGTCTAAGTCTGGACGTAAATACATATCTGACTCTTCGATACGCACGAAGCCTTCGATTGATGAACCGTCAAACATCATTTTGTTGTCTAACGCTTTGTCTAACTGGCTTACTGGAATTTCAACATTTTTAATCGTACCTAGAATATCCGTAAACTGTAAACGAATATACTTTACGTTTTTATCTTGTACTAATTGTTTAATATCCTCTTTTGTGTACTTACCCATGTTCCTTCACTCTCCTAATTGTTGTTATCATATTACAGAACATTCTGACTTATTTATGTATGATTAGCCTGATGTTCGTTGCAGCATTTGCGCTTGCATTTCTTCACGCAAAATCGCACGTAGTTCTTGGTCAGAGATTTTTAATGTCTCTACCTTTTTAGGCGTTTGCCCTTCCGCTTTCATGTCAAACACTAACTTAACACCAGCCATGTTAATTCCTTGTTCTAACAGCTCTCGTACTTCCAGTAATGCGTCGATGTCATTTAATGAAAACATGCGTCGATTGCCTTCTGTTCGCTGTGGTGAAATCAAATTATGCTCTTCATAATAGCGAATTTGTCGTGCTGTTAAATCGGTAATTCTCATTACAGTGCTAATCGATAACAGCGGAATCGCTTTTCTATCTAATCTGCTCATGTTAACTACCTCCTCTTCACATGTATTACTTTACCATCATGTAAGTTCTTTCCGCAACCCCATGTTAGAAGAAATAACATATCTATTTTCGAATGGAATTATCGCACTTTTAGATATAAAATTAACGTCTTTTAGCGAAAACGCTTTCTTTTTATGTCAATATTACTAACGAATAGCTATTTTTCATCACTAAAGTAAACTTGCACACAAAAAAGCCCACCTCCTAAAGGAGATGAGCTTTCGATTTATGCCATAAAGACTTTACGTTGCTGTGCAATCCAGCTATGCATTGTGCGATACAGTAATAACATAACTGCCATAATTAAGACACCTTTAAAAATGTTAAATGGTAAAATCCCTAATACGATTGTTTCGTACATATCAAATGTACCCCAACCTAATAAATATGTGTACATCGGTAAAAAGGCTACATAATTTAAAATACTCATGCCAACTGCCATTGAAATTGTACCTGCTACTAAACCTGTTGCTAAACCTTTTGATGATGATTTTAATTTTTTATATACGAAATACGTTGGAAGAATGAATAAAATACTCGTTGCAAAGTTTGCCATTTGCCCAACTGGTACACCTGTTGGCGCGCCCGAGAAAATCCAATCTAACACGTTTTTTACAAGTTCTACAGTAATGCCCGCGACTGGCCCCATAATGATTGTTGCAACTAATGCTGGTACGTCACTAAAATCAATTTGTAAAAATGCTGGGAACCACGGTAATGGGAAATTTAACAGCATTAAAATAAATGAAATACTACTTAACATCCCGATTGTAATGAATGAACGAAGTTTTTTACTTTGCTTGCTCACGTTACATCTCTCCTCTTGCTGATCATCTCGCTAGAAGAAAGGTGCGTCTTGCGCTGTTAATGCCATAAAAAATCCCCTATCAAATTGCTTGATAAGGGAGAATAGGTACACGTAAACAAGCGTTTTTTCACTATTTTTGTCATAGACAAATAAACAGTTTTTTCAAACACTGTACTTGTGCGCATCAACATTGAGACGACTGCACCTTCACCTTCTCCCATCCAGACTATACTGTCGGCTTTGGAATTGCACCAAATCCTGCACGAAATAAATTTCGGCTCGCGGGCTCGAAACGATTGTTGTAATGTCCTCCATTACGGTCGGAGATTACATCGTTTATTACCGCCGGTCGGGAATTACACCCTGCCCCGAAGATGAATCAATATGAATTTGTTATATCTCTATTATACATATCCTAATTTCAAAGTAAATAGCTTTGTTTCAAAAAAACCAACAAATTCACTATACTTTAAAAGAAAATAAGTACAAAACATGATATTTACGTATATTATAGCATATATTTAAATAAAGGAGAATACTTAATTGTAACTTCGCGTGACATGCAAACAAAAAAGAAGCATACCGTAAAACGGTAGTGCTTCTTTTTGTTGTACTATTTTTCTATTACTTATTCGCTCATCGGTAATGTGAACGAGAACGTCGTGCCCATATTTTGAATGCTTTCGACCTTAATCGTGCCATTATGACCTTCTACGATATTTTTAGCAATGGCTAACCCTAAGCCTGTGCCACCTTTACCGCGCGTACGTGCTTTATCCGCTTTATAAAAACGCTCAAAAACATACGATAAATCTTCTTTCGGGATGCCTTGCCCCGTATCACGTACTTCTATTTTTGCTATACCTGCATCACGCAATACCGCAACTTGTACAGTACCTTGCTCTGGTGTATAACGCAGTGCATTATCAATTAAATTCGTCAGTACTTGCTCAATACGGTCTTCATCCATTTCGATATAGTAGTTGTCTGTATATTCACATACATAACGCAAATAAATGTTTTTTTCGCGTGCTACTTGGCTAAATTTATACGTCATACGTTCAAATGTAGAAGCTATCGGTACGAAATCTTTATACAAACGCATTTTCCCCGATTCTGTACGGGCAAGTGTTAATAAATCCGATACGAGACGGTTCATACGTTGTGATTCATCATAAATAATGCGAATCATTTCATCTTTTTCTTCGTCAGTTTCTACTACACCGTCAATAATCGCTTCTGAATAACCTTGGAGCATCGCAATTGGCGTGCGTAGTTCATGCGATACATTCGATACAAAATCAGTACGCAGCTTCTCTAAACGATGTTGTTCCGTTTTATCACGAATAACCGCAAGTGCCCCGCGCACCGCATCTCCGCTATACAATGGACTAAACGTAATAATTAAATAGCGCCCACCAATTTCTAAACGCTCAGCTAAATGGTCCTCAAAATGTAATACATGGTCGAGCATATGATAAATTTCAGGCGGTAAATGGTTCGTTGACGCATCATACGCTTCTTGTACATACCATTCTTGTAGTTGTTTTTCAGCTAGTGGATTCGTTACTAAAATCGTTTTATCCCGATTAAATGTAATAACCGCATCCGTCATTGAGGTTAAAATGCTGGATAACTGTTCTTTCTCTTGATTATTCACTTCTAAATGATGGTGCACTTGACGCCCCATCTGGTTAAAAGCTGTCGCCAATTGGCCAATTTCATCTTGCCCGTTATATTCGACCTTCGCATCGAATTTCCCCTTCGCCATATCAAACGCCGCCTCTCGCATACGACGCAGCGGTAATGTAATACGACTGGATAAGAAAAACGCAAAGAATGTCGTTAAAACGAATGCAATGAGTGCAGAAATAAAGACAATGCGAGTTGTTTGTGTTGTTGCATCACGTAGTGCCTCTGGTGACTGATAAATAAAGATTGCCCCGTGCGATGTTTCATCCGCATTAATTGGAAAACCGAGCACAACGTAATTTTCCATTTTATCTTCTTCAATGTTTGACGGTAAAATTAATTCATTGACAATCGGCTGATCCATCACATAAATACGTGAAAATTTCTCGCTTGATAAAATGGCTTGTTGAATCGCATCACCATTAATCCCTTCTTGCACAGCAAACGCGATATTCGTATTATCAGTCGCAATGAGTGCGTTCGTATGCTCTGATAAAATATCTTTTACGAGCGCTAATGTTTGGTCTGGTTGTTCATTTTCATCGAGCAGGCGCGCAATAACAGACGCCGTTTGACGCAATGAACTTTCCGCTTGGTTGGTATGGTAATTTTCCAAAAACTCCAACATAAGCACTGTAAAAATGAATAGAATAAACGAAACGAGAAGCAATATGGTTGCCCATAGCTTCCCGACTACGCTTCTCCATATTTTATTCATTCACGACCTCGAATTTATAGCCCACGCCCCATACCGTTACAATCATTTTCGCGGCGTTTTCTGAAACTCGATTTAATTTCTCACGTAAACGTTTAACATGTGTGTCAACCGTACGTAAATCACCGAAGAAATCATAATGCCACACTTCTTTTAATAGCTGCTCACGGTCAAATACTTTATCCGGCGATTTTGCTAAGAAATATAATAATTCGTATTCTTTCGGTGTTAAATTCACTTCAATACCATCTGCTGTTACGCGGTGTGCATCATGGTCAATTGTTAAGTGTGGGAATACAACAAGGTCTTTGGACGACGATGTATTAACAGTCGGTGCAAATGCTGCTGAACGACGTAAAATTGCTTTTACGCGTAGTACCACTTCACGCGGGCTAAATGGCTTTACGATGTAATCGTCCGCACCAAGCTCAAATCCTTGTACGCGATTTGCTTCTTCACCTTTAGCTGTTAATAAAATAATTGGCGTTGTTTTCTTTTCACGCAGTTCGCCACATACTTCTAATCCATCTTTGCCAGGCATCATAATATCTAATAAAATACAGTGGTAATCAAACTCCATTGCTTTTTGCAATGCTTGTTCACCATTTTCAGCTTCTTCTACTTGATAACCTTCACGTTCTAAATACATTTTTAAAAGACGACGAATACGGTCTTCGTCATCTACCACTAAAATCGTAATATTTTCTGACACAAGGTATACCCCTTTCATGCTTACTCTATCTTATATTGTACATAGTATTGCCATAAATGAAAAGGAAAAGGGGCGGCAAAACCCGATAAATAGGCGTTTTCATCAAAAAATGTGCGCGGGACAGCAGGGCAATTTAGCTAACCATCGCTAATGTTCCACCATAAAAACAGCAGACATCATCGTAAAACAGAAAGCGAAATTTTGTACGCGATATGGTGTAGCACTAAAAGTAAAAAAGTAGTAGGAGAAATGTATCGTTTCTCCTACCATCTTCTCTCATATCATTTAGCTAGCGTACGAATGTAAACCCGCAATAATTAAGTTCACGGCAACAAGATTGAACATAATAATAATAAAGCCAATCACCGCAAGCCATGCAGATTTCTCGCCTTCCCAACCTTTTGATAAACGTAAATGTAAAAACACCGTATAAAATAATGCCGTAATGAGCGCCCATACTTCTTTCGGGTCCCAGCCCCAATAACGTCCCCATGCTTCATGTGCCCAAATCATTGCAAACACAAGTGCACCCAGAACAAAGATTGGATAGCCAATTAATACAGCACGGTAGCCAATTTCATCCATTAAATCCGAATTGACACGTTTAAATAATGGCTGTAGCATCGTCGAAATTCTGCGTCGAGCGATTACACGAATAAGACCATATAACACCGTACCAAATAAGATTGCCCACGTCACTGTTGTTAATTTTTTCGCATTAATAACAGGTGGTGTTTCGGCAAGTGGCGTAAAGGTATCTTCTTGCTGTGGCACATACTCATTCATCCCCCAAATGGCAGGCATCGTATATGTAATTTCAGCGTCGCGACCTTCCTTATCAACATAATCAAAGCTCGATTCGTACCCTATTACAGAGAACGTCACACTCGCAAGCACAAATCCAATGACAATCATTACACTGTACATGACACTCTCTAGCCAAAAGCTCGATTTTGAACGTTTCGTTGTATCCACATTTTTTAGTAAATATACAAGACCCGCAACAGCGCTAATCGCTAAAATCGACTCGCCAATCGCTGCACAAATGACGTGAATCGTTAACCAATGCGATTGAAGTGACGGCACAAGTGGCGACACTTCACGGTCAAACATCGCGGCATAGCCAATCACTAAAATCGCAATCGGCAATGCTACAATGCCAAGTGCCGGTACGCGATACATAAAGTAAATCACTAAAAACGCACCGACAATAAACATCCCAAAAGCTGCTGTGAATTCAAACATATTGCTAACCGGCGCATGCTTTACCGCAATCCATCGACAAATAAAATAGCCGATATTCGCAATAAATGCAAGCACTGTCACACTCACAGCGAGCTTCTCCCATTGGTTCGCCTGCTGTTTTACTGGAGACTTTTTAATCGCACCACCAAATAAAAGCGTGGCGATTAAGTAACCGATAAATGCTGCATATAATAAATATCCACTTAGTTGTAACATCGTCATTCGCCTCGTCCACCTTCCTGGTCACGTAACTGCTCCTGCTCTGCTAGTTGGTCTATATATATCGGCAATTGTGCATGTTCACGTACCGCATCTACATCCTTTTTTAAACTAAACCAGTTTTTATTTGTATGTGCCGCAAAGAGCAGTGTACCGTCTGGCTGTTGTTGTATCCACATACGACGATGCTGCCAATATGAACCGATTGCGACACCTACTAAAAAGATAAAGCCACCAATGAATAATAGTGGAATTGTACGGTCTTTACGAATCGTTAAACCCGAAATATCCGTAAACTGCGCATCAACAAACGCCATTTTATACGCATTATTTCCCGTTGATTCGACGGTTTGCTGAATGCCGACAAAACTTGTTTCGCCTTCTGGTGTTTCTGGTGTAAACATTTTAAAGAAAAATGCTGGATTTGTCGGGAAACGTGAACCTGTTTGTGGCTCGCCATCTTCAAACCCTGTGAAATTTGGATAATACCCTAATATTTCAATGCGTGTTTCGTCATCTATGACATATTGCGGCTCAGGATTATATAAATCAATGGTGATCGCACCAAGCGATTCATTTGTCGCTTTATTTGTTAAGTTAAAGGTCATTTCTTTTAACTCATCATTTAAGCGATAATCCATTTGAAATAATGAATAGCCGCTTTCTGTTAACGGATGATTGACACGAATCGAATACTCCTGAACAACTTCTAAGTTCGATGTATCACCTGGCAATGCGCCTTCTGGTTGCTTATATAACACCACATCTGTTTGGAAGTTTTTCGCAACGGTATTAACACCTTGCTCCATCATGGCATCTGTTTGCTCTTGACCTTCATGAAATTCTAAAATAAACTCTTTATTTTCTAAATAATAGCCATCCATGCCTGGAACCGCTGTAATTTGTCCTTCACGTGCCCACATTGACTCATCGACATAAACACCGGGAATGACACGCATCATTATCGCTGCTAAAAAGATGATTAAGCCGACATGGTTAATATATGGCCCGTAGCGGGAAAAGCGATTTTTTTCCGCTAACAACGCACCATCTTCACGGCGCACACGATAGCGCATTTTTTGTAATTGCGCTTCTGCTTGTGCAAGTGTTTGCGGTGAAGCGGGCCCTTCTGCAATAATACGCTGACGCTTCATAAAGCTTTTATGTCGCTTGACACGTTGATTTGTTAATGATTTATGTAGTGGAATACCGCGGTCAATACTCGCAATAATAATCGAAATACCGAGTAAGCCGACAATAACTTGGAACCACCAAGTCGTATATAAGTCCGATAGCCCTAATGCATAATACACTTTTCCGAACTCACCATACACTTGCTCATAATACGCTGCAGCATCCGCTTCAGACACGGGAATATAAAAAGTTTGTGGCAAAAGTGTACCGATTGCTGCAGCTACTAATGTAATCACAATTAACGTCACGCCGACCTTAACACTTGAGAAAAAATTCCATATTTTATCAACGATTGACACATTATACGTTTTCGAGCGAACTGCTGACCCCTCATAACGCATATCGACAATTTTTCGTTGCTTCTCCTCATCGCTTAAAGGACGTCCACACATGGCACATAAATGTGTGCCATATGGATTTACGTGACCACACTCACACGTAATCGTCTCCATATCCTGTAACCCCTTCACGGCTAGTGTAACTGAGCAGTTGGTTCCGTCGGTTTAATCGACTCCATATGTTGCGCAATTTGCTGCTCAGTCATTTCACCCGTAATGATTTTTGTGACTGTTCCTTCTGGATTAATCAAAACTGTCGTAGGTAGTGGAATAATGCTGTATGCCTGTTTGACATCACCTGTCGTATCAATAACAACGGGGAATTGTAAACCATATTGCTGCATAAACTTTTGTACTTCAAACGGTGATTGCTCAATGTTAACTGCTAACGTTTGAACACCTTGTGACTCATAAATAGCATGTTGGCGATTCATCGCAGGCATTTCTTTTTTACATGGCTCACACCATGTTCCCCAGAAATTCAAAAATACCCCTTGCCCTCGGTAATCAGACAATGTATGGCTCGCACCATCCATATCGACTAGCGTAAAGTTCGGTGCGGCATCCCCAACAGCGAGCAGTTCACGCTTCTCGCCTTCTTGACTGCTAATGATGCTATATAAAATGGCACCAGCTAACACCGTCAAAATAAGCGCACGTGTAAAACGCCTTTTTTTCTTTTTCTCCACAATATCACTTCCTTCTGTTTCATCCAGTACTTTGATTATAGCAAAAAGAAGGTATTTCTAGCGAATTTCAAACATTTTAAATAGAATTACCCAATTGAACCTGTTTCAGCTAATACGCGTAATTGTTTTACTTCATGCTTTGTTAATTGACGATACTCACCTGGTGTTAAGTTCCCTAAATCTAAAAATGCAAAGCGTTCACGTTTTAATTTCACGACTGGTGTACCAATTGCTTCGAACATACGACGCACTTGGCGGTTACGTCCCTCATGAATCGTAATTTCACAAATCGCTTTTTTCGCTGTTTCATCAAATGATGTCATGCTTACTTTCGCTGGTGCTGTTTTACCATCTTCTAATTTAATACCGTTTTGTAACGCCATTAACCCTTTTTTATCCGGTACACCTTTTACGCGTGCAATATATGTTTTATCAATTTTAAATTTCGGGTGCGTCATTAAGTTCGCAAATTCACCGTCATTTGTTAATAATAATAAGCCCGATGTATCGTAGTCTAAACGACCAACTGGGAAAATACGTTCAATAACATGCTTACCGAAAATATCAACAACTGTTTGACGACCTTTATCATCCGTTACAGCTGAAATATAACCACGTGGTTTATATAGTAAGAAGTATACTTTATCTTCCTTCTCTAACTTCACACCATTTACTTC
Source organism: Caryophanon tenue (assembly GCF_001700315.1). GTDB lineage: Bacteria > Bacillota > Bacilli > Bacillales_A > Planococcaceae > Caryophanon > Caryophanon tenue. The sequence goes on along the minus strand of NZ_MASJ01000003.1, from coordinate 465,961 downwards.
AACAACGTCTGAGTTTGACACCTTTGTTCCTAACTCTGTTACCGTTTTGCCGTTTACTTTTACTTTACCTTCTAAAATTAATTCTTCTGCTTTACGACGAGATGCAACACCTGCGTATGCAATCACTTTTTGTAATCTTTCCATTCTTCTTCACCTCATTAATTTCCTGCTTCTTCTAGCACCGATTATGGCATAAATACTACTAGAATGAAAGCGGCTCGCCTAGTCGGCTATTTATAGAACCACAATAAAAGGGCTGCGCCAAAAGCAAACTCCTTTTGTGCAGCCCTTGCTTGTATATATATCGTGTCACGCTTTATAAGCTAACTTTTAGTATAACTTATTCTGCGTCTTTTTCAAAGGCTTCTTGGAATTTCGTCATGAATAAATCTTGCTCTCCGTCGATACCGTCTTGTTCTGCTTGCGGTAACGGTGGCAATTCGCGTAAATCATTTAAACCGAAGAAATTTAAAAATTCCTTTGTCGTCCCATATAAAATGGCACGCCCTGTTCCTTCTACACGCCCCACTTCTTGAATCAGCCCTTTTGACACAAGCGTTTGAATTGGACGCTCACATTTCACACCACGTAAATCTTCCACTTCTACACGTGTAATTGGCTGCTTGTATGCAACAATGGCTAACACTTCCAGTGATGCTTGTGACATCGACTGCGCCGGTGGGTTTTCGATGAGCTTTTGAATCGTATCTGCCATTGATTGTTTCGTTACGAGCTGATATGTACCCGCTAGCTCTTTTAAGGTTACACCACGTGTGTCGTCTTGCTCTAATTGCTGTTGTAGCTGTGCGAGTACGTCCTTTAACTCCAGCTCTTCTACTTCGGTAATGTGCGCAAGTTGCTGTAATGTTAAACCGTCATCACCAACAACAAATAATAAACTTTCCACTTTACTCTGTATCGTCATTTAGTTCAAACTCCTCTTTTACTAACATTACCGTTAAATCGTCAAAATTATGCTGTTGCTCCACTTCAATGACTTGACGCTTCATCAGCTCGAGTATCGATAAAAATGTGCCAACAAGTGCCGTTTTATCGTCATATGGGAATAGCTCTGAAAACATCGTACGTCCGCCAAAGCTTTGCAATGTTGTAATAACCGTCCGCATTTGTTCCTTAATTGAAAAGTCTGCGCGCTTCACCGTTGTCTTTAGCGGTGATTTCAATTGCTTACGTCGCATCATTTTTTGAAATGCGCCGAGCATATCAAAGACATTAATATTCGTCTCAAATAATTGTAGCTGCTCAGACGGCATTAAATGTGATAAATCGGTTGGTGGACGTGTAAAGCTACGGGCACGCTCCTCCTCTAACACTTGCAGTTGCTGCGCCGCTTCTTTATACTTCTTGTATTCGATTAAACGTGCGACTAATTCTTCACGTGGGTCAGGTGCGTCGAGTTCAAATTCTTCGTCCTCTAACTCCCCTTCGTGAATCGGTAAAAGCATACGACTTTTAATCGCGAGCAGTGTTGCTGCCATGACTAAATATTCGCTTGCTTCATTTAGCTCTAATTCTTTCATCGCATGAATATGTTCGATATACTGCGCGGTAATTTCCGCCATCGGAATATCATAAATATCAATTTCCAAGCGGTGAATTAAATGTAATAATAAATCAAGAGGTCCGCTAAATGCGTCAACCTTAACTTCATAAGACATGTATCATCAATCCTGTCATTTTAAACTCCATTTTAGTATAGAGGAAGTGAACAACAATTGCATCATCCATCATTCCATCCATTGTTTATTGATTATATCACCTATTTTAATGGCAATCGTGATTATTTTGAATGCCACGAAGTTTTAGAGGAATATTGGAAAGACATCGCGCCGCGCGATAAAGAACATGTATTAGTTGGACTCGTACAAATCGCAACAGGTATGTATCATTGGCGACGCGGCAATTTACGCGGCGCTATCCGTATTTTTGAAAAAGGGATTGCTTGTATAAATGCTCAACAAGCACATCCGTTATTAACGGTTTTTCATATGCCGCAATTACTAGAGCGCCTTCAAAACACGAAAGAACAAATGATGCAACAACAGCCATTTACACCATTTTCACTGCCTGTTCACCACGTGGAGCTTCACGCACATATTATGCAATGTATCGCAAACTTACCACCAGCAGATGAGGATTTTTTACGCGACAAGCATAAATTACGTGACCGCACAGAAGTATATGAAGCACGCGATGCTAAAATTGCCGCGCGCCGAGCATAAAGTAAGGACGTGCCTTAGACATCCGTCTAAGACACGCCCTTTTTAAGTTTACAGCGTCGTGCTGCTTATGATTGTCTCGTACATTTTTCAACAAGAGGTGCTGTTCCATTTAACGGCACAACATGCGACACGCCTGGCAATTGCTCAACAGCTTCAATCATACAACGCGCAATGCCTTCTCCGCGATGGCTCGGCATAACCGAGATATGCTGAACATATGCTGTTTCGTTGTCGTATTGTACACCGATTAAGCCCAAATATTCATCGTCTTGCTTCCATAAATATAAGTGCCATTGTTCATCTTCTTCATAACGTGCCATCGTCTCTTGTAGCTTTTTCAAATCCTTTTGCGCTGGGTTAAACGATAATAATCCCATCGCTAATTTTTCGAAAGCTTTTTTGTAACGATATAACATAATATTTAATCCCTCATTTTTTTCAGTCACATAATTGCATATGACATATCCTACATGATTTCAGACAGAAGGGCAAATTTTTTACCAGTCTTTTCCCATCAGAAAAAGACGCTTAACCAATAGACAATTCCCCACGCAAAACCTACTCCTAGCAACATTATTAACCACTTACGATTAGAACCTCTCACGTTGCCATCCCCCTTTATGAGTTTATTTTAACGTGAATGGTAAATCATTTTGAATTAAATCTTCATAACTTTCACGACGAATTACTAGTTGATGTTGTCCATTTTCTACAAATACAACAGCAGGACGTGCTACACGGTTATAGTTTGATGCCATTGAGTAGCCATATGCCCCCGTACAGAACATCGCTAAAATGTCGCCTTCTTCTGCCTTTTGTAATTTTGCGTCTGTCATTAATTTATCACCAGACTCACATAATTTACCCGCTACTGTGTACGTATAGTCTGCCGCTTCATTTGCTTTATTAGCAATGACTGCTTCGTACTTCGCATCATATAATGCTGGGCGAATATTATCGCTCATCCCGCCATCAACTGCGATGTATTCACGTACACCTGGTACTGTTTTTTGAGAACCGATTGTATATAAAGAAGTACCTGCATCACCAACAAGTGAACGACCTGGCTCAATCCAAATCTCTGGTACATCTAGGTTTAATTTTTGTGCCTCTTCTTTTACAACTTGAATCATATCTGCTACATATTGCTGTGGTGCAAGTGGTGTGTCTTCTGCTGTATAACGAATACCAAAGCCGCCACCTAAATTTAATACTTGTGGTGTAAAGCCTGTTTCGTCACGCCAAGCCCCTAATTTCGCCATTAACTTTCCGGCTGCTAAGCTAAAGCCTTCTGTTTCGAAAATTTGAGAACCGATATGGCAATGTAAACCAAGTAATGTAATGCCCGATTTTTCTTGCGCTGCTTTAAAGGCATCATCTGCTTGCCCATTATTTAAATCAAAGCCAAATTTTGAATCTGCTTGGCCCGTTGTAATAAATTCATGTGTGTGTGCCTCAACACCTGGTGTTACACGTAGTAACACGTTCATGTTGGCATTTTTTTGTTGTGCGATTGTATTAATTAATTCGATTTCGTAAAAGTTATCCACGACGATGCAGCCGATTTTTGCGTCAAACGCCATTTCAATTTCTTCTACGCTTTTATTGTTACCATGGAAGTGAATGCGCTCTGCTGGTACACCTGCTTTTAACGCTGTGTATAGCTCGCCTCCTGATACAACATCTACTGATAAGTTTTCTTGTACAGCTAGTTGGTACATCGCTACACATGCAAATGCTTTTGATGCATATGCTACTTGTGCTTGTACACCTAGCTCTTTAAATGTTTCGACGAAGCCTTGTGCACGTTCACGAATTAATGCTGTGTCATATACAAATAATGGTGTACCATATGTATTTGCTAATTCTGTTGTTGATACGCCACCGATTGTTAATTCATTATCTTTAATTGCCTGTGTTCCATATAAATGCATCGTTTTTTGCTCCTTATCATTCATCAAATTTCTTCGTTAATCGCGTTTAACCTCAAAACGTAATTATGAAAAAACTTTACCACAGACCTTTTGCAACCGCAACAACGACGACTAAAATTATTCGATAAATTGAATAATTATAAAGAATCACAAACACTCTCACAAATATGTTTCGTTTATGCTGACAATACTTACTGAACTTTTTAGAACTGTCAGACCTCTTATAATTATGCACATATTCATATACTGCTTGCACAAAACAAAAAAGCCCGCCCTATGTTTAGGCGAGCTTTTTCATCTATTATATTATTGTACGTTATATGCGCGTAACGCTTGTTCAACGATTGCCGCTGAAATTTCTTTGTTCGCATATAAATACGCGACTGTATCACCAACTGCAACTTCTGCGCCGTCTTTAACGACTAATTCAATACCTGCATCAAAATCAAGTACAGATTCTTTCGTTAAACGACCTGCGCCAAGTGATACAGATACTTCACCGATTTGTTGTGCATCGATTGATTGTACAACTCCCGCTTTATCCGCAACAACCGCTACTTTATATGCTACGTCGTTCATCACTGTATCTGTTACATCGCCGCCTTGTAAACGAATCATTTCAAATAATTTCTCTTTTGCTTGACCGTTTTCAAGAACTGCTAGCACTTCTTCACGTGCAGTTGGCTTGTTGTCTGTTGCCATATTGTACATATCTGTTGCAACATCTACGCACGTATCAATTAAATCTTTACTTGTTTTCTCAAAGTTCCCCGCTAATACGTCGATTGCTTCGACTACTTCTAGCTTATTACCAATGAAACGACCAAGTGGATTATTCATATCTGAGTAATGAATTTTCATTTTACGGTTAAATGCTTCACCAATTTCTTGCATCGCTTGTCCAAGTGTTTGTGCTTCTTCTTCAGTTTTCATAAACGCACCGTTACCGTACTTTACGTCTAATACGATCCCATCAGCACCGGAAGCGATTTTTTTCGACATAATTGATGCTGCGATTAACGGAATCGAGTCCACTGTTCCTGTTACATCACGTAGTGCATATAATTTTTTATCCGCTGGTACGATATTTGCTGTTTGACCTGCTACTGCAATGTTTGCATTTTGCACATTTGCAATAAACTCATCCATTTCAAGCTCGACACGTAAGCCTTTAATGGATTCTAATTTATCTAATGTCCCGCCTGTAATACCTAAGCCACGACCAGAAAATTTCGCTACAGGTACGCCAAGCGCCGCTAAAATTGGTGTTACCACTAATGTTACTTTGTCGCCAACACCGCCTGTTGAATGCTTATCTACTTTAAACCCTTCGATTGAAGATAAATCAACGACGTCACCTGATTGAATCATCGCATCTGTTAATGCAAATGTTTCTTCTGGGGTCATACCGTTTAAGCGAATCGCCATTAATAATGCGGAAATTTGATAATCTGGAATGTCACCTGCAACATATCCTTGAATGAAAAATTGGATTTCTTCTTTTGTTAACGATTGGTGATTTTTCTTATGTTCAATAATGCTTACGATATTCATATGCGTCACTTCTTTCTATTATTTTCGCGCATAACGCGTCAAAGCTATAAATAAGACGTCTGACCGCTTCGAAAGTTGCAAAACGCCTTAACGGAAGATGGTGGCATACGTTTTCCGTAGCCACCTTTTCTTTATTATTTTAGTTGACCTAAAAAGCTTGTACCAAATGGTGGTGCAGCTACATTGAAGTTCTCCGCAATCGTCGCTGCGATATCAGCAAATGTTTCTGGCATTGCTAATTCACTGCCGCCGTTAAAGCGTGGTGAGTACACAAGTAACGGTACATATTCACGCGTATGGTCTGTTCCTTCAAATGTTGGGTCATTGCCGTGGTCTGCTGTAATCATTAATAAATCATCGTCACCTAATGCGTCAATAATTTCTGGCAAACGACGGTCAAATTCCTCTAGCGCTTCTCCATAGCCAATTGGGTCACGACGGTGTCCAAAGTTTGCATCGAAATCGACTAAGTTTAAGAAGCTTAAACCGTTAAAGTCACGACGTACTACTTCTGCTAATTTGTCCATACCATCTGTGTTATCTTTTGTGCGTAATGATTCTGTTACTCCTGCACCGTTGAAAATATCCGAAATTTTCCCGATAGCGATAACATCTTTGCCAGCATCTTTTAATTCATCCATTGTTGTACGACCAAATGGTGATAACGCATAATCATGACGGTTCGCTGTACGCGCAAAATTACCTGGTGTGCCAATGAATGGACGAGCAATCACACGCCCTACTAAATATTTCGGGTCTAATGTTAACTCACGTACAATTTCACAAATTTTATATAATTCTTCTAACGGAATGATATCTTCATGTGCTGCAATTTGTAGCACTGGGTCAGCAGATGTATACACAATAATATTGCCTTCTTCCATATGTGCTGGACCGAAGTCATCAATTACTTGTGTACCACTATACGGTAAGTTACAAACTACTTTACGACCTGTCTTTTCTTCAATCGCATCAATTAGCGCTTGTGGGAAACCGTCTGGATAAACTTTGAATGGCTTATCGATGTTTAAGCCCATAATTTCCCAATGACCTGTCATTGTATCTTTTCCTACGGATGCTTCTTGCATTTTTGTAAAGTATGCTTTCGGTGTATCCGCTTTCTCAACACCTTGAATGTCGCGAATATTTGATAAGCCTAGTGCTGCCATATTCGGCATGTGTAAGCCGTTCATTTTTTCTGCGATATGTCCAAGCGTATCAGAACCTACATCGCCAAATTTTTCAGCGTCTGGTGCTTCACCAATCCCAACTGAATCCATTACAATTACATGTACTTTTTTAAATGTCATCGTTTTTTCCTCCTACACTACTGCTTGTTCTATTCTACCAAATATTTTTAAAAAAATATACGTCAGACCTCTGACTAACAAAAATTTATGCGCGCGGATGAAATTGCTTGTAGACTTCCGATAATCGTGTTTTGCTGACATGGGTATAAATTTGTGTAGTTGAAATATCTGCGTGTCCAAGCATCTCTTGTACCGCACGTAAATCTGCGCCGTTTTCGACTAAATGTGTGGCAAATGAATGGCGTAAAATATGTGGCGTGATGTCAATCTGAATACCTGCTGTTTGTGCGTGTTGCTTTAAAATCTTCCAAATGCCTTGACGTGTTAAACGTCCACCGCGTTGATTCACAAAAAAAGCATCCGTTGCAGGGGCACTACCAAGTAAAAGTTGTCGTGCCTGTCGAACATATGCATCACACGCCTCTACAGCACTGCGACCAAGTGGAATAATACGCTCCTTGCCACCCTTACCAAACACGCGAATAAAGCCCATTGATAAATGTAAATCTTCTAAATTTAACGATAAACACTCACTGACACGAATACCACTACCATATAACAATTCTAAAATCGCACAATCCCGTAAACCTTGTGCAGTTTCTTTATTCGGCGCTTCTAGTAGCTGTTCAATATGCTCAATGTTTAATACATGCGGCAGTTTCTTCTCTTGCTTTGGCATTTCTAAATGTACAGTCGGGTCCGTGTCACTTAAACGTGCGCGAAGTAAAAACTGGTGGAATTTACGAATGGACGAAATATGACGTGAAATGGTACTTGTACTTTTCCCTTGCTCTTTTAACCGCTGCAAAAATTGCACAATATGTAATCGGTCAATTTGCGCTAATGGCAATGCGCTATCATCCACATAGGCTAAATACGCTTGTAAATCGCGTTCATACGAGCGTAATGTATTTGTCGCAAGCTGACGTTCTACACGCAAAAAATGTAAATAATCTTCAAGTGCAAATTGTGCTTCATTCATAGTTATACCCCTTTTCTTCTATTGTTAAAGTGATTGTACCGATAAAAAAATACAGAGCCTATTGCTAGGCTCTGTATTTATTCATTTTCTTCGCTATGACAACGCCAGCAAATGCCATGGAATGTCAAACGATGGTCTTTAATTTGGAAGTTCCAACGATTTTCTACAATCGTCTCAACATCTTCAAGCAAGTCTTCTTGAATTTCATCAACAGCACCACATTCTAAACATACTAGATGGTGGTGGAAATGTGTTGCGCCTTCTTGACGTAAGTCATAACGCGATACACCGTCTCCGAAATTAATTTTATCAACGACTTTTAATTCAGTTAATAATTCTAGTGTTCTATACACAGTTGCCAAGCCAATTTCCGGTGCTTTTTCTTTTACTAGTAAGTATACATCTTCCGCTGAAAGATGATCTTCTTCGTTTTCTAAAAGGACCGCGACTGTCGCTTCTCGCTGAGGCGTCAGCTTATAGCTAGCACTATGCAACTGTTTTTTTATTCGATCAATACGGCTCTCCATATGACGCCCTCCTAAACTCATCTTATTATACCAAATGATTAATTCTGCTGACAAGATTGGTACACTCATAAACGAGAAATAAGACGATTGCTTCTTCAAAATATGTCACGTTTTAGTAATAAACGTTTTGTTGTTCTTCGATGAATCGTAACATGCTGATAATATAAACCATCACATAGTATAAGCGAAATATAGTCGATATGCGAGTACTTTTCACTTTTTGCCTAAAATCTGCCTTAATTCACATAACTTTGCCAAGCATGTTCTTTCTATACGTAGCGATAGCTGCATAACACAAGGCGTATAATGACGCATACATCTATGTCTTATTTTTGCATTTTTGCCCAAATTACTGCAAACGCTGTTTTCGCATCGTAAATCGCCTGAGACTGAACCATTGCTTCCGCTTCTTCAATCGTTACATATAATAATTCTACAAATTCATCGTCATCCCCTGCTACCGGATGCTCGATTTTATAAAGACCACTTGCCGCATACATGTGAATAATTTCATTCGCAAAACCTGGCGACGTTGCAAAACTTTGAATATACGTTAACGTTTCACAGCCGTAGCCTGTTTCTTCCTCTAGTTCACGTCGTGCTGTGACAATCGGTTCTTCGCCTGGCTCAAGCTTCCCTGCTGGCACTTCGATGATAGAACGCTCTAGCGCTTTACGGTACTGTTCGACCATTATGATTTTGCCATCATCTGTTATTGGAATTACCGCTACTGCTCCTGGATGTTTCACAATTTCACGCTTAGCTGTCGCACCATTTGGTAGTGACACATCGTCTACTTGTAATGAAATAATACGTCCGTTAAAAATTGCTTCTGTATGTAACGTTTTCTCTTCAAATTTTTTCATGTCGCATCCCTCGCTTGTTTTATTGCTACCAATCATTGTACCATTATTAAGAATAGACAGGAAAGAAAAGGAGGATTTTCATGAACAAACGCCAATTAGGACAAAGTGAGCTTTTCGTCTCTGAATTAGGGCTTGGTTGTATGTCACTACCTACAACTTTCGAAGAAGCAGAGCCAATTATTGCGTTAGCACTTGATTACGGTATCAACTACTTTGATACAGCTGATTTATATAACCAAGGTAAAAACGAAGAACTCATCGGCCAATTATTAAAGCACCATCGTCACGATGTGCACATCGCCACAAAAGTCGGCAATAAGTGGATAGAGGGGCAAGAGGGATGGTCGTGGGATACCTCAAGTGATTATATTAATCGCGCTGTTCGAAATAGCTTACAGCGCCTTGATACAGATTATATCGACCTTTATCAATTACATGGCGGTACAATGGATGACCAACTCGAAGAAGTAATCGATACATTTGAAACGTTAAAAAAAGAAGGGTTAATTCGAGCATATGGCATTTCATCCATTCGTCCAAATGTCATTCAACGCTTCGTACCACCAAGCAATGCCGCTTCAGTAATGATGCAGTATAGCTTGCTTGACCGTCGCCCTGAAGAATGGTTTGACGCAATTGAAGAAGCGGGTGCATCAGTTGTCACACGCGGGACGATTGCAAAAGGCTTATTGTCTTATGAATGGAAAGACCGTATGAAAGAAGATGGCTATTTAGATTACACATATCACGATTTAACAACGACACTTAATGCGTTGGAACAGCATTATGGAAATTTACAGGCTGCAGCGATTGCATTTAACTTAAACCATACAGCTGTTGCGTCAACGGTCATTGGCGCAAGCTCAGATGAACAATTGCGTACAACACTTTCAGCATATGAATTAGCACAAGAGCTTAGTGATGTAACGTTTGCGACAACGCAAACAAAGCAGTCTATTTATACAGAACACCGATGAAAAAATATATCGTTCTCGGCGTATTACTTTTATTACTTGCCATCTTTTCCAATACGTCGTATGAACAACAAACATTAATTCCATTATTACAAACATTATTACCAACACAACCATTTATCGGTTTTTTAAGCCAATTTGAGATTACGTACTGGAATCGCCTGATTTCAGTAGAAAGATCTGGCTATTATCATTTTCTTGAATTTTTAATTCGGAAAGGTACGCACTTTTCATTTTTCGGCATCATTGGTGTCGTCATTTACTATGTGCTACGCAAACGACCGTTTGCACCGCTTATTGCGATTGCTGCGGTTTTTATACTCGGTTCACTCGATGAATTTCGTCAAAGTTTTTCACCCGACCGTACCGGGACGATTAAAGATGTATATATTGACACAACAGGCGCATTTTTCTTCGTATCCATTGCATGGGTCATTTATAAAACAAATAAATTACGCAAAAAGAAACAGCCCTAGTTTTTTCTCTAGGGCTGTTTTTACACGTCCATCGCTTTTTGCTGTAATAAATTCAGTTCAAACGCACGTACTTTACGTGGGATAAAGCGACGAATATCAATCTCGTTATAGCCTACTTGTAGACGTTTTTCATCTTTTACAATCGGGCTGCGCAACAAACGTGGATGCTGTTGAATAAGCTCATATAATTGTTGAATCGATAACTGGTCAATATCTACTTGCAGCGCTTTAAAGTCATTTGAATTCGTTGCAATAATATCGTCTGTACCCTCTTCTGTCATACTTAAAATTTCTTTAAACTCCGCCATCGTTAGTGATGCAGATGTAATGCGTTTTTCGTGAAAGGCAATGTCATGTGCCTTCAACCATTTAATCGCTTTTCTGGATGAAGAACAGCTTGATTGTGTATAAATCGTAACGGTCATTCTTCATGCCTCGCTTTCTCTTTAAAATTAGTAACTTTTTGTAATTTTATCTTACTACTAAGATAACTCCTATTTCAAGAGTAGGGATGCTTACAATTTTGTAAACATGGTGGCGATTTTATGTCGCAATTGAAAGCGTTTCCAAAATTCAACGGAAATCGCACAATTTCTTTACGAAACTGTGCAATTTGTATTAATACTTAGACGTTTTGTCACCGTATAAGTTCAGTAACTCTTCAAATGACATATTTTTTTCGCGCTCTTTTTTCTCTTTACGCTTTTGCTCTGCCACGGCTTTTGCTTGTTGTTCTTCTTTTTCAACGAGTCCTTGTTTTGCTTGTTGTAGCTTCGCAAGTACGTCACCGCCAAGTTGGTCCTTTAATGTCACTTGCTCTTTTTTATCATAACTTTGTGCTGCTGGCGTTTGTTTTTTCTTTGCCATCGGACGTCCCTCCAATTCTTTCATCTTATTGTAGCATGAAGACGTTTCTTTGCGAATATGTATGCGTGGTATAATCGTCATGAGGTGAATAATATGAAAAAACGCACTTGGCTTATCCCAACGATTGCTGCGAGTGTTGCAGCTGCAGCTGTCAGCTCCCTTGGTGTGCATATATCCAATCGTATTATGTACATTAAAAAGAAAGAAGATACAACAATTTTACAACGTGAAATTGATGCAAAGCGCTATGATGAAGCATGGTTTCAACAATGTACGAAAGAAACATTAACCATTGACTCGCCAAACGGTTATTTATTAAAGGGCTATTTCCTTCGACCGCTCGATACACCGAACACCGTCATTATTTGTCACGGTGTTACTGAAAATAAAATTAACTCCGCTCGCTATGCGCGTATGTTCGAACGCCTCGGTTTTAACACAGTTATTTATGATCATCGTCGGCACGGTGAATCCGGTGGCAAAACGACAAGCTACGGCCACTACGAAAAATTCGATTTACAAGCCGTCGTAAAACATGTGCGTCACATTGTTGGTGAACATGCTGCTATCGGCATTCACGGCGAATCAATGGGCGCTGCGACAACACTTTTATATGCCGGAACAATTGCAGATGATGCCGACTTTTATATTTCGGATTGTGCCTTTTCAAGCTTCCGTGCACTGCTCGCAACGATTATGACATCCGAGTTAAAAATGCATACATTGCCGTACCATATCGGGCAGTTTTTCGTGCGCTTACGTGATGGCTATTCTATTGGTAGTGTAACCCCTATTGATGCTGTTCGTCATATTGAAAAGCCTGTCCTTTTTTTGCATAGCTTGCCGGACGCTTATATTCCAGCCAATATGTCCGTTGATTTATACAATGCGAAAGCCGATCAAAAGGCGCTTCATTTATTTGAACACGGTGCTCATGCGCAAAGCTTCAATGTGAACCCTGCTGAATATGAAGAAGTGGTGGCACGCTTTTTACGCCAATACGTAGCAAACTAAAAAATAGGGCACATCTGCGCGTGCAGACTGCCCTATTTCAACTTATTTATCTTGGAATTTATTCATTTGCGCCATCATTTGACGAATTTTCTTTTCAGATGGTTTTTGACCCATTTGCATCATCATCATGCGTAACATATTTTCATTAATTGGTGGGTTCTCTTTTAAGTATTTCTCCATGTATTTACGTGCGATAAAGAAACCTAAAGCCGTACCACCGATTAAAGCAACGATAATTAATACGATTGCTAACCATAAAGCCATTATAACAAACCTCCTCCGCTTGCGATGTCCGAGAAAAACTCTCCACGCTCGATTATACACTAATTCTAAAGTCGTTACTATATGAACTCAGAAAATGTCGTGTGCCTTTCCATCATTATGACAGAAAAATAATCATCGAACAATGAAAACAGCGCCGAAAAGCAATGCTTTTCGGCGCTGTTTGTGAACGTTTATTGAAATTATAGTGCTTTTACTTTTGCAACAACATTTTCAACTGTGAAGCCGTACTCAGCCATCACAATTTCACCTGGTGCAGAAGCGCCGAACTTATCAATTGCAAGTACGTCACCTTCAAATCCAGTGTATTTATGCCATCCGAATGAAGAACCCATTTCGATTGCTAAACGTTTTGTCACTGCTTTTGGTAATACTGATTCTTTGTAGTCTGCTGACTGCTTATCAAAGCGGTCTACTGAAGGCATTGATACAACTGATGCGTCAATTCCATCTGCTAGTAATGCTTTTTGTGCTTCTACAGCAAGAGATACTTCAGAACCTGTTGCAATTAAAATTGCATCCGCTACATCTTTTGTTGCTGGTGATACTACGTATGCACCTTTTTCAACACCTGTATAAATTGCATCAACTGGTGCGTCTAATACTGGTAAGTTTTGGCGAGATAATACTAATACTGTTGGCACATTCGTTGACTCTACTGCTAACTTCCAAGCTGCCGCTGATTCATGTGCATCTGCTGGACGAATCACCGATAAGTTTGGCATTGCGCGTAATGAAGCTAAATGCTCGATTGGCTCATGCGTTGGACCATCTTCACCAACAGCAATTGAATCATGTGTAAATACATATGTTACTGGTAAGCCCATAAGCGCTGATAAACGAATCGCTGGACGTACGTAGTCAGAGAATACAAAGAAAGTACCACCGAATACTTTTAAGCCACCATGTAACGCCATACCATTTAATGCTGCACCCATTGCAAATTCACGTACACCGAACCAAATATTGCGACCAGCGTAGTCTTCTTTTGCGAAGTCGCCAGCGCCCTTCATCGTCGTTTTATTTGAACCTGCTAAGTCAGCCGAACCACCGAAGAATGATGGCACTGCTTTTGCAATTGCATTAATTGCGTCACCTGAAGATGAACGTGTTGCGATTGATTGACCAACTTCATACGATGGTAATTCTGTTACAACGACTTTCCCTTCAATCGCTTCTTCTAATTGTGCTGCAAGCTCTGGGAATGCTGCTTTATATGCTTCGAACTGTGCATTCCATGCCGCTTCTGCATCAACACCTTGTACTTGTGCTGCTTGTGTAAATGTATCATATACGTCTGCTGGAATGTTGAATGCTTCATGCTCCCAACCATATGCCGCTTTCGTTAATGTTACTTCGTCTGTACCAAGTGGCGCACCGTGAGAATCTGCTTTACCTGATTTGTTTGGTGAACCGAAGCCAATTACTGTTTTCACTTCAATGATTGTTGGTGAATTTAATTGTTTTGCCGCTTCAATTTTTGCATTTACATCTTCAATGTCATTGCCATCTTGTACTTTTAAATAGCTCCAACCGTAAGACTCAAAACGCTTTTGGATGTTCTCAGAGAATGATTTCTCTAAATCGCCATCTAATGAAATATCATTTGAATCGTATAAAACGATTAATTTATCTAAGTTTAAGTGACCAGCTAATGAAATTGCTTCTGCTGCTACACCTTCCATTAAATCGCCATCGCCACATAATGCATATGTGTAATGATCAACGATGTTATGACCCTCTTTATTATATGTTGCCGCTAAATGTGCTTCTGCCATTGCCATACCAACAGCCATACCGATACCTTGACCTAATGGACCTGTTGTTGCTTCAACACCTACAGTATGACCAAACTCTGGGTGACCTGGTGTTTTTGAATCCCATTGACGGAAGTTTTTAATTTCGTCTAACTCTAAACCATAACCACCTAAATGTAATAAGCTATATAATAGCATCGAGCCGTGACCTGCTGAAAGTACGAAACGATCGCGGTTGAACCACTTTGGATTTTGTGGGTTGTGACGAAGTTGTTTTGTCCATAAAGTGTAAGCCATTGGCGCTGCACCCATTGGTAAACCTGGGTGACCAGAATTTGCTTTTTCGATTGCGTCAATTGATAATGTTCGGATAGCGTTAATCGCTAATTGATCCGCTTGTAGAGTCATGTTAAAGTGACATCCTTTCTCGTTCCATAATAAAATCTTCATAGTACAGTTTATGCAAAAAGCGTCAATAAAACAATGCTATTTACACGAATTAAGAAAAAAAGTTATCCTAATCCACAATTATGTCATACTAATTAAGGAATTTGTTCGCTTTAATTTGTTTTAACTTGTCTGGTGTAACATCATTACCTTCTGGGTCAACGATTGTTAAATGTTCAATATTATCACGCATCGTCGCGCGGAATGTTTCTAAATACTCTTTGCGTAAAGCTGTTTGCTCTTTCGCTTCAACTTCCGTTAACGTGCCTGCTTTTTTCTTCTTTGATAATTCGTTAATACGTTGTAATTTTTCTTTTGATAACATGTGTTCTCAACCTTTCTTAAATACCTTCTATACAAAGGTATGCAAAAAAGGCTAGAATCGCAAGTATTTAATCTTCTAGCCTCGATTGATATTCCATAAAACGTCGATGAATTGTCGCTTTACTTACCTCGTAGCCGCGGTTTTGGAGCGTCGTTTCAATCTCTTTATACGTATAGCCTTCTTTTCGTAGTGCCACAATTTCTTCAATCGGCACATCAATACGCTCACGTCCTTCTGGATTCCCTCGTGTTGTTAAGTTTTTTTCAGGGCGATATCCCTTTTCTACCGCTCTTCTCATACCCCGTTTAATTTTCGCATTGTGCACTTTTCGCTGATACTCTTCGACAATCGCTAAAATTTCCAGCAGCATTTGGTCGACATCTGTCAGTGCCATTTTGCCACCGTCACTTAATGTATAAACGGTTGTATTATTTTTTTGTAGCATATGGATAATCGCCATACGTGCGTTTCCGCGACCTAAGCGCGTTTCGTCTTGCACAAATACAACGTCGATTTGCTCATCTTTAATATAATCGAGCATATTGAGTAACTCTTCACGGTCTACATCATAGCCACTTTCTTGCTCGATAAATACGTGCGCAATGCTGTAACCTTGCTCCTTCGCAAACATCGTTAACTCTTCTTCTTGACGTGCTAACGACGTTTGTTGCGCCTCTTTTTCGGTGCTCACACGGCAATATAAAACACATTTTTTTGTCATTGTGTATTTCTCGCTAACTTTATAGAATCGTCTTCCACACTCGGAAGGTCTTTATGAACGGGAATAATTAATGTTTGTCCTTCGTATACATACGTGCCATACATGTCATTTTCACGTTTAACAATGGCTATCCATTCACTTATTGATAGTGTACCACGATATTTTTCGGCTAATGTATATAAATCTTCTCCTTCTGGTATGTTCATTTCATTGTATGTCACATCTTCATTTAACATAAATAAGCCCATTGCACATAACACGACTGCTGCGCATACGACATAACTAAAAAATTTCAGTATATTTTTCATCATTCTTTCACCTCTTTTAGAATGTTTGTTCGTTTATTACTTCCAATTTAAATCGAACACTTGTTTTTGTCAATATGTTTTTCGAACTTGTGTTTGCACTTTAACCGAACACTTGTTATACTATCTGTAATAAATTGCAGTAGGAGAGGTGAAACAAAATGAAAAAAGCTTCTAAACGACAAAATGATATTTTAAGTTTCATTAAAGAAGAAGTACGTACAAAAGGCTATCCACCATCTGTTCGAGAAATCGGAGAAGCGGTTGGCTTAGCATCTAGTTCCACTGTTCATGGCCATTTAGCAAGGCTCGAAGCAAAAGGATTAATTCGCCGAGATCCTACGAAGCCTCGTGCCATTGAAATTTTAGACCAAGCAGATGTAAGCGGCTTACAAAAAACAGACGTCATTCACGTACCGTTAATCGGAAAGGTAACTGCAGGTTCGCCGATTACAGCGATTGAAAATATTGAAGAATATTTCCCTTTACCGAATACGTACGGGAACGCAGATGACCATATTTTCATGTTAGAAATTATGGGCGAATCAATGATTGAAGCCGGTATTTTAGACGGTGACTACGTCATCGTGCGTCAAACAACAACTGCACAAAACGGCGATATTGTTGTCGCAATGACACTCGATAACGAAGCAACGGTCAAACGCTTCTTTAAAGAAGATGGCTACTTCCGCCTACAACCAGAAAATGCAACAATGGCTCCTATTATCGTTGAGCATGTCACGATTTTAGGCAAAGTTGTTGGCTTATATCGTAATATTCATTAATAAAAAGCTGTATAGGTGCTTTATGCCCTACACAGCTTTTCATATTTATTATTGATTGTAAAAAAATGTACCGTCCGCAATAAACGCTGCTGGCCCTGTCATCCACACGTCACCGGCTTCATCCCACTTAATCGTTAAATCGCCGCCCGCTAAATGAACCGTTACATCTTCATTCCGCTTACAATGCCCATTGACAACAGCTGCAACTACTGCTCCGCATGCCCCTGTGCCACAAGCTTCGGTAACACCTGACCCGCGCTCCCAAACACGAAAGTTTAGTTCTGTGTCATTGACAACTTCAATAAACTCGACATTGGTGCGTTCTGGGAATATAGGATGCTTCTCAATTTTTTCACCAAGTGTATATAAAGGTGCTTGTTCAATGTGTTCAACAAAAAATACCGCATGAGGGTTCCCTAAAAAGACATTGGTCATATGCAATGTTTCACCATCAACGTCAAATGGTTCATGAATGACATGTGCAGTTGCTTCACCTTGCATCGGCATCGCTTGTCGTTCGAATTTTGGCTGTCCCATATTAATCGTAATCGATGTTGCTTCCCCATTTGCCACTTGTAACGATACATAATTAATGCCCGACTTCGTTTGAATCGTAAATGTAGCTCTTGGCAGTAATCCGCGATCATATACGTATTTTGCGACACAGCGTAATGCATTGCCACAGTTCGATGCTTCAGAGCCATCTTTATTAAAAATACGCATGCCACAATCCGCATCAGCTGTTTGGTGAATCAGTACGAGCCCATCTGCACCGATGCCTCGGTTTACATCGGACATCGCAATTGCAAGTGGTACAAATAACGCTTCGTCATATGTATGTTCAAATAAATTGATGTATAAGTAATTATTGCCCAAGCCGTGCATTTTTGTAAATTCAATGTTCAACATTATACCCTCCTTCTATTTGTTCTATCATACCGTATTTTTTCAAAACAAAAAACGCTTACTGCTGTATGCAATAAACGTTTCGTTCTTAACGATGGAAATAATTAAAGCGCACATCGCGTTTTTCTCCGTCGCGATTATAGCCTTGTTGATCAAATCCATCTTTATCTAACCCAGCTTCGTTATAGCCTTCTCGATTATACCCTTGTCGATTATAGCCGTCTTTATTGTAGCCAGCAATTGTATAGCCGTCTTTGTCATAGCCATACTTATCATAGCCATACCGTGTATAGCCTTCGCGGTTAAATCCAAAGCGATTATAACCTTCTTCATCGTAGCCTTCTCGGTCATAACCGTTGCGATTATAGCCTGTTAGGTGGTGATAGCCATCCACATCATAACCATAGGCGTCTAATCCTTCTCGATTGTAACCCTGTTTATTGTAACCCTGTTTATTGTAGCCATCTCGATCATAGCCGTGACGGTTGTAGCCTCCACGGTCATAGCCTTCGCGGTCATAACCAAAGTAATTAAAACCATCTATATTGTAGCCTTCATCATCTAAAAACGTACCATTTTTATGGATTCCTTCATCATTAAATTCATGTCGTCTTGAATGATACAAGCGAACTACTTGCGAATGAGACTGATAAGATGCGCGTTCTTTCATTGCTTCATCTTCGGTAGTTTGCGATTGTTCACTAGACGTTTGCAGTGGAATAAGCCAACTCATCAAAAAAACTCCTTCAACTAAGTATTACACCCCCTATTTTCCCTAATCTTTACTAGTGTTGTCAATGCGACGAAGGTTTGTGTATTGATGTCTAAATCGTGTCATTCACTACTATTGTTATGAAATATTTCACCAACCGACCAAAAAAATAGTTCCATTAGCGTATAAATGCTAATGGAACTGCTTAAAATTAATACATTTTTAAATATTGGTCACGTTCCCATTGATGTACTTGTGTACGGAACATTTCACACTCAATTTCTTTTGCTTCTCGGAAGTTTGCATAGATGTGTTCACCTAATGCTTTTTTCGCTACTTCATCTTCTGCAAGTAATTGTAATGCATGTTCTAATGAAGCTGGTAAATTATCAATACCGTTTGCTTTACGCTCTGTTTCACTCATCACATAAATGTTGCGGTTAATTGCTGCTGGTGGTGTCGCTTGTTGACGAATACCTTCTAGACCAGCTTCTAAAATCACCGCCATCGCTAAGTATGGGTTTGCAGATGGGTCTACTGAACGTACTTCTACGCGTGTTGATACACCACGAGACGATGGAATACGAATTAATGGTGAACGGTTTTGTGCTGACCATGCTACGTAACATGGTGCTTCGTAACCTGGTACTAAACGTTTGTATGAGTTAATTGTTGGGTTAATAACCGCTGTGAAACCTTTTACGTGGTTTAACACTCCCGCCATAAATTGCATTGCTGTTTCTGATAAGCCTAGCTCTGTTGAGTCATCATAGAAAGCATTTTCTTTGCCTTTAAATAATGATACGTTAAAGTGCATGCCTGAACCAGCTTCACCGAATAATGGCTTTGGCATAAATGTAGCGTGTAAACCGTGTTTACGTGCGATTGTTTTTACAACTAATTTAAATGTTTGGATATTATCACATGCTTGAATTGCATCTGCATATTTAAAGTCGATTTCGTGCTGACCTGGTGCTACTTCATGGTGTGATGCTTCGATTTCAAAGCCCATTTCTTCAAGCTCTAATACGATATCACGACGACAGTTTTCACCTAAATCTGTTGGTGCTAAGTCGAAGTAACCACCGTGGTCGTTTACCTCAAGAGTTGGTTCGCCTTTAGCGTCTAATTTGAATAAGAAGAATTCTGGCTCAGGCCCTAAGTTAAAGTCTGTGAACCCTAGATCTTCCATTTCTTTTAATACGCGCTTTAAGTTCGAACGTGGGTCCCCCTCAAAAGGTGTTCCGTCTGGACGAGCAATGTCACAAATAAAACGTGCTACTTTGCCTTTTTCAGCTGTCCAAGGGAAAATCATAAATGTATCGTAATCAGGGAATAAGTACATATCTGATTCTTCAATACGAACGAAACCTTCGATTGATGAACCATCGAACATCATTTTGTTGTCTAACGCTTTGTCTAACTGGCTTACTGGAATTTCAACGTTTTTAATCGTTCCTAAAATATCAGTAAACTGTAAACGGATGAATTTTACTTCTTGTTCTTTGACTAAACGATGGATATCGTCTTTTGTGTATTTACCCACGAAAATGCACACTCCTAATAATGGTTTATAGTTTTTATCTATTTATACGAAACTATTGAAAGAATCGTGATAAATCGCCTTGTCGAATCGATGTTTTTTGCATGCGTTGCGCCTGACGCATCTCTTCGCGTAAAATACGTCGAAGTTCTGAATCTGAAATTTCTTCCGCTGCGCTTTCGCTCTCTGGCAAGTCTTTTAATGCAAAAACTTTTTTAATGCCTGCCATATTGATGCCTTGCTCTAGTAAATCTTTAATTTCTAGAAGGGTATCAACATCATTCAGTGAAAACATACGTCTGTTTCCTTCTGTGCGATGCGGCTCAATTAAATGATGCTCCTCATAATAGCGGATTTGACGCGCTGTTAATTCGGTTAACTGCATCACAATACTGATTGGTAACAATGGCATTGAACGTCGAATTTCACTACTCATCTACCTTCACCTCTCCTCTAGCTAGGTTCATCATACAGACTGTCAAAAACTTTGTCAAATCTATGTAAGAAAACCTAACATCATTTTCTTTTTATTCTAACACTAATGCGTATATTCTGTCTATTAATCAGCGAAAATGTTCCAAAATAAGCATTCACTTTGACATTTTTTGTTTTTTTATTCGTAAAAATAACAGGTCAAGCCATCGCAAAAAGGCAACTCTACAAAAGAAAGCATACACGAAATAACGAGTACATTCGCGTATGCTTCATTTTATATTATTATTTTAGTAATAATTCAATCGCTAGCCCAATCGACAGTAGCGCACCATAAAATGTATTTGTCAGTGCTGTTGATTTCATGGCTAAGCCCGTCACTGCTGGTTTCCCTAAACCTTCTTTAAAGCTTGTAAATGCTTTTAGAGGTTTTGGTAAGCTTACTAATACAAGCAATGCCCACGGTGTAATATCGCCTAATACGACTAATTGAATAATCCAAATGTATGCAAATGCAAAACCAATGCCTAGCACAAAAATCGCTTTTTTACGTCCAAGTAAAATCGGCAACGTCTTGCGTCCACCAATTGTATCTTCTTCAATGTCACGAATATTGTTCGACATATTGATTAAGCCGACTAACACACCCATCGGCACAGAAATAAACAAGCTTAACTCTGTAATGGTACCTGTTTGAATATACGTCGCAATTAAAATAAACGCCGTCCCCATAAATAAGCCTGAGAATACTTCACCAAATGGCGTATACGCAATCGGAAGCGGACCACCTGTATATAAATAACCTACCGCCATGCCTGCAAGCCCAATAATTAATAACATCCAACTCGTTTGAGAACAAATATAAATGCCAATAACTGCTGCAACCGCATATAGTAAAAAGGCAACCGTTAATACATTTTTCGGCTGTAGCCCGTGACGGACAATCCCGCCGCCAATCCCGACTGAATCAGCTGTGTCTAAGCCTCGTTTAAAATCATAATATTCATTGAATAAATTCGTCGCAATTTGTAAGCAAAAACATGCGATTAACATCGCGAAAAACATAACCCAGTTCATGCTTGCTTCAAATAATGCAATAACTGTCCCTAAAATAACCGGCACAAATGTCGCGGTCAATGTATGCGGGCGTGTCATTTGCCACATTAGTTTAGCGGGCGACAGTTGCTCTGCACCTGGTTTCGATGCAACACCCATAGTTAATCTTCCTTTCTATTCGTTCATGTTCAGCACATACCATTGTAGCATACAACAAAAAAGCTTGCTAGAAGTGAAGTCTAGCAAGCTTTAGTCCATATAAGTCGCAATTTGTTCGGCTGTAAGTGGACCACTAATTACCGCTGTAATCGTCCCGTTCTCATCTAAAAAATACGTCGATGGGATGGCTAAAACACCGTACTTTTTCGCAATGTCACCATCTTCATCGAGCACTACCGGAAACGTCAGTCCATATTCATCGGTAAATGCTTGTATTTTGTCGATCCCATAATCTTGGTCCGTCCGATTAATCGCAATCATTTCAATATCCGTTGCTTCGTCGTAATATTGCTGCATATGCGGCAATTCATCACGACATGGCCCACACCACGTTGCCCAAAAATTTAGCATGACACGCTTGCCTTTAAATGCCGCCAAATCAAGTTCCTCTTGCTGTAGTGTTGGCGCTGTAAACGACGGTGCCATACTGCCAACAACTGCTTGCTCTGCTTGTTGTTGCTGACACCCGACAAGCAACATACATACCATTGTCAAAACAGCAAACCACTTCACACAAACTCCCCCTTATGTTAGCGCTTACGTGTTCGTGCTTTTATCATAGCATAAATCGGTGGGATTATTGTCGTGAACATAATCGCGATAATGACCAGCATAAAGTTATCTTGCACCCACGGAATCGTCCCTAAAAAGTAACCAAGTACAGTACAACCCACACCCCAAATGAGCGCACCAAGCATATTGTAAAACATAAAATAGCGATAACGCATCTCACTCGCACCTGCAACAAACGGAATGAGCGAACGTAACACCGGCATAAAACGCGCTAATAAGACGGTAATGCCACCATACGTCTCAAAAAAGTGCTGTGCTTTTGCCATATTTTTTTTATTTACCATACGGCGTACCCAACGCATTTGTCCGCAATAACGACCAATCGTAAAGTTAAGCATATCGCCAAGCGTTGCAGCTAAAAAGAAGCCTACTACTAATAGCCAAATATTTAACTCCCCTAGCCCGGCAAATGTTCCTGCGGCAAACAATAACGAGTCTCCTGGTAAAAACGAAAAAATAATGAAGCCTGTTTCAGCAAAAATAATGCCGAATAAAATCACATAAATCCATGTACCAAAACGTTCTAATATATAATCAATTAATTCATCTAAATGCAGCACATAATATGTATACCAATCAATAAATTCCACGTAAAAAAAGCTCCTCTCCTCTACACCTAGACGAGAAAAGCTTTTAAAAGTTGCTTACTGTGCTGTAATTTTTTGTACAGCTGCACACGTGGCAAATTTAACGTGTTCATACGTTAAGCCACCTTGAATAAATGCTGTATATGGTGGACGAATTGGACCGTCCGCTGTTAGTTCAATACTTGACCCTTGTACAAATGTGCCCGCTGCCATAATAACATCATCTTCATAACCCGGCATATACGCAGGCTCTGGTGCAAAATGAGCATTAATAGGTGACGCTGCTTGAATTTCTTGGCAAAACGCAACCATTTGCTCAGCCGTTTGGAATGACACCGACTGAATTAAATCCGTACGTATTTCGCTATAATGTGGCGATGTGGTCATACCAACTTCTTCTAACATAGCCGATGTGAAAATTGCGCCTTTTAGCGCTTGTGCTACAACATGCGGTGCTAGGAAGAAACCTTGGTAAAAGTCCGCTAATGTATTTAATGTAGCGCCCGCTTCTGCACCAATGCCTGGCGATGTCATACGGTATGCACATTGTTCGACTAAATCCGCACGTCCTGCGATATAGCCACCAATTTTCGCTAAACCGCCACCTGGGTTTTTAATGAGTGAGCCTGCCATTAAATCTGCCCCTACTTCTGTTGGCTCTTGCAGCTCAACAAATTCGCCGTAACAGTTATCGACGAAAATAATGGCTTGTGGTGCTAATAGACGAATTTTCGCACACATGTCTTGAATTTGTGCGATTGTAAACGATGGGCGTGTCGCATAGCCTTTTGAACGCTGAATCGCAACCATTTTTGTGTTTTCTGTTATAGCTGCTTCTACCCCAGCCCAGTCGATTTCTTGGTTATCGATTAAATCGACATGCTTATAACCAATATGGAAATCTTTTAATGAACCCGTATCTTTATCGCCACCGTCTACAATCGACTGCAATGTATCATATGGTTTCCCTGTAATATAAACAAGCTCATCATTTGGACGTAGCACACCAAATAAGCTTAATGTAATCGCATGTGTCCCTGAAATAATTTGGGGACGGACAATCGCCGCTTCTGCACCGAAAACTGTCGCATATACGCGCTCTAAATTGTCACGACCTTCATCGTCATAGCCGTAGCCTGATGACGGATTTAAATGGAAATCACTTACTTGATGCTTTCGAAAAGCACTTAATACTTTTTGCTGATTAATAAACGCGCGCTCATCAACAGCACGGTGGTACGGATATACTTTTTCTTCTACTTTTTGCGCAAGCTCGATTGTTTGCGTACTTAAACTCGATGTAAACATATTTTCTTACTCCTATTGCTATTAATTTGTCATTCTATCAATGTACCACATTCTCTCACGTTTTGGGACAACGAATCACTTGTGACAGAAATAGAAAAAAACATAGTGCATTTCGAAAAAGTTTGCTACAATCTTGGCAGTATGTAAAAAGGAAGGACGTATGATGACATGGCTTGGGAAGTGTTCAGCATTATTGGTACGATTGCCTTTGCAATTTCAGGTGCCATTATTGCAATGGAAGAAGGCTATGATTTATTTGGAGTCTATTTACTCGGCATCGTAACTGCGTTTGGTGGCGGTGCAATCCGTAATCTGTTAATCGGACTACCCGTCTCCACTTTATGGAGCCAAGAAATGATGTTCCAAGTTGCCTTATTTTCGATCACGCTATTTTTCTTATTTCCACATCGCCTACTGTCGCACTGGCATCGTTGGGGGAATTTCACCGATGCAATCGGTTTATCTGCATTTGCCATTCAAGGCGCTCTACATGCTGTTAATTTAGGTTTACCGCTCAGTGCAGCCATTGTAGCTGCGGTATTAACAGGATGTGGTGGTGGTATTGTACGTGATTTATTAGCACAACGAAAACCACTTGTATTACGCGATGAAATTTATGCTGCTTGGGCCATTTTAGCAGCGATTGCGATTTGGTTTGGCTTAGCAGTGTCCGACATTGCCTTATATATTGTGTTCGTCGTCATTACGGCTTTACGTGTACTTTCTTATACACGCAAATGGCAACTTCCATTTCGGAAGCTGCCGATTAAATAAAAAAGATGTGCTGAGCAACTGCCCAGCACATCTTTTTCTATTAGCGCATCACGTTCATTATTTGAACTCTAACTCGCCATCGTATGCTAACATACCGCCTTCAAGATTTGTTACATCAAAGCCTTTTTCTTCTAAAATCCCACATGCTGATTCGCTACGGCGACCTGCACGACATACTAAAATGTATGGTTTTGTTGCATCTAATTCATCAGCGCGCTCGGCGATTTGACCTAGAGGAATATGTACAGCACCAGGAATCATTCCTTCAGCTACTTCTTCATCTTCGCGCACGTCGATAATGTATAAATCTTCGTTTGCATCTAATAAGTTTACGATTTCTTCCGTTGACATTACTTTCATTATGCTCTTGCCTCCAAAATAATTAGTACATTTTTTATTATACGCTTAACGAACAAAAAGTCTATGCTTCTTGTTCACCTTCGCCATTCAAAGGAACGGGCTTTGAGGGTGCAAATGTGGAAATGGCATGTTTGTAAATAAAATGCTGCTTCCCGTCTACTTCAAATAATACCGTAAAATTATCATATGATTTGATGTATCCTTTCAGCTGGAAACCATTCAGTAAAAAGACTGTCACTTGTACATTATTCTTACGTAAGTAATTTAAAAATGTTTCTTGCAAATTAATGGATTTCACAAAAAGCCCTCCTTATTTGTGCGTCAATACACTTATTCGGGTTTTCCACATTAAATCCCTTCTTAAACCTCTTCAGGAATGAAATATTTTTCAATTTCTGAAAAATCTTGCCCAATCCACTTTACATTTAGCTTATTGCGTAAATACGTGAGCTGACGTTTTGCATAGCGACGTGAATTTTGTTTAATCGCTTCAATCGCTTCATCACGCGTCAACAGCCCATCAAAATACGCATATAACTCCTTATAACCAATCGCTTTAATCGACTGTACATCGCGAATACCACGGTCATATAAACCGCGCACCTCTTGCTCTAGCCCGTTCTCGATCATCATATCAACTCGTACATTAATACGTTTGTATAAAAGGTCACGTGGCCAATCCATCCCAATAATGAGATGGTTGTATAATGGCGTGTCTCCCTGCTGATGCGCTTCACTCGATTTCTGCACGCCGCTTGCTTCAATCATTTCGATAGCACGTAGTACACGACGCGTATTGTTCGGATGAAGCTCAGCTGCTGTTTTCGGGTCTAGCTGTGCAAGACGTGCGTGCATTGCTTCAGGACCGACGCGCTCTAGCTCTTCATAATACGCTTGGCGACGTGCTTCATCGACTTCATCTTCGGTAAAGCGGAAGTCATACAGCACCGACTGCACATATAAGCCCGTACCGCCAACAATAATTGGCAACTTCCCGCGCGCTTGAATATCAGCAATTTTCGCGCGTACAAGCGTTTGATACTCGGCGACCGAAAAGCTATCGGTCGGTTCTTTAATATCGATTAAATGATGGACAACCCCTTCCATTTCTTCGGGTGTAATTTTCGCTGTCCCTATATTTAATTCTTTATACACTTGCATCGAGTCGCCGTTAATCACTTCTCCGTTATACTTCTTCGCAAGCTTAATACTAAGCGCTGTTTTACCAGACGCAGTTGGGCCAACAATTGCCACAACATCAATTTGTTTATTCATATAACCACCGTTGTATATATGCGATTGTATTCGCACGATTTTTTTCATTTAAAATTTCATGGTGCATATTGGCCACTAAACACACTTGCACATTCGTTACATCTGCTTTAACGTAATGCTTCGCCACCTTCCACACGTCTTTTCCGTAATGTCCAACCGGGTCTTTATCACCGCTAATTAACAAAATAGGAATATTAGGTGTTTGTTGTAGCGCTCTTTTCGTATGACCACTTCGCATGCCACCAAGTAAATCAGCATATAGCTGATTCGTTGACACAAAACCACAATACGGGTCTGCTCGGTACGCATCGACAGCTTCTGCATTTGCCGCAAGCCAATCGCTCGGCGTACGCACTGGTTGAAACGCACGGTTAAACTGACCGAATGACAGTTTATCCATCCACTGACTTGGCACATCTGCCCCTTGCCATGATGCAAGCCGCATCGCAAGCTGTTTGCCTACTAGATGGAGCGCGGTCGTAGCACCTGTGCCACATAAGAGTAATTTCGTTAGACGGTGCGGATAGAGCTGTGCATAACGCTTCGCAATAAATGACCCCATACTATGCCCAAACAATATAAACGGTGCATGAATATGTAATGCTTGTGTCACCGCTTCGACATCACGTACCACTTGCGTAAAACCATCTACTGCTGCAAAATAGCCAAATGGCATATCATTTGCCTCCGCTGTTTGACCGTGCCCTCGGTGATCGTGCGCCGACACATGATAACCCACTTCAGCAAGTTGCTCTGCAAAGTATGCATAGCGCCCACTATGCTCGCTCATACCATGCAATACATGAATATGCCCACGCACTTCCCCTTTGGCTTGCCACTGGCGTACAAAAATACGCGTACCATCTTCTACCGTAATAAACTGTTCCATGTCGACCGCCTCCTACATGACACGCTTAAACATCTTCTCAATTTCATACGTTGTAAAATTAATGAGCACCGGACGACCATGTGGACATGTAAATGGATGCTCACATTGACGTAAATCATTGATGAGCTTTTCCATTTGCTCCTTCGTTAAATAGTAATTCGCCTTAATCGACTTTTTACAGCTCATCATAATCGCGGCTTCTTCACGTAATTTTTTTATATCCGTTTTCTTAAAGCGTAACACTTGCTCCAATAAATCTTCAATAATCTCTTGCTCCATACCTTTTGGGAACCAGCTCGGATGTTCACGCACAATAAATGAGCCTTGTCCAAAGTCTTCTAAAAACACACCGACTTGCTCTAGCTCTGCGCGGTGTTCACGTAATGCAAGTGCTTCGTCTGCTGCGTAATGAAATGTCAGTGGTAACAGTAACGCTTGGCGTTCATTCGCATCGACCTCGCCCACTTTATCACGAAAATATTCGTATTTAATGCGTTCCTGTGCCGCATGCTGGTCAATTAAATAAAAGCCCTCTTCCATTTGTGCCACAATATACGTCCCGTGAATTTGCCCAACGATTTCAACAGCTGGGAAATGCTCACGATCTTGTTCCACATCAATCGGTTGCTCATACGCATCGATAACCGTTTCTTCGGTAGTCGTCGGTTGCATAATTGGTGACAATTCTTCCGCCACTTGACGCGGTTCATATGCCTGTTTTTCAATAACCGGTGCACTGTAAAGCTCCTTCGCTACATCCCGCTGCTGTGGGGTCATCGTAGACGTTGTTGTCGTTGCTGCTAAGCGCTCCGAAACTTGCTGTAAACGTGACGTGTCAAAGCTTGGCTTAAAGATATTCATCTGCTCAGATGGTACTTTTACCGGCTTTTGTGGTTTCACCGCTTCAGGTACGCGGTGCACTGCGCGAATTGCCTCACGAATCGTACGCTGCACAAGCTCCATTAGTTCTGTTTCTTTGGACAAACGAATTTGATGCTTCGCTGGATGAACGTTAACATCCGTTAAATAAGGGTCGCCTTCGACAAACAGCACGACAATTGGAAAACGTTCAATCGGTAAAAACGTATGGTACGCATCGACAATCGCCTTTTGTGCTAAAAAGTGCTTGACCCAACGTCCATTGACAAAAATCGACATATAGTTTTTCGACGCACGTGTAACTTCTGGCAGTGTCGCGTAGCCCGAAATGCGATAATCATTTGATGCACCTTCAAAACGAATCATTTTTTTCGCATTTTGGATGCCGTAAATCGACGCTAGCACTTGCTGTACATTGCCACGCCCATTCGTTTGTAGCAATAACTGGTCATAATGCATGAGCTTGAACGCAATATCGGGGTTACACAGTGCTAAACGGTTCATTAAATCAATCGTATGTCCAAGCTCCGTTTGAATCGTTTTCATATATTTTAAACGAGCAGGTGTATTGAAAAACAGTTGGCTCACGGTCATATCGGTACCACGACGTGACGGTGCTGCGTGACGCTCTTTTAATTGCCCGCCTTCTAGTACAATATCAATACCCGATGTACCATCAAAGGTTTTCAAATGAATTTTTGAAACCGATGCAATCGATGCTAATGCCTCACCACGAAAGCCAAGTGTGCGAATACGAAATAAATCATGCTCATTGACAATTTTACTCGTCGCATGACGCGCAAACGACTTCATCGCATCTTCCTCATCCATGCCACTGCCGTTATCCGTTACTTGGATTTTCGCGAGCCCCGCTTCCTCTAAAAACACTTCAATTTGTGTGCTGCCTGCATCAATCGCATTTTCAACTAATTCTTTCACGACAGATGCTGGGCGTTCAACTACTTCCCCTGCTGCAATTTTATTTGACAGCCATTCGTCCATAATATGAATTTTCCCCATCATCTTCACCTCGTTTTATTTTCGTAATAATTGTTGGAGTTCATTTAATAATTGCAATGCCGCAAATGGTGTTGTATTCATAACATTACACTGCTCAATTTGCGCAAGTGCTTCTTTTTGCTGTGGTGTTAATCCCTCTTCACTAAACAATGACAGCTGCTGTGCATCATCTTGGACAACTGGCTTTTCAACGACGCGCTCTACAATGACTTCAACTGGTTTTTCAACAATCACTTCAACAGGCTTCTCAACGATTTTTTCAATCACTTGTACATCGCCACTTTGCGCTTCAAACGACGTTAGTAACACACGTGCACGCGCTAAAATCGGCTGTGGTAACTGCGCAAGTTCCGCCACATGAATACCATATGATTGGTCAGCTGCACCGGGTTTTACCTTGTGTAAAAAGACGACTTTGCCATCTTGCTCCGCCGCTGCTACATGGACATTTGTTAAGCGTGGTAATACGTCTTCAAGTGCTGTTAATTCGTGATAGTGCGTTGAAAATAACGTATTCGCCCCAATTTCTTCATGAATATATTCCATCATTGCCTGCGCTAAACTCATACCATCATACGTTGATGTACCACGTCCAATTTCATCAAATAACATTAAGCTGTTTTTCGTCGCATGCATAATCGCATGTTGTGACTCCATCATCTCGACCATAAATGTCGACTGTCCTGACGCTACATCGTCTGCCGCACCGATACGCGTAAAAATTTGGTCCGTAATCGGTAGCACCGCTTCATCGGCTGGCACATAGCTACCCATTTGCGCTAAGACGATAATAAGCGCCACTTGACGCATATACGTACTTTTACCCGACATATTCGGTCCGGTAATTAAATACATATTACGCTCTTCTTCTAATACGCAGTCATTCGGTACATATGTCTGCTTACCCAGCATTTTTTCAACGACTGGGTGACGTCCATTGATAATGTGCATTGCTCGTCCGTTATGGAATGTTGGCTTCACAAAATGATATTTCTCTGCAATGTATGCAAAGCTCATATACACATCGAGTTCACTCAGCTGTGCGGCTAATGCTTGCACACGTGGAATATAGCCTTTCATCGTTTCGCGAATCTCTACAAATAGCTGATATTCTAATTCTAAGCTTTCTTCCTGCGCATTTAAAATAAGCGCTTCTTTTTCCTTTAGCTCCTGCGTAATATAACGTTCTGCATTCGCTAACGTTTGCTTACGCTCATAACGCGTTAAATCCGCATGCTGCACATGTGATTTTGTCAGCTCAATATAATAACCAAAAATACGGTTATAGCCGATTTTTAAATTTTTCACACCGGTAATGTCGCGCTCACGCTGCTCAAGCTGGGCGATCCAGTCTTTGCCGTTACGCGAAGCATCGCGCAATTCATCTAAACGCACATTGTAGCCGTCGCGAATCACATCGCCTTCTTTAATCGTTAACGGTGGCTGGTCTGTAATAGCACTTGCTAAAAACGCTTCAATATCTGCACACGCATCCAAGTTCGCGCCAAATTGTTGCAGCACTGCTGAATTTGCTTGCTGTAATTGGTGCTGAATATGTGGCACTTGACGCAATGAATCACGCAGCTGTGCTAAATCGCGTCCACCGACACTGCCAAATGCAACGCGTCCGGCTAAACGCTCTAAATCATATACTTTTTTCAGTAAATCTTGTAGCTCTGCACGGACAAAAAATTCATCTAAAAAGTCGCCAACAAATTGCTGTCGCTGTTCAATTAAACGTTTACTGGCAAGTGGCTGGTGCATCCATTGCTTCAGCTTTCGCCCGCCCATTGCTGTTACCGTTTCATCAACAAGCCATAGCAACGTCCCTTTCGTATCGCCACCACGAATCGATTGAATTAACTCTAAATTGCGCTTCGAATTTGTATCAATACGTAAAAAGTTCGTCGCTTCATTGTACGTAAAGGTTTGTAAATGCGATAACGCACGCATTTGTGTTTGCATCACATACGAGAGTAATAATGCGCATGCTTGTTGCATATACAGTGGTACATCAATAACAAACGGTGCTACCTGCTCATCTGCCATACGCTCGTTTGCAATCGATAATACAATACCCATCGTTGCTGCCTGCTCAACAAGTGTATGGTATAGGCTGTCTGCTACAACTAACTCTTTAATATTGTACGCTAGCAGTTGATTGAGCAGTGCACGTTCATCGCCATCGACCATCATCGCCGTCGCTTCACCTGTCGTCACATCTAAATATGCCAGTGCATAGCCAGCTGATTCTTGTGTCGTCGCTGCTAAATAATGATTGGTTTTCCCATCTAATGCTTTTCCTTGTGTAATCGTCCCCGGTGTCACAAGTTGTACAACTTCACGCTTAACGACACCTTTTGTCATTTTAGGATCTTCTACTTGCTCACAAATAGCTACTTTATAGCCTTTTGACACAAGTGTTTCGATATATCCTTGTGCTGAATGATGTGGCACACCGCACATCGGAATACGGTTCTCGCCATCTCCTGCTCGGCTCGTTAATGTAATTTCTAGTAATTGTGATGCGCGTTCTGCATCCTCGAAAAACATTTCATAGAAGTCGCCTAAACGGAATAGCAGAAATGCATCTTTATATTGTTCTTTAATTGATAAATATTGGACCATCATTGGCGTGTGTGCCATCGTTAAAACCTCACTTACGTAAATTCAAGATTTCTTTATTATAACAAAAAAAGCACATCCCTGCGCTTTGCGTGCCTAAACAAAAGAAGTGGTACCGCTTCGTCGTTGAAACGGTACCACATCGTATTTATGAACAACTTCCCGGCGTTGCGTTGGCAACCTTTGAACCTGTTTCGCCGCGCAATAAATCGCCTTCTGTTGCTTCAATAATTTCATTTGTCACAGTGTTCGCAATGCTGTTCGACACAAGTTGTAAAATATGATTCACATCGACTTGTGACTGCTTGAACTGTTGCACAATTGGCAGTGCATCAATTTCAGCTTCGATGGCGTCAATTTTTTGTTCCATTTTTAGCTGGGCATTTTCTTTCCCTAAATGCTGAAAATTAACAGCTTGCTTTTGTAGTGTTTTCAGTGATGCAATCTTTTCACGAACAAATTGATTTTCATTGAGCTGTGCTTCTGCTTGCTTAAAAAATGCAACCTCTTCTGTATTCGCAATCATATGGGCGATTTCCTTTGCCTTTTCGACAATTTGGTCTTTCGTATAATACGTTGACATGTATAGTCCCCCTTTTATTTCACTACTTCGATAAACTCCCCTTGCAATGAGTGTGTTTTCGCTTCGACAACACGTACATGTACAAGCTTACCAACTAATTCCTCTGCAGGAACGTCCGCTTCAAAGTTTACAAGACGGTTACTACGTGTGTAGCCGGCTAATACGTCGTCACGACGCTTACTGCTACCTTCCACTAACACTTCGACAACTTGTCCTTCTAGCTTTTTCAGCGCTTTTCCAGAAAACTCTGCAACGACATCATTTAAGCGATGTAAACGGCTCTTCTTCTCTTCGTCCGATACATTATCAACCATTTTTGCAGCCGGTGTCCCTTCACGTGGTGAATAAATGTACGTAAACGCCATATCAAAGCCAACTTGACGATATAAATCAAGCGTCTCTTCAAATTGCGCCTCCGTTTCATTCGGGTAACCAACAATAATATCTGTCGTTAATGTTACATTTGGCATCGCTACTTTAATTTTATCAACTAACGCTAAAAAATGCTCGCGCGTATATTTACGTGCCATAATTTTTAAAATATCATTTGAACCTGATTGTACCGGTAAATGAATATGTTCAACTAAGTTGCCGCCTTTTGCTAACACTTCGATTAAATGGTCATCAAAATCACGTGGGTGACTTGTTGTAAAGCGAATACGCGGAATATCAATCGTACGTAATTCATCCATTAAGTCGCCTAAACGATACGTCGAATCTTCAAAATCTTTCCCGTACGCGTTCACGTTTTGTCCAAGCAGCATAATTTCTTTATAACCTTGTGCTGCTAGCTCGCGCACTTCTTGAATAATTTCTTCTGGACGACGAGAACGCTCCTTTCCACGCGTATACGGTACGATACAATACGTACAGAATTTATCACAGCCGTACATAATGTTTACCCATGCTTTAATGGAACCATTACGTTTTTTCGGAAGGCTTTCAATGACGTCACCTTCTTTTGACCATACTTCAACGACCATTTCTTTTGATAAATACGCGTCTTTTAAAATATTCGGTAAGCGGTGAATATTATGCGTACCAAATACCATATCAACATGTTGGTACTGTTTTAAAATTTTGTTTACAACCGCTTCTTCTTGTGACATACAGCCACATACCCCAATTAACATATCTGGGTTTTTACGTTTGTATTTTAGCAGGAAGCCAAGCTCTCCAAATACTTTGTTCTCTGCATTTTCACGAATGGCACACGTATTTAGTAATACGACATCTGCCTCTTCAATATTTGTTGTCGCTTCATAGCCAAGGCTCGCAAAAATCCCTGCCATTACTTCTGTGTCGTGCTCATTCATTTGGCAGCCGTACGTACGAATATAAAACTTACGTCCGACACCCATTTGTAAAAACGCCTCATCAATCGTGAAATCTTTATGATATTTAATATCTTCTTTCCCACGTTTTTTTGCGTCTTTTAATGATGGCGCTGTAAATACTTTCTCAAAATATTTACTGTAGTCTTTTGGCTCCTTCACCTGTTGACTTGCGCGTCGTTGTTCCTCATTCATATTGTTGTATAAACCCCTCTCAAACAAATAACTAAAGCTTTATTATAGCGAACGTGGCTGCTCTCCGACAACCTCTGCACGACTCGCTAACGTTAAAAATGTCACACATAATTTCACAACTTGTGACCATTTCATATCATACTGCCATTCAAACTGATGCTTTGGCAACCGTAGCACATCGTCAAACACATCTTTTACGACGATACCACGCTGTTTCGTGTATGCAATAAACGCTAAAAAATAACTATAGTCTTGTGGTTTTGGTGCGTGGTATGCGAGCAATTTTTCCAAACGCTCTGAATGTGAATTCGCCATCGCAAATAATCGCTCTACTTGCTGTTCAAACTGCGCATCTCGTCGCTGTAAAAAGTCAATAATTTCCGTCATACCATCACCTCCTCCCTTCACTGTAACGAAAAAAGAGCGACACGACAACTATGAACATCGATAAATAAAAAAGAGTGTTCGAGAAATTTCTCTCGAACACTCCGTTACTTACATAAATTCTTTCACAAAGACATCAAATTGGTCAGCTGATAATGAAATATCAATATCCGTTAATGGCAATTCAGAGTAGCCTTTAATTTTCTCTTGGTACGATGTTGTTTCTGTATCATGATAAATTAAGCCTGTTACTAAACCTTCATGTGCCATTACTGTTTGCATCGCTTGCTCACGGTTATGTGGGTCATAACCTTCCACTTCTGATAGCTTCGTTAAGTTTTCTTTAAACCAATCATATGTGTTTACTTTATTGTATGTGACACATGGTGAGAACACGTTAATAAATGAGAACCCTTTATGATTTAAACCAGCTTCGATTAGCGCTGTTAACTCTTTAATATCTGTCGAGAAGCCTTGTGCGACAAATGTTGCACCTGATGTTAATGCGACTTCAAGTGGTTTTAATGACGGCTCAATTGCACCACCTGGCGTCGACTTCGTAATAAAGCCCGCTGCTGAACGTGGTGATGTTTGCCCTTTCGTTAAACCGTAAATTTGATTATCCATTACGACATACGTAATATCAATATTACGACGAATCGCGTGAATGGTATGCCCCATACCAATCGCAAATCCATCACCGTCACCGCCTGATGCGATAACTTTTAAATCTTTATTTGCCATTTTTAAGCCTTGTGCAATTGGTAATGCACGACCATGAATACCGTGGAAACCGTATGAGTTAATATAGCCTGAAATACGACCTGAACAGCCAATCCCTGAAATAACAGCTAATTCTTCCGGCTCATAGCCAACGTTTGCTGCCGCACGTTGAATTGCTGCTTGTACCGAGAAGTCACCACAGCCTGGACACCAGTTTGGCTTAATGCTGTTACGAAAATCTTTAAATGTTGCCATAATTAGATGCTCTCCTTTACAAGTTGTGCTAATTCACGTGGTAAGAACGGCGTACCGTCATATTTTAAAACGTTTGCGATTTTTTGATGTGCGCCAACGTTCATTTTCAGCATATTGGCAAGCTGACCTGTCGCGTTATTTTCCACCACAACAACACGTTTTGCGCTTTCCACAAGTGGACGCATTTCTTCTGCTGGGAATGGGAAAATTAAACGAACATGCGCATGATTCGCCTTAATGCCCTCTTCGGCTAGCTTATCAATTGCTTCTTCAATCGTACCGCGTGTTGAGTTAAATCCAACGATTAATACATCCGCTTCTTCATGCGGTGCGTTAATATGCACAGGTTTATCGAATGTTAAATGCTCTAATTTACGGAAACGTTTATCCATTTGCGCACGACGGTTGCCTGTCGCTTCTGATGGCTTCCCTTGCTCATCATGTTCGACACCTGTTACATGGTGAATACCACCTTTTGTACCTGGTAACATACGTGGTGATACGCCATCTTCTGTTACCTCAAAGCGTTTGAAATATTCTTTCGTTTCTTCATCTTCTACGCTTTCAACAATTTTCCCGCGACGAATTTCAATTTTGCTGTAATCAAACGGCTCCACTGTTTGCTTACCTAATGATAATTGTAAATCCGTCATAATGATAACTGGTAATTGTAATTCTTCTGCGATGTTGAATGCTTGAATCGTATCATAAAATGCTTCTTCACCTGTTGAAGGTGCGATAACCACTTTCGGAATTTCACCGTGTGTACCGTACACCATTGCCATTA
The DNA here is from genome assembly GCF_001700315.1 of Caryophanon tenue. Lineage (GTDB taxonomy): Bacteria > Bacillota > Bacilli > Bacillales_A > Planococcaceae > Caryophanon > Caryophanon tenue. The sequence goes on along the minus strand of NZ_MASJ01000003.1, from coordinate 429,173 downwards.
AGTCTGACTGCTCTTGCTTTGTCGGTAAACCTGTTGATGGGCCACCGCGCTGTGTATCAATAATCACAAGTGGTTGTTCGGTCATCCCTGATAAACCAATGGCTTCCATCATTAATGATAAACCTGGACCTGCTGATGCTGTAAAGGCACGTACACCACCGAAGTTTGCACCAATTGACATCGTTGCAGCAGCAATTTCATCTTCCGTTTGAATAACCGCTCCACCAACTAGTGGCATTTTCTTAATCATATATTCCATAATTTCAGATGCTGGTGTAATCGGATATGCTGCCATAAAACGAGAGCCGGCTGCTAATGCGCCAAGTGCTACGGCATCATTCCCAATCATAAACATACGGCGCTTGCCATCTGCTGGTACTAATTCCCATGCACCGACACGCTCGCCAATTTGTGCGACAACTTCTTCACGACCACGTTTAATCGCTTCTAAGTTTTTCGCAACAACTTCTTCCCCTTTACGGCCGAAAATTTCATCGACAACGCTTTGGAATACTGCTTCATCTAAGTTAAGTAACGCAGCTGTTGCACCAATGGCTACCATGTTTTTCATCAGAGATGTGCCAAGTTCTGCTGCGATTTCTGTAAAACCAATCGCATATAATGGCGCTTTACTATCTTCAGGATTAACCGGCTTAAATTTTGCATCCGCTAAAATAATGCTGTTTGCTGTTAATTCCTGATAGTTCACATCGATTGTTTCTTGGTCAAATGCGACTAAAATATCTAAATCGTCAGCAATCACCTGTACTGGTGTTGGACGTACTGTAATTTTATTGTTCGTGTGGCCACCTTTAATACGAGAAGAGAAATGACGGTATCCATATAAGTGATATCCTAAACGGTTCATTGCCGTTGAGAAAATTTCACCTGTACTTTCAATCCCTTCACCTTGTTGCCCACCGACTTTCCACGAAAGCTGATGTAACATGTAAACATCTCCTTAAATATATATATAAATTTCCTTCATAAGTTTAACATGAAGAATAGTGTTTCTCTATTGTTTCTATTGGTTTTTTGTAAATTTCAGTCGTTAGGCCGAAATGAATTATTCGTAAAATGACAAAATTCTGTCACTTTACTTTTATAAAGTGAGTTATTTTTTTCAACTCACTATGTAAAAGAAGGGTTGCCTAAGCATATGCTTAAGCAACCGCTACTCTTTATGGCTGGAACGGATAATCCGCATTAATATAGATGCGCTCTTGGCGTAATGCTTTACCTGTTTTGTCGTCAATTTCAACAAAGAATGCACTTAACACATCGCGACCTTTTTTCGGTACTTCAAAGCGTTGTGGCATTTGCGTTTGGAAACGATAAATAACATTTTCCTTTGTCATCCCTAAAATTTCATCATACGGACCTGTCATACCTACGTCTGTAATATACGCTGTTCCACCTGGGTAAATACGTGCATCGGCAGTTTGTACATGTGTATGTGTGCCAACAACTACTGAAGCACGACCATCTAAATGCCAACCAAGCGCGATTTTTTCACTCGTTGCTTCTGCGTGGAAATCTACAAATACAAGTGGTGAAATTTCTTTCGCTTCCGCTACTAGCTCGTCCGCTTTTGCGAAGGGGTCATCATGTGGTGGTAAAAACGTACGACCATGTAAGTTAATGACCGATAATGTCACACCATTTTTCGAAACTTGCACCATTCCTTTACCTGGTGCATCCGGTGAGAAGTTAGCAGGACGGATTAAATAATCTGCATCGTCAATAAACTCAAAAATATCACGATTATCCCATGTATGGTTCCCCATCGTAATCACATCGACACCCATTTGTAATAAATCATTATAAATAGAACGCGTAATGCCGCGACCTGCTGCTGCATTCTCTCCATTTGCAATGACAACATCCACTGCATATTTCTTTTTTAAACGAGGTAAATATTTTTCAACGGCATCTCGACCAATTGAACCTACGATATCCCCGATAAATAAAACTTTCATTTCATCACTCTTTCTCCAATAGATACCGTTTATTATAGCGTTTTTTACGTGCGTTGTAAAAATACAGAAAAAGAAGCGACAAGCATCACTGCTTGCCGCTCCGTTCATGCAATTATTGTACGTCGATTGTGTACGTTAATGCTGTGTTATTTGAGAATGTCAGCTTCACTGTTACATCTGCAAGATCTTTTGCTAATGTACCATCTGTTACATCTGCTGCAATTTCTTTACGTGCTTCATTTGCATCATTAATTAACGCCTCAATTGTTTGATCTAAAGAAGCTGATGCATTCACTGTAATTGTTTGTGTATCAAAATCTGTTGATGTAATTTCAATTGTGCGTAATGCCGTTAATGCTGTTAGTTGAGGTGTTGTGTAGCTTACATTTTTAATAAATGTCAGTGCACCACTACCTTGTTCACCTTTTAATGATTCTTGTAGCTCGTAAGCTGTTGCTGCTTTGTCGTTTACGTCAATTGTAACTTTACCACCGCCGTTTGTAGTTGAACCTAAAACCGGTGTTACAGTTGCATATTTCGCTACAATATCTGCATATGTTTCGAAACCAGCTGTTGCTGATACCGTTCCTAAAATTGACTCAAGTGCCGGCTCGTAGTTTGTTGGGACGATAACACCGCCGCCACCGCCGCCTGGAGGAGTTGGTGGTACTGGAGGACCGTCACCATACTCTTCTGTTGGGATTGTATTTAAGTTTGGTAGACCTGTTACGACAGAACCTGGTGTTACACCTTTAGGTAATGTAATTTTGTCTACGCGGTTATTGCCAGAGAATGCCGCTTGCGCATTTATGCCTAACACTAAGTTACCAATTTCGCTATCCGCGATGTTTGCTTTCACATTGTCAGCTACTTTTAATTCATCCGTTTTCACGTTTTTCACTGTAACACCAGTTGCAGCTACTTCTAGGTTTGGAATGTGTAAACCATCACCATCAAATGTTGTGTTAGGTGCTTTTAATTTTAACGATTTTACAGCTTTAATCACGTTGCCGTCTTTTGACTTTTGAACAGTTAATACCACTTCAGCACCTAATAAAGCTGGTGCATTATCTGTGCCAAATAATTTCGCTAATTGCGCATCTGCACGGTATTCAACGCCGTCAATTGTAATAACGCCTTCAAAGATTGCTGCAATTGTGCCTGATACTTCTACAAGCTCAAATGCGACTGCATCTTCTGCACGAATAATAAATGATGATAATTGTGCACGTGTCACGTTTGCACGTGGGCTATATGTTGTTGGTGTTGTACCAACTGTTACACCGTTATCATATAATGCTTCGATGTCATTTTTGTACTCAGATAATGCGATATCTGTAAATGGTGAAACTTCATCGTCAGCTGTTAATTTGAAGGCACGTTGTAAGATTTTCGCCATGTGACCACGTGTTAAAGTTGCATCTGGACGGTATGTATTGTCTTCATAACCTTCAATGATGCCCTCATCTACTAACGCTGCAATTGCACCGTAGTATTGGAAATCCGTTTTAATATCTGTAAAGTTTGGGTTTTGTACATTTTTCGTATCCAGCCCTAAAATACCAGCAATCATTTTTGCCGCTTGACCACGTGTTACACTTTGTCCTGGCTTAAATGTACCATCTGGGAAACCTTTTACAATGCCACGTTGTGCTAGCTCTGTAATCGTTTCATAATGACCGTGTGTCGTTGGAACATCTGGGAATGCTACTACTGATGTTGAAGTAGTTACTGCCGTATTTGTTTCAGCTGCTTGTGTTGGTGCCGCCACCGCTACTGTTGATACCGCTACTAATGATGCGACTGTTGCCGCAACAAATTTATTTCGTTTCGTCATATTCCAAAATCCTCCTTTAATTGTATATACATTACTTTACCACATATAATTTCATATGTAAAAAACAAAAGTTATGGATAAAATTGTATCAGAATAATAAAAAGGCAAAAAAGAACTAGTTCTCTTTTGCCTTTTTTTAACTATTTAGCGTACTCTACAGCACGTGTTTCACGCAATACGGTAATTTTAATATGACCTGGATAATCTAACTCTTCTTCGATACGTTTGCGAATGTCGCGCGCTAATCGATGTGCAGCTAAATCATCAATTTTTTCTGGTTGAACAATAATACGTACTTCACGTCCTGCTTGAATTGCAAATGACTTTTCAACCCCATCATATGACTCTGAAATTTCCTCAAGCTTTTCAAGACGGCGAATGTAGTTTTCTAATGTTTCACTACGAGCACCTGGTCGCGCTGCTGATAAAGCATCTGCTGCTGCAACTAATACAGCAATAACCGATGTCGCTTCTGTATCTCCATGATGCGAGGCGATACTGTTAATAACAACTGGATGTTCCTTGTATTTTGTTGCAAGTTCCACACCAATTTCAACGTGACTACCTTCCACCTCATGGTCAATCGCTTTACCGATATCATGTAGTAAACCTGCACGTTTTGCTAACGTGACATCCTCGCCTAACTCTGCGGCTAATAAGCCCGCTAAGTGTGCCACTTCGATTGAATGTTTCAGTACGTTTTGCCCATAACTTGTACGGTACTTCATACGTCCTAAAATTTTCATTAAATCTGGATGTAGATTATGAATACCTACTTCAAATGTCGTTTGTTCACCTGTTTCACGGATTTGTTCATCCACTTCACGGCGTGATTTTTCTACCATTTCTTCAATACGTGCTGGGTGAATACGTCCATCTTGCACTAATTTTTCAAGCGCTAAACGTGCCGTTTCACGACGAATTGGATCGAAGCCTGATAAAATAACCGCTTCTGGTGTGTCATCAATAATTAAATCAATACCTGTTAATGTTTCAAGCGTTCGAATATTACGACCTTCTCGACCAATAATTCGACCTTTCATTTCATCATTCGGTAACGTAACAACAGATACTGTTGTTTCAGCTACATGGTCTGCTGCAAAACGTTGTAATGCAAGCGATAAAATTTCACGCGCTTTTTTGTCTGCGTCTTCTTTCGCACGCACTTCTGCTTCTTTTGTTAGTACAGCAATATCTGTTGATAATTCTTGCTCTACTTCACGTAAAATAACGGCTTTCGCCTCTTCACGTGTAAGTGCCGAGATGCGTTCTAGTTCAGATTGTTGCTGTGCAACAAGTTGTTCCACTTTGCTTTCCATCTGCTCAATTTGCTGTTGTCTTTCAGCTACAGCTTGATCTTTACGCTCTAACCCTTCTTCTCTCTTATTTAGAGCTTCATCCTTACGATCTAAGTTTTCTTCTCTTTGTAATAAGCGATTTTCCTGCTTTTGAAGTTCGAAACGACGTTCACGAATGTCATTTTCTGCTTCAGTTCGAAGTTTGTGAGTTTCATCCTTTGCTTCCAATAGCGCTTCTTTCTTTAAAGCCTCCGCCTCACGTTTTGCCTCGTCGACAATTTGCTCAGCGACAAACTTCGCACCATTGACTTTTGATTCATTCACTTGTTTCACGTAGAAATAAACAACAACGGCACCGACGATGATACCAAGCACTGCGGAGATGATGATTGTAATGATTTCTGGCATTCGAACACCTCCTCTTGCTATGTCAGTTCATGTTCAATTGTTACGTATGATCCATACGCATTTTCATTTCAAATGTAAGAAATTATACAACTTTAATTGTAAATGTAACGTTGCCATACTGTCAAGAACACGCGGACTTCCTGCCTAACTTTGTCGTCGTTCTTGCTAAATTGCCATCAATTTTTCGATAGTTTTATCTATTTACCGTAAAAATAGGATCATTCATTCGTTTTTGTGGAAAAAAAGAGAGCTGCCCTAAACGTATTTGTTGGACAGCTCTCCTAAAAAGATTATTCTTTATCGTCTAATAATGAAAACTCTTCATCTTTTTCTGACTCATCATGTGCTGCGATGACATAATCTGCTGCACCGATACCGTATGATTCACGAATTTTATTCGATACATCTTCACTAATTTGTGGATTTTCTTTTAAGAATTGTTTCGCGTTTTCGCGCCCTTGACCGATACGCTCACCATTGTACGAATACCAAGAACCGCTCTTTTGAATGACATCTAATTCTGCCCCAATGTCAACAATTTCACCTTCTTTAGAAATCCCTAAGCCGTACATAATGTCTACTTCTACGGTGCGGAATGGTGGTGCTACTTTATTTTTCACCACTTTAATTTTTGTTTTGTTCCCGATAATGTCCGTGCCTTGTTTAATCGCTTCTGCACGACGTACTTCTAAACGTACAGATGAATAGAATTTTAACGCACGTCCACCTGGAGTTGTTTCCGGGTTACCGAACATAACACCAATTTTTTCACGAATTTGGTTAATGAAAATGGCTAATGTGTTTGATTTATTAATCGCACCTGATAATTTACGTAACGCTTGAGACATTAAACGCGCTTGTAGACCCATGTGAGAGTCACCCATTTCGCCTTCAATCTCAGCTTTTGGTACTAATGCTGCTACTGAGTCAACAACGATAATATCAATCGCACCCGAACGTACTAATGCTTCTGCGATTTCTAATGCTTGTTCCCCTGTATCTGGCTGTGATAATAATAAGTCATCAATTTGGACACCTAATTTTTGAGCGTATACTGGGTCTAATGCATGCTCTGCATCAATAAATGCAGCTGTACCACCGTTTGCTTGTACTTCTGCAATGGCATGTAACGCAACAGTTGTTTTACCTGATGATTCTGGGCCGTAAATTTCAACAATACGTCCTTTTGGATATCCGCCTATTCCTAGTGCTGCGTCCAATGCTAATGAACCTGATGATGAAGCGCTCACTTGTCGGTCTGTCGCCTCACCTAATTTCATTACCGAACCTTTACCAAATTGTTTTTCAATTTGTTTTAAAGCCATTTCTAATGCTTGTTTACGATCGCTCATATACTGTGCGTCCTCCTTCGTTCTTCTCAATTAACTATATTTAAAGTATAACTTGTTTCATTGAAACATTCAAGCAAAAAGCGAACATATTTTCGATTTTGTTCAAATTTAAAAATTACAACTACCTTTAAATTATAGCTTTTTTCACGTTGAAAATAAAAAAATTGAGCCTCTTATAGAGACTCAATTGAGACACTTTATGCTCGCGTATAGCCGTTTTTTTCTAGCTGACGCATTAAATAATGACACGCAAATTTCACAGTACGAATACGATTGCTATTGCGCTGACCTTGTAAATGTAGCTCATATGTCTCGACATCATCATTAATCGCAATGCCGACAAAGACCGTACCTGGTGCACTATTCCCGTGCGGCATTGGACCCGCAGCTCCCGTTAAACCTATACCAATTTCTGTACCAAATTTTCGCTGCACAGCTTTAGCCATTTCGCGTGCTACCTCTGCACTTACGACCGTATGCGCTTCAATAAAGTCCCGTGAAATGCCTAATTGCTGCTCTTTCATTTTTTCATTGTAAACGACAACACCGCCAACTAATACCGTACCGACACCGCTAATATCAGCTAGCTCCGCTTGGAACATGCCTGCTGTTAAACTTTCTGCCGCGGCAATTTTTAAATTATGCTTCGATAACATCGCCACTGTTTTTGAGACAATTGTATCATCATTCACACCATATTGATATTGACCAACAAGTGCCTGTAACTCACGTTCTTTTTCAGCATTTAAACGATTGGCTTCTGTAAGCGTCGCTGCTTTCGCTGTAATGCGTAGCGTCACCTCGCCTGCTGATGCAAGTGGCGCAATTGTTGGATTCGTTTGCGCTTCTAAAATATGTTGTACACGCTCTTCTAATTCGGATTCACCAATACCATAAAAACGCATAACATGAGACACAATGACACATTCCTCATTGTTTAGTTTCGCTGCAAGCAAAGGCTTTGCTTCAAATTGAAACATTGGTTCTAATTCATTTGGAGGGCCAGGTAATAACATATACGTATGTGTGCCGTCTTCTAGCAACATTCCTGGTGCCATGCCGTGACGATTAACTAAAACGTCACTCCCTTCAATGATGAGTGCTTGCTTGCGATTATTTTCAGTCATCAGACGATTGCGCTTCGCAAAAAATGCTTCGATTGATTGCATCGCTTCCTCATCCGTTACAAGTTTTCTACCAACTAGGCGTGCAATGGTTTCCTTCGTCAAATCATCTTTTGTTGGGCCTAAGCCACCTGAAAAAATAATTAAATCTGCACGTTGCTTCGCTGTTTCTACAACTTCTTCCAAGCGCTGGGGATTATCCCCAACCACCGTATGATAATACACGTTGATGCCTAACTCCGATAATTGCGCTGAAATAAAACGTGCATTTGTATTTGTAATTTGTCCTAATAATAACTCCGAACCTACTGCAATGATTTCTGCGTTCACACAAAGCGCCCCTTTATTTTTCTGTTAGTAAAGCATGTCGGTTCGCGTAGAAGTAGCTCCAACCAGACCAAATTGTGAAGAATAACGCGATATATAACATAATTAAATCAAAACGAATGTCCATTAATGTAAAAATCGTATTATTTAATAAAAGTGCTGAAATAGCTACAATTTGTGTCCATGTTTTAATTTTGCCTAAATTGTTCGCTGCCACCACTTCACCGCCACCTGCTAACACAAGACGTAACCCTGTTACAGCAAATTCACGGCTAATAATAATAATGACAACCCACGCTGGTGCATAACTCATTTCCACTAATAAAATAAGTGCTGCTGATACAAGAAGCTTATCGGCTAACGGGTCTAAAAACTTCCCTAAGTTTGTTACTAAATTGTATTTACGTGCATAATAACCATCTACCCAGTCTGTTGCTGATGCAAAAATAAAAATAAGCGCACCGACAAATTGGCTAACACCAATTTCTGCACCGATAAACGACATTGTTCCCCATCCGAAGTCAAACATGACGAAAATCATGAATACCGGGATTAATAAAATACGAGAAACCGTAATCTTATTCGGAATGTTCATTGTTTTAACACCTTTCAGTTTGAATATATTCATTCAATTGTTTATTTAGAAAGCGCGCACTCCGCAAAAAACTGCGTCGTATCACCTTCTGTTCCTTTACATTGTACAATAGAAAAACATATTGCGCGTCACTAAAGAACGTATACCATCATGTTTTTTCATGCACTTCTAAAATTATGTCTAAAAGCAATAGAAAGGAAATAGCTACCGATATGATAGCTACTTCCTTCATGCGTTACTCAGCAAGCTGAATAATAATATTTTGCGTTACAATTGTTTGTGCGTACGGTACTTCCTGGTCGTTTACAAATACTTTCGCTTGTGTTGAATCACCTAAACGAATACGTGCATAACGGTTGGCTGTTGAATCATGCTCAACGACTTCACCTGCATTGTAAGCACGTGCTTCTACTTGTTCTGCACCTGCTGCATTGCGAATACCAATCCATGTTAATCCTGCCGCTTCGACACGAATATTTAACGTCTCTGTACCTGAAACATTATAAACAGTTGTTACACCGTCTCCTTGAATTTCACCCGGGGCAATTGTTTGCGCTGGTGTTTCCTCCACTGGCTCTTCTTCGACAACTTCCTCAGCAGGCTCTTCTGCTGCATCTTCTGTTGTGTCATCAGCCGGTGCTTCTTCAGCCGCATTGTCCCCTGGTTGTACATATTCTACTGCTGGCGTTGTTTCTTCTTCCTGTGGTGTATCATCGCCTAATTTCTTCTGTAGTAAAATCCAAAACGTGACAAATAATACGATAATGAATAAGGCCACAATAATTTTTGGCATGTTTTCCATGAATTTATTCGATGATGAGCGAGAAATCTTTCTACGACTAGGTGTAGTTTGAATGGATTGTGTCACTTCTTCTGAACTCGTTTTTGGTACATCGAGTTTATATGTTACTAATAATTCTTCTGCGTCTAGCCCTACAGCTTCCGCATATTGTTTAATAAAAGCGCGTACATAAAAGGCACCTGGCATAATATCGAAATTACCTTCTTCGATAGCCTCTAAGTAGCGCTTTTGAATTTTCGTCATTTCTTGTAAATTATCTAAAGATAATCCCTTTGCTTGACGCGCTTCTTTCAAGCGACTTCCAATTTCATTCAACGATTAACACCTACTTTGTTTAAAAATTGAACCCACCAAAGTCCCCAAATCCATCAAAGCTGGATTGTCGTTGGTTTTGTTCTAAAATTTCAAATGTAATTTCTTCATCAGGATGATGACGCAATTCAATAATATAGTCAAAGTCATCTAGCGTATATTCCGAGTTTTCGACAAATATATCTGGATGCTCTACCACCTTAATCGCAGGTAAGCTCATCATCTCTCGCACTAACTGTAAATGACGTTCATCTCCTGAACGTCGTGTTACAACACCATCTAAAATAAAAACGTTATTTGGATTAAATTCATCCCCCAGTAGCTTGTTACGCAACGTTTGCTTGATCATTGTGGACGATAAAAAAATCCATCGTTTATTGGCACAAACACTCGCTGCTACAACTGATTCCGTTTTACCAACACGCGGCATACCACGTACACCAATTAGCTTATGTCCATCCTTTTTAAAAATCTCCGCTAAAAAATCAACTAAAATACCGAGCTCACTTCGAATAAAACGAAACGTATTTTTTTCGTCGCTGTCTTTCGGAATATAATGACCATGACGTAAAGCTAATAAATCGCGTAATTTCGGTTGATGGAATTTCGTTACATGAATATGCTCCATCGTCGAAACAATCGAGCGAAAGCGTTCAATTGACGCTTCCTTTTCAGCAGAAAGTAGCATACCACGATGCACTTCATCAATCCCATTAATCGTCACAATATTAACACGCAGCATTCCTAGTAGTGATGAAATGTCACCGAGTAGACCTGGACGATTCACTTGGATTTCGTACTCAAAATACCATTCATTCATTTACACCGACTCCTTCATCCTGTGCGTGTATTGTTGCTTCTATGTAACATCATAGCGGATTTTCTACCTATTGAAAAGTTCCATTCTCGATATTTTCAAGTGTTTCGATGTAAATCACATCAAATATCCCATGAAGTTATCTCGAATGGAACGTACGTACGTCTAAATGTACCAACCACCGTTTAAACGAATGCATTGACCAGTTACGTAATCGGCTTGCCCGCTTATATAAAAGGCAACTAAATTCGCAACTTCGTCGGCTTCACCAAGACGACCTAATGGAATTTCTTCAATAATGGCTGCTAGTTCTTCCGCATCTAAATGACCGTTCATTGGTGTTTGAATCATGCCAGGAACAATCGCATTCACGCGAATGGCTGGTGCGGCTTCTTGGGCATATGCTTTGACGAACGCATGCTGTGCACCTTTTACCGCTGAATACGCTACTTCAAACGATGCACCAGCCTCACCCCAAATCGACCCAATAAACAAAATATAGCCGTTATTCGCGCGTAACTTAGAAGACGTTAACGCACAAAGACGCATCGGATTTTGTACATGTACACGCCAAAGCTGTTCCATCACTACTGTTGGTGTGTCCTCCAACATATTATAATAGGCCTGCCCATTTGCAAAAATAAGTGCGTCTAGCTGAAATAACTGTGTCGCTAACGTATCGGCTGCGTCTAGCTCCGTAAAATCGGCTTGAATGGGCATAAACTCTTGCTCAGGATACTGTGCTTGCAGTGTGTTATACAGTGTTTGTACCGTTTGTTGCCCATGATGATATTGTAAATAAAGCGACCATCCTTCCTGTGCTAAACGGTGGCAAATTGCTTGACCGATAGCACCAGAAGCGCCGGCGACGAATGCAAAACGGTTACGCACTTTTTGAATCCTCTTGCATTGGTAAAACGGTAAAGATTGTTTGTTGTGATTCTCCGTGAATCGCTGTTAATGCTTCAACAATATCCTCAAATGTTAAACTTTCTAATGTTGGTACAGCATCAAATAAGTTCATATCGTTAAATTTATAACGCGTAAATGAATTAGCAATAAATTCAATCGAGTTCATCGCGCGTAGATAGAAACCGATTTTTTTACGTTTCATACGCTCTACATCTTCTGCTGTAAACGGTACGGCTTGCTCTGCTTGTGCTAGCTCTTCTTTAATTTCCGCAATCAGGCGCTCTGGTTCAAATGTATCTGACCCGATTAAGCCAAAGCCGAAGCCTTCTTCTAATGAAAAATCTTGTCCAAATGACTCATCAATTAAATCTGCTTCGTATACGCGTGTGTAAAATGGTGATGTACGACCAAATAATAACTCAAAGCCAATATTCATCGCTAACTCATGTTTTAACATCTCCGCGCCTTGTAACGCTACATTACGTGATTTTAAGCCAACCATTACTTTCGGCTTTTGAATGTCCATATGTAATGTACGCTCCGCTACCGCTACAGTTGTCGGCTCTTCATCGAAATGACGGTTTAATGGCGTTGGCTCTGCAAACTCTTTTGACGCTTGGTCATTACGAATAAATGTCATCATCTCTTCTGGGTCCACTGCACCAATAACAAACATTAACATATTTGACGGGTGGTAAAACGTGTTATAGCACGTATATAAATGCTCTGCCGTAATGCCATCAATCGTTTCAATTGTCCCAGCAATATCAATTTTCACAGGATGGTTGTGATACATGTTTTCAATCGTCCCGAAATATTGGCGCCAATCTGGTTGGTCATCATACATCGTGATTTCTTGACCGATAATGCCTTTTTCCTTATTCACCGTTTCTTCAGTGAAATACGGCTGTTGCACGAAATCAAGCAATACTTTTGTGCTGTCATAAATATGATTTGTACCTGAGAATAAATAAGCTGTGCGTGTAAATGATGTAAATGCATTTGCTGATGCACCAAGCTCACTAAACTTTTGGAATACATCGCCTTCTTCTTTTTCGAACATTTTATGCTCTAAAAAGTGTGCAATGCCGTCGGGTACCGTAATCATTTCTTCTTGACCAATTGGCACAAATGTACGGTCAATCGAGCCATACTTCGTTGTAAACGTTACAAACGTTTTTGAGAAACCTTTTTTTGGTAAAATATACACATCTAAGCCGTTTTCAAGCTTTTCATAATATAATGTCTCATCTAGTTGTTCAAATGTAATCTTTTCCATTATGCATTGTCCTTTCCACTCAAGAAGTACACCGCTTCTAATGTCACTTGCTGTGCGATACGTTGCACATCTTCCTTCGTCACCTGTGTCCAACGTGCTGACCATGTATCAATATTGAAACTTTCTGGTAAGTCTTTATATTGGTCGTAAATTTCAATTTGTCCACGTGCTGAGTCTAGCGCTTCTTTTAATTGGTTCGTTAGCATCGCTTTTGTTTGCGCAAGCTCTAAATCACTAATTTCCCCTTGTTGCATCGCCTCTAGCTGCTGCTGAATGAGCGTATATGCTTTTTTCTCATTGGCTGCTTCAATGCCCGCTAAAACGAACAACAGACCGTAATGACCTGAATAAGAACTTGATGCATAGTATGCTAAGCTTTCTTTTTCACGTACGTTCATAAATAACTTCGCATGTGGGTAGCCACCGAAAATACCGTTAAACACTTGCATCGTCGCAAAGTCGCTATCGCCAAACTTTACCGGTGTGCTATAGCCAATATGAAGCTTCCCTTGCTTCATATCTTGTTGCTCGCGCACATATTCAAATGGTTGTACATCTGCTTGAGGTACAGTTATAGATGACACTTCACGGTCTTGAAGCGGCAATGCTTGCTTCATTTGCTCCGCAATCTCTTCTACATTCACATCACCGACAACATAAATATCGACACGGTCTTGCGCAAGCATACGTGTATATTCTGCCATTAATGACTCTACTGTTACTGCTTTTACTGCTTCTAGTGAGCCATTTGCTGAAATCGATGCAGGGTGATTAGGACGCATATTTTTTGTTAATTGTGTTTGTGCATAACGCGTTTTATCGTCAAAAATCGATTGAATACGTTGTACGACCATTTCGCGTTCACGGCTCACAATCGTCTCTACAAACTGACCGTTTTCATCGACGTTTGGTTCCATGACAGCTGTATGTACAATTGATAGCACTTCTTGTAATACATTCGCATTGTTTAAGTATTGGTCATTTACCGTTTCAATATTTAATAGGACCGTATGTTCATTGCCACGCTTTGACGTATCAAAGTAAAGCACCGTCCCGTATAAATCGTCTAAATAGCTGCGGAAAGCCGCTGTCGTTTTGAATTTGGCATTGCTGTGCTGTAAAACGTTCGTCAGCACCGTACGTACCGCTGCCGCCTCATTCGTCAGCGCTGTACGCCATTTCACCGAAAAGTTCACGGTTTTAAATTGTGTTGTTGGGCGCACATGAAGTTGTACCCCTTTTGCTAATTGGATTGTTTCAAACAAATCCATAACCTCCTTCAAAAACTCATATCTAAATTCTTTCTATTTAAAAAGCATGTCTATTGCATTGTACCGCAAAGTAAAAAAACGAGCGAATACTTTGTATGTATTCACTCGTTTTTTTCAATTCATGTGGGAAATTAGCGTTTCCCTTTAATATATGGTACACCTGACGCTTTTGGCGCTGTTGCTTTCCCAATGAAACCAGCTAACGCTAAAATCGTTAAGACGTACGGCAAGATTTGTAAATATACAGCCGGAATATCTTGAATAACTGGAATTTGGTTACCCGCGATACTTAATGTTTGCGCTACCCCGAAGAATAATGCAGCACCTAAAGCACCAAGTGGATTCCACTTACCAAAGATTAACGCGGCAATCGCCATGAAACCTTGACCTGCGATTGTTGACGCTGAGAAGTCTAACGTAATCGTTTGCGCATATACCGCACCCCCGATACCACCAAGAGCACCTGAGATGAGCACTGCGATATAACGCATTTTCGCGACGTTCACACCCATTGTATCTGCTGCCATTGGGTGTTCACCAACTGCACGTAAACGTAAACCGAATGGCGTTTTGTAAATAATTAACCATGCACCAATCGCTACGGCAAACGCTAAAATTGACGTGCTGTAAACGTTTTGGAATAATAATGGTCCGAAAAACGGAATATTCGCAAGTGGGAACCAGTTAATACCCCAGATCTCTATACCGTCCATTGAAAATCGACGAATTGGATTTGAAATAATATCTGTTTGCCCTTTTTGATAAATTAACTTTACTAAGAAAATTGTAACAGCGCCACCTAACATATTTAAGGCTACCCCTGTTACTGTTTGGTCAGCGCGGAACGATACAGCCGCTACCGCTAATAAAATCGAGAATACTGCGCCTGCTACAAGTGCCGCTAAAATCGCTAGCCATATAACACTTGCACCCATTGACGGTCCGTACTCTAAGTTCACATAAATACCTGTAAACGCACCAACAACCATGATCCCCTCTAAACCGATGTTAACAACACCCGCACGTTCAGAGAATACGCCACCAATTGCTGTGAAAATCAGCGGTGTCGCATAAAGAATCGCTGAAGGGATGATGAAGTATAAAATTTCTAATGCACTCATCTTATTTCCCCTCCTTCTTCGATCCAAATTTGCTTAATGCTAAGCGGATTACGTAACCACATGCTACGAAGAAAATAATTAAGGCGATAATAATCGATACCATTTCCTCTGGGATACCAGCGGCATTTGGCATATTTAATGCACCATACTTTAATGAACCGAATAATGTTGCACCGAACACAACCCCAAGAGGTGTATTTGCACCAAGTAAGGCTACAGCGATACCGTCAAATCCTACACCTGTAAAGCCAGCTTTAATCGATGCATTTTGGAATGTTCCAAGTGCTTCCATTGCACCGGCAAGACCTGCGAACATCCCTGAAATTGTCATCGCTAAAATGATGTTTTTCTTTACGCTCATGCCAGCATATTCAGCCGCATTTTGGTTGAAACCTACTGCTTTTAATTCGTAACCACGCGTTGTTTTTTCAAGTAAGAACCACATCACAATCACCATTAGCAGGGCGATAATAATCCCTAAGTGTAAACTTGAGTTATCCGTTAAATCACGTAACCATTGTGCACGTAATGTCGCTGATGCTAAAACTGTTTCTGTTTTAAAGCCACCATCTGATAATGATTTAATAATTGCATTTGTAATATAAAGTGCTGTGTAGTTTAACATAATCGACGAAATTACTTCGTGTACGTTTAAACGTGCTTTTAAGAAACCTACTAAGAATGCCCATAAACCACCGGCAACTGCTGCTGCGATAATCGCAAGTGGTAAGTGAATAATACGTGGTAATTCAACCGCGTAACCTACCCATGCTGCTGCGAGCCAACCCATTAATAATTGACCTTCAACACCGATATTGAATAAACCTGTACGGAACGCGAACGCTACCGCTAAACCAGCTAAAATATATGGTGTAATTTGACGAATCGTATTACCGATTGAATACGAATCTCCGAAAATCCCGTTCCATAGCGCTGTATAACCAAGTATCGGGTCATAGCCAGATACTAGCATAACAACCGCTCCGACTAATAAACCGACAATAATCGAAACGACAGGAACGAGAATATTAATTAGACGATTTGACATCTAGTCGTTCCCTCCCTTATTTAACGTTGTTGTTTGACGCTTTTCACCCGCCATTAATAAACCTAGCTCTTGCTCGTTCGTTAATTTCGGATAAACTGTGTCGACAATTTGACCATCATAAATAACTGCGATGCGGTCTGATACGTTCATTACTTCATCTAATTCAAACGAAATAAGGAGTACCGCTTTTCCTTTATCGCGTTGCTCAATTAAACGAGAGTGAATGAACTCAATTGCCCCTACGTCTAAACCACGTGTTGGTAATGCCGCAATTAATAACTCAGGGTCACGGTCCACTTCACGACCGATAATCGCCTTTTGTTGGTTACCACCCGATAATGCACGAGCAGGTGTCATTTCTCCGTGCCCTGTACGCACATCGAACTCTTCGATAACTTGGCGCGCTTTTTCATTTACTTTTGAATAGTCCATTAAGAAGCCTTTCGAAATCGGCTCTTTATAATAAGTTTGTAATGCGATGTTGTGACCGATTGGGAAATCAAGTACTAAGCCGTGCTTATGACGGTCTTCTGGAATATGTCCAACACCCGACTCTGTAATTTGACGCGGTTTTAAGCCGGTAATATCTTTACCATTTAGCTTAATTGAACCACTCTTTACCTTACGTAAACCGGTAATGGCTTCAATTAATTCAGATTGACCATTACCGTCAATACCAGCAATACCGACAATCTCGCCACGACGTACATTTAAGTTTAAATTCACTACTTTATCAATGCCTCTGTAGTCTGCAACGGTTAATCCTTCAACTAATAGTACATCCTCACCTGGAGTTGCATCTGTTTTTTCTGTTTTAAACTCCACTTGACGACCAACCATTAATTCCGCAAGCTCGTTCGGGTTTGTGTCAGCTGTCACAACTGTGCCAATCCCTTCCCCTTTACGAATAATCGTTACGCGGTCTGATACTTCCATAATCTCTTTTAATTTATGCGTAATAATAATGATTGATTTTCCTTCTTTAATAAGAAGGCGCATAATTTGGATTAATTCTTCGATTTCTTGTGGTGTTAATGACGCAGTTGGTTCATCGAAAATTAACATTTCCGCACCGCGGTACAATGTCTTTAAAATTTCCACACGTTGTTGCATCCCAACCGAAATGTCTTCGATTTTTGCATATGGGTCTACATCTAAATTGTAACGCGTTGACAGCTCTTGTACTTTTTTCGCCGCTTGCTTAATGTTAACTGTACCGAATTTTGTTGGTTCGCTACCTAAAATAATGTTTTCCGTTACCGTAAAGTTTTCGACTAACATAAAGTGTTGGTGAACCATCCCAATGCCTAAATCATTGGCTACATTTGGATTTGCAATTTTCACTTCTTTACCATTTACACGAATCTCGCCAGCTTCTGGTTGATATAACCCGAACAGCACGTTCATTAATGTTGATTTTCCGGCACCATTTTCTCCTAAAAGCGCGTGAATCTCACCCTTTTTAAGCTGGAGCGTGATGTTATTATTCGCTACGAAATTGCCAAATTCTTTGCGGATTCCGAGCATCTCGATCACATATTCCACTGCTGTCACTCCTTTATACACATAAAATGAATTTGAATTTATGAAGGCTCCGCTTGTGCGGAAAATAAAATTACTACATGAAAGACTACCCATTAGTAATCTTTCATCTAATAATTTTGAATTAACTAAAAATTAAGTGCTTAGTGTAAAAAACATCATAGAAGCCACGATGACCTCTATGATGTCTGTAAGCTAGTTACAAAAAATTATTGAGCTGGCTTTTCTTCAGGTACTACGATTTCACCAGAAGAGATTTTTGCTGTGTAGTCTTCTACAACTGCCATTACCTCTTCAGGAATCGCGCCACGAGAATCTGCTAATTGTACGCCGCCTTCTTTAAGACCGTACACAAGTGTTTCGCCACCGTTAAATTCGCCGTCTTTAGCACGTGTAGAAATATCTACTACAGCTGAGTTAACGCCTTTAAGCATAGATGTTAATGTTACGTTTGTATCTGCATCCACTTGACCTTCGTCGTATTGGTCAGCATCTACACCGATTACCCATACGTTTGCATCTGGGTCTTTTGCTTTACGCTCTTTTGCTTCTGAGAATACACCGTTACCTGTACCACCTGCAGCGTGGAAAATGATATCTACGCCAGAAGAGTACATTAAGTTTGCTGCTGTTTTACCTAAGTCAGCTTTGTCAAACGCACCTGTGTATTGTACTTGGATTTCGATGTCTGGGTTTACAGCTTGAGCACCTGCAACATAACCAGCGTGGAAGCGGTTAATTACTGGAATATCAACGCCACCTACGAAACCAATTTTACCTGATTCAGACATAGAAGCTGCTACAGCACCTGCTAAGAACGCACCTTCTTGCTCTTTGAATAGTACTGATACTACGTTTGGCGCATCTACTTCTGAGTCAATGATTGCTAATTTTGAATCTGGGTTTTCGTTTGCAATTTCGCCCATTGCGTCAGCCATCATGAAGCCAACACCGAATACTAAGTCGAAATCGCGACGTAATAAGTTGTTAATGTTTGTGTTATAGTCTGCATCCGAAGCTGATTGTAAATATGCGTAACCGCCGTCACCTTCTGTTAAACCATTTTCTTCACCATATGCTTGGATACCTTCCCAAGCTGATTGGTTGAATGATTTATCGTCAACGCCACCTACGTCAGTAACCATTGCTACTGAGAACGTATCACCAGCGTTTGAACCTTCACCTGTTGTTGATTCGTTTTCGTTTGTTGCTTCTTCATCTCCACAAGCAGCTAATACTGTACCAGCAGCTAATACCGCTGTTAAAGCTAAACCAAATTTACGTTTTTTCATTTTGAGAATCCCCCTAGAATTTTATAATTAGCAGGTAATACGGAAGAATGTTTTACACCCGTTTGCGTACTACATGGAAGCTGAACTTATCAGCTCGGAAATAATTTTTTGAATATAACACTACGCGATCTTGCTCATCGTAGTGTGCTTGTTTTAATACTAATAACGCTGTGTCCCGATTACATTTTAAAATCGGAGACGCTTTTTCATGATAGCCAACAGGATCAATATATGTAACTGCATACGCTACACGTACAGCACCTGTTTGCTCAATCGCCTCAAAAATCGACTCTCGTTGCTCGCTGTTTGCAAAGTCACTCGGAAGTAGACTTGTTGGCGCCTGATCGACACAATAAACGACTGGTTCGCCATCAGCTGTCCGCACTCGCTCTATTGTGATTATTTTATCGTTCTCTGTACTTTCAAAACGCTTCATATCATCTTCAGAAGGCACAATCTCAAGAGCACTTAAAAATTCTGTACCCGGTACCATGCCAGCATTCTCTATCATTGAAGAGATACTCGTAAGTTGCTCAATCCCTGATGTAAATACAGGTTTTGGGTTAACAAACGTCCCAACACCATGTCGACGAATAATCACATTTTCTTCTTCAAGTAATCGTAACGCTTCGCGTAATGTCGCACGGCTCACGCCTAATAATTTAGATAATTCGAATTCTGACGGTAACTTCTCGTTTTCACGGAAAATACCTTGTTCAATATCTGATTTTAGTCGATCAATTACTTGCAAGTACAAATGACGATGATCAGATTTAATAGTCACCTTTAACCACCACCAAAGTTAGAAATCAGACATCTGATGTAAAACATCCCTACTAATCGAGAAATAATATAACACTTTTCGCATTAAAAGGGAATACTTTTCGAATTAATGTGTAATAATTAATCCTAATTTCAGCGATTTTTTGGCAATTGTGACAGAAAACGTTTTCATACAGAAAATTTTAATGATTCCGATTATAAAAAATGTTTAAAAAGAGAGGAATAGAACCTCTACATAGTTGTCTGCTCTATTCCTCTCAAAATGCTGTTATACCAGTACTTTACGTGGCTTCGAACCTTCAGAAGGTCCTACGATTCCGCGGGCTTCCATCTGGTCGACAATACGTGCTGCACGTGAATAACCAATTTTAAATTTTCGTTGTAACATCGATACGGAAGCACTTTGCATGTCCACCACTAAGTCCACTGCATCTAAATAAAGGGCATCTACCTCATCATCGGGCGCAATAACGTCCTCATCTGTTGGGATCATGCTCTCTTCATACTGTGCTTTTTGTTGGTCAATGACAAATTGTGTTATACTCTCTACTTCCTTATCGGATAAAAATGCACCTTGTACACGGGTCGGCTTCGATACACCTGCTGGCATAAAGAGCATATCACCACGGCCAAGTAATTTCTCTGCCCCACTCATATCTAAAATCGTACGCGAATCAATCGCTGACGATACCGCAAACGCAATACGTGACGGGATATTTGCTTTAATAATACCGGTAATAACATCTACAGAAGGACGTTGTGTCGCAATAATTAAGTGAATCCCTGCTGCACGCGCCATTTGTGCTAAACGCATAATGGCATCTTCCACTTCATTAGACGCAACCATCATTAAGTCCGCTAATTCGTCTACAATCACGACAATATACGGCAATTTCGGATGTTTCTCCCCAGTCGATTCATTATGTTCCATCACATGATTATTATACCCTTCAATGTTACGTGTCCCCGTATGTGAAAATAACTCATAACGACGCTCCATTTCAGATACCACTTTTTGCAATGCTTGGGCTGCTTTACGTGGATCTGTTACAACCGGTGCCAATAGATGCGGAATGCCATTATACACATTCAGTTCGACCATTTTTGGGTCAATCATCATCATTTTTACTTCATGGGGTTTTGCGCGCATAATAATCGACACAATAATGCCATTAATACACACACTTTTCCCGCTACCTGTTGAACCAGCAACGAGTAAATGAGGCATTTTATTCAGTTCGGCTAATATCGGTTCACCTGTCACATCAATACCAAACCCAATCATTAATTTCGATTCTGGTTTATTATTGGCATCTGTTTCAAGCACATCACGTAATGTGACAACCGCGATTTCGCTATTTGGCACTTCAATTCCTACAGCTGATTTCCCTGGAATTGGCGCTTCAATACGAATATCTTTGGCGGCAAGTGCTAATGCTAAATCATCTTGTAAGCTCACAATTTTACTAATTTTATACCCCGGCTCTGGCGTCACTTCATATTTTGTGACAGCTGGCCCTAACAATACATTCGTCACTTTTGCCCGAACATTAAAGCTTTCAAATGTTTGTTCAAGACGTTTTTTATTCATCTCCGCATTGCGCTTTTCTTCGCTTTGGTCTTGCGCTGCTGAACGTTGCAATATGTCGATAGACGGCAATACATAAGGACCCGCTTCATCATCTTCCTGTAATTCAGTTGGCATTTCCGGCTGTTGCTGTTTATATTCCTGCTTTTTGCCAGTTGTAAACGGCTTTTCGTCATTTACACGCTCTGCAAATGTTTTGATGACGATTGGTTCCTCTTCTTCAACAGAGACCTGTTGTTTCACTTCGGCAACCTCTTCAGCCGATAACGCAACGGCTGGCTTTTTTGTACGCGCTGGTCGCTTTTCAACAACAGGTTGTGTATCATCTTCCATTACATCTTCTACATCTTTTTTTAGACGACGCTGTTGTTTGAACGTACGGAATTTTGTCAGCAACGCTTCTTTACCACGCTGTAACTGAGTTGTCACGATAGGCATGAGCGCTTTACCCGTTAATAATAAGACACCGACAAGCAGTAGCACCCACGCCACCACTTTCGCACCTGTTGTATCAAATAACACGGCTAGCACGCTATATAAAAGCCCACCGATAATCCCACCACCGAGCGCACCTGAACGATTTTCGACGCCACCTGTCGTAATTAAAATATTCCATGTTTGTTTTAACACAGATGTTGATGCGACATTATTAACGGCCATTAGCTGTTCAAATAATAATGCGTGACTAAAAATAAGGAAACTCATAAACAGTAAGCTAATCCCGATAACAATGCGGTTTTTAATGGCTACCTTACGTCGTAACATACACGCAATGGCAATTAAAATTAAACTAAGCGGGACGAAAAAATGTAAATTTCCAAAGAAAAAGCGCGCAGTGGACTGCAATGCACGTCCAACTACACCGTATTCTTGGAAAATAACGACGGCAAGCGCAATTAATAAAATGCCGGTAATTTCATATGCCAGTGGATGAAACTTCATAACATTGACCATGTCTCCTGCTGCATCCCGTACCGTTGCACCAACCTCTTTTTGCGATTTCTTCGCCTGTGTTGGACGCTTCGGCTTATTGGCCGTTGCGGTATTTGTTTGTTTACGCGTCGTTCGCTTCGACGCGGTTGGTTGAGAACTTTCTTTCTTTTTTGGCTGAGCCATTTCTTCACCTCTTTCTTACGATGACCAGCTGTTTTTCAGACGTTTTTTGAGCACAAAAAGTTCTCTCTATTATCGTATGGTTATTTGAAACGATTGTCAAAGCTAAACAAAAGGACTTCACACACGATGTAACAAACGAAAAACACACACAATGCAGATGCATCATGTGTGTGAATCATAACAAATTATTCGGCTTAATATTCCATAATGATTGGAATAATCATTGGACGACGCTTTGTTTTTTGGAATAAATATTGGTTTAATGTATCGCGAATTTCTTGCTTAATATTTGTCCATTCAAATGTTTCTTTCCCCACGTATTTTTCAATAACGTTGCGGGCAATATTAGCAGACTCTTGCATAAGCTCTTCTGATTCACGTACATATACGAAGCCACGTGATAAAATTTCCGGACCTGACGCAATTTTCTTTTGTGCACGGTTTAATGTGACAACAACGATGAAAATACCATCTTGTGATAACAGCTTACGGTCACGTAATACGATATTGCCGACATCGCCAACACCCGAACCATCAATTAACACATTTCCGGCTTGGACACGTCCGCTCATACGTACTTTATTGCTCTTAAATTCAACGATATCGCCTTTTTCAGCAATGAAAATTTGTGATTTTGGCATTCCTAATGTTTGCGCTAATTTTGAGTGCGCAATTAACATACGGTATTCACCTTGAATTGGCACAAAATATTTTGGCTTCATTAAGTTTAACATTAATTTTAAATCTTCTTGGCTACCGTGACCAGATACGTGTACTTTCTTATCCGATGTTAAGACAGTAGCGCCCGCTTTTGCTAAATTGTTCATCGTATGGAACATTTGTACTTCCATTGATGGTGATGGCGTAAATGTAATTAAGACTGAATCGGTATCTTTAATTTTTAATTCACGGTGATGCTTACGTACAATTTTATCTAATGCATCTAAAGGCTCGCCTTGATTACCGGTTGCAATAATCGCTAGCTCGTCATCATTGTATTTATGAATATCTTGAATTGGAATAATTGTATCTTCTTCCACTTCTAAATAGCTTAAATTCACACCTAAATCGACAACTTTTTCAAGTGGCTTTCCGATAATTGCGATTTTACGGTTTGATGCATGCGCTTGATGCAATACTTGTTGAATACGAATAAAGTTTGAAGCATATAATGCCACGATTAAACGACCTGGTGCCGAATGGAATGTTTTTGCTAAGTGGTCATTCACGACTGCTTCAGATGTTGTATATCCTGGACGCTCTGCTTCTGTAGAATCCGATAATAGCATGAACACGCCGTCTTCACCGAGCTGTGCCATTTTTGCTAAATCTGGTCTAAATTTACCTTGTGCCGATTGGTCGAATTTAAACTCACCTGTATGCACGATAGCGCCTTCTGATGTATGGAACACAATTCCTAATGAATCAGGAATACTATGTGTCGTATGGAAGAACGTTACGTGTGTTGAGTTAAAGTTCATACGGCTACGATTTGTCACTTCAAAGAACTTCACTTGGTATGGTGCTGGTAAGTCCTTTAAGTGTTCTTTTGCTAATGCAATCGTTAACTTTGAACCATATACAGGTGCTTTAATTTTACGTAATACATACGCAATTGACCCAATCGCATCTTCATGACCGTGCGTTAAGAAAATCCCTTTTACGCGGTCTTTATTTTCTTCTAAATACGTAATATCTGGAATAACGATATCAATGCCTAGCATCTCATCTTCTGGGAACATTAACCCGCTATCCACGACGAATAATTCTTCGTCAATTTCAATTACGTACATTGCTTTACCAATCTCTCCGACACCGCCGAGAGGGATTACTCGAATTAATTCATTTTTTGTTTTCGTCACGTTATTTCCTCCTAAAAAATATCCCGAACAACAACCACTTGTCCTTATTATACGGTGTTGTTTACAGTTTGTACAAACAAAAAAGAGAAAATCTTCACATTCCGAAAAATTATTGAGCAAAACTATTGTCATTCCGTTATTTCAAGAACCTCTCGTTTTTTGCACTCGATCCTCTATCAAACATTTTTTCGCTATGCACTCATATAAAAATAGACATCGACGTATGAAAATACGCCAATGTCTATTCATTCATGATTCAAGTCTTACTTAAAATTCTTTGCTTTCTCTTGATATGTATCCCAAATGCGGTCGAATGCATCTTTTTCATCATCTGTCATTTCAACCATTGGCAAACGTACATCTAGCGTATCAAATCCAAGCTTCGTCATCGCATATTTAATCGGTGATGGGTTCGGCTGTGCAAATAAGGCACGAACAAGCGGTAACATCGCACGGTGAATGGCTGCTGCATCAGCATGACGCCCTTCATCAAATGCTTTAATCATCTTTTGCATATCGTTACCAATAACATGTGACGCTACTGAAATAATACCACGACCACCAATCGCTAGTAACGGTAATGTTAAACCATCGTCACCGCTATAAACGATAAAGTCCTCGTCCACATTTTCAATAATGTCACCCATTTGGTCTAAATCGCCACTTGCTTCTTTAACGCATGTAATATTGTGAATTTTACTTAATGCAACCGTCGTTTCTGCTTTACAGTTTGCACCGGTACGACCTGGCACGTTATAGAGCATAACAGGGAGCTTCGTTTCTTTCGCGATTGTTGTGAAATGGGCATACATCCCTTGTTGGTTCGGCTTATTGTAGTAAGGTGTTACTAACATAATGCCGTCTGCACCATTTTCTTCTGCCTTATGTGTCATCATAATTGAATAAGCGGTTTCGTTATCACCCGTACCAGCGATAACTGGCACACGACCTGCTACTTTTTCAACTGTGAAACGCACAACTTCAATTTTCTCCTCTGTTGACATCGTCGGGTTTTCTGAAGTTGTCCCACACGCAACAATGGCGTCTGTGCCGTTGTCAATTAAGTGATTAATAATACGTTCTAATTCTGGATAATTGATTGTGCCGTCTTTTTTAAACGGCGTAATCATTGCTGTTGCTACACGACCAAGATTCATTTGAAAGCACGCTCCTTATAGTAAGTTATCCTCTAACATAGCTTCTGCGATTTGAATTGAGTTAAGTGCAGCACCTTTTAATAAGTTATCTGCAACAATCCATAAGTGGAAGCCTTTTTTGTTATCTAAATCTTGACGGATACGCCCTACAAAAGTTGGGTCCTCGTTCTCAGCGAAAATTGGCATTGGGTATGTTTGTGTCGCAATGTCATCTTCTAATACGATACCTGGTGCATGACGTAATGCTTCGAAAACATCTGCAACAGACACTTCTTGCTCAAGCTCGATGTAAACAGATTCTGAGTGACCTGATACAACCGGTACGCGTACACATGTTGCCGCAACACTTAATGTTGGCATTTCCATAATTTTTTTCGTTTCATTAATCATTTTCATTTCTTCATATGTGAAGCCATTTTCCGTAAATTTATCAATTTGCGGAATCACGTTACGCGCGATTGGGTAATGCTTCACATCTGATTTTACTGGTAACACATTTGCTTCAACGTTTTTGCCTGCATCCCAGTTTGCTGATTGTGCTTTTAATTCATCAATCGCTGCAATCCCTGAACCTGAAACAGCTTGATATGTAGAAACGACTACTTTTGTTAAACCGAATTTTTCACGTAATGGTTGTAATGCTGCTACCATTTGAATTGTTGAACAGTTCGGGTTAGCAATAATGCCTTTTGGAATGTCTTTTAATACATGACGGTTTACTTCCGGTACAACAAGTGGCACTTCTGGGTCCATACGGAAGTGGCTTGTGTTATCAATTACAACAGCACCGCGTTTTGCTGCTTCTGGTGCTAATGCTTCTGAAACAGCACCACCTGCTGAGAATAACGCTACGTCCACACCTTCAAAGCTTTCTGGTGTCGCTTCTTCAATTGTATATGTAGAACCATTAAATTCGATTGGGTTACCTGCTGAGCGAGCAGATGCTAAAAATTTAATTGACTTGATTGGGAACTTACGCTCAATAAGTTTCTCCATCATTTTTGTTCCGACTGCGCCTGTAGCTCCGACTACAGCAACGTTTAATTGCTTTGTCATTGTATTCATCTCTCCTCAAATATTAACATATTACATAATGTGTGCTATTGTACCATACAAAGTGCGAATTGAGTACAAAAATCTTAGTTTTTAAAAAATTGTATAAATAACTAATCTTTAATTATTTTTATACAGTTATACTAGTGTTATTTTAGCCTATTTCACGTAAAAAAACTATCAAAATATAATCAGGAGGAATGTTGATGGGTTACTTATTAGTTCTACTTTTTTTGCTCCAAGCATTGCTTATTTTGGACGACTTTGATATTACTATCCGCATTAGCATCGGTGGTTTTTTATGCATGATTGGCTGTCTTATTTATTTTACGACCATCATTCAGCGCAAAAAATGACGCATCGCTGCAAATGTCTCCCTAAAAAAGGGGCCAGGCAGAAAAAAACGAGACCGGGACAAAAGAAATAGCCTTCAGCAACGACAACTGCTGAAGGCTATTTTTCTGCTTTAGGTGCTACTCTACATAACGAACGCACCCGTAATACATCTATTGATGAAAAACTACTGCTCATAGCGATTGCTTATTCATCGTCTTCTGTACCTTGGATAATCGCAATAGCACGTTCTTTCGTTAACATTTCTTCAATTAACTCCTGACATACTTCCATTGAAATAGCATCTACACCCGCAATGACATCATCAATCGTTTTATGTTTACCATAAATAAGCTCAGCTTTACCGTTACGACTCATGCGCGTTTCCATTGATTCAATGCCGAGCACAACACTTGCTTTCAGCTGTTCTTTGGCATTCGATAACTCTTCGTACGTAATACCTGACTTCACAATGCTTGCTAATGTATCATCAATCGTCTGTAATAACACCGGCATTTGTTTATTACTTGTACTCCCATAAATCGTAAATGCGCCAACATCGGCATATGCTGTCTCATATGAGAAAATTGTGTACGCTAAACCACGCTCTTCACGCACTTCTTGGAATAAACGTGAGCTCATATTGCCACCAATTAAATTATTCAGGGCAACAAAGCTATAAAAGCGTGAATCTTTACAATCGATTGCTGGATAACTCATCGCCACATGTGACTGCTCGATATCACGCTCTTGCATATAAGATCCTGCTGTAAATGTTGGGTACGTCAATTCAGACTTCACGAATTTTTCGGTGCGACCGTAATGACCAAATAACTGCTCAATATGTTGAATCAATGCCGTTGAGACGTTCCCAGCAACTGAAATAACAACATTTTCCGGTGCATAATGTTTATCCATATAACTACGAATCATATCTGCATTAAACGTTTCTAACGTTTGCGCTGTTCCTAAAATCGGTAAGCCGAGCGCGTCTTTTGGATACATCTCAAACCATAGCTTTTCGTGAATATCATCATCTGCTGCATCTTCACTCATTAAAATTTCTTCTAATACCACTTGTTGCTCACGCTCAATATCTTCTTGTCGGAATGCCGAGTTGAAAAACATATCTGCGAGCATATCCATCGCATGTTCGCCGTGATGCGCTAACACTTTCGTGTAATAACATGTATTTTCCTTCGATGTAAAGGCATTAATTTCGCCACCGATACGGTCAAACGCTTCGGCAATTTGACGCGCTGTACGCGATTGTGTGCCTTTAAATAACATATGCTCAATAAAATGTGTAATACCATTTTCATGTGGTAATTCATAACGAGACCCCGCATCTACCCAAATTCCGATTGTAACTGAATGTACGTATGGTACGTGCTCTGACACGATACGCACACCGTTTTGACATGTATAAATTTGAACCATTCAAACACTCCTTTTGTCATGCATATAAAAAGGGACTGCGCATTCTCACGCAGCCCCCGATATATAATGAAACGCCTCTTATTGTTGCTCAGCGCGTTCCTTTTCTTCTTTTAAGACAATTTTACGTGATAAGTTTACGCGACCTTGCTTGTCGATTTCAATACATTTCACTAATAATTGATCGCCAAGTTTTAGTACGTCTTCTACTTCTTTTGTGCGCTCTTCTTGAATTTCAGAGATGTGTAATAAACCATCTTTACCTGTGAAGATTTCAACGAATGCACCGAATTTTTCAATACGCTTTACTGTACCCATGTAGTACTCGCCTACTTTAGCTTCACGTACGATTGATTCGATAATTTCTTTTGCACGCGCAATCATCGCTTCATCAGAAGATGCGATGAAAATTGTACCGTCTTGCTCTGTATCAATTTTAACGCCTGTTTCGTCGATAATTTTGTTAATTTGTTTCCCACCTGGTCCGATAACGTCGCGGATTTTGTCTGGGTTAATTTTAATCGTTACGATTTTCGGTGCGTATTGAGATAACGTTGTACGAGATTCAGCAATTGTTGTTAACATATGGTCTAAAATTTGCATACGTCCAATTTTCGCTTGCGTTAACGCTTCTTCTAAAATATCACGTGATAAACCGTCGATTTTAATATCCATTTGTAGTGCTGTAACACCTTTAGCCGTACCTGCAACTTTAAAGTCCATGTCGCCTAAATGGTCTTCCATACCTTGAATATCTGTTAATACTGTGTAATGCTCACCTTTTTTCACAAGACCCATCGCAATACCTGCAACTGGTGCTTTAATTGGTACACCTGCAGCCATTAGAGACATTACTGATGCACAAATTGACGCTTGTGATGTTGAACCGTTTGACTCTAAAACTTCCGCTACACAACGAATTGCATATGGGAATTCCTCTTCTGACGGTAATACAGCTAAAATAGCACGCTCACCTAATGCACCGTGACCGATTTCACGACGACCTGGAGAACCGTAACGACCTGTTTCACCTACAGAGAATGCTGGGAAGTTATAGTGATGCATGAAGCGTTTTGACTCTTCTGCACCTAATCCGTCAATAATTTGTACATCACCTAGTGGCCCTAATGTACAAATTGATAAAGCTTGTGTTTGTCCACGCGTGAACATTGCTGAACCGTGTGCACGTGGTAATAAATCCACTTCAGATGATAATGGACGAATTTCGTCTTGTTTACGACCATCTGGACGCACTTTATCTTCTGTAATTAAACGACGTACTTCGTCTTTTACCATTTTATCTAAAATGGCTTTGACTTGTTTCATTGTACTTTCGTCAGCTTCTTGTGCTTCGTATGCTTCAATTACACGTGTTTTAACAGCTGTGATATTGACTTCACGTTGTTGCTTGTCCACAGTTTGAATAGCTGTGTTCATATCTGCTTCTGCATCTGCTTTAATGGCAGCCGTTAATTCAGCATCTAATTCGTAAAGAACGACTTCTTTCTTCTCTTTACCAACTTCAGCAACAATTTGCTCTTGGAATGCGATTAATTTTTTAATTTCATCGTGACCAAACATAATCGCTTCTAACATAATTTCTTCAGGTACTTCTAATGCGCCTGCTTCTACCATGTTAATCGCATCTTTATTACCAGCTACTGTTAAGTGAACTGTTGATAAAGCGGCTTGCTCTACTGTTGGGTTGACAACGAATTCACCATCAATATAACCAACGTGTACACCTGCGATTGGGCCATCGAATGGAATATCAGAAATAGCTAAAGATAATGAAGAGCCAAACATTGCTGCTACATCTGCTGGGCAATCTTGGTCATTTGACATTACCATTAAAATTGATTGTACTTCATTACGGAAACCATCTGGGAACATTGGACGGATTGGACGGTCAATTAAACGAGACGTTAAAACAGCATTTTCCGATGGACGACCTTCACGTTTGATGAAGCCTCCTGGAATTTTACCTGCTGCGTATAAACGCTCTTCATAGTTTACTGTTAGTGGGAAGAAATCTGTTGCTTTTGCTTCTTTTGACATTGTTGCCGTTGCAAGTACAGCGGTTTCACCGTAGCGTACCATTGCCGCACCATTTGCTTGTTTTGCTAACTGTCCTACTTCTACTACTAAAGGACGGCCAGCCCATTCATACGAATAGACTTTTTTGTCGTTCATTTACTGAACCCCTTTCTCATGTACACTTCATCGAATATGTATCATACTAAAGTGTACCAAAATTCATATTTATATGCGAAAATTTTTATTGAATATTTGAAGTTAATTGGCTGAGGAGCATTCGGTACATAAATAAAAAGCGGGAATACTCCCGCTTTTTATGTTATGCGCAAAGATTAACGACGTAAACCTAAACGTTGAATTAATTCACGGTAGCGTTGTACATCAGTTTCACGTAAGTATTTTAATAAATGACGGCGTTTACCTACCATTTTTAAAAGACCACGTTGAGAGTGGAAATCTTTTTTGTGTGTTTGTAAGTGAGCGTTTAAAGCGTTGATCTCTGCAGTTAATACAGCGATTTGTACTTCTGGTGAACCAGTGTCGCTCTCGTGAGTACGGAACTCAGCGATAAGTTCGTTTTTACGTTGTTGTGTAATTGCCATGTTGAATGGACCTCCTAGTATTTATAATATCCCCGTTAGCAAAGTAACCGTTTGGAGAAACGCACTACCTAGCTAAGGTTTGTATGCTAAATTAACATACTTTAGCATTATAGCACAGTCGCTTTCATCGGTGCAACTATTGTGCAAAATAATCGAGCGCTTGTTGCTTATCGATTTCTAGCTGTGCTTTTAATGCATCTAACCCATCAAATTTACGTTCATTGCGTAAATATTTATGCCACGCGACCACGACTTCTTCTCCGTAAATATCTTTTGCAAAGTCAAAGACATGTACTTCAATCGAAAGTTGCTTTTCCTCAGGGTTTTTAAACGTTGGTTTGTACCCAACATTGCATACGCCATCAAACCATTGATTTTGTAAGCATAGACGTACTGCATACACGCCTACTGCTGGTGTAAAGCTGCCTTCTTTTTCTTGCACATTGGCTGTTGGGAAACCAAGTAAACGACCACGCTTATCGCCATGTACGACGATACCCGCTGTTGTAAATGGTCGACCTAGTAGTGTCGTTGCTTGCTCCATATCCCCAGCTTGTAGCACTTGGCGAATACGTGTTGAGCTAATTTTCTCCGCTTCACATTCTTGCTTTTCAATGACCGTAACGCCATATGCACCATTTGCTAAAGCTTTCATATCTGCCATCGTGCCTTTACCGAACGCACCAAATGTAAAATCAAATCCTGCTGTGACATGCTTCACATTTAACTTATGTAAAAACGTTTCAACAAATGCCGCTGGTGATAGTTGTGCAAGCTCTGATGTGAAATGCGCAACGTATACAACATCCACGCCCAACTTTTCTAAAATCGCTAACTTCTCTTCTAGTAATGTAATATAAAACACGCGTTCATTGCGCCCACCTAATACAATCGATGGATGCGGATCAAACGTCATAACGGCACTTTTCACACCTAATGCTGTCGCTTTTTGCTGTGCCTGCTTAATAACCGCTTGATGCCCTCGGTGAACACCGTCAAAAAAACCGATTGCTAAAGATGTTGCTTCTACATGTGTATCAATTTGATGTGGATATTTTAAATGAATGACGTCCACCGTCAAATCCCCCTTCTAGTTTACATTCGGAAACATTTTATCAGGCTTCATCATACCTGGTTTTGTCGGATGCGCAATATAAACGGCAACCGCTTTTTCATTCTTCCCAAATACTACTTTATCATGTTCTGTCAGCAATGTGTGTGATGGAAGCACTTGTCCGTTATGGATTTGTTTGTCAACATCCGCTGTAATTTCAACGTACGGATAATCGCGCAATGCATGTTCTACTGGTAAAAGTGCCTCGTCAATATGACCGGCTTCCATTAACTCAGCTACTTGTGCAAGTGTAAAGCAGTTCGTTTGTGAGAATGAACCTGACGCTGTACGTACAAGCTCATGCATATGTGCAGGATACCCAAGCGCTTCCCCAATTTGAACAGCAAGCGTACGAATATACGTCCCTTTACTGCATTTTACACGTACAGAAAAACGCACATCTTGCCCATCAAATTGCTGCGCATCGTCCAGTAATAGCAGCTCATGAATCGTCACTTGGCGCGTTGGACGTTCCACCTCTTGACCTGCGCGTGCATATTCATATAATTTTTTACCGTTTACTTTAACCGCTGAATACATCGGTGGTGTTTGCGAAATAACGCCTGTTAATGAGGCTAGCACCTCTTCAATTTGCGCACGGCTAAATGACTTCATTTCTGTATTTTCTAAAACGGTCTCGCCTTCAGCGTCTTCAGTTGTTGTCGTACGGCTAATCGAGATGACCGCCTCATACGTTTTACCAGCATCTGTTAAATATTCCGCAATGCGCGTTGCTGTACCGATACAAATTGGTAATACACCCTCAACACCCGGATCTAGTGTACCGGTATGCCCCACCTTTTTCGTATGCAAAATTTTACGTAGTTTAAATACGCAGTCATGACTTGTCATGCCACGCTCTTTCCACAATGGAATAATTCCGTTCATGGTAATTGCCTCCTCCAATGTATACATAAAAAAGCCTGCCTGCATAATTCATGCAGAGCAGGCTTACTTGTACATTATTTCTCTTCGTGTAATGAACGAAGTAATGCGTCGATTTTGTTTCCGTATTCAATCGCAGAATCAAACTCGAAGAAAATTTCTGGTGTACGACGTAAACGAATACGTGAACCGATTTCTGAACGAATAAAGCCTGAAGCTTTTTCCAGGGCTTGTAACGTTTCAGCGCGTTCGCGGTCGTTCCCTAGTGAAGTAATATATACAGTCGCTTGTTGTAAATCCCCTGTAACTGCTACATCTGTAACCGTTACAAATCCTACGCGTGGGTCTTTAATTTTGCGTGTAATAATTTCACCAAGTTCTTTTTTCATTTGCTCTGCAACACGATTTGAACGTAAAGACATCTCATGTCACCTCTTTATAAGTTTTCGGTCCAAACGTCGAGTTGTTCCCATTCAGGGTTCGACTCTAAAAAACGTAAGGCTCGTTGAATTTCCTTCTCCGCTGCAAGCTTTGAAGATGCAACAGCAACGAGCGCGAGTCGCGTTCGTTGCCATACATTTTGATGGTCAATTTCTGCAATTGACACATTAAATTTTTGCTTTGTGCGCATCGTCATTTTTTGT
Organism: Caryophanon tenue; assembly: GCF_001700315.1. Lineage (GTDB taxonomy): Bacteria > Bacillota > Bacilli > Bacillales_A > Planococcaceae > Caryophanon > Caryophanon tenue. The sequence goes on along the minus strand of NZ_MASJ01000003.1, from coordinate 395,246 downwards.
AAGACGGCGCGCTTTTCTTTTAACGAGTGTGCTGTATGGATCATAAATTCACATTCAGCGTAAACAATCATTAGCGTTTAATTTCTTCCATTACGAAGGCTTCGATAATGTCGCCTTCTTTAACGTCGTTATACGCTTTAATTGTAATACCACACTCGTAACCACGTGCTACTTCTTTTGCATCGTCTTTGAAACGTTTTAATGAATCTAATTCACCTTCGAATACAACGATACCTTCACGAATAACACGTACACCTGCATCACGAACCATCTTACCTTCGATTACGTAAGAACCAGCAATTGTACCAACTTTTGATACTTTAATTGTTTGACGAACTTCCGCTTGTCCAACAACTTTTTCTTCGAATTCAGGGTCAAGTAAACCTTTCATCGCTTGCTCAATTTCTTCGATTACTTTGTAGATGATACGGTGTAAACGAATGTCTACGCCTTCTTCTTCAGCTGCGCGTTTTGCATTTACATCTGGACGCACGTTGAAGCCGATTACGATTGCGTTTGAAGCGGCTGCTAATGAAATATCTGACTCTGTAATTGCACCAGCGCCCGTGTGAATAATACGCACGTTTACGCCTTCTACATCGATTTTCATTAATGATGCGGCCATTGCTTCTACTGTACCTTGTACGTCAGCTTTGACGATTAAGTTAAGCTCTTTCATTTCGCCTTGGCTCATTTGTTCGAATAAGTTATCAAGCGTTACACGTGTTTTTTCTGAACGTTGTGCTTGAATAGCTGTCATTGAACGAGACTCACCAACTTGACGAGCTGTTTTTTCATCTTCGAATACTACGAAACGGTCACCCGCTTGTGGTACTTCGTTTAAGCCTGTTACTTCGATTGGCATTGATGGACCTGCTTCTTTTACACGACGACCAATGTCATTTACCATTGCACGTACGCGGCCATAAGCATGACCAACTACGATTGGGTCACCAACACGTAATGTACCATCTTGTACTAATAACGTCGCAACAGCACCGCGACCTTTATCTAATTGTGCTTCGATTACAGAACCGATTGCTGAACGTGTTGGGTTCGCTTTTAATTCTGCTACCTCGGCTGTTAATAATACCATTTCTAATAACTCGTCAATACCTTCACCTTTTAAAGCTGAAATTGGTACGAAGATTGTGTCCCCGCCCCAAGCTTCTGGTACTAAGCCGTGTTCTGTTAACTCTTGTTGTACACGGTCCGGGTTTGCAGATGGTTTATCCATTTTGTTTACCGCTACGATAATCGGTACTTCTGCAGCTTTCGCATGGTTAATCGCTTCAACTGTTTGAGGCATTACACCGTCATCAGCAGCTACTACGATAATTGCGATATCTGTTACAGATGCGCCACGTGCACGCATTGTTGTGAATGCGGCGTGACCAGGTGTATCTAAAAATGATACTTTCTTGCCGTTTGCTTCTACTTGGTATGCACCGATATGCTGTGTAATACCACCAGCTTCTCCTGCAGTTACCTTCGTGTTACGAATCGAGTCTAATAATGTTGTTTTACCGTGGTCAACGTGACCCATAATTGTTACAACTGGTGGACGTTCTGTTAAAGCATTTTCATCCACTTCTACGATTGACTCGTCAAAGTACGTGTCTAAATCTGTTTTGTCGATGCGTACTTCTTCTTCTACTTCTACTCCGTACTCAGCACAAATTAACTCAATTGCATCTTTATCTAGCTCTTGGTTAATTGTAGCCATTACGCCAAGCATAAATAATTTTTTAATGACTTCAGAAGGTTCGCGGTGTAATTTTTTCCCTAACTCCGCTACTGTTAATGATTCATAGAAAGTAATTTTTTCTGGTAATTCTTTTTGTTTCATTGGTACTTGAGGTTGGTGCGTACGTTGTGGACGACGTTTACCTCCGTTAATACCTTTCGGGCGTTGGCCCCCGCGACGATTGTTGTTGTTATTATTACGATTATTGTTATTTTGTGTCATATCTATATTTTAATACCCTTTTTCTTTCATAGATTTTTTGTGCATACGTGTAAAGACGTATGTTCCGTTTTTTGGTGTTACGCTTCATCCAGCAGTGCAATTAAGCTTTTCAACTTTTTCGCAAAGCCTGCATCGGTGATAGCCACTGTGACACGCGCTTCTTTCCCTGTTGCTTGTCCAAGTGTATAACGATCTCCAAAAATCGTATACGGCACTTTGTAATACGTGCATTTATCTTGAATTTTTTTATTGCTGTTTTTTGATGCATCACCTGCAAGGAAGACTAGCTTCGCTGAACCGTTACGAACGGCAGTCACAACAAGTTCTTCACCAGAAATGATTTTGCGCGCGCGCGCTGCAAGACCAAGCATTTGGATAATTTGTTGCTGTGCTGTCATCATAAAATACTTTCTCGACGAATTACGCGAATAAGCTCTTCGTACACTTCCTCAGGCACTTGCGCCTCTAAATGATGACCTAAAACATTTTTCTTACGGGCAATTTCTACTGCTTGCTCGGATTTTGAAACATATGCCCCTCGTCCAGACTTCTTACCTGTAAGGTCTACAGATACTTCGCCTTCTTTTGAACGCACTACGCGAATCATCGACTTTTTCGGCAACATTTCACCCGTAGCGACACACTTACGTAAAGGTACTTTCTTTTGGATCGCCATGAGAATCACCTTTCCTTTTCAATCGACTTTAAAGAATACGCTCTGCACGAAACAGAGCCTTGAAGAATATGTATAGGTTGCCACGAGCATGTGGCAAGCCTATAAACATGCATACTCTTAACTATTAATTATTCTTCGTCATCTTGGTATAAATCAAATGCTACTTCTTCTTGTTGAGCGAATTGCTCTTGTACATAGTCGCTTGTTGCAGATGGGTAAATACCTAATTCACGCGCATCTGTTTCACTCTTAATATCAATTTTCCAACCTGTTAACTTCGCAGCTAAACGTGCGTTTTGACCGCGTTTACCGATTGCTAATGATAATTGATAGTCCGGTACAACAACCGTTGTCGATTTTTCTTCTTCGTTCACTTGTACATCTAATACTTTCGATGGGCTAAGTGCATTCGCAACAAAGACGATTGGATCTTCTGACCACTCCACGATATCAATTTTCTCACCGTTTAACTCGTTTACGATTGTTTGTACACGACCACCCTTTGTTCCTACACAAGAACCAACTGGATCGATTTCTTCGTTATCTGTGAACACAGAGATTTTTGAACGATCGCCCGCTTCACGAGCGATAGACTTAATTTCTACTAAGCCTTCGAAGATTTCTGGCACTTCTTTTTCGAATAAGCGACGTAATAAACCAGGATGTGTACGAGATACTACTACTTGTGGACCACGCGTTGTGCGCTCTACTTTCGTAATGTACACATTGATGCGGTCATGTGGATTATACGATTCACCAGGAATTTGTTCATTCACTGGTAATACCGCTTCGATTTTACCGATTCCTACATAAATATTACGTGCATCTAAACGCTCAACAACACCTGTTAAAATATCGTCTTCACGCTCTACATATTCTTCATAAATTTTACCGCGTTCTGCTTCACGTACACGTTGTGTGACAACTTGCTTCGCTGTTTGCGCTGCAATACGCCCGAAGTTACGTGGTGTTACTTCTTGCTCTACAATATCACCGATTTCAAATACTGGGTTGATAGCTTGTGCATCTTCTAATGAAATTTCTAGGCGGTCATCAAATACTTCCTCTACGACATCTTTACGTGAGAACACAAGCATTGAGCCTTTTTCAAGATTTAAATCTACGCGCACGTTTTGTGCTTGGTTAAAGTTACGTTTGTAAGCTGTCACTAATGCCGCTTCAATCGCTTCAATTAACACATCACGTGAGATACCTTTTTCTGTTTCCAGCGCAACTAGCGCATCTAGCAATTCACTGCTCATTTGTTTGTTCACTCCTAAAATTATGCTGAAAAGTCAATCGCATGACGAGCAAGCGCGACTTTTTCTTTTTCGATTGTTACGGACACTTTACGTGTTTTAATTTTAATTGTTAATTGTAATGTCTGACCATCATATGCGTCTAACGTGCCTAGGAATTCTTTCATGTCCTTGATTGGCTCATATGTTTTCACAAAAATTAACTTTCCAACGGCATTGTTAAAGTCTTGTTCGTTTTTCAACGGACGCTCTGCACCTGGTGATGACACTTCTAAGTAATAGTTTTCTTCGATTGGATCATTTTCATCCAATACTAGACTTAAGCGCTCGCTTACTTGTACGCATTGTTCAATATCAATACCGCCTTCAGGAGTATCTACATACACGCGTAAAAACCAGTCACGACCTTCTTTAACAAACTCAATGTCAACTAGCACTAAGTTTAGTTCTTCTACAATAGGTGTTACATACGCTTCTATAACAGATGTTACATTGCTCATAAAATCCCCCTGACTTCTGTCTTACTCGCAAACAAAGAGAAAAGAGCGGGATATCCCACTCTTTCGTCACGTTTGTTTTTCAACAATTAATTAATTCAAGAATAGCATAGGAATGCCTATAATGCAAACATTGCACGTTGACATCAAGCAGTGTTAACCACTTTCAAAGCATTTTTATTCATTTCGCATACGAAAAAGGTTGTTTCACACTGTCATCCACTAAAATAGCGATAACTGATTGGCGTCTGGCATTCCTTCTAAGCAACCCATTTGATCCATATATTCGATTAATGTTTTCGATACACGACCGCGTTGCTGTAAATCTTCCTTCGATAAAAATTCACCATCAAGACGCGCGCGCACAATTTGTTTCGCTACGTTATCGCCAAGCCCTGGAATTGCATTGAACGGTGGAATAATGGTTTGCCCATCAATAATAAATTCCGTCGCTTCTGAACGATATAAATCCACTTTCGCCATGCTCATACCACGCTCACACATTTCAAGTGAAATTTCGAGCACCGTTAATAATGATTTTTCTTTCGGTGCAGCGTCCAACCCTTTTAAATTAATTTCATCGATTTTTGCACGAATCATTTGCGAACCTTTCGTCATCGACAATAAATCAAAGTCAGATGCACGAACCGTAAAGTACGCTGCATAATATAAAATTGGGTAATGTACTTTAAACCACGCAATACGTACTGCCATTAAAACATATGCAGCGGCATGTGCTTTCGGGAACATATATTTTATTTTTTTGCACGAATCGATATACCATTCCGGTACTTTTTTCGCGCGCATTTCTTCTTCCATCTCTTCCGTTAAACCTTTACCTTTACGCACGGATTCCATAATTTTAAAGGCAAATGATGGCTCTAAATCTTGATAAATTAAATACACCATAATATCATCTCGACAACCAATTACTTCGGATAGTACGCATGTGCCTTCTTTAATAAGTTCTTCAGCATTGCCTAGCCATACGTCCGTGCCGTGCGATAAGCCAGAAATTTGTACAAGCTCACTAAATGTCGAAGGTTTCGTACTTTCAAGCATTTGACGCACGAATTTCGTTCCAAACTCTGGAATACCAAGCGTCCCTGTTTTTGTCCCAATTTGTTCAGCCGTTACACCGAGTGATTCTGGTGACGAGAAAATTTGCATCACAAACGGGTCATCTGTCGGGATTGTTTTCGGATCAATGCCAGATAAATCTTGTAGCATACGAATCATCGTCGGGTCATCGTGTCCGAGAATATCTAGTTTTAAAATGTTATCGTGAATCGAATGGAAGTCAAAGTGTGTTGTTTTCCATTCTGCACCTTGCGCATCTGCTGGGAACTGTACAGGTGAGAAATCATAAATGTCCATATAATCTGGCACAACAATAATACCACCTGGGTGTTGGCCCGTCGTTCGCTTAACGCCTGTACAACCTTGTACTAAGCGGTCTACTTCAGGTGGACGAATCGTTAAGTTATGATCTGTCGCATAGCCTTTGACATAGCCATATGCTGTTTTTTCTGCTACCGTACCAATCGTTCCGGCACGGTATACATAATCTTCACCAAAAAGCACCTTTGTGTAGTTATGGGCTTGTGGTTGGTATTCACCGGAGAAGTATGACGATAGGTAAGCCTTTGAAGTTATCACCCGCTTTTCCCCCGTCCCACACCGTGCATGAGGCTTTCACACTCACACGGCGTTCCATCGTTAGTTTTGTTGAATGTTATAGACTAAGTCAGCCAACTAATCACTCCTTTTTGAGCTTTCGTTCTCTTTAGTCATACTAGAATCTGACTTTTTGTAGGTTTGATTTCAACACTAACGACTTGTGCCCTTCCCTCTGAAATGTTTTATCCTCCGACCTATTTTGTATTCAGTCATCACAGGCATTTCTTCAATGGTACTACGGCACTACTGCCACTCCGTTAAAACGAGTTATAGCTAAAAGCCTTTCCTCGTACCGTCGTCATCGACATGCAACTGTCTCTTACGTTCGGAGCTTCACACGTTCCACTATTTCTATCTGTACATCTTCCCTTAGGTTCCCCCTAAATTCCGCTAGGCTTGCATGTGCCTGTAACACAAGATGGATTTTCATAACCAAACGCTTACTCATCCACACCTAGAAATCCTAATTTGGATCCCGCAGCATTTCTACTACGTGACATTCACGAAAAGTCAATCGAGGGTTTGTCCCAGTCATTCTACTGATTCTAACCATAGAAAGTTTATAGACGCCAGACCTATCATTCACAGGATGTCTCCCTTTCCACAGCCGTACTGTTTGGGTGAACTTCAGCCTACTTTAACGAGCTTCATACAAGTTTCAGTTTTGCAGTCATCCGCTTGCATGTCGTAGCTTCAGCGAGTGTGTTTCGGGGCGTTACTCCGTCATTCCACACTTCGAAATAGCAGTTCTACCAATAATGGTGGCTAGTCTTTTCAACTAGCAACGTGTCGCACTCAAATCAATGTCCGGCACCTTGTCCCCTTTAAATCCGAGGAATGTTTCAAACGGAATATCTTGTCCGTCTTTTTTATAATTCGCCCCACATTTCGGGCATGTTTTATTTGGTAAGTCATAGCCTGATGCAACAGAACCATCCGCTATAAACTCCGAATGTTTACAGTCTGGACATACATAATGTGGTGGCAATGGATTTACTTCGGTAATCTCCATAAATGTCGCAACAAGTGACGACCCAACCGAACCACGCGACCCTACTAAGTAGCCATCTGCTAATGATTTCTTTACAAGCTTTGCCGAGATTAAATAAATAACGCCAAAGCCGTGCCCTAAAATCGACTTTAATTCTTTATCAATACGTGCTTGTACAATATCTGGCAACTGTTCACCATAAATAGAACGTGCCATTTCATACGTTAAGTTCGTAACTTCTTCATCCGAGCCTTCGATTTTCGGTGTATATAAATCGTCTTTAATCGGCTTCACATCACCAATCATATTAGCGATTAATTGCGTGTTCGTTACAACAACCTCTTTTGCCACATCCTCACCTAAAAAGGCAAATTCGTCGAGCATTTCATTCGTCGTACGGAAATGCACTTCTGGCAGTTTATAACGATTAAGTGGATTTGCACCGCCTTGCGAGCCAATTAAAATTTGGCGGAACATCGCATCTTCTTTATTTAAATAATGCACATTACCTGTTGCAACAACTGGCTTGTCGAGCTTTTTACCAAGCTTCACAAGTTTACGAATAATATCTTCTAATTGGAACTCTGTTTGCACCATTTCTGATTCTAGTAAATGTGCATACACGGGTTTTGGCATAATTTCGATGTAATCGTAAAACTTCGCGATTTCTTCCACTTCTTCCGGCTGCTTTTGCATCATCGCCTCAAATACTTCACCTTTATCACAGCCGCTTCCGACAAGTAGCCCTTTGCGGTACTGCATCAGCGAAGAACGTGTCACACGTGGCACACGGTAATATGTTTGTACATGCGCTGTTGATACGAGCTTAAATAAGTTTTTTAATCCATCATTGTCCATTGCTAAAATCGTACAATGGTACGGACGTGCACGCTTATACGCATCTCCTGCACCGACGTAATTATTTAAATCATCTTGATGTGTAATGTCATGGTTATCCATCGCTTCTTTTAACAAATGCAATAGTAAATCGCCCGTTGCACGACAGTCATAAATCGCACGGTGATGCTGCGTTAAGTCAATACCAAACTTTTTACAAAGCACATTTAAACGATGTGATTTCATTTCAGGATGTAAAAAACGGGCTAATTCTAACGTATCAATAACCGGATGAATTGTATCATCTAAACCGAAGCGTTTATATGATGTATACAGGAAGCCCATATCAAATGATGCGTTATGTGCCACTAATATACTGCCTTCTCCAATCCAGTCATGGAACTGGCGAATCACTTCTTCCACTTCTGGTGCATTTTCGACATCTTTATCTTCAATACCTGTTAACTCAATCGTTGTTGCCGATAATTTATGGTGCGGGTTCGCAAAGCTTGAAAATTCATCAATTTTTTGCCCATTTTGAATTTTCACTGCCGCAAGTTCAATAATCGTGTCATACACAGCTGATAAACCAGTCGTTTCTACGTCAAACACAACAAAGGTTGCATTTTCTAAGTCAATATGCTCTGCGTCATACGCAATCGGCACACCATCATCTACTAAATATGCCTCTAGTCCGTATAACACTTTAATGCCATTTTTCTTCCCTGCTGCGTACGCTTCTGGGAATGATTGCACAACAGCATGGTCAGTAATGGCCACTGCAGGATGTCCCCATTTTGCTGCCTGTGCCACAAGTGTACTCACCGGTGTCACCGCGTCCATTTGGCTCATCGGTGTGTGTAAATGCAGCTCTACACGCTTTTCGTCGTCTTTTGCTGTATCTTTACGCGATTCATGGCTAATTTCCGTAATCGAACGTCCCATAATGACTAAATCACGTAAAAATGTATCATTTTGTACACCGCCACCAACACGTACCCACATACCTTTTTTCACCATCGACATGAGTGCAATATCCGTTTTCGTGTTCGAGAACATTTTCACAACAATTGAATCGGTATAGTCGGTCATTTTCATCGTTAAAATGTGACGACCTGAGCGTAACTCCTTCACTTCGACATCAAAGACATAGCCTTCAACGACTACGAAGCGCTCTTCTTCTTGAATACGTTTTAATTCTGTCACTTCGCCATCTTGTAGTGGCTTACCAATTTGAAGTGGCCCTGCTGGCACAACAATATCGTTCACGACAACATCTTCTTTAGCAGAAGCACCTTTTTGTACTATTTCATACGCTTTTTGCCCAAGCTGTTCTTCTTCTTCACGACGCTTTTCGAAAAATTGTTCCTGTAAGCGCGTGAATGCTTCTTTATCTTCTTGTAGCTCAAAATCTACTTGTAATTGCGGGAAACCAAAATATTGATAATGCTGTGCAATAATGTCCGTATATTTATTTTTACACGTTAAATACTCCACTTGTTGCCCACATACGAGCTTCATTTTATTGCCTGTCCATTGTGGCTGTTGATTACTCAGTGTTTGACGAAGCGGTGGTGCCATGCCATCAATACTGTTTAAAACAAGTGCCCAATAATCATGAATAAGTGCCGCCGTTACTTCTGGGTCTACTGAAGACAATGATAACTGGATTGCGGCAATGCCCGAAAAGCGCTCGCGTAAACGTACGATAAATAGTTCATATAACTTATATGGTAAAATTTGCTGTAATGTCACATGAAAATGCCATTGTCGATTCGTTTTATGAACGGTCATACGCGATAGTTCACCGCCTTCAAAAAACGACATATACACATCTTCTGTTAACTCTAATTGCTGTAATAAAATTTGAAAACGCTGCTGCGCTTCTTGTGTTGTTGACATACTCTTCACCTGCACTTTCTCTTTTCCAAGCAAAATAAAAGGGCTGACGTAGCATGAGTCACGTCAGCGCCTTTCATCGTATAGTCTGCATGATGCATCCTTCTACTATTTTAGCTGTTTATTAGCGAAGACGCTACGAATTAGTTCGTACGGAAAAACTCGTTTAAGCGGTCTACTAATTCTTCTTTTTGCCATTCAAATGATTCACCAGAATGACGGAATTTCACTTCAACAATGCCTTCAGCTGCTTTTTTACCAACTGTTACACGCACTGGTAAACCGATTAAATCTGCATCGGCAAATTTCACGCCTGCACGCTCTGCACGGTCATCATATAACACATCGTAGCGGTATGATTGTAGTAATGAATATAAGTCGTCTGCTAAGCCAACTTGTGCTTCATCCTTCACATTTACCGGTACTAAGTGAATGTCGTACGGTGTTAATTGTGTTGGCCATACGAAGCCGTTATCATCTTGGAACTGTTCAGCAACTGCTGCAAGTAAACGAGATACACCAATACCGTAGCAACCCATAATAAATGGTTGTGCTTTCCCTTGGTCGTCTAAGAATGTTGCGCCCATTTTCGCTGAGTACGTTGTGCCAAGTTTGAAAATATGACCAACTTCAATTCCTTCAGCAAACTTAATTACGCCATTGCCGTCTGGAGATGGGTCACCAACTTGGATGAAACGAATATCTAAATAATCGTTTACCGCAAAGTCGCGCTCAGGATTAACGTTTACAAAGTGGAAGCCATCTTCGTTCGCACCTGCTACACCATTGCGTACTGATTTTACTGCGTTATCCGCAACAACTTTTACGCCTACTGGTAATTTCACTGGACCGATTGACCCGATGCTTGCACCGATTAACTCTTTAATTTCTTGCTCTTCTGCTAATTCAACAGATGTTGCACCTAATGCATTTTTTAATTTAATGTCGTTAATTTCGTGGTCGCCACGTGCTAAAACAACAACTAACTCACCATCAACATTGAATACTAATGATTTAATGCAGTTATTCGCTGGTACGTTTAAGAAGCTTGATACGTCTTCAATTGATTTTTGGTCAGGTGTTGATACTTTTTCAAGCTCGTTCATTGCTTCTTCGCTTGCTTTGTACTCCACAACAACTTCTGCCATTTCAATGTTCGCTGCGTAATCTGATGAATCCGAGTAAGCAATTGTATCTTCACCGATTTCAGATAATACCATAAACTCATGTGTACCTTTACCACCGATTGACCCTGCATCCGCAATAACTGCGCGGAAGTTCAAGCCAAGACGCGTAAAGATATTTGAATACGCACGGTACATATCGTCATACGTTTCATCTAATGATTCACGTGTTGCGTGGAATGAGTATGCATCTTTCATAATAAATTCGCGACCACGTAATAAGCCAAAGCGTGGACGTTTTTCGTCGCGGAATTTCGTTTGAATTTGATACAGTGTTAATGGTAATTTTTTGTACGATTTAATTTCATCACGCACTAATGATGTAATAACCTCTTCATGTGTCGCACCTAATGCGAAATCGCGGTTATGACGGTCTTGTAAACGCATTAATTCTGGACCGTATGCATCCCAACGACCTGATTCTTGCCATAATTCAGCTGCTTGTAATGCTGGCATTAATAGCTCAATTGAATTGACAGCTTCCATTTCTTCGCGCACGATTTGCTCGATTTTTGCAAGCACACGGCGACCTAATGGTAAGTATGAATACACACCACTTGTATTTTGACGAATAAAGCCAGCACGTAATAATTGCTTATGTGACTTTACATCCGCATCTGCTGGTACTTCACGCAGCGTTGGAATAAATGTTTTACTTTGTTTCATAATAAAAGTTCCACCTTTTAAGTTAATATAGTTAGCATAATCAAATTTGGCTTTGAGCGCTAGTCAATATTTGACAATTACACTCAAAGCCGAAAAATTTGTGCATCATTTGCATGTTTTTATGGGTAGATTAGAAGAAAAATCTCTGAATATCATTCCATGTCACTGCAACCATTAGCATCATTAATAGGACGATACCAACAAAATGTACCATGCCTTCTTTTTGTGGGTCGACTGGCTTGCCACGTACTGCTTCAACAGCGAAGAACATTAAACGTCCACCGTCTAGCGCAGGTAATGGTAAAAGGTTCATAATCCCAAGGTTAATCGATAAAATTGCTGCCCAGTGCATTAAATTGTAAACACCTGTTTTCGCAACTTCCTCTGTTGATTTATAAATACCAACCGGTCCATTTAACATATCTAATGAGAATTGACCCGTTATTAAGTCCCCTAATAAACCAAGAATCATTTTTGTATACTCAACCGTTGATGTTACACCGTACCAAGCCGCTTCAAATGGATTCGTAATGCGGTCCATTGGTGACGCGTAACGTACGCCAATTTGACCGTATTCTTTCCCTTCTTGCTCAATGACACCTGGTACCATCGTTAAGGATAACGCTTCACCATTACGCTCAACATCCACCGCAATTTCTTGATTCGGGCTTTCCTGCACAATCGCCACTAAATCATTCCACTCAGCAATCGGTTCATTATTAATCGCCGTCACAAGGTCGCCATCTTGCATCCCTGCAACTGCTGCTGGTGAGTCCTCAACAACTTCGGTAATAATCGGCTCATTCGTTGGCACACCTTGCATAAAGCCTAGTGCCATAAAAATAAAGAACGCTAAAATGAAGTTAAATAACGGTCCTGCAAAAATCGCCATTGTACGTGCGCCAACCGATTTCGAATTAAATTGACGGTCATACGGAGCGATAATCGTTTCCTTACCATTTTCAACAAGCGCTGCTGTACGCGATACATTAAAACGTACAAGCTCTTCATCTTCGTTATAGCCCTCAATCCATAGCTCACGATTTAAATCGGCGCGCTCCACTTCCATGAAGTAAATGTTTGGATATGTTTTATTTTGATTGAAGTAAATTTTTTCAATCACATTGTCATCGTTTAACACGACACCAATACGATAGCCTGGCTTTAACTCCACACTATCCATTTCTTCTCCTGCCATCTGTACATAACCACCGATGGGCAGCAGACGAATGGTATAAATTGTCTCGCCTTTTGTTACGCCAAAAATTTTCGGTCCCATCCCAATTGCAAACTCACGCACCATAATGCCTGCACGTTTTGCAAAAATAAAATGCCCTAGTTCATGGAAGAACACAAGTCCACCGAAAATGACGATAAAGGCTAAAACTGTTTGCATATTGCGTCACCCTCATCTCTTCATTGCTTGTGTTTATTTTACCATGCCCTGTACAATTTTTCTCGTTTCGCTATCCACCGCTAAAATGGTTGCTAAATCTGGTAATTGCACATTATTATGCGTATGCATGACACGCTCGATTAACTCTTCAATTTGTAAAAACGTAATTTGCTCGTTTAAAAATAACGCAACTGCTGCTTCGTTCGCTGCATTCATCGCCGTTAGCATCGTACCACCTGCGCGCCCTGCATCATATGCAAGTTGCAATGCTTTATAGCGCTCAAAATTCACTTCTTCAAAATGCAATTGTCCAATTTGTGCTAAATTTAAACGCTGTGCATGTTGAATCGGTAAACGGTCTGGGTAGCTCAGTGCATATTGAATCGGTACACGCATATCCGGTGAGCCTAGCTGTGCCATAACGCTCGTATCGCTGTATTCCACCATCGAGTGAATAATACTTTCACGGTGCAACAACACATCGACTTTGTCATACGGCATATCAAATAACACATGTGCTTCAATGACTTCTAAACCTTTATTCATCATTGTGGCCGAATCAATCGTAATTTTCGCGCCCATTGACCAGTTCGGATGATTTAACGCATCCTTCACGGTCACACCGACTAATTCGTCGCGTGTTTTATCGCGGAATGAACCACCAGAGGCTGTTAAAATTAAACGTTCAATGCGCTTTGTATTTTCGCCATTCATTGATTGGAAAAGTGCTGAATGTTCACTATCTACCGGTAAAATTGGGGCATTGTATTTTTTCGCTTCTGCCATCACTAAATGTCCTGCTGTTACAAGTGTTTCCTTATTGGCAATCGCAATCGTTTTGCCCATGCGAATCGCTGCAAGTGTAGATTCTAACCCTACACTTCCTAAGACGGCATTCACAAGTACTGTCGAAGCTGGATGCGTCGCTACTTCTACAAGCCCTTCATTTCCATACGTAAACGTGACATGTGGAAATTCTGCCTGTAATGTTTGTGCATCTTCCGCAGAGATGACCGACACTAGCTCTGGTGTTAATTTTGTTAAAATTGAACGTGTCACATCCATATTACGTCCTGATGAAAATGCGACAAGCTGAAATGCTTCTGGATGTTGCTCTAAAATATCAATCGTTTGTAAACCAATTGAACCTGTTGCACCAAGTAAACTAATTTTTTTCATATTTATCACGATTCCTTTCAAGCGTCACACAAAATGTAAAAAGTGTAGAAGTGGTAACACAAACAATAAGCTATCAAAGCGGTCTAAAATACCACCATGCCCTGGTAACACATTCCCTGAGTCTTTTACGCCATAATGACGTTTAATCGCTGATTCGACTAAATCACCCATTTGTCCAAAAACTGAGCAGACAATTGTGACAAGAAGTAAACTTGCCCACGATGAAGCAAATGGATAAATCAGTTCCATTGCTACCGCAAATACGACAGCGATCAAGATGCCACCAACAAAACCTTCTACTGTTTTATTCGGTGAAATTTCTGGCCATAATTTACGCTTACCGAATTTACGCCCTGTAAAATACGCACCGGAATCCGTTGACCATACAACAACCAATGCAAAAATAATATATACAAGTCCCTCATTACGCGTTTCGATGAAATAATGGAATCCTAAGCCGACATATATCGCTGCTAGTACAACAAAGCCGACATTATCAAACGTAAATTTATTTTTAATTAATACCGAATACACCAGTAATAAAATGACCATAATAAAAGCTAACTCTAGCTTCGGATAGCCGGTCCACTGCTCTACTTGTACTGCCCATTCATTTGGCATTAACAAAACAAATAACGCCAATGTTCCAAGTACGCCTGGCGTTGAAAAAATCGATATGTCATTCATTTTCAGTAATTCATACATACCAATCGCTGCAAGTGCATACACTAAAATTGTCCATGGTAAGCCACCATAGACAACAAACGGTATAAACAGTGCAGCAGCGACAACACCCGTAATAATACGTGTTTTCACTAATTGCTCTCTCCTTTTAAACCACCGTAACGACGATCACGGCCTTGGAAGCTCTCTATAGCCTCTAATAAATGCTGCTCGGCAAAATCCGGCCACAACACATCTGTAAAGAAAAACTCCGTATAGGCAAGTTGCCATAACATAAAGTTGCTTAAACGTACTTCTCCACTTGTACGAATGAGTAGCTCTGGCTCTGGTAATCCCGCTGTCATCAGTGCAGCGTTCATCGTCTCTTCTGTAATATCTTCAACTGCTAACACACCATTTTTTACGGCAGTCGCTATGTTTTGTGTTGCTTTTACAATTTCAGCACGGCTTCCATAGTTCAGCGCAAATGTCAGCACTAATCCTGTATTGTGCTTTGTTTGCTCAATCGCTTCTTCTAAGGCAAGACGCGTATGCTTTGGTAAATATTCCGGCTCTCCAATTGTTTCCACACGGATATTACGTTCAATCATTTCTGGTAAAAAATCACCTAAAAATTCTTGTGGTAATTTCATAATAAATTCGACTTCTGCTTTTGGGCGCTTCCAGTTCTCTGTTGAGAATGCGTACACCGTCAGCGCTTTTACGCCTAAACGATCTGCAAAGCGTGTAATTTTACGCACGGTCTTCATGCCTTCATGATGCCCTGCCACACGTGGTAAACTACGCTTCTTCGCCCAGCGTCCGTTGCCATCCATAATAATCGCAATATGCGTTGGAACGGTATGTTGAGTTGCCTGTTGTACACGCTCCTCGAAAGATTCACTTATCGGCAACGTTTCCGTTTTTCCGAACCATTTTTTTAACATTTACTTTATTCCTCCACTGACTACAAATCGGACGTACTTCATTATCATATCAAAATCTACCCTAAATTACCTTATGTTTCTGTGAAGTTTTCAGCGTTTTACAACAAACTTCCATTTTTTGTAGTCGCTTTTTCGTATTTTTTACTGGATGATAAATGCGCGTCATACGGATATATGTAGTAAGCGAAAAAGAAAAGAACGTCCTAACGTGTAGGACGTTCCGAAATGAACAAGGTTCTATCGAATTAAACTTCTAATAACTCTTGTTCTTTTTCTTTTGCAACAGCGTCTACTTTTGCGATGAAATCATCTGTTAACTTTTGAATATCTTCACCGTAGCCACGTAAATCGTCTTCTGTAATGTCGCCGTTTTTCTCAGCTTTCTTTAAGTCATCGTTTGCATCACGACGCACGTTACGTACTGCAACTTTTGCATCTTCTGCTTCTTTTTTCACTTGTTTTGCAAGCTCTTTACGACGCTCTTCTGTTAATGCTGGAATCGCTAAACGAATGACATTACCATCATTTGTTGGCGTAATGCCGATATCTGATTTCATAATCGCTTTTTCAATATCACCTAAGATTGTTTTATCGTAAGGTGTGATTACTAAAAGGCGTGCTTCTGGTACCGCGATACCTGCCATTTGGTTTACTGGCGTTGGTGCACCGTAGTAATCTACTGTGATGCGGTCAAGTAAGCTAGCGTTCGCACGACCTGCACGAATTGATGCTAATTGACGAGAAAGTGCAGAAATTGATTTCTCCATCTTCTCTTTTGCTAATGCTAAAATTTCTTTTGTCATTATAAGCTCCTCCTAACAACTGTACCGATTTTTTCTCCTTGTACGGCACGACGAATGTTACCTTCTTCTGAAATTGAGAAGACGATTAACGGAATGTCGTTATCCATACATAGTGTCGACGCAGTAGAATCCATTACTTGTAACCCTTGTTGAATTACATCTAAGTATGTTAAAGTATCATATTTTACTGCATCTTTGTCAACGCGAGGATCTGCTGAGTACACACCATCTACATTGTTTTTCGCCATTAAAATTGCATCTGCATTAATTTCTGCGGCACGTAATGCTGCTGTTGTATCTGTCGAGAAATAAGGATTCCCTGTACCTGCCGCAAAAATAACAACGCGTTTTTTCTCTAAATGACGAACTGCTTTACGACGAATATACGGCTCTGCCACTTGCGTCATCACGATAGATGATTGCACGCGTGTTTCGATGTCTAGCTTTTCTAAAGCGTCTTGTAATGCCAACGAGTTCATAACTGTTGCTAACATGCCCATGTAGTCTGCTGATGCACGTTCCATGCCCATTTCACTGCCGATTTTTCCGCGCCAAATATTACCGCCACCGACAACAACTGCTACTTCTACGCCTAAATCAACGACTTCTTTCACCTGTTTTGCAACTTCTTTAATGATTTGTGGCGATAAGCCAAAACCTGCTTCGCCAGCTAATGCTTCGCCGCTCAGCTTAATTACTACTCGTTTGTATTGTGAAACACTCATAGGAAACCTCCGTCATTTCTTTTATTTTACTACGTTTTCATTGCTTGAAAAATAGGGAACACGCAAATTGGTGCTCCCTACTTTTTTCGTTATGAAACTATTAATTAGTTACCTTTAACTTGGTTCATTACTTCTTCCGCGAAGTTATCTTCACGTTTTTCGATACCTTCACCTACAGCGTAACGAGTGAAGCCAGTTACTTGACCGCCAGTAGATTCTACGAAAGTACGTACTTTTTGGTCAGAGTTTTTAACGAAAGTTTGGTCTAATAAGCAGATGTCTTCGAAGTATTTACCAAGACGACCTTCTACCATTTTCGCTACGATGTTTTCTGGTT
This sequence comes from Caryophanon tenue, assembly GCF_001700315.1. Lineage (GTDB taxonomy): Bacteria > Bacillota > Bacilli > Bacillales_A > Planococcaceae > Caryophanon > Caryophanon tenue. The sequence continues at coordinate 377,538 of NZ_MASJ01000003.1, read as the reverse complement.
TACCTTCGTTTAACGCTTGCTCAGTTAATACTTTGCGCTCACGCTCTACTTCTTCAGCAGAAACTTCGTCACGAGAAACGTAAGTTGGGTTGATAGCAGCGATGTGCATTGCTACGTCTTTTGCAGCTGCAGCGTCAGTAGAACCTTCAAGAACTACTAATACACCAATGCGTCCGCCCATGTGTAAGTAAGCACCAAATGCGTCTGCATCTGTTTTTGTTTTTACTTCAAAACGACGTAAAGAGATTTTTTCACCGATTGTAGCAGTAGCTGTAGAAATTTGGTCAACGATTTTCACGCCGTCTTTTTCTAATTCTAAAGCAGCTTCTACTGATTCTGGTTTAGCAGCTAATAATTGCTCAGCTAAAGAAGCAACTAATACTTGGAACTTTTCGTTTTTCGCAACGAAATCTGTTTCAGCGTTTACTTCTAAAAGAATTGCTTCGTTACCTTGTTCTAAAATGTAAGTTGTACCTTCAGCAGCGATACGGTCTGATTTTTTGCCAGCAGCAGCTAAACCTTTTTCACGTAAGAAATCGATTGCAGCATCGATGTCACCGTCAGTTTGTACTAAAGCTTTTTTGCAGTCCATCATACCTGCGCCAGTTTTTTCACGTAATTCTTTTACTAATTGAGCAGTAATTGCCATTGGAAATTCCTCCTTGGAATATAAATAAACTTTTAAAGTTTTATGCGTTATCTTCAAAAAAAGGTGATAAGGGATTTATCCACTTATCACCTTTTGTAAAAGTGAATTATTCAGCAGCAGTTTCTGCTTCTGCAGCTACAGCTTCTTCTTCACCTTGTTTAGACTCGATTAAAGCGTCAGCCATTTTAGCAGTTAATAATTTAACCGCGCGAATAGCATCATCGTTTGCTGGGATTACGTAATCAATTTCATCTGGATCACAGTTTGTATCAACGATACCAACTAGAGGGATGTTAAGTTTACGTGCTTCTGCAACAGCGATGCGCTCTTTACGTGGGTCAACCACGTACATTACATCTGGAATTGCAGTCATATCACGGATACCGCCTAAGAATTTAACTAAGCGTTCGTGTTCTTTTTTAAGTTGGATAACTTCTTTCTTCGGAAGTACTTCGAAAGTACCGTCTTCTTCCATTTTTTCGATTTGCTTCATACGAGCAACACGTTTTTGGATTGTACCGAAGTTTGTTAAAGTACCACCTAACCAACGTTGGTTGATGTAGTAGTTACCTGAACGTTCTGCTTCTTCTTTGATCGCTTCTTGTGCTTGTTTTTTCGTACCTACGAATAAAACTTTACCACCGTCTTGACCAACTTGACGCATGAAGTCATAAGCTTCTTCTAATTTTTTAACTGTTTTTTGTAAGTCGATGATGTAGATCCCGTTACGCTCAACGAAGATATATTTCTTCATTTTTGGGTTCCAACGACGAGTTTGGTGACCGAAATGTACACCAGCTTCAAGTAATTGTTTCATTGAAATTACTGACATGATATTGCCTCCTAAGTTTTGGTTGTTTTCCTCCGCATTTTTCATTTGTAACAAGCTACTTCTAACAAAGAAGCACCACTTACTACATCAAAATGCGTGTGTAATGTAATTATTACCGTTAATCACTATAGCATATCACGTATACCCTTGCAACTATTTTTGCAGATTAAACTTTAATAACAATTCGACTTCCGTTTTTCCTTTGTTTAACGCCTTTGCAATTTGCTCAATCGTTTGTCCCTCTTCACGCATTTGTTGAATTTGTTGTTGCAATGTTTGAGGTGGTTTTTCGGCCGGCGTTTCAACCGCCTGTTGCATCGCCTCTTCAAATGTTGGGCGTTTTGTTAGCGGTGCTTTCGGCGGCTGACTTGCGTATACGGACGCTGCCTTTTTCTTTGGCACAACCGGTACTTCAAATGCCACTACCTCTTCATCTGGCATTGGTGGCACATACGGCGCAGCTTTTACTTTCGGTGTTTCAATCGGCTCGTTAAATAATGAAGCTGGTTTTTTCGTACGCTGTAGCTCTGCTAAAAAACGGTCGTTTTCTTCTTTCATATCCACTAAATAAGCACTGACAGATTGATCTAATTCACGCATCATAATTTGCTGTTTGTGCTCAACATCTTTTAATTGTGATACTTTCATATATAGCAAAATAATGACCGCAAATGCGACAAGTAATCCAATAAACAGTGCGACGATTGCGATGACCATGTATAACTCCTATCCACTAAAATCAACAAAGTTTCCTTTAAACGGATGCTGTGCCTTTTTAGCTAGCTGTTGCTTCTTTTTCATTTGTTGTTCTTGTTGCTCTTGTTGTTGACGCTCTTCGTCAATATCTACACCGTCTAAATGTTCGGTATCATTGACCATCGTTTGCTGGCGATCGATTTGCTTTTTTAACGCCTCATTCGCATGCATTTGTTGATTGATAACATGTTGCTGTTGCTGCTCGACAATCTTTCCGGCATCAAATGTTTTGGGAATAGCAATTTGTAATTCAATACTTTTTAAACTCACAGTCGTTCAACTCCTTAAGCATTTAACATTTCGTTCATCAGTAACTTACGTAGCTTAAACAAGGCTTTTGAATGAATTTGTGAAATGCGTGATGTTGATAATTGTAAAAGCTCTCCAATTTCCGTTAACGTCAATTCTTCTGTATAAAATAAACTTAACACTAATTGCTCTTTTTCATTTAACTTTTGAATATTGTCAATCAAATCGCTAATTAACTCTGACTTCACCGTTTGCTGTTCAGGTGTTAATGTCGCATCGTCACGAATGACAAATGACTTGCCGTCCGCTTCATCTTGGTCATCAAATTGTTCGTGGATCGACAATACATTCGAAAAGAAATGTTCCTGCACCGTCTGATAAACGTCATCTACTGATAATTGTGTATGCTCCGCAATTTCTTCTGGTGTCACATGACGCATCATTTTCTGTTCCAATTGTTCGATTTGTTGGTCGAGACGCTTTGCCTTTTCACGAGCAGAACGTGGTAACCAATCTTCTTTGCGTAAACCGTCAATAATCGCACCGCGTACACGGAATGATGCATACGTATCAAACTTTAAATCACGTTGAATATCAAACTTATTTAGCGCGTCAAATAAGCCCATCATTCCTAAGCTCGTTAAATCATCACGAGAAACATTTTTCGGTAAGCCTGATGCAATACGTTGTACATGATACGACACAAGTGGGGTATATTTCTTCACTAAAATATCGCCAACCACTGGGTCTTTATCTTTTGCCCAGCGCAACCATAGTTTCTGTTCCTCTGACGTTTTTGGAGTCATGAAACCACCTCTTTCTTCACAATACATCTCTTTTCGTTATATTAAATTTAACATACCTACGCATAAAATACCTTATGTAAAACGAGCTAAACCTTTACAATTTACGAAACAATTTCATTGCTTTCTTTTCAGCTTTTTATGAAAATCTGCTCATATTACTACTAAATATAATATATGCGAGTCCTATCACCCATTTTTATAAAAAAATGCTACAGCTTCTCCAAAAAGGAAGCGCTGTAGCATGTGTATCAATTTATTTCGCTGGCTCATCTTTATGCAACATTGTACGCACCACTTGCGCAATGTCCTCTGAGCTTTCATCTTGAAATTCAATGGTAGAAGTCGCTGGTGCTGCCTCTACTTGCGTCGCTTCTTTCGATGTCTGTTCATCCTCGACAATAGCTGGTTCTGGCGTATATAATGCATACGCAATGACATAACGCACTATGAATGTCACAAAGAACGCAATAATTGCCGTCGCAAAACAGCCAAATAAAATACGCGGCGACGCATATACATCTTGAATTGCAATAAAGAAATGCACACTAAAAGCAGCAAGTGCCACCCAGCAATTATAAAAGATACTGCCATATAACGTCATAACTGTGTCACTCCTTGATTTACCGTACGAATATGCAAAATGCTCGTTGTAGGGTCAAACTCAATTGTCCGTCCACTGTTACCACCTGTATCTTCAGCGACAAGTTGAATCGCTAGTTTGCGCAACTGCTCTTTTACGGCTTCAACATTTCGTGGACCAATGCGCATCGAATCTTTATCCGATGTAAATTGGAACATTTGCGCACCGCCAGCAATTTTCGCTTTTAAACGCACCGCTCCACTTCGCTTTAATAGCTCAGCCATCGCCACAACACCGGTATCTGCGAATTTCGCTTCATTAATTTGAGGTGTGCGGTTTAACGATGAGTCCGGTAACATGACGTGGACAAGCCCCGCTAACTTGCGAGACTCATCATAAAGGACGACACCTACACAAGAACCAAGTCCCGACGTTCGAATTGTCGCAGGCTCTCGTGCAATATCCATCTGTGCAATGCCTACTTTCACCACTTGGCTATTTGGTAGCATTACATCACACCTAACGCTTTAAAGATTTTCATAAATGAATCTGGCTCTGGCAGTAAGAAGAAGTTTCCTTTTAAACTTTGCGATTGTTGCTCATCTTCCTCAAAAATTGCCGTATCAATAACGATTACTTGGTCTGTTACATACGATAAATCAATAAGTCCAATACTAATAATCGCTCCGAACATATCAATACTTAGCCCTGGAACTGTTGGGTACAACTTCAATCCTGTAAAATCAGACAGCGCTGACAAATACGAACCAGATAAAATATTGCCCATTTCCTGCATCGCGGACAATCCAAGCTCCGATACAGGTGGTGTATAAAAATCAAATGTATCATCGTGAATTAAACGACGGATAAAACGATTCGCTTGCTCCACTGGTAAAATAAAAAACATACTACCTTCTGCATCGCCTTCAATACGAAGGAAAATACCAACGACCATTTCTTCTGCACCGCCCGCAATATCCATCATCTCATCAAACGAGACGGTTTTCACATCGGGCACTTGCATATCGATTTTCTTTTGTAATAGCTCGGACAATGCTGTTGCAGCATGTGCCGCACCAATATTTCCAATTTCCTTTAAAACATCTAAGTGTAACGATGTAATTGGTGTATCTTCATGCATCTCTATCGCCTACTTTAACGGATTTAGTACTTTATCTAAGTGTAATAAAATCAGTAATCGTTTCTCAATTTTTGCCACGCCTGAAATAAAATCCTCTTCATGTGAGCCTACTACTTCGGGCTGCGGTTCAATTGTGTCAGTTGCAATGTCTAAGACGTCATTTGCGGAGTCAACTACAAAGCCGACTTCCATGTCATCAAGTTGAATAATAATAATGCGTGTCGTTTCCTCATCTTCTGAAATCGGTAACCCGAAGCGCTGACGCAAATCAATAATCGGCGTCACAACACCTCGTAAATTAATAACCCCTTTGACATAATGAGGCGTTTTTGGCACACGCGTAATATGCATTAATTTTTCAATACCTTGTACTTGCGCAACCGGTACAGCATATTCTTTATCCGCTAGTTGAAAGACGATTACTTTCATCGCTTCCACTTCCGTTGTATATGTTTCTGTCATCTGTCATTCACCTCTTACTTAATTAATGCGTTACAGTCAACAATTAGCGCAACTTTACCATTGCCTAAAATGGTTGCACCTGAAATCGCAAAAATATTTGTTAAGTAGTTTCCTAATGATTTTAAAACGATTTCTTGCTGTCCAATAAATGAATCGACAACTAAGCCGGCAAGCTTATCATTTTTACGAACGATGACAACCGAATGGAAATCATCTGTCTTCGGCTCTGCGCGTGGTACTTCAAAAATTTCTTCCAAGAATACTAATGGCACAACTTTTCCACGGAAATCAATCACTTTTTGATTATGCGCATTTAAAATATCTGATGTACGAATAATCGATGTTTCAATAATTGATGACAACGGAATCGCATAGCTTTCTTGCTCAATTTCAACAAGCATGACAGAAATAATCGATAATGTTAATGGCAATTGAATCGAGAAGATTGAACCGCTTCCTGGTGTCGAATCAATTGAAATTTGACCGCCTAATGACTCGATTGTTGTTTTCACAACATCTAAGCCAACACCGCGACCTGATACGTCCGAAATAACATCCGCTGTTGAGAAACCTGGAGCCATAATAAATTCAGCTACTTGCTTATCAGATAATGTCGCTGCTACTTCCGGTGTCACTAAACCACGTGAAATGGCCTTTTTCAATACTTTTTCACGGTTCACACCTGCACCATCATCTTCAATCTCGATGAATACATGATTACCACTATGGAATGCGCGTAATTGGACAACGCCCTCTTCTGGCTTTCCTTTTGCAACACGTTCTGCTGGCGATTCAATACCATGGTCCACCGAGTTACGAATTAAGTGAACAAGTGGGTCACCGATTTCATCAATCACAGTACGGTCTAGCTCCGTCTCTGCTCCGATAATATCTAAACGAATTTTTTTATTTAAGTCGCGTGATAATTGACGGACCATTTTCGGGAAACGGTTAAATACCGTTTCGACAGGTACCATGCGCATTGTTAAGACGATTGTTTGTAAATCTCCCATCGTCCGACTCATACGCTCTACGGTTTCCGTTAATTCCATATGGTTGACATCAGCTGCAATCGACTGTAAACGCCCTCGGTCAATCACAAGCTCTTCAAATAAATTCATTAAAATATCTAAACGCTCGATATTAACACGAATTGTTTTGCTTGTTGCAGCTTGTGCTTTTGCAGGTGCTGCTTTTTCACTTTTTTGCACTGGCGCTACTTCGACCGTTTCAACTGTTGGTACGGGTTGTACAGGTTGCACCGCTTCAACAACTGACTCTTCTACCACCGTTTGTTCAACATTCGCTTCAATTGCTTGCACACGAACTGCCGCTACTTCCGAAACCTTCATTAACTGCTGTTGTAAAGACGTCGCATCTTCTTTTGAAATAAAGCCAATTTGGAACTCACTATCAAACTGCTCTTCTTCCAATTGATCGACACTCGGTACAGCTTTAATCACTTCACCAAGCTTCTCTAAAATTTCAAAAATCATAAACACACGCGCCGCTTTTAATAAGCAATCTTCACGTAAAGTCACGTAAATTTCATATGCTTGGAAACCTTGTTCTGCTGACTGCGCAATCACTGTATTTTCAAATGTATCAAAGTTAAGCGTCGAAGCCACTGTCTCTACAGTTGGCGTAGCAACCGGCAGAGCAGTTGTCTGAATGTCTTCTCCAGCTTCAATGCGATTTAATTTTGCAACGGTTTCTGAAACATCACGTTTCCCGTCACCACCATTTGCAACATCATTCACCATTTCTTCCAAATGGTCCACTGACTCAAAGACAACATCTAAAATTTCAGCTGTAACATCAATTTTAGCATTGCGAATCGCATCTAAAACGTTTTCCATTTTATGTGTTAAATCGGCTAAGTCTTCATAGCCCATCGTTGCTGACATTCCTTTTAGCGTATGTGCTGAACGAAAAATCTCACTCACAATCGCTAAGTCACGTGGATTTTTTTCAAGCTCTAGTAAATGTTCACTACAAGCTTGTAAATGCTCTTTACTTTCATCAATGAACATTTCTAAATATTGATTTACTTCCATAAGAGGACACCCCTTTTAAGGCAAATATTTAAGTATAGATTGGGCAATATCTTCAACGTCCGCCACTTCATCAACAAGCTGTGTTTCGACCGCTGCTTTTGGCATACCGTATACAATACACGTATTTTGTGATTCAGCAATCGCCATGACATGTCCATTTCTTTTTAACGCTTCTAATCCTTTTGAGCCATCATAGCCCATGCCCGTCATAATAACCGCAATTTTATCGAAGTCATCGTATTGACTGACACTTTCAAACATCACATCTACAGCTGGTCTATGCCCTGAACGTGGTGGTTCTTCTTGATCTAGTACAATACCAAAAGACATACCGACTTTACGTAGTTTCATATGATATCCACCAGGGGCAATATAGGCTGTACCGTTTTGTAAAATATCACCATGCTCCGCTTCTTTTACATGAATGGCACTTAATTGGTCCAAACGATTCGCAAGTGACTTTGTAAAACCAGCTGGCATATGCTGTACAATTAAAATCGGCGCTTGAATATGCTCGGGTAGCTTCGTTATCACTTCTTGTAATGCACGCGGTCCACCTGTCGAAGTACCAATGACAATAATTTTTTTCGACGCCGCATGCCAGCGCTGTGGTGCTTTTTGCGCTTTTGCTGGTAACGTCTGGCGTGGCACAGTCGGCGTTGTCAATACAGGGGCTTGCTCTTGTCGTAAAGTCATTGAAGAATGCAGCGGTCTACGATAAACCGGCTTGCGTAAATTACGAACGGGCGCATGTAGTGCATGTTCAACCTTCTGAACAAGCTCCTGCTGAATTTTATGTAAATCAAGCGAAATTGTGCCACTTGGCTTTGCAATAAAATCAACAGCACCATTTTCCATCGCAATTAATGTATTTTCAGCACCTTGTTGCGTTGTGCTTGATAACATCACAATTGGCAGTGGCTGTTTTTCCATAATTGCTTTCACCGCATCTAAGCCATTCATAATCGGCATTTCAACATCCATCGTAACAACATCCGGCTTATATTGGTCAATCTTTTGAAGTGCATCCTTCCCATTACGCGCGGTTCCAATTACTTCAATCGTTGGATGATGCGTAAAGAAATCACCAATCAACTTGCGCATAAATGCAGAATCATCAACAATGAGTAATTTCTTTTTGGCGAGCATTTACTCACGTCCTTTCGAAAAAATCGAACGCAGCTTCGTTAAAAACTTGCTATTTTTAGTCGGCGCATGTATCTCCTCTTGACGTTGATCAATAAACGTCGACACAATTTGTCGTAGCGTTTGTGTAATCGTCGCATGTGGATACAGCTCCGAAAAAGGAATTTGTTGTTGTACGGCTTTACGCACTAACGGTTCTTCGGGCAATGACCCTAATAAAGTTACGTCTTTATGCAAAAATTGTGTCATCACGGTGCGAAGGCGCTGTAATGTATCACGCCCTTCTTCTGTGTTATACACACGATTGCATAATAAATAAAAATCTTTTTGTGCATCTTTTAAATAAATAAATTTCATCATCGAATACGCATCGGTAATCGATGTCGGCTCTGCCGTTGTAATAACAACAATATCATCGACTGAAACAAGCAAATCTAAAGACCAGTTTGTTGCACCAGCACCCATATCAAACACAATATAGTCATAATGCTGCTGTAAATATTCAAACGCCTCAATTAATTTTGCAAACTGTGCGTCGTTCCATTCAAGTAATGTTGACATACCCGAGCCACCTGAAATGTACGTTAAGCCGTTATATTGTGTAGCCATTACATCTTCTAGTGATTGCTCACCATCCAAATAATCTTTCAGGCTATATTTCACACTTTTACCGATTAAAATATGAATATTGCCCATACCGATATCCATATCGACAATAATCACTTTCTTGCCTCTTCGAACTAGCTCTAGCGAAAAGTTCGTTGTGAAGTTACTTTTCCCAACGCCACCTTTACCGCTGACTACTGCAATGGAACGTCCTAATTGACCTTGGCTTTGCAATAATTTTCTTCGTAAGTTTTCGGCTTGATCCCTCATGTAATGTCTCCTTGGAACAATAACGTCATCAACTGCTCAATGGATGCTTCTTCAATATCTTCCGGGACTTCTTGACCAGACGTATAGTAAGCAAGTCCTTTATTATATTTAACCATTAAATTGACTATAGTGCCAATAGAATCTGTTTCATCTAGCTTTGTAAACACAAATTTTTGAAACGGTAGCTCCTGAAATTGGTCAATAATTTGACACATATCTTGCTGCTTCGACGTTGCTGCTAACACAATATACGTTTCTGTCTCTTCAGTAAAAGATACGAGCTTCTTCATTTCTTCGATATAGCGCGCCTCTTTGTAGTTGCGCCCTGCTGTATCAATAAAAATACGCTCCTGCGTTTGCAATCGCTCAATCGCAGCCGCGTAATCACTCGATGTATACACAACTTCAAGCGGTGCTTGTAACAAACTCGCATATGTTTTTAATTGTTCAATCGCGGCAATACGATACGTATCTGTTGTCATAAAGCCAACTTTTTTCTTTTGCTCTAATACCGTTCGGGCAGCCATTTTAGCAATCGTTGTCGTTTTCCCTACACCAGTCGGACCTAACAAATTCACATATCGAATGGATGCATCACATGCGCCAAACGGTAAATGTTTTAGTTTATCAGCAAGTATTCTTTTCGCTTCTTGGCGCAGAATCGCTGTTGTAACGTTACGATGCTTGCGTAAATGGATGAAAAGCTCATCACCAATATATGTGATGAGCTCATCGTCTAGCTCTTGCTGCTTTAAATATTGCAATAAAGCAACTAACTCTTGCGGATATTTTGTTTGTTCCTGCTGGCGTGACATCGATTGAACCATGGCCTTTAAATCGGCAATTTCATTACGCAACTCCTGCGTTTGCTCCGTTGCTACTGGCTGAGGTTGCACCTGCATTTCTTGCTTTGGCAACACCGCTGTTGGAAAATCCGCTGTTTTATCAAAAACAGGCTTTACGACTTCATCTATGCCCGCTGTTACTTCGAATTGCTTCGTCGTCACAAGTCCTAAAAACTTTTTCGTCGTAATCATACGCTGGCTTAAAATAACCGCTTCCTCGCCAAGCTCCTGCCGAATTTGTAACATGGCTTCTGGCATCGTTTGCGCATAAAATTTCTTCATCTTCAATCTACATTCACCATCCCAACACTTTGGATTTCTATTGCTGCATCTAGTTCATTATAAGACAACACTGGAATTTGTGGGAAGTAACGTTCTGTTAATTGACGTAAGTACATACGTACAGCTGGCGAACATAATAAAATCGACGACTGTTCCATAAACGATACACGTTCTACTTCTTTCGCAATGGCTTCTAAAATATGCTGTGAATCTTGTGGGTCCATCGCTAAATAATTACCATGCTCGGTTTGTTGAATACTATCTGCAAGCAATTTTTCGATTTTGCCAGACACTGTAATCACTTTTAATGTCGGCTGACCGTTTGAATGTTGCGCTGTAATTTGACGCGCAAGTGCTTGGCGCACATACTCCGTTAAAATATCCGTGTCACTCGTTAATTTCGAATAATCTGCGAGCGTTTCAAAAATAACAGGTAAATTTCGTACCGATACACCTTCTTGTAGCAAGCGACCTAACACTTTTTGAATATCCCCAATCGCTAATGGTGATGGTGTTAATTCGTCGACTAAAATCGAATGTGTTTCGCGTAAATGGTCGATTAACTGCTTCGTCTCTTGACGGCCTAATAAATCAGACGCGTTTGCACGAATAATTTCCGTTAAGTGTGTTGATACAACACTTGGTGGATCAACAACTGTATAGCCGTACATTTCTGCATCCTCTTTCACCTGTTCAGTAATCCACTTCGCAGGTAAGCCGAATGATGGCTCCACTGTGTCAATCCCTTCAATCATATCGTCATCACCAGGGCTCATCGCTAAATAGTGGTCCAGTAAAAGCTCCCCACGCGCTAGCTCATTCCCCTTAATTTTAATGCGATATTCATTTGGCTGAAGCTGAATATTATCGCGAATACGTACAACGGGAATGACAATCCCTAGCTCTAATGCCAACTGACGACGAATCATCACAACACGGTCAAGCAAGTCGCCACCTTGTGACGTATCAACAAGTGGAATTAAGCCATAACCAAATTCAAACTCAATCGGATCCACACTTAATAAGTTGACAACATTTTCAGGGCTCTTCATTGTATCTGTCGCAATCTCCTCTTCAAACTCTTGAATCTCTTCAATACTTTCCTTCTTGTTACGATCCATTAAGAACGCCCCAATCGCAAGCGTTGCTGCAATTGGTAAAGTAATCCAATCTGGTAATGGCGTTACTAAACCTAAAATCGCAATTGAACCTGCTGCTACATATAATAATTTTGATTGTGAGAATAACTGTGTCATAATGTCAGAACCTAAGTTACCGTCTGACGCTGCACGCGTTACAACAATACCTGTAGCTGTAGAAATTAAAAGTGCCGGAATTTGTGATACTAATCCATCACCGACTGTTAATTTCGAGAATTGTGTTGCTGCTTCACCAAATTCTAAGCCTAGCTGCATCATCCCAATAATCATACCAACGATTAAGTTGATAAATACCATAATAATAGAGGCAATCGCATCCCCTTTTACGAACTTTGTCGCACCGTCCATCGCACCGTAAAAATCAGACTCTCCTGATACTTTCGCGCGACGCTCACGTGCTTCCTTCTCTGAAATCATCCCGGCGTTTAAATCCGCATCAATACTCATTTGCTTACCAGGCATCGCATCTAATGTGAAACGTGCTGCAACTTCAGCTACACGTTCCGAACCTTTTGTAATGACTAAAAACTGAATAATGACAAGTAATGCGAAAATAACAAGCCCGACAACGATATTACCACCTGTTACGAAGTTACCAAATGTATCAACAACTTCACCTGCGTCACCTTCTGTTAAAATTGCACGTGTTGTTGAAATACTTAATCCTAAACGGAATAATGTTAGTAATAAAATAACGGATGGGAAAATCGCAAAATCAAGCGCTTCTTTCATATTCATCGCTGTTAATAATACTAATAAACTAAGTGTGATATTAATGATAATTAAAAAACTTAACAGCCATGGTGGCAGAGGGATAATAAGCATTGCTACGATTAAAATAACCGCACCTAACACGCCAAGATCGCTGAATTTCATACATGTCCCTCCTGATTACATCCAATCAAATTTTTCGTTTAATACGATATACATATGCAAGCACCTCTGCAACAGCTTTGAAAAAATCGTCCGGCACAGCTTGACCAATTTCAACTTGGTCATACATGCTACGTGCAAGTGGACGGTTTTCAACCATCACAACATCATGCTGTTTTGCAATTAATTTTATTTTTTGAGCTACAAAGTCCGTCCCTTTTGCGATAACAATTGGTGCATCCATCGAATCACCATCATATTTTAAGGCAATCGCATAGTGTGTCGGGTTTGTAATGACAACGTCCGCATTGGGCACTTCTTGCATCATACGGCGCATCGCCATTTCTCGTTGCTTCTGTTTAATTTTCCCCTTGATTTGTGGGTCACCTTCAACATTTTTATGTTCATCTTTAATGTCTTGCTTCGACATTTTTAAGTTCTTTTCATAGTCATAGCGTTGATAAAAGTAGTCAATCACTGATACGAGCAACAACACAAGCGCTGCAATAATGCCCATAATGCCCGTTAACGTAGCCACCATGGACATCGTGTCTTTTGGATCCATAAAGGCGAGCTTTAACACATCCTCTAAATAAATCCAAATGACTAAAACCGTCGCCGTACCAATAACGGCAATTTTCAAAATCGACTTTACTAAATCGACAAGTGCGCGCACTGAAAATATTTTTTTAAGCCCTTTAATTGGATCCATCTTTTTTAAATCCATTTTCAATGGGTGCATCGTAAATAAAAAACCAAATTGCAGTAGGTTCGCAGCCACTCCCGCGAGCATCCCCATCACCATTATTGGTACAACGATGATTGCCATCTCTATAATATACGTCTCGTATAACTTCATCGTTGATTCAATCGACAAGTCTTCTACCAAGACATACGTTTCCATCGACTCCCGCAAAATATTCAAAATGCGTTCTTGCATAAACGGTGCAATGAAAAATAATGCTAAAAACATAATGAGCAATAATAATGCTGCCGTTACGTCTTGGCTTTTCAGTACTTGTCCTTTCTTACGAGCATCTTGACGTTTTTTGGGCGTCGCTTTTTCAGTTTTCTCCCCTGCAAAAAATTGCAAGTCTAAACGAAGTAATAAATTCATATTACATACCACCTAATATCGTCATAAAATCTCGTAAGCCATAAATCATCACTTCAATTAAACGTCGCATAACATCAACCATTACACCCATTACAATAATCATTAAAATAAAACCAGCCATAATTTTAATCGGGAATCCCACAACGAAAATGTTCATCTGAGGTACTGTTTTCCCGACAATCCCTAACGCTAGTGTTACTAAAAAGAGTGCTGCAATAACAGGTGCTGACATTTGAAATGCAATTGCAAACATCGTTGACATTACTTTAAACATAAACCATGCATAAGATTCATCACCAGTATGCAACGCTAAATCATCTAATGCGATATATTGATAGCTATAATAAATCCCATCTAATAACAGATGATGCCCATCAATCGCTAACAACGTCAGTAACGCTAAAATATTAAATAATTGCCCGGTAATCGGACTTTGTGCTCCGGTTTGCGGATCGATAACATTGGCAATCGCAAAACCCATTTGGAAGTCGATTAAGCCACCTGCAATTTGGACCGCTGCCATAATAAGCTGCGCCATTAAGCCAAGCATTAAACCGACCACTACTTCTTTCAGCACATATAAAATATACGTGCCATCAAATGCAATGGCGACGTCCGCTGATAATGTATAGTACATCGTCCATGCCAATACGACAGGAATCGCAATTTTGGCTTGGCTCGGAATTGTACGATACGAGAAAAACGGGACAGTCACAAAAAATGCCGTTAAACGCGCCATAATTAACAAAAAGATTGTGATTTTGGGGATTAATTCTTCCATTTACTCACCCTATATAACGCGTTAAATTGTTCATAATATCATAAAAATAGCTTGTCGTATGTGACAACATCCACGGCCCAAAAAGAACAATACCGACTAGTACACCGATAATTTTTGGGACGAACGCTAATGTTTGTTCTTGAATCGATGTTGTTGCTTGGAAAATACTTACGAGCAACCCGATAATAAGTGCAATGAGCATAAGGGGACCTGAAACAAGCAAAATAACCCATACTGCTTGCTCTGCAATTTTCACTACCATTTCTTGTGTCATATGCGTTCCCCCCTAAAAACTCACTAATAACGATTTCATCACTAAATACCAACCATCGACTAATACGAATAATAAAATTTTAAATGGCAACGAAATCATAACAGGTGGTAACATCATCATCCCCATCGCCATTAATACGCTGGCTACAATCATATCAATCACAATAAATGGAATGAAAATCATGAAGCCCATCTGGAATGCTGTTTTTAATTCACTAATAACAAATGCTGGCACTAACATCGTTAACGGAATCTCATCAACTGATGCAGGTGCTTCCGCTCCGTTATATTCTAAAAATAGCTCCAAGTCTTGCTGACGTGTATGCTCAGCCATAAATTCCTTAAACGGACCAGCCGCACGGTCATACGCTTCTTCTAATCCAATCTCTTCTGCAAATAATGGCTGCAACGCCTCTTCATTTACTTGCGAAAGCACCGGTGTCATAACGAAGAATGTTAAAAATAATGCCAATCCGATAATCACTTGGTTTGGCGGCATTTGCCCTGTCGCAAGTGCCGTACGCACAAATGACAACACAATCACGATTCGTAAAAACGATGTCATTAAAATCAAAATACTTGGCGCTAACGACAGCACCGTTAATAATAAAAGTAATTTCACTGAGGTCGAGACGTTTGTTGGATCACTATCAGCGAAAATGCTAATAAAATCATTCATCGCTCATTGTCCTCCTTTTGACGCCACTGCTCGAGTTCTTGCGCTCGACCTTGCTTAATTTCTGCTAACCGTTTATTTAACTCTGCTCCGAAATCTTGTGGCGGAGCTGATTGCTGTTTCTTTTTGAAAAACTTCATAAAATATGGTAACAATTCTTCATCTGACTGTTGAGCATTATAAATCGATAATAATGCTTCAATTTCTTCCTGATCATCCAACTCTTTTAAAAGCTGAACATTGTCACCTACACCGACCATCATAATTTTGTTCCCTACTTTTACGAGCTGAATCGACTTTTGTTGCCCTACTGGTACGCCACCTAAATTTTGCATGAGCGCATGTTGCTGTACACGCTGATTACGCTTTGTTACAAACTTTAAAACGAGGAATAACAGTGCAATGACAAGTACAAACGTACCGAGCATCTTCACATATTCCCAAGCATTAAAACTAACAGCTGCCGACGGAGTTTCCATTTCGGCAGCTGTAGGTGTAGTATCTGGGCATGCAACGTCAGGATTTTGTAAACACTCTTGCGTCGCATTAATGTTGTCGCTTACGGAAGCCTGGGTATGTATAGGTGCTCCAAAAGCAACAATCATTAACACAATTGCGAGTGCACTTTGTTTCAGTCGTGTCAAAATCATTCGTGCATGCATCGTATTAACCTAAAGCTTTTTGAATGGCTTCGATTACACGGTCTGCTTGGAATGGTTTTACGATAAAGTCTTTTGCACCCGCTTGGATTGCGTCAATTACCATCGCTTGTTGCCCCATTGCAGAACACATAATTACTGTAGCATTCGGGTTCGTTGCTTTAATTTCTTTTAATGCTGCAATACCATCTTTTTCTGGCATTGTAATATCCATCGTTACTAAATCTGGCTTTAATTCATTGTATTTTTCAACAGCTTGTGTTCCATCTGCTGCTTCTCCTACAACTTCATAACCATTTTTCGTTAAAATATCTTTAATCATCATACGCATGAAAGCCGCGTCATCTACGATTAGAATACGATTTCCCATCATTCATTCCTCCAATTAAACTATCTTAAATTATTTAAGCGATCCGTTTGACTCACAATGTCTGTAATACGCACGCCAAAGTTTTCATCAATAACGACAACTTCACCTTTTGCAATTAAACGGCTATTGACTAAAATATCGACAGGCTCACCTGCAAGCTTATCTAGTTCAATAATAGATCCACTCGTTAGCTCTAAAATTTCTTTTACTGAGCGCTTCGTGCGACCTAATTCTACCGTTACTTGTAATGGAATATCAAGTAACATATTTAAATTTTGCGTTTCATTCGCCGTCATTTGCGGTGCATCAAAGCTTGCAAACTGTGCTTGCTGTACATTTACAGCAGGTTGCTGATACGCTGGCTGTACCGGTTGCTGTTGATACATCGGTTGCTGTACGGGTGGTTGCTGGTACATTGGCTGTTGCATTTGCGGTTGTACAGGTGGTTGCTGATACATCGGCTGTTGCATTTGTGGCTGTACCGGTTGTTGTTGATACATTGGTTGTTGCATTTGTGGTTCTTGCATTGGCTGTTGTTCATAAACCGGTTGCTGCATTTGTGGTTGAACCGCTGCTGGTTGCTCTTTTTGCAATGATGGCGCTGCTTGTTCTACGCTATCAATACCATCTGGTTCTCCCATTAATGATTTTACGATTTTTTTACTAAAGTTCAAAGGTAAAAGTTGCATTAAATTTGAATCAATTAGCTCACCAACGCGTAAACGGAACGAAATTTTCACAAGAAGGTCTTCATCTGGGATATTGTCGCGTCCTTCATTTTTAGAAATATTCATTAAATCAATCGTTGGTGGTGAAATATCCACCTTTTGATTGAACATCGTTGACATCGATGTAGCGGCAGAACCCATCATTTGGTTCATCGCTTCTTGCACAGCCGATAATTGAATTTCACTTAAGTCGTTGCTCGGGTTTAACCCGTCGCCACCTAACATTAAGTCCGCAATAATGGCTGCGTCTGATTGTTTAATGACAAGCACATTCATGCCTGATAAACCTGTTGTATATTCTACTTGAATCGCTACATAAGGATGTGGAAACTCTTCCTCTAAGCGACTGCGATTAATCATCGCTAAATGTGGTGTTGTAATATCGACTTTTTGACCAAGTAATGCCGATAACGCAGTTGCCGAACTACCAAATGAAATGTTACCTACTTCACCTAGTGCATCTTGCTCCAATGAATCCAGATAATCATCCACATGCAAATCATCTTGTGGCACTGACGTATTGTCTGTTGGCGGAGTTGGTTCTCCTAACGTTTCGCCTCGTAATAGGGCTTCAATTTCTTCTTGTGAAAGCATATCATCACTCATGTTCGTCAGCTCCTTTCAGTGGGTCAAGAATTTGTACGGCCATCTTTTTACCGACCTTCCCTGCTTGCCCTGTAAACTTAGGCAATGTCCCTACTTTAATCGTTAATGGATCTTCTATTTTTTGATTTAACTGCAAGACATCACCAATTTGCATCGTTAAGAAATCTTGCACCGAAATATCCGTTGCCCCTAATTCTGTCACGACTGGTAATGAAGCTTGCTTAACACGACCTTCTAATGTGCGGATTTGCTCATCCGACATTTGCTTCGTATTTGATTGCATCCAATAGCGTACCGATAAATTCGGTACGATTGGCTCTAGTACAACATGCGGAATACAAATATTAATCATGCCGCTTGTATCACCGATAATGGTATTTAATGAAATGACAATCACCGTTTCATTCGGTGAAATCATTTGTAAAAACTGGGGATTCACTTCTAATTCCACTAAAATCGGATCAATTTCTGCAACATTCTCCCACGCTTCACGTAAATTATCAAACGAACGTTCAAATAAATTCGTCATAATTTTCGTTTCAATTTCCGTTAAATTATCAACATTGCTATAACTGCCACCTGTACCTCCCATTAAACGGTCCATCATGGAATACGCAATATTTGGATGAATCTCCATTAAAATATTGCCATCTAATGGTGGCACTTCGAACACATTTATCAATGTCATATTCGGAATCGAGCGGACAAATTCTTCAAACGGAATTTGATCTACCGACACAACCGTAATTTGCACGTAGTTTCGTAATTGCGCAGAAAAGAACGTTGTCAATAATCGCGCAAAGTTTTCGTGTATTCGGGTCAAACTTCGGATTTGGTCTTTTGAAAAGCGAAGGGCACGTTTAAAGTCATATGATTTTACTTTACGCGTTTCTTCGTCCTTTTTCGCATCTTCTGCCGTCATCTCTCCTGTTGAAATCGCTGAGAGTAGCGCATCAATTTCAGATTGCGACAACACATCTCCTGCCATTTGCCCACCTCCTATTTCTTCTCATCAGACTGCTTACTGAATAATGTATGAAGTAATGTAAACTTTCTGTACTTCACCTTGTTGCATTAATTCGTTTAGCTGTACTTTAATTGTATTTTGGAAATCAATTTTACCAGTTTTGCCTTCTAAATCTGTTGAAGACATTTCTGATAAGGTTTGAATAACAATATTGTTCGTTTGGAAATCTCGTTTTGTTAATTCAGCAGCAGCATCTTCACTGTTTGTTTGAATTTTTAAAGAAATACGTACGAATTTATTATCCATTAAGTTTGTTGTTAACTCTGGTACATCTACAGATGATACTAAAATTTCATCAATTGAAGGCTCTAGCGCAGACGTATTTTCTGCATTATTTTCACCAAGTTTTTTTACGACAACTATCCCAACAACCCCTAATAATAAAATGGTTACTAGAATAATAATCATGACATTCATTGTTTTATTCTTCTTCATCTTCATCACCTCGTAGATGCGGGTTCGATAAAATTTGTACATTCAAGTAAAACTGTGTCACTTGACGACGAACATCCTCAACAGAATTCAACACAATATACTTCGTTTTATTTGTCAGCATAATGGTTGTATCAGGATTCGCTTCGATCGTTTCTATGTATATTGCATTCAATGTAAATGGCTTTCCGTTTAACTTTTGTAATTCAATCATTGATTTAGGGCCGGTGCTTAAATAAGAGCCGGCCCGACCCTCCTCTACAATGAATTTAATGCCCTATTATACGGTCATTAACGTTTTAAGTTTACTAATTCTTGTAAAATTTCATCTGCTGTCGTAATAATACGTGAGTTTGCTTGGAAACCACGTTGTGCAACAATCATTTCTGTGAATTCTTCTGATAAGTCAACGTTCGACATTTCCAAAGAGCCTGATACAATCGATGCCATACCTGCCACCGTTGCTACTTGTGCATACGCTGCGCCTGAGTTTGCTGTTTCACGGTAATAGTTACCGCCAACTTTCTCTAAACCACCTGGGTTCGCGAATTTCGCTAAAATTAATTGACCTGCAAATTTAAGTTCACCATTTTGGTCTGTATACGATACCGTACCATCTTGCCCAATACTAATTTGCTGTGCTGATGTTGGTATACGGATTGTGCCGACTTCCCCTTCACCAGGTGTTAAAATACCATCTTCATCAAAAAGGTTGGCACCTTCATCACCGGCAACGTTTGGTTTATCGTCCATTAAAACACCTTCGTCTTCTAATGTATCTGCGTATTCATCCGCACGTACACCGACTAAGTATTTACCATCTGGGTTTACTAAATAGCCGTTTTCATCCATATAGAAGTTTCCTGCACGTGTATACGCAATATTCGCAAATGCGTCTTCTCCCGTCACATCAATGACGCCATCTTCTGGTGCTGCTGTTGAGTCTGCTACCATGAAGAAGCCATCACCTGAAAGGGCTAAGTCTAATGGTCGTGCTGTTGTTTGAAGTGAGCCTGTACCGTGGATTGTATCAATACCACCAATTTGTGCTCCTAAGCCGATTTGTGTTGGGTTGACACCACCACGTGTTGTTGTTGGCGCTGATGCACCTGCATTTGATTGTGATAATAAATCTTTAAACATAACACGGCCTTTTTTAAACCCGTGCGTATTTACGTTAGAAATATTATTACCAATAACATCCAGTTTAGTTTGGAAGTTTTTTAACCCTGAGATACCTGAATACATAGAACGTAACATAATGGTCGTTCTCCTTTCATTTTTCACTAGCTGCTTCGATCAGTCCACAGCTAAGGGCATCCATAAAGGTCCTGCCCTACAGTATAATTGTACCGTCAATATTCGTAAAAATTTGTTCTTTCGCTTCCATGCGATCCATTGCGGTAATGACCGTGCTTTTTTTAGCACTAATAATTAACGCAGCTTGGTCCATCAATACAAGTGGCTGTTGCACACCTTTTTGTTGAGCGGTCTTCACCTTTTCTTCAATACGATGCCATTGCTCGCTTGAAATATGGATATCACGTTCAGACATACGGAGCTGTGCATGCTTGCTAATTTTAAGCGGTTGTTGTTGTGCAGTCGCTTTCTGTAAATGCGCTTCAAAAGAGCTGCTGTTTAACGTCGCCTGCTGGTATGTTGGAGGATGACTAACACGTAACGGCACATGATAAATGTTCATATTGTGCATCAAGGTCACCTCATTTAAAAGTTATGATTGACGAATGGCTGTAAACTGACTTGCTTGAATGCTATCTTCATTTCCCAATGTATACATCACATTGCCATCTTTCATACTTACAGATGTCACTTGAGCAGTTGTCACGATGTCATCTACTAAATATTCAACCACTTTACCGATTAATGCGCTTGCTTGTACCAGTGCATTCCCCTGATTAGTAGTAGCTGTTTCGGTTGAAGAAATTCCGGCAATATTTCCCGGTGTAATTTCTTTCCCGTTATCCAGTAAAAAGACTGGCGAACCATCAACATACGACACACCTGTTACACTGTTTGTGCCTGTATTTGTAATGAAGTCACCATTTTCATCTTGCTCTTCCGTTACCTCTGTCCAATTGACGCTTTGTCCAAGGAAATTGCTATATTGAATTAGCTGTGATTGTCCCTGCATGTCAATTAATTTCTCAATGGATGACGTCATATTTTGCATTTGTTCTAATGAAGAAAACTGCGCCATTTGTGCAATAAACTCTGAGTTATCCATCGGTGCTGTTGGATCTTGGTGCTGTAGTTGTGTCACAAGTAATTGTAAAAAGGCGTCTTTTCCTAAATTACTATCACCTGTCTGAACAGATTTTTTCGGCGCGTTCTTTAAATAAAAATCGGTAGAAATATCTGTTGGAATCCCTGCTGAATTGTTTGTCATGCTTCTATCTCCTCCATTTGCGCTAAGAAGTCACTAAATGACGGTTGCTCTTCTTCTGTGTCCTCTGATTCATCGTCGTCTTGCTGCTGACGTTGGAAGAAGTTATTAAATAAATGTTGATCTGAATTATTTAAGTTACGTGATGGGTCTTGTAGTGATTGCGTAATCTCAATACGATCAATTTGAATATTTTGTGCTGTTAAACCTTGCTTCAATTGATTAATTTGTGCATCTAGCAGTTCTTTACCTGACGCCGTTGATGCCATTAAACGAGCTGTTAACATGCCGTCTTTATGCATCAGTTCTAAACGAATTGTTCCTAAATTTTCTGGATACAATTTAATCGCTAGCTTTAACGTACCTTGTTGGTTAGAAATTTGCTGACGCTGAATAATCGCTTGAATTTCTTTTGCTAATGCCTCTGATTGTGCCGATGAATTTGTTTGTGGCAATGCTACTTGTATCACTTGAGGTTTCGCATTTTGTGTCGTTTGCTGTGGCGCTACGTTCACTTCCTGTGGCACATCCGTTTTCCCTTCCGTCACTGTCACTTTTGCAAATACTGGCTGGAACGTTTGGAATGGTAATGGTGCTGGTTTTGGCGTCTCTACCGGTACTGGTTTAACCGCTACTGCTACTTGCTCTAATGCTTGCTTCACAGCTTGAAGCTGCTGTACTTGCGGCTGTAATAAATCTGTTTTTTGCCCAACTAGCTCGGCTATTTTTAACAGTTTAATCACTTGTGCAGCATCTTTTGGCGTCACTTGTGCATGCTCACTTTGCAATGCTGTCACCAGCTGTGCAATCACTTCAGGTGCTTGTTGTTCAACAAGTGTTATTAAATCCCAAACGCTGTCTAATTGCACTTCTTGTTCTAATAGCTGCGTTAATACCGCTTCAAGCTCCTCAATATCGATATTTAGAAGTGTTGCTAAATCTTCTAAATTCATCAGTTCATCTACTGGTACAAGCTGCTCCGGTGCGATTTCTACAACAACTGCATCGTCCGTTAATTCAACATCAAGTACTTCGCCCACTTCATCAAGTGTCTCAGCAGCAATAACTTCCTCTACTTCTTTCACAACGTCTGGCTGGTCACTTTGTGTTTGTACCGGCTCTTTTGTCGTTGTGGCGTCTGTTAAATAATCATCAAACTTATTTTGTTGCGATGACTGCGAAGTCGACGAATTGACTTTCGCAACTGACTGTTGTGCAGGTGCCGCAGCTGGCTGAATCATATTTGTAAACGTAATGGCCATATTCTTTTGTCCCCTTACTCTGTCATCAACGAAGTATAATGTGCCACACGTTCTGGCTCCATCTTTTCAAACACTTTTGCGACAGTATCTGTTTTTAAGTTGCTTAAAATTCGTAATGCTTCCGCATCATTTAGTTGTACAACTGCTGCTGCAATTTTCTTTGGTGACATTTTTTCGTAAGTTGTTAACACTTCTTGGAATTCAAGCTCAGACGCATTATTTTCACGTTTTAACGTCTCGATTTCATACAATAACTTCTCTTGCTCAATTAATAATTGTTCGTTTTCTGAAGAAACACCCGAAAGCTGCGTTTGTAATTCTGCAATTTGTGTTTCTTTTTCCATAATTTCAGCCTGTAACTCTACCACTTTTTCACCTGCTGCCTGTGATTCGCTTGTCGACTGTTGTTCAGAAGATACAAACGGTAACACATTAGCTGTTTCACGTGCTTTTTCAAAAACATTTACACCGCTAATTTGTGCTACGACAAGAACGACAGCTACTAAAAACATGAGCGGAATTAAAAACCAATAAAATAATTTTTGAAAAAAGCTTGGTGATTGGTCAACTTCGGTTACTTCAGATGTGACAGATTGTGTTTTTTTCGCCATTGACATCACCTGATTTCTTTTTTATTAAACGCAAGTGTGGAGATTTCATCGAGCATAATTGCTTCCACACGAAGCTGCTCTTCTTTAAAGTGTTCGAAATCACGCTCTTTCATTTTTTCATACTTGCGCACTTCTAAATTTTTTTCGAGCAAACGCTCTTCATACCAAGACATTTTGGCACGTGCTTGCATAACTTTTTGTTGCACATCATCAATGGTCTTTTCTAAGCTCGTTAAAAAACGTGCATTTTGATGAATTTCGTCAATTGTTGAGCCGAACTGTAAGCGCTCTGTTTGATACGCAAGCAGCTCTTCTTTTCGACGTAATAAGTCATACAGCTTCGTTGCCACCTCTTCAAATGCTTGTACAGCCACTTTATACGCCTGCTCCGTCTCATTTTTCTCTTGTTCACGAACTGTTAAAATTTGCTCAAAGCGATACGTATAATTGTTCATACTCGTCACCCACCATTACTAATGCGTATCATTTCTTGCGTTGATTGCTCCAATGATACATGGTCACGAAAACCTTGTTTCAAGAAATTCGTAATAATTGGCTCATAATGAATGGCTTCGTCAATATCTTTTGACGTCCCTCGTTTATAAGCACCAATATTAATCAGGTCTTCGGATTTCGCATATAAATAATAAAGCTCTCGTAGACGTTCTGCTGCTTCTTTATGTGCTGGCTCTGCAATATGGTTCATTAAACGACTCACACTTTTTAGAACATTGATTGCAGGATATTGCCCTTTATTCGCTAAATTCCGATCGAGTACAATATGTCCATCCAAAATACCGCGAACTGTATCAGCAATTGGCTCATTCATATCATCCCCGTCCACAAGTACCGTATAAAATGCCGTAATCGAACCTTTTTCATTCGTGCCCGTACGCTCTAATAAACGTGGTAAAATCGCGAATACAGAGGGTGTGTAACCTCGTGTTGCAGGCGGTTCACCTGTCGCAAGACCAATTTCACGCTGCGCCATCGCAACACGTGTCACAGAATCCATCATCAACATGACATCCATACCACGTTCGCGGAAGTACTCCGCGATTGCTGTAGCCGTAAAAGCCGCTTTAATACGCATAAGTGCTGGTTGGTCCGATGTTGCACAGACAATAATTGAACGACTTAATCCTTCTGGGCCTAAGTCACGTTCTACGAATTCTAATACTTCACGCCCACGCTCACCAACAAGTGCAATCACGTTTAAATCCGCCTTTGTATTGCGGGCAATCATGCCAAGCAATGTACTCTTTCCGACACCTGAACCCGCGAATATACCAATCCTTTGTCCCTTCCCAACCGTCAACATACCGTCAATCGCTTTGACGCCTACTTCTAAGCGCTCATGGATGGGCGGGCGTGATAGTGGGTTTGGCGGGTCATTTTCAGTCGCAATAGTCGCAAGCCCTTTTGGTAAAGCACGACCATCAAATGGATTCCCCATTGAATCAAGCACCTGTCCAATAAGTTCAGGCCCTACCTTCACTTCTAACGGCGCACCTGTCCCTTCAACTAAGCAGCCTGTCGAAATCTCCTGTAACGCTGTGTATGGCATTAAAACGACAATTTCATCTTTAAACCCGACAACCTCTGCTAAAATCACTTGATGACCGTGACGCGCTGATTGCACATGAATTTTACAAACATCACCAATCGAGCTTTCTGGCCCTTGTGATTCAATCATCAAACCGACAACGCGAGAAACACGACCATACTTTTTAAGCGTCGGCATATTGGGAATATGTTTTAGCAAATCAGCTGCTTTCATTGTCATCATTCCTTACTGTACAATAATTCACTTAACGCTTTTCTTAATTGTTGCAACTGAGTATCAATACTCACTACTATTCTGCCATGATTTGTTTCGATATAGCTTTCTGTAGACTGTAGGTCCTCATTCACAAATATTAAAAATGGTACGTCAGGTGGAAACATTTCGGCTAATTCGTCCCGATTTTGCGACACTACCTCATAAAAATCAGGTGCGACATAGACTTTTATCTCTTTCATTTCACGCGCTTCTTTTAAAGCACGTGCAACGACCGAAACAAACGCCTCATCTTGACGATCGAGCACAATTCCTAAAATTTGTTCAGCAGACACTAATGCAAGCTCTAAAATTAATGCTTCTTGGGCATCAATATACGCCTTCGCATTGTGTTGTGCTTGTACGACAATATCATTTGCCTGATGTAAAGAGGCTGCTAAATCGGCTTGGGCTTTTAATGTTCCCTCTTCAAATCCTTGCTGAAAACCTGCGTCATAGCCATCTTGTTGCACTTGTGGCAAGCTGTCATAAAACGCTTGTTGCTCTTGTAAAAAAGCTTGTTGCTGCGCTTCAAATTGTTCAGCTTGCTGCTGTTGCAATTCTGCTAATTGCTGCTGTCCTTCTGCAAGTAACGTATCTCGTTCAGCAATTACTTCCTCTAACGTCGGTACTTTCGGCTGTTGAATAATTTCTTCATAATCGTTTGCTGTATGTTGCTCAAACATTGGACGAATCGAAATTTCCTTTGGCTCATTCTCTTGTTGTTGATAGTGTACTGAACGAATAATTCTAGACAATGATGTCATCTCCTCCGCCACGGGCAATGATAATTTCACCAGACTCCTCTAAGCGACGAATAACAGCAACAATGCGAGATTGTGCATCTTCTACATCACGTAGACGCACCGGCCCCATAATTTCCATTTCATCTCGGAATGTTTCAGCCATACGCTGTGACATATTGCGGAAAATAATATCTTTTACTTCTTCGCTTGATACTTTCATTGATAATAGTAAATCTTCGTTCTCGCAGTCGCGAACCACACGTTGAATCGAACGATTGTCGAGTGTAACGATATCTTCGAATACAAACATACGCTTTTTGATTTCTTCTGCAAGCTCTGGGTCTTGAATTTCAAGCGCATCGAGAATTGTTTTTTCTGTTTGACGGTCTACACCATTTAACACTTCGACAACTGCATCTACGCCGCCTGTTTCTGTGTAATCTTGCGTGACTGTCGATGATAATTTACGTTCTAACACCGATTCAATCTCACTAATAACTTCCGGTGAAATTGACTCCATCATCGCAATACGTTTTGCAATATCAGCCTGCACTTCTTGTGGCAGCGATGATAAAATAACGCCTGCTTGTGTTGGGTCTAAATACGATAAAATCAACGCAATTGTTTGCGGATGTTCATTTTGAATAAAGTTTAAAATTTGCGATGGATCTGCTTTACGCGCAAAATCGAATGGTCGCACTTGTAGTGACGATGTTAAACGATTAATAATGGCTTGTGCTTGTTGCTCCCCTAACGCTTTTTCTAAAATAGTCTTCGCATAACCGATACCACCTTGTGAAATATAATCTTGCGCTAACGCAATATTATGAAATTCTTCAATAATTTCTTCTTTCACTTGTGAATCGACCTTTTTAACGCTTGAAATTTCAAGCGTTAAACGTTCGATTTCCTCTTCATTCAGATGCTTATATACTGAGGCAGAAACTTCTGGTCCTAATGAAATTAATAGAAGCGCAGCTTTTTGTTTGCCTGTGAGTTCTTTATTATCTTTTCGAGACATGCTGTTCCTCCTGCTTAGTCCTCAGAAATCCATGTACGTAATAATTTCGCAAATTCTTCTGGTTTTTCTTTCGCTAATTTTTCAAGCTGCTTACGACGTACTGTTGCTTCGTTATCATCCTCAGTTGGAATCTCTTCCACAACAAGTTCCTCTTGTGCTTCAAGCAATGCCTGTTCTTCTGCTAATTGCTTCTTCTTACGCGCACGTAAAATGTAAACAACAAGTAAAATAATCGCTACAAGTAAAATACCTGCAATGACATATGCCCACCACGGAATAACTGGTGTTGTTTGCTCTTCCTCTGTTGGCATACCTTGTAATTGTTGTACCGACACGACAATTTTGTCGCCTACTTGTTCTTCTGTTAATTGACCAACTGCTGATTTATCAAGCGTTGTTCGAACAATCGTGCCTAACATCGCTTCAATATCTGTTGTTAAACCATCTGGCATTGATGCTTGGTCATCCGGTGTTGGTGGTTCTACAACAACTTGAATACCTAAGTCACGAATTTTGTACGGACTTTCTGAAATTTCACGATGGATTTCATTTACACCGTAGTTTAATTGCTCCTCTACACGCTCATACTCCCCATCGCCAAATGTACCTTCATTATAGGTTGTAAAGTTATCTGTTGTTGTATCTGCTTCTGGCTCACCAGTAGCCGCTGCACCAGTTCCTGTATACGTTTCACTAATATTTTGGGCACTAATAATAATACCTTCCATATTTTCTTCATTTACCGGCTCTAATAAATCTTCTTTACGGTTCTCTTGGCTAAAGTCGATATCCGTTGTAACCGAAACAACCACTTTGCCTGCACCCATTAATGAACCTAATAAGCTCTGTACTTGGCGCTGTAAATCTTTTTCGATTTTCTCTTTAATCGCCATTTGATCAGCGACAATAGATGCTGATGAAGTTGTATCTGATAGTGAGAAGTCTTCTGAATATTGATTTGTAATCACAATATTTTCAGGCTTTAAATTCGGTACACTCATCGCGACTAAATTATAAAGCGTTTTAATTTGTTCTTCTGAAAATTGATGACCTAATGCTGTTTGTAAAATAACAGTAGCAGTCGGCTCCTGTGTTGTATCTTGTAAGAAAACGCCTGTTTCAGGTAACGCCAACATGACATTTGCATCATTAACACCGTCAATTTGACGAATGAGTGTGGCAAGCTCTGTTTGCATTGCCGATAACTGTAATACATCAAATTCATTGTCAGTCATCCCGAATCCAGCGTTATTCCAAAACGTAGAGTAACCGTTACCGGAACCACTCGGTACCCCTTCTGAAGCAAGCTGTAGCTTTAAAGATTCCAGCTGCTCTTCTGGTACGTTTATCGACGTGCCACCACCTGCTAACTCATAATCAACGACTAACGCATCTAACGACGTTTTCACTTGCGCAGCTTCTTCTAACGTTAAATCGGTAAACAGTGGTACATATGTAGTTCTTGTTAAAAAGAATGTCAAAGCGGCTGCTACTAAAATGATTGCAACTGCTGAGCCAATAATTGTGCCTTTTTGTTTTTTACTGCGACTCGTCCAAAAAGCGGTGGAGTCAGTTTTTAATTTATTCAATCGTTCATTCATTATGAATCCTCCGGTATTCGTGAAATGCTCCACTTAACTACATGCTAATTAAACGCTCATGCGCATAATTTCTTGGTACGCTTCAACAGCTTTATTACGAACTTGCATTGTTAAATCTAATGAAACGCTTGCTTTTTGCGATGCAATCATGACATCATGCAGTTCAATGTCGCCACCGGAAATTAATGTGTTTGTTGCTTTATCTGAAGCAAGTTGACCTTCATTCACAGTCGCAATCGCATCCTTTAAAGATTGAGCGAAGTTTTGTTGTGACGCGAATGGTGTTTGACGTTGCTCTTGTACATTCATTGTCGCTACGTTATTTGATACGGCTGAAATCGCCATTTATTTGTCTCTCCTTTTATTTCCCGATTTCTAATGCTTTTGTTAACATCGCCTTATTGGCATTAAATACTGTAATATTCGCTTCATACGAACGAGTTGCTGACATTAAGTCCACCATCTCTGTAAGTAAATCCACATTGGGTGTTTCTACATACCCTTGCTCGTTGGCATCTGGATGTGTAGGATCATATACTAGTTTAAATGGTGTCTCTGTATCCTCACCAATTTGAGTGACTTTCACACCATTGCCGACACCTTCTTTAGTTTGAATACCCATTGCTTGATTTAAAAAATTTGAAAACTTACCTTCTTGTGCAGTCATCGTCACTGTTTTACGACGATATGGGTCCCATGTGCCATCTGCATTTTGTGTGCCTCGCGTTGTGTCCACATTCGCAATATTTGATGACGTTACATCCATGCGCAGTCGTTGGGCAGTTAACGCTGAGGCCGTCGTATTCATACTATGAAAAATACTCATAATTATTGGCCTCCTTTAATGACATTTTTTAATGATGTGAGTTTTCCGCTTGTACGGTCAATTAACGCATTATAATAAATATTATTTTCAGCTAATTTTGCTTGCTCTGCATCCATATCTACCCCATTACCATTTTGGCGATAGCGTAAGTTTGTATAGCTATATACACCGCTCGTTGCTTCTGGTTGTTTAAATTCATAATGACGTTGGTCGGTACGGAATGCCGACATCGTTTCAGTTTGTGCATCCTTTAACATCTTCGCAAAACTTACATCTTTCGCTTTGTAGTTAGGTGTATCTACATTGGCAATATTTTGTGCAATCGTCTTTTGCTTTGTTGCTGAATATCGTAAACCGTTCTCTAAATTACTAATTGTTCCACCGAATAAATTCATTTTTACACCTCGCTCTACAAATGCTTTCCTCAAAGTAAATCATTAGTTACTATTGTAAAGAAGTTATGAAATAGTGTCTATTATCTTTTAGGAATTTAAACTAGGTTGTTTTAATCATTTCATATCTTTTTAACTTCCCAATAATCCCATAAATTGATTCTAGTTACCTACTATAAAAGTCACAAAATGAAACCAAATACCCTTTTAGTGAAAAGTCCTATTAACACTTGTTAAACAGTGTAAAAGCTTTAGACCAAAGTCTGAAGGCTCAAAAAAAACAGATTACGTCTTCTTCACACTGAAAAAGAAGTACATAATCTGTCCGTCACAAAGTAGTCACTTTTTAAAATGTAAGTTTCCCTCTAACTAGGTACTTACACTGCCTACTTGCTTATTTCATTTTAATTTCTGCTAAAGCTGTTAAAAATTTGTCATTTAATACTTTAATGTATGTTCCTTTCATACCTAAAGAACGAGATTCAATAACGCCAGCTGATTCTAATTTACGTAATGCATTAACGATTACTGAACGTGTAATACCGACACGGTCAGCGATTTTAGAAGCTACTAATAAACCTTCATTACCGTCTAACTCTTCAAAAATATGCTCGATTGCTTCTAACTCAGAATATGATAATGAGTTGATTGCCATTTGTACAACAGCTTTTGAACGTGCTTCTTCTTCAATCTCTTCTGATTTCTCGCGTAAAATTTCCATACCAACTACAGTTGCACCATATTCAGCTAAAATTAAATCGTCATCTTCAAATTGGCCGTTAATACGCGCTAAAATTAATGTACCTAAACGCTCACCGCCACCTACGATTGGTACGATTGTTGTTAAACCAGCTGCAAATAGGTCTTTGTTTTCTACTGGGAATGCCGTATGTTCATTGTCGATATCTAAGTTTGGAGATGTTTCTGTAATTGAGAATAAGTTTTGCGTATACTCAATTGGGAATTGACGCTCTTCAAACATTTTTTTAATACGATCATTTTCAATTTGTTGATGAATTGATAAGCCTAATAATTTACCTTTACGGCTTACGATAAATACGTTTGCATCAATGATGTCACCTAAAGTGTCAGCCATTTCTTTAAAGTTTACTGGTTTACCAGCAGATGCTTGAAGCATCGAGTTAATTTTACGAGTTTTTGCTAATAAGTTCATGAATCTATATCCTCCTGATCGTTATCGATCACTATTTTTAATGTTGTTTCGCTTCGATGACATATTGCTGCCGTCGAGCTAATTCACTTAATATTCTAAACCTTTTTATAATTCAAATAAAATAATTTGAACTGAACATTATAGAATAAATTGTGTTAAATCTTTATTTTTCACAATTTCGCCTAACTTTTGGTCCACATACGCAGGCGTAATCGCGATATGTGCCGGTGCAATTTCAGATGCTTCATATGATAGTTCTTCTAACAGTCGCTCTAAAATTGTGTGTAGACGACGCGCACCAATATTGTCTGTTTCTTGGTTGACATTTGTTGCTACTTCAGCAAGTCGGTCAATTGCTTCATCTGTAAATTCAATCGTTACACCTTCTGTTTCTAATAACGCTTTGTACTGTAAAATTAATGAGTGGTCTGGCTCGCGTAAAATACGTACAAAATCTTCCTTCGTTAACTTTTCAAGTTCTACACGAATTGGGAAACGTCCTTGTAACTCAGGGATTAAATCAGATGGTTTCGCAACGTGGAATGCCCCCGCTGCAATAAATAACATATAATCCGTTTTAACAGGACCATATTTCGTCGTCACTGTTGAACCTTCAATAATTGGTAAAATATCACGTTGTACACCATCGCGTGAAACAAGTGTATTACCACCTGTATTACCTTTTGACGCAATCTTATCAATCTCATCAATAAAGATGATACCTGCTTGTTCAGCACGTACTACAGCTTCCTGTGTCACTTCATCTGTATCAATAAGCTTATTCGCTTCTTCTACCGTTAATAAACGGCGTGCATCTTTCACTTGCACACGACGTTTCTTTGTTTTCTTCGGCATTAAATTCGACAGCATATCTTGCATGCCGTTTCCTGCCATTTCCATACCTGTACCTTGTAGTGCATCAAAAATTGAGGCTTGCTGCTCCGTCACTTCAACCGTTACCCATTCTTCTTCAAGTTTACCTGCCGCTAAATCGACTGAAACTTGTGCACGACGAGAGCGAACTTCCGCTTGCTCTGAAGGGTCTTCATCTGTTTGCTGTTGATTGCCGCCAAATAAGGCTTCAAACGGATTTTGTGATGTTTGTTTTTTGCGCATCACTGGCACTAGTAGCTTCACAATTTGTTCGTTCGCTAACTGCTCCGCTTGCTCCTTCACATCTTCCATCTTCTCTTCTTTCACAACACGCACAGCCGATTCCACTAAATCGCGGACCATTGATTCTACATCACGACCGACATAGCCGACTTCTGTAAATTTTGTCGCTTCTACTTTAATAAATGGTGCATTCGTTAATTTCGCAATACGACGCGCAATCTCGGTTTTACCAACACCTGTTGGTCCAATCATTAAAATATTTTTAGGGATGACCTCATTTTTCATATCTTCCGGTAAAAGGCTTCGACGGTATCGGTTACGGAATGCTACAGCAACTGCACGTTTCGCATCATTTTGTCCTACGATATAACGATTTAAATGCTCAGTAATTTGTTTTGGCGTTAAGTTTTTTGTCGTCATTACAATACCTCCAAAATAATGTTATGGTTCGTAAACACACAAATATCCGCTGCTGTTTCAAGCGATGCATGTGCGATTTCTTTTGCTGATAACGTGTCACCTGCGAATTTCTTTAAAGCACGGCCTGCTGATAACGCATAGTTCCCACCCGAGCCGATTGCTAAAATGCCATCATCTGGTTCGATAACCTCGCCTGTACCTGAGACAAGTAATAATGTGTCTTTGTCCATCACAAGTAATAATGCCTCTAATTGACGTAGCATTTTATCACCGCGCCATTGTTTAGCTACTTCTACTGCTGCACGCTGTAAATTACCGTTATATTCATTTAATTTCGCTTCAAACATTTCAAACAATGTAAATGCATCTGCCACCGAACCGGCAAAGCCCGCTAATACTTGTCCATTAAACAGACGGCGTACTTTCTTCGCTGTCGCTTTCATAACTACTTGGTTTCCTAACGTTACTTGACCGTCACCAGCCATCGCGCATTCACCATTGTGTTGAATTGCAAAAATCGTTGTTGCATGAATTTGTCCCATACTTTCCACTCCTCTTATGCCCTTGGATGTGCATTCATATATGTTTTTTTCAAATGTTCTTTTGTAACATGTGTATAAACTTGCGTTGTTGATAGTTGCGCATGTCCTAACAGCTCTTGCACCGTTCGAATATCCGCTCCGTTATTCAGTAAATGCGTCGCAAATGTATGACGCAACATATGCGGATAAATCTTTAAGTGCATCGCAGCCTTGTCCATCATCTTCTGTAAAATACGATGAACACCACTAGCTGTTAACGCGCCTCCACGCATATTGACGAAAAGCATCGCGTGTTGTTCCTTTTTCATAATACGCGGTCGTGCATACTCTACATAATATGCTAACGCATTTAACGCATATTGACCAAATGGAACGATTCGCTCTTTTCGACCTTTTCCTGTTACACGCACAAAACCGTATTGAAAATCGATATGTGAGCACTCTATTGCAAGCAGCTCACTTACACGTATGCCTGTTGCATACAATAGCTCCAGTAACGCTATATTTCGAATGGATTGTAAATCGTCACCGGCATTTGCTTCAAATAGCTGTGCTAATTCTTCTTCATAAAAAAAGTGCGGCAACCGCTGTTCCCGCTTCGGATGATACAATGCTTGAAACGGTGTGTCATCTAACGCAATCTCTCTGTTTAAAAACGCAAAAAAAGAACGAATCGAAGAAATTTTTCTTGAAATCGTCGTTCTTGCTTTTTGTTCCTCATATAGTTTCGTTATAAAGGCACGCGCATGTATGTAATCTACATGTAGAATCTCTCGGACTCCTTCTTGCTCCAAAAATGCTATAAACTCTTCTAAATCGTAAGCATATTCACGAATGGTATGCGGTGACAACATTCGCTCTGCTTGAATATAGTACATAAACTTTTGCAATGATTGTTCAAGTGTCATTGAAATGTCGTACCTCCATTGTCGTCTAGAAGGATTAATGGACGAAAGATGTATCGTATAAAAAGTTCACCTTTTAGACAATAGACTTATTTTAACTGTCTGACAAGTAGTAAATATTATTTTCCACTAATTTTCGTTAATTTGTGTCATCAAAACGTCAGACATCTCGTCTTATGTTGAATATTTCATATTTTCATACGCTTTGCAACTAAAAAGCCTCTAAGATTATAACAAGTCTTAGAGGCTTTTTCAAACTAAATTGTTGTTGTGTTCATAAAGTTCTCAATTGTGTCTAATGCACGTGTTGCGTGACGCTCTGCACGTTCTGGCTTCGATTTAATGCGCTCGCCTAAATCTGGGAAAATACCGAAGTTTACGTTCATCGGCTGGAAGCTTTTCGCATCTGCTTCTGTAATGTAACGTGCCATTGAGCCAAGTGCTGTCTCAAATGGGAAAATAATTGGCTCTTCACCGATTGCTAAGCGCGCTGCATTAATACCTGCAACTAAACCTGAACCAGCTGACTCTACATATCCTTCAACCCCTGTCATTTGACCGGCAAAGAATAAGTTTTTGTTCGCTGATAATTGATATGTTTTTTCTAACACTTTTGGTGAGTTAATAAATGTATTACGGTGCATAACGCCATAACGTACGATTTCTAAGTTTTCTAAACCTGGAATCATCGAGAATACACGTTTTTG
Source organism: Caryophanon tenue (assembly GCF_001700315.1). Lineage (GTDB taxonomy): Bacteria > Bacillota > Bacilli > Bacillales_A > Planococcaceae > Caryophanon > Caryophanon tenue. Next base: position 342,609 of record NZ_MASJ01000003.1, on the reverse strand, counting down.
CTCCGGCCATTTTAAATGCGTTTGGAAACCAACGATATTGTAAAGTGTTCCTGCTGCATCATCTTGACGTAATTGCACAACTGCATATGGACGCTTACCTGTTTTCGGATCTTCTAAACCAACTGGCTTCATCGGACCGAATGTCATTGTTTTCTCACCACGAGCTGCCATTACTTCGATTGGCATACATCCTTCAAAGTACTTTTCTTTCTCGAATTCTTTCAATGGTGCACATTCTGCTTCGATTAATGCTTGACGGAACGCATCAAATTCTTCCTTCGTCATCGGACAGTTTAAGTATGCTGCTTCACCTTTGTCATAGCGTGATTTTAAGTATACTTTATCCATGTCGATTGAATCTTTTTCTAAAATCGGTGCTGCTGCATCATAGAAATATAAATATTCTTCGCCTGTTAACGCTTGAATTTCCTTCGCTAACGCTTCAGATGTTAATGGACCTGTTGCAATAATTGTAATGCCTTCAGGAATTTCCGTTACTTCTTCATTAATGACTTCTACATTTGGGTGATTACGCACCATTTCTGTTACGTAAGCTGCAAACTCATGACGGTCTACTGCTAATGCACCACCTGCTGGTACAGCACACTTATCGGCTGCCGCCATAATTACTGAGTCTAAACGACGCATTTCTTCTTTAATAACGCCTACTGCATTCGTTAAACCGTTTGCACGTAATGAGTTTGAACATACTAATTCTGCAAACTTATCTGTATGATGCGCTGGTGTTTGCTTCACTGGACGCATTTCATATAAACGTACTTTCACGCCGCGCTTTGCGATTTGCCAAGCAGCTTCACTACCTGCTAAACCTGCGCCAATTACATTAACAATTTGTTGTGACATATTTGTATTACCTATCTTTCTATTATTGAGTCGGTGCTTCTTCATAATCACATTTCGTACATTGGATTTGAACACCTTTTTTAATTTTCTTCTCCACTAATAATGCACTACATTTCGGACAAGGTCTACTAATTGGCTTATCCCATGATACAAATTCACATGTTGGGTATTGGTCACAGCCGTAGAATAGACGTTTCGTTTTACTTTTACGTTCTACAACTTGTCCTTCTTCACAGTCTGGACATTTTACGCCAATTTGCTTCATAATCGCTTTTGTATTGCGACATTCCGGGAAATTCGAGCATGCCATAAACTTACCGTAACGCCCTAGTTTAAAGACCATTGGAGAGCCACATAGCTCACAATCTTCCCCTGCTGGCTCGTCTTTAATAACGATTTTTTCCATTTCCGCATCAGCATATTGCACACGCTTTTCAAAATCTTGATAAAATGCATCAATCACTTCTCGCCAGCGCTTATCGCCTTCTTCAATTTTATCTAAATCGCGTTCCATTTGTGCTGTGAACTCGATATTTAAAATTTCAGGGAAGAACTCTAGCGTTGCCCAATGAACGATTTCTCCTAACTCAGACGGTACAAATCGCTTCGTCTCAAGCGTTACATATCCACGCTTTTGAATGGTATCCAGTGTTGGTGCATATGTTGATGGACGACCTATACCTAGCTCTTCCAACGTTTTTACAAGACGTGCCTCCGAATAACGTGGTGGTGGTTGTGTGAAGTGTTGCTTCGGTTCAATTTGAATCGAATTGACCACATCCCCAACTTCCATTGCCGGCAATAATTTATTCGTTTCTTCTGTTTGGTCATCTGTACCTTCAATGTACAATTTCATAAACCCAGCAAACTTCACTTGTGAACCGCTCGCACGGAATTGTACATTTTCGTGTTGTAAATCAACCGTCATCGTATCAAGGACAGCTGGTGCCATTTGACTTGCGATAAAGCGCTCCCAAATTAAACGATATAAACGTAATTGATCACGTGATAACACCGCTTTTAATGTGTCTGGTGAACGTAACGTACTTGTCGGACGAATCGCTTCATGCGCATCTTGAGCGTTTGAGTTTTTCTTCGCAGGTTTTACATCTGTGCCCACAAACTCTTTACCATACGTGTCTTCGATAAATGCCACTGACTCTGCTTTCGCAGTATCAGAAATACGTGTTGAATCGGTACGCATATACGTAATTAACCCGACTGTACCTTCTTTTTTACCGATATCGATACCTTCATATAATTGCTGAGCCAGCATCATTGTTTTCTTCGCGCGGAAGTTTAATTTACGTGCTGCTTCTTGCTGTAAAGAAGACGTTGTAAATGGTGGTGCTGCATTACGTTTACGCTCTTTACGTACAACATTCGTTACATTGAATGCTTTCCCTTTAATCGAGCCAAGCACTTCTTTTACTTGTTCTTCATTCGTTAATTTAATCTTTTGGTCGCCATCACCATAATACAATGCGCTAAACGGCTTTTTGCCTTTTTCGAACTCGCCTTCAATCGTCCAATATTCTTCTGGTTGGAAGTTTTTAATTTCTTCTTCACGCTCAATAATTAAGCGTAGTGCAATCGACTGTACACGACCAGCCGACAAACCTTTTTTGACTTTCTTCCATAGTATAGGACTAATATTATAGCCAACTAAACGGTCTAAAATTCGACGAGCTTGTTGTGCGTCTACTAAATCTAAATCAATTGGGCGTGGATGCTTAAATGATTCTAAAATAGCGTCCTTCGTAATCTCGTTGAATACCACGCGACAATCCGATTCAATGTCGATATTTAACGCGGTTGCTAAGTGCCAAGCAATTGCTTCCCCTTCACGGTCAGGGTCAGCCGCTAAATAAATTTTCTTCGCTTTTTTAGCCGCTTGTTTTAACTCTTGTAACACCGGCCCTTTCCCACGAATCGTAATATAGCGTGGCTCATAATTATTTTCTGTATCGATGCCCATTTGTGAACGTGGTAAATCACGTACATGTCCAATCGATGCTTTTACTTTATATTTCTTTCCTAAATAACGTTCAATTGTTTTTGCTTTTGCTGGTGATTCTACAATTACTAAATAATCCGCCATTCAATAATCCTCCTTCTTAAAATTAGAGGTTTTGTTTTTTATGTTTGTAAAGCTCTTGATGCGTTGAGTTAGCGGACACTTCTTTCATCCATTGACCATTGCGGCATTACCTCTATCGTATGAAAAGCTTGCCCTTATTTCGCTAAACTCGTAACATTTTCAGACGTCTTTGCCCAAATTTCAACAGAGCCATTTGAAAAGAATATCTGTTGCAAAATGTATAACAGATTTTCATATAATGCAACTTTTTTTCAATTTTTCTCATATAAATGTTGTAAAAACGTCGCATGTTCGAGTGATAATAAAGGCGTCGCACCCTCTGCTATTAAAGCATTTGGCCCTTCTGAAAGCTTCGAAAAAATATTTCCAGGTAACGCATAAATATCTTTGCCATGCGCTAAAGCATAATCAACTGTACTCATCGTACCACTCTTTTTCGCTGCTTCTGTTACAACAACAGCGTCACTTAATGCACTAATAATTCGATTTCGCATCGGAAAATGCCAGCGTTGCGGCGCAATATGATATGGATATTCTGTCAAAAGTAATTGCTGCGTACTCATCTGTTCCGCAAGTGCACGGTGCTCTGGCGGATACATATACTGCAACCCATGCCCAAGTACTGCAATCGTCGACGCCTGCGTAGCCATCGCTGCTAAATGAGCCATTGTGTCTGCACCTCGTGCTAAGCCACTAACAATCGTCATATTGGCATCTCTACAAGCTGGTACAAGCCAGTTAATAACATCTTGTGAATATTGTGTTGCTTCACGCGAACCAATAATAGCGACTTTACGCCTCTTGAGTAATGTTTCATTTCCTTTCACATATAAAACAGCGGGTGGGTCGTACATATTATATAAATGCGTAGGATAAAGCGCATCACCATACATCACAATGTGAATGGCGCGCTGTTGGTAATGTTCTACTACAATCTCGTAATTTGTCGTGTGCATATAGTGCTGAATGTTCTGGGCTTGTTTAAATGAAGTACGTAATAGCTGTTGCAACTGCTTCGTTGGCATCGTTACAACTTCGTCGAGCTGCGGAGTAATTGTGAGTAATGGGGAGATTTTATCGTAAGACACCGGATATATTTGATGTAATAATAGAAGATTTTTGCGCATACAAAATAAGCCTCCTTTGTCATTTTTAAAAATGAACATGGTGCTTACAAGAGGAAATAGGAAAAAGAGACTCCACCATACGAAAGATTATGGAGTCTCCTAAAGCTAATTAATGTGTTTTACAAGCTTCGTATAAGCCTTTTTCTTTAATCACTTTAATTAATGTTTCACCGATTACTGATGGTGTTGGTGCAACTTCGATACCCGCTGCATTCATCGCCTCGATTTTACCTGCTGCCGTTCCTTGACCACCTGAAATGATGGCACCAGCATGGCCCATACGTTTACCTGGAGGTGCTGTTTGACCACCGATGAAGCCAACAACTGGTTTTGTCATGTTTGCTTGGATCCACTCAGCTGCTTCTTCTTCAGCTGTACCACCGATTTCACCAATCATCACAACTGCATATGTCTCTGGGTCTTCATTGAATGCTTTTAAGCAATCGATGAAGTTTGTGCCGTTTACAGGGTCTCCACCAATACCTACTGCTGTCGTTTGACCGATACCAGCTTGTGTCAATTGGTGTACCGCTTCATATGTTAATGTACCAGAACGAGATACAACACCTACATGGCCTTTTGTATGAATGTAACCAGGCATGATACCGATTTTACACTCATCCGCTGTAATAACACCTGGGCAGTTAGGACCTACTAAACGAGTCTTTTTCCCTTCCATATAGCGCTTTACTTTCACCATATCAAGTACTGGAATATGTTCTGTAATACAAATCGCTAAATCTAACTCTGCATCAACTGCTTCTAAAATTGAATCTGCTGCAAATGCTGCTGGTACGTAAATAACAGATACTGTTGCGCCTGTTTCTTTTACTGCATCTTCAACCGTGTTGAATACTGGAATACCATCAACCTCTGTACCACCTTTACCTGGCGTTACACCGGCAACGATTTTTGTACCATATTCAACCATTTGCTTTGTATGGAAACGTGCAGTTTCTCCTGTGATACCTTGAACGATTACTTTTGTGTCTTTATTGATGAAAACGCTCATGCCTTAACCTCCCCAGCTACTAAGTTCACAATTTTTTGCGCGCCGTCTGCCATTGAGTTCGCCGCAATAATATTTAAACCTGAGTTATTTAAAATGTCTTTTCCTAGCTCTACGTTTGTTCCTTCTAGACGTACAACTAATGGCACTTGTAGACCTACTTCACGAGCAGCTGCTACAACACCTTCCGCAATGATGTCACACTTCATAATACCACCGAAGATATTTACGAAAATGCCTTGTACTTGCGGGTCTGATAAGATAATTTTAAATGCTGCTGTTACTTTCTCTGCGTTCGCACCGCCCCCAACGTCCAGGAAGTTCGCGGGTGAACCGCCGTAGTAACTAATTGTATCCATCGTTGCCATCGCTAAGCCGGCACCGTTAACCATACAACCGATGTTACCATCTAAAGAAATGTAGCTTAAGTCATATTTTGATGCTTCAATTTCTTTTGCATCTTCTTCATCTAAGTCACGTAACTCACGCACTTCCGCTTGGCGGTATAATGAGTTGCCATCAAAGTTGAATTTCGCGTCTAATGCTAAAACTTTATCGTCACCTGTTACAACAAGTGGGTTAATTTCTAACATTGATGCATCTTTTTCTAAAAATGCTTGGTATAAACCTAACATTAATTTCGCTGCTTGGTTTACAAGCTTCGCCGGAATCTCTATGTTGAACGCTAAACGACGCGCTTGGAATGCTGTTAAACCTAATACTGGATCGACAACTTCCGTGAAGATTTTTTCTGGTGTTTCTGCTGCTACTTCTTCAATATCCATACCGCCTTCAGCAGAACCCATTACCGTTACGCGAGATGTCGCACGGTCTACTACTAAGCTGATGTAATATTCTTTTTCAATATTTGGGCAGCCTTCTTCTATATATAAACGTTTTACTTCTTTACCTTCTGGACCTGTTTGATGTGTCACTAACACTTTACCTAGTAATTCTTTCGCATATGTACGAACATCATCTAAATTTTTAGCGATTTTAACACCGCCTGCCTTACCACGACCACCGGCATGAATTTGTGCTTTCACGACTGTTATTGCTGTTTCTAACTCTTTTGCAACTTTCACAGCCTCGTCTGGTGAAAAAGCAACATAACCGCGCGGAACTGCTACGCCGTATTGACGCAGAATTTCTTTCCCCTGATACTCATGAATATTCATGATCCATCCTCCCATTCAAACAATAGTTAAATTCGTTCTTACAAACATTATTTTACCCAAAAATTCTTACAATGTCTATAATACTCTTTAAAGTAGTTTTTTTAGTTAAATACTCTTTTTTTCTCTAAAAAAATGTTTTTTGAATGTTTTATCACTTTAATTGTTTGAATTTTTACACGTCGTTCGAAACTATTTCACAAAAGTTTCTTTAAAAAATATTATTTTTTACGTGTTAGCTGGTGCTTTTGGTCTAAATGATAGATAAATGCAAATACTTCAGCAACCGCTTGGTAAAGTTCTTCTGGTATCGCTGTGTTCAAATCGAGTTGTCCAAGTACTTCTACAAGGCTCGGGTCCTCATAAATCGGTACTTCCGCTTCGCTTGCTTTCGCTAAAATTTCCTCAGCAATTTTCCCTTTTCCTTTTGCGGCGACAATTGGCCCAGATGACACAGCTGGGTCGTACTTTAGAGCAATCGCTTGCTTTCGAATATAATGTTTTTGTTCACTCATATGCGGTAATCAACCCCTGTTGTTTGGATGGTTTCCACCTTTTTCGTCACAGTTGGTGCTGTAAATGGCTTTAAAAAGACACCAGACAATTGATAATCATGTTTTGCCAATCCTTCTTTCAGCGCAGTCTGCAATGGTGTTGCAAGCGCTTGTAGGGCATCGTGATGCGTAAATACATGTACCGTCACAATACGATTTTGCACTTGCATATCAATCATCGTCTCTTCTAATGACGATAATTGTAAATAAAATAAAATGCGCGCATAATCTGCATCAATTTGTCCATCATCTTTCATTCGTCCATTCCACTGCAAAGTCGCCTCGCTCTGCTTCCCTAAAAATTGCAGTGGTACTTGCATCACTAATTGATGTTGATGCCCATTGTCGCCCGATTGCAACTGCATACCGTTTAATCGCGCTAACATCGTTTCTGCCGCATCCTTTGTCGCAGCAAGCATCGGTTCTTGTAACATCGCCAGTAACTGTGGCTTTAGCTGCGTCGCCAACGTTTGAGGGTCGTTTGTTTTCATCGTTGCTTCATAGCTCATGCCTAAATCTCGCATCGTTTGACGCATCGCTTGCTCAATTGCTTTTGCATCGACATTTTGTTGTACAGTGCTTTCCACTTGCAGCATCATCTGCTGGAGCTGTGGCTGCTGCGCGATTACTTGTGGAAGTTGCTGTATATTCGCTTGTGCTTGCGGTGAGACTAACGATAACATGTGAGCCGTTGCAGCTGCATTCCCTTGTTGGCTATTTTTCGTCATCTGTTGCAATAATTGTTCATGAAACTGCTTTGTAAAAATGGCTGCTGTTTGCGCAGTTTTCGGCAATTGCTCAAAACGTTGAATGAATTGCTGTAATGCCTCTTTTTGTGGAGCTTGTAAGGCGGGTTGCTCATTCATCCACTGTTTCAGCATCGGTAGCTGGGCTTGTAACTGCTGTGGCGTTGCTTGCGTCAACGCTTGCATCACTTGTCCTGCTGTTGCCTGTGGCGCTAAGCTTGCTTGTCCAGCAGGCTGTTGCCAATTTATCACGCTGGCTTGCGGTGGCAGCAAATTGGCTTGCTTTAACGTGCTAAGTGCCTGTTCCTTTTGTATAGCTGTACCTGTTTGTAACTGTTCGATAAGCTTCGCTGCGTATAGATTCGCTGTTTGCGCCGTAAATGGTTGCGCAATTTTTTGTAATTGTTGCATCACTTGTTGTTTCGTATCTTGCCGAATCATCGGGTCTGCTTCAATTGTTTGTTGTAGCTGCTGCATCACTTGTACCATGCCCGATGTTTTTGTCCCTTGCGTTAACGCTTGAAATACCGTTTGCGTCATTGGCAATTTTTGTTCAATCATTTTCGTCATCGCTGCAAGTGCATCTTTTACGCTAACATCTGCTGGTAATGTTTTTAAAAATTGTGCCACATGTTGCATATTTTCTTTCGTAATCGGTAGCTGGGCTTTCATAAAATGCTGTAACGCTTGCTGCATCTCTGGTGTTTTCGGTAAATTCATTGCGTTCATCACTTGTTGCATTTGCTGTTGTGGCGTTGCTGCATTTGTGACAACTTTTAATTCCGTTTGGGGCTGTGTTTGTGTCACTTGGAATAAATGCGCATCCCCTTGTTTTAACGGCACTTCTAATTTTGCAATCATCTTTTGGTTACCGACTTGAATTTCCGCAGTTTGGTCCGGATATAACTGCTTAATTGTACCGTGAAACATTTGACCTTGCTGTAACGCTACTGGCTGTGTGGACACTGGTTGCGCACTTTGTGATTGAATTGGTTGAAATGACATCGATGTCATAGAAACCCTCCTTATTTCACCATAGATTTAATCGGCTCGAAGCTGCGACGGTGATGTGGTGTAACACCATATTGCTGCAATACTTCAACATGCTCCTTCGTACCGTAGCCTGCATGCTTATTGAAGCCGTATTGTGGGTACTGTTCATGTAAATCATCCATATAAGCATCACGTGCCGTCTTTGCCAAAATAGACGCAGCTGCAATTGATAAGCTAAGTGCATCACCTTTAATAATATTGTACTGAGCGTGTGTAATATTTAAAGTCATCGCATCAGCAAGCACTACATCCGGCTGTATAGCCAATTGCTCCACAGCGATTTTCATGGACTCTTTTGTTGCCTCATAAATATTTAAACGGTCAATTTCTTCAACCGACTGAAAATGAACACTATAGCTAATGGCATGTTGCTTAATCAGCTCGGCATACGCTGCTCGTTTTTCTTTTGATAATTGCTTCGAGTCGTTAATGCCCATTAACGCTTCACAATCAAGTGGTAAAATAGCTGCAGCTGTTACGACTGGTCCAGCTAATGGGCCGCGTCCCGCTTCATCTACGCCAGCTACGTACGTGCCTTGTTGTACATGCTCTTTATCAAATGCAACTTTTTTCATATGTTCCTCAATCATCGCTTGCTGCTTTTGCATACGCTTTTCAAAACTTGCCCACGCTTTTTGTACGCCTAAACGTTCATCTAAACGAATATCTTCCATCCACACTTCATATGTTGACGCCTCTTTTAAGGCAGTTGTAATCTCTTTAATTGATGTCATCGTTAAAATCCTTCTTTCTTCCGTTATCATTATATCGGCTTTTATCATCTGTTCATTATATCAAACAAAAAAGACATGCCGCGCACAAAAAGAAGCACCACTAAAAGTTGTGCTCTTAGTGATGCTTCTTTCCGTTTAAGATTCTGTTTTTTCTTCTGCGCGTCGTTGTTTATTTTGACGACGACGTTCTGCATCTTCTTCTGCGATTGCTGCTTGACGTTCTTCCTCTGCCACTGCTTCTTCAACAAAATCAAATGTAATGCGCCCTAAATACTCGGCACGTAAATCACGCACAATTAACAGCGCTACTTGGTCATAATCAATCTCGCCACCTTGTCCAAAAACGCGACGCTTTTGTCCAATTGCATTAAATGTCACAACTAAATCTTCGTCAACACCATCAATGCCGTAACGCTCTTGTAAACGCTCTGGGTAACGCTCTTCTAGGAAGCGTAAAATATAAATCGCTAAATCTTCCATATTCGTAATGGCATCTTTAATGGCACCTGTTACTGCTAATTTATATCCGATTTTTTGGTCTTCGAATTTTGGCCATAAAATACCCGGCGTATCTAATAGCTCAATTTCCTTACCAACTTTAATCCATTGCTGCGCTTTTGTCACACCTGGTGTATTACCTGTTTTGGCGATATTTTTCTTCGCTAAACGGTTAATTAATGTTGATTTCCCTACGTTTGGAATACCAACAATCATTGCGCGAATGGCACGTGGCTTCATGCCTTTTGATGCCATACGGTCCCATTTTTCTTGTAAAATTTCTTTTGCCGCTTTATTTAAAGCATTCAAGCCTTTTCCTTCGAATGAGTTAAGTGCTACTGCTCGCATACCGCGCTCTTCAAAAAATTGCACCCAACGACGTGTTTGCACTTCATCTGCCATATCCATCTTATTTAAAATGATTAAACGTGGCTTTTGATTAATCACTTCATCAATCATTGGATTACGTGATGATAATGGTAAACGTGCATCCACTAATTCAAAAATAATATCCACTAATTTTAATTTCTCTGTTACTTCACGGCGGGCTTTCGCCATATGCCCTGGGAACCACTGAATTGTCATACTATGAACCTCCATTACAAACATAAGCGAGGGATGTGAAAACAGCCCTCGCCTGCGTGTTAATCTACTAATTTAATTTCGTTTAATGGCCAGAAAATTAAGCTTGTATTGCCGATAATTTCCTCTTCACTCACTAAACCAATGTGACGGCTATCTTTACTATAACGGCGGTTATCACCCATCACAAATACATAACCTTCAGGAATTTCAGAAACACCTGTTTTTTCTTCTAACATGAAATCTTCTGTTAGCGTACCTTCTGATAACTCAGCTTTTTTTGCGTCTAAATAAGGCTCTTCAATCGCTTCACCGTTAATATATAATTGGTCATCAATATATTCAACATGGTCACCCGGTACACCGATTACACGTTTAATATAATCCTTCCCTTCAGGTGCATGGAATACGACGATATCAAAGCGGTCAGGCTCACCAATCATATAACCAATTTTACTCACAATCATACGGTCACCGTTCTCAAGCGTTGGCATCATTGATTCACCATCTACGACAATCGGTGTAAATAAGAAGAAACGAATAATTGCTGCTACAGCAAACGCAATCAGTAATGCTTTGGTCCATTCCCAAAGTTCATTTTTCTCTTTTTTTGCACTTTCCAAACGATACGCCTCCCTTTAGTTCTTTTCCATTTTAGTGTATATACCATCATGTTGACAAGTTAGAGCGCTTTAAACGTCATGAAAAAAAGGAGTTTTGTGTAAACACAAAAACTCCTTTTCCTCAAAGCCATATTAGCGTAATTCTTTAATACGAGCTGCTTTACCGCGTAGGTTGCGTAGGTAGTAAAGTTTAGCACGACGTACTTTACCTTTACGTACTACTTCTAATTTAGCGATTTTTGGAGTGTGTACTGGGAAAGTACGCTCAACACCAACACCAGAAGAAATTTTACGAACTGTGAAAGTTTCGCTGATGCCACCGCCACGACGTTTGATTACAACGCCTTCGAATAATTGGATACGCTCACGAGTACCCTCTACAACTTTAACGTGTACACGTACTGTATCACCCGGACGGAATGATGGTACGTCAGAACGAAGTTGTTCTTTAGTGATTTCTGTAATAATGTTTGACATTATGTTTTCTCTCCTTCGACCGATGCTCTTACACGACTTTTGTAACGCACAGCGGAACACCGTAATTCATATGCTTATAAGCACAAATTGAATATTACCATAAAGAAAAATACGTTGCAACTAAAATTCATCTTAATTACAAGGTTTTTTACTTTACAGTGGCGTTATCGCATAAAGACCATCTTTATTTTTTTAATGTGTTCAAATACGCCTGCTGCTTCTCGGTTAACTCGATGTGCTCGAGTAAATCTGGACGACGCTCAAATGTACGCTTCAGTGACTGCTCGTCACGCCACTGCGCAATTTTCGCGTGATTCCCGGATAATAACACGTCTGGTACTTTCATGCCGCGGTAATCGGCTGGACGCGTATAATGCGGGTGCTCGAGTAAGCCCGTTGAAAACGAATCTTGAATATGTGAATCGGCTTGCCCTAATACACCTGGTAATAAGCGAACGACGCTATCGACAACCGTCATTGCCGCAAGTTCTCCGCCTGTTAACACAAAGTCACCAATTGAAATTTCATCGGTTACAAGATGCTCACGAATGCGCTCATCATAGCCTTCATAATGCCCACATAAAAATACTAAGTTTTCTTCTTGTGCTAGCTCTTCTGCCTTCTTTTGCGTAAAGCGCTCCCCTTGTGGGCACATTAAAATAACGCGTGGCGCTTTCCCTGACGTTTGTAAACTTTCTACCGCATTAAACAACGGTTCTGGCTTTAACACCATGCCAGCGCCGCCTCCATACGGATAATCATCCACTTGTGAATGCTTGTTCTCTGAATACGCACGGAAATCGGTCACATTAAATGTCACAGCACCTTTTTCCTGGGCTTTTTTCATAATAGAGGCATTAAATACTCCCTCAAACATGCCTGGGAATAAACTAAATACTTCGATATGCATTATAGTAATCCTTCCATCACATGGATTGTGATTTTTTTCTCATCAACATTAATATCTTTTACAACGTCTTCAATATACGGAATGTAATGCTTTTTCTTACCAGCCGTAATTTCCCATACATCGTTTGCGCCTGTTGCTAAAATATCTGTTACGACACCGATTAACTCGCCTTCTTCTGAGAACACTTCACAATCTTTAATTTCAAAGTGATAGTATTCGTTCTCACCAAGTTCATCGTCTTGTAGTTGGTCTGCTGACACTTTCAGCATCCCTTCTTTAAACGGCTCGACAAGGTTGATATTTTCCATGCCTTCAAACGTTACTAAAATAAAGTTTTTATGACGACGTGCTGAACCGATTGTTACCCAAGTCGGTTTTTTATCATCCTTTTTAAATGCTGCTAGCTTTGTGCCAATTGCGAAGCGCTCTTCTTCAAAATCTGTTGTTGAAATGATACGTAACTCTCCACGAATTCCGTGTGTGTTAACGATACGTCCTACGTTAAACCATTGCATGTCCTTCACCTCTATATTAATCTTGTTTTATTATAACGAATGCGATGTCGTTACGCAAAAAAGAATCATTCATTCAAAAATACAAAAAAAAGAGGCGTTCCGAAAGTCATTGCTCGGACGCCTTTTTTTTAATCCAGTATGTCGACATACGTCTTTTTTGTGTGGTGACTATTTGCTGCTGAGTAAACAATTGTTCGAATCGCTTTCGCAACTCTACCTTGTTTACCAATTACTTTCCCGCGATCATTTGCATGAACAAAAAGTTTGTAAACAATACGATTTGAATGCTCCTCCGTCTCAATACGAAGTTCTTCAGGATAATCGACAAGCGGTGTAACGATTGCTCTAATCAGCTGTTCCATAGCGCACCTCCAAAATTATTTACCGAATTTTGCGTTGTGGAATTTCTCCATAATACCTTGTTCTGAGAACAGGTTACGTACAGTATCAGATGGTTTTGCACCATTTGTTAACCATTGTAGAGCTTTCTCTTCATCGATTTGAACTGTAGCTGGAACAGTAAGTGGGTTGTAAGTACCAACTGTTTCGATTGAACGACCGTCACGTGGTGAACGAGCGTCTGCAACTACGATACGATAGAAAGGAGATTTTTTAGCTCCCATACGTTTTAAGCGAATTTTAACTGCCATTTTTCTAGCACCTCCGAATAAGTTTCACACAAGATAGTATATTATCAATGTTTCTGATGTTTGTAAAGTGTTTTTTCTTAACACCTTATAATTTTATTTAAAAAGTGAATCTAAACCAGGTAGTTTCATCTTTTTCTTACCTTTTCCGCCTGCCATTGATGTCATTTGTTTCATCATCTTCTTCATATCTTCAAACTGTTTTAGCAGTCGGTTGATTTCTTGAATTGATGTGCCTGACCCTTTCGCAATACGTTTTTTACGGCTCGCTGTAATAATTTCCGGGTTTGTTTTTTCTGCAGGTGTCATCGAATAAATAATCGCCTCAATGTGCGCCATTTGCTTCTCATCGACCTTCGCATTGTCTAACCCTTTAATTTTACTTGCCCCTGGAATCATTTTTAAAATTTCATCAAGTGGGCCCATTTTTTTCACGGCTTGTAGCTGTTCAATGAAATCATCAAACGTAAATGTTTGCGTCATAAACTTTTCTTCAAGCTCTTTTGCTTTATCCATATCAACTTCAGCTTGCGCTTTTTCGATTAACGATAAAACGTCACCCATGCCTAAAATACGGCTTGCCATACGCTCTGGGTGGAATGGCTCTAACGCATCCATTTTTTCGCCCATACCGACGAATTTAATTGGCTTCTCCGTTACAGCACGAATTGATAATGCCGCACCACCGCGTGTATCACCATCAAGCTTTGTTAACACAACGCCTGTAATGCCTACTGCTTCATCAAAGCTTTTCGCAACGTTTACTGCATCTTGACCTGTCATCGCATCTACCACTAAAAATACTTCATCCGGCTCTTTTAAGCTACGAATATCTTTTAGCTCTTGCATCAGCTCTTCATCAATATGCAGACGACCTGCTGTATCGATAATGACAACGTCTAAGTGCTCTTCCTTCGCCTTTTCAATGGCTTGACGCGCAATCTCAACAGGCGACACTTGATTGCCTAACGAGAACACTGGCAGCGATAATTGCTTCCCAAGCGTTTCTAATTGTTGAATGGCAGCTGGACGGTAAATATCGGCTGCAACAAGCAATGGCTTACGGTTGTATTTTTTGCGCAATACATTAGCAAGCTTTCCTGTTGTCGTCGTTTTACCGGCACCTTGTAAGCCGACCATCATAATGACAGTCGGTGGCTTTGTATTAAATTTAATCGGGCTCTGTTCGCCACCCATTAGTTGTTGTAATTCATCTTGAACGATTTTAATCACTTGTTGGCCAGGTGTTAATGATTTCATGACATCTGCACCAACAGCACGTTCACTTACGCGCTTAACAAAGTCTTTTACAACTTTTAAGTTAACATCCGCTTCGATTAAAGCAAATCGAACTTCACGCATCATTTCTTTTACGTCTTGTTCAGAAACTTTACCTTTACCTTTAATCTTCTGGATCGTTCCTTGAAGGCGTTCAGCTAAACCTTCGAATGCCATAATTGTCTCCTCCTAATCCCAATCTTGCAATTTTTCAAGCATATCAATCTGTTGTGCTTTCGTTAACGTATCGTTATTGATACCTTCTGTTAACTGCTCGATTGCTAGCTTACGCTGTTGGAATTTTTCAAGTAAACGTAATTTATCTTCATATTCTTCAAGCATTGCCTCTGTTCGACGAATGTTATCGTACACAGCTTGGCGTGAAATCCCGTACGAATCAGCAATTTCGCCAAGGGAGTTGTCATCTAAATAATACAGCTCCATATAGCTACGCTGCTTCTCCGTTAAGAGCGCTTGATAAAAGTCAAAGAGAAAGTTCATGCGTGTTGTTTTTTCAAGTAGCATAGGAAACCTCTCCTCATCATAGTTTGTCTGTAGTTTATTATATCGAAAAAGCACGTTCTGTCAAGGAAAAAACCTTTATACAGCAAGCCGTAGCAGTGATTGCTTACTCGCCTTCTATCATACGCAAGCACGCGACTTGTTGCAATGAAATATACATAAATTTTGCACATGCTAAAAAGGCTGTTCGCACGTTATTTTTGAACAGCCTCACTTAATTTTCGTATCGTTATAACGTCACACCTGTTTTAAAGATCGCCATCTCTTTAAATTGATTACGCTCGTGATTTAATTGCTGACCACTTGCCACATCAATAATGTAACGATGATAAAAGATTTTTTGGCGTATTGCAACACAAAATAATAAATATTCTGATATTTTTTAGTTTTGATGCGCTTTACGCGAAAAATCTAGAGAAAGCTGGACTAAACAGTAATTTACCCCAGCTTTCATTTATTTCTGTTGTAACACGGGCGAAAAGCGATACACATGTTTTAAGACGTTTTTATAACCACATTCTTTAATATGCAGAAAAACCTCTACTGCTTTTTGCGCCATTTGTTCGGTTGGTTGTGCGATCGTTGTAATAGCTGGTGACATAAATTGAGCAAGTGGGATATCGTCAATAACCGCAATGCCGACTGGATGTGGCAAACTGTTCAGCACCGTTAGTAACACGCGGTCATTCCCCGCTACAATCGCATCTATCGGGGTTTGTGCAAATAATTGCTGTAAACGATCTGGAATATCGACTAAACTTGCTGCAATCAATTGATGTTCATCGCAAGGCAAGGCTAGCTCGGTCATTTTCTTTTCAAACCCTGTTAAACGCTCTAAACGTGGCGTAGTGGGACGGTCAATCGAATCTGTAACAATTGCTAACTGCGTATAGCCTTTACGGTGAAGCGCTTCGACAGCCACTGCACTTGCCTGCTCATTATCTAGTAACACAGCAGGAATTTCATGATGTTCTACCATTCTATCCATAAAAACAACAGGGATTCTTTCTTCATATAGGCGCGTGTACAACGCAATATTTTCACCAGTAGGGAATAAAATAAATCCTTCCACTTGACGTGCTAATAAATTCTCAATATGCTCACGCTCTATTTCTGGGTCATCATTCGCATTACATACAATCACGTGAAACCCTTGTTTCTGTAAATACTGCTCTAAATGATGAATAATTTGCGTCGTAAATGTGTGCATAATATTCGCCACAATAATGCCAACCGTTTTCGTTCCTTTATTTTTCAAACTACGCGCAAGCATATTCGGACGGTAATTTAAACGTCCAACAGCTTCTTGAATTTTCGTGCGTGTTTCCGCACTCATATATTCATAACGCTTGTTCATAAATTGTGACACTGTACTGATTGAGACGCCCGCTTCCTTTGCGACATCTCCAATCGTCACTTTTTTCATGTTTACACCCCACTGTAGGCGTTAAATCCTCCATCTACCGGAATTGTCGTGCCAGTAACAAACCCTGAATACGTTTCATCTGCTAAAAATAACAAAGCTCCTAATAAATGCTGAGGTTCTCCAAACTTTTTCATTGGAGTAGCCGCCAATATTTTTTTCGAACGGGCAGTATAATCTCCTTCTGCTGTCAGCAATAAATCACGGTTTTGAGACGTTACGAAAAATCCAGGTGCAATCGCGTTTACGCGCATGCCTTCCTTCGCAAAATGCACGGCTAGCCATTCGGTGAAATTATTAATCGCTGCTTTTGCTGCACTATACGCAGGTACTTTCGTCAGCGGTGTGTAACCACTCATCGACGACACATTAATAATCGTTGGTGCTTCAGCTTGTAACATCACTTCACCAAATACTTGGCATGCTAAAAATGTCCCAGTAAAGTTCAATGAAAAGACATTTGAAAAGCCTTGCTCACTTAGCTCAAAAAACGAATTACCCGCTACGTCCTCAATTGATTCTTCATTTGCTGTAATCGCGTCCGGATGATTTCCACCAGCGCCGTTAATCAATATATTTATTTTACCAAACTTCTGCAAGATTTCCTCTCTTGCTGCTAAAAGTGAAGATTTGTCGAGTACATCGACGCTAATTGCGATAGCTGTGCCACCAAGTGCCTCAATTTCATCTACCACTTGTTGTCCTTTTGCCAATGTTTTATTCAGCACAGCAATTTGTACACCTTGACGTGCAAGCTCCTTCGCCATTTCTGAACATAATACACCGCTACCACCTGTAATAACGGCTACTCATTTTTGTAATGCATGATGTGTTCGTTGAATCATTGTTGTGAACCTCCATTTGAATAAGCATCCCATAACCCTAATAAATACATAATGCCAAGCGCGCGGTCATATAAACCGTACCCTGGTCTACACTGTTCATTCCATAAATGACGACCGTGGTCTGGACGCACATACCCTGTATAACCTTGTTGCTGCAGTACTTTTACAATTCCTTTAATATCAACTGAACCGTCTGATGTGTAATGCGACGTTTCCGCAAAGCTACCATCTTCTTCAATTAAAACATTGCGAATATGAGCAAATGGCGCGCGTGATGCATAGCGCTCAAAAATCGCGACCATATCATTATATGGTGATGCGCCCATCGAACCTGAGCATAATGTAAAGCCGTTTGCTGGGCTGTCGCTAATTTGAAGTAAACGCTCATAGCTAGCTGCACCTGTAATAATACGCGGTAAACCGAAAATTGAATACGGCGGATCGTCAGGGTGAATCGCCATTTGAATGCCTACCTCTTGTGCTACCGGTAAAATACGTGCTAAAAAGTATGCTAAATTGTCCCAAAGCTGCTCTTCATCGACATGTTCATATGCTGCGAATAAATCTTTTAAATGCGCTAATCGTTCCGGCTCCCAACCTGGTAATGATAGATGCGAGCTTGCATTAACTTCATCAACTAATTGCTGTGGGTCTAAACGCATCGCTTTCGTTTTATCGAAATACAATGCTGTAGAGCCATCTGGTAATGGATGAAATAAATCTGTACGCGTCCAGTCAAAAATCGGCATAAAATTATAACAAATCACTTTTACACCGTGCTTTGCTAAATTACGAATCGTTGTTATGTAATTTTCAATATACGCATCTCGACTCGGCTTCCCTAATTTAATATCTTCATGTACATTTACACTTTCAACAACTGTCGCATGGAAGCCGTGAGAGGTAATATAAGCAACTTCTTCTGCAATTTCTTGCTCATGCCATACCTCGCCTGCTTGCTTTTGATGAAGCGCCCAGACGATACCTTTTGTTCCGGGAATTTGTTTAATATGTTCAAGTGTTACGGTATCATTGTCACGACCGTACCAACGAAATGTCATATTCATGCTGTTCACTCCTATTGTAATTTTGCACTATATACACGTGCTGCTTCTGTTACTGCTTCAACGCCACCTGCTGCGTATGCACGATTCAAATCGCTACCGATTCCAACTGCGACAGCTCCAGCTTGTAGCCATTCTTCTAAATTATCCGCATTAATACCACCTGTTGGCATAATTTGCGCGTATGGTAATGGACCTTTTACTGCACCAATGAACTTTGGTGTAAAGTTATTCGCTGGGAATAATTTCAAAATATCACAACCACTTTCAAGCGCTGTGACCATTTCTTTTAATGACATACAGCCTGGTAAATACGGAATCGTATAGCGATTACATAACGTTGCAATATCAGCGTTAAATGACGGACTTACGATAAACTGTGCGCCTTGTAAAATGGCATGACGTGCTGTTTCAGGGTCTAGTACTGTGCCTGCACCAATCACGATATTTTCACCACGTAACGCTTTAAATACATCTTCTACATACGGTGTTGTATACGTTAATTCAATCGATGCAATGCCACCTGCAACAGATCCTTTAATAAGGGAGGTTGCTTCCTCAGGCGATTCACCGCGAATAACGGCTACTAATTTCGTATCTTTAATATGCTGAATTGTTTCTTGTTTCCCCATGTTCATTACCTCTCAATGCTCATTTTTTGACCTAAAAACATGTGTACATCATCTAATTCCGGTAAGCCTTCATTATCACCTTTTACAGTCGTGACCATAGCACCTACTGCATTCGCAAAGCGCAGTCGTTCTTCGATACATAGTTGCTGTAAATAGCTATAAATATAACCGGCATCAAAACCGTCTCCTGCACCCACAGTATCAATCGGTGTAATTGAGAACGCTTCCTTTTCGGTCCAGACGCCATTTATATAGGCTTGCGCTCCCGCTGCACCATTTTTAATAATCAGCTCTTTAATCGTATATTGCGCTGCAAATTGTTCAAATGCTGGTCGTCCACTTTGCTGTAAAATCAGTTCTAGCTCATCAAGCCCTGTTAAAAGAATATCAACATATGGCAATAGCTTTGCATAGGCTTCACGCGCTTGTTCAATGCTCCATAATTTCAAGCGAATATTTGGATCAAACGACACTGTAATGCCACGCTCTTTTGCAAGTTGCGCAAGCTTCAGTGAAATGTCGATATGCTGTGGTGCAATCGCTAAAAACACGCCTGTTAAATGTAAAACAGCTACATCATCAAGCATATCCGCTGTTAATTGCTCAACCGACAGCGTAGACATCGGTGACGCATAGCGATAATAAAACGTTTTACCTGACCCATCTTCCCGAATTTCTTTAAAATTTAATGATGTCGGATAGCCGTCCATTAATTGTACGTAACTCATGTCGATGCCTTCTCCACGAACTGTATTAAAAATATACTTGCCAAACTCATCATGACCTAAACGACTTAACCATTTCACCCCTAAGCCTAAACGTGCACAGCCTATCGCAAAATTCAGTTCTGCGCCGCCTAGTTTACGTTCGAAGCTTGATACATGACGAAGTGGTCCTGTCGCAATAGGATTAAACGTAATAAGTGCATCGCCTAATGTGAATACTTTTTTCATATACACTTTTATCTCCTTTTCGAATTCCTAAAGTTACTAAAACGTTTTAGTTAACGTTATCATCGCAAATATTGCGACAAAAAGCAATGATAAATTATCTGATTTTACAGACTACACGTAAAAATTCGTTCTCTTCGCCCGTTCCCCTCACCTCTTAGATGTGACAAACATCGTGTTTGCCTCAAGCCATACCTGCGAAACGCGTCTACTATGTAGAGTAGCGCCAAAAGCAGAAAAATATCCTTCAGCAGTTGTCGTTGCTGAAGGATATTTCTTTTTGTGTCACTTACTTTTTAACGTTCATCCTACACATGTATGATAATTATTCGTCTGCCTCTTCTAACTCTTTTTCAAGACCTTCTGCAAATAAGCCATATACATAACGTTCTGCATCGAATGGTTGTAGGTCATCCATTTGCTCACCAAGACCAACAAACTTCACAGGAATGTTAAGCTGTTGACGAATGGCTAACACGATACCACCTTTTGCTGTACCATCAAGCTTCGTTAACACAATCCCTGATACATCTGTTGCCTCTTTGAAGATTTTTGCTTGTACAAGCGCATTTTGACCCGTTGTTGCGTCAAGCGCTAATAATACTTCATGTGGCGCATCTGGAATTTCGCGTGAAATAACGCGTTTTACTTTTTCAAGTTCGTTCATTAAGTTTACTTTATTTTGAAGGCGACCAGCTGTATCACAAATTAATACATCAACGCCGCGCTTTTTCGCTGCTTGAATCGCATCAAACATGACTGCTGCTGGGTCTGAACCTTCTGATTGCTTCACAACTTCAGCACCTACACGGTCACCCCATACTTGTAGTTGGTCAATCGCACCAGCACGGAAAGTATCCCCCGCTGCTAGCATAACTGAACGACCTTCTTGCTTGAAGCGGTGTGCTAATTTACCGATTGTTGTTGTTTTACCAACACCGTTTACACCTACGAATAAAATAACCGTTAGTTCACCTTTAGGTTGCATGTTTAAGTCGATTAAATCTTCTTCACCGCGCTCATAAATTTCAACAAGTTTTTCTGAAATAATCGCTTGAATGCCGTTTGTATCTTTCATATTTTTACGCTGTACTTCAAAGCGTAGCTTATCCATTAATTCCATAACCGTTTCGATACCAACGTCGGCTTGCAATAATAAATCTTCTAATTCTTCAAAGAAATCTTCATCGACTTTACGATAACGTGCTACTAAATCATTTACTTTTGACGTAAACGAATCGCGTGTTTTCGCTAAGCCGGCTTTGAATTTTTGCGTAATCGACCATGCAGAAGCTTTTTTCTCTTCTGTTTGTTCCTCGTCTACAGCTACAACAGCTACTTCTTCAGCTGGCTCTTCGATAACCGTTACTACCTCTTGAATTGGCTCAACCGGTAACGTTACAATATGTTCTTCAATTTGTTCTTTTTCTTTTGCTGGGAATGTCGGCTCTGTAGGTGTCTCTACTGTGGCAGGTATTTCAACCAATTCGTCGGCTTTCGGCTCTTCCTGCTCGTCAGTCACAACCTTGTCTACCTTTTCTTCCTCACTGCTACTACCTGTTAACTTTTCTTTTAAACGTTTAAAAAAGCTCATGTGTACCTCTCCTTCGCTACATTGTGACCGGGGCATCTTGCTCTAACTTAACAGAGACAAGCTTCGATACACCCGATTCCTGCATCGTAATACCATATAATACATCGGCACCTTCCATCGTTCCTTTACGATGTGTAATGACAATGAATTGTGTGTTTGCACTAAATTTTTGTAAGTATTGACTATAGCGAACAACATTTGATTCATCAAGTGCTGCTTCTACTTCGTCTAAAATACAAAACGGCACAGGGCGCGTTTTTAAAATCGCAAATAATAAGCCGATTGCCGTTAATGCACGTTCACCACCGGATAATAAGCTTAAGTTTTGGAGCTTTTTGCCTGGTGGTTGCGCAACGATTTCAATCCCCGTCTCTAACATATTCTCAGGGTCTGTCAGCACTAAATCTGCTTGCCCACCACCGAATAATTCACGGAAGACGACTTTGAAATGCTCACGAATAGACATAAATGTTTCGGTAAAGCGTTGCGTCATTTCATCGTCCATTTCACGAATCGCACCGTGAAGCGTTTCTTGCGCTTCAATTAAATCATTACGCTGGTCTGTTAAAAATTGATGGCGGTCCGATACTTCTTGGAACTCCGCAATTGAATTTAAATTGACAGGACCTAATTCTTCAATCGATTGTTTTAACAGCTTCACCTTACGACGCGCATACTCTAAATCAGCAATATTTTTCACTTCTAACTGTGCATCTTCAAATGTGAGTTCGTATTGCTCATGCAGTTGATGCGTTTCAGATTCCACTAATAATTCTAGACGATTGCTCTTTACTTCTAATTGGTGCAGTGCCTCCACAAAGCCTTTATGTTGGCGTACTACTTCTTGTAATTGTACTTCCAATATTTGAAGGGCTTGTTGGTCTGCTGTACGCTGCTCCTTTAACGCTTGAATATCAGCCGTTAACGTTTGACGCTTCACTGTCCAGTCGTGCACTTGCTGCATTAAATGCTCCAGTGTCATCTCACCTTGCTGCTCTTCTGAATCCATCCATTCCAGCTCTTGTGTTAACGTTTCAAGACGCTCGGTTGCGCGCATTTTTTGCAATGCGACTTCGGCAGCTGTTACTTGAATGTGTGCACGTTGCTCTTCAAGCACCGCTAACTCCGCGCGTTTTTCTGCAAACGTTTCACGTATCGCATCTTTTTTCGATTCATTTTGTTCTTTCGATATATTCATCGTGTCAATTAAGGCGTTAATTTGCGTCAACTCTGTTGCAAGCTCCGTTAAACGTTGCTGTGCGCGTTGCTGTGCAACAAGTAATGCCTCTTTACGCGTCGCAAAATCATTGTGCTCAGACGTTGTTAGCGATACACGTGTTTTCAATGTGCGCTCAATCGATTCCAGCTCGCGTAATTTCGCAGCACGCTCAATTTGCGTTGCTCGTAAGTCATCATTTGCGACTTTCGCTTGCTCTACTTGCTCACGCATCGTCATGAGTGCTTGCTTATCTGCTGCAATGCTTTTTTCTGCTTGCGCAATTTTCGCTGTCATTTCGGTTAATGTTACGAGTAATTGGTCTAACTCGGAACGGCGTGAGAATACCGAATTTTGGTTTTTCATTGCACCACCAGTTAATGAACCACCTGCATTGACAATATCTCCATCAAGTGTCACAACACGGAATTTAAATTGGCACGCTCTTGCAATGGCACTTGCACCGTTTAAATCTTTCGCAACGATCACATTGCCAATTAAATTCTCAACAATCGTTCGGTTTGCGTCATCAAATGACACCAGCTCATCTGCTACTGCAACAAATGCTGGGTGTTCAACGATATGCGCAATCGCTTGACGTTGTAATTTACGCGATTTCATCACCGTTTTCGGTAAAAACGTTGCACGACCTGCGCGCTTTTGTTTTAAAAAGGCAATCGCTTGCTGAGCTGCTTGTTCATCCGTTGTAATAATATGTTGTGCAGCTGCACCCAGCGCTGTTTCAATCGCTTTTGTAAACTGTGTCGGCACTTGCACAAGTTCCGCTACAGCCCCCTCAATGCCACGTAATTCGCCTTTATCACGCGCAACAAGTGTTTCTTTAACACCTTGGAAAAACCCTGAAAAATCCGCTTCAAGCGCTTCTAAAGAATCTTTGCGTGCCTGTTGTTGCTGTTGTAGACGATAGGCATCATAGAGCACTGCTTCTTTTTGTTCAAGCTTTTGTGCTAACTGTGTAAATTGCTGCTGTGATGTTGCGTAATTCGCAAGCTGCGTCGAAAGTGCCTCGTCCGTTTGTGCTAATAATGCTTCTACTTGCTGCTTTTCTTCACGAATCGCGACCAGCTCATCATTAATTTGTTCCGTTTGTGATGTCATACGAACGTTCATTTCTTGCTGCTGTACTAATTGATTCGCTAAATGTTTCAGCTCATTTTTGACAGTTGCTTGTTCATTTAAGCGCTCAATATAAATAGATTTTTGCTCTTCAATTTCATCCGCAATTTCTGATGCAGAACGGCTTAATACATGTTCAAGCCGCTTCACTTCTGCTTTAATATCCGCTAATAGAGTTTGCTTGCGCTCAAACTGTTCTTTTACATCTGCTTCTTGCGCTGTCAATGCTTCTACCGTATCACGCACTTCCGCGATTGATTCCGTTAATTTTGCACGCTGTTGCTCACGGCTTTCAGAACGTTGTGTTTGGAGTGCTCTACGCCCTTCCCAACGCTCGACTTCCGTACTCGCTTCGATTAAGGCATTTTGTGCGCCATCTAAGGTCGTATCAAGTGTCGCTAACGCTTTACGTAACGTAAATACTTGTGCCTCTTCCGCTTCGATACGCGTCGCAAATTGCTGCTCTTGCTGTTTTAATGTTGCCATTTCTGTTTGTGCGGCGGCTAATTGTGCCGTATACGTTTGCAAATTATGTACAAGTAGCGCAATATCGTAGTCGCGCATTTCTTCGGTCATTTGTAAATAATCTTGCGCAGCAGATGCCTGCATATGCAGTGGCTCCAAACGACGATCTAATTCATGTAAAATATCGAGCACTCGATTTAAATTCTCGTCTGTCTCCACTAATTTATGCTCTGCTTTTTTCTTGCGTAGCTTATACTTTAAAACACCTGCCGCTTCCTCAAAAATCGAGCGGCGATCAAGTGCACGGCTATTTAAAATTTCATCGACACGCCCTTGAGAAATAATCGAAAACGCTTCTTTCCCGAGACCAGAGTCCATAAATAAATCGGTAATATCTTTTAATCGACAGCTTTGCTTATTTAATAAGTATTCACTATCCCCTGAGCGGTACACACGACGTGTAACGCTCACTTCTGTATAAGGATAGTTTAATTGCTCATCTGTGTTGTCTAACACCAATGTCACTTCCGCAAAGTTCAGTGGCTTACGTGAGTCACTACCTGCGAAAATAACATCCTCCATTTTCGCGCCACGAAGCGACTTCGCTGACTGTTCACCTAATACCCAACGAACCGCATCAATGACATTACTTTTTCCGGAGCCATTTGGACCAACTACAGCTGTTACGCCGGGTACAAAATCGATACCAATGCGGTCTGCGAACGATTTAAATCCAATAACATCTAGTCGCTTCAGGAACATATTAGCCCTCCTGTTGAGCTGCTTCGCGCAACGCTTTCATTGCTACTTGCGCTGCTTGCTGCTCTGCCTCTTTCTTTGATTTCCCACGGCCGATCCCTAACTCTGTGTCATTTAACACAACTTGTGACACAAATGTACGGTTATGTGCCGGTCCTTTTTCCTCAATAATGGCATAATGCAGCACGCCATTATTCGATTGCTGCACCATTTCTTGTAGCTGACTTTTAAAATCCATCACATGCGAAAAAGCACCGACTTCTACTTTCGGAAATACGATTTTTTCTAAAAAGCATACTGCCTCATCTAACCCTTTATCTAAATATAATGCGCCAACAAATGATTCAAATACGTCCGCCAGTAATGCTGGACGTTCACGACCACCTGTTAGCTCCTCGCCTTTTCCAAGTAATACAAATTGCCCGAAATTTAATTCATTGGCAAAAATAACAAGTGACGGTTCACAAACAATAGATGCACGTAGCTTTGTTAGCTCTCCTTCACTCATATGTGGGTATTTCTCAAAAAGATATTTAGAAACAGATAATTCGAGTACAGCGTCTCCTAGAAACTCTAGTCGTTCATTGTCTGTAAATAATTTACGACGATGCTCATTCACATAAGATGAATGTGTGAAAGCTTGGTATAGCAAATTTTTATTGTCGAATTGAACATTCAATTCACGTTGTAATACTTCAAATTGCTGACGCGCTTTCTCTGATAATACACCTGGCTGTTGGTGTTGCCCTTTACGTTTAGTTCCCATTTAAGATCTGCCTTCCTTTAGTTTCTACCGTTAGTTTATCCTCTTTAGCGTAATTGTGCAAAAGGAAACATGTAAAATCGTGCAGAAGTCGTTATTTTTCTATAATTCCGATAATGCAACGAAAAAGAGACACGTTAAATCCGTGCCTCTTTGAAATGGATAAACCATCTACTTACGCTATTATTGTTTGCTTTCGATATACGAAATTGCGTGACCAACTGTTGAGATTTTCTCTGCATCTTCATCAGAGATTTCCATATCAAACTCATCTTCTAGTTCCATTACTAATTCAACTACGTCTAATGAGTCTGCACCTAAGTCTTCACGGAATGAAGCTTCTGGTGTTACTTCGCTTTCCTCAACGCCTAAACGGTCAACGATTACGCGTGTTACACGCTCGATTACTGTGCTCATGTATGCCACCTCCTCTCAAAGTAATTATTGATCCTATCCTTACATCACTAAGCCGCCATCGATATGTAGCGTTTGTCCTGTAATATAGCTTGCGTCCTCAGATGCTAAAAAGGCTACTGCTTTTGCAATATGCATAGGTTGTCCTAGCTTTGCAAGTGGAATTTGTGCGAGCATCGCATTTTTCACATCTTCCGGTAACGCATCGGTCATTTCTGTCGTAATAAAGCCAGGTGCAATCGCATTGACTAAAATATTGCGGCTTGCAAGCTCTTTGGCTGTCGTTTTCGTTAAGCCAATGACACCCGCTTTTGCTGCCACATAATTTGCCTGTCCCGCATTCCCCGATACACCCACAATAGATGAAATATTAATGATACGTCCGTAACGCTGCTTCATCATCGTACGCGTTACAGCTTTTGTACAAAGGAAAACGCCCTTTAAGTTCGTGTCAATTACATCGTCCCACTCATCTTCCTTCATACGCATCATTAAATTATCACGCGTAATGCCTGCATTGTTCACTAAAATATCGACGCGTCCAAATGCTTCGATTGTTTGTTTCACAAGTGCATCGACTGCATCTGTCTGTGAAACGCTTGCTTGCACCGCAATCGCTTCGCCGCCATTTGCTTGAATCGTAGATACAACTTGCTGTGCTTTTTCAGTGCTACCGCTATAATTGACAACAATTTTTGCGCCTTGTGCAGCGAGTTCTAACGCGATAGCTTCACCGATTCCACGGCTTGCGCCTGTCACAATTGCGACTTGTCCTTGTAACTTAGTCATGCTGAAGTGCCCCTTTCACATGTTCAACTGCTTGTTGTAATGTTGCTTCATCATAGACACATAAGCATGTTGCTGAACGGTCTACTTTTTTTACTAAGCCACTTAGCACTTTTCCCGGACCGCATTCAATAAATGTTGTCACACCTAAGTCCAACATTTTGCGAACCGATTGCTCCCATAATACAGGACGGCTTACTTGCTCAATGAGTTCTTGCTGTACATCTTCTACTGCTAAAACGTCCGCACGAACATTCCCAATAATCGTAGAGGTCGCTTCACTAAATGTGCATTGCTGCAAATCTTGTTGTAATTGCTGCGCTGCTGGTGCCATTAATGCACTGTGAAACGGACCGCTTACTTGTAATGGGATTGCACGTTTCGCCCCGCGTTCTTTCGCCAGCTCACACGCTTGTTGTACTCCTTGTGCGCTACCCGAAATAACAATTTGGCCAGGACAGTTATAATTGGCAATTTGAACACTATGCCCGTTTGCTGTAACATCGTCTGTTACTTGTTGTAAATCTGTAGCATCCATTTGTAAAATGGCTGCCATTGCACCTTCTCCCGCTGGTACAGCTTCGTTCATATATAAACCACGTTTGTGAACAATTGCGACTGCTTCCTCAAATGACATCACCCCTGCTGTCACGAGCGCACTATATTCACCAAGCGAATGTCCAGCAACAACGTCTGGCTCCACCCCTAGAGCTTGTAAACGCTGTGCTACCATCACACCGGTTGTTAGTAGTGCAGGCTGTGCGTGATAAGTAAGTGTCAGTGTGTCTGCTGGCCCTTCAAGCATATATGTCGATAATGGCAAACGTAAAATATCATCTGCCTTCGCATATAATGTACTGTCTTGCTCAGCAAGTTCTGCACCCATTCCTACTACTTGCGACCCTTGCCCTGGAAAAATAAACGCAATTTTATTCATTATGTAAATCCCCTTTGTGTATGTTCAAGTTACGCTTGAATCGTTTTTTCGATTGTTGGACAAACGTTATGGCGTACCATTAAGTCACATTGTTTAATCGCACTAAAAATAGCTGTCGCATTCGACGAACCGTGCGCTTTAATAACCGGTGCTTGCAAGCCAAATAAAGCTGCGCCGCCGTACTCGGTATAGTCCATTTTGTCTTTAATCGTTTTTAATTGAGGTTTCATCATCGCAGCTGCCATCTTTGTTTTCATAGAACTCATAAAGCCCTCTTTCAACATTTTGAACATAATGCCTGCTGTACCTTCAATTGTTTTTAACACCATATTCCCAGTAAAACCATCTGTCACTACGACGTCTGCCACCCCTGTCAGAAGATCACGTGATTCGACGTTGCCGACGAAATTTACATCTGATGCTTTTAAAAGGTCAAATACTGCCTTTGTTAATTCATTACCCTTTTTATCTTCCGTACCGATGTTCAGTAAGCCAACTGTTGGGTTTTGAATGCCGCGTACTTCACGCGCATAAATGACACCCATAATGGCATATTGTAATAAGTACTCGGGCTTTGCATCTGCAGTTGCACCTAAGTCTAGCATCAAAAAGCCTTGTCCATCTAATGTTGGTAATGTTGTCGCTAATGCTGGGCGCTCTACACCTGCAATACGCCCTACTTGGAATAAACCACCTGCCATTAATGCGCCGGTTGACCCAGCAGATAAACAAGCATGTGCCTCTCCTGTTTTCACCGCTTCTAGCATCTTTGCCATCGATGAATCTTTTTTACGACGAACAGCGCGTGCTGCGTCATCGTCATTTGTAATCACTTCTTCACAGTGAATAACTTGCATACGGTCATGCGCTGTTAAAAACGGACGCATCGTGTCTTTATTGCCATATAGCTGCACTTCTAAATCTGGAAATTCATTTAGTGCACGTAATACACCGTCAATTACACTTTTGGGTGCGTGATCGCCGCCCATGCCATCAACTGCTAATTTCATGCTATTCACCCTTACCTTTCGTGCGGTACATTTCAAACTCGCCTTTAAATACAACCTCACCATTTACCGTCGATGTAATATTGACATATGTTCGATTATTGTCATCGTCTTTTCCTGTAACAACCGCTTTTGAAATAATGCGGTCACCTACGTGTACAGGCTTGACGAAATGAATATTTGATTTAACGGTCAAGGCTAATTCATCATCAATCACGGCGACAGCTAATGAGTTCGCTTGAGCAAATAAATGATGCCCTCGTGCAATGCCATTACGCGCAAATACATCTGAAGGTGTGACATCATAAATCGATAATGCTTGCTTATCTAGTTCAATATCAATCATTTCACCGATTACTTCTTCAAGTGGCAATGATTTCACTTCATTTTCAAATGTTTTTGAGGCAACGTTTTTAATACGTTCACGTAGTTCTGGAATCGCTAGCTCCATACGATCTAAACGAATCGTTTGGACACTCACATTAAATTGCTGCGCTAATTGTTCATCTGTGACGAATGGATTGTCTTCAATCGTTTGCGTTAATAACCGCTGACGTTCTTTTTTGGATCTTCTCATAAATCATCCGCCACCTTTTTAGCACTTGGTACTAACAACAGTATATATGACCATAAAAAAGAATGCAATAACCTTTTTTGGTTACTGCATTCTTCATTAGTCAATTCGTTCACCTTCAAGTACACCCGAACGCGCTAAAATCGCTCGTATTGGTGCGTATTCAACATGTTGCCAAAACGCATCTTGTTGCACAAGTTCTGCCGCATGCTGTCTTGCTACTTCGAGCGCACGATAATCATGCACTAAATCCGCTACTTTAAAATCTGGCAAACCACTTTGCTTTTTCCCAAAGAAATCCCCAGGTCCTCGCAATTCCAAATCTTTCTCTGCCAGTTTAAAGCCGTCATTCGTTTCCGTCATTGACATCATACGCTCTTTACCTTCATCTGTTTTCGGGTCTGCCATTAATACGCAGTATGATTGATGCTCGCCACGCCCTACACGTCCGCGCAATTGGTGGAGCTGTGCTAAACCGAAGCGCTCCGCATCATACACTACCATAAATGTCGCATTTGGCACGTTTACACCTACTTCAACGACCGTTGTGGACACTAAAATATGAATGCGCCCCTCACTGAACTCACGCATCACAGCATCCTTTTCAGCCGATGTTAAACGGCCATGCATAAGCCCTACTTCAAAGCGTCCTCGGAATACTTCACGTAATTGCTCATACGCCTCTACCGCATTTTGGACATCGAGCTTGTCCGACTCCTCAATTAATGGACAAATCGCATACGCTTGTCGCCCTTTCACAAGCTCTGACTCAAGCTTCGTCACAACCGCACCAAACTGCTCTTTTTTCACCCAGTGCGTTTCAATTGGCTTTCGTCCTGCTGGCATTTCATCAATCATCGACACATCCATTTCACCAAAGGCAGTAATCGCCAATGTTCTTGGAATCGGTGTTGCCGTCATAAATAACACATCAGGACTCTCACCTTTATCACGTAAAATACGACGTTGCTCCACGCCAAATCGGTGCTGCTCATCCGTAATAACAAAGCCTAAATTTTGAAACACGACATCGGGCTGAATGAGCGCATGTGTACCGATTAAAATATCAATGTCGCCATTTGCTAATTGTTCTAGTATTAGACGGCGTGCTTTGCCCTTTACAGAACCTGATAATAGCGCGGTACGTACATCTACTGCATCAAACCACCCTGCTAAATTTTCGGCATGCTGCTCCGCTAAAATTTCAGTCGGTGCCATCAATGCCCCTTGATAGCCCGCTGTTACGGCTGCATATAATGTAACTGCCGCAACGAGCGTCTTTCCAGAACCTACATCGCCTTGCAGTAAACGGTTCATCCGGTACGGTGTCAGTAAATCTCGACAAATTTCATTGACGACACGCTTTTGTGCACCTGTCAGTTCATATGGTAATGTTTCGATAAATTGCTTCAGACGCGTGTTATCAAATTTAATGACTGTCCCTTTTTCATCATCACGGCGCATTTTACGCAGTGCTTGAATTTGTAATTGGAACAACAGTAACTCCTCAAATACAAAGCGTCTCCTCGCCTGCTTGGCATGCTCTGCATTTTGCGGGAAATGAATCCCCTCAAGTGCTGCACTTACCGGTAACAGCTTATATTGCTCGCGTAGTGAAGCAGGCAAAATGTCGACCACATCTTCCTGATATTCATCAAGTGCCTGGCGCATTAATTTACGGAAACGCTTTTGTTGTAGTGTCCCACGTAAGCTGTATACAGGCTCAAAATCGATTTGGTCTGTTTTCGGCCCAAAATGAACATGCGTGCCATTAATGGCTTGGCGTCCGCGGTCCCATTTACCTGTAATCGTCACAATTTCTCCAGGGATAAGCTTTGCCTTTAAATATGCTTGATTAAAAAAAACAGCCTTCACAAGATGACGTCCTGCTAACACCGCCACTTGAAGACGTGATTTTCCTTTCCCTAAAAACATAACAGCAGGCTCACGTTCAACGCGAGCCTCCACTGTCACCCGCTCATTGTGCGGTGTTTCTGCTAAATCTTTTAAACGAAAGTCTTCATGACGATACGGAAATGTGTAAAACAGGTCATGCATCGTCAAAATGCCCATTGCGAATAAATGTTCAGCGGTTTCTTTACCAACACCTTTTAGCGCGGTAATTGGCGTGTCAATTTTAGTGTTGAACATCTGCTGCGCTTCCGAAGATTTTACGTGCAAGTGCCTGACCTGTTGGCGTTGCTGCTAATCCACCACGAGCGGTTTCTTTTAAACTTGGACTCATTTGTTGCCCAATTCTAAACATCGCACCGATTACTTCATCGGTTGGAATACGACTTGTTACACCTGCTAGTGCCATATCCGCTGCCACAAGTGCATTGGCTGCGCCCATTGCATTACGCTTTACACACGGTACTTCTACTAAGCCCGCTACTGGGTCACACACTAAGCCGAGCATATTTTTCATCGTAATTGAAAACGCTTCGGCACTTTGCTGTGGCGAACCGCCTGCCATTTCGACAATCGCTGCTGCTGCCATCGCTGCTGCTGAACCAACTTCTGCTTGGCATCCACCTGCCGCACCAGAAATCGAAGCATTATTTGCTACGACAAACCCAAATGCGCCTGACGTGAATAAGAAGCGAATCATTTGCTCACGCGTTGGATGTAATTTATTTTTCACAGCGAATAGTGTACCTGGTACAACACCTGCTGAACCAGCTGTAGGTGTCGCGCAAATTGTACCCATTGCTGCGTTGACTTCATTTGTTGCGACTGCCTTACTCACCGCATCCAGTAGTAAATCGCCACTTAGTGCGTTCCCACTTTGAATATATTTCTGAATTAACACAGCATCTCCACCGGTTAAGCCCGTTACAGACGTTACACCTTTTAAGCCACGCTCAACCGCTTCTTCCATTACGACAAGATTGCGGTCCATTTGTGCATAAATATCTTCATAGCTACGGCGTGTCATTGCCATTTCTTGCTCAATCATAATATCAGAAATCAGTTTCCCTTCATTTTCAGCGCGCGCTACTAGTTCGCGTACATTATGAAATAAAACGTCCATGTCAAATCCCCCTTACGTATTCATACGTGATACTTTAATAATATTTGGTATATATGATATTTGTTCTATAATACGGTCATCAATATTTTGGTCTACTTCAATAACCATTAATGCTGTTAAACCACGCTCAATACGAGATACTTCCATATGGCCAATATTGACATTATGCATCGCTAAACAATTGGCAACGTTCGCGATACATCCTGCTCGGTCATCATGCACCACTAAAATCGTCGGCAGGCCACCCGTTAAGTGCAGCTTAAAGTCATTTACTTCACTAATTTCAATTTTGCCGCCACCAATAGAAATGCCGACAACAGACATTTCGCCTTCGTCATCGCCCATGACGATGCGTGTTGTATTCGGATGCTCCATATGCGCCGTTTCAGGAATAAATGTATACGCAAGTCCTGCTTTTTCCGCTTCTTCAAATGCGGTTTTAATACGCTCATCATCGGTATCGTAGTCCAGTAATCCGCCGACTAACGCTACGTCCGTACCGTGCCCTTTATATGTTTCTGCAAATGAGCCGTATAAATGAATTTTCGCCCATTTTGGCTGACGCCCGAATAAATCCCTTGCTACTCGTCCAATACGCGCAGCACCTGCTGTATGTGACGAGGAAGGGCCAATCATTACCGGCCCAATAATATCAAACACCGATGTAAATTTCATTCCAAATCCCTCCTCGAAGATGTGTCTCTAATTGTACCCGAAAAAATTCGGAAAAACCAACGTTAAATGGCAACATGTCTGACCTTTTCATGTGAACAAAAAAAGCGCCCTGAACACTTGATTCAGGACAACTTTTTATTATTCTACCGAAATAATATATGGATATAACGGCTGTTTACCGTTAAATACTTCTACTTCTGCGTCTTCGAATTGTTCCTCAATAAAGGTAGCTAATTCGTTAGCCGCTTCTTCTGTCGTATCTTCACCGTAAATGATTGTAATAATCTCTGAATCTTCATCCACTAGCTCTGCTACTACTTTTTGTGCAGCATCTGTTAATTGTGGTGTCGATAAAACAATCTTACCTTCTGCTAATGCCATATAATCATCTTTGCGAATTTCTACGCCATCAATTGATGTGTCGCGTACCGCATATGTTACTTGACCTGTTTTCACAGCTGAGAACGCTTCAGTCATCACTTCTTTGTTATCGGCTACCGATACTTCGCTGTTAAATGCTAACACAGCTGCCATCCCTTGTGGAATTGTCTTTGTCGCAACAACTGCTGCTTCAATCTCTAATAATTCCACAGCTTGCTCAGCTGCCATGATGATGTTTTTATTGTTTGGTAAAATTAAGACGCGCTCTGCACCAATTTCTTGCACCGCTTTCACGATATCTTCCGTTGAAGGGTTCATCGTTTGACCACCTTCAATTACGTAAGACGCGCCAATAGAGCGTAGCATATCGGCTACACCTTCACCCATCGCAATCGTTACAATCGCATACGGTACTTTTTTCGTTGCAGCTTTCGCTGGTGCTTTATGGTCTTCACCGACGATTGCCGAGTGTTGCTCACGCATATTGTCGACTTTAATTTTCATTAAGCTACCATATTTTTGACCTGCAGTTAGTACAGCACCTGGTGTTTCCGAGTGAATATGTACTTTTGCAACTTCATCATCTGAAATGACTAATAGTGAGTCACCCATAACGCTTAGCTCTTCACGGAAAGCGTATTCATCAAATGGTGCTTTGTCTGCTTCTAAACGCACCATAATTTCTGTACAATAGCCAAATTCAATATCAGCTGTATCCATAAAGTCTTGTGCACGGTGATGCTCTGCGTTAATTAAATCATCTAATGATGCATCATTTTTTTCTGGTAATGCTTCACCTTTTAACGATGCTAAAAAACCTTCGTAAACGAATAGTAAGCCTTGACCACCACTATCGACTACGCCTACTTCTTTTAGTACTGGTAGTAAATCTGGTGTACGGTCTAATGACGCTTTCGCTTCTTGTACTAATGCTTCTGTAATCGCAATTAAGTCTGTCGAATGCTCTGCTGCTGCTACCGCTGCTTTCGCTCCGTCTTTTGCTACCGTTAAAATTGTCCCTTCAACGGGCTTCATAACGGCTTTATATGCCGTATCTACACCGGCTTGGAACGCTTGTGCATAATCAGCTGCCGTTACTTCTTCTAGCTTCTCGATATGTTTACCGAAACCACGGAATAACTGTGATAAAATAACACCTGAGTTACCACGAGCACCCATTAATAATCCTTTTGATAACGCTTGTGCTGTTTTCCCAATATGTGCTTGGGCATGTGCTTCTGTTTCCTTTGCTCCTGATGTCATTGACAAGTTCATATTTGTCCCTGTATCGCCATCTGGTACTGGGAATACGTTTAAAGAATCTACGTAGCCTGCGTTTTGGTAAAGGTGATGTGCACCCATTTGTACCATTTCCGCAAACTTTAATCCGTCTAAAGACTGCATGCGATTCTGTTCCTCCTCTTATACGTTCATGACACGCACACCTTGAACAAAAATGTTCACCGATTTAACGCTCATTCCTAATGTCTTATTTACTGTGTATTTTACTTTTGATTGCACTTGGTAAGCGATTTCCGAAATTTTCGTACCATAGCTTACAATGATATACATATCAATATGTAAATCGTCATTTTGCTGACGTACTAATACGCCTTTCGCAAAGTTTTCTTTACGAAGAATATCTGTCAGTCCATCGCGGATTTGATGTTTAGATGCCATCCCAACAATCCCGTAACACTCAATCGCTGCACCTCCAGCAATTTGCGCTATGACATCGTTTGAAATATCAATTTGACCGAATTCGTTGTTTAACTCAATTGACATGTAAATGCCCCCTTGGCTCTATTAGACTAAACTATATTGTACTACACAACAACACATTATAAAAGAAAACTCACCAATTAAGCTAGTGAGACATAGTATCTATTTCAAAAAATTACAGGCGTTTGTGAAAACTTTTGGGAATATGTTGCCTTATAATTCTTCCTCAATCCGCGCTTTTGCTATTGTTGTCACACATTTTAGGTGTAAAGGTTTTTTTCTTGAAAGTGTATGTGAAATGTCTTGCACTCACCCTTAGACTGTGGTAAATTATTATGGTATGTGAAATACCGAACTGAAAAACAAGCTTTCAGATTCATTTGTTAGGAGGGAAATATACATGCCAAAACAATGTGTAATCACTGGCCGTAAAGCTCGTTCAGGTAACACTCGTTCTCACGCAATGAACGCTTCTAAACGTACTTGGGGCGCTAACCTACAAAAGGTTCGTATCCTAGTTGACGGTAAGCCAAAGCGTGTATGGGTTTCTGCTCGTGCATTAAAATCAGGTAAAATCGAGCGCGTTTAATTCGTGCATATAAAAAGGACTCACCTTTATGGTAAGTCCTTTTTTTATTTGTTTAATCGTGGCTTCGTACAACTAAGCAAATGCCCGCTGTAAACGAAATTGTCGCTTCCTCTGCTACAATTTCATTGCTCGTAAAACGCGATGACATACGTGTAATCGTTTCATTCGTCGTTTCATATTTCACGCCCCGTAATGTAATGCCTTCAACATGACCGTCATATGCAAAAAGCGACATATATGGAAACTCCTTTGCTCGTTTCACACGGTGCGTCCCTGGCACTAAAATACGCAGCTCATTTTGATTGTTTAGTACCTTCACAATGACTTGTTCATGCGCAAGCTGAATACGCCCTACTGAACGCATCGCTGCCTCTGAATGGTCTAAACGTCCACCTGTAATCCCCGTAATCCAAATTTCTGAAAATCCCTGCTCAACGGCATATAATAACGCTAAGTCGGTATCCGTATCATCCTTTTCAGCAGCGTAACGGTGAATTTCCGATACTTGCGATGACACATACGCCCACTCTTCGTCATTTAGCGAATCAAAATCTCCAAGAATAGCTGTCGGCTTCAGCCCTGCTTGCAGTAAATAAAAAGCGCCGCGATCAGCACCGATATACACGATGTCTTGTCGCGACGCCAAAGCAGTCAGGTCATACAATTGTTCTCGTGGCCCGCCTGCACAAATAAACGCAATCACGAAATTGCTGCTTCTCCAGCTGCTTGAATCTCTTGTAACGCTGCCGCACGGTCTTCTTTGCCGAAAATAGCCGAACCGGCAACAAAGATATTCGCGCCTGCTTTTGCACATGGTACAATCGTTTCTGCTGTAATACCACCATCAATTTCAATGTCAATTGATAAACCGCGCTCTTTAATAATTGTAGATAACGCTTCAATTTTCGGTACGACTGATGAAATGAATTTTTGACCACCAAAGCCTGGGTTTACGGTCATAAATAATACCATGTCGATATCTTCTAACACGTGCTGAATCGTTTCAATCGGTGTATGTGGATTTAACACGACACCTGGCTTTACGCCATATGAACGAATTAATTGAATCGTGCGGTGTAAATGACGACACGCTTCAACGTGTACTGTAATATATGTTGCACCTGCTTTTGCAAATTGCTCAATGTACTGGTCTGGATTTTCAATCATTAAATGAACATCAAGTGGTAATGTTGTATGCGGACGAATCGCATCCATTACTAATGAGCCAAATGAAATATTTGGCACAAAATGGCCGTCCATTACGTCTACGTGAATCAATTGTGCTCCAGCTGCTTCTACTTCTTTTACTTCTTGTCCTAGCTGCGCAAAATCCGCCGCTAAAATAGATGGTGCAATTTTAATCATAATTATTAGTACCTCGGCTTTCGATCCATAATTTCTTCTAAAAATTGTAAGTAATGCTCATAACGATATGCACGAATTTCTCCCGCTTCTACAGCATCTTTCACAGCACATTTTGGCTCTTTCACATGTAAACAGCCACGGAATTTACACGACTCTGCTGTACGCGCAAGTTCTGGGAAGCACGCCGTTAATTCTTCACGCTCAATCGTATCGAAATCAAACGAGCTAAACCCTGGCGTATCTGCTAATAAGCCACCTGCTACTTCCATTAACTCCACATGGCGCGTTGTATGTTTACCGCGTCCTAAATGCTGTGAAATAACACCTGTTTTTAGCGCTAACGATGGTAATAAAGTGTTCAGTAACGTTGATTTTCCAACCCCTGATTGTCCTGCTAAAACCGTTGTTTTGCCCTCAAGTACTGGCACAAGACGCTCCATTAACGATGCATCGTCAATAAATGTTTCGATAACATCATAGCCGATTTCTTTGTAATCATCAATATAAGGTTGTAATTCTGTACGCTGCGCTTCACTTAATAAATCCATTTTCGTTAAGCAAATAATCGGCTGAATGTGGAAAGATTCCAAAACAACTAAAAAGCGGTCGAGTAAAATGGTATTGAAATTCGGCTCCTTCACAGAAAACACTAAAATAGCTTGGTCAATATTGGCAATCGGCGGACGTACAAGCTCATTATCACGTGGGAAAATCTTTTGAATCGTCCCATCGGAGCCTGCTGTTTCTACCGTATATTCAACGAAATCACCCACTAATGGTGATTCACCGCGATTTCGAAATACGCCTCTTCCTCGACATTGAATCAGTTGTCCATCTTTTTCTACATAGTAATAGCCACTTAAAGCTTTACGAATTTGGCCTGTCGCCATCAGATCATCCTTTCTTATAAGTCATCATATGAAATTACTTCTTCAATGATCACTTCATTGTCACGCATCACACGATACGCAGCTTCTGTTCCTTC
This sequence comes from Caryophanon tenue, assembly GCF_001700315.1. Lineage (GTDB taxonomy): Bacteria > Bacillota > Bacilli > Bacillales_A > Planococcaceae > Caryophanon > Caryophanon tenue. The sequence goes on along the minus strand of NZ_MASJ01000003.1, from coordinate 303,877 downwards.
TTGTATTTGCAATTGAATGCGATGTGATGTCGTCTCAGTAATTGTGAACTCTTCTACTGGTTTTGACATCGTATTGTTTTTATCTTGAATATAAATTTGAATCGTTTGCTCGATTGGTTCTGCCGTTTCAGAAGGCTGCTCTACCGGCTCTTCTTCGACTGGTAGTTCCTCTTCAGTAGACTCATTTTCATCCGTAATGTCTTGCTCTTCGTCCGGCGCTGGTGCCTCTTCCTCTTGTTGCGGTGCTTCCGTTACTGGTTGTTCCTCAGCACTGTAAGGAATCGAAATGACTTGCACGAATGTTTTTACCGGCTTTTCTGCTGGTCCTTTTGACATGACAACACTAATGGTGCTGCCGACTTCAATTGACGAATTGGCTGATGGTGTTTGGTTCATAACATCGCCTGCTGGAATCGTCTCTGAATGCTCTTCTCGTGTGACGTTAATTTTAAAGCCAGACGAACGCGCATATTCATTTAACGCCGATTCATTGTAACCTGTTAAGTCCGCAACACGCGCTGTATTGCTACCTTGGCTCACCGTTAATGTCAGTACCGTTTCACTTTCAACGACTTGCTCTCCTGGCACTGGCGACTGCGACAACACAGTACCTGCTTTTTCGTCTGAATACTCTTCATTAATGACAACATCCACATAATCGCGGTCTTTTAAAATGCTCAGTACTTGGTCGACATTTTGTCCAACATAATTGCTGACGCTTTTCTTTTCTTTCCCAATGCTGACGATTAAATCAATTTCGCCACCTTGCTCAATTTCTTTTCCAGCAGCTGGTGACGTTTCAATAATCTTACCTTCGTCAACCGTATCAGATGTACGTTCACGCTCGTCACCTACCGCAAAGCCTTGTGATTCAAGCTCATCAATCGCTTCTTCTAATGTCAGTGCTGTGACGTCTGGTACACTTACTTTTGTCGGTGACATAAGAGACGGCAGTAAAAAGATCAGCAAAGCAAGTAGTGCCATAATACCGAGCAAAATACCAATAATCATCGGGCTTTTCGACTTTTTCTTTTTCGCTGGCGGTTCTGGTGATGGCGGCGATGGTTCAACAGCCGCCTTTTTTATAGGTGGTGCAATGACCACATCATCGTCTTCCTCTTCAACAGCGGGCTGTACCGGTTCTATACGACGTGTCGGTGTCGCATCTTGCACCGGAAATACCGGTTTTATAATCGGCATTGCCTTTGTTGCATCATCATCGTCAAGCGGCAATGTAAAGAGTTGTTCATGTAAACGCTGAGGACTTAATACCGTTTGTAAATCTTGCGTCATTTCTTCGACAGACTGATAACGATGCAATGGGTCTTTTGCGGTCGCTTTTAACACGACATTTTCGACACTTTGTGGAATATAACTATACTTTTCTCGAACAGATGGTGTCTCTTCTTGCAAATGCTTCAGAGCAATCGCTACTGGTGATTCACCATAAAATGGTAGCTCCCCCGTTAACAATTCATACATGACAACACCAAGTGCGTAAATATCAGACTTTTTCGTTGCCATGCCACCACGTGCTTGTTCAGGCGATAAATAATGCACTGTGCCTAGTACAGAATTTGTTTGTGTATACGCCGTTGCATTGAGCGTTACCGCAATGCCAAAATCCGTCACTTTTACTTCGCCCTCTTTATTCATCAACACATTTTGAGGCTTAATATCACGGTGAATAATATGATTATCATGTGCTTGGCTAATCGCGTGTGTCAGACTTAACATAATTTCTACGACACGTGCTACCGGAATTGGTGAATGTTGTTGTATGTATTCTTTCAATGTTTGGCCATCGACATACTCCATCACAATATAATGCACATCTTCATCTTGACCGACATCATAAATTCCTACAATGTTTGGATGTGTAAGGCTCGTTACAGATAATGCTTCTCGCTGAAAACGACGATGCAGCTCTTCTTCGTTTTTAAAATCATAGCGCAATACTTTCATCGCCACTTCACGGTCCAAAATCATATCATGCGCTAAATAAACGTGGCTCATCCCGCCGCCGCCAATAAGACTTAACACTTTATAACGATCACTAATACGTTTTCCTTCTAACATACCCTACACCTCCTATCCATTATAAAGAAGGGCGAGAGAAATGTTATCCTCGCCGCCGCTATCGTTTGCTAGTTGTACAAGCATTCGACCTTTTTCTTCTAGTGTTTTTTCGAGCAATAAAATGGCCTGTATTTCTGCGATACTGCATTTATCACTTAAGCCGTCTGAACATAATAAAATATACGTATCAGCCGGCACTTCAAATGTGTAAAATGTTGGCTCTACATGTCGCTCCGTGCCGACCGCTTTTGTAATAACATTGCGACGCGGATGATGCTCCGCTTCTTCCTCGCTAATTTCACCGTGGTCTACAAGTACATTGACATAGGAATGGTCACGCGTAATTTGCACGGCATCCTGTTCGGTAAATGTATACACACGGCTATCACCAATGTGACAAATCGTGAAATGCCCACCGTCGATAAGTGCTGCAATTAACGTCGTTCCCATCCCTGTACATTGCTTATGGCGTAATGAATAATCATATACTTCTTCATTAATTCGTTTCACCGTTTGTTCTACCCATACTTGCTTACTTAGTTGTTCATTAAGTGTCGCTGTATCTACTTGTAAAAACTGCTCTTCAAATAATGTAATCGCCATGTCACTCGCAATTTCTCCAGCATTATGGCCACCCATACCATCGGCAAGAAGCGCGAGCATATGCCCGTCTTCTCGCACTGATACGTGTACACGGTCTTCATTCACCGCGCGTTTTAAGCCCACATCCGATTCGACTGTGAATTTCACAATAGTTCACCTACTTTGTTTCTTCAGCACGTTCTTGTGCACGTAATTGTCCACATGCAGCGGCAATATCCGCACCTTGCTCACGACGAATAGTTACGTTTACACCTCGTGCTTTTAATGCTTTTTCAAATGCAAAAATACTGCTGCGTGATGTACGTACGTAATCGCGCTCTGGTACATAGTTGATTGGAATTAAGTTTACGTGACACTTAATCCCTTTAATTAATGTGGCTAACTCGTTTGCAACTTCAACTGAGTCATTCTCACCCGACATTAACCCATACTCGAAGCTTACGCGACGACCTGTTTTTTCTGTATAGTATTTCACCGCTGCTAGTAATTCTTCTAATTTATAGGCACGTGCAATTGGCATTAGCTTTTGACGTGCTTCTTGGTTCGGTGCGTGTAATGATACCGCGAAGTTAATTTGCATACCTTCATCTGCGAATTCATAAATTTTCGGTACGATACCTGATGTCGATACCGTAATATGACGCGCACCAATGTGTAAGCCTTTATCGTGGTTCATAATTTTTAAGAAGTTCATCATCGCATCATAGTTATCAAACGGCTCACCGATACCCATAATAACGATAGACGATACACGCTCTTCTGTTTCATCTAAAATTTGTTGTACTTTCACTACTTGCTCAACAATTTCACCTGCTAATAAGTGACGTTTTAAACCACCTAATGTTGACGCACAGAACGTACAACCGATACGACAACCCACTTGTGTCGTTACACAAATTGAATTTCCGTAATCATGGCGCATTAATACCGTTTCAATTGAATAGCCATCTTGTAATTGGAATAAAAACTTGATTGTGCCATCTTTTGATTCTTGTTTAATAATTGTTGATAATGTTGTTAATAGGAAGTTTTCCTCTAACTTTTCACGTAATGACTTCGGAAGGTTTTTCATATCATCATACGTTTTCACACGTTTACTATATAACCACTCATAAATTTGTGCAGCACGGAATTTTTTCTCGCCGTGTTCTTCTAACCAAGCTTGCAGTTCATCTAAACGTAAAGAATAAATCGATTCTTTTAGTTGTGGCTTCTCTTTTTTCTCACGACGTTTTGGTGCAGCTTCTTGTACTAAATCTTCAATACGGCCTGCAATTTGCTCTTTCATTTCTTCATGTTGTTTTTCTAACATATTAAATTATTATTCTCCTTTTTTACGAAACGCGGCTACAAAAAATCCGTCACTACCGAAGTCTTGTGGGAATACTTGTAGCATGCCGTTTTGCTGCTTATCCATTAAGCTTGTTGGCAATTGCATTTCGATTACTTCCATTTGTGGATGTGCTGCTAAAAATGCTTCGACAGTGCCTTCATTTTCCGTACGGTCAACCGTACATGTTGAATACACTAAACGACCATTTGGTTTTAATAATGTCACGGCATTGTCAAGCAGTGCTAATTGAATCGTTTGTAAGTTCGCTAAATCTTCTTCACGCTTCGTATATTTAATGTCTGGCTTACGACGCATAACCCCTAAGCCTGAACATGGTGCGTCAACAAGTACGCGGTCAAAGCTTGCTTCACCAAGTAAAGCTGCTGATTTCCGACCATCAAGCGGCACTGCTTCTACAATGTTTAAGCCTAAACGGGCTGTATTTTCATCGATTAAATCAAGCTTTTTCGCATGTAAATCTGTCGCTAATACTTTCCCTTCATTGCGCATTTTCTCGGCAATATGTGTCGTTTTCCCACCTGGTGCTGCACACATATCATAAATGCGTTCACCTGGCTGTGGGTCAAGCACCGTTGCTGGTAACATCGAGCTTTCGTCTTGAATAGTCGCAAATCCTTTTTTAAATAAAGATGTTCGCGCAGCTGTCCCACTCATTAAATGAATACATTCTGGCATAATGTCACTACGACGTGCTTTCACACCTTCGCGCTCTAAAATTTGAAGCGCTTCGTCTACGGTAATACGCGTCGTATTCACACGCATCGTTTGCAGTGGTGGCACATTGTTTTCTTGTAACATATCACTCGCTTGCTCATAGCCATACATCTCTACCCAGCGTGATACAAGCCACTGCGGATGAGATGTTTCAATCGCTAAACGCTCTACGCGGTCTGCAATATCATCTACTGAACGCACACCTTCACGTAAAATGCTACGTAATATACCATTGACCGTTGAAGCAATGCCTTTATGACCACGACGTTTCGCAATTTCAACCGCTTCATTTACCGCGGCATGTGCTGGGATACGTGTTAAATAATGCATTTGGTACAGCGATAAACGCAGTAACCATCGCACCCATAAGTCTACTTTCCCGCGAATGAACGGCTCTAAATAATAATCTAGCGTATATTTATATTGTAATGTGCCATACGTTAATTCCGTCAATAAACCGCGGTCTTTGGCATCTTTAATGTTGTATTTCTCAATCGTTTGGTTCAGTAATAAATTACTGTATGCTTGGCTTTTATCAACCGTTAATAAAATCGTTAATGCCGCGTCGCGTACATTGCCATCCCAAATGATTTCTTTTTTCTTTTGTTTACTCATTCAAAGCGGTCCCCAATCTGTAATTTCGACCCTGTCCCACGTAAATAATCCGTTGCTGACATACGTTTTTTACCAGCTGGTTGCACGTCTGTTAACAGCAGTACACCGTCACCTGTTGCAACGCCAAATGAGTCTTTGTTAATTTCTACAACCGTGCCTGGTACTGCATCGGTTTGTCCACCGACTTGTGCCCACCAAATTTTAAACGTTGCTTCTTCAAACGTTGTGTATGCCACTGGCCAAGGATGTAAGCCGCGCACTTGGTTATATAAGTCACGCGCTGATTTTGTCCAGTCGATACGTTCTTGCTCACGAGAAATATTGCGTGCATACGTCACTTGTGATTCGTCTTGTACAATTGAATCATTCGTGCCCGCTTCAAGTGAAGGCAATGTTTCCTTCAATAAATCACGGCCAACGATGCTTAGTTTATCAAACATGCTACCTGTATGATCTGTTTCTTCAATCGCAATCGCACGCTGTGAAATAATGTTACCGGCATCCAGCTTCTCTGCCATATACATAATTGTCACACCTGTCTGTGCTTCACCATCAATGATCGATTGGTGAATTGGTGCACCACCGCGATATTTCGGTAACAGTGATGCGTGTACATTTACACAGCCTAAGCGCGGTGCATCTAAAATGTCTTTCGGTAAGATTTGACCAAATGCCGCTGTAACAATTAAATCCGCATTCATGGCAATAATGTCTGCCATCTCTTGTGAACCGCGTAGCTTTTCTGGCTGTAATACTGGTAAACCTAACGCTAACGCCTCTTCTTTTACAGGTGTTGCCGTTAATACTTTTTTACGCCCCACTGGACGATCCGGCTGTGTTACAACCGCTACAATGTCATGACCTTCTTCATGCAACATACGTAAAATTGGTGCTGAAAAGGCCGGTGTTCCCATAAATACAATTTTCACAGACTATTCCTCCTCAGCGTATAAAGCTTCTAACTCTTCCTCTGATAGACGACGTGTCATTTTCGAATCGAATAATACACCATCTAAATGGTCAATTTCATGCATAATTGCACGCGCTTCGAAATCTTCTGCTTCTAATTCATAAATACGTCCTTCACGGTCTGCTGCTTCAATTTTCACATATGTTGGGCGCTCAACCATACCAAATACATCTGGGAAGCTTAAGCAACCTTCAATATCTTCTACAATCTCACCTTTTGTTTCGATGATAATTGGGTTAATCATTTCTAAAATATCCTCGCCTAATTCAACGATAGCAACACGTAAATTTACATTAATTTGTGGTGCAGCAATCCCAACACCATCATGCTCAACCATCGTGTCATATAAATCGTCTAATAACGCGATAATTGATTCATCAATTACTTCTACTTCTTTCGTTTTCTGTGATAACACCTGTGCGGGTGCTTTTACAACTTCTTTAATTGCCATAATATATGCCTCTTTCTATACGTACGTATTTAAATCATACTCGGATCTAAATCGATTGTAAGCTGTACTCCTTGTTTTATCCACTCTGCACGATAATGCGAAATTAACGCGTGGAGCGTTGGAATTAAGCTTGGTTCTATTTTGTATTTTATCAAACATTGATAACGATATCTATTTTGGAGACGACTAATGCTTGCTGCTGTCGGTCCAAGTAGTTGCACAGTGTGTGGTAAACGAGCTTGTAACCAGTACATCGTCTGCTGTGCATAATCGGCAGCGAGCATAACATCCTCATGCGAAATTTGAACAAGCGCAATATAATAGTACGGTGGATGCCCAGAGCGACGACGATTCGCCATCTCTTGTGTATAAAACGGTGCATACACTTGCGCCTTCGCTAACTCAATTGCATAATGCTCTGGCGTGTACGTTTGAATGACAACTTGTCCTGGTTTATCATGACGCCCGGCACGACCACTTACTTGCGTTAGCAGTTGATACGTTTTTTCAGCTGCTCGGTAATCCGGTAAATGCAGCGACGTATCGGCACTCAGCACGCCCACAAGTGTAATGTCTGGAAAGTCTAGTCCTTTCGCAATCATTTGCGTGCCAAGTAAAATATTCGCTTCCTTATTGCCAAACGCTTCTAAAATATCTTCATGTGCCCCTTTTTTCGAGGTTGTGTCGACATCCATCCGCAATACACGTGCTTCTGGAAACAGCGCATGCAACTCTTCTTCAACTTTTTGTGTACCCGTCCCAAAATAACGAATATGCTCACTTGTACATTGTGGACATGTTGAGGGGACATGTTCCTCATAGCCACAATAATGACATTTTAAGTTTTCTTGGTGTCGATGGTACGTTAAAGAAATATCACAATTTTTACATTGTACAACAGTTCCACAGTCTCTACATAATACAAAGCTTGAATAACCACGACGATTTAAAAACAGCACAATTTGCTCATTTTTTTCAAGTCGCACACGCATCGCCTCAACTAAGGCGGTAGAGAACATGGAACGATTGCCAGTGGCGAGCTCTGCGCGTAAATCGACAACGTGAACAGCCGGTAAGCTTTGCTTTTTTGCACGCTCCGATAACGTCAATAATGTATACACACCTTTTTGAGCGCGTGCATACGATTCGAGCGATGGTGTCGCACTGCCTAAAATAACCGGACATTGATGATACTGACTACGCCAAATAGCGACATCTCGCGCATGGTAGCGTGGTGAATCTTCTTGTTTATATGTGGATTCATGCTCTTCATCTAAAATAATTAAGCCGATATTTGTAAACGGCACAAACACCGCAGAACGTGCACCGACTACCACTTGCACTTCACCGTTTTGAATTTTGCGCCATTCGTCGTATTTTTCACCGGTCGATAGGCCACTATGCATCACCGCAACGGCATCGCCAAAGCGTGAACGAAAGCGCTCAGTCATTTGGGGCGTTAGCGCAATTTCTGGTACGAGCATCATCGCTTGCTTGCCTTGTGCAAGTACCTGTTCAATCGCCTGCAAATAAATCTCTGTTTTTCCGCTACCCGTGACACCATGCAATAAAAACGTATGTCCAACTTGTTGGTCTAACTTCTTTTGAATCGCTAATAACGCCAAATCTTGCTCATCTGTTAATTGTAAATTCGTCGTTTGCGCCACGTCTTTTGTGAACGGGTCACGATACACTTCCTGTTGCACAAACTCACCGGCACCGCGCTCTAGTACAGCGTGCAAGACGGTCGTTCCAACATCTGCCTCATCACAAATAAAAGCAGGTGTCAATGTCTCACCCGCATACGGTATTAACCATTCAATTAGTTGAATTTGTTTGCGTGCCTTCGCTGGTATGTGTGCCTGAATTTGCTGTAAACACGCAACATCTTCTACCACTTTCACCATGCGAATCGTCTTTACTTTTCCTTGTTGCTTCACAATATTTTCAAGTTCGACAGCTCCAGCAGTCACCGCTTGTTTTAAGAGATGCAAAACACCTGCTTTTTCAAACTGTTTCACATCAACCGTTTGCTTCGTACCAAAAATCGCTTGCAGTCGCATATCCAGTTGCGGACGCTCGACACGCATATGTGCTACTTTTTCATATTTTGCGCGCAATGCAGACGGCACCATAAGCTGTAGCGCATCAATTTCAAAGCAAATCGTTTCATGCTTCAGCCATTTGGACAATTGTAAGAGCTCTGCATTAATGACTGGCTCTAAATCAAGCACTTCATTAATCGCGCGAATTTTATTCGGTGGCACATCGGTTTGCGAAACGATGCCAACGACGTATCCAAGCACGTGCCGCGGTCCAAACGGTACTTTCACACGACTGCCAGGCTCAACAACCGTCGCTAATTTTTCTGGAATACGGTAATCGAATGGGCGGTCTACAGGATAGGCCGCCACATCGACAATAACTTGTGCAAACATTATTGCTCAGCTCGCTTTAAAATCGTTTCAAATAAACGTTTTGCTAATTCGGTTTTTGGCATATGCTCAAAGCGCGCACGATAATCACTGTGTCCAATCAGCGTGACGGTATTTGTATCGGTATTAAATCCTGCACCGACTTCAGTCACATCGTTTGCAACGATATAATCCGCATTTTTACGCGTTAATTTCCCTTGCGCATATGTTTCAACATCATTCGTTTCAGCAGCAAAGCCAATCAGTAACTGATGCTTCTTCTTGTTGCCAAGTGTTGCTAAAATATCCGGTGTGCGTTCCATTTCCATAAACGTATCACCGTCTTTTTTCTTGACCTTTTGTGTTGCCGCATTTTTCGGACGATAATCCGCAACTGCCGCTGTTTTCACAACGATATCGGCTGTATCATATTCCGCTTCAATCGCTTCTAGCATATCTTGTGCGCTTTCCACATCGACAACACGCATACCAGTTGGTTTTGCAAGTGCGACCGGTCCTGAAACGAGCACAACATCCGCCCCTAAATCACGTGCAGCTTCAGCCATAGCATAGCCCATTTTGCCACTTGAAAAATTCGTCACAAAACGAACCGGATCGATACGCTCACGTGTAGGTCCAGCAGATACAATGACCTTTTTACCTTGCAGTGGTAATGTTTTCGGTTGGAAATGCTCCGCTACAAGTGCAACGATTTTTTCAGGCTCTTCCATACGCCCTTTTCCAACATACCCACATGCTAAAAAGCCTTCTGACGGCTCAATAAAGCGCACGCCATCTTTGTATAATTGTTCAATATTACGTACAACAGCTGGATGGTCATACATATGTACATTCATCGCTGGTGCCATCCAAACAGGGCTTGACGCAGCAAGTAATGTTGTTGTAACCATATTGTCGGCAATGCCATTGGCCACTTTGCCAATCACATTCGCTGTGGCAGGCGCAACTAAAATTAAATCCGCCCAATCTGCTAAATCGATATGCGCGATGACACTTGAATCTTTTTCATCAAATGTATCGAAAAAGACATCATTTTTTGACATTACTTGAAAGCTTAATGGATTGACAAATTGACGTGCTGAATCAGTCATCATCACTTTTACAACCGCACCTGCTTGCTGTAATTTACTTACAAGAGCAACCGCTTTATAAACGGCAATGCCACCTGTCACACATACTAAAACCTTTTTACCATTCATGTCGTTTCCACCCCTTCAAACGATAAGCTCCCAAAGAGAATTCTCCGGGAGCTTATATACGTGTCATTAAATTTCGTCTTCGTAAATAGTTGAAGCGTCTTGTTCTTTCATACGTAGCTCTCCGCTAGATACTTCCTCAAGTGCACGACCTACTGGCTTGTACGATACATACTTCTCTAAGCGTTCTGTACCTTGTACCTCTTGCATTTGGCGAGCACGTTTAGACGCTAGGCTCACTAATGAATACTTTGAATCTACTTCTTTTTTTAATGCGTCAACTGATGGATATAACATCTGTTTTATTCTCCCTTCAACATCGATAAATAACGTTTCTCTACGCGTTCACGGCGGCAATGCTCTGCCATAATAATGGCATTAATGCGGTCACAAGCGTTTTGAACTTCATCATTTTCGACAACGTAATCGTATAAGTTCATCATTTCTACTTCTTCATTGGCTGTCGCAATACGCTTTGCAATGACATCTTCTGTCTCTGTCCCGCGACCAACTAAACGTTCGCGTAACTCTGAAATGCTTGGCGGTGCTAAGAAAATAAAGAGTGCATCCGGTGCTTTTTCACGAATTTGCGCAGCTCCTTGCACTTCAATTTCTAAAAATACATCGCGCCCTGCATCAAGTGTTTCATTGACATAAGCTAATGGTGTACCGTAATAATTGCCAACAAATTCAGCGTGCTCTAATAAGCCACCTTCTTCAATTAGCTCTTCAAATTGTTCACGTGTTTTGAAGAAATAATCGACACCGTCTATTTCCCCTTCACGAGGTTGGCGTGTCGTCATTGAAATCGAATATTCGTAATTCGTATCCGGTTGCGAGAATAACTCTTTACGAACCGTGCCTTTACCAACACCTGATGGCCCTGACAACACGATTAACAAGCCGCGTTCTTTTCTCATTCACCATAACTCCTTTATATACTGGGTAACTTGTTTATTATGAGCGAAAGTCCAAAATTATTCAATGTTTTGTACTTGTTCGCGCATTTTTTCTAAAATGGTTTTTGCTTGAACAACTGCGACAGACGCTTCTGAAGATTGGTTTTTCGAGCCGATTGTATTAATTTCTCGGTGCATTTCCTGCATTAAGAAATCCAATTTACGACCAATTGAACCCGCTTCATTAAGCGTAGACGTTAATTGCTCAAAATGACTTTCTAAACGGTCTAGCTCTTCCGCTATATCAACCCGCTCTGCAAACAATGCAACTTCTGCTAACAAACGATCCTCTAGCACATCGACGTTCGCAATCTCGGCAATTCTTTCGATTAAGCGCTCACGGTACTTTTGAACAGCTTGTGGTGACACATCACGAATGAGGCGGATTTGCGTATGAAGCTCTTCCTTATATTGCAGCACAGCATTTTTCAATGACTGCCCTTCCCGCATTCGCATATCAACTAACCCAACAATGGCTTGCTGAACGGCTTGTTCAACCGCTGCTGTTAGTTGTTCTATGGCAATCTCTTGCTTTTCGTACGTTAATGCATGCTCCAGTGAGAATAATTCCTGCATTGTCCATGAAGCATCTAATGGGACTACTTCAGCAAGTTGTGCTTTTGCTTTTTTGTACGCCTCAATTAATGGCCAATTAATTTGGAACATTTCATCGCTTTCTGCTAATGATTTTACATGAACGGCAACGTCTAGTTTACCGCGTAACACTTCTTGTGAAATTAGCTTCTTCGCTAATTGCTCTGCTTCCATCCACTCTTTCGGAAACTTCGTATAAATTTCTAAAAAGCGATGGTTTACAGATCGAACTTCAACTGTGAGTTGGAATGTTTCCGTAGTTGTGACACCTCTGCCAAAACCAGTCATACTACGCACCAAGGTTCGTCACACCTTTCTTTGCATACTAGAAAACATTATACCATAAATAAAAGTTGCTCGGCGCAGGAATTTAAATGACAGCTGCATAATGATGAAATGCGAAAAAGATGCTACTATAAACAATAGAACTCATATGGAACGAGGAATGACACATGGCATTTGATGGATTATTTACAACAGCGATGACAACAGAACTACAAAAACTTGTCACAGGTCGTATTACAAAAATTCACCAACCGAACGCACAAGAGATTTTATTACATGTGCGCGCAGGTGGGACAAACTATAAATTACTGTATTCAATTCACTCTGCATACGCACGTGTGCAACTGACAAACCAATCGATTGAAAATCCAGCAGAACCACCGATGTTTTGTACGCTGTTACGCAAGCATTTAGAAGGCGGTATGATTGCGAGCATTACCCAGGACGGCACAGACCGTATTATTACAATGGAAGTAAATGCGACAAATGAAATTGGCGACCCCGTAAAACGCATTTTATCGGCAGAAATTATGGGACGCCACAGTAATATTTTATTAATTGACTGCGCCACAAATAAAATTATCGATAGCTTAAAGCATTTACCACCTGCTGTAAACAGCTATCGTACCATTATGCCGGGTGCTGCCTATATCGCACCACCTGCACAACAAAAGGAAAACCCGTATACAATTCCAATAAATGATGTGATTAACTTTTTTGCACGTGGACGTGAAGCGAAAGAAGTACAGCAATTTTTTGCAGGCTTCTCAACATTGCACGCACAAGAAATTTTGCACCGTATTGGCGACAGCGACATCGTCACAGCTTGGCAACAATTTTTAACTGAAATCCGTGACGGTGCTACACCAAGCTATTATGAAATTGACGGCAAAATTTCCTTCTCACCAACAACCTTGACCCATCTTCCTGCTACAGCAACAACATTTGCGACACTTGGCGAACTGTTAGACCGCGTCTTTTTCGCCCGTGCAGAACGTGATCGTGTGAAGCAACAAGCTGGTGATTTAGAACGTTGGCTACAAAATGAGCGCGATAAGTTACAACTAAAGGTGCGCAAGCTAGAGCAAGATTATGCACGTGCTGAAAAGCTCGATACATTACAGCTTTACGGCGAGCTATTAATGGCGAATATTTATAGCTTTTCAAAAGGCATGAAAGAAGTGACGGTCGTCAATTATTATAGTGAGGATGGCGCACAAGTAACCATTCCATTAAATGAACGTAAAACGCCTGTAGAAAACGCGCAAAGCTATTACACACGCTACAATAAAGCCAAAAATGCGCTTGTACGTATTCAAGAGCAGCTTGATAAAACACGTGACGATATTGCATACTTTGATTTACTGGCGCAACAAGTACAACACGCTGCCCCAAGCGATATTGAAGAAATTCGCGAAGAGCTAGCTGAACAAGGCTATTTACGTCTACGTGCTTCTAAGAAAAAGAAAAAACCCACAAAGCCGTTACCAGAAAACTTTACATCGTCTACTGGTATCGCCATCTCTGTCGGCAAAAACAATAAACAAAATGATTTCTTAACGTTTAAGCTTGCAAAACGTAATGAAACATGGCTGCATACAAAAGATATTCCTGGCTCACACGTCGTCATTCATAGTGACGCCCCCGATGAGCAAACCCTTGCAGAAGCAGCTGTACTAAGCGCTTACTTTAGTAAAGCGCGCGAATCGTCTGCTGTGCCGGTGGATTACACTGAAGTACGCCACGTAAAAAAACCAAATGGCTCAAAACCAGGCTTCGTTATTTATTTTGAGCAAAAAACATTATTTGTAACACCAGACGAAGCATTAGTTATGCAACTAAAACGTGCGTAACAATGACAATAAACTAGCAACTTTTATCCTTCAGCAGTTTTCCTCGCTGAAGGATTTTTTTACGTGCGCTGATTATAGTTAAAAAGATGTGCAAATAATTGCCGTTACCTTAATAATTTTCTGATTTCTCCTCTTTTGGAAAACACGATGCTAGTTGTTAGGCAGTTCTTGTATACCGTGACTACATACGTCTTTCGTCTGCATTATGGAAAGCTTTTCCAATGACTACAGTCTCACTATTTACTTTTTTACGGATGCTATCTTTTTATCTATTTTTTTATTCTTTTTAGGCATAAGGGCTTTGTTTCAATTTCTTTATGCGTTATTATAAACATATTCATTAGTAAGGAGGATGTAATATGTCCATAGGGAAAAAACTGAATATCGGCTTTTTCATCATTTTAGCAGTTCTTGTCCTTTCACTTGGGATTATTTTCGCACAAATTACGATTATTGACCAAAAAGTGGAAGATACAGTTGATAACCGCATGCTGCAAGTTCAAGTAAGCAATGATATTCAATTTGAACTAGCGATGCAAGGTTTATATATGCGCGCACTGATGTTAGAAAATACTGAAAGCAACCGTAACGACCTCGCCACGTATCAACAGCAATTAGATGATTCAATTGCCGAATTACAACAACTTACCACAAAAGAAACAGCAGAGTTTCAAGAATATGTATCAATTTTAAATGACTATAACAACTCATTTAACGACGCCATTAGTGATGTACTAACAGCGCTAGATGACAATAATGAAGCGGCAGCACTTATGTTTGTGAACACACAAGCACGTACAGCCAATATCGGCATTTTAGACGCATCAAAAGACATTATGGCCTATCAACAAAAGCAACTACAAATTGTTAAGAAGGATACAGAAGCATCCGTTACGACAGCGTCAATCATTGCATTTACAGCCATCGCCATTGGTATCATTATTAGTATTTTAGCAATCGTTCTAGTACGTAACTTCATAACGCGCCCATTACGCAATGTTGTGTCACACGCGGATGCCATTGCACAAGGCGACTTAACAATTCCTTCGCTACAACATAAAGCAAACGATGAAATCGGGATGCTTGCAAACGCATTTAATACGATGAAAGACAATTTACATCGTATTGTAAGCAATGTTCAACAAAATAGTAATCAAGTATCGCAATCTGCGATGTTATTATCTGCTAGCACACAACAAATGAATGCTTCTAGTCAAGAAGTGACAACCAATATGGTAGAAGTAGCTGACTTAGCGCGTATTTCATCATCTGCTGCCGCTGAAACAGCAAAAGCAACAGACGAAACAGCTTCGGGTGTGCAACGTATTGCGGAGTCCACGCAAACATTAAATGAAACATCTGTCGAAACAGCTGCGGTTGCCGAAGCAGGAAATGCAGCGATTGTAACAGCGCAACACCAAATGTCTACAATTGAGCAAAATACGCGTACATTAAATCAACTTGTACAACAACTTACGCAACAATCAGCAGAAATTGGCCATATTACAAAGGTCATTACAGATATTACCGACCAAACAAATTTACTAGCACTCAATGCTGCCATTGAAGCAGCTCGTGCCGGCGAACATGGTAAAGGTTTCGCCGTTGTAGCAGATGAAGTACGTAAACTTGCCGAGCAGTCCAAGCAATCCGCTACACAAATTTCGACCTTAACAGATACGATTCAAGCTGATACGATTAACGTTGAAAAAGCGGTACAATCATCGTTACAATCCGTTGAAGAAGGTGTAACAATCATTGACAATGCTGGCACATCATTTGCCAACATTTATACATCGGTCCAACAAATGACTGCTCAAATCCAAGAAATCTCAGCCGCTTCTGAAGAAATTTCAGCGAGTGCCGAGGAAGTCTCTGCTTCTGTCGCTGAAATTGCCAATGGTGCAGATAATGCTGCAGCCTATGCGGAAAACGTCGCAGCTGCAGTCGAACAACAAAGTGCAACAATGCAAGAAGTTGGCGCGATTTCGGTTGACTTAGCCGATAAATCACATGAGCTTCAACAGCTAACAGCACAATTTAAAGTATAAGCCTCACTACCATTACCATAATAAAATGGCTCGTACAAAAGTATAATTCCAATGATGTTCGATCATAAAAATTTAATATGTCATCGTTAAACGAAGAGCGAACATCTGCCAAGAACGCCATATCGTGTGACAAAGCGGATATGACAAACGTTGTGTTTGCCTCAAGCCAGGCCTGCGAAACGTGTCTGCTATATGGCGTAGCACCAAAAGTAAAAAAATGAGGCTGAGACAAAACAAAGTGTTAGGAGAAATCTCGTCATTTCTCCTAATACTTTTCTGCTTTCGTCGACGTAAATTTTCGAGCAGGCTTTTCTGCGGTACGGCTCGAGCCTGTAGTCTCTCGCTCGTACTGTTCCGCTAGAAGTCCGCTCTTCATTTAACGACGACGTATCAAATATTTATCATCGAACATCGTTGGGATTGATTTGAATTACCCTTCTGTCCCAGCCTCATTTCCTTTTGTCCTCAGTTCTTCGCATGTTCACAACATATTAACTACTGCAATCATAAATACCGCTATCATCACGCAAAAAGCAGTCATCTGTTTTGGCGTAATGATTTTTCGTATAATATACCTCACAACTAATGTGCAGACCATTGCTAATAATCCCGTCAATGCTATTAATGCCACAATCTCTCCCCAGGTCAACGCTTGTGATGCGTGCCGTTCATACAAGTAAAGTACCGGCCAATGAATTAAAAAGAACGCGTACATATAACTTGATACACCGCCCAGAATCCTGCATTTTTGACGCGCAAGTGTTCGTCGTTGTTGTATTGCGATCACATAGAGCACTGCACTCGCTACACTCACAATCGACCACTCACTTACAAATAGTTCCGACTTCGGCATCATTATTCCGACAACTACTAATAACAATAAGCTACCAATCTGTATAAAGCGTGATAGAACGCTTCGCATATGTATATAGGGCTTTATAAAAACAAGTAAGGCACCACTTAAAAACATCCATACTTGCGCGCTTAATGTCCCCGCTGGCATAAAAAAACTCGCAATAAATGACAACGTTCCCACTAATATAATGCTAATAATAGCGGCCTTGCGGAGTGACAGAGTCGTATGCTGACAAAGTTGTTGCAACAACTTTGCCCCAATTAGTAAGACAAACATATACTGTACAAACAAAGCAAGTACAGCATAATGTTGTAGTGGGCTAATGCGTCCCGTTTTGTGATCGATTATGGCGTGCTTCACGACATACCAGTTTTCAACATATAATATCGATGCAATGACATGTTTTGCTTGCGCTTGCCATTGCGCCGGAGAATACAACACATACATATATATTGTTACAGCGATGATGACAATTGAAGCAAGCGGTGTCGTCCGTCGAATAAAGCGTTTCATTCTTCGGTACATATGTATGTCTTCGTATTGCTGAACATGCCGTTGTAACGACAGCATCGTGACATAACCGATGATGACAAAAAATGCCCCGATATTGCCGATTTGCTGATGCATAAAGCTCGAATAGACGACTAAAACAATACTGATAACACGCAATACTTCTAACTCTTTATAAAATACTTTATAAGATGTTTGGACTAAATCGTTCATATTGCCTCCACTAAAAAATCAATCACCTTGCGTTCAGCGATGATTTCACTATTTTCTCCCGTTACAGACGGAGCAATACTGAAATAGTTTCATTTTTTTCGACATCTATTCAATGCTTTATACGAAAAAACTTGCATAGACATTGGTCTATACAAGTTTTCATGTAACGCTGTTAGCGACAAACTTACGCTGTTAACTCGCCTGCTTTTAACTTTGCGTGCCAGTCTTTTAAAAATGGAATTTGGTCTGCATCAATTGCACCTGTTTCTGATGCTGCTTCGATTAGGTAATCAAAGTTTGTTAATGATACATATTTTACACCGATTTCGTCAAACGCTTTTTCTGCTTTCGGTAAGTTATATGTATACACACATACAACGCCTAGTACTTCACAGCCAGCTGCACGTAACGCTTCAACCGCTGTAATTGACGAACCCCCTGTTGACACGATATCTTCAACAACGACTACTTTTTGTCCTTCAGCATATTTGCCTTCAATTTGATTGCCACGTCCGTGTTCTTTCGCTTTTGAGCGTACATACACCATTGGTAAATCTAAAATATCTGATACCCATGCTGCGTGTGGAATGCCCGCTGTTGCAGTGCCGGCTACAATGTCCGTACCTGGGAAGAATTCTTGAATATTTGCTGCTAAGCCTTTTGCTAATGCTTTACGTGCAGCTGGGTCTGAAATCGTTAAGCGCGTATCACAATAAATTGGTGATTTGATGCCTGAAGCCCATGTAAATAGCTCCGTTGCGTTTAATTCTACTGCGCCTACACGTAACATTTCTTTTGCGATGTCTTTTTGTAACATAATTTTATGCCTCCCATAATTTCAGTACTTCATGATATGCCGCGACTGGGTCTTGTGCACCTGTAATCGCGCGCCCTACAACAATTTGGGTTGAACCATCTTGTTTCGCCCCGTCTGGTGTTGCGATGCGCTTTTGATCATGCGCGTCGCCACCAAGCATACGAATACCTGGTGTCACACGTAAAAAGTCTTCTCCACATACGTCTGCAATAGCACGTGCTTCATGCACCGAACAAACAACGCCATTTAAGCCGGCTGTATGTGTCAGTTTTGCATAATGCAACACTGAATCTTGCAGCGATAGGTTAATATGTTGTTCTTGTTGCATTTGTTGCTCTGTCGTTGATGTTAACTGCGTCACAGCGATTAATGCTGCGCGTCTTTGTCCTGCTGGTGTACCAGCCTCAAGCCCTTCTAATGCACCTTCCATCATCGCACGTCCGCCTGCTGCGTGTACATTTACTAAATCAACACCAAGCTTCGCTAAGCCTTTCATTGCTGACTTCACCGTATTTGGAATATCGTGTAGCTTTAAATCTAAGAACACATCATGCCCTAAAGCTTTTACTTTTTCGACAATTTGTGGTCCCTCTTGCATATAAAGCTCCATGCCGATTTTCACGAATAATGGCTCATTATATTGCTGTAAAAATGTCAGCACGCGCTCTTCTGTTGGGAAGTCTAGTGCGATAATTGGTTTTGTGTTCATTAACGGTGGCTCCTTCCGATAATTTCTGAAATGTGGTTAACACCTAGTTCATCTAATTTTGCTGGTAATTCTTCAATAATTGTTGGGCAAACGAAATGGTCTACGAAGTTTGCTGTACCAACAGCAACCGCTGATGCACCAACCGACATAAAGTCAATGACATCTTGTGCGCACGTTACGCCACCCATACCGATAATCGGAATATTTACTGCTTTATATACTTCATATACCATGCGAATCGCTACAGGCTTTACCGCTGGACCTGATAAACCACCTGTACCATTTGCAATAACTGGTTTCCCTGTACGCTCATGTAAACGCATGCCAACAAGTGTATTAATCATTGTAATGCCGTCTGCGCCGCCTTCTTCTACCGCTTTTGCGATATCAACAATGCTCGTGACGTTTGGAGATAGCTTCACATAGACCGGTACTTGTGACACCGCTTTTACTGCTGCTGTTAATTGCTTTGCAGTTGCTGGGTCTGTACCGAACTGAATGCCTCCACATTTTACGTTTGGACAAGAAATGTTTAGTTCCAGTGCATGAACATTCGGCGCTGCAGAAATACGACGCGCTACTTCTACATAGTCCTCGATTTCTGTTCCTGCGACGTTTGCAATGATTGGTACGTCATAACCTTCTAAAAACTTTAGCTCCTCGCCCATTACTTTATCAATGCCTGGGTTTTGTAAGCCGATTGCATTTAACATACCCGCTGCTGTTTCTGCAACGCGTGGTGTCGGATTGCCGCGACGTGTCTCCACCGTCGTCGCTTTAATCATGATGGCACCTAATTTTGATAAATCATATAGCTGTGCATACTCGCGACCGAAGCCGAAGCAGCCTGAAGCTGGCATAATTGGGTTTTTTAAATCTAACCCTGGTAATTCCATTCGTAAGCGGCTCATAGTGCCACAACTCCTTTCGGGAATACTGGACCGTCCGAACATACTTTGACATATGCTTTGTCTTGTCCTTCTGTTGTGTCACATACACACGCGAAGCATGCGCCGATACCGCAGCCCATACGTTCCTCAAATGACATAAATCCTTTTTTCTCTGGGTAATACTGCTCTAATGCACGTAGCATCGGCATTGGCCCACATGAGTAAAACACGTCAAATGCTGGTTGTTTCTCATCAAAAACAGTTGTGACAAAGCCTTTTGTACCTTTCGTACCGTCTACTGTTGCATAGTACGTGTCACCAAGCTTTGTAAATTCCTCTTCATAGAAGCATACATCTTCTGATTGGAAGCCAAGTACGTGAATAACATTTACACCACGTGCTGTTAATTGCTTCGATAATTCATGAAGCGGCGGTACACCGATTCCTCCTCCAACAAGTAGCGCTGTTTGACCTGGTGCAGCTTCCTCCACTGGGAAACCGTTACCGATTGGACCAAGTACGTCGACTAATTGCCCCTCGCGATTTGTCGAAAGAATTGATGTTCCACGCCCCTCTGCGCGATAAATCATCGTAAATTCGTGATTGTCTTTGTCAATGTTGGCGATACTGATTGGTCGGCGTAAAAGCGGTTCGAATGAGTCAGACACTTTGACATGGACGAACTGGCCAGGATTCATATCCTGTACCAGTTCCCCACGAAGTGTTAATTCAAAAATGTTCGTTGCGATTTGCTTTTGCGCTACGACCGTCATTTTTTCTTGACGGATCATATTAATGCACTACCTCCGCTTTCGGCATAATTTCAGCTGTAAATGTCATCGATTCGATAACGCGTAGCATCGCTTCTGCTGTATCTAATGATGTTAAACATGGCACACCATTTTCCACTGATTCACGACGAATACGGAAACCGTCACGCGCTGGCTGTTTACCTTTTGTTAATGTGTTAACAACTAATTGTGCTTCACCGTTTTGGATGACATCTAATAATGTCTTGCCTTTTGCACCGATTTTTTCAACAACATCTGTGTGTACACCGTTTTCTTCAAATACTTTCGCTGTACCTTCAGTTGCCATAATGCGGTAGCCAACTGTAGAGAAACGTTTTGCTAAGCTAATCGCTTCTTCTTTATCTTTATCTGATACTGTGAATAAAACAGTACCTTCTGTTTTAATTTTTGTGCCTGCTGCTACGAAACCTTTGTATAATGCTTTTTCATATGTTGCATCTTTCCCCATTACTTCCCCTGTTGACTTCATTTCAGGGCCTAATGTAATGTCTACACGACGTAATTTCGCGAATGAGAACACTGGTACTTTTACAAATACGCCTGCTTGTTCTGGTGCTAATCCTGTTGGGTAGCCTTGTTCGATAATTGACTGACCTAAAATCGCTTTTGTCGCAATGTTCGCCATTGGGATATTTGTGATTTTTGATAAGAACGGTACCGTACGAGATGAACGTGGGTTTACTTCGATTACGTAAACTTCGCCTTCTGATAGTACGTACTGAATATTCATTAAGCCAACAATACCTAAGCCTTTTGCTAAACGCGTTGTGTAATCGACTAATGTTTCTTTTTGTGCGTCTGTTAATTTTTGTGGTGGATATACTGAGATAGAGTCACCTGAGTGAACACCTGCGCGCTCAATATGCTCCATAATCCCTGGAATTAACACATTTTCACCGTCACAAATCGCATCCACTTCGATTTCTTGACCTGTTAAGTAACGGTCAACTAATACTGGGTGGTCTGGTGATGCTTCTACTGCGTGTTCCATATAGTGTGCAAGCTCGTCTAGGTTATACACAATCTCCATTGCGCGTCCACCAAGTACGTATGACGGGCGTACTAATACTGGGAAGCCTAGTTTTTCACCGATTGCTAATGCTTCTTCTTTTGACACCGCTGTTTGTCCTTGTGGTTGTGGAATGTTTAGCTCTTGTAATGCCGCTTCAAACTTATTACGATTTTCTGCACGGTCGATATCTTCAAGCGTTGTCCCTAAAATCTTCACACCATGTGCTTCTAATTTATCTGCTAAGTTAATCGCTGTTTGACCACCGAACTGTACAACAACACCCATTGGTTTCTCAAGGTCTACAATATGCATAACGTCTTCGATTGTTAATGGCTCGAAGTATAATTTATCTGAGATTGAGAAGTCTGTAGATACTGTTTCTGGGTTTGAGTTAATAATAATAGCTTCATACCCTGCTTCTTGAATTGCCCATACAGAGTGTACTGTTGCGTAGTCGAACTCAACACCTTGACCGATACGGATTGGACCAGAACCAAGTACGATAACCGACTCTTTTTCAGAGCGTACTGACTCGTTTTCTTCTTCGTACGTACCGTAGAAGTATGGTGTGTTCGATTCAAACTCCGCTGCACATGTGTCAACCATTTTGTACACTGGTGTAATACCTGCTTCTTTACGGAAGTTGTAAATCTCCATTTCCGTCATGCCCCAAAGCTCCGCAATTTTCTTATCCGCAAAGCCTAAACGTTTTGCTTTATAAAGCACGTCTTTATCTTGCTTGTTGTCTGCAAGTGTCTGTTCCATGTTGACGATTTTTTGTAGCTTGTGTAAGAACCAAAGATCAATTTTTGACCATTCGTGGATTGTTTCTACTG
Source organism: Caryophanon tenue (assembly GCF_001700315.1). Lineage (GTDB taxonomy): Bacteria > Bacillota > Bacilli > Bacillales_A > Planococcaceae > Caryophanon > Caryophanon tenue. Next base: position 281,063 of record NZ_MASJ01000003.1, on the reverse strand, counting down.
TTACACCGCGACGTAATGCTTCACCGATGAAGAATAAACGCTCATCGCCTGCTTTTTTAATACGCTTTTCAATCCATGCATCCGTTAAATCTTCCGCATGTTTCATTTCGATGTGTACGTGACCTGTTTCTAATGAACGAACTGCTTTTAAAATCGCTTCTTCAAACGTACGTCCTAGTGACATAACCTCACCAGTTGCTTTCATTTGTGTCCCTAAGTTACGTTTTGCTGATTCGAACTTATCGAATGGCCAACGTGGGATTTTCGCTACGATGTAGTCAAGTGCTGGCTCAAAGCAAGCATATGTTGAACCTGTTACTGGGTTTTTAATTTCATCTAATGTTAAACCTACTGCGATTTTCGCTGCTAGTTTTGCGATTGGATAGCCCGTTGCTTTTGATGCTAATGCTGATGAACGAGATACACGAGGGTTTACTTCGATTACATAGTATTGGAAGCTATGTGGATCAAGTGCTAACTGTACGTTACAGCCACCTTCGATTTTTAGTGCGCGAATAATATCAAGTGAGATATTACGTAGCATTTGGTTTTCACGGTCCGATAATGTTTGTGTTGGTGCAACAACGATTGAGTCACCTGTGTGAATACCGACTGGGTCAAAGTTTTCCATATTACATACAACGATGGCGTTGTCTGCTGAGTCACGCATTACTTCATATTCAATTTCCTTATAGCCTGCAATTGATTTTTCAAGTAAACATTGCGTTACTGGTGAATATTTTAAACCAGACGTTACGATTTCTTCTAAGTCTTGGTCGTTGTAACAAATACCGCCGCCTGTACCACCTAATGTGAATGCTGGACGTACAATTACCGGGTAACCAATACGTGCGACAAGCGCGTATGCTTCTTCCATATTATGAATAATGTCTGATTCAGGTACTGGTGCACCTAGTTCGTACATTAAGTTACGGAATAAGTCACGGTCTTCCGCTTTATGAATTGCATCTAATTTTGTCCCTAAAATTTCAATGCCTAACTCGTCTAAAATGCCTGACTCATCTAACTCGATTGCCATATTTAAACCTGTTTGACCACCAAGTGTTGGTAAGATTGCATCTGGACGCTCTTTACGTAAAATACGTGATACGAATTCTAATGAAATCGGCTCGATATATACTTTATCTGCAATTTCTGTATCTGTCATAATTGTTGCTGGGTTTGAGTTGATTAAAATTACTTTGTAACCCTCTTCTCTTAATGAAAGACAAGCTTGTGTCCCTGCATAGTCAAACTCTGCTGCTTGACCGATAACGATTGGGCCTGACCCGATTACTAAAATAGTTTCAATATCTGTACGTTTAGGCATGTTGTTTCTCCTTTGCTGCTTCTTTTTCCATCATGTCGATGAACTCGTCGAATAAGTGATTTGAATCTTCTGGTCCTGGTGATGCTTCTGGGTGATACTGTACTGTGAAGATCGGATATTTCGTATGGCGTACACCTTCACATGTACCGTCGTTTAATGCTACGTGTGTTAATTCTAAATCTGTATCTTTTAATGATTCAATGTCGATTGCGTAACCATGGTTTTGAGATGTTAAATCTGTACGACCTGTACGTAAATCTTTTACTGGGTGATTCCCTCCGCGGTGACCAAATGGCAGTTTAAATGATTTTGCCCCTGACGCTAATGCGAAAATTTGGTGTCCTAAGCAGATTCCAAACATCGGTACTTTGCCGATTAATTCGCGTACAGTTTCAATACCTTCTGTTACGTCCTCTGGGTTACCAGGTCCGTTTGATAACATAATGCCATCTGGATGCCATGCTAAAATTTCAGATGCTGGTGTGTTGTAAGGAACGACTAACACATCACAGTCACGCTTGTTTAATTCGCGTAAAATACCGTGCTTCATCCCGAAGTCGATTAATACAACGCGCTTGCCGCGACCTGGTGATGGGTAAGCAGCTTTTGGTGACACTTCTTTTACATGGTGTGTAATGAGTGGCGTTGCTTGTAATTGTGCAACGATTTCGTCGACATTTACGTCTGCACCTGCTTCTGTTAATAGTGCACGTACCGCACCTTTTGCACGAATAATACGTGTTAATTTTCGCGTATCAATTCCTTGAATCCCTGGAATATTTTTTGACGCTAAGTAATCACCTAATGATGAATCTTTGCGGAAGTTTGATGGATTTTCTTCTAATTCACGTACAACAAATCCACGAATGGCTGGTGTAATTGATTCAAAGTCATCACGGTTAATCCCGTAGTTCCCGATAAGTGGGTATGTTAATGTAATAATTTGTCCGTAAAATGATGGATCAGAAATTGTTTCTTGGTAACCTGTCATGCCTGTTGTGAATACTACTTCACCTTGGCTAGCGTTGTTGCTACCGAACGCTTCCCCAGTAAATACTGTGCCGTCTTCTAAAATTAATAAACGTTTCATTATTGTGCCTCCTGGTATACGATTTTACCTTCGAAAATTGTTAGTACTGGCCAACCTTGCGCTACCCAGCCGTTAAATGGTGTGTTGCGACCTTTTGAAACAAAGCCTTCTGCATCCACTGTTTTTTCTGCTTCTAAGTCAATCAGTACGAAATCTGCTGATGCGCCAACTTCTAATGTGCCATATGGCAGGTCGAAAATTTGAGCAGCTTTCACACTCATCCAATCGATTAATTGTTCCAACGTCCATTTCCCTGTTTTTACAAACTGTGTGTATAACAGTGGGAATGCTGTTTCAAATCCAACAATACCGAATGGTGCGCCAACCATGCCGCAGCATTTTTCTTCTACTGTGTGTGGTGCATGGTCTGTTGCGATACAATCGATTGTGCCGTCAAGTAGTGCAGCGTGTAATGAATCTTTGTCGTCTGCTGCACGTAATGGTGGGTTCATCTTCCAGTTTGCATCATCTGATGGAATATCCATTTCTTCTAATAATAAGTGGTGTGGACAAACTTCAGCCGTTACTTTAATACCTGCTGCTTTTGCATCGCGTACAGCGCGTACTGATTCTTTTGTTGATACGTGACATACATGGTAGCGGGCACCTGCTGCTTCTGCTAATAGTACGTCTCGTGCGATTTGTACAGATTCACAAATTGATGGGATACCTGGTAAGCCAAGCTCTTTATTGCGTGTACCTTCGTGCATAACACCATCGTAAATAAGTGAGTTGTCTTCACAGTGAGCTACAACGACTGCGTCAAGTTTTGCTGCTTGTTGCATTTGCTCGTACATTGTTGAAGCAAGTTGAATGCCTACACCGTCATCTGAGAAAGCAACCGCACCGTTTGCTTTTAGCTCTGCCATGTCTGTTTTTACTTCACCTGAAATATCTTTCGTTAATGAGCCGTATGGTAATACGCGAATAACTGCGCTCTTTTCAATTAAGCCGTTAATTAACTGCATGTTTTCCACTGAATCTGGTACTGGCTTTGTATTCGGCATAGCACAAATTGTTGTGAAGCCGCCTTTTGCTGCTGAAGCTGTACCTGTTGCGATTGTTTCTTTATGTTCAAAACCTGGCTCGCGTAAATGTGTATGCACATCGACAAACCCTGGTGAAACGATATGTCCGTTTCCGTCAATTACTTCTGCACCTGCTGGCTCTACGCCGCCGATTTCAACGATTTTTCCGTCCTCAATTGTAATGCTTGATAGTTCAAGCTCATTGCCTGCTTTTACTAATTTGATATTTTTTACGAAAGTCGTCATTAGTTTCTCTCCTTTAAAATCGTTTCTAAAATTGCCATACGTGCGAATACACCATTGCGTACTTGTGCAAAAATGCGTGAGCGTTCACACTCTACAAGCTCGTCTGCAATTTCAACATCGCGGTTAATTGGGGCTGGGTGCATAATAATTGCCCCTTCTTTCATGCGTCGTTCACGTTCAGGCGTTAAGCCGAACTCTTCATGATAGCTATCTTTTGAGAAGTTTTTACTTACTGCATGACGCTCATGTTGGATACGTAATAACATGATGACATCACTATCTTCTAACACTTCATCCCAACTGTGTGCTGCTTCAAAGTTGCCTGCCCATTCTGCCGGGCAAAGAAATCTTACGTTTGCACCTAAGCGCGTTAATGCTGTTGCGTTTGACTTCGCAACACGACTATGTGAAATGTCACCGACAATCGTTATGTTTAAACCTTCAAAGTGTCCAAACTCTTTATGAATCGTATATAAATCAAGCAAGCATTGCGATGGATGCTGACCTGCACCGTCTCCTGCATTAATCACTGCGCAGTTGATGCCTTCTAATAGCTCGTTATAATATTCATCTTCCTTTGCACGAATGACCACCGCGTCAATGCCAATCATCTCTAATGTCTTCACTGTGTCATACATTGTCTCGCCTTTTAGTGCACTTGAGAAGCCTGCATCAAACGGAATGACTTCACAGCCGACGCGACGCTCTGCCATTTCAAAGCTTGTTTTCGTACGCGTACTTGGTTCGAAAAATAAGTTCGCGACATGATATGTACGTTGTAGTGCTGCCGCTTCTCCGCGTTCAAATGCTGCTGCTCGGCTTAACATGTGTAAAATTTCTTCTGTTGATAAGTGTTCCATTGACAATAAGTTTTTCATAATGTGCCTCCCATTTGAAATGGCGTTTATCTTTTTGGACAAGCGTCCTATTTCAAATAATTCTCATTTTACAGATTCATGAATTTTCACAAACTTCAGCGTATAAAAAAGCCTCACTTCTGTCAGAAGCGAGGCAATTTAGGGTGCACGAAGCTAAGGCATCATAAAACTTATGTGCTGGCTATGCTTACGTTCCCTTGTTTGCCTCTCTGGACAATTTTTAAAAGGTCGTTCTATTTAATTAATCAAGATCATGTACATCTGTTACACCTTTATCTCTACCTGGTAAGATTAAGTTTAGTAGTACACCAACGACTGCTGCTAATGCCATACCTGACATAACAAATGAACCGATTTCTAATTTCGCACCACCGATACCGATGACTAAAATGACCGATGCAATGACCATGTTACGGTTGTTACCGAAGTCTACTTGGCTATCGACAAACATGCGTAAGCCGCTTGAAGCGATAATCCCGAATAGTAGAATGGAAATCCCGCCAAGTACTGCCGTTGGAATCGTAGAAATAACGGCCATCACTTTCCCAAAGAAGGAAATAACGATTGCGACAATGGCTGCGCCAAAGATAACATATACGGAGTACACACGTGTAATAGCTAATACACCGATGTTTTCACCGTATGTCGTTTTTGGTGGGCCACCGATTAAAGCACTAACGAATGTCCCTAATCCGTCACCTAGTAAAGAGCGGTGTAAACCTGGGTCTTTAATGTAATTACGTTCGACCACTTTACCCAGTACTAATTGATGTCCAATATGTTCTGAAATGGTTACGATAACAACTGGAATCATCGCTGCAACAATCGTTGCTGTAATGCTGAACTCATAATCCACACCTGGAATTAAGAAGTTTGGCATTTCAAACCATGATGCTTCTTTCACTGCTGTAAAATCAACTATGCCAATGCCCATTGCGTATACATACCCGACGATTAAGCCAAGTAAGATTGGCATCGCGCTTAAAATATTTTTAAAGTATACATTGAAGATAATGGCCGCAAACAATGTAACAAGTGCTGCTGAGAAGTGCAAGCCACTATACTCTTTTACACCGTCTACTGTAATATTCATCGCCATATCTACTGCTGTTCCTGCTAATCCTAAACCGATAACGATAATAACTGGTGCAACAACGATTGGTGGTAATAATGCCATCAACCATTTATAGCCTGTTGTTTTGATTAGGAGTGCGACAATCGCATACACAATCCCGACAAGCATTGCGCCTATCATCGCATTTCCTGGGTTTACAGCAACACCTGATGCATCTAAACCTGCGACTGTAATAATGGGCGCGATAAATGCGAAGGATGACCCTAAATACGCCGGTACTTTAAATTGTGTAATTAATAGGAAGATAATCGTTGCAATCCCACTTGTTAGTAAGGCAATTGCTGGATCTAAGCCCACTAGCTGTGGCACTAAAATCGTCGAACCAAACATTGCAAATAAATGTTGGAAACTTAATGTGACAAGCTGTGTTGCACTTGGTTTATCATGAATGTCTAATATTGGTTTACTTGCCATTGTTGTTCGTGCCTCACTCTTTGTTAGTCTCTGTGAATCAGTACGACATCTTGCCCGTCTACTTCATCTAGTTTTACAACGATTCGTTCGTGTCCTGCTGTTGGAATATTTTTTCCTACGTAATCTGCGCGAATCGGTAATTCTCGGTGTCCTCTGTCTACTAATACTGCTAATTGAATTTGTGAAGGTCTGCCTAAATCCATAATGGCATCTAACCCTGCGCGTACTGTGCGACCTGTATACAGTACATCATCGATTAAAATGACTTTTTGATTGCTGACATCATGCTCAACATCAACCTGCTGTACTTGCGCTTCCGCATTTTCATATTTCGTTGATAAATCGTCACGGTATAACGTAATGTCTAATTCACCTGTACGAATTGCTTTCCCCTCAATTTGCTCGATGCGTTCTGCTAAGCGTCTTGCTAAGTAAGCTCCGCGTGTTTTAATGCCGACTAAAATTACTTCATCAATACCTTTATTGCGCTCAATAATTTCATGGGCAATGCGCGTAATCGCTCGGCTCATTGAAGGTCCATCTAAAAGCTCAATGACTTGTGACATGTCTGTTCTCCTTCCTCTTGAATAATCCGTACTGTGTTTCAAGGCAAAAGAAAAACCCTCTATCGCTAGAGGGTTGGAAAGTTTGCATGTTGAAATAACGCATCTATACTCGTTTTGCGCACAAAACGGCCTAGTATGCTTCACCAGTACCTTCTCAGCCTCTCTGGACTGCCATTAAAGGTTAATACTATACAATTTTTAAAAGTGTGATTGGTGCAAGTTTCGCTCTCTGTCGAATCGCTTGCTGTTCACTGTTGCTAGTATATGCCTCTTTTTTTATCGTGTCAACTGACGTTTGAAAGGTCGGACAACTAAAAAGAAAAGTCTTTTTTATCAAAATACATCATATTTTCAGATTATATATAAATAAAATACACATTGTAGCATTTCCTTCACATTACAAACAATTTCAAAAACAACTGTAAAAAAAGAGACTACATCGACTTCGTTGTCGATGTAGTCCCTTTTCTTCAATTATGCGTTTTCTAAACGAATTTGTTGTAATAACGCTGCGTAATCTTCTGGGATTGGCGCACTAAACTCTAAATATTCACCTGTTGTCGGATGTTCAAATCCTAATACACCCGCGTGTAATACTTGTCCATCAAAATCAACTGTTTTACGTGGACCATATTTTGGGTCTCCTGCTAATGGGAAGCCAATATAATTCATGTGTACACGGATTTGATGCGTACGACCTGTTTCTAAACGACACTCTACTAATGTAAAGCTACCACCGATACGTTCTAACACACGGAAATGTGTTACAGCATGTTTCCCTTTGTCAACAACAGCTTGCTTTTGACGGTCTTTTTGGTCACGTCCGATTGGCGCATCAATTGTACCCTTTTCATGGGCAATATGACCGTGTACAAGCGCTGTATAGACACGCGTTACCGTTTTGTTTACTAATTGGTTGACCAGTGATTCATGTGCAACGTCATTTTTAGCAACCATTAATAAGCCCGACGTATCTTTATCGATACGGTGAACAATGCCTGGACGCATAATACCGTTAATGCCTGATAAATCTGTGCAGTGATGCATTAAGCCGTTCACCAATGTACCTGTTAAATGACCAGGTGCTGGGTGTACAACCATACCACGTGGCTTATTGACAACTAATACGTCTGCATCTTCATACACGATTTCTAAATCCATTGCCTCTGGAATGACATCAAGTGGCTCTGGCTCTGGTACCGTCACTTCAATTACGTCGCCTGCTTTTACTTTTTGCTTCGCTTTTACGACATTGCCGTTTACTAATACAATACCTTCTGTTGCCCAGTTTCCTACTTGTGTACGTGACCACTCTGGTTGCATCGCGCTTAATGCTTTATCAATACGCTCTCCTGCAAATTCTTCTGTTACTTGAAATGTTTCTACAGTCATTACTTCACCTTTTCTTTCTCGTCTTTATCAAATAAAATGACAAAGAACAATAAAACTACAGAAATTGTTAACGCCGCGTCAGCAATATTAAAGATTGGGAAGTCGTAATCAATCACAGGGATTAATACATCAAAGAAGTCTACTACTTCTCCTCGGAATAAACGGTCAATAAAATTACCGATTGCTCCACCAAGCAATAACATTAAACTCGCTTGCATTAAAGGCTTTCCTTTCGCCTCTTTATGGTAGAAATAAATAACGCCAATAATGACGGCGATTGTTACAATTGTAAAGAACCCTATTTGTCCTTGAAGCATACCCCATGCTGCGCCTCGATTACGATGCGATAATAATGCAAACCATGGGTCCCAAACAATGAGGCGTTCTCCTAGTTCCATATTTTTGACGACTAACCACTTCGTCCATTGGTCAATCAATATTACGAAAAATGCAAGCAAATACATCTTTTTCACAAATTACGCCTCCTACTCATACGTTGACTATTTTAACATAGCCCCTCTCGTAATGCCTACTGTAAAGAAGTGTCATCGATGAAAAAACAACTCTCCGCATAGCGAAGAGTTGCAAATTTGTGTATTATACTGTTTCTGCTTCTTTTGAGTGAACCTTTTCCATAAAGTCATTCACATCTGCTGGTACTTTACGGTCAAGTAATGACACAACAATTACCGATAAGAAGCCAATTGGAACAGTCACAATACCCGGCACTTTAAATGTTAAGAAGTCTGGCACTGTACCTGGTAAGAAAATCATCCACATCGACACGATTAAGCCAACTAGTAAACCGGCAATCGCTCCTTTTTCAGTCATGCGTCTCCACCAAATGCCTAAAATAAATATCGGCGCAAACGTACTTGCTGCGACCGTAAAGGCGAGCGCTACTAGGTGACCAATTGACGCATCCTTTACAAGTAGACCAAGCGCACCGTACACAACCGCTAAAATTAAAATTGCCACTTTACCAGCCATTACGCGCTGCTTTTGTGTCATATCTTTTTTAATAAATGTGCCGTATAAATCATGCGCTAATGCACCTGAACTTGCGATAAATAAGCCCGATAAATTCGAGAACACGGCAGCGAACGCACCAGCAATGACTAAACCAAGCAGCCACTCCCCACCGAGTGCTTGCGCTGTGGACGGAATGACCATGTTGTTACCGCCTGCAACCATATCCGCCATCACTTGGTCACTTGCTTCACCGCTTAAGAAAATCGAACGACCTACTGTCCCTAAATATACAGCAAATAAGAAGAACACGGACGCAATCCCAATTGCCATTAATGCTGATTTACGCGCGGCTTTTGCACTTGGATTTGTGTAGAAGCGCAGTAAAATATGCGGAAGCCCAATTGTTCCTAATGCTAATGCGATTGTAATACTGATTGTATCCCAGAATGATGGGAAATAGAAACCTGTCCCTGTCCATGCTTCCCCATCAAACTCAATATCTTTACCGTCTAATGCGTACGGAGACGTATCTGCAATCGGACCTGTAAATGAGTTAATGCCATCTAGCACTTTGTCATAATGCAGACCACCGTAAATCGCAACACCTGCCATAATCACAAACGCTGCTAGACGAATCCACAGCTCTAATGCTTGGTTAATCGTTGTTCCTTTCATACCTCCAACACCTACGTAAAATACCATTACCGCACATGTGAAAATAATGCCAAATTCATACGATGTACCGAAGAACATACTTAAAATTTGCGCGGCACCTAATAATTGTGGCGCGGCATAGAAGCCTGAAATCGAAAAGACAACAAGTACCGCTACTAAACGAGCGCGCTTACTATGGAAGCGGTAGCCTAAAAAGTCGGCTACTGTGTATGCTCCGAAGCGGCGTAATGGCCCTGCAACAAAAATCGCCAGCAGCGTTAAACCAATTGAGAAACATAATGCATAATACGCACCATCATAACCAAGTTGGAATGTTAAACCGGCAATTCCTAAAAACGTCGCGGCACTTAAATAATCTCCGCCAATTGCCGAACCGTTCGTGAACCACCCAAAGCTACGTCCACCAACGAAAAACTCCGAGGCATTTTCGTTTTTCTTCGTTAAATATGTAATGTAGACGATTGTTCCCATTAGGATAATCGTCAAAATCATTTTAGGAGATAGTAGTGTTTCGAGCATCTTCGTCCGCCTCCTTCACATCTGTTGTCGTAACATATTTCTTTAGGCGACGCTCATATAAATATGTGTGTAAACCACCGATGATAAATGCCATTGCCATACCAATAACTGTCGTTAAAAACCATGTAACTGTCATCCCACCCCAAAACGGCTTAAACGCAATGTCGGGAAAGAACCAGTTTAATACGGGAATTGAAAAAATAAATGCAAAATAAATGGTCGCTAAAATTAAACCTGTCGATAATTCCCCGCGCATGTTCTTTTTAATTTGTGGTTTTAATGGCGGTAAATCCTTCGCATCAATCGTTCCTGCTTCAACATAATCATAGTCTTGATATTCTGCTGCCATGCAAACTCCTCCTTATTGGTAAATTAAGCATTTATCCGTCACATCACATAAAGTACAAAATAATCTACATATTACAGAAAAATATGAACAGAAAGCTTATAGCTAGTGTAATATGTTCTGTATCATAACACCTTACACTTTTTAGCTACAATGATGTAATTTTTCGCTTTTTTATGTACAATATTCTTATATACGAATAATATAGGAGGGTGTTTAATGTTCAATATATACGTTCATTGTCAACAACCCGAATACATGCAACAAATGAAAGAGTGGATTGCGGAACTAGCTTTACCAAATATTACGTTTACGCATTCACTTGATGAAGCAAGTCTCTATATTACACAAATCGACCATCTGTACGATTGGATTACACTGCGACGCATTCAACGCGCGTATCCACAATGTATCATCATCCCCATCGTACCGAGTAAACTTGCATACTCTGCATCCATCGCTGTTGAGTTACAACTTGCTTATTTGCTGATTGAACCGCTTCAAAAACATAAATTTTTACGTGCAGCGCGTAAAATTTATACAACGTTTCAACAGCAAAAGCAGCAGTCGACATTCGACTATGAAGATTTATCGGTAGAAATGCAAGAAGCTGGGTCGCTGTATTACGACACATTATTACGTAGTATCATCCGAAAAGAAATTCAAACGGAGCAGCAATTACTGCAAGCAACCGCACCGATTTCTATGAAGAAATTCCCAAACACTGTGCTCTTTTTACAATGTTTCGCTACCGGAACACCAACACCATTACAACACTGCGAGCATGTCTACACCTTACTGAAAGCAGCTTTTGCGCAAGATGAGTTGCACTGTTTACCATTTGGGAATCGGCTAGTTGTACTCATACACGTCCCAAATCCATATCAATCCTTTCTCGAATGGACGACCGGTATCGACGCGCTAACACAGGTGATTGACACGTTAAAAACGGCTCACATCTATACATATATGGGCATTGGCACAACTGTTGGTAAACCACTGGACTTATACCATTCTTATATTCAAGCGCGTATGGCACGGCGCAAGCCACCCGCAAATTGGATTCATATGCGCTTTGCCGAACAATTACCTAAGCATCCGAGCATTTTACAGGCAGTCGATTATATTGAGAAACATTGCCATGAGCCATTAAATATTTCACAAGTCGCGCGCGTTGTCGGATTTAGCCCTGCTTATTTCGGCAAATTATTTAAGCGAGAAACAGGGCTGAACTTTCCGGAATACACGGCGTATATACGCATTATCCACACGCTTATTCCACTGCGTCGTACAACGCAGACGCTCGAACAAATTTCAGCGGATTATGGCTTTAATACATCAAGCTATTTTAGTGGCATTTTCAAAAAATACGTGACGCTATCACCGAGCGATTATCGCCACACGCGTGAGATTTTCTTTAAATAAAAAAAGCGAGGATACACACGAATTGATCGTGTTGTACCTCGCTTTTATCGTTGCTTATTCTACGTCGCTATAGTGCTCTTCTACAACTGTTGCACAACGTGTACATAATGTTACGTGGCGCTCGTCTTGTCCAACTGTTTCAGAGATTGTCCAGCAGCGCTCACATTTTTCACCGTCAGCTTTTTCAACTGTTAATGCATAGCCCTCAAATGCCATTGCATCTGCTGGTGCGTTTTCTAACGCGCCACCGATGTTGAATTGCGATACGATTGCTAATTGTGCAAAGTTAATGCGTGCATCGTTTAAGAACTCGATTGCTTCGCTTTCACTGTACACTGTTACTTTTGCTTCTAATGATTTACCAATAACTTTTGCGTTACGTGCTGTTTCTAATACTTTTAATACGCTATCACGTACTGCGATGATGTTTGACCATTTCGCATGTAAGTCTGCATAGTTGTCATGTGTTACAGCTTCAGGGAAGTCCGTTAATTGTACCGATACTTCTTCTTGTCCTAAGAACTGCCACATTTCATCTGCTGTATGCGGTAAGATTGGCGCTAATACTTTTACTAACGTCATTAACGTATCATACATCACAGTTTGCATTGCTAAACGGCTTGCGTTGTTTGGCCCTTCGATATAAACAACATCTTTGGCGATATCTAAGTAGAATGATGATAATTCAATTGCTACGAAGTTATTCACTGTTGTGTATACTGTTGAGAAGTCATAACGGTCATACGCGTCACGCACTGTTTGTAATGTTTCTTGTAAGCGCATGTACATGTATTGGTCCATTTCGTGCATATCTGCATACGCTACACGGTCTGCTTCTGTAAAGTCAGATACGTTACCATGTAAGAAACGTAATGTATTACGGATTTTACGGTACACTTCCGCTACTTGCTTTAACATATCCATCGAGATACGCACATCCGCTGTGTAATCTACTGATGCTACCCATAAACGTAAAATGTCTGCACCGTATTGGTCCATTACCTTTTGTGGAATGATAACATTACCAAGTGATTTTGACATTTTGCGTCCATCACCGTCTAATACGAAACCATGTGTTAATAAGCCTTTATATGGTGCGTACCCATTAATCGCAACCGATGTGATTAATGATGAGTTAAACCAACCGCGGTGTTGGTCAGAACCTTCTAAGTAAAGGTCTGCTGGGTATTGCATGCCACGTTCTGCTAATACGCCTTGGTGTGAAGAACCAGAGTCGAACCATACGTCCATAATGTCATTTTCTTTTGTGAATTCGCCATTCGGGCTACCTTCATGCGTGAAGCCTGCTGGTAATAATTCTTTTGCTTCTTTTTGGAACCAAATGTTTGAACCGTGCTCACGGAATAAGCTTGATACGTGTGCAATAGTTTCTGGTGTGATGATTGGCTCACCGTTTTCAGCATAGAAAATCGGAATCGGTACACCCCATGCACGTTGACGAGAGATTACCCAGTCGCCACGGTCACGAATCATGTTGTATAAACGCGTCTCACCCCATGCTGGTGTGAACGTTGTTGATGTGACAGCTTGTAATAATTCATCGCGGAACATATCCACTGATGCAAACCATTGTGGCGTTGCACGGAAGATTACCGGCTTTTTCGTACGCCAGTCATGTGGATATGAGTGTGAGAATTTAGATACTTTTAATAATGCGCCCGCTTCTGTTAACTTATCGATAACGATTGGGTTTGCTTTTTCATAGAATAATCCTTCAAAGCCAGGTGCTTCATCTGTATAACAACCGCGGTTATCCACTGGTGATAATACGTCTAAGCCGTATAATTTACCAACGTTATAGTCGTCTTCACCGTGACCAGGTGCTGTATGTACACAGCCTGTACCTGCTTCAGTCGTTACGTGGTCGCCCACCATTACTAAAGAATCACGCTTGTAAAGAGGGTGCTCTGCTACTAAACGATCTAGCGCTTCCCCTTTAACCGTTTGGATTGTTTCAACATCTTCCCAGCCTAATTCTGTTGCTACTGTTTCAAGTAATGCTTGTGCAACGATGTATTTTGCATCGCCAACTGCTACTACTGCATAGTCAATTTCAGGGTTTACTGAAATCCCTAAGTTTGCTGGAATCGTCCAAGGTGTTGTCGTCCAGATAATGAATTTTGCATCTGCTGGTACGACACCGTTCGCTTCTTTTAAGTCAAATGCTACGTAAATTGAGAATGATTCCACATCTTGATACTCAATTTCTGCTTCTGCTAATGCTGATTCAGAAGATGGTGACCAATATACTGGCTTTAATCCTTTATAGATATATCCTTTTTCAGCCATTTTACCGAACACTTCGATTTGTCGTGCTTCGAATTCTGGTTTTAATGTGATATATGGGTTGTCCCAATCACCGCGTACACCTAAGCGTTGGAATTGACCGCTTTGGTTTGCTACTTGCTCATACGCATATTGCTCACAAAGCTCGCGGAACTGTGCAACCGACATTTCTTTACGGTTCACACCTTTATTTGTTAATGCTTGCTCGATTGGTAAACCGTGTGTGTCCCAACCTGGTACATAGTTTACGTGGAAGCCTGTCATTGATTTATGACGGTTAATCATATCTTTTAACACTTTATTTAATGCGTGACCGATATGGATATCACCATTTGCGTACGGAGGGCCATCATGTAACATAAATGTTGGACGGTTTGCTGTGCGCTCCATCACCAATTTGTTAATATCTAATTCTGCCCATTTTTGTTGTGTTTTCGGTTCGTTTGCCGGTAAGTTACCGCGCATTGGGAACGGTGTATCCGGCATACGTAATGTTTTTTTATACTCTACCATTGTGTTTTCCTCCTTCAGTTGTGTTGGCATTATTGCACGAAAATAAAAAAAGCCCCTCATCCCCTATAAAAAGGGACGAGAAGCGATTGCTCGTGGTACCACCCTAATTTGCATAGCGCAAAAGCTATACCTCTTAGACGCAAATAACGCTGCGTGAAACGAAATTATTTACTACAATTTCAATAATTTAGCTCAGGAGTGATATTCGTTATTGCTGCATTGATTAGGCTTTCACTATCCCTAACTCGCTTCACTTGCACACAATAAGTACTGTCTCCGTCGATGCTTATATAAGTATTTCGCTTTTCAGTATAAAGAATTCATCCATTATACGTCAAGCGATATTCTATTATTCGTTCGGCTTTTCCTCTAGAATGTCAACATTCATCACTTCTGCTACGTCCGCATTTAAGTCTAAATGTTGCTCCCATTCACCTTGCTTTAACATTTCTAATTGTGTTTCCACTAAAATTTGCAAACGACGACGGAACACAATCGATTGTTTCTTTAAATCGTCCATATCCGCTGTTGCTTTTCGTGCTTTTTGTAGCGCATCGCTCACAATACGGTCTGCATTTTTTTCGGCTTCTTTCACAATAAGCTTCGCTTCGTTATGCGCTGAGCTACGTGTTTCTTCAGCTGTTTCTTGCGCTAACAAGATGGCTGACTGCAATGTCTCTTCCATCTTTTCATAGTTTTGAATCGTCGCTTCTGCTTTCTTTAAGCGCTCTTCTAACTCTAATTTTTCTTTAATTAAAATTTCATAATCTTTAATGACCTGATCAAGAAAATCATTGACTTCATCTTCACTATATCCACGAAACGCTTTCGTAAATTCTTTGTTATGTATATCAAGAGGCGATAATGGCATATGTGTCTCTCCTTTACAACTTCATACTACGTACATTATACCCTTACTTACACGTTTTTACATAATACTTTTACATAATTGCTGTAAAAGTATTATGCCTTCAATTCAAGTCGTCCCACAATTAGTCGAATTTTATCCTTTTTGGTACGCCCTTCTGTCGCAATGACTTTCGCACGTCCATAGCCACGCACCGATAAAATATCGCCTTCTTGTAATTCAAATGCAACCTGCTCACGCACTGTCCAGTTCACTTTCACTTTGCCACCATTAATAAGTGCCTGTGATTTTTGACGTGAAATATTAAAAATCGTCGCCATAACAACATCTAGACGCATCGACGCAACCGTATGTGACTGCTCAATCCACGCTTCCGTCATTTGAATAAGTGGCTCCGTTGTTAGTTCTTCTACATGCACTTTCACTTTACCAATACCGGTTAAATGTAAACGTACATAATCTGCCACCTCCGAAGCTACCGCAAATTGCACATGCCCATCTTCAATTCGAATATCGCCGAATTTCGAACGCTCTAAACCAATCGATAAAAGTGCTCCTAATACATCTGGATGCTTCAACGTCACGAATTTCGTTGGATACTGTAAGGAAAAAATCGTAATTTGAAAATCCTCTGCCTGTAGCTCGTAATACGACGGATACAGCATCATACGTTGGCGTTCTGCTTCCACAAAACAACCGTCTAACGCTAATTGAATATCATCATTTTGTCGAATGACCGCTTCAACAATAAATTGTTGGCGTGGGTCTAAAAAATCCGTTAATTTCGGTGTGTACCGGTCTTCAATTTCTCGTTGCCATCCTAATACTTGCTCGATAAATGGCTGTTCGTCTTGTCGAAAATGCTGAATTAAATGCTCCATTTGTTCCATCCCTCTCCGTATACATAAAAAGCTGTGCAAAAGCGAAAAGCTTCCAGCACAGCTAGTTTATGCGTTTATATTAATGCAACTAAAATATATTGCGCTACAATCAATACACCACGTTGAATAAAGTTTAACAAGAAAATCGCAACGATTGGTGAAATATCAATCATACCAATCGGTGGAATAAATTTGCGGAAAATGCCTAAATACGGCTCGACAATTTTAGCTAAAAATTGACCGACTGCGGATTCCTGTAAAGACGGAATCCAGCTCATTAAAATATAGGCAATAATCGCGAATGAATAAATCGTAAATAAAATATTTATTAACGATAAAATGCTAGACGCTAACGATACTGTCATATGGACCCTCACTCATAAATGTATTTTTAAAAATCTTCATTGGCTAGCATTGCTGAAATTTCACCTGAAACTTCAACATCTGCTGGTGTGCATAAATAAATATCTGCCCCTACGCGCTGAATATCGCCAGCAATGGCATATACTGTGCCACTTAAAAAATCGATAATACGCTTCTTTTGCTCGTGCTCAACACGATGCAAATTCACAATGACAGAGCGACGGCTTTTTAGCTCATCTGCAATATCTTTTACCTCGGCATAAACACGCGGTTCTACAAGCGTTACTTTTGATGTTTTTGCCTGTACAGCTGCTTGTAAATTCACTAAATTATTTTGTTGTGATACTTCATTCACGATACGTGGTGCCTCCTTTTTAACAGGTCGTGGAACAGCTTGAATCGGTGTAACCTGCTGTTCTACTGACCGCGCTGCTTGAATCTTTGGCGCAGCCTTACGCTCTGGTTGTTCTTGAACTACATCGTCATCATCTTCTTCAATATCGTTATAGTCAAGAATATTTTTCAGTTTATTGATGAAGCTCATGCTCATCCCTCACTTTCATTCGCCAACAAGTGCTGTACCAATGCGAATAAACGTTGCTCCTTCTTCAATAGCAATTGCAAAATCACCTGACATGCCCATTGAAAGTTCGCGACAAGGGGCGTACGGTAATTCAAGCGCACAAATTTGCTGTTGCACTTCTTTTAACCCGCTAAATGTGCGACGAATGACTGCCTCGTCCTCCACATCAGGTGCCATTGTCATTAAACCGACTACTTCAATGCGGTCATATGCTGCCAACGTCTTTACAAAAGCAATTGCGTCTGCTGGTGTTAAGCCATGTTTTGACTCTTCCCCCGATACATTTACTTGAACAAAACATTTTACCGTTTTCTCAGCACGTTTTTGAATTTCTTCTACTAAACTCATACGGTCTAACGAATGTAAATAATCAATTGTTTGAATAACTTGTTTGACTTTACGTGTTTGTAACGAGCCAATATAATGCCACACGACAGGTGCTGTAATATGCTCCTGTTTGTGCAGTAAGCCCTCTGGACGGTTTTCACCGACATGTAGAATGCCTGTATCAATCGCTTCTTGCGTACGTTCAACTGATACGGATTTTGTTACAGCGATACAAGTAACTTCCGTTGCTGAACGTCCCGCTTTTTGGCACGCGTCTTCTATTTGTTGTGTAATCGTTGCTAAATTTTGTTTAATCGTTGTCACAATACTTCCCAACTTTACATTTTTCTTTTATTGTAACAAGCTACGTCCGAATTATCAACGAATTGAGGGTAGCTGTATTACATCGGTCTTACATGACGAAGCACAGCGTTCGCCCTGCTCGTTCACGCTCACGCTTAGCTGCTTGTCATCACAAAAAAAGCCGGCAAAAATGTGCCGGCTTCTTACGAAATTAACGATTGTTACGACGGTTACGAATAAACGCTGGAACATCTAAATCGTCTTGGTTATACTGCTGCTGTTGCGGCGGTGCTTGACGAATTGGTTCTTGCTGTACTGGTTGCTGTTGTACAGGCGGTTGTTGATAATAGTCGTATTGTGGTTGCTGTTGTTGCACTGGTGGTTGCTGTTGCGCTTGACGACCCATGCCCATACCTGGACGTGGTGCTTGGCGCGTTGCAGACTCATCAGAGAAACCTGTCGCAATCACCGTTACGATAATTTCATCTTTTAAATTTTCGTTAATAACAGAACCGAAGATGATGTTTACATCTGAATCAGCTGCCGCTTTAATAATATCTGCTGCTTCACCAGCTTCAAATAAACTTAAGTTTGAGCCGCCTGTGATGTTCATAATAACACCTTTAGCGCCTTCGATTGATGTTTCTAATAATGGAGATGAAATGGCTTTTTTCGCTGCTTCTGCTGCGCGGTTTTCACCTGAAGCCATACCGATACCCATTAATGCTGAACCTTTTTCAGACATAATTGTTTTCACGTCTGCAAAGTCAAGGTTGATTAAACCAGGAACCGCGATTAAATCCGAAATACCAGATACACCTTGGCGTAATACATTATCTACTTCGCGGAATGCTTCAAGCATTGGTGTGTTTTTATCAACGATTTGTAATAACTTATCGTTTGGAATCACGATTAATGTGTCAACCGCTTCCTTCATTGAATTCACGCCACCGATTGCTTGCTTTTGACGTTTGTTCCCTTCGAATGTGAATGGCTTTGTCACAACACCTACTGTTAATGCACCTAAGTCACGTGCAACTTGTGCGATTACCGGTGCTGCACCTGTACCTGTACCGCCACCCATACCTGCAGTCACGAATACCATGTCTGCGCCACGTAAAGCTTCTTCTAATTGCTCACGGCTTTCTTCTGCCGCTTTTTTACCGACATCAGGGTTCGCACCTGCACCTAAACCGCGTGTTAATTTACCGCCGATTTGAATACGTGTTTCTGCTTTTGATAAGTTTAATGCTTGTGCGTCTGTGTTCACAACGATGAACTCGACACCTTTCACACCGTGCTCAATCATACGGTTTACAGCGTTATTACCGCCGCCACCTACACCGACAACTTTTATGATCGCCATTTGGTCAATATTTGTATCAAATTCCAACATTATTTTCTCCTCCTACCGTGACTCATCGTAATATAGTTTATTCAAACATACGTGTAAAGAAATTCTTTACTTTCGCCTTTACATCTGGTTTCTTCTCGCGTGTTGCTTCTACTTCATCCTCGTATTCAGAATTCGAATCCCACGTGTCTTCTTCTCCGTCATACGGATTATTTCCATAATCGATTTGCTCTGTTGCTGACGAGTCACCGTAAAACGCTTCTTCTTCTGCAAAGTAATGGATTAACCCAACTGCTGTCGTATAGCTCGGGTCACGTACCCCGATATAATCTGGCGCATATACACGTACACGCGTTTGCACAATCTGATGTGCAAGCTGCGCAATACCTTCTAGTTTCGCCATACCACCCGTTAGCACAATGCCTCCTGGTAAATCTTGAATACCCATACGTCCAAGTTCATCCAATACCATTTCGAACAATTCTTCAAGTCGGAAACCAATAATTTCAGCTATGTATTTCTGGCTGTATTGGTCTTTTGAATCCGCCCCAGCAATCGTTACATCAAATAACTCGGTATCTGACGCTTCTTCAAAATATGCATGACCATATTGATATTTAATACGTTCCGCTTCATCAGTCGTTGTTTTTAAGACGATTGATAAATCTTTCGTGACGTGGTCGCCACCAACCGGTACAACTGCCGTATGTTTTAATAGACCGTCTTCAAATACCGCAACAGTTGTCGAGCCGCCACCAATATCAATATATGCCGTTCCTTGATTTAATTCATCATCTGTTAATGCTAATCGCCCACCCGCTAAAGGTTGCAATACAATTTCACGAATCGTTAAACCTGCGCGCTCTACGCAACGAATTAAGTTGTGACTTAATGTGCGCGACGTTGTAATCAATGTGGCATCTACTTCTAAACGCACACCTATCATACCACGTGGGTCCTTAATCTCTGTTAAGCTATCCACAATAAACTGACGTGGAATTAAGTTTATAAGTTCGCGATCGGGTGGAATCGACATTACTTGTGCAGAATCCATTACACGATGCAAATCATCATCACTAATTTCTTTATTCTCACTATTTACAGCAACAACGCCTTTTGCTGCCTGTAAAGCGACCTGATTTGCAGGAATGCCTAGAATGACTTCATCGATTTTTAAATCTGTCATGCGCTCGGCATTTTCAACAGCACGTTTAATCGACTGCACTGTTGCTTCTATATCAACAATTGCGCTCTTTTTTACGCCATTTGAATGTGCTTTACCTTCACCAATGACATGCAGCTGGCCATTACCAATTTCCCCAATTAATACTTTTACCGCAGAAGATCCAATATCTAATGCTGCATATATTTTTTGCTGACCCAACTGACTGCACCTCCTTTTATTACTCCTATTTACATTCTATTGTAAATTGTGTCTGTTGTCTAAGTAAAACAGCAGAAAACTCGAATTTTCACTGCGATTTGCTTACTTTTTTTTCGATTGTGTGCGCTTCTCTGACCAATTGGCAAGCAATAAGCGACGAATGACCGCGATATTTTGAAATAATCGCACACCAAATGCGAAAATAGCGGCTAAATATAAATCCACGCCGAGATGTACACCTAAAAACGCTAGCCCCGCTGCTAGCACAATATTGAAGAAAAATCCGGTTACAAATACAACGTCATCGTAAACTTTTTGTAAATGTGCCCGAACACCGCCAACAAGTGTATCCATTGTCGCTAACAGCGCAATCGATAAATAACTTTCATAAGCAACGGGGATTTGAATATTTGTGAGCATACCAAGTGCAATACCTAACGCGAGTCCTAAAAGTGGTAACCACATTGTCTTCATCCTCCCTATTGCTTGTGTAAAGCTTACCTAATTCCGGTCTCCTACATAAGGTGCTAATGTCGTATTCTGTGAAGGTGCGTCTATTTGCACCGTTAAATTGTCGATATATAAAGACTCCACAGCGGTCGACACAACTAAACGTTGACGCAATGTTTCCGCTGCTTCAAGCGTTGTCGTTGCAATATGAATCGTCAGAGGTGGCTTTTGTATCGCCCGGCTATTAACTGTTGTCACGTCACCAATCGTACGTATTGCCGATGTCGCGATTAAACGCTCGCCTGCAATGTCAATCGAGCGCGCACCGTACCGATACATATCATTCACAAAACGTTGTAGCGTTGTTACTGGTATGTGACTCGCTTCTAAGCCTAGCGCCACTGCCTCTTCAGCTGGGGCAATGTGTACTGTTATGCCAGGACCGTTATACGGCGTGAGGCCTGCCACTTGCTCAAGCTGCGTAACAGTATCGGTCAATACTTGTGTTGTTTCATCTGTCGTAGCTCGTTTATATTGCGTCAATAGCGCTGTTTGTTGTTCGATTTGCTCTAAATACGCTGAATGTTGCTCTCTTTCTTCGGCCAATGCTTGACGAATTTCCCATGTTTCACGCGTGTCTCTCACTTCCTGTGGTGTGTGTACGGTGTTATATTGTACTGCCACTAAAAAACCGAATAGACAAAAGAGCACTGTAAATAAAAATGTTTTCATTTGCTACTCCCCTACTTGCGCAACGCCGAGCATTAAACGTTCAACTGGCTCGATTGTCACAACAACACGGTCATTCACCAGGCGATCCAACACGCCACCTGTTAAACGAACCGCTTCTTCTAACGTATTACGCTCACCAATCGCTTCAATGACAAACGGTGCGGGAAATTCTTCACCATCTACAACAACAACCGGACCGTTGCAAAATATATACGAATTCGCTTTTAGCCGTTTGCCATTAATTGCTACTGCATCCGCGCCTGCTATTTTCAACTCATTGACCACTTCGAATATGTGGCGCTCATGTACAATGTAATCATTTGGATTATAAGATCTCGGGTCGTAATCACCGTCTTCTAGCGTCACACGTACACCTTGCCCTTCAGCAGGTAATAAACCGATTAATTGTCGCAAACGCTCCGCTTCGTCAACATTTTGCTCATACTCGCGCGCTTCTGTCGCAAGTTGTTGCTCGTAGGCAAATACAGCCTCCTGTACAGCTCGTAACTCCTCAGCTAACGCCTTATTGCGCTCCTGTTGTTCAATTAGCTCTTGTCGATACGCCTCCCGCTGTTCAAAGCTAGCTGGTAATTGTACCTCTTGCTGCTGCGTTACTTTATACGCGTACGTCACTAAAAAACCCGTGGCGATTGATACTAACAGCAATGTAATGCGTCGCGTCGTCAACATATTATGCTGCTCCTACTGACGTATTGACCGCTTCTGTATCATCACTTGCTGGTGCTTCCTGTTCTGTCTCAGGCACTTCATCACTTGCTGGCTGTTCATCCGACTCCTCAATATACGTTTCTTCTTGAATACGAATGCCGTACTCCGCATCAAATGACGTGAAGTATGAACCGACTTCTAAATCAATAATGCCTTTTGCTTCAATATCCGCAAGCTGCACAACAATCGCAGGATAATAATTAATTTTCGTTGCGAACTCATGAATTAATACACGCACTTCATAGCCATCTGTCATATATAAAGTAACAACACTTTTATCAGATTTTGAAGGTGTATACAGCACTTGAGAAATTAACGTCAACACTTCTGGCTTTAACTGCGCTAGTTGCTTCAACATTTCACTAAAATACGCATCATCATGAAAGCCGCTTAATAATGGTGCATCAATGACCGATGCTGCTAATGACTCGCCGACAATATCGCCATTTTCCAACACAGCATAATATTCATTTTCTTGCTGAACATAGCCGACATGTGCATACTCTTCAATCGTAATCGACACGGTCGTTAACCAATCCCGTTCAATATGTGCCTGTTTAATCCAATCATTATTGGCAATTGTTTGCTCCATATCGCCGACATTAAACCACATCGAGTCACCTATTTGTAGCGGTAATTGCTCTTTATAATAAGCTTCGTCTTTATAATCTGCTCCATCAATCTGAATCGTTTGGATTTTACTATATGGCGACTGTTGATAAATCACAATCACAACAAGTAACAACACAATAATGCCAATAAAGCTATATTGAAGCATACGCCGGCGCTTTTTTCGACGAGCTAATTGTGGAATACGGTTTTCAATATCAATTATTTTTTTCGCCAATATGCCACCTCATTTCACAAAAAAGTGGTAGAGAAGTCGCCACGATTTCTCTACCACTCCTGTTCGTTTTTAAAATTTCGTCACAGCTTCAATAAATAAATCGCCACGAACTTCAAAGCTTTCGTATTGATCCCAGCTTGCACATGCAGGTGATAGTAAAATGATATCGCCTTGTTGCGAAAGCTTACGTGCATACGCCGCTGCATCTTCTACATTTACCGCAACGATGACTTCTTCTACACCACAAGACTTTGCAAACTCTGCAAAGCGCATGCCTGTTTCACCGAATGAAATGGATACACGTACATGCTGCATCGCTTCACGCAATTCTTCAAATGAATGACCGCGGTCTAAGCCCCCTGCTAATAATACAAGTGGTGACGTAAACGCTTCTAGTGCACTTTTTGTCGCTAAACAGTTTGTTGCCTTGGAATCGTTATAAATACGACGACCTTGCCATTCGCGCACAAATTGCGTACGGTGACGAACACCGCCAAATGTCGCTAACACTTGTGTCATAGCTGACGCTTCACACCCTAATAAAGTTGCCGTTGCAATCGCACATAAAATATTTTCTACGTTATGTTGCCCTGGTAATACAATATCTGCACGATCGACTACTTTTTCGCCATTCCAATAAATTGCGACATCATCAGCACTTGCACCAACCTCTGTACGCCCCTTTGTTGTGAATGGGATTTTTTGTGCCTTTGACTTCTCCGCATATGCGACAACAGTCGGCTGGTCTGCGTTATAAATAAAGTAATCATGCTCATCTTGATTACGTGTTACACCAAACTTCGCATCTGCATACGCATCGAATGTTCCGTGGTAATCTAAATGCGCATCATATAAATTCGTTAATACCG
Source organism: Caryophanon tenue (assembly GCF_001700315.1). Classification (GTDB taxonomy): domain Bacteria; phylum Bacillota; class Bacilli; order Bacillales_A; family Planococcaceae; genus Caryophanon; species Caryophanon tenue. The sequence goes on along the minus strand of NZ_MASJ01000003.1, from coordinate 256,537 downwards.
CAATATGTGGCTTAAAGCTATTTGTGCCCATTAATTGGAATGATGATAATTCCGTTACAATGACATTATCAGCTGTCGCCTTTTCAGCAACACCACAAGCCACCGTACCAATATTCCCTGCGATTAACGGCTGTAAACCTCCAACACGTAACATTTCGTATACTAATGTTGTCGTTGTTGTCTTGCCGTTAGAACCTGTAATACCAATCATTGGCGCTTCGCTTATTAAATACGCAAGCTCCACTTCTGTCCATACTGGAATCCCACGGCGTGTCGCATCTGCCACAACAGGATTAAAATATGGAATCCCTGGGTTTTTCACGACTAATTCAAAGCCTTCATCCAATAAATCTTCCGGGTGACGGCCACAAATAACCGTAATGCCTTTTTGTAATAATCCTTGTGCATCTGGACTTGCATCAAATGGCTTCGCGTCATTCACCGTTACAAATGCACCTAATGAATGTAATAACTCTGCTGCTGCCACGCCTGATTTCGCTAACCCTAATACCAATACTTTTTTTGCGACTAAATCTTTGTACTGCTTCATACGAACGCCTCCACTAATACACCAATTACCGCTACCACAAAGCCGACTGACCAGAAGACAATAACAACCTTCCACTCAGACCAGCCACCTTCTTCAAAGTGGTGATGAATTGGGCTCATTCTGAAAATACGTTTACCACGTAATTTAAAGCTACCTACTTGTAAAATAACCGATAATGTTTCAATAACGAACACTAAACCAATTAGCAATAATAAAAATTCTGTTTTCGTTAATACAGATAACATAGCTAATGCGCCACCAAGTGCTAATGAACCTGTGTCACCCATAAACACTTTTGCTGGCTTCATATTGAATACTAAGAAGCCAAGTAACGCACCTGTTACCGCAAAGGCGAAAATCGCAACATCCGCTTGGTCTTGTAGCACAGCAATAATCCCAAATGCCGCAAACGCAAACGCCGATGTACCTGATGCTAAACCGTCTAAGCCATCCGTTAAGTTGACGGCGTTTGAGAAACCTACTAACCAGAAAATTAAAAAGGCAACATATAAAATGCCAATATCAACCGTTGCACCAAATAGCGATAATGTTGTTTCAAATGTATCGCCCATTTGCAGTAAAAAGTATGCGACGATGGCAATAATAATTTGGCCAATTAGTTTTTGAATTGATGTTAAGCCTAAATTACGCTTAAAAATTACTTTTAAGCCGTCATCTAAAAAGCCGATAACACCAAAGCCGATAAATACTAATAATAAAATCGTTGTTTCTACCGTAAAGTACTCATACACCAAGCCTAGAATAATCGTTGTCAGTAAAATCGATAGTAAAAAGATAATACCACCCATCGTTGGTGTGCCTGCTTTTTTCAAATGTGATTGCGGACCTTCTTCACGAATGCTTTGCCCGAATTTTAAACGGCGCAGCATCGGAATCGCGAATGGTGCAATAACAACTGATAATAAAAATGCTACTACTAAAATAATAATGGTCGATGCGACTGTCATAATGCTCTCCTCTATTGTTGTTCAATTTATGTTGTCCATCCCTAATAATAGAACTTTCTACGCGATTTTAAAAGATAGGTTTCGAGAAATTTTGTAATTTATTTCTATTCCTCATTCAGAACGCGCAACGAATAAAAAAAGCCGTTCACAACTGCTAGGCAGTTTATACGTGAACGGCTTTTGTATTATTGCTGTTCATCCGATGTTTCCGGCTCAGCAACCTGTTGTGTTTCCTCGTCGGTTGCCTGTTCAGTACTTGCTTCGCTGTTCATATATTGCTCTTGTGGTGTTTGCAATAAAATGTCCACTGGCGTACGACTTGTCATAAGCGTACCTGGCTCCACATTTTGACTAACGGCATATCCTTCACCAACCGGCACTAAATTTAAGTTGGCCAGTTGTTCAAACGTTAAAATATGACGCAATGACCAATTTGTAAAGTCTGGCAACACAGTCGGACCATCCGTTTGTAAAAACACACGGTCGCCTAACACAATCGCTGTTTCCGCTGCTGGGTACTGCGCTGTAATCGTTCCACCTTCACCAATAATAGACACATCAAGCCCTAAGCTTTCAAGCTGTGGCTGTACCGCTGCTACCGTCTGCCCAACATACTGTTCCAGCTTTGTTGTTTCTGCTGTTACTGTATTTGCAGGGTCGATATTTAAATATTTCAAACTATTTTCCATAACGGATGTAAACACTTCTGCAACTGGGGTACTACCTGCTACACCTTCTAGCTTCGGTTTTTGCACCGCTACATAAACAATTAACTGTGGGTCTTCCACAGGCGCCATTCCTAAAAATGAGTACAAGAACTCATCTGAGCCCCAATCATATGTACCATTTTCATTGACGATTTGCGCTGTACCCGTTTTACCTGCTACTGAATAATTGTCAATTGCAAATTGCTTTGCTGTACCATGAGCAACCGTAACCGTTGATGCTAAAATATCCTTTACTTGCTGCGCTGTTTCTGCAGAAATTGGTGTGCCTAATTGTGTAGGCTCATTCGCTTCAACAACTTTCCCCGTATTTGGGTCAACAATTTCATCGACGATATAAGGTTTCATCATCACACCTTCATTCGCAATCGCCGTCATTGCTTGTACAAGCTGTAAAGGCGTTACAGTTGAACCTTGACCAAACGCAGTCGAAATAATATCTTGCGGGTTATTTTTTAAAATAACACCGCTCGCTTCTTGTTTCGTAATAAACCCTGTCTTTTGACCAAAACCGAACTTTTCAACGTACTCTAAAAATGTTGCTGTCCCAAGTCGTTCCATCATATACGCAATTGCCACGTTAGACGAGCGCTGGAATCCTTCTAAAAACGAAATCGTTCCCCAACCAACTTGATTATGGTCACGTACAATACGCATCGAGTTTGGCATTTTATATTGCCCAGATTTATATTGTGCATTCGGCAGCCAATTATTTGTTTCAATTGCTGCTGCTAACGTGAAAATTTTCATTGTTGAACCAGGCTCGATCGTATCTTCTGTCGCTTGGTTTAGCCATGATGAAATTTTAGGTAGCTCTGCGCGTGTGTTCGGGTCGAACGTTGGACGTTGTGACATCGCCAAAATCTCACCGGTATTTGGATCGGCTACAACAACGACCATTTCTTGTGGATCATATTTATCGTACACACGTGTCATCGCATCATCGACAAAGTTTTCAATCGTTTTGTCGAGCGTTAATTTAATATTGTAACCATCTTTTGCCTCGGTAATAAAATGCGTTGAACCTGGTAATAAATAGCCTCTACGGTCTGCTTGATAGTTCTCATAACCATCTGTACCCTCAAGAATATCATCATAATACGCTTCGACACCCATTTGACCAGTCGTTTGCATTTTGTACGTATCTGTCCGTTCATCTTTTACTTCATCGGACTTTGCATAACCGATTAAAAAGGATGCGAAACTACCGTTTGGATAATAACGTTTTGAATCGCTATAGAAGAAAATACCTGGTAATTCCTCTTCTTTAATAAGCGCCATCGTTTCATAGGTTAAGCCACGCCCATACGAACCAAATTCTACTTGCTTCGCACCTGGCTTTAATAAACGTTCTAAAATTTGTTCCTCGGTCGCATTTAAATATTTCGCTAACACTTTTGCTGTTTCCTCAGGGTCCACCACGTGAATCGGTTTACGTCCTACTTGTGATAATGATTCATCGACTGTCGCAACAAGACGGAAACTTTGCGTATCTTCTGCAATGACGCGCCCGTTGCGGTCTAAAATTTCTCCGCGCTTCGCATCTAAAATATACTGTCGCTCATATTGCGCAGCTGCCTTTAATACTAAATCTTCACCATGCGTTTGTCCTGAAGATTGAATGATAAAAAATCGTCCGATAAATAGTAAAGAGAGCCCTGCGAAAAAGACTAATAAAGCAAAGGCTCCCCACTTTGATACAAATTGTTGTTTCATTGACCTGACACTACCCGAACATTCTCTTCATTTTGCGTTAAGCCTAATTGTTGTGCGCGCTCCCAAATACGTTCATAACGTGAAAGCTCTGACACTTGTACGTATAGTTCTTCATTTTCATCGGAAATCGTATTAATTTGATCTTCAGTTTTTGAAATCGCAATATTTGTTTCTTGTACAGCCGAATGTGCATTTAAATTTAAAATACCTAAAAATGCTAATGCAATACAAAATAATGCCATTAATCCTTTTTCACCAGGGGTCACATGAAACCAGCCAAATTTTCTGGCAGGCTTCGGTTGGCGATTTTTCTTTTGCTCGCGCTGTGGTTGGTGTTGTGGTTCAAACTGTGGTTGCTGTGCACGTAATGCCATCTACTCACGTCCTTTGTCGTTGATTTTTTCTACAATACGGAGCTTCGCTGAACGCGCTCGGTTATTGCTTTCAAGTTCACTTTCTGAAGGTAAAATCGGCTTGCGTGTAACAAGCTTCAACGTTGGCTTTAAATGATCTGGAATAATCGGTAAGCCTGGTGGTAAATCTGGTAACGACGATGCTTCTTTAAAAATCGTTTTTGTTAAACGATCTTCTAGTGAGTGGAACGTAATAACGCTAATGCGCCCCCCCACTTTAATGCAGTCAATGGCATCCATTAATGAATCTTCAGCTGCGCCTAGTTCATCATTTACAGCAATACGAATCGCTTGGAATACACGCTTTGCAGGGTGTCCACCTTTACGACGTGCCGGTGCTGGAATGCCATCTTTAATTAACTCTACTAATTCGCCAGTTGTACGAATCGGCGCTTGCTCACGTGCCGCTTCGATTTTACGAGCTACTTGCTTTGAAAACTTCTCTTCACCGTAACGGAAGAAAATACGCACTAAATCTTCATATGCCCATTCATTCACAACATGAAAGGCTGTTAACTCCGCTGTTTGGTCCATACGCATATCAAGCAGTGCGTCATGGTGATAGCTGAATCCACGCTCTGGGGTATCTAATTGTGGCGATGAAACTCCTAGGTCGTATAAAATCCCATCTACTTCATCAATATTTAGTGCCGCTAGCTCATCCTTTAAATAGCGGAAATTTGAATGGACAAATGTAACGCGATCTATGTAAGGTGCTAAACGCACTTTTGCATTTTCAATTGCAATTGTATCTTGATCGAAACAAATAAGACGACCTTTTTCTGATAATTGTTTGACTAAATATTCACTGTGACCCGCTCCACCTAATGTGCAGTCCACATAGATACCATCTGGGTTGATGTTCAAGCCATCTACAGTTTCTGCCAGTAAGACAGTCGTATGATCGAACATACTGGTGACGCTCCTTTGAGGCTTAAAAATCAAAGCCATTTAAATTTTCTTACAGCGTTAGCGCTATTCCTTTCACATGCTAGAATAGGCAACGACTGTGCGTGAGGTGTTCACATGATTTGCACTTCCAGAAAGTAGTCATAAAAAAAGAACTAAACAACAAACCTTAGACCTATTTTTTATCCTTCATTCGGTCACTGTTTTCGAATCAGTAATCGCCTAGAATGCTGTTACTTCCCCACTTTATAACATATAATGTACCACAACCCCTTACTTTCCTCTACAGCATTTCTGTAATTGTAATGTACATTACAAAAAATAAGAAAATAGACCCTTTCTTTTTCGCAATTATGCTTAACTGATTTCTGGAAGCTTGATGGAATGCGTATTCCCTCTTATAAAGACAAAAAGCTACAGAAAAAGGTTGCCCCTCTCTCTGTAGCTTAAAAGTGAAATATGTTTATACAAAAATGATTTTATGTGTGTTGTTTACACTGTACGTCAAGCGTAGTAAGCGGTCGACAAAATCTTCACCATATTTATTCAGCATATAATGCGGCGCAAATACGCGTTCTTGGTAAGAACCATTCGGACGTAATTGATGTGCTAATACGTCATAGTGTTGAAGTGTCGTGTCATGTTGACGCAATACTTGCTCTTCAATTTTTGCCATTAAATAATCAAGTTGCTGCGTATGTTGCTTCATATTTTTTGCAAGCACATTATCTAAATGAATGTGCTGCTGTTGTAAAAAGCTTTGTAATTGAACATATTGTTCACGTAGCTGTTGTTCCATTTGTAATACTGGTGACGTCACTTGTTGCGTTTGTAGTGACGCAATAAATGCTTCGCGTTGCTGCGTTACGCCATGTGCAATCACCGTTGGAATGTCTAACTCCAGCTGCTCTGCGCATTTTTCAATCGTCTTATCGACAATCGTAAACATAAAGCGCGGCACGAAGATCGGCATTTGTAAGCCTACTTGTTCAAAACCGTTCGCTAGCGTTGCCCAATATGCTAATTCACCCGGACCACCAACAAATGCAAGCACCGGAAAGACCATCTCTTGCATCATTGGGCGCGTCACTACATTATTGCTTAACTGCTCAGGCGTGTTTTTTGCAATGTTTTTTAATTGTGCCGATGTAAAATGAACATTTGCTTGCGCATTTGAAAAAACACCGTCTTTATACGTCAGTAAAAAACGCTCACCTTCACGTACGTAAAAAATATTGGCATTGTTCGGCTGTGCCATAATCGGTGTACCGTAGCCTGCTTTGTCAAACTGTGCTTCTGTCGCAGTTACCGCTTGTGCAATCGACGGTGCAGCATCAATTAAACGCTCAAAATATGCACTTTCTAATTGTCGCATGTTAGCAGATGCCGCATCAATCATTAATAAGCCGTGCGCACTAAAGAAACCGTTCATCACATGTGTAAAGAAATCTGTGAATGTCTCACTTTTTGCTGCTGCTTCTTTTAACTGCTCCACAAGCTGTGCAGTATACGCCGTTTCCCCGTAATCGAAAAACACCGTTTCAATAAGCTGCACAATCGCTTCTTGCGACAGCTTTGTTGTCGACGCCATTGTTTTTCGTGTTACACGCTCACTATAACCACGCTTTTTCACCTGTTGTTGCGCAATCGTATACGTATGATTAATTTCCTCTAAATCATGGTCTTCTCCTGCAATCCAAAACACTGGAACAACAGGCGCTTGTAGGTTCTGTTGCTGCTGTTTTGCAACAACAAGTACCGTAATTGCTTTATAGACCGAATACAAAGGACCTGTGAATACACCCGCTTGCTGCCCGCCAACAATCGCTACAGCACCATTTGCCAATGCCGTAATATTTTGTTCAATTGCCTCTGTTAAACCGAATGGTGTCATATATGCACGAATCGCTTCCGCTAAACCGGCTGTGCGTGGTTGCTGTTTTAAATACGTATAACGTCGTTGAAACTCCTCATCACTTACGCCATACGGAAAAAACGCTGCCATCGTTTCATGTTGCGCATCATAATGCTCCAAAATTTTATTATTAAATGGAATGCAAACTTGCTCCAAATGCATGTGTCAAATCTCCTCTACTTACTATATGTAACCTCACTAAACATGGTATGTATTTCATCTTATTATGAAATATCTCGATATTAAAGTAATCTGCCTTAAAACACTTGGCGGAAGCCATAAATCACGATACCAAAAATCCATATACAACAATATATCACACAAAACACTAAAAAATAAGCTCTCCAAATACGTTGTAAAAATGGAATGATTTTAATTCTTTTTTGTATTTTTCGTTCAACATAAAACATAAAAATAGCAAGTAGCACGCATAATCCCGTTGTAATCACCATACCTGGTAGCTCAAAAACACTATGTAAGCCAAGAATGACAGCGACAATAAAAAATGGTGTCGTTATATCCATCGCCGTTCGAAAAGTAATGGATTGATCTGGATGTTTAAAAAACCAAGCGCTTATAACGAATACGAGAAACGGGCAAAAAATCGCTAATACAAATACCCACTGTAAAATCCCCATAGCCTCACTCCTTATCGTTTGGCAATTATTTGGTCATATAGCACGCGTAATGTTGGGAGTGGATGTGCAGTGAATGCTAAAACAGCACCGACAATTTCTTCAATTTCGGTTTGGCGACCATGCGCGATATCTACATGCATCGACGAACGATTTTGTGCTGTTTTTTCACAAAGCTCATACACAGCTTTTAGCGGTACATTCTTCATCTGCTTCGGTAATGCTTCCTCCAACTCTGCGTGCATACGCATCACAATTTGCCATAAAGATGGGTTAGTTATAAGTTCCCCATTTTTCACTTGCATAATCGCTGTTAATGGATTGATACAACAATTTAATAATGCTTTACGCCACATGACATCTTGAATGCTCTCGTCATATATAATCGGTAGCTGTTGTGTCGATGCTATAAAGGGCACCTGTCCACCTGATAACGCCCCGATAACGACACGTCCAACACCTGTATGATGGACAATCGTATCACTTTCTTTATAAGCGCCAAACTCGACAACAGCCGCACAACTAGATGGATGCTCCAGCAATGCAAGATGCGCAAGACCATTTTGACACGCTGTAATTGTTGCAGCTTCTATATGTGCTAATTGTTCCGTAATCGTCTGTAACGCATATGCTTTTGTACAAATAAAAATATGTTGCGCTGGGTCATTTGGAATCGTTGTTGTTGCGTGTACATGCGCAATCGATTGCCCCCATTCACTGTGACAAGTAATGCCGTGTTGCTGTAATAACTGTGCTTGCTGTTGCCGTTTTACGACAATCGTTACAGACCCTTGCGTAGCTAAATAAGACGCCAATACTAAGCCGACCGCGCCACCACCAATAATTGTATATGTCATAATTGTTCTGCTCCTTCAGTACATCTTCTTTTACTTTACCGACTTTTTCACAGAACAACAACCAATTATACATCACAATAAAAAAGCGTCCGCAGTCGATCATCCGGGACGCTTCATAATTACTTCGTTATTTTTTCGCTTTTTTTGTTAAGAAATTATTCACCGCTTCATGATGTGCATCATGTTCCCATAATTTTGCGCATAGACGAATTTCTTCCATGACACGACCATACATATTACGTTCACGCCATTTACGTAATTCAATTTCCTTATATGCTTGATGTACAGATGGATGAATGTTTCGCATATGCTCAATAAATTCCGCTAGCGCTTCTTCATTCGTGCCATCATAAACACGCATTGCCCAGCCGATATCATACAATAAATCGGCATCGTACGGCTTTGCATCAACAAGCATTTTTAATGCACGGTCATGACGTAACCCACGTTCAAATAAATACGTGCCGCCACCCCAGCCACTCGTAATCGCAAGCGTCCCTTGAATAAAGCCAGCCTTTTTACCACGCTTCATTAAACGGAAATCACAAGCTGTTGCGATTTCACAGCCACCACCAACTGCTGTTCCATTAATAAGGGCAATGGTCGGTACAGGTAATGTCGCCAGTTCATATAAAATATTGCCCATTTTACTTAACATACCGAATGCTTCATCTTCGGTATGTAACGAGTGAAACTCAGCTAAATCGCCACCCGAGCAAAATGATTTTTCTCCTGCCCCAGTAATGACTAAAAAGCGCACATCATCATGATTTTTCACATATGTAATCACTTCTTTAAAACCTTCCATTACTTCACTATTAATCGCGTTATGTTTATCTTCACGATTAATCGTAAACGTTAATACACCATCTTCTTTTGTCATTAAATATGCCATTATTGCTCCCCCTTATGTATATACATCTTTCTGCTTTATTGTACCATAACAGATTCACGGAATTTTCTGAAATACATGTTTCGAGCAATTTTCGGCATAGAAAAAAGACGGTAAAAGAGCCATGGTCTCTCTTACCGTCTTTTTAGTACGCAAATACTGAATTATTTGCTTACTACTTCTTTACCTTTGTATTGTCCGCAAGCTTTGCAAATGCGGTGAGCTAATTTTGCTTCACCACAGTTTGGGCAAGCTACCATACCAGGTACAGATAATTTGAAATGCGTACGACGCTTTCTTTTTGCAGTTTTAGATGTTCTTCTAAATGGTACAGCCATTGTGGCACCTCCTTACAGATCTATTCGTCTGTTTGATCAAAATACTTAGCTAAAGCAGCCAGTCTTGGATCCAATTTTGGTTCGTCTTCCTGCTGTTGACGAGCTACATCTTCTTCTGTTAAATACGACCAGCTTTTACCACCTTGCATTTGTCCATCGGTATTCTCTTGGAATACTTGCATCGGTACTTCTAAAAGAATTAATTCTTCTAGCACTGGTTGTAAATCGATTACGTCGCCATCCACCCAGTGAATGTCGCCATCTTCGTCTACACGCTTTTCAGCATCAATCCAGCTGAAAACTTCAACTGTATCTAGCTCAACCGGGTATTCAACATCTTCCCAAGTGCGAGCACATGGAAGCGTTAATGTTGCTGTCAACGTTAGTTGACAAGTCATTTGCGATGCACCAAAAGTACATAGCCCTTTTACATGAACGGGTGAAATCTCCCGAATATCTTGGTTTCGATCCTTTACCTCGTCCAATTGTACAAACGCATCAATCGGCATCCCACTTTGGCGATACTTAGATAATTGATGAATTGACCATTTCATTCGTTTCATCACCTCGAGACAACACTGTTGATTATATAGTGTGTATTTTAGGATGTCAAGATAATTTCTTGTCACTACATAAAATCGCCCGTATAATCGTAAATAAAATATGACAATGAGGTGATTTTATGCGCGCTACAGGTATCGTCGTTGAATATAATCCGTTTCATAATGGGCATGCTTACCATATTGCACAAGCAAAAAAACAAGCGAATACAGACATTTGTATTGCCGTTATGAGCGGTTCTTTTTTACAACGTGGTGAACCTGCTGTTGTCGACAAATGGACCCGTGCGAAAATGGCCTTAAACGCCGGTGTCGATATCGTTATCGAACTTCCTTATGTATATAGTACCGCACAAGCACGTGATTTTGCGAGTGGTTCGATTTCACTTTTAGCGGCAATTGGCTGTGAATCGTTTGTGTTTGGCAGTGAAAATGGCGACATCGCCCCATTTTTACATACGTACGATTTAATCTCGACACATCGCGATGAATATGAAGCTGTTATTAAAAAAAGTATGACAGATGGCATGAGTTATCCTCAAGCATTGCAGCAAGCGTATCAAGCCGTGCTCGCCTATCGTACAGGCGACACTATTGACCTTGCCCAGCCGAACAATATTTTAGGCTATCATTACGTAGAAGCTGCACAGCAGTTAACGCCGACGATACAGCCGATGACCATTCCACGTACAGCTGCTAACTATCACGATGAGAGCTTTTCACATGCATCGATTGCGAGTGCAACAGCGATTCGAAAAGCGCTATTTGACACGAAGGAATTAATGCCGATTCAATCATTTGTACCCGAAACAACATACGCACTCCTCAATGAATGGCAACAACAAAATCCATTCGTTCAGTGGGAGCTGTTTTATCCGCTGTTACAATACAGCATTTTACACAAAACGCCGCAACAACTTACCCAATATGTTGACGTCTCAGAAGGAATCGAATACGCCTTTTTAAAAGCCGCGGCAAGTGAGCAAACATTTGCTGGCTTTATGACAAAAGTAAAATCAAAACGCTACACATGGACACGACTACAGCGTATGTTAACCCATATTTATACGGGCTATACAAAAGACATCCAAGCGCAATTCGACAAGCCTAGCTATATTCGCTTGTTAGGCATGACCGCAGCCGGGCAACGTTATTTAGGGCTACAAAAAAAGCATATTCCCTTAACACTCATTAGTCGCGTTGCTGCGAGCAATGACCCGATGCTATCATTTGATTTGCATGCGGCGAATTTATACGAAATCGGCACAAATTTAGGACGCACTACACCGCGGTTCCAAACGGATTATGCGACGCCACCAATTCGTGTTTTATAATAAAGAACGTGTCACAGCTTGTACTTGTGCTGTAACACGTTTTTTCACTCTTTTGGCGGTAAACTATCTAAATAATGTAACGCGTCTTGTACGGTCTTTACAGGAATGATTTTCATATCCGTGTCAATATGTTTTGCCGTTCTTAACGCTTCTTCGTAATTCGACTGAACGGTTGCATCAAATTCACGCATCTCATCAGTAATCACATCATCCGGTACAAAGAAAATATCCATGTTATCACGGTCAGCGGCGATCACTTTATAATCTACTCCGCCAATACGTCCAACAGTACCGTCCATCAGCATCTCACCTGTTCCAGCCACATGATAACCTTTTGTAATGTCTTCTTCGACAAGCTGATTATAAATTTCAAGCGTAAACATTAAGCCCGCAGATGGACCACCAATATCGTCTGCTTTCATCGTTACTTCTGGCGTTGTATCAATCGTCTGATTGCCAGCGTACGTAATCCCAACGCCAACACGTTCTTCGCCAGGAAGGTGTTTCAATGTTACCGTTTCTTCTAGCACTTTACTGCCGCGGGAAATAGATAATACAATTTGCTCCCCTTGCTCGCGATTACGTAGCACCGCTTGTACATCCTCGGTTGTTTCAATCGTTCGCCCTGCAATTTGTATAATCTCATCACCTGGCTGTAAAATCCCATCCGCTGCGCTTTCACGTAATACATTTAATACAAAAATACCATTTGATGTGACATCGACGTCTTTTCCAGCTAGCCCGAACGCTACATATTTTGCATTAAATTGTGAGTCTGTCATTAATTTCATTTGTCGAATATTGTACGCCTCATCGTCTTCATCTTCATAACGTACTTCCTCTGTTTTTAACAGCTCACGATTTGGTAATACGTACGACAGTGCATATGTGAGCGGAGATGCTTGCATCATCGCAATCGTCATTAAGTTCATCGTGCCTTCATCATCTATATCACCGTCTGCTACGGCTACAAATTGACCGATTTCGTAAGCTCCGCCTGGCTTCATAATATAATAATCTAGCGGGTACAACGCTAAAAGACCTGCCAATGCCACGCCGACAAGCGCGCTGAATCCTATTTTCAGTTTTTCTTTCATATACAGCCTCCCTATGTACTCGCGTATCCTTTTATGATACACCTTTCTCAATTATTTGACGCTTTGTGACACTCAAAAGTTTACGACAAAAAAGATGCCCGGTTTTCACCGGACATCTTGATCATTTACATATATTTTTCTTTTAATGCTTTTGCAACGACTGGTGGAACAAGTTCTTCCACATTACCACCATATTTAGCAACTTCTTTCACGATGCTCGAGCTTAAAAATGAGTATTGGTTTTTCGTCATAATGAAAAACGTTTCAATCGACTCATCTAAAAAACGGTTCATCGATGTAATTTGCATTTCATATTCAAAGTCAGAAACGGCACGTAAGCCACGCACAATAGCATTCGCATTTTTTTCACGTGCATAGTCAATTAATAAACCCGATGAGCTTTCAATGCGAATATTCGGCATTTCCTTCGTCACTTCTGCCATTAACGCTTTACGCTCTTCGACATCAAACAACGGATTTTTAGATGAATTATTTAACACTGCGACATACACGACATCAAAAATATCTGCCGCGCGACGAATAATGTCTACATGACCATTCGTTACCGGATCAAAGCTTCCTGGTACAACTGCGATTTTTTCTTTCACACTTATTCCCCTTCTTCCTCCGCCACTCGGTAAATCGACACAACGACACCGCCATATGTCTCACGACGCGTACATACAAACGCTCCGTATGCATCTGGTAATGTCACATCTGTTGCATGTTCACACATAATGACCCCTTTTGGATCTACTTTACCATGATCAATTAAAACACGCACTAAGTCATAATATTCAGCTTTATGATACGGGGGGTCGAATAATACAACGTCAAAAACAATGTCACGCTTTATTAATGCCTTTACCGCACGCGCAGCGTCATTACAAAACACTTCCGCTTCCTCTTCATAACGGCATTTTGCAACATTCTCTTTTACAATGCTATACGCTTTGCGATCTTTCTCAACAAATACGACACGTTCCATACCACGGCTTAAACATTCTAATCCTAATCCGCCACTTCCTGCGAATAAGTCCAATGCTATACCACCATCAAAAAATGGACCAATCATATTAAAAATCGATTCTTTTACTTTATCTGTCGTTGGACGCGTATTGTTGCCGGGCATTGCTTTTAATGGCATGCCTTTACGGTCACCTGCTACTACTCTCATATATGACACCAAACTTTCTTATTCCGCGACTCTCGTTTCAACCGGAATCGTCGTAATTTCAATAACGCGGTCTTTTTTACGTAAGTCTACATCAAATAAACGTACTAACCACGCTTCTTCAATATAATACTGACCGCCGATTTTGTCGACCGGTCGTGACTTCGTATCATAACGACGTTCATTGTACACATAAAAAAGTTGCGTAATCGGGAAACGATACGATACTTCGTGATTATTGACATAATAACCATTTGTACCAGCACTCGCCTCATAGCCAAGCTCTGTCAATAATGGCTGCGCAGCATAATACACGCGGTCGTTATATAAAATGGCAGCTAATTCATCAATGCGCACTTCATTCACATACACACCGCGTGTATCCTCTTCAACAATTGGGAAGAACGTTTCACTCGTTGCGTTACGCGTAAAGAATGTTGTTTTGGCACCGAGAACATCTGATAAAATATCATCCAAAATTAACGGTGATACCTCTTTGCCTTTTAACGCTTGTAATCGGTCGCTAAAGCTTTGTTGCTGTGACTTCGATAAATATGCTTGCAACGCTTCAATCACTTGTTGTGCACGCGCTTCTGTAATCGCTGTTTCACCAATTTCAGCAATCAGCAATTGTTGTAACCAAGCAGGCGTGTCCACAAACGTAAACATTTCTGCTACTTGCGTGGCAACAATTTGCTCTTTTACACTTGCTAAATTCAGCATCGGTAAAAAGATAAAGCGAGAATTTTCATGAGTTGTCGTTTGATTTGCTTGAATTAATGCGACATGGTCATTAAACGAAAATGCCATACGTTCTACTTCTTGCATAAATTTATCGGTTACATTATAGGCAGAATACACCGACAATTCTTCATTCGATGCTTTTAATGCAAAGTCTCCAGCCTGCCAATATAAATCATATACATTGCCTGCACCTGAGAACATCGTATACGTAATGCCTTCTAATGTAGAACTGCTTGTCAATGGTAAACCCGTTACCCATTGGCCTTTTTTGGCATTCGCTGTCGATACATGTACAACTGAGTTTGTTGCTGTACCATTTGGCAGCTGCGCAAAAATTTGCTCCAGTAATAATTGATTCGGTAAACCATTTGCTAACGGTACATTATAAACAACCGTTTGTGCCGATGTCTCACCTGCTAAAAAGCTGTAGGCATCATTTGCTAAACGGTCACAACTCGTCGTTGCTTCTACATAACATGCCATTTCATTCGCTTGCATTGACCATGCAATCGGAATGGGTTGATTTGGTAAATCATTAAATGTATGACGAATTTGTAATGCTTGCTCAGAATAAATAACTTCAATCTCTTGCGTATACGAAAATGGTGCAGTACCTGCATCGACATTTTCGGAAAAACCTTGGTACTGGAAAAACGCTAAACCTGCAATAACAAGCAGCGATAGTCCAAATACAAAAACAGCAATTTTTTTCATGTGCTTACCTCCTGCAGCATGATAAGATAGGTAACGAAAGGAAGTGTATTACAAAATGATTCAACGCTTTATAGAACTAGGTGAAGGTTACGGTGATATTTTCGAGATTTGTGAACTTGCTCGTACAAATGCAGACCGCTTAGAGCAAGCCTTCATCATGTATGCCAATCATAATGACAAACAAGTTGCTTCCCTTGCAATTAGCTTGAAGCCAGTTGGCGATAGTAAATTCATGCCGATTTACCTATGTCGAGAAGGCATTCCTTATAATGCTGAAAAACCATCGCAACGCTTAGCAATTTTCGAGGAAGCCCTGGCACAACTCAATGTTGTTCCTAACCGTTTTGAAATAAAGCATTCATCTATATTCTCGGAAAATAACTTATACTATCAATACTTAATTGGTATTTTAAGACTAAATCACTATATACCACCTATGCACTAGAAAAAAACCACTATAAACCGGTTTTATAGTCATATTCTTTCGCTTTATCCGGTTTCGCGTTTTCAAACTCCGTTTTTACAAATGGGCGATATGATGGCACAACGTCTTTCACAAAAGGAAGGCGTTGGAGCTTCGCCATTGTCGCTTCCACATCCTGTTGGTTACAATACATCACCACATACTTCAGCTTACGTGAAATATAATGAACATTGCCGTATTTGCGTAATGTTTTCGCATGTTTTAATTGATTTACATATATAATAATGCCTTGTCGTTCATTCATATTCATTCCCTCTTTTCTTACTTTTGAGCTTACCATACGCTTTTCAGTCGTGGCAACAGCGATTAGCTGACATAAAGCGTGATTTTCGTATATAATAGATGAAGATTATTGTTAAGGAGGATGAACATGGGGAAAAAAACGAAAGTAGCAATCGCAATCGCAGCGGCAAGTGCAGCTGCTTGGGCAGGTACAAAAGCTTTATCAAAGCCGGAAGCGCGCCCTGGAAAACCCGCTTTACAATCCACTCGACCAATCATTTTAGCGCATCGAGGTGGCTGCCAGCTAGAACCTGAGCATACGATGCTTGCGTTTAACCGCTCCGCTGAACTTGGGGTAGACGGTTTTGAAATTGATATTCGCTTAACGAAAGACGAAGAAATTTTAGTGTTCCACGATGAAACAGTAGACCGTACAACAAACGGCTCCGGCGCAGTTGCTGCACTTACATTAGAAGATTTACAGGCGCTAAACCATGGCCACCATTTCCAAAACTTAGACGGTGAATACACATATCGTGATGAACAAGTAGCTCCTGTGACATTACGCGAGCTGTTAACAACATTCCCAGATAAGCTTGTTAATATTGATATTAAAGATAGCCCAGATACTTATGAAGGTAGCTTAATGCCTTCAAAATTATGGCGTCTGCTCGAAGAACTTGAAGCAACAGAACGCGTCGTTGTGACAAGCTTCTATAGCGAGCAAATCGACCGCTTTAACTTATACGCACAAAATCGCGTCGCATTAGGCGCAGGCGAAGCCGAAGTTCGAAACGCCTTTACAACGTTTACTGGACAGTTTGGACATTTATATCATCCAAAAGCGGATGTATTCCAAATCCCACCAAAACATAATCGATTCGCACTTGATTCACCAAAGTTCATTCAATTTTTAACGAATTTAAATATCCCTGTACATTATTGGGATGTTAACGACTTAGTGACGATGAAGCGCTTAACACGCTTAGGTGCAACTGGTATTATTACAGGGCGACCAGATTTAGCAAAATTTTTATTTGATGAAGCATAATCATTCAAAAAGCTAGTAGGAAAATAACCCTTTCCTACTAGCTTTCTTTTACGCCGCCATTCTTTATTTCCTACAAATCCCACAACAAAACATCTGTTCATCACGTTTTTTTGCCAATTTGTCTCATTTATCAAAGTTCTCCATTCTTTTTGTTATACTCTTTTATAGACAAAATCTGTCTAACTTTAAAGGAGGTTCCAACTATGAACAAATTTACAAGCTTACTTTTTATCGCTTGCTCGCTACTTTTTGTGTTCTTCTCGCCACAAAAAGCAGACGCTGCAACCCAAAAAGTTGGTGTTTTATTTTCGCAGCAAAGTGAAGATTTCATGTTTTCAAGCAATGTTGCTGGCACATATCAGCCACCATTATTTAGCTACTCTGTATCAGTCGATCCAAAAGGCCCGTACGGCTCAGCAATGGATAAAGCGATTCGTATGTATTCGTTTTACAAAGAAAAAGGCTATGACGTACAACGCATTTCCGATAGCGATTTAAAAAACTTAGCGACACTGAATACATATGACGCGATCGTTTTACCATATGCGGTTATGTTAAACCATACACAACGTGAAAATGTACGTCGCTACGTTTATGGCGGTGGTAACGCGCAATTTATTTTCGCAACAGCACGTAATGAAGCGGATAAATTCGAACCAAACCCAGAGAAAATGGATTTATCACCACTTATTTATGATGTACTAACGTATATTTGGGAATGGGATAACTTAACGGAAACACTACAATCAACATTCCGCGATGATATCGTCTTAACAGATATGACCATTACAAATACAAAAGGTAGCACACACCCAATTTTACAAAATGCGTATAAATTAACAGGTCGCAACAATATCACGTTAAAAGAAAGTGGCAATGAATGGATTGAAAGTATTGCCTTATGGCCGACAAAGAACGCACAAAGCATTTTAACCTTCTCAGATTTCTCGTTAAAATCATATACACCTGAACGTCAAGCCTATAAAAGTAAATACATTACAAAAGGCGAAACACCTGCTTTAACAGCTGTACAATACGGCGAAGGTCGTTTAGTGTATTCAGCGTTTAAAATTTATGATTTCATTACGGTTGATAAAGGCAATTACGATTGGCACGACAAATCAACAACGGTGAATCGCGCACACGACAACACAAGTGGTGCAGAAGATGCGACAGCTGTTTTACAATCATCAATGGATTGGTTACTAGCACCACGCACAGATTTTGCACAGCGTCATTATGACGTATCGATTACACCATCGAAAGTACAAGCATATGTGAACCCGAAAAAACGCTTCGTATTCCGCGGGACAGTACGCATTAAAAACGAAGGACATGTGCCAGCTCGTGGTTTAATGACTGTGCAAGCCGTAAATGCTAACAACAAAGTTATTGGCGAATACAAAAAGATTTTAACAGGCTTAGCACCACATAATTTAGAGTATAACTCTTACGATGAAATGTTTGAAATTATGATGCCAGGTAACATCGCAGACGGTAATTACAAATTAAAAATTACGTTTAAAGAAGCACGTCATGACCGTTTAGATGAAGGCTTCGTTACACGTGGGCATATCATTAACGTACAGAAAAAAGGCAATTACAGTACGCTTTCAACATTTAAAGGCTTTAAAGATGTTGGCAAAGGCTCACACTTAGACAATATTAATAATGCGGCTGAAATCGGCATTATTACAGGCTATGAAAACGGCACATTTAAGCCTTCAAACACCGTATCACGTTTAAATGCGATGATGATGATGCTACGTGCTATGGATGTGACACCATCGAAAAGCGCAACATTACCAGCAACGGTTACGGATATTAAAAAGGGTGCTTACGGCTATGACGTATTAGCGACTGCCTATCAGTACGGCTTAATTAATATCGAAAAAGGCAACAAAATGAATGCACAAGGACCAATGCGCCGCGGTGAAATGGCACAAGCACTTGTAAAAGGCTTTGATTTACAAGGAACGTCTACTGTGAAATTCACAGATATTGGTACACCAACAGGTTATGCACAATATCACAATATCCAAACGCTTTATCACCACCGTATTACAACGGGGAAAACAGCTTCAACATATGCACCATATGATGCTGTAACACGCGCACAATTTGCAACGTTTATTATGCGCGCATTAGAAAGCACATCGAAATAATGACAATAAAAAGCACTCGTGAACAATATTCACGAGTGCTTTTTACATATACATTTATGCAGAGCAGCCACAGCCGCCACCTGTACCACAACTACCACCACAGCCTGAGTCCGTTTGGAAAAATGGATTGCTAACCGGGACTTTTACCGCTTCTGAAGCCGATTTACCAATTAGTAAACTAACCTCATCTAATAAGTCTTGCACTTCATTTTCTGCAAGACGTAATGCTGAAATCTCTTCAATCATATCTAAACTACGCTTTTGCGCACGAATTGATTTCATAATTGTATTGTAATCAGGATGATACTTACCAAAGCGCTGCACATCCTCATAATGGTCTTTCATACGTTGAAAAGCGTTAATTTGCTGAACAATGTCCTTGTTGCCATAAACGGCTACATACGCCTCACGATAATGCATCACTTGTTCCGATTGCAAAATCATGCGACTCAGTTCATCAGCTTCATCTAGAATGAGTGCCCATTCCGACGTCATCATCATTGTTATTCCCCCATTCTTTCACCATCATAACAAATTTTATGCTATGTTTGTACTAACATATACTGAAAAAGGAGTTGACTATCATGGACCCATTAATCGAAAAATTAGCAGCAACCCTTCTAGACTGCAATGATGCGCAGCGACAACTGTTAACAGATGTTCTCGAACGCTTCGATGCACATATACATAATGAAGAATACCGCCTTCCACTCAACGCACTCATTGGTTCAACGGGTGAAACAACTGATCATACAGGCATTGTACGTGTGCAAAATACACCAGCGATTCAAAACAGTATTCAAAGTCCCCATGGCGGTATTATCGCGACGATTATTGACGGAGCAATGGGCCGAATCGCCACTGCACAAGCACAGCAACAACAAAAACTTGTTGTGACATCAACGATGCAAATTCACTATTTAGCAACGACACAAGCTGCTGAACTCATTGCAACCGGGACAATTATAAAAGCTGGGCGCACATCGATTGTTACCGAGTGTCGTGTCGTAGATAGTGATGGACGCGATATCGCCTTTGCAACCGGTACATTTCATATTATCACTCCGCGTATCCCTTTACCGTAAATGATAAAAAGCCCCTTGAACAGTTTGCATGTTCAAAGGGCTTTCACTATTCTATAGATTGCTGCTCAATAAATATTTGTGTGTAATTATCTAAAAATACACCCGCCCCTACATGTGTAAAGGCGTCATCCATCATCAGCTCGTAGTGACTGGCAGAGTTAATCCATCCGTGCATCGCTTCAATTGCATCCACATATGAAATCGCCACATTCGAACCTGCTGTTTCGTAAGCGATGTCTGCTGTTTTTAACTGCTCTTTAATATCGCCCTTTGTCGGTGACTCATTCGACAAATACCCTTCCTGTGCCATTTCTTCACTATGTTGTTGTGCGACTATTTGCAATGCATCGTCCATGATGAGTGGCAATAAATCTTGAGATGTGCGCGCTACATTGACTAAATCAATAAGTTGTTCCGTCTGCCCTGCATGAATTTCCTGCTGTTGGAACGACGTCGGTGGCTGTATCGTCACCAGCTCTCCCATAAACATCATCTCGTATGGCTGTTGCGCTACAAGCGTCTTCGCATCAATAAAACGCACCGCTTGTACTGTCGATGTGTCTTCATGTAAATAAACTTGTGCGTACATACCTTCATACGCAATTAATAAACGTGTGTGTAAATCCTCTTCTGATAATGTAAAGCTATATAAATTATCACCAATCGGCACATTTACTTCTGACTGTATAATCATCGAGCGATATAACTCGTCAATCGGTTGTTGCACATAAAATGGATGCATATTAATATGCTCTCCACCAACATATACTTGTGTAACGGTTTGAGCTGTAATACCGACCATCATAAACGCATCATACGACGTATTATAAATCCACCACTCATCATCATATTTCGATAAATCTTTGCGCTGTGGCTCTCCGTATTTCGCTAAAAAAGCATCTGAAGATTGTCCAACAAATGTCGACACACCTTCAGATGGTCGCTCTAAAGCATTCACCTGTTCTTCTAGTTGTTGTTGAGGGAGTGGCTCCGTTACTTGAGGCCCTTCTAACGCTTTATTTTCTTTCACAGAACTCGTTGTATAGTACGTAATAAACCCTACTACGAAAATGGCAATTATCAATTTATAAATCGTTCTCAAAGTTGTTCCCCCAGCGTGTATTCTCTCTTTTTACTGTACCGTATTATGCGTATAACCGATGTATATTCGCTTCATTATAACAAGAATCCTTCACAATCGACAATGTAAGCGTTGCAAGCACAAGTTCTTTCCTCTATTATTATAATTAGTAAGACAATTGCAAAGGAGGAAGATCGTGATGTACTTTGAAAACCAAAATCTTGAAGGAATTACCGCAGACCAAGAATTAATGGAAAAAGTAATGGCGAACGTTGGCCTTGAAAGTACGGGGGCATGGGATTATGACCGCAAAACATTTGACCGTTGTTTCGACGTTGCTGAAGGCCGTTTCTACCTACGTGTGTTTACATACGCCGTTGACGGTGATGTTGGTGCACATAATGCAACACTAAAAATTTTAAAACCTGCACTTGGCAAATATTATTATCCGCACGGTGTCGAATATACAGACGAAATATTCCCAGACCATTTAGTGCAAGCTTGTGAACGAATTTTACACGATGTCGAACAGCAATTTGCTGCGTTTGGCATCGTTGCTACACCTGCTACGTAATAAGCTTGCGTTATTCGTAAAAACCCTTCGGTCGCCTATACGACCGAAGGGTTTTGTCATGTATTCAACTTAGAAGTTTAAAATCGCTTTAATTAATGATGTTGTTGGACCACCTGGATATTTCACATATAACAAGTAATATACAGCCGTTCCTGTAATAGCTACGAAGAACCAAATCACACTTGTAATTGGTCCAATTTTACGGTGCTTTTTAATATTGTTCTTTAAACCTAACCATAATGTCACTAAACCAAATACCGCGCCAGATGTTGCTAAAATAATGTGGAACACTAAAAATACCGTGTAATAAATTTTTAAGTCCGCTGGGCCACCGAATGATGTGTTCCCTAAAAATACAGTGCGTGATGCGTAAATAACAAAGAAAATAATCGCTGATACAGCAGCTGCTAACATCGCTTTTTTATGCGCTTCAATCTTCCCTCTTGCCACTAATACCCAACCAATTGCTACAAAAATTGCACTAATGACAATAAATGTTGTACTAATTGTTGGTAATAAATATTCTCCAAACAAATGCTCCATAATACGCTCCTATAACTTTAATAATATTGACTCATTGCCTTGCGTTCTTCCAACGCTGCAGCCGTAATTGCATCCGCATTTTTCTGCTCGTTTTTATACCACTTGCGGAAAATTGAATACAATAACGCACCGAAAATAATTTCTTGAATAATCTTCATCACAATTCCACCAAGCTGTTGGTCTTCAAGTGTCGACATGGACATAAATAATTCTGGCCCTGTGACACCAAGTGATGGCAACATCGCTAATGTCGATGCTGGCACACAAAGCGCCATCGATTGCAACCAAGCATCTCCGGCTACATACGTCTCATACATCGGCATATCTGCAAAAATAATAAGTGCACACGCGGGTGTAATAAGTACCGCATTCGCCATGACAATGCCTATTTTGTGTAAGCCCTTTATCTCTTTACTACCTGGTATTGGATTTAACAATGACCAATACATCCATACAGCACTACTAAATAATAGACTCGTATACGCTGCATGAAGCGGCTCACTTAATTTCACAACATCTAAAATAACAGGAATGTGATAGAAGCTAAACAATAATGTAAATGTAAATAAGGACACAATCGGCTGTGTCACCACGCGCCATAATGGTCGAATAATCCGCAACGAAATAAAGGCTTGCCACATCCACCACGGAATTCCTTTTATGAGCACAATCGGCACTAATAAAAGGAGTAACGCCATTTGCACCATATGCATCGTAAAGCTAATATGGGCAAGTACATCAATTGGTGTTCCTTTTACAATATACAATAACATCATCGCTAAACTAAAATAAACTGCTTGTGCCTTTGTTAGAGGCTCACTTACTGAAAAGCGATGCCGCCATGTTGTCGCACTTGCAAAAAACAACAATGACACAAGAATGATGACACAAAGAAAATACGGACTCCATAACGCCTGAAAGCCAAATACACTTAGCTTCATAGAAAACGCTTCCCTTCTCTCACTAGCTTCATTATAAGTATCCCTATGTAGTACTTCAATGAACAACGTATGACAATTTTCATGAAAACAGACAGATGTCGTTGCAAATGTTTTGCTATTTCATGAAATAGTTGTTCAGAGAGACACAAAAGGTGTCCTCGACAAAGAGCGTGGACACCTACTTGTGACAGTTTAACTTACCATGCGTTATGCCACCAAATAATTGTGACAAAGCATAAAATCGTAATAAACGCGACTAAAATACCACTCCACATGAAGAATGAAATCAATCCCATCTCACGTTCATTCATATGCATGAAATAATACAGTTGCAACACGACTTGCACGCCTGCTAATAATAAAATAACCGGTGCGACAAAGTAGAAAGAAAAACCTGCGCCAACCGCTAAAAAAGCAATGAGCGTTAAAAAAATCATCAACGCAAATGTCACAACTTGCATGCGCATACCGGCAGCGCGCTGTTCACGTGCATATTTAAATTCTGTAGCCGTCTTTGCAACGACTTCACCATGATGTGCCATGTTACATCGCTCCCATCAAATACACGACTGTAAAGATAAATACCCACACAACATCAATAAAGTGCCAATATAAGGCTGCTACATAATATTTCGGGGCATTGTATAAATTTAAGCCGCGCTTACTATTTCGAATAATTAACGCCGTAATCCAACATAACCCTAATAGTACGTGGGCACCATGAGTACCAACTAATGTGTAAAACGCTGATGAAAAGGCTGAATGTGTGTAGTTAAAACCTAAATGTACGTAATGGTTGAACTCATAAATTTCAAGCCCTAAAAATACTGCACCTAACAATACCGTAATCCCCATCCAGGTTTGTGTACCTTTAAAATTATGATTTTTCATATGGTACATGGCATACACAGATGTTAATGACGACGTCAATAACACCATCGTCATAACAAACACAAGTGGTAATTCAAATAATGCTTGTGTCGTAAATTCTGCGCCCATCCCATTTGGTCCTTTATTTTTTAATGCTAAATATGTGGCAAATAAGGACGCAAATAGGACAATCTCACAGGCTAAAAATAACCAGAAGCCAACAAATTTATTTTTCCCTTCTAACGTTGCTTGCTCTGGATGGTCTGGCCACGTTTGTGGCGTGAATTTCGTATTAAAATCCATCACTCATGACCCCCTTTTTTGCCGTATAAACGCTCTTCTTCTGCGATAATATCTTCCACATGAAGATGATAACCATGGTCATCTTTTGCAGAACGTACAAACATCGAAATAAAGGTAATTAATAGACCACCAATGAGTAAATAAATCGACCAGCCTTTATCCGCATCCATATTATATAATGCCCCAAATGAGGCAATAAATAACCCGACAGACATAACGAACGGAATAATGGAATTGTTTGGCATATGGATATCACCAAGTGGCTCTGCATATGTCATCCCTTCCGTATTGCCTTCTTGCTTCTCAATCCAGTACGTGTCTAAACCGCGCACAAGTGGCGTTTGACGGAAATTATAAAACGGTACAGGTTGTGGAATCGCCCATTCAAGTGTACGTCCATCTCCCCACGGGTCACGTCCAACTTTCTCATTTTTCACAGCCGTAATAATCACGTTAATGACAAGCGTTAGTACACCAATTGCCATTAAAAATGCCCCTACTGTCGAAATTAAGTTAAATGTATCCCAGCCTTGGTTGTCTAAGTATGTAGCAACACGACGTGGCATACCCATTAATCCTAAGAAATGTTGTACGAAGAACGTACAATGGAATCCGATAAAGAATAACCAAAATGTTATTTTCCCTAACTTTTCACTTAACATTTGATTAAACATCAGCGGCCAGTAATAATGTGCTGAACCGAATAATGCAAGTACGATACCACCAACAATTACATAGTGGAAGTGGGCAACGATAAAGTATGAATCATGTAACTGATAATCAAGTGGTGCTGCTGCTTGCATCACTCCGGTTACCCCACCAGCTACGAATGATGGAATAAAGCCGAGTGCATAAAGCATTGGCACTGTTACTTTTATCGAGCCACCCCACATTGTGAGCAGCCAGTTAAATACTTTCATGCCGGTCGGTACCGCAATCAACATCGTGGCAACTGCAAAAATTGCATTCGCCGTCGCTCCTAGACCCACTGTAAACATATGGTGCGCCCATACCATGAAACCTAAGAAACCAATTAAAATTGTGGCAAATACCATCGACGAATAACCGAATAATCGTTTACGTGAGAACGTCGCGAATATTTCTGAGAATAAACCAAATGCCGGCAACACTAAAATGTATACTTCAGGGTGACCGAAAATCCAGAATAAATGCTCCCAAATAATAGTATTACCACCCATTGTGTGGTCAAAGAAATTCGCACCAAACATTCGGTCAAATAACATCAACGCTAAACCGATTGTTAATGGTGGGAAAGCGAATAAAATTAATGCACTTGCTACAAACGTTGTCCACGTGAACAGTGGCATACGCATATACGTCATCCCAGGTGCACGCATATTAATAATCGTTACTAAAAAGTTAATACCTGAAATCAATGTCCCTGCGCCTGATACTTGTAGACCTAGTACATAAAAGTCGATACCATGTCCTTCCGAGTATAAAGATAATGACGCATACGACGTCCATCCTGCATCGGGGGCTCCCCCTAAAAACCATGATAAGTTTAAGAACACACCACCGAAGAAGAACAACCAAAAACCTAATGAATTTAAAAATGGGAATGCTACGTCACGCGCCCCGATTTGCAATGGAACAACCGCATTCATAAACGCAAATAACAACGGCATGGCGGCTAAGAAAATCATTGTTGTGCCGTGCATCGTCATTAACTGATTGAAAAACCCAGCTGATACAAAATCATTGTTCGGCTGCACTAATTGAATACGCATTAATAGCGCTTCAATACCACCTAACACGAAGAACAACGTACCAGCCACTAAGTACATTACTGCGATTTTTTTATGGTCAACCGTTGTCATATAGTCCCAAACGGTTGCGCCAAACCCTTTTTTCTTAGCGATTGAGCTCACAATGTCTACCTCCCTCAAGTACGTATTGCAGTTCGTCTTATCTCGTTACTCTTCTACCGATAGGCTCATTAAGTAAGCGGCAATCGCCTCTAATTCTTCCTCCGGTACATCCTCATATACGGGCATTAAATTTCCTGGTTTAATGTCATCTGAGTGTTTCAGCCAATTTACGACTTCCTCTTCCGTATGCTCTAAAATGCCTGCAACACGACTACGATCACCAAAGGTTGCTAAGTTTGGACCAACTGCATTTGACGCATATGGATTATCAGGTGTTACAGCGGTGGCATCTGTCGCATGACAAGAAATACAGGCATTATCGACAAACGCTTGCTCCCCTGCTTGCACATCCGTTGCAACAGGACGGTCCGCTGTATTTTGCATCGCGCTTACCCATGTATCGAAATCATCACGCGCTAATGTTTTTACTTTGAAGTCCATCAGTGCGTGCGATGGGCCACAAAGCTCGGCACACTTCCCGTAAAATACACCTTCTTGTAAATCTGCTGACTCTTCACCAAATTCTAGATAAAATTTATTTAAGTTTTCTACATTGGTATCCATTTTACCGCCAACTGCTGGAATCCAAAATGAGTGCTTCACATCTGCCGCAATCAAATTGAAATATACATTCTCACCCGTTGGTACAACTAATTCTTGCGCCGTAACAATACCTAAGTCTGGATATTCAAACTCCCACCAATATAACTTAGCTGTTACATTTACCGTCAATGCCTGTTTATCGCCATTTTCGTCAACTGCATCCATGCCTGATGTATCGCCTAATTTGTACGTAGCCGTTACAGTCGGCACTGCTAAAATAAGCAGTAAAATAACAGGAATAACCGTCCAAATTACTTCTAATGTATGGCTTCCTTCTACTTGCTTTGGAATGACGTTTTCACCGACAACAGATCGACGGAATTTAAAGAATGAAATGAGGTAAATCGCGCAAACAACGATAATTACAAATGCCATAATTGCCGTTGAAAGTATTAATAAATTAAATTGCTGTTCGCCGACTTTACCAGCAGGTGTCAATGTTGATAAATACTCTTCACCACATGCTGATAAAAAGACTGTGAGTGTCGCCAATAAACCAAACAGACGCCATTTCTTTAATCCTTTCATCATAGCTACATTCAACCCCTCTTTCGTGTTGTATTGTCCTGTGGTGACAACGGTATATCGATGAACGCTGCACACGTGCAATATTTCCAACCTTCAGAAAATTATACATCCACAATCACTCATCTGGATCTCAGCACATTTGACACAAAGATTCCCGCTCGTCTCCACAATTTCGGTATATTTCAACCGAACATCAAAAATTCACTTACAAGGCAAAGAACAAACACGCTTGCTTCCTCGTTCTCCATGTACATATTTACCGAGTCCGCTTTATTTTTGTAGCTTTTTTAGCGAGTGTCTTTCATTTTTGTAAGCATATTCCGCTACCATAACTATATCGAACTTCTCCTTTTATTTCTATATATTATCGAAAAATTACACAAACTGCTAAAAAGCGACTACTACAAAATAGCATAAAGGAGAAATAAAAAGGACGGTATTTTGCTTTTTCACAATACCGTCCAATGTTTATATATTTCATACTCTCTCTATTATTTTCAGAAAAAATCGCTAAAAATTACTATTGTTTGAAAGTACCTCGCGTGCCAAACGCCCCTTAATTGACTGAAAAATATTTTTTATCTATTTTACGCATCATATATTCTAAAAGTTGTATTTTTTTTCTACTTCCGATAACATAAAGGAGCAGGCACGTTCTTTTGGACGTTCGTTACTCATAAAGTAGGTGACGCATATGAAGCAACAAACTTGGCTCAAATGGATTGCAGTTGCCTCCTCTGTTGGCATGTTATGTATTTTACTTGGAGGAGCGCTCGTTACAAAGACAGATAGTGGCTTAGGTTGTGGACGTAACTGGCCAGATTGTAATGGCTCGCTAATCCCAAAGGAAATTACAGCCGAAGTATTAATTGAATTTTCACATCGTGCTGTGACCGCGTTCGTTTCGATTTTCATCGTATTACTAGCAGTTGCATGTTGGCGAAAACTTGGACATATTCGTGAAGTAAAGTTTCTTTCTGCTGTGTCCGTTATTTTCTTATTTACGCAAGCCTTAATTGGTGCTGCTCAGGTAAAATGGGGACAAGGCGACTTTATTTTAGCACTGCATTTTGGCATTTCTCTTATTTCCTTTGCGTCTGTTTTATTACTAACACTTATCGTCTTTGAAGTAGACCGAAAATTTGATGCTGACCATGTAAAAGTAACTAAAAAACTCCGCCGACAAACAATCGCAGTTACGCTTTATTCATACATAGCAATTTATACCGGCGCTCTTGTTCGTCATACGGAATCTAGCTTAGCCTGTCTTGATTGGCCAGTGTGTCATTTTGAACGCGGCTGGAATCTATTACCTGCTAATCAATACGAATGGATTCAAATGGGACATCGCTTTGCTGTACTCATTTTAATTATTTGGATTTTTTCAATTGCGATTCATGTCATTCGCCATGAACGCCAACAAAAAGCACTTCTTTACACATGGGTAGGTGCTGCTTGTCTCGTTGGTGCACAAATGATTACGGGTATGCTTGTCGTTTTGACACGCCTTCAATTATTCGTAGCACTCGGGCATTCCTTATTTATTTCGATGCTTTTTGGCTTGCTTTGTTACTCCGTTATGCTCGTTTCACGAAGTACGGAAGTGACGAAACCGGAAACCGTTGCATCCCTTGAAAAAAATGTTTATCTTGAAGAATCTGAAGCTTCATCGTTTAATAAATAGTAAAAAAGAACACAATTGGACAGCAGCATAATTCAAATAAACACCAACGATGTTCAATGATAAAAATTGTATACGTCGTCATTAAACGAAGAACGGACTTCTGGCGGAACAGTACGAGCGAGAGACTACACGCAGAAAAGCCTGCTCGAAAGTGTACGACGATGAAAGCAGAAAAGTGTTAGGAGAAATTTCATCATTTCTCCTAACACTTTATTTTGTCTCAAACTCATTTTTCTGCTTTTAGTGCTACGCCACATAGCGACGCTTTCCGTGGATACGGCTTGGCGTAAACACGATATTTGTCACACAATATGGCGTTTTTGGCAGCGCTCTTAAGCATGATATGTTGTAATTACTTATTTTTACTCAAACTCAATGAGTAAATCACCTGTTGAGATGGCTGAACCAGCTTTCACATGGACCTCTTTAATAACGCCATCTTTTGGCGCTTGTACCGTTGTTTCCATTTTCATCGCTTCTGTGATAAGTAAATGGTCGCCGCGTTTTACTGGGCTACCTTTTGATACAACAACTTTTAATACTGTCCCTGGCATTGTCGCACCAATTTCATTTGGATTTGTTGGATTCGCTTTTAATGCCGTATTACCAGTCGTATCAATTGTCATATCTTGAATAACAAGCTCACGTGATTGACCATTCAGCTCGAAGTATAATACACGTGTACCATCGTGCTGTGCTTCACCAATCGATACAAGTTTAATAATTAACGTTTTCCCTGTTTCGATTTCAACGTCAATTTCCTCGCCAATTTTCATACCGTAAATAAAGGTTGGTGTGTCGAGCACCGAAATATCACCAAACTGCCCTTCAGCTGTGACATATTCTTCAAACACTTTATCATATAGCGCATGTGCTAAGCAGTCTTGTTTTGTAATTGTACGGTTCGGGAATTTCTCTTCTAGCATCGCTTGTAATGCATCAAATTCTACAGCTGGTAATAGCTCACCTGGACGAACTGCAATCGCTTCACGGTCTTTTAAAATGACACGTTGTAAATCTTTCGGGAATCCACCGTGTGGCTGCCCTAAGTATCCTTGGAATAGCTCGATAACAGATGCTGGGAAATCAAGCGACATACCGCGTGTAATGACTGTCTCTTCGTCTAAATCATTTTGGACCATAAATAATGCCATATCGCCAACAACTTTTGACGATGGTGTTACCTTCACAATATCACCAAATAATAAGTTTACACGACCATACATATCTTTTACTTCTTCCCAACGGTCGCCAAGTCCTACACCTTTTGCTTGCTGCTGTAGGTTACTATATTGACCACCTGGCATTTCGTGAACGTACACTTCTGAATGCGGGCTGACCATACCGCTTTCAAATTCACTATAAAACTTGCGTACATCCTCGTAGTAATACGATAACTTCTCAAGCGATTCAATATCGACACGTGCTTGACGCTGTGCACCATCTAACGCATAAGCAAGCGAGTTCACAGATGGCTGTGATGTTAAACCTGACATCGCACCAAGTGCTGTATCAATAATGTCTACACCCGCTTCAATTGCACGTGCATATGTGTAAATACCATTTCCACTCGTATCGTGTGTATGTAAGTGAATCGGTAACTCTGTTGCTTCTTTTAACTCGGATACTAAACGATATGCAGCTTCCGGCTTTAATAACCCTGCCATATCTTTAATCGCTAAAATATGGGCACCAGCTTGCTCTACCTCACGTGCCATATCTTTGTAATATTGCACCGTATATTTATCGCGACCGTCATTTAAAATATCGCCTGTATAACATACAGCTACTTCTGCTACCTTCCCTGCATCACGCACTGCTTCAATCGATACATTCATCGATGGTAACCAGTTCAATGAATCGAAAATACGGAACACATCAATACCTGTTGCTGCTGACTCCGCGATAAACTCACGAATAACATTGTCTGGGTAGTTTTTATAACCAACGGCGTTCGCACCACGTACAAGCATTTGGAATAACACATTCGGAATCGCTTCACGTAACTGTGCTAAACGTTTCCATGGGTCTTCTTTTAAGAAACGGTACGCCACATCAAATGTTGCACCGCCCCACATCTCAAGTGAGAAGTGGTCTTTCATACCTGCCGCTGTTTCTTGCGCTACCGCCAACATATCTGCTGTACGCATACGTGTTGCAAGTAATGATTGGTGTGCGTCACGCATCGTTGTATCCGTAATTAACACGTCTTGTTGCGCTTTAATCCATGATACTAAACCATCAACGCCCTGCGCATCTAAAATCGTTTTAGTACCTGTTAAATCGCTTGGTACGATGATTTGTGGTTGACGCGGTTGCGCTAAAATTGGTTTCGATTTTACGTCAACACCTGGGAAGCCATTGACTGTTACATTCCCAATATAATTCAGTAATTTCGAACCACGGTTACGCGGTAATTGGAAATCAAATAACTCCGTTGTTGTATCAATAAAGCTTGTATTGAAATCCCCTGCTAAAAACTTTGGATGTGCCACGACATTTTCTAAAAATGAAATATTCGTTTTCACACCACGGATACGGAATTCGCGTAAGTTACGGTCCATTTTCTCCGCTGCTTGTTTAAATGTCGTACCCCATGTCGAAATTTTTACAAGTAACGAATCATAATACGGTGTAACAACTGCCCCTTGGAAACCATTGCCGGCATCTAAACGGACACCGAAGCCACCTGACGAGCGGTACACTTGTAGCTTCCCTGTATCAGGCATGAAGTTATTTAACGGGTCTTCCGTCGTGACACGTGATTGAATCGCATAACCGAATAACGGAATATCTTGTTGCTGTGGTAAACCAACTTCCGTAAATAAATTTTCCCCCGCTGCAACGCGAATTTGCGTTTGCACGATGTCAATACCTGTAATCATCTCGGTAATCGTATGCTCAACTTGGACACGTGGATTCACTTCGATAAAGTAGAACTCATCGCCTGCCACTAAAAACTCGACCGTACCGGCATTGACATAGCCGACATTTTTCATCAGTTTGACAGCTGCATCACAAATGCGGTGACGTAAATCTTCCGTTACTGAAATCGACGGTGCAATTTCGACAACCTTTTGGTGACGACGTTGAATCGAGCAATCACGCTCATATAGATGCACGATATTACCATGTATATCTCCGATAATTTGTACTTCGATATGTTTTGGTTGAATAATTGCTTTTTCAACGTACACTTCATCTGAACCAAATGCTGCTTTTGCTTCTGATTTTGCACGGTCATAGGCTTCTGATAGTGCATCTGCTGATTCAACAAGACGCATACCGCGACCACCGCCGCCCAGTGCTGCCTTAATCATCACCGGATAGCCGTGACTTGCCGCAAAGCGTTCGACTTCTGCTAAATCCGCCACGGGGCCGTCCGTACCTGGAATTACGGGAATATCTGCTGCAATTGCTTGCTCACGCGCTTTTACTTTATCACCAAACATATTCAGGTGACGTGATTCAGGACCGATAAAGATAATCCCTTCTTGTTCACAACGCTCTGCGAATTGCAAATTTTCAGATAAAAAACCATAGCCGGGATGAATCGCATCCGCCCCGCATTCTTTAGCGATGGCGATAATCCCTTCGATGTCTAAGTACGCATCGATTGGCTTTTTCCCTGCACCGACAAGATACGACTCATCCGCTTTATAACGGTGGTATGAGCCGCTATCCTCTCTTGAATAAATCGCTACCGTTTTAATTTTCATTTCCGTTAGCGCACGAAATACTCGGATTGCAATCTCACCACGATTGGCAACCAACACTTTGTTAATGACTGACATGTATTAACCTTCCCCCTTGTGCTTCTTTCGTTTTCGGATTTTCTCATTAATTGAAATGTTAATAAGTATCCCTATAGCTAAAGATAACAAAATAAGTGAAGAACCGCCATAGCTAATAAAAGGTAATGTTACACCAGTTAGTGGAAGGAAGCCGACCATCCCACCTAAATTAATACATGTTTGTAAGCCAATCCATACGCCAATAGCGCCTGCAACCATACGTGCGAACGGGTCTTTTGTTGTTAATGCAATAAATAATGCACGACAAACAATCAGATAAAGTAACCCAACGACAAGTAATACGCCGATAAAGCCCATTTCCTCAGAAATAACCGCCATAATAAAATCGGTTTGCGGTTCTGGAATAAAGCCCAGCTTCTGAGATGACTGCCCTAAGCCGACTCCTTCAAGACCACCTGCACCAATGGCTAAATAACCTTGAACAATTTGATAGCCTGTGTCTCTTGCATGCTCAAATGGATTAAACCATGCCTCAAAGCGTCCTAAACGGCTGCCATTGAAAATATCTGTCGCAAGTGCCATAAACGCAATGGCTAGTCCCATTGCTAAGCCCATACCGCCTGTAAAAATCGCAAACTTTTTAAACGGTATGCCACTTAACATATAAATCGACACCGTAATACCCGCGACAATAATGACTGCACCTAAATCCGTCTCATTCCCAATCGAAAATAAACATAAAACTGGGAACACTAAATATAAAATATAACGTTTATATGAAATATCTTGAATGCTTTGAACACGCATACGATTGGCAATTAAGCCACTTAAAATTAAAATAATCCCTAACTTCGCCATTTCAGACGGTTGTAAGCTAAAGAAGCCAAACGAAATCCAACTTTGAGAACCTACTGTGTCTTTACCGTATCCAATAATGTGAACAAGCCCTAGTAGCAACAATGTCCCCCCTGCAATGAGCCACATTATTGTTTTTTCACGGTAAATACGATACGAAATTAACGCTGCAAAACTCGCGAGCACGAAGCCCATCACTAAAAAACGCAGCTGCCTTATATAATAATGGTCAGGCGGTGAATCATATTGCACAATCGCCCACCATACACTCGCACTGTAAATCATCACGGTGCCAAATACGCATAAAATAATATACGGAATTACTATGTACCAATCCATATTGCGCAAATTACGTTTAAACGCAGTGCCAACCACCTTCAGCATTTCGCCTCTCGTTGATGTCGGTTTATCAACAGAAGATGTTGGCGCACTATTTTTTTTCGCCGAAGATCGACGTCTTTTATTCGTTGTTTCTTCCATGTTCATACCTCGTTAGAAAAAAAACTCAAACGCCGCAGTGGAGTTTGAGTTTTCCATGTTATTTGTCTGTAAATGCATCATGCAAAACAGAAAGTTCTTTTTCAAGTGAATCTAGAATCTCTTTCCCTTTCTCACGCTCAATTAACCCTAATTTAACGGCAAATTCAATTTCGCGAGATAAGCCGAACATTTGTGTATCTAATACTTCCTCATACAACGGGCATTGCGGCATTGTTAAGTGATCCATCTGCACTTTTATTAAACGTGCTATTTTTTCAGCATCAGCATTTAACAACTGTAACGCTTTCTCCTGATAGGAAGTGTGTTGTGTAGTATCCATGAGGACGCCCCCATTACCTATATTTCTTCAATTCTATCTTTATAAATTTTATCGTTTAGTGTACAAAATTGCAAGTATTGTTACGTGAATCCTCAATCTTTTGAAGAATTAATCTTTGTACGTCGCGTCAATAAGCGTTATACTGTAAACGTAAAGCAGGATTGAAGGAGGAAATACCCATGGAATTTATACTTCCACTAAACGGCAAAACAAAATATTCGTTAACATTAGATCCTACAGTTTGGATTTTTGACGATCGTAAAATCGACTTAAAAACATATTTCGTCGATGAAAAAATCGTTGAAGATGCAGATGAAAAATATTTAGATGCAGTTGGTAAACACTGGTCTCGTGAAATTATGGAAGGCGCAGTTTACCCACCGACATTAAAAACAGAGCGTAAATTCGACCGTAAAGGCATGCAAACAGGTACATTCGGTATGGTACTTGGTACATTTATTAAAAATGCAGAGCCACTAGAAGATGCGACAACCGTAACGCTTGAAACAGCAAATGGTACATATGATTTCTCATTAGCCGATGCTAGCTCACTGATTTTAAAGTTCTCACATGAAGGAAAGCCATTAAATGAGGATGGCCCTGTGCATGTTTTATTTGACGATGGCTCGAATGTTGACAACCCAATTACGCATGTGACAGCAATTCGCATTCAATAGGAGGCACAATCATTATGCGCGTACAATGTGTTATTTGTGATAATGTCATTGATTTAGATGATAATTTGCCTGAAGCAAAAAAACTTCGCAACCGTCCGATTCACACATTTATGTGCATCGATTGTCGCGAACGTATTACGGAAAAAACAGAAGCACGTCTTGCTACAGGACAATTCCGCTTTTTCCGTTCCTCTCATCCAGTAGATAATGAATTTTAACGACTAGATGAATCATTAAAAAGACCGCCCGATTTTGTCGGACGGTCTTTTTTCTGTGTTTGGCTCTATGCCATTTACGCAGCTTGCTCGTTTTTCTCCCGCTTCAGGCGCATTTTATAAACGATTAAAATGAGCGCTGCCACAAGCAAACCTTCGACCATTGGTAAAAATAATGCTAAAAACGTTAAAATTATACACCCGACAAATAAGAAGCTGTAAATAATCATATTTTGCCCAAGGCGTAGCTGTTTCGCAAAGCCTAATTTATACACAAGTGCACTGAGTAAAAATACTAAAACAAATACGACATAGCCTGCGATATCATACGTCGGTAGATTTTCATAAAGATAACGCGTCACCCCGGACATTCGACCAAATACAAAAGCATTTTCTTCTTCAATGGTCGCTGCTAATAGCGTCCCGTTTGTTAACCATAACTCCACAGTCCCACCCCTTTATGTAAAAAAGCTTCTATTATATATTACATTACCATAATTGCTCGTTTACGTATAATTTTCTTTAAAAAGAAAAACCCTCCCCTAACAAATGTTAGAGAAGGGCTCGCAAAAATTAAGCTTCTAATTCAGCGTTTTTCTTTTTCTTCGCTACACGCTCACGCTCACCTTTGTCAAGGATCTGCTTACGTAGACGAATTGATTCTGGTGTTACTTCTAAGTACTCGTCATCTGATAAGTACTCTAACGCTTCCTCTAAAGAAAGGATACGTGGCTTTTTAATAACATTCGTTTGGTCTTTGTTCGCTGAACGGATGTTAGTTTTTTGTTTTTGTTTCGTAATGTTTACAGTAATATCTGCATCACGTGTGTTTTCACCAACGATCATACCTTCATATACTTCAGTACCTGGCTCGATAAATAATGTACCGCGGTCCTCAACACCCATCATACCGTAAGTCGTTGCTTTACCGTTCTCCATTGATACTAATACACCTTGGTGACGTCCGCCTACTTTACCAGGAACAACTGGTGCGTAGTGATCGAATGTATGGTTCATCATACCGAAACCTTTTGTTAATGACATGAACTCGGTTGTGTAACCGATTAAACCACGTGCTGGTACGTTGAAGATTAAACGTACTTGACCAGAACCGTTGTTGATCATATCTAACATTTCACCTTTACGTGTACCGATAGACTCGATAATCGCACCAGTGTTTTCTTCAGGAATGTCGATTTGAACGCGCTCGATTGGCTCTGATTTTACGCCATCGATGTTTTTAATGATTACTTGTGGCTTAGACACTTGTAATTCATAACCTTCACGACGCATGTTTTCGATTAAGATCGATAAGTGAAGCTCACCACGACCTGAAACTGTCCAAGCATCTGGAGAATCCGTATCTTCAACGCGTAAAGATACGTCTGTTTGTAATTGTGAACGTAAACGCTCTTCAATCTTAGATGATGTTACCCATTTCCCTTCGCGGCCTGCAAATGGAGAGTTGTTTACTAAGAAAGTCATTTGTAATGTTGGCTCATCAATACGTAATGGCGTTAATGCTTCTTGGTGGTCAGTTGGACAAACTGTTTCACCTACGTTGATGTCTTCCATACCTGAAACGGCGATTAAGTCACCAGCTTTAGCTGTTTGAACTTCCTCACGTTTTAAGCCGAAGAAACCGAAAATTTTCGTTACACGGAAGTTTTTCACTTTGCCGTCTAATTTCATTAATGATACTTGTTGACCTACTGAAATCGTTCCACGGAATACGCGACCGATACCGATACGACCTACGAAATCATTGTAGTCAAGTAATGATACTTGGAACTGTAATGGCTCGTCTGAGTTATCCACTGGCGCTGGGATTGTTTCAATAATTTTTTCAAATAAAGGTACTAATGTATCTTCTTGAGCTGCTGGGTCTGGATCTAAAGAAGAAGTACCGTTTACACCAGAAGCATATACTACTGGGAAATCTAATTGATCGTCTTCTGCACCTAATTCGATAAATAATTCTAATACTTCGTCTACTACTTCTAATGGACGAGCTGAAGGTTTATCGATTTTGTTAACAACAACGATTGGCGTAATTTTTTGTTCTAAAGCTTTCTTTAAAACGAAACGTGTTTGAGGCATACAACCTTCATACGCATCGACAACTAAACAAACGCCATCTACCATTTTTAAGATACGTTCTACTTCTCCACCGAAGTCTGCGTGTCCAGGCGTATCAAGGATGTTGATACGTGTCCCATTATAGTTTACTGCTGTATTTTTCGCTAAAATTGTAATTCCGCGCTCACGCTCGATATCACCTGAGTCCATTGCACGTTCTTCAACGCGCTCATTCGTACGGAAAGTACCTGATTGTTTTAATAATTCATCTACCAACGTTGTTTTACCATGGTCAACGTGGGCAATAATTGCGATATTACGAATATCTTGACGTAAATTTGTCATTATTCCACTCCATATTCTTTTTTCAATTGTTTAACTGTGATATTATAGCACATGAAAGGCAAGTTGTCTTTTCAAAGATTTTTACAATTAACGGCTTTTCACGTCGTACATTTTAGATGATAGGGGTTGTGAGCATATGAATAAAGCAAAAATTACGATGTTCTTCTACGCACTAAGTGCCATCGCGTCAATGATTTCAATCGGTTTATTCGTCTCAGTTGTAGGCGCTACAGGTACACAATACAACACGATTGGCTTTATCGGTATCTTCTTAAGCATTGTGGCACTTTGTGTCATTTTTATGCAAGGTATGAAACAAAAGAAAAAATTTATTGCAGCAGGCTTATTAGGCGATCCAGAGCCAGAACAACAATAAACAAACAGTTTGGGACAAAAAGAAATATCCTTCAGCAATGACAACTGCTGAAGGATATTTTTCTATTCTTATAGCATCACAAATTCGAAAAATCTGTGACAACCCCTGCTTTTTAACATAAGACTTCAATATAATCTCGTAAAATAACGTCGTGAATGGATGGATTCGCAATAATAAAATGATTAGATGATAAGAAATCAATCGGACCACCCGTTAGCGTAGATGTAACTGCTCCAACTTCATTCGCAATAATTACGCCTCCTGCGATATCCCACGGTGCTAAACGCATCGACATGTACGCATCTAGCTTACCTGTTACAACAAACGCAATTTCCATTGCAGCAGACCCGTACGAACGTGTCCCGCGTACTGTGCGCACTAAATCACTAATTTTTTCATGGTTCACTTGTTCATTTTGCATAACCCAGCGTGCATTCACACCAATAACCGCTTCTTCAATCGGTAGCGACTGGAGCTGACGTAATGGTGAATCATTATACCAAGCACCTTGTCCGGCAATCGCATAAAATAAATCTTCACGCATCACATCAAATATGTATCCGAGCTTCCCAACACCATCGACTAAAATACCAACTGAAATCATAAAGTGACGATGTTGCTTTACAAAGTTCATCGTGCCGTCAATCGGATCTAAAATCCAAACAACGCCATTTAAATCTGTCACCGTCTCACCCATGCCCTCTTCACCAAGAATACGATGCTCGGCATTAAATGCTTGAATACGTTCAATAAAGAAAAGCTCGGTCTCGCGGTCAATATTGGTTACTAAATCGTTGGGGTTTGATTTCGTTTCAATTTCTAAATCATATGAAAAGGCATCGCGAATACGTTGCCCCGCTTCGCGAATTAATTGTTGTGCAAATTGATTGAGTTCATTTATATCCATCAGCGATTGCCACCTCTCACCTCTAAAAGCTCTATCAACCTTTAGCTTTTATCGTCTGTTAAATAGTAGTATAACAAAAAAACACCTGCTGTCGGAATATTCAGCAAGTGTTTTTATGGACTTTGTAAAATTTTTTTAAGCATATGCGCGCATTCCTTCTAACTCACGTTGAATTTCAGCTAAACGTTTTTTACTTTTTGCTTTTTGAATCTCATCCTGTTGGTTCATCGCATCATATAACGAAGCTAATTCATAATCTAATTCCAGACGTAAAACTTGTTCGTATTGCTTTTCAATGTCAACTTTGCGTATAATTTTAACGATTTGTTTCATAACCTATCAACGCCTTTCATCCATTATGGAAGGTAAATTTACAAAACATCTATGTTGGTTTACGATGGAGTTTGTTTTGTTATAAAAAATGTTCCCAAATAATTCACAATATAAACCTTATTTTCTGAAAGGAGTTAATAATTTTGACACAATATAAATGGACAAACGAAGATTTCGCTGTTTTTACAATTGATGGCTTAGAACAACGTATGGAGGCACTAACAACACATGTCCGTCCTAAGTTTTATGCGTTAGGTGATGCTTTCTCACAATTTTTCAGCACGCATTTGGGCGATGAATTTTTTGCGCATGTAGCGAAACACGCACGACGTACCGTCAATCCCCCAAAAGATTCTTGGGTAGCCTTTGCGCCCTATAAGCGTGGCTATAAGTCACTCCCTCATTTCCAAATCGGTTTATGGGAAAGCCATTTATTTATGATGGTTGGTGTGATTTATGAATCGCCAAATAAACAACAAATGGCCGAACGTTTACTACAAAATATGCAACAAATTACAGCACTTCCTGCTCACTACATGCTATCAGGCGACCATATGTCACCTGCTGCGATTTCACTTGCGGACGCAGGCACAGCTGGCACTGAAAAATTACTGACACGTTTACGCGATGTGAAAAAAGGTGAATTTTTAGTCGGCGTTCATATTCCAGCTGAAGAAGCTGTTCAATTGTCTAGCGATGAATTTTATCAATTAACAGAAGAAACTTTTACAAAGTTACTACCGATTTACAAAACATTAGCAAACATTTCATAAATATAGACAGATGCCGAAATTTCCTTTTCGGCATCTTTTTTTATTGTCGACACTTGTGACAAAAATCCATTGAGAATTAATATCAATTAACTTACAATAAAGACGAAATACAATTTAAAGGAGAGATTTTTCATGATTGCAGTTATTCATTTTGCATACGGCGCACCCGCTTCTATCGACGATATCCCTACATATTTCAGCCATATTATTGGCGGGCGTGAAGTACCACCACCAATGCTTGAAAAGATTGTGGCACAATTTAAACAACCTGCACAAGCAGACTTTATCGCATCTGCTACGCAACGCATTGCGCAAGGGTTACAACACGTTTTACCAACTACTTTGCAACAAGACGTCAAAGTATATAACGCTTATAAACATACCGCACCATTTTTAGAAGACGCTGTAACAACAGCAATTAAAGATGGCGCAACAACAGTTGTAACATTACCTATTAATCCAATCTTCTCTCCGTCGGGCGCTGGCGCTTTCCACGATGAAACAGCCGCACTGTTAGAAGGAAAAAATATCGAGCATATTGCCATTAAAGGGTGGAACACACACCCTGCGATTGTCGACATTTATGCTGACCGTGTATCACGTGCCATTCATTGGCTACCTGCTGCTGTACGTGACAACGCGTATGTGTACTTTACAGTGCATAGCCAACCAATTAAACCTGAAGGCAATGAGCCATACGTAGGTGAATTCCAAGCATTAGCCGATGCGATTGCTCAAAAAGTCGGCGTTGATAATTACGCGGCTGTTTATCGTTCTTCTGGTGGCAAAGCAAACTGGTTAGCTCCTGATGTAAAGGATGCCATCCGCGCACAAGCTTCAGAAGGTACACAAGCATTTGTAACATGTGAATTATTATCACTAGCCGCAGATGTAGAATCATTTATTGAAATTGGTCCTGATTGTGAAGCTGTAGCGAAGGAATTAAATGTAGAATTTGTACGTGCAGAATTCCCTGGCGATAGTTTTGATACAGTCATGGCGTTAGCACAAATCGTCAAAGAGCATGTATTTGTAACAGCCTAAACAAAAAAAGACTTACAGGAGATGAAACACTCCCGTAAGTCCTTCTTTTATTTACGACGTTTTTGTTGCACTTCCACACGAATTTTTTGTGTTGGTGCCGCTTCTTTTGCCGCTTTCACAACTTGGTACGGAATATATGAACTTGCTTCTTCATATTCACGACAAATTGTTTTTTCAGCTGCTTGTGATGGCACAACTTCTTTAAAACGACGGTACGCTTTCATAAAATCTTCCGCAATAATGCCCTTTTCATATGCTGCTTCGACACACTCAAAAAACTTTACAACGTCAATCATTTCTTGCGTCGACCAATCTGGTGATAATGGATATGAATATTCCATTACAAAACCTACTTTCTTATTTCAACTTCTCCCCATTTTAAACGAATTGCCTCTGCTTCTGCAACCATACGGCGAATAAGTGTATCTACAGTCGGTATATCTTTAATTAAACCTGTTACTTGCCCAGCCCAGCCGAAACCATTGTCTAACCCTTCGTAAATATAACGTGTATTCGCCTCACCGCTAATATAGTCACGTAATGCCTCATACGTAGGTGTCGTTGCTTCGATATTTAAAATCTCGTCGATAAACGCATTACGTAACGCACGCGCGGGTCCACCAATTGAACGTTTAATGACGACCGTATCATTTTCAGACGCATCAATTAACGCTTGCTTATAACGGTCAATGGCGTGTACACATTCTTGCGTGGCAATAAAACGTGTACCCATTTCAATTCCTTCTGCACCTAAAGCTTGCGCTGCCATCCA
Organism: Caryophanon tenue; assembly: GCF_001700315.1. Taxonomy (GTDB): domain Bacteria; phylum Bacillota; class Bacilli; order Bacillales_A; family Planococcaceae; genus Caryophanon; species Caryophanon tenue. The sequence goes on along the minus strand of NZ_MASJ01000003.1, from coordinate 214,019 downwards.
GCCACGCCCATCACCAATACCACCTGACGCAATAACTGGAATGGATACGCTATCGACGACTTGTGGAATTAAAACCATCGTTCCAACATCATCACGCCCTAAATGACCGCCACCTTCTTGCCCAACTACCATGACAGCATCTGCCCCTAACTCCTCCGCCTTTTGCGCTTGGCGACGCGCGGCAACGAGTACAAGCTTTTTAGCATCGCTCTGTTTTAAAATATCAAAAATAGGCGCTGGGTTGCCGCCAGTCATTGTGACAACTGCGACGTTTTCTTCTGCCGCTACTTCGACCATTGGCTCATACCCTTGTCCATGCATACCAATCGCAAAGTTCACCCCAAACGGCTTGTCAGTTAATGCACGTGTTTTTCGAATTTCTTCGCGTAATTCCTCTGGTGTGCGTAAACTCATCGCCGTAATTTGCCCTAGCCCCCCAGCATTACTTACGGCTGCTGCAAGCTCAGAATATGCTAAATATGCAAGTCCACCTTGAATAATCGGGTATTGAATCCCTAGTAATTCAGTTACCTTTGTAGACCAATTCATGAACATTCCCCCTTTTGCATGTATATTCTGCATGAATGCAAGGAATTCCTTCAAAAATATTTTTGTGGTCACATGTTACAGTAAATGCTATAATGCATTTGTTTTTAAAATTTTTCTACTATTTTATAAGTGAGGTGGTACCTGCGTTGTCACAATTAGAGACTCCGTTATTTGATGTTTTACTGAAACATCGTAATAGACATCCGATTCAATTCCATATTCCAGGTCATAAGAAAGGCGCTGGAATCGACCCAGCTTTCCGCGAATTTGTCGGGGACAACGTTTTATCAATCGATTTAATCAATATTGCTCCATTAGATGATTTACATTCACCAAAAGGCGCAATTAAGCAAGCACAGCAATTAGCTGCTGAGGCCTTTGGTGCTGACCATACATTTTTCTCGATTCAAGGTACTAGTGGTGCCATTATGACGATGATTATGTCTGTTGTTGGGCAAGGAGACAAAATCCTTGTGCCACGTAATGTGCACAAATCGATCATGTCTGCAATTGTATTTTCTGGAGCGATTCCAATCTTCATCCACCCTGAAGTGGATACGGAGCTTGGTATCTCACATGGCATTACGCCAGAGTCTGTAGAAAGGGCTCTAGAGACGTATCCAGATGCAAAAGCAGTACTTGTTATCAACCCTACGTACTTTGGCTTTGTAGCCGATTTAAAGCGCATTGTCGACATCGTTCATGCGCGTAACATTCCTGTTATCGTAGACGAAGCGCATGGTGTGCTAATGAAATTCCATGACGACCTTCCGTTATCAGCGATGCAAGCAGGGGCAGATATGGCTGCAACGAGCGTACATAAGCTCGGTGGCTCAATGACGCAAAGTTCTGTACTCAATGTACGTGAAGGTTTAGTATCCGCTAAGCGTGTACAAACCGTTTTATCGATGCTAACGACAACGTCAACATCATATCCGTTACTTGCTTCTCTTGACACAGCACGTCGTCAATTAGCCGTACATGGTTACGATTTAATTGACGAAGCTATTCGCTTAGCACAAGACACACGTAAACGTATTAATAACATTCCACATTTATACTGTGTCGGACGTGAAAAGCTACATTCTTCCGCTACATTTGATATGGATCCGTTAAAGCTGTTAATTAGCGTTAAAGATTTAGGCATTACCGGACATCAAGCTGAAGAATGGCTACGCTATAACGCCAACTTAGAAGTCGAATTATCAGACCTTTACAATATTTTATGTTTAGTAACAATGGGCGACACGAAAAAAGAAATGAACTTGCTTGTTAACGCGCTACAACGCATGTCACAAGCGTTCGATTCTGAAGCTGTTATTACCGAAACGAATGTCAACGTACCAGAAATTCCAGCACTTTCAATGTCACCACGTGATGCTTTTTATGCTGAAACAGAAATCATTCCGCTAAAAGACGCACACGACCGCATTTCTGCTGAATTCATCATGGTGTACCCACCAGGCATTCCCATCTTTATCCCTGGTGAGGTCATCACACAAGAAACGATTGACTTCATTCAAGAAAACATTGAGGCCGGCTTACCTGTTCAAGGCTTAGAAGATGACACGCTTCAAAACATTCGCGTCATCCAAGAGCGCCGCGCCATTTATTAAACAGAAAAAACCTCCGCCAGCAAATTGCTGACGGAGATTTTTTAGTTGTTTACGCTAAACCAAATTGCGTTGGATCAATGTCACTTGCAAGCTCTGGCTCTTGTTCAGAGATATAGTATTCAAGTGGTGCGATGTTACTACTAATACCACCGCTACCACTACTTGACGATGGAATTGAGTACGTTGTTCCTTGTGTAGGATTCGGAATCATATACGTTCCGCCGCCTGTTATATTGATTGTAATCGTTTCAGCATCTGATACATTACCATGTACATCAATTAACATATACGTAAACACATCACGGTCTGCTAAACCATAGATCGCTTCAGCATGTGTATAGTTATCTTGTACATCAGTAAACTTCCCGTTAATCATTTTACCTTGTACGCCTATTGGAGCGACTGCAGTTAAAGACATTGCTACAGAGGTAGCAATAAAAATACTACGATTTTTATTCTTTTTAGCCATCTTCTTTGTACCTCCCAGTAAGGAAATCAATACATTTGTATCATCTTTTTGATCTTCGTAACTACAAATGCTTACAATTGACTTTCCCGTCCTTAAACTTTAGAAACATGCGATTACTTATAATATCTCTATAAAAAAATCATATATATACAATTTTCAGTTCCAAAGAATCAATTCAAAAGAATATTTTCCAGAAAATTCAAAACTAAAAACAAGCATTTTAGCATCCAAAACCCTATACAAAGGGAATTAAAGGAAATCAAAAACATACAAAAAAATAGATAAAAAAAACGTAAAAATCTTTTTCAGGAAAAAAGATTTTTACGTTTCAAATTCTCTATTACACATTACTTTAAACCTACTTCACATAAACAGATTAACAAATAACGGACATAAAAACGCGCCGATAACAGCACTAATTCCCATTGATAACGAGCCAATTGACACTTCTTGCTCTCCGTAATCGACCAGTTTAGAAATACCTACTCCGTGACTAGCCGCTCCTACAGAGAGTCCTCTACTAATTGCTGAATCAATACGACAAATTTTAAAAATAAGTGGCGCGCTAAATGCACCTGTAAAACCAGCAACCATCACTAATACGACCGTCATCGGACTAATGCCACCTAAAGAACCACTAATTTCCATCGCTACGGGTGTCGTAATCGACTTAGGAATAGCTGTTAATATATACGTTTCTGACGCATTTCCTAGTTTTAAAAATGCAAACACACTAACAAGACCCGCAATCATTGCCACAACAAGCCCACTAATAATCGTTACTTTATAGCGGAAAATAAGCGCACGTTGGTTATACAACGGGAATGCTAAACCAACAATTGCTGGACCTAGCAATTTCGAAATCCAGTCCGCTCCTTCCATATAAGACGCATACGGGATGTTAAACATGACTAAGAGTATACAAATAATAAACGTCGTTGTTAATACGGGCAATAAAAATGGTGTTGGATATTTTTTATGTAAGGTCATCATCGCTAAAAATAACAACACCGTTCCCACTAAACTTATAACAGCTACTAACATCATTGCGACTCCTCTCTATGTACTTCTTTCTTTTCGAGCCATTTACTAACGATACCCGCAATGGCAATTGTCACCATCGTACTCACAATAACCGCTGCCATTAAATATAAACCAGGCGCTGATAAAAGCTCTGGATATTCAATAACACCAATCGTCGTTGGAATGAAAAACAACGTCAAATACATCAATAAAAAACCAGCCCCTGTTTCAATCCATTCCACCTTGATTAATTTTGTGTATAAACAAAGCCATAATAAAATAAGTCCCATAATACTGCCTGGCAAAACAAGATTGAATGTATTAACGATTAGTTGTCCCAGTTCATTAAATACACATAACACAGCAATCTGAACGATAATTTTTATAAATTTTCGCATGTACTACATCCTCCCCCCTTTATTCTAATATATCAAAGTTCTAGCCATTACGTGGCGCTTTCCATTAAAAGCGCTGATTTTCTATAGCAAAATCTATCCCCGATCAAAAAGCGCAGAACAATATAAAAAGGTAGGAGAAACCCAATCATTTCTCCTACCAAATTCTATAATCGCTATTGCTCAAGTCATAGAGTTGAATATACATAAAGTATGTATGTTATAACGCCGGTGCTGAGCCGCCGTCAACATTAACCGCTGTCCCTGTTACATAAGAAGCAGCTGGAGACGCTAAAAATGCAATGACATTAGCTGCTTCTTGCGCTTCGCCAATACGCCCTAATGGAATGTTTTCTCCTTGCATCGCAGAATACTGTTCCCATGAATGTTTCGGATAATGCTTTTGCCATGACTGCTCAATTTGTTCGCTTCGTACTAAGCCAACGCAAACTGCGTTCACACGAATATTATACTGTGCTAAATCTTTACTCATCGCATTCGTCATTGCTAAACCAGCGCCCCTACTAACCGTCGTTGGCAGGCTATTCGCTGGTGGTGTTTTAGCCATTGACGATACGATATTCACAATAGCACTTTCCGTACGCTCTTTTAAATGTGATAATGCTGCGCGTGCAATGCGGATAGCACCAAATAGCTTTAAATTCAAGTCATCTTGCCATAGCTCATCTGTTACCATTTCAAAATTCGTGGCACATGATGTACCCGCATTGTTTATCACAATATCAAGTTGTCCATATTGTTTAATGGCTTCTGCAATAACTGCTTCACAATCCTCTTTTTTCGTAATATCGGCACGTACGATGCTGACTGCTTTGCCCGTTTCTTCTTGTAATAAGCTGGCTGCAATTTGCAATTGCTTTTCGCCACGCGCACAAATCACCACATGACACCCTTCCAGTAATAACGTTTTTGCTGTATAAAAGCCAATGCCTTTACTACCACCTGTTACGACTGCTACTTTCCCATCCAATTGTAAATCCATACCGACACCCCTTTATCGATTGTACTTTCATTATACTTAATTTAAACGATGTTGACGGGTGTTTTTTATTTTATTGAAAAATTTTACAAATAGTATCATCACAATAATAAGCATGACAATAACGACTAGTGGAAATATAATCGATACAATCGGTAATACTACTGCCGAAATATCTTCTATAATTGATACAAGCGGGTTCGCTAAACCAGCTGTCGTAACGGTAGACGTTCCACGCACCGCTGTATTTGTTAAACTCGTAAGCGTCGCTGCGCCACCACCTGTTACGAAGGCTAAGCCCCATGATAAAAACGCAGAATCTTCCACGCCAATTACAGACACGGTCATCAATGTCCCAGCAATCGCTGCTAACGGCGCTGACAAGCCACGCATAAAGTTATCAAAGGCTGGCACATAATAACTAATGACCTCTAACAATGTCGCTAACGCTAAAGCAATTAGTGCGGGCGTACTGCCAAGCCACTCAAAGCCTGCTGCTAATGGTAGCCATCCAAACTTCGCTGCAATCGATGCTAATAACATCGGTGTAAAGACACGAAAACCTGCTGAAATACTTAAACCAATGCCGATAAAAACGGCTAATATATATTCCATACGCTTCTTCCTTTCTACATATTACTACATACCTTTTCCCAGTTCCGTTACAATATAAGCGCAAAAAAGAAGTATACACTGTGTGGATGTATACTCCAAAAACGATTAAATGGCGACTTGTGTCGATAAACGTTCTTTTATATGTGCATAATATGCTTCTTCGCCAGCTGTTAGCAATTGCTCTTTATCTTTTACAATCGCTACCTTCCTACGAATATTCAATCCTTTTACATGCTTTATTTTTACAGCCGGGTCATTCTCCACCATTTTCTCTGGTAAAAATGCTAAACCTAATCCTTGTTGAACTGCTTTATGAATTAAATCAAAGTTTGTCATGTTCATATAATAAACAGACACTTCCTTCGCTTGAATGACTTGCTTAATATCCTCAGCGATATGTGTGCTATGTGGCAGCAGTACAGCTTGTTCTTCTAAATCTTTTACATAAACAACTTTACGTGATGCTAATGGATGTTCCGGCGCGACAACAAGTACAAAGTTTTCCTCAAATAAAATGTCTATATGAAATTGCTCCTCAATAATCGGATCATCTTCATAGATCGACATCACTGCAAATTTCGCATGCTTTTCAAATAAGCTCTTTTTTAATTTTTCGTATTCCATACTATTCATTTCACATGGATATGTCGATGTTAACGCCTGTGCACCTTGAAATAACTGTTCAAAATAATGGCTGGCAATATAATGACTCATGTACAAACTGACATGAGATTCTGTTGCAATTAATGAATCCATTTTATGTTTAAGTTCTTGCGATAAATGATGCATACGCTCAACATATTGCAATAAAAGCTGTCCTTTATCTGTTAATTCAATAGCACGTTTATGACGTTTAATTAATTTACAATTATATTCATTTTCCAACTGCTGAATATGTTGTGATACAGTCGGCTGTGAACAAAATAATCGCTTTGCTGTTTCAGTGAATGATTTACATTCAGCTAAAATCATAAAAGTCCTATAACGATCCGTCATACGTGTCTCCCCTCTTTAATCATTGTGCGTAAAAAACATTTACGTGCACATCATCATCTACCTCTCTAACAATTCCGCTACTGTCGATCATCATCACCGTAGAAAATTTTCATCAAAACGCCACAAATGGTATACGCTTACATTTGTACAGACGTCTTACTTCTACTACTTAATATGCCATTATTAATGAGTAATTTCGAGTAATCTGCTTATATCCTATCAGAAAAAGCACGGTCAATGACGCTTTTATTACATTCTTAAATAAAATGAAATATTTTTGTGATATTTTTAATGAAACATGACAAAAAAACCCGCTAGAAGACAAGCTTCTAGCGAGTTTTATGACAAATTAATTATTTAGAAACGATATGGATTGGGTTGCCTAATAATACTTCAGCAGTTTCCATTGTAATTTCACCTAATGTTGGGTGAGCATGGATAGTTAACGCGATATCTTCAGCTGTCATACCAGCTTCGATAGCTAGACCCATTTCAGCGATCATATCAGATGCACCAGCACCTACGATTTGAGCGCCAATTAATAAGCCATCTTCTTTACGCGCAACAAGTTTCACGAAACCTTCTGTTTGGTTTAACGCTAATGCACGACCGTTTGCAGCGAATGGGAATTTCGCAGCTTTTACTTCGAAGCCTTCAGCTTTCGCTTGCTCTTCGTTGTAACCAACAGTAGCCATTTCTGGATCTGTGAAGCATACAGCTGGAATTGCTAAGTAATCAACTACTGATGGTTCACCAGCAATTGCTTCTGCAGCAACTTTACCTTCGTATGATGCTTTGTGTGCAAGTTGTGGACCAGCAACGATATCACCGATTGCATAGATGTTTGGAATATTCGTACGGCATTGGTTATCAACTTCTAATAAACCACGCTCAGCGAATTTAATCCCTACTTCTTCAAGACCCATTTCATCTGTGTTTGGACGACGGCCTACAGTTACTAACACATAGTTAGCTTCTACTGTTTTCTCTTCGCCACCAGCTTCGTATGATACGATTACGCCGTTTTCTGTTTCTTCAACGCCTTTTGCTGATGCGCCAACGATTACTTCAACGCCTTTTGCTTTAAGACCTTTTTTAACGACTTGAGTCATTTGTTTTTCGAAACCAGCTAAGATGTCTTTGCCGCCTTCAATAATCGTTACTTGAGAACCTAGGTTAGCGTAAGCAGAACCTAACTCAGTACCGATGTAACCACCACCGATTACAACTAATTTCTCTGGTACTTCTGGGAATGATAAAGCACCTGTAGAAGAAACTACGCGATCAGTGAATTTGAAAGTTGGAATCTCGATTGGACGAGAACCAGTCGCAATAATCGCATTTTTGAATGTGTAAGTTTGTGCATTGTCGCCATTAATTACACGTACAGTGTTAGCATCTACGAAGTATGCTTCACCTTCGATATAATCAACTTTGTTGCCTTTTAATAAAGAACTTACGCCGCCAGTTAATTTCTTAACTACGCCATCTTTGAATGCTTGTGCTTTTGACCAGTCAAGTTTCACATCTGCAATAACACCCATATCATCTGAATGTTTTGCGTGCTCATAACGGTGACCTACTGAAATTAACGCTTTTGATGGGATACAACCTACGTTTAAACATACGCCCCCAACTGTACCACGTTCAACAACTGTTACTTTTTGACCTGTTTGTGCTGCGCGGATTGCCGCTACATAACCACCAGGGCCTGATCCAACTACTAGAGTATCTAACTCGATTGGGAAATCTCCAACTACCATTTTATTATGCCTCCATTAATAAAAGTTCTGGCTCACCTAACAAACGCTTTAAATAATTTAAAGCATTTTGTGCAGTGGCACCATCGATCATTCGATGATCAAAGCTCAATGATAATGCTAACACAGGTGCACCTACAATTTCACCATTTTTTATTACAGGTTTGTCAGAAATTCGTCCAATTCCTAAAATTGCAACCTCTGGATGGTTAATTACTGGTGTAAACCATTGACCGCCAGCAGAGCCGATATTTGTAATCGACATCGATGCGCCCTTCATCTCATGTGGTGCTAATTTGCCGTCACGCGCTTTTGTCGCTAAGTCATTAATATCATTTGATAAGCTAAATACTGATTTACGATCAGCGTGCTTAATTACTGGTACTAATAAACCTCGGTCCGTATCAGCCGCGATACCTACATTATAATAGTGTTTCTGAATAATTTCTTGTGTTTCGTCATCTAATGAGCGATTAAATTCTGGGAACTTGCGTAAAGTTGCCACTAATGCTTTCACAACGTATGGTAAATACGTTAATTTCACGCCCTGCTCTGCTGCAAGCTCTTTGAATTTTTTACGATGTGCGACAAGTGCTGTTACATCCACTTCATCCATTAATGTTACGTGTGGTGCCGTTTGCTTCGAGTGTACCATTGCTTTAGCAATCGCTTTACGCATACCAGACATTTTTTCGCGTGTTTCTGGGAATTCACCTTCAAGCGCGACTGGAGCTGCTGCTTGTGGTGCTGCTGTTTCTTCTGTTGCTACTTCTTGTGTTTCGACAGCTACTTCCTCAGTTTGCGCTTGTCCACCATTTAAAAACGCTTCGATATCATCTTTGATAATGCGACCGTTTTTACCTGTACCTGCTACCGCTTTAATATCCACACCTTGCTCACGTGCAAACTTACGTACAGATGGCATCGCAATAACGCGCTTCGTTGGGTCAGCATCTACTGCTTCTGTCGCTACTGGAGCTGCCGCTTCTGCTTTTTCAGCTTTTGGTGTTTCTTCTTTTTTCACATCTTGACCCGCTTCAGCTGTTGCTTGTACTTGTGCTTCTGTCGTCTCTGTACTTGCGTGGTCATCACCTTTTAGTTTTAAATCTTCATAACCAGGTGCATCTAAGCGAATTAATACGTCGCCTACAACTGCGACTGTGCCTTCTGCTACAAGTACTTCTTCTACCGTACCTTCAACCGGAGATGGAATTTCTACGACCGCTTTATCATTTTGTACTTCGCATAAAATATCATCTTCTTGAACTTTATCGCCTGCTTTTACGAACCATTTTACGATTTCGCCCTCATGGATACCCTCGCCGATATCCGGTAATCTGAATTCAAATGCCACAATGCTCACCTCGTTTATTAGAATGTTAAAACTTTTTTCGCTGTTTCGTATACATCTTTATGTGTCGGTAACCAAACGCCCTCTGCTTGTGGGAATGGATACACTGTATCTGGTGCTGCTACGCGTAGTACTGGTGCCTCTAACGATAAAATAGCGCGCTCTGTAATTTCTGCTACAACGTTCGCTGCAATACCCGCTTGCTTTTGTGCTTCTTGTACAACGATTGCACGGTTTGTTTTTTCAACAGATGCAATAATTGTTTCGATATCTAATGGCTGAATTGTACGTAAGTCGATTACTTCTACTGAGTGACCTTCTTTTTCTAATTCTTCTGCCGCTTTTAAGCTTTCATGTACCATTAAGCCGTATGCAATAATCGTTAAATCTGAACCTTCACGTTTTACATCTGCTTTACCTAATGGAATTGTGTATGATTCTTCCGGTACTTCTTCACGGAATGAACGGTATAATTTTAAGTGCTCTAAGAAAATAACTGGGTCGTTATCACGAATTGATGAAATTAATAACCCTTTGGCATCATACGGTGTTGATGGAATAACAACCTTTAAACCTGGTTGCTGCGCCATTAAACCTTCTAATGAATCTGAGTGCATTTCTGGCGTGTGTACTCCGCCACCAAATGGTGAACGGATTGTCACTGGTGCGTTATACACGCCGCCTGAACGATAGCTCATACGTGCTAATTGTCCGCTAATTGAGTCCATTACTTCATAGACGAAGCCGAAGAATTGGATTTCAGGAACAGGGCGGAAACCTGTTAATGATAAACCGATTGCTAAACCACCGATACCTGACTCTGCTAATGGTGTATCAAATACGCGGTCTTCACCAAATTCTTTTTGTAATCCGTCAGTTGCACGGAATACCCCACCGTTTACACCTACGTCTTCCCCGAATACAAGAACGTTTTCGTCATCTCGTAATTCGCAACGTAGCGCGTCTGTAATTGCTTGAATCATCGTCATTTGTGCCATGGCTTATTTCGACTCCTTCTCTAAGTAAATTTCTAATTGCTCTTTTAAGTTATATGGTAAGTCACCGCGGTGCATGTTGTTAATTAACTCTGACACTTTTTGCTTCGGTGCTTTATCTGCTTCTTTGATTGCTTCTTTAATTTCTTCTTTTGCACGCTCAATTACTGCTTCTTCTTTCGCTTCATCCCATAAACCTTTTGCTTCTAAGAATTTGCGGAAGCGTACTAATGGGTCTTTTGCTACCCATTCATTATCTGTGTCTGTTGTACGGTAGCGTGTTGGGTCATCCCCTGCCATTGTATGTGGCCCGTAACGGTAACATAATGTTTCGATTAATGTTGGCCCTTCACCTGCAACTGCGCGCTCACGAGCATCTTTTGTTACTTTATAAACAGCTAATGGGTCCATACCATCTACATAAACAGATGGTATACCTGCTGCAATCCCTTTTTGTGCTAATGTTTTACCAACTGATTGCACGCTACGAGGCGTTGAAATCGCAAATTGGTTGTTTTGAATGAAGAAGATGGCTGGTGATTTTTGTGCACCTGCAAATGTAATCCCTTCATAGAAGTCCCCTTGTGAAGAACCACCGTCACCTGTGTATGTGACTGCAACTGCATCTGCTTTACGTTTTTTAAGACCAAGTGCAACACCTGCTGCTTGAATGTATTGTGCACCGATAATAATTTGCGGTGATAACACATTTACGCCTTCAGGAGCTTGGTTACCCGCAAAGTGACCGCGAGAGAATAAAAATGCTTTCGCAAGTGGTAAGCCGTGCCAAATAATTTGTGGTACGTCACGGTAACCCGGTAAAATCCAGTCTTGTTTTTCAAGTGCGAAATGCGACGCAATTTGCGATGCTTCTTGTCCTGCAGTTGGTGCATAGAAACCTAAACGACCTTGACGGTTTAGTGAAATCGAACGTTGGTCAAGTACACGCGTGTATACCATACGTGTCATTAACTCCACTAATTCCTCGTTAGAAAGCTCTGGCATTTCTGCTTCATTAACGATTTCGCCTTCTTCATTTAAAATTTGGAACAATTCAAACTTGCTTTCGATTTCCTCGACTAATGCTTGTGGATCGAATTTTTTGTTTTCAGCCATCGTATTCCATCTCCTTTGTTTATCATCTGTATTATAATTTTTAAATTTAATATTAGTACAACTAAGCTATATTCAGCAGTATACGTTATAAAACTGTATCGGTCAATCAATAAATTTCAAATAAAATACACATTTCTTGTTGCTTTGTCCGTTCACAAAAACTGTACTATACTGTACTATTTTTCTATTTTTTCTGTATTATAACAAGTTTTCCCATTGCAGTTTTCGAAAGTTTTTCACTAACATGCCACCGTTCGTGATGTATACTAAAGACACACGCATTGAAAGGAAGTATGTAAAATGATTACAATGGATGACATTATCCGCGAAGGTCACGAAACGCTACGTACAAAAGCGATAGAGATGACCTTTCCATTAACAGCCGAAGAACGCCAAATCGCGGAGGATATGTTGCAGTTTCTTAAAAATAGTCAAGACCCTGAAATCGCTGAAAAATATAATTTACGTGGTGGTATTGGCTTAGCTGCAAACCAAATTAACGTACCTAAGCGCATGTTTGCCCTACATTTACCAGGTGAAGATGATGAGTTCGTAAGCTTCGTTGCGATCAACCCTAAAATCGTTAGCCACTCTGTTGAACAAACATATATTACATCAGGTGAAGGCTGTTTATCAGTTGACCGTGATGTACCGGGTTATGTGCCTCGTCACGCACGTATTACGGTTAAATATAAAAACCTTGATGGGCAAGAACATAAAGTACGTTTAAAAGGATTGCCAGCGATTGCCTTCCAGCATGAGCTTGACCATTTAAACGGTGTGATGTTCTATGACCGCATCAATAAAAAAGAGCCTTTTGGTCCAGTTGAAAACGGTACGCCATTCGAACGTTAATCGTTATTTGCTATCTGCATATTGCAGGTAGCATTTTTTATACACCTTTGTCCATTCCACAACGAAAGCGCACTAAAACATGTCAAAAAACAACAAAACCGGCGAAAAGGTTGTCGCCCTTTCACCGGTTTACGATTCAAATTAATTGTAATTGCTGCATCGCTTTTGCTAACCCATCTTCATCGACATGACCAACGACGATATCTGCGACACGTTTTGCTTCAGGGTGTCCGTTGCCCATACAAACACCAACACCTGCTGCTTGCAACATTTGTACGTCATTTAAACCATCGCCAAATGCAATGACATCTTCCATTGAAAAGCCAAGCGCAGTTGCCAGTTTTTGAATACCGCGTGCTTTCGATCCTTCCTTTGGTAAAACATCACATGAATATGGATGCCAGCGCACAAGTTGCACATGCGGAAATGCTTCTTTATATACCGCTTCCTCTGCCGCTGTTACATACAATAATAATTGGTAGACTGGGCTATGCTCAAAATATGTCGCGTCCACTCGTGGATAGTCATATTTCAGCGTTGCCAGAGATTGTCCGATGTGTGCATGCTCCGGCACAGACGCAATCATTTCTGTTGCTGTCATAAACACCACTGGCTCGTGACGTTTTTTCGCAAATGCAATAATCGCTGACAGCTCTTCCTTCGTTAAACCATCTGTAAAAATAACTTCATTTTGGTGCACAACATATTGACCGTTATATGAGACAAAAGTCTGCACATCTAACTCTTGACGTATATGGTCAATCATAAATGGCCCTCGACCTGTCGCAATCGCTACGATATGTCCGTTTTGTTTTGCTTGCGTGATTGCTTGTTTCGCCGAGGCTGGTAGTTGTTTATCGCTATTATATAATGTGCCATCCACATCGAAAAATAATAATTTTTGCTGCATAGTACTTGGTCCCCTATCTTTTAATATTAGAAAGTATTATAATTTACTTATTAGAAAATTTAGATTATAATGAATGTAAGGAGTGATGTGCCATGTTAAAACGAATCAAACGCAAAATTTTGAGACGGCTAAATGGCATCCTTAATAAAAAAACGATTGCATAGTGTCTAGGGAGCGCTTGTAAAGCCGTCGCCAGACAAAAAAACTGCACCATTTTCTTCTTTCTTTTACGGAGTTGCTAATGAAAAAAGCAACTCCTTTCTTTATTTTAGAGTAGCCGCGTGATAATATAAAGGAAATGCATTAATTTTTCGGCATATACTTGCCATAATGCAATAATACTGAACGTTTTAAAGGAGAGCAAAACATGATTTACAAAGTTTATTATCAAGAAGATGCGCTAGAAGTACCTGTTCGTGAAAACACAAAATCGCTATACCTAGAGGCAACAAACGAGCGCGATGTTCGTACAAAACTAAAAGACCGCAACTATAACATCGAGTTCATTCAATTACTTGAAGGCAACTACTTAGAGTACGAGCAAAATAGCCCGAACTTCAAATTGGAGAACATTTAATCCTGATGAAATTTGTAAAAAATGATCAGGCTGCTGTTTTCGCACTCGGCGGACTAGGCGAAATCGGTAAAAATACGTACGGTGTTCAATTTCAAGACGAAATCGTTTTAATTGATGCCGGTATTAAATTCCCAGAAGATGACCTTCTAGGCATTGACTACGTGATTCCAGATTACACGTACTTACAGCGCAATGTAGACAAAATTAAAGGTTTATTTATTACGCACGGACATGAAGATCACATCGGTGGTATTCCTTACTTATTACGTCAAATTAATGTACCCGTATACGGTGGTAAACTAGCATTAGGCTTATTACGTAACAAGTTAGATGAGCATGGTTTATTACGTACGACAAAGTTAATTGAGATTCAAGAAGAAGATGTCATTAAGTTCCGTAAAACATCTGTGAGTTTTTTCCGTACGACACATAGTATTCCAGACGCATACGGTGTTGTTGTTAAAACACCACCTGGAAACATCGTGCACACAGGTGACTTCAAATTTGACTTTACACCAGTTGGACAACCAGCAAACTTAACGAAAATGGCTGAAATCGGACGCGACGGCGTACTATGTTTATTATCGGATAGTACAAATGCAGAAGTGCCGAACTTCACAATGTCGGAACGCAAAGTTGGCGAAAGCATCAACGATATTTTCCGCACAGTCGAAGGTCGTATTATTTTTGCATCGTTCGCATCAAATATCGATCGTCTTCAACAAGTAACAGACGCTGCTGTAAAACATGGTCGTAAAATTGCTGTATTCGGTCGTTCAATGGATAATGCCATTACAATCGGGCGTGATTTAGGCTATATTACAGCACCACGTGAAACGTTTATTGATGCGCAAAGCATTAATCGCTTACCAGCAAATGAAGTGATGATTTTATGTACAGGCTCTCAAGGTGAACCAATGGCGGCACTTTCACGTATCGCAAACGGCACTCACCGTCAAATTCAAATTCAGCCTGGTGATACAGTTGTCTTCTCATCTTCACCAATCCCTGGTAACACAGGTAGCGTAAACAAAATTATTAACTTACTTTACCGTGCAGGCGCTGACGTTATTCACGGCAAATTAAACAATATCCACACTTCTGGTCACGGTTCACAAGAAGAACAAAAATTAATGCTTCGTTTAATGAAGCCTAAATTCTTCATGCCAATCCACGGTGAGTACCGCATGTTAAAAATGCATACGAAGCTAGCGGTTGACTGTGACGTACTAGAAGAAAATACATTCGTTATGGAAAATGGTGATGTGTTAGCGTTAAGTGCGAAAGAAGCACACGTTGCAGGCCGCATTCCTTCAGGCGATGTATACATTGATGGTAGCGGTATTGGCGATATTGGTAATATCGTTTTACGTGACCGTCGCATTCTTTCAGAAGAAGGTTTAGTCATTGTTGTCGTAAGCGTTGATATGAAGAAACAAAAAATCGTATCAGGTCCTGATATTATTTCTCGTGGCTTCGTTTATATGCGCGAATCAGGCACAATGATTAATGAAGCACAAAAAATGTTAAACCAGCACTTACAAGCCACTGTACAAGCAAAAGATGTACAATGGACAGAGCTGAAAAATGACATTACAGACGTTCTTGGACCATATTTATATGAAAAAACAAAACGTCGTCCAATGATTTTACCAATCATTATGGAAGTGTAAGCCTATATCGAAAGCGTTCATCCGAGAAAATATTCTTGGGTGGACGCTTTTTTTACGTTTTTACACATATTTATTTTTATGAAAACGAATACAACAGTTGTATAGCTATTTTTAGAATGCGCAACGTAGCGTATACTTAATAAAAGGAGGATTGATACATATGGCAAAAGACGTCATTCCAATCAAAAAAATCATCTCGAAAGTGTTACAAGCTATTTTAAATACGGCACTCGTTATTTTAGCGCTCGTGTTGTCATTTTTAATGATGCGGGAGCTTTTAAAATTCATCGTGTTATTATTTAATACGCCAGAAACAGACTATACGGTATTTTTAGCGAAAATTTTAGTATTCTTCTTATACTTCGAGTTCATTACGATGATTGTCAAATACTTTAAAGAGGATTATCATTTCCCGCTGCGTTACTTTATTTACATAGGCATTACAGCCATGATTCGCCTAATTATTGTCGAGCACGATAACCCGCAGCACACCCTTATTTTTGCATTTGTCATTTTAGTATTAATTGTCGGCTACTTTATTATTAATATGACGCCGCGTGAACGCCCTACCCAAATTGGCTTTAGCCCAAAGCAACGCGAAGAACAGCAGATTGAATAAAAAAATGCCCCCATACTAAATGGGTGGCATTTTTTATATTTAATGCATTGCTCGTTGTACAAAGCGGTTAATATCCGCGTCTGCACCAATTACTAATAAAATATCGTCGCGTAAAATCTTATCGGTTGGGTTTGGTGAAATCACAATTTGTGACTCACGTTTAATGCCAATAATATTGATACCATATTTAGCACGAATATCAAGGTCGATAATTGAATACCCCGCAATACGGTCATTTGCGCGCAGCTCCATAATCGAATGTTCATCCGATAGCTCTAAATAATCAAGCACCGTATTTGACATTAAATTATTGGCAATACGGATACCCATATCTCGTTCCGGATGTACGACAATGTCTGCTCCAATTTTACGTAGTACTTTTTCATGGTATTCATCTTGTGCTTTCACCGTAATTTTTTGGACACCAATTTCCTTTAACATTAATGTCGTTAAAATGCTCGCTTGAATGTCTTCACCAATTGCAACAATGACATGCTCAAATTCATGAATACCAATGGATTTTAACACTGCTTCATCCGTTGTATCCGCAATAACGGCATTGGTCGCGATATGCATAAAATCATCAATACGCTCAGCATCTAAATCAATCGCCATAACATTTGCACCCTGCTGAATAAGTTCTCGCACAATGCTGCTGCCAAAACGTCCAAGGCCAATGACGGCAAATTCTTTTCTCACAACGATTCCCCTTCTCCTTTTTACTCTATTTTCAGTGTAGCACACCTTATTTTTTCAAGCATCCGTAAAATATGATGCTACATCACGCCAATTTTTGGCTACATTACTCTTTTTTTCGCTTTAATTATTCGTCTGTCACATTTTCGTCAATGAAAATAGTTGCAAATAGCTTCCATGTCTGTATAATAAATAGCGTATTTGTAAACTATTTGTTTTGTTAAAGTAAACTATCACTACTTTATGTTTATTTTTACCAAACCTTTATCGTAAAGGAGGCACACCCGTTGCAAATTGGTAGTAAAATTAAATCGCTCCGCCTTCAAAAAGGGCTGACACAAGAAGAGCTTGGTGAGCGAACAGATTTAAGTAAAGGTTATATTTCACAACTTGAACGTGATTTAAATTCTCCTTCTATTGAAACACTTTTTTCGATTCTAGAAGTGCTAGGCTCGACACCAAAAGATTTCTTTGATGATGATATAAAAGAAGAAAAGGTTGTTTACACAGAGGAAGACCAAACAAGTTTCATTGATGAAGATAAAAAATATGATATTCGTTGGTTAATCCCTACGTCGAATGAAAAAGAAATGGAGCCGGTCATCATTACATTTGATGCACACGGTGAATTTAAAACATTCCCGCCTTCATTAGCCGAAACATTCGTCCACGTCTTAGAAGGAAAAATCCGACTAACACTTGGCAAAGAACAATTCATTGCCAGTGAACGCAATTCTGTATATTTTGATTGCAAAACAACACATCAAATTACAAACGCCGCCAATGGACGAACAAAAATTTTATTAGTTACGACACATTCATACTTATAGGAGGCATTTCGGATGACAAATGATACAATTATTCGATTTGACAATGTTACAAAATCATATAATAGTAATACAACTGTTTTAAAAGGTGTAAGCTTCGAGCTTGAGCGAGGAAAGTTCTACACATTATTAGGTCCTTCAGGTTGCGGAAAAACAACCATTTTACGCATTATCGCAGGCTTTGAAACACCATCTACAGGCGATGTGTTTATGAATGGAAAACGCGTAAATGATGTGCCCGCAAATGAACGCCAAGTCAATACAGTATTCCAAGACTATGCCTTATTTCCACACTTAAATGTGTTTGAAAATGTCGCATTCGGTTTACGCATTAAGAAGGTAAAAGAAGCTGAAATTAAAGAGCGTGTCGCGGAAGCCTTAAAATTCGTCAACTTAGCGGGCTATGAAATGCGTGAAATTACAGAAATGTCAGGTGGGCAACGCCAACGTGTAGCGATTGCTCGTGCCATTGTCAATGACCCAGAAGTTATTTTACTTGATGAGCCATTATCAGCACTTGATTTAAAATTACGTACAGAAATGCAATATGAACTACGTGAATTACAACAACGTTTAGGCAAAACATTCATTTTCGTTACGCATGACCAAGAGGAAGCATTGGCAATGAGTGATGAAATTTTCGTATTAAACGAAGGCAATATTCAACAATCAGGTACACCTGTAGATATTTATGACGAGCCGATTAACCGCTTCGTTGCAGACTTTATTGGCGAATCAAATATCGTTAGCGGTACGATGATTGAAGACTATAAAGTACAATTCGCTGGACGCACATTTGAATGTGTCGATGGCGGTATGAAGCCAAATGAGAAAATTGATGTTGTTATTCGTCCAGAAGATTTACATGTGACAACACAAGAAGCTGGCAAAATTAGCGTGCGTGTTGATACACAACTATTCCGCGGCGTTCACTATGAGCTATCGACATATGACCAAGATGGGAACGAATGGCTTGTCCATTCATTAAAGCAGGCCGAAGTAGGTGCACAAGTAGGTCTGGATTTTGAACCAGAAGCAATTCATATTATGCGTCTAAATGAAACAGAAGAAGAATTTGACGCACGTTTAGAGGCGTACCACGATGAAGATTAAGTCAAAAGCTTCACTCATTCCATATATTATATGGATTGCTCTCTTCGTTATCGCACCAATCGGGCTAATTGCGTATTATTCGCTGCTTGATTTAAACGGAGACTTCACATTCGCCAACTATCAAAATTTCTTTACGTCTGCGTATTTAACAATGACACTGACAAGCTTTTGGTACGCGTTTTTAATCACATTCTTTACGCTATTAATTGCGTACCCAACTGCGTATTTCTTAACAAAAACGAAGCATAAACATTTATGGTTAATGCTCATTATTATTCCATCTTGGATTAACTTACTCTTAAAAACATATGCCTTTATCGGGATTTTCGGCTTATACGGGCCTATTAATGCCTTTTTAGAAGTGTTTGGCTTTGACCCGACACAAATTTTATTTACGGATTTCAGTTTCGTATTTGTAGCGGTATATGTCTTTATTCCGTTTATGATTTTACCAATTTTCAACTCATTAGATAAAATGAATCCGTCACTTATTTATGCATCACGTGATTTAGGGGCATCAGCATGGACAACATTCCGACGCGTTATCTTCCCCCTAACTATCGACGGTGTAAAATCAGGGATTCAAGTAACGTTTATCCCTGCTCTCTCATTATTCATGATTACGCGCTTAATTGCAGGGAATAAAGTGATTACACTCGGTACAGCGATTGAGCAACAATTCCTTGTCGCACAAAACTGGGGTATGGGTTCAACAATCGCGGTATTCTTAATTTTAATTATGTTTGCAAGTATGTTATTTACACGTACAAGTAAAAAAGGAGGTCGTGTATAATGCGCTCTAAATTATCTCCCGCTGCGAAAATTTATTTAGCGATTGTGTTTGTTGTGCTTTATGCACCGATCTTCTATTTAATTTTCTATTCATTTAATAGTGGCGGCACGATGAACTCATTTGAAGGGTTCACGCTAGAACATTACCAAGCTGTCTTTGATGATAATCGTTTAATCGTTATTTTAATTAATACGATTATTGTTGCGCTACTAACAGGCTTATTTGCAACAATTATCGGTACATTAGGTGCTGTCGGTATCGTATCACTGCGCAATAAAAAAATGCGCAATGTCTTTTTATCACTGAACAATATTTTAATCGTTAGTCCTGACGTTGTTATCGGGGCAAGTTTCTTAATTTTATTCACGATGATTGGTGTGAAACTAGGGTTCGCATCTGTGTTAATTTCACACATTGCCTTCTCAATTCCAATTGTTGTCTTAATGGTTTTACCAAAAATGCTAGAAATGAACACGAACTTAATTGATGCAGCACTTGACCTTGGTGCCTCAAAGCGAGATGTGTTAATGCGCGTTATTTTACCGTATATTAAGCCAGGTATTTTCGCTGGTTTCTTTATGGCATTAACGTATTCACTAGACGACTTTGCTGTAACATTTTTTGTAACGGGTAATGGCTTTAGTACATTATCAGTAGAAATTTACTCAATGGCACGTGCAGGTATTTCCTTAACGGTGAACGCCATTTCTGGTTTAGTGTTTGTGATTACGGTTGGAGTTGTCGCGATTTACTACTTCATTACAAGCCGCAGTAAAAAAGCAGAGGAGGTTTAAACAAAATGAAATCATTAATTAACGCAACGCTTTCAATCATTGTTGTTTGTGCCCTTCTGTGGTTCGCTGCTTCTAAATTAGAAGCATCAGGCTCTGCCGGTGGTGAAGGTGTATTAACGATTTATAACTGGGGCGAATATATTGACCCTGAGCTCATTGATCAGTTTGAAGAACAAACAGGCATTACCGTTATTTATGAAACATTTGATTCAAATGAAGCGATGTTAACAAAAGTAAAACAAGGTGGTTCAGCATATGATATCGCTGTCCCTTCTGAATATGCAATTGAAACAATGATTGAAGAAGATTTACTTATTGAAATCGACCATTCAAAATTAACGAACTTACAAAATATCGACCCGTACTTTTTAGATTTAGCCTTTGACCCGAAAAATAAATATTCGATTCCTTATTTCTGGGGAACGGTCGGTGTTGTATTTAACCCGAACGAAATTCCTGAACATTTAACATTCGATACGTGGGAACATTTATGGGACCCTGCGTTAAAAAATAAAGTTTTTTTAGTTGATGGTTCACGTGAAGTAATGGGCATGGGCTTAAACAGCCTTGGCTATTCACTAAACTCACGCGACGAGCAAGAGCTACGTGAAGCAACAGACCACTTAAAAGAATTAAACGGCAATGTGAAAGCGATTATTGGTGATGAAATTACGCCACTCATGGTCAACAATGAAGCAACCGTTGCCTTAACATTCTCTGGTCAAGCAGCAGATATGATGTGGGAAAATGAAGACTTAGACTTCGCTGTTCCAAGTGAGGGCTCAAACTTATGGTTTGATAATATGGTTATTCCTAAAACATCCAGCAATATTGACGGCGCACATGCGTTTATTAACTTTATGCTAGATGCGGAAGTTGCCGCACAAAACGCAGACTACGTTGGGTATTCAACACCGAACGAAGCAGCAATGGCGCTTTTAGATGAAGAAGTGATTAGTGACGAGCGCTTTTATCCACCTATTGATATGCGCGATAACTTAGAAGTGTATGAAAACCTAGGCTTAGAATTTCTTGGCACATATAACGAACTGTTTTTAGAATTTAAAATGTCATTAAACTAATATGAAAACACGATTGAACGAAGAAATAGTATTGTTCAATCGTGTTTTTTACGTTCGTCCAAAAGTCTGAATTCGAGCTAATACATGTAGTGATTGTCGATATGCATCTACATTTATGGTAGACTAACTACTAACAAGATTATGCATTCATAACATGTTTTTCACACGAGCTTTTTTGACCTTTTCACGTCAAAAAAAAGCTCGTTTTCAACTGTATGAAAGAAAGTAGGAAATCTATGGGACAACATAAATTTGTATTTGGTGTATTAATGTTTGCCATGTTTATTACGATGGCGGGCGTCGGGATTATGGTCCCGGTAATGCCTACATATTTAGAAGTATTCGGTGTTGGCGGCACCGTGCTTGGCTTTTTAATTGCAGCGTTTGCGTTTGCACAATTTTTATTCTCACCTGCTGCAGGTGATCTATCTGACCGACATGGACGCAAGATTTTCATCGTCTTCGGTTTACTTGTATACGGCATTGCTCAATATATTTTCGGCTATGCAACGGAAGTATGGATGATGTTCGCATCTCGCTTTTTAAGTGGCGTTGGCTCTGCGTTTATTGCTGCACCCGTTATGGCGTATGTTGCCGATATTACACTGCCTGAAGAACGTGGGAAAGGCATGGGCTTAATCGGGGCTTCGATGTCTCTTGGCTTTATGGTAGGGCCTGGCTTTGGTGGTTTTTTATCCAATGTTAATTTACACTTCCCGTTTTTATTATCTGGGTCACTTGCTGTATTAACAGCTGTTATCGCCTTTTTCGCACTACCAAATATTAAACCGAAAGCAAATCCACACGCCGTACGTGAAAATATTTTCAAACAAATGGCACGTTCTGTCGAAACACCGTATTTTGTACTGCTCATTGTCGTGTTTACGTTCAGTTTTGGTATTTCAAACTTTCAAGGGACATTATCACTGTTACTGGCAGATAAATTCAATTATACGGCGACCGATATTGCCATTATTTTAACAATCGGTGGGTTTATCGGCGTAATCTTACAAACATTCGTTATCGGAAAACTGTTTAAACGTTTCGGTGAAATGAACGTCATTTTAGTCAATTTAGTGTTAGCTGCAATTATGACTGTATTAACGGTTGTTGTAAGTGGCTTCTTCATGATTACGCTAATAGCAACATTATTCTCGATTGCGACAACATTTATCCGTCCTGCCGTGAACACCCTCATTTCGAAAATGGCAGGTGCACAGCAAGGATATGCTTCAGGCATGAACAATGCCTTTATGAGTTTAGGGACGATGTTTGGTCCTGCGCTCGCTGGTATATTATATGACTGGAATATGAATATCCCGTATATTTTCGGCGCAGTTGTGTTGCTACTTTGCTTCTTCGTTGCCTATGCATGGCAAAAGAAAACAACAAACGCAGCCTTATCACAATCATCGTAAACGAAAAAACCACGCGAAAACGATTTGTTTTCACGTGGTTTTTTCTATAGTTAACGTTTTAACTGCTTCACGAGCACTTCAATATTGCTTGCTTCTTGTTGCTCAGCTTGCTCTTTTCGCAGGCGACGCTTTGGTAAACCAAATCGGCGCAATGCAATATCTAAAAAGAATAACACCGTTGCAACAATAACGAAGAATAGCTGTAACGATGTTTCTTCTGCACTCACATCGTCAATTTCTCGGAAAGCTTGCGTTACATCAGCGAGCACTTCTCCATTCCCCGCCGTTGCGAGTTGTGTGAGTAATGCTTCATTTGTTGGTGCTACTTTATATTCCTCACTATATGGAATCGTGACACCGATACGTACTAGTTCATTATCCCGACTACGCACACTGAAAAATAATAAGCCTGGTTGCGCATCCGTCGTCATGCGTAATTCATTTGGTGCTTGCAATGTCGTCATTAACGGTTGCTCTTCTCCGTTATCCGCGACGGCTGTTACTTCTAAAAATGCCGCTTCATTGGACGGGTCAATCAGTGTAAAGCTACCATCTTGATTACGCGTAATCGTATACGGAGCTGTTTGATAACTCGGCAACAGCTCCGCTATATTACGCTGCCAAAATTGTGGCCAAAAATTACTTGCTGCCCAATCGCCTGCCCATGCGCCACTACTATCAGATGTAAAGGCTAATGTTTTCCCTAGCCCTGCTGTTCCCGTTGCTAAAATCGGATCTTCCTTATCACTTTCAACGACTAACTGCGCAGTTGGCTTGAGTGACGTCGCAATATACGCATTCATTTGTGGGACGCCTTGTGCGAATACTTCATTCCACGCTGACTGATACACAGTTGGAATAAACGGTGTATCTTCAATATACGTACGGGTCATCATCACCGTTTCACGCGATAAAATAGACGGAATCGTGTCAGCATCGACGACATCATAAAAACGTCCTTTACCAAGTTCACTTAACTGTTCTAATAATCGGCGGTCAGCATCCGCACCAATTGCGACTGTTGATAAAGTAATACCTTCATGCTCTTCTTGCGCCATTAATGCATCATAGGAATTGTTCGTTGCTGCCTGTCCATCCGTTAATAAAATAATATGTTTACGTTGCGCATCATCAAGTGCAAGCTGTGAATACGCTAATGCCAGTGACGAATAGATTTCCGTCCCACCGCCAACGCCGATGCTCAAAATTTTATCCATTGCTTGTTGTTTATCTGCAAGTGGCGAAAGTGGAATAATATCCCACGGACGGTCATCAAAGGCAATAAAGCCAAATGCATCTTCGTCGCGTAATAATTCAACAGAACGTGCAGCTGCTTCTTTTGCGAGCACAAGCTTACCATCCATCATACTGCCAGAACGGTCTAACACAAGCATCAGCGCAATTGATGGCAATTGATGGTCTCCTGTTACGTCTAAATCGACAGGAATAATATCTTCAATTGGTGTATCATAATAGCCACCTAAACCAAAGCTCCGCTCGCCGCCAATCATCGCAAAACCAACCGCAAATTTCTCAACCGCTTGTTGAATCAGTGCCATTTTCTGTTCACCAACAACATAGCCTGGTACATTATCAAAAATAATCGCATCATATTGTAAATAACTTGCGAGCTGTTGCGGTAATGCACTTGCTGCTAGCGTTTTTACGATGACCCCTGATTGTTGTAACAATGTCGATAATGACGATGTTTGTTCATGCTCAACAACCAGTATTTGTGGTGTATCGCCAACTTCGGTAACACTCACGAGCTCATTATTGTTTAATACGGTATCTTGTTCTGCCACCACACGCGCTGTGTAACGCACAAGCCCTTGCTGCTGCGCCATCAGCTCATATGAAAACTCATTATAACCTGCAACAACATCCACTTGCTGCGTTGCAATTTCCGTATCATTTTCAATAAACTGTAGTGTGATTTGCTGGTCCTGTGATGCATAAATGTTAACAGTCGTCTTTAATTGCTCACCAACGACTGCATATTGAGGCATCATTAACTGTTGTAATGCCACATCTTGTTGAATTTGACGTGTTAACGGATACACATCTAGCTGCATATCACTCATCTGCAATGTTGACATTGCTTGTTGAGCGATCCCCGTTGTTTCAAGCCCGTCTGATACTAATACTATACGTGCTGCTTGATTCTCCGGCTGTGCAGCTACTGCAAAACGTAGTGCCTGTTCGATATTTGTACCTTCACGATTTTCAATCATTGCTAGTGGCTGTAGCGCCTCTCCAGCTTGCAAGCGCTGGTCGGTTTGAAGTGTTTGCGCAAAGCTATACACCGTTGTTTGTTGATGTGCTTGCTGCGTGTCGACTGCTACCGCTAACTGCTGCTCGACCTCGTGTTCAAGTGATGCAATCGATGCGGAACGGTCTACTAAAAATATAATATGCTCTTCGTCATTTTGCACAAGTATATACGGTGCACTAAGTGCTAGCACACATAGCATAATCGTTATACTGCGCATAACCGCAGCCATTTTTAATACACCCGTCCATGACGTACGCTTTTTTAGCCATTGCCATCCAGCATATAACGCAAGTGGAATTAACAGTAATAACCATATTGGCTCATGTAATTGAAAGTCCACGTCGTCGCTGCACCTCCCATTCTATTACGAGCACAATGAGCATCAAAAATATAAGCCATGTTAGCCAAGACTGTCCAAGACGTTCCGTTGTCGCAGTCACCTGTCCAACAATTTGGTGCTCACGATGCTCAATGTTACGTTCTTGTGCCTCCACTAATACAAACATCGCTTTTGATTGTTCACCATCATTAAATGTATATGCACCTGGCTGCATCGGTGCGCGCAGTTGATTTCCTGCTGGCACGGTCATCACATATTCTCCCGCTTGTGAAAAGATATCGCCTTGCGGGGTTGCCATGACACGTTGCTCATTCGGTGTAAACATACCGAATAATTGATTGGTCGTAGCCATTTCGTCGAGTACCGTCCATAAAAACAATGGAAACGATGGTTGCAACGCCCAATCCGTTTCAGTAATAGTAGTCAGCACGACAATATCTCCATCTGGTGAACGCTGAATAAATGGCTGGTCACCAACAGAAGCAATGGTATCGTACCCTTCAAATGCTGGATAAACTGCTTGTACATACACATCTTCTAGATGACTAAATGTAAATAAGCGGTCATTTGTCGTTGTGACAGCACCAGATACCGCTTGTAATGTCGCATCGTCACGCCCAATAAGGAACACACGGTGTGTTGGTAATAGTGCAGTAGCGTTCGTAATGACCGCATTTTGTGCGCGCTGTAAATCCGCTGGCTGTGTCGTAACAGCTGGTATTTGTAAACTTGTTACCGCTTTATGTAGCAATGTGTGCATCGTTGCATCCACATGAAATGCACCCGTTGCTTGTTGCTGATACGCCCAATACGTATCATCGACTACATACGTATCGACCGGCTCAATGCTTGCTTGTAACAACGTAAATGCACCGTCTATTTTTGCGGTGATAGTTTCTGTGTCATTTGCCTTCACTGTTACCGTTTCACGATAAAGCGTTTCTCCTTGTTCATCACGTATCACATACGTGAGTGCCTGTTCCTCTGTACTATATAGCTGTAGTAAAAAGTCCGTTTGTTGTTGTTCTGTCACGAATGCAAACTGTTCAATGCCTGCATTTGTGACTTCCTTTGTCCGATTGATAACATGCCATTCTACTTCTTGCTCGGTTGTCGGTAATGTCAGTGGGTCTACTGCTTCACTATATACATGCACCACCGTTTGTGGCGTAATAAATGTATTCGCAAACGCAAATGTATCGACTATATATTCATGCTCATACGTAACTTGTAGCGCTTCAATTGTTTCTTGTATACGTGCTTTATTCGTTTCTTGCTGTAAAATGACAGTTGGCTGTTTACCTGACGTAATTAACGTAAGTGGTTGTTCAAGCTCCGCGAGTTGTTCAAGCATATGTGTTCGATGCTGTTCGAATAATTCATCCGCAAGCATCGTTGCAGACGTATCGACAATCCACATAGCTTGTTCGCCCTTTTGACCAATTGTTGTCGTGACAGGCTGCATCATGGCAAATACAGCAAGCAGCAACGCAAGTAGCTGTAAATAAAGAAGCGCATTATGTTGCAAATGCTTTAAATACGGCGATGCCTGTACTTCACGTACATGCTCTTGCCAAAGTAATGTAGACGAAACATCATGCTGCTCATATTTTTTGCGAAAGAAATAAAACAGGATGACAATAGCTGGTAATGCGAACATCACAGCCATCCACGGTGTTTGAAAACTCATTACATCACCCACCTTGCTTGGCGCATCGTTTGAAAAATCGCTTGCGTAATCCCTTGCTCTACCGTTAAAAATAACGACCCAATCTGGTGTCTCCTGCATAATTCAGACAATTGCTCACGATGGGCATTGTAACGAGCCGTATAGCTACGCGCTTGCTCGTCTGTAAGAGACACTTGGACGTGTTCATTCGTTTCAATATCTCGTAGCGCTACATCGCCACGCAATTTCGGTTGTTGCTCATCATCCGTGCCAATAACTAGTAAGCGAATATCCTTTGCGCTTCGATGTACGTGTTGGAAAAATTGTTCCCACTGTGATATCGCTTCTAGCCCGTCCGTAATGATGAATAATACAGTCCGGTCTTTTGGTAACGCTTTATGTGCCGTTGTCGTAAACGGCTCGTTGCTTTGTGCGACAACTTGTGCAACTTGCTCGTTTAAACGATGACGAAAGCGTGACCCCTTCGCTCGAAATGGAATCCCTTGTCCAACATAGCTATACGAAAAGTGGTCGTCATGACTTAGTGTTATACAGCCAAGTGCGACAACGAGTTGACGTGCAAACAGCCACTTTGCTTCATCACGCATCGACAATGACGTATCCAGTACGACATGAATACGCAGTTCCTGTTCATCTAAAAAGCGCTTTATATAATGCTTTTGTGTACGTCCGTATACATGCCAATCAATTTGACG
Organism: Caryophanon tenue; assembly: GCF_001700315.1. GTDB lineage: Bacteria > Bacillota > Bacilli > Bacillales_A > Planococcaceae > Caryophanon > Caryophanon tenue. The sequence continues at coordinate 185,777 of NZ_MASJ01000003.1, read as the reverse complement.
CACATCATCTCCTGGCGTATACGTACGGAAATCTGAAAAATCAAGCGAGCTACCATATTGAAGCGACACATGTGAACCTTTATGCTGTCCACGTTTTTTAGACGGTGTCACAAAGCGAACATGCTGTAACCGCGCAATAATGTCTTGAGTCAGCATCATATATGTTGACCTTGGCGCAATGACGCAATTAATTGCTCGATACAGTCATCTGCAGTCATTTGTTGCATCTCCGCTTCATATGTTAACAGTAAGCGATGGCGCAGTGCAGGCTTTGCCACCGCATGAATATCGTGAATCGATACGTGGAAACGACCTTCTACAACGGCGCGCGCTTTTGCTAATTTAATGACACTTTGTACACCACGTGGACCACTACCGTACTGAATAAGTGGCTTCATATTCGCATCATTGTCTGGATGCGTACGTGAAACAAGTTCTACTGCATATGCTAAAATTTCATCAGCGAGTAGCACATCTTTAACGAGACGCTGCGCTTCGACTAATTGTGCGGCCGTCATTTGCTTCGTTAGTGTAATTTCCTGCGATGTTGTCGTACGTTTCATAATTTCCATTAACTCTTGCTTCGTCGGATAGGGTAAGACCACTTTACATAAAAATCGGTCCATTTGCGCTTCCGGTAATGGATATGTGCCTTCCATTTCAATCGGGTTTTGTGTTGCCAATACGAAAAACGGTGCTGCCATATTTCGTGTTTCCCCTAAAATGGTAACGGTCTTTTCACCCATTGCCTCTAATAGCGCACTTTGTGTTTTCGGTGTAGCACGGTTAATCTCATCCGCTAATACCATTTGATGAAAGATTGGGCCTTCTTGAAATACAAATTGTTGCTTTCCTTGTGCATCCGCTTGTAATAAAGACGTTCCCGTAATATCGGCAGGCATTAAATCTGGTGTAAATTGAATGCGCGCAAATGATAAAGCCAACACATCTGCAATTGTACGAATAAGCATTGTTTTTCCAAGCCCTGGTAACCCTTCTAATAGCACATGACCGTCTGCTAACATCGCATATAGCGTAAAATCAACTGCTTCTTGTTGCCCAACAATAAATTGTTGAATTTCTTGGCGCACCGCTTGCAGTCGCTGTCCAACGGCTTCATATGGCTGTTCATTCATTTGTTTCTCCCCCTTGCTGAATCGTTGAAAAATAGTGCTGTACAACTTGTTGTAAATTAGCAGGTAATTCCAATTGCTCAGCTTGCTGTAAATATTGTCCTTCGTATTGTGCCATTGCCGCTTCATAAGCAATGGGTGTATTCTCAATAGCATTTACATTGCCCCGCTCCGTATCAATCCCTTCACCTTCTGCTGTATCGCCTCCGTCAACAGTTGTTTGCTGCTGTTCACCAAAACGATCGGCAGGTGTAATGAGATTACGGTCGCCTTTCCCTAAACTTGCCCCTTGCCCTTGTCCACCATTTGAAGTATTCGGTGTTTTACCAGTACCAGTACCATTGCCACTTCCAGCACCTTGTCCTTGTGCTTGACCGGTTCCTTGCCCGTTCCCATTACCTTGACCTGCGCCGGCTTGCTGCTGTTGCTGGCTAGACGTTGTTGTTTGCCCATTTTGCTGTGACGTTGTACTTTGTGACGACGTCGATGATGTACTCGATTGACTTGACGCTCCTTGTAGCGTCTCACCTGTAATCGCGCTCGCTAATTGCTGTTGAATCGGTTTACCCATTGCACTTAATGCGCTTTGTGCATCACTTGCAGTTTGCTGTAATTGTTGAACAACTGCTTCACTTGCACCTGCTTGTTGCAATTCCTTTTGCTTTTTGACAAGCTCTGCTAATGCCTGTTCAGCTAGTTGTTGTTCCTGTAATGTCGCTTGTAATGCCTCTAGTGCTTGTTGCTCTTCAGATGTGGTTTCCGGCAATAATACCTCAACAACCTCTTCCATTTCCTTCACAATCGCTTGTTCCTGCTCAATAGCTCTTGCTTGTTGTTGCGTCGAGGCAGGTACAAGCATACTGTACGTCATAAAGGTCATACATATCGCACTCCCAACAAGTGCTGGCTTATGCACATAACGCTTCGGATGCTTTGTAAACACTGCATACGCTTCATCCTTTTGCTGAACAGCACGTTGTTGTAAAGTTGCAACAAGTGCTGTCGGCTGTTGCACCGACATACTCGTTACGAGCTCATTATGTGGATAATACGTGTCTAATAGATGCAGTGCTTGCTGCATACGCACACGCCGCACTACTTGCCACACAACTGCGATGCATAGCAAAACAAGTGCGATTGCAATCATAATCGGCTGATAGTATGCCCACACAACAACGCGTGACACAATGAGCAATACAACCATTACTATGAGCACACCGCATACCCAACGTTGTAAATCATATACACTACGCTCAATCGTCAAATGAACGGCTGCTTTTTTAATAATGGCACGTAATTGCTTATTCACATCATCAGCCTCCTATTTTGTAGCACGTAAACGTTTTGTCGCAATCCATAACGCAATAATCGATATACAGCCGTATACGATAAAATAAACAAGCGGCAGGGATATACTAATGTTCGTCGCATCTAGTAATTCCTGCTCGATTTCTGGTGCAAGCAGTGACACAATCACCATTGCTGGGTTAATGGCTGCCCATATATACGCAAGTGGTTCAAGTACAGGCGTATTCATCGACTGTGTAAATGATGTTGTAATAAAGAAGAAAAACGCTGTAAAGCCACTTAAAAAAATCATCACGCCATACGTTGTAATCATCGCCACAATCGTTCTGCGAATTAATGTTGAAAACATAATACCTAGACTACCAACCGCTAGCATCGTAATTAAATACGCCATAAAGACGCTAACAATTTGTGCCGGTGATACGCCACCGAATAAAAATACTAAACTGTATAACGGCAAACCTGCTAACATTAAAAGCACTAAAAATGCGATCGATGCAAGTAGCTTTCCTGAAATGATTTGAAACGAGCTCTGTGTTGTTGTGAGCAACATATTGAGTGTTTGTTTTTCACGCTCTGTACTAATAGCTCCTGCCGTTAAACCAGGCGTCATAAATAAGACAAGCACCATTTGTAAACCAGATAGCATCGCAAACATCATAAAACTTTCGTCTGGTCGGAAAAATCCTTTTCCAGTAAATTCCGTTGCGAGCATTAAAAAGCCCACGACTGACACGAATAATGCCGCTAAATAAAATAGTAGCCCTGAAATACTTTTAAACGAACGAAAACGTAATTTCAGCTCTTTAATTAATACTGGGTTTGACCATTTACTCATCGTGCGTCAGCCCCCTTTGTAATCGCCATAAAGACATCTTCTAAATCCTTTTCATCTTCACTAAATGAATACACGTTAATATCGCTTTGCAATGCCGCTATCATCAGCGCGCGTTGTTCCTCATCATTGCCTTTAAACATAAAGTGCACCGCTTCACGCTCAATATGCACATCGACAACATGTGGTTGTTGCTCAAAGAATGTGCGCGCACTCGCTAAATCTGCACGTACTTTTACGGTAATATGCTTCTCGCCCTGTAATTGCGCTTGAATCGTTGCGACGTTACCATGCGCAATCAACTTACCACCATCAATCACACCAATCTCATCACACATTTCGGCAAGCTCTGGTAAAATATGCGATGAAATTAAAATCGTTTTGCCAAGCTCTTTTAGCTTGCGTAAAATATCACGCATCTCCACACGTGCACGCGGGTCAAGTCCCGATGCTGGCTCATCTAAAATAAGCACTTTCGGGTCATGAATTAAACAACGTGCTAAACATAAGCGCTGCTTCATACCGCGAGATAGTAAATCAACATAAGCATCACGCTTATGCGTTAAGTTCACAAGCTCCAGTAATTCCGGTATTAATTTTTTGCGCTCCGCCGCTGGAATGCCATAGCTTGCCCCGTAAAAATCTAAATACTCTTCCGCTTTTAATTGGTCGTATACACCGAAGAAGTCTGGCATATACCCGATTAATTGACGTACCTCTTTCGGCTCGCGTACAACGCTTTTACCATCAATAAGTGCATCCCCACTTGTCGGTGCTAGCAACGTCGCTAAAATGGAAAACGTCGTCGATTTCCCCGCACCATTTGCACCGACAAAGCCAAATACAACACCCGCATCTAATGTTAAATTCAAGTGGTCCAGTGCTTTAAACTGCCCATATTGCTTCGTTAGTCCTTTTATCTCAATCATTATTTAGCACTCCTTCCACTGAAAACTGCGGTAATGTGTATTCTGACTGTGTCGATTCCTCTAACGTTACTTCAAATTGAATCGTTGAATGATCCGACATATACGGCGTTAAATCTTCCACTGTAAATGTCTCATCAATTTCTTCAGACATCCCTTTTTCATGGTTATATACCTTTACTTGTAATTCTTTAGGAATGTCGGTCATCACTAAGTTTTTCCATGTCATATCATCCGCAATTTCTGGGAATGTGTATACAACATCAAATGTGCCTTGCTCCAAATAATATAACTGTTTAGCTGGGTCAATTAGCTCGTACCAACTATTTGAATGACCACTATATACATTAGCAATCATATCTTTTGACTGAAGCTGCGTCGTTTCTGTCGCTAACTGTTCAATGCTCACACTTTGTGAAAAGACGTTAATGGCATCTTGCTCCGAGTTCCCTGCTAATGTTAATGGCACAGTTGCAACATCTGACCAACCAACTAAAATTGGTTTTTTATCATCCTGTGCAAGCTGGCGCGCATAGTCGATTAACGCTTCACGGCGATACTGCACGACCTCCTCACTCGACTCTGCATCATAATATGCATTTTGGTTCATATATGGTGCTGTTAAAATCTTTTCGCTCACCTTTTCGTTTACATCTTTCGTTTCGCCTGGTGCAAATGTGCCGACTGTATATTGATTTAAACCGACAAGTAATGCTACATCTTGCATTGTCACATCAAAATTATTCGTTACTGTACCGCTGACAACACCGTCTTTAAATGTTAAGTCATAATCAAACGAGCCAATTTGCTGTAGTTGCGTTTGCCCCATGACCGTTTGCGTAGACCAATAATTCATATTGCGCAACGTCATCGTCGAATTACTAATCGATTCTTCGACAATGGCATGTTTATAAATTTCACTTAAATTGCCCGGTGAACCAACCGCATTAATCGTCGTATTGCTATCCGTTTCAAACGTAAAGTCTCCTGCGCGGTTTGTCAGTAATGCTTGTACATATTGTCCGCTCGCACTACCATCCTCATTCACTTTATACACAGCGGATTGCTGCATTTGCGGCTGCATAATACGGTCCTTTGCACTGACAACGAAAATGCCAACAGACACGATAATCGCGACAGTTGGAATGATCCACCATGCTTGCTCACGACGGTCTGCACGTTTTAAAATGATGTACAGTACCGGGCCAATCATAATAATGTATAACAAAATAATTAAGACAATTTTTGATACCGACACTTCAAACGATGGGAATAATTCGTTTAGGGATACAATCGATGAATTATGTAGCCCTTGCCCTACGCTTGCTGGATTTGTCAGTGTAATGGCAGAAGGCTTTAGCATCGCTGACAATACATCGTCAAAACCTTCTGCTGTCGCAAACGGTGCTGCACCAATTGAAAATGTCGTTTGAATAATTTTACCGCTACCAACTGCACGTTCAGCGATAACCACTTGCCCTTCGCTCGCTAATACACTTTGTGCCTGCTCTTGTAACTGACCGTAATGAATCGTTAACGGTTCGTCTTTAAATGGCGTCGTTGATAATTTATCGAACACCTTCGTTGAAATCGTTGCAGTTTCATCTGTTACTGCTAATGGTAGGTATGGCTGTAACACACCTGCTGCTACATCACCTTGAGGATGATTGCCAAACACAACCGTTCCACCTTGGCGTACCCAACTGAGTAATGCTTGCTGCTGCGTTTCCTCTAAATCTGTAATGCTCACTTCATCAATAAGTAAAGCATTTGCCATTTGCAAGCCTCGTACGTCGCTTGGGAACGTAAAATTATGTACGTCTTGCAATGGGAAAACTTCCACAGTCGTCGTTGATTGCTGATTTAATTGATACAAACCATTTAAACGATCCGCTTCTTTCGTTAATGTAAAAATCATATACGTATCTGGTGAATAAAATTGTGGAATGACGGACTTGTCTCCTTCAAACGGAACGATGTCGCCATCTTTCCAATCACCTTCATAGAAATAGAACATTTGCGGCGGTGTCGAACCACTATTATATTGATCCGAAAAACCATCTAAATAAACATGTAATGTTTTCGTCTCACCGCTCGCAATATCAAATTTAATGACGCGGCCATTTCCCGCATTATAAAATTGCGAAATATTCAGAACCAAATCTCCACTAAAATCATCGCCGTTGTTCGTTACGGTTAGCTGTAACGGCAAACCTAAGCTATACTTCGCTTTATTATCAATACCAGCTTCTGCTTCTACATATAAATCCGCAGCTGCTTGTACTTTTGGCATCCCGACGATACACAATAAACAAATAAAAACGAGCATGATGCCCCACTTTCTCATCGTATTCCCTCCTATCATATTCTTTTATTATACGCAGTCCTTTTTGAAAAGATGCCATTTTACGCAATTCTTCATTGTTTCTTAAGGAAATCTTCAGAAATCAAAAAACACCGAGCAGCTCGTCTGCATCGGTGTTTTTTATTAAAGTGTTTGTAGAAAAGCGTGAACAAAATCGGCATTTACATCGAGTAACGCCTCGTCTGGACACATTTTGTCGTGGTGTAGACCATACGCCGTATTCGCACCTGTCCAAAAAAGTGCCCCCGGAATTTCCTTTAAGAAATATCCAAAATCTTCTCCCGTCATCGCAGCCGGACATTCATAGCTTGTCGTTTGTGAAAAACGCTCAGCAAACGCCAAAATCTTTTCGGCATATAACGGCGTGTTATTAACTTCGTAATAGCTTGAGCCGTAATCAATCTCAATATCGCATTCAAAACCGGTCGCAATGCCTGCACAAATCGCTTCAATGCGTGCTTTAATTCGTGTCATCGCTTCTGGTGTTGTTGTACGAATCGTGCCTTCTAGACGTGCCGCACCTGAAATAACATTTTGTACCGTACCAGATGTCATCTTACCAATCGTCACGACAGCACTATCAAGCGGATTCATATTACGTGCAACAATCGTTTGTAGCTGCAATAATACATTCGCTGCAATAACAGAGGCATCTTTTGTTTGGTGCGGGAATGCCGCATGCCCTCCTACGCTTGTGATATCAATATATAATTCAGACGTATTCGCAAACAACAAGCCAGGCTTTGTCGCAATTGTGCCAACTGGATATTCTGGCGCTACGTGCGCTGCAAAAATTACATCCGGTACTAAATCCGGTCGCTCTGCTTTTAACCACGCAAGCATCGGCTCAGCACCACCTGGATTTTCTTCAGCTGGTTGGAAATATAAAATGGTATCATGCTTCGGTTGTTCCGCAACAAGCTTCTTCAAAAGTCCAAGCGCTATCGTCATATGACAATCGTGCCCACATGCATGCATATAACCTTCATGCTCAGACGCGAACGATACGCCTGTATTTTCTGTAATCGGCAAACCGTCAATATCTGTGCGCCACCCTATCTTTTTTTCAGATGCATAGCCCATCACTTTTACAACGATGCCTGTACGCCACGTTACGACTTCTAATGTGTGCTGAGGGAGTGTCGCAATCATGTTTAGTAAATAGGCCTGTGTTTTAAATTCTTGGAAGCCAAGCTCCGGTATTTTATGTAGTTGCTGACGAATCTCGATTAAATTCATACTAAATACTCCTTTGAAAAAGGACAAACATCGCCAAAAGCGAAGTTTGTCCAGCTACATTATAGTGTACGCAATGCGTCAATCAGTTCTGTTTTTGATTTCGTTTGTTCATCCATCACTTTTAATACACGCGCTGGTACGCCACCGACTACTGTATATGGCTCAACATCTTTAATAACGATTGCGCCCGCTGCAACAACCGCACCTTTACCGATACGTACGCCTTCTAATACAACGGCATTTGCGCCCATCACAACGTCGTCTTCTACGATTACCGGTGTCGCTGATGGTGGTTCTACAACACCTGCAAGTACTGCACCTGCACCGATATGGCAGTTTTCACCGACCGTTGCACGACCGCCTAATACAGCGCCCATATCAATCATTGTTTTTGCGCCAATTTCAGCGCCAATATTAATAATTGCCCCCATCATAATAACGGCGTTGTCACCAATTGTTACTTGATCACGAATAATTGCGCCTGGCTCAATACGCGCATTTTGATATTTTAAATCGAGTAATGGCACACCTGAGTTACGGCGGTCATTTTCGATAACTTGCTCACGAATAATCGCAGCATTTTCCTCTAAAGCAGGTGCTACATCTGCATAATCACCAAATAATACAACTGAATGGTCCGAACCGAATACTTGTACATTGTCTCCCCAGTTGGCAGCTAGTACATTGTCTCCGTTTACGTAAACCTTCACCGGTGTTACCTTTTTTGATGTGGCAATAAAGTTAATGATTTGGTGTGCATCTAATTTTGAACTCACGACTGAACCTCTCCTTTTATCCCTGCTAATTTCTCGTAAAGACCAACAAGCGCTAGCCTTTGCCAAGTTTTTCTTTTAGGAAATCATTGTACTAAAAAAAGAGAATTTTTGCACGAATTTATTTCGTATAGTCATACAGGCAACTTGACCTGTCCATGACAACTTTTACAAAGGCATCAACCTGTGGTAATTCAAATGATGTTTCGTAGCCAATCAGCCATGTATCACGGGTTAGCTCGCATTCGCTCTCCCCTTTTGTCAGCGGAATTTTGTTGACCTTTTCTTCGTCACTTAACGTAATTGATGGGAGAATGGCATAGCCGATACCATTTAGTGCCATTTGCTTACATGTTTCAATTTGGTCAACAATTATTTGACGTTTTGGATTACCATTAAATTGACGCTGCCACCATTGTTGAATTTCTTGGTAATAGTTCGAATCACTTTTAAATTGAATAAATGGTCGTTCTGAATTTACAACTTCCTCAAGTGACGTAATTTCTGTATCGACTAAATACATCATATCGCGGAATAAATGGCGTTTTGGGCCTTTCCAATCCGATTGCCCACGCACAATACCAATATGCGCTTCCCCTTCATATAATGCTTTAACAATTTCAGAGCTCCAGCCCGTCATTAATGAAATTTTCGCTTCTGGGTATTGCGTCACGAAATCTTTCAGTACTTTTGGCAGCCAATTTTGACCAACAATGGATGCGCACGCAATTTTCAATGTGCCATGAACACGTGAGTTTAATGCTTGTACCATTTCAAATGTTTCTTCCTTACGTGCAATTGTTTCAATGGCATGTTGAATGACAATTTCTCCTGCTGGCGTTGCCGTTAGTCCTTTTTGCGAACGTAAAAATAATTGTGTGCCCCATTCTTTTTCAATCGTTTGAAGACGTTGAGATAATGCTGGCTGCGTTAAAAATAAACGCTCGGCTGCTCGGCGCATATTACCTTCTTCTGATAACACTTTAATAATCTCCACTTCTGTTGCCATACATATCCCTCATTTTCATGCGTTTCATTTCTTCTATTGTAATGCAAAAGTAAGCGAGGATGTATCGAAAGCACTTACTTTCAATACATCCTCGCTATTTATTATCAATTTATGATTGTGTTTTCGCTTCTTGCATATAAATATATTTCTTTAATTGTTTTAAAATAACACGACGCGTCAAAATGCCCTCAAATGTACCATCTTCATCAACCACACATAAAAAGGCATGGTTAATGACTAAGTCTAATGCACGTTGTAGCGTGTCTGTCGTTTTTAATACCCCAAAATCCGTCGACATCACATCATCGACTTTAATATCAACTAAACGTTCATATTCAATTCGTTCCATACCTAAAATTGACTCTGTAATCATCTTCGTACTTAACAAACCATGTAAACGATATTTCGCATCTAATACCGGTATCGATGAATATCCTGTTTTTGTTAAGACAAGCAATGCATGTTCGGCGTTATTGCCCGTTTGTACATGCGCTACCTTTTCAGATGATATAACAAAATCCATTACTAGTTGGTCAAGGAACTCCCTTTTCGTGAGTGAAATCATATTACCCCTACTCCTTTATGATGCACAACATAACCATTGGCCGCTTCTGGATTCGCCCATTTACATACGTCTTTACGAATACGAGCTGCACCTCTCTTTATTTTGTGCCTAATGTTAAATAAACTGTCGTTTTGTCGTCCAGTTCATTTCGTCGTTACATATTAATCATAGCACAAATAGAAGTGCTTTTAAAAAAACTAGACACCATTTCGCCATATTATAGACGAAAGTATTACGTATCGTTCTACTACTTGTCATTTACTAAAAAATTATGAACAACTATACGACTTATGACTGTTTTTATGACAAAGTAAATGCTAGCAAAAACGAACGTTTCTGCTAGCATTTACTCATTTAATCGCGTTCATCTTCACTAATCGCTACTTGCGCTAGTAAAATGTCTTGGCTACCGATTAATTGCTTATCCGTTGCACGTGCTGGCTTATAGCTATAGACGCCATCTGCATTTTGAACACGTGCTTTTGCTGTATCTTCTAATTGTAAATCAACCGAATACATCACACGCTCTTTAATATCTTGCTGATAAATTGGGAATAAGATTTCCACACGCTTAATCATGTTACGCGTCATCATATCCGCACTTGATAAATAAATTTTTTCTTCACCATTATGGTGGAAACAATAAATGCGTGAATGTTCAAGGAAGCGCCCAACAATACTTGTGACAGTAATATTATCACTCACACCTGGAACACCTGGACGTAAGCAACAAATACCACGAATGACTAAATCAACTTTTACACCCGCAATCGATGCTTCGTAAAGCTTCACCATAATTTCCTTATCTGTTAAGGAATTCATCTTCGCTTTAATATGCCCGTTACCATAACGTTTGTGACATTCAATTTCTTCATCAATTAAACGAATAAACTCGTTGCGAATATCAAACGGCGCAACAACTAAATGATGGAATTTGGGCTTCTCTGTATAACCACTTAAATAGTTAAAGAAGTTTGTCGCATCAATACCAATCTCTTTATTCGATGTAATGATGCCCATATCCGTATAGATTTTTGCCGTCGCATCATTATAATTTCCTGTTCCTAAATGAACGAAGCGCTCAATTTGACCATGGTGATGACGTACTACTAAAGTAATTTTAGAATGCGTTTTTAAGCTGTTCATACCGTAAATCACTAAGCAGCCTGCTTGCTCTAGCTCACGTGCCCAATGTACGTTATTTTCCTCATCAAAACGCGCTTTTAATTCAACAAGTACCGTTACTTGCTTCCCGTTTTCAGCGGCAGTTTTCAGTGCATGAATAATTGGTGAGTTGCCACTTACACGATACAATGTTTGTTTAATCGCTAATACGCTAGGGTCTGTTGCCGCTTTTTCAACAAAATCAACAATCGGTGCAAATGATTCATATGGATGATGGAAAAATAAATCTTGTACTAATGCCTTTTCAAATAAATCTTCATCCGACGCTAAATCGGCAGGGGGCGGTGAAATAAAGCTTTCATACTCTAAATGCTCCAACCCTTCTGAAATCTTTTTCACAAAGCCAAATAAAAACGTTAAATCAAGCGGTGCGTCGATTTTATAAACATCATCACGACTAATTTCAAATTCATCCAGTAAATAAGCAAGTACTTCATCGCTAATTTCACCTTCACGTACTTCAAGGCGGCTACCTGCACCCCATTTACGTTTCTTTAATTCTTTTTCGATTTCTACCAGTAAATCTTGTGCGCCTTCTTCGTGAATCGTTAAGTCCGCATTACGTGTTAAACGGAACGCTTGCGCCGTTTTGACCGTATAACCGAAAAATAATTTATCTATATTGGCTGTAATAACATCTTCCAACAAAATATATTCTTTTGTAGAGCCGTCATTTGGTAGTTTAATAAAGCGACCTAATACAGATGGTGTTTGTACAATGGCTACGCGTTCTAAATTTTCATAATCATTTGTTTGATCGAGTACAACTAAAATATTTAATGTACGACTTAGTAATGTCGGAAACGGACGATATGCATCAACTGCAATCGGTGTGAGTACAGGGAAAATCGTCTCTTCAAAATACGTATTGACGTACGTCAATTGTTCCTCTGTTAAATCTTTCATACCGCGCATAAAGACATTTGATTTCGTTAACTCATTTGTCATTAAGCCTTCATAAACTTCTGCCTGACGCTTCACAAGGTCTTGTGTACGCACAGCAATTTTCGCAAGTTGCTCTTTTGCCGTTAAGCCAGATTTATTTTCAGGTTTGTGGAAGCCCATACGTACTTGGTCTTGTAAACCGGCAACACGTACCATAAAAAACTCATCTAAGTTTGAGCTAAAAATGGCTAAAAACTTCAAACGCTCTAGCAAAGGATTTGAAACATCTTCCGCTTCCTCTAACACACGCTCATTAAATGCAAGCCAGCTCAATTCACGGTTATTGTAATAAATCGGCTTTGAAATTTCCTCTAACATTTCTTCATATGGTAAATCCGCTAACGGAGAATGATAAGTTGATAGTTGTTGTGTATTTTCGTCAAATACATCGTGTTCTGTCGTCATACTAATTTCGCTCCTTTTTATCATTGAAATACTAATGTAACAGGCTTTTTAAAGACACGCTCAATATGCTTTTTTTGACGTTCTGCCGCATAGCTTTCCGCTGCAGCAAGCTGTGTTGTCGTAAACGTAATTTCCACAACATCCTCTAAGTTTTTAAGCACGACATCTTGTATAATTTGGCGTTTTGAAATATTTAAGGCATGAATAAATTTTAAAACAGACCCAAGCATACGCACTTCTTTAATTTCATCTTTCGATAGCCAATCTTGATAACGTACTAAAAGCTGTTCCAATTGCCCTCTATTTTTATATGATGCAATCAATGCCATTCGCAAACGCTCCCGATGCTTAATACCTGGTATCGATTGGTTCGCAATTAAATAGAAGGTATGTTGACTTGCTGCATCTTGCTCGATAAATTCACCAATGTGATACAATGGCGCTGCTCCGCGAATCATCTCTAGCTCACGTTCCATACGCACTAAACCAAACTCTTCACACGTTTGGCGATATAATGTCGTCACTAAATAATCCACATGCTGTTGCTCTGCTTCAGAACGTCCGAAACTAGCAGCTAGTCGACGAGAATGTTCATGAAAAACATCATATTTATTGTACGCATCTGGAGACTCTTGCAAAATTTGATTAATAATGATGCCTTCACGTAACCCTTTTTTACTAAACTGAAATGCCCCGGTATGTACGACATCCATCAACGTACGGAATACATCTAAGGCAGGTAAAATAATATCAGCACGGTCTGACGATAGCCCTTCTAGCTGATTTAACTCTTCAAATGTCAGCGGCCATAAAAATTGCGCAAGATCATCCATCTCTTGCTTCGTCATTTCATACTGATGCACACCTGATAATGGATATTTAATACGTTGTTGTTGAATTTGTGCAACGTTACGAGCACTTCCACCAATTCCAATAATCGGCAAATGACGGTCTACAATCCACGGTAAACTTTCGAACTGCTCTTTTACATAGGCAATCAGTGCTTTACGTTCGCTGTCGGTCATTTTGTCACCAGCAATAAATTTTTGCTTCAATGACACCGTACCGAATGGGAAACTATGTGTATGCTGTAGTACTTTGTTTTCAAATAACGTAATCTCTGTACTACCGCCACCCATATCAATCGTAATAGCAGAAGAAGTGGCTAATGAATAGGCTACTGCCATAAAACCAAAATAAGCCTCTTGCTCTTCCGTTAAAACTTTCAACTCAATGCCTGTTTCCTCCTGCATCGTCCAAACAATTTCTTCGTGATTGGTCGCCTGTCGTACTGCCGCTGTAGCTGCCGCATATACATGTGGGACATCAAAGTCTGCTAATATTTGCTTGTATTGTAATAATAGCTCCTTTAATACCTCAACCCCTTGTGCATTCATAACGCCATCTTCTTCGATGTACGAACGTAAACGCGCTACCTTTTTCATATTTGCTAATTCATGTAATGTGCCTTCATCGTCATATTTATAAATAACAAGACGCACCGTGTTTGAGCCAATATCAATAATTGCTGTCTTTTTATTCATTATTCCACCCCACTGTGTCCATATGTATTATACGATGCTCCGTACATACATTGACCTATTTCGTACAAATTTCATAAACTTTACAATTGTGTTAAATCGTCTATATGTGCAAAAAAGCCGAATGCACAAAACCCGTCCATTCAGCTCTTTATTTATTATAAAATTAATTGGTCAATTCGTAAAATAAGTTCCGCAATTTCTGGCTTACTAATTTGGTCTTCTGCGCCAACTTCATCACCTTTATGACGTAAATCATCGGTAATTAAGCTTGAGAAAATAATAACCGGTAGCTGCTGCAGTTGCGGATTCGCTTTAATTTGTTTCGTTAAATGATGACCGTCCATTTGTGGCATTTCAATATCCGTCACAACTAATTGTACTTCTTTTGTAACGTCTTTTCCTTCAGCGACAAGATTTTCTAAATACGTCAGCACATCACGACCATTTTCATAAAACTCCGTATTTACATACCCTGCTTCTGATAATGTTTCAAATAATAATTTACGTAGTAATGGCGAATCTTCCGCGACAACAATACGTTTTTCCGAGCGCTCACGCTCCCCTAATTTACGTACAGCCTCAACGCGAATACCTGAATCTGGATTAATATCTACCATAATTCGCTCGAAGTCTAACAATAAAATCATGTCTTCGGCTTGTTTAATAACGCCGATTACTTGAGATGCACCACCATGATACATATCGGATGGCTTCTCAATTTGATTCCATGAAATACGATGAATTTGTGTCACATTATCCACGTGGAATACGACGCGCTGTTTATTAAACTCCGCGACAATATATTTATGTTGTGGGCTACGCTCTGTTGTCGGAATTCCTAACACCTGCAGCATATCCACGACCGGTAACACCTCACCGCGTAACTGAATAATGCCTTCCACATGTGGGTGTGCATGTGGAATAAACGTTACCGGCATCGGCTGAATAATTTCTTTTACTTTAATAACGTTAATACCAAATTTATTATTGGCTACTTCAAATTCAACAATTTCTAATTCGTTTGTACCACTCTCTAGTAGAATGCCCTTATGATCCATGAGCAGGTCCACTCCTTCCGCTTTTCACGTTCGATTATACAGTCATTGTAACATAAACTATGGTGCAAACCTATTACAGATTACGTAAGACACCTTTGTTAATCGCCCCTCATTTACACCTAATATCGACAAAAATAATAGGACTTTTAATCTAAAATATAGATTTCCAATGGTGGTATGTTGTATGAAAAAGTGAACTTTAAAAAACAGAATTTAGCTGGGACAGAACCCTACTTCTGATGAAAATACGTGTGGTGAGATGATAAACATTTGCTGGTGCGTTCCGACACAAGCGGCGACTTCTGCAAGAGCAGAAGCTTTTAAAAGCAGAAAATGTCCTTCAGCAACGACAACTGCTGAAGGATATTTCTTTTTGTCCCAGTCTTCTACTTTTTACACTTCATTCTACTTCACATCATACAACTTCATAATCGCTTGTGTTCCGTCATCGCCATAGCCAGCAGCGATTAACTCTTCATACATTTCATGTGCCACTAAAAGCCCTGGTAATTGTAAATTCATTTGTGCGCATTCTTTTAACGCAATACCCATATCTTTCACGAAATGTTTAATATAAAATCCTGGTGCATAGTCTTGTTGTAACATGCGTGGTGCTAAATTGCTCAAGCCCCATGATCCTGCAGCGCCAGCAGTAATCGACGTTAAGACCGTTTCTGGATGTAACCCCGCTCGTTTTGCATACACCATTGACTCACAAATACCAATCATGCCTGTCGCAATGACAATTTGGTTACACATTTTCGTATGTTGCCCAGCACCTGCTTGCCCTTGATAGACGATATTTTTTCCGAATACTGACAGTAACGGGCGTGCAGCCTCAAAATCTGCCTCATCACCGCCTACCATAATCGATAATGTGCCTTGTTGTGCACCTAAATCTCCTCCCGATACTGGGGCATCTAAGCTATGTAAATTTCTTTTTAGCGCTTCACTATAAATACGCTTCGCTAATGTCGGTTCTGATGTTGTTAAATCAATTAAAAATGCACCCGGCTCTGCTGTTTCAAAAATACCTTGTTTCCCAAAGTACACTTCCTCTACATCAGAAGGATAGCCAACCATTGTTAAGACGACATCTTTTCCTTGTGCTGCTTCTGCTGGTGTTGTCGCCCATGTGGCACCGAGCGCTAGAAGTGGGTCAGCTTTTTCTTTCGTACGCGTATACACGGTAACGGCATAGTCCGCTTGCAATAAATGTTTAACAATACTCGCACCCATTACACCCGTACCAATCATCGCTATTGTTTTCATCGTAAAACCTCCTTTGTAAAGTTGTAACATATTTCTGAATACAAAAAAAGAGAGCAACCAATTCCATTGGTCACTCTAAAGGGGGAAATGAGAATGTTGCTGTGTTCAAAAGTACTTTTCCCGTAAATATTTATGCTAAACATTTATTTTGAATGTTTTTTAATTTTTAGTTGTCGATGATTTAGTTGCTGGTTGTACTTGCGCATAATAAAGATTCAGTAATGCATCTACTTTCTCACTTAAACGAATTGTATGGGCATGTCTAAAACCATTTGCCATGCCACTTTGAATCATCTTTGCACGAGTGTACTCTATTTTCTGTAAAAGCTCATTGCCCATTTCGCTTCGTCCCCTTCTTCTTTATTTAACTACGTGGTACTTCTAAAAATGTATACGTAATATTTCCACCTTGATGAGCTGTACCACGGAAGTGTTTGAATTTCGGATGCTTTACGAGCAATTCACGAAATGCATAAAATTCTTCTTTACTAACATCTATTTTCGTTATTTTTTGCGATGCTAAATCATTTAATAGCTGTACATAATTGGTCATTTTTTTGCAACTCCTTCTGACTTACTAGACGTCTTTTCTTACACGATGTTGCCAATGTATTAGTTTTTCTTTTACTGTATTGACTTTTTTTTACAAAACTTATTATACCGATGAATATGGCATTTCACAATAAAGAATCATAAGTTTTTATTTTAACATACAATGACTCCAAAATCCGGTGAACATTTCCAAATAAGAAACGTCCTTTAAAGAAGTTAAGCCATATGAATCAAATACAATTTAGCACTATGTATTCTATTCTGTTGTGCTTATAATGGAGAAAGAATCTTTTCGCTTCGGCGAAACAATGTCTGGAGGACTTATGAATGAAAAAAATGTTGATGCTCTCAGCAACAGCAGCTTTATTTTTAGCTGCCTGTAACGACACAACAAAAGAAGTAGCTGTAGACCCTACACCCGTAGAAGAAGCAACAACGGAAGCAACACAAGCCGTTGAACAAGCAACTGAACAGCAAGAAGCAGAAGCCAGTGCTTCACCTACACAACCATCGACAACGGTAGAGCCAGAAGCAACTGAACAAGCGAACCCGATTGAAGAAGCGGATAGTGAAACAGTAGAAAGTGTTGTTGAACAAACAGAAGAAGAAGCGATTATCGAAGAGGCAGACAGTGAAACAGTTGAAGGTTCACCTGCTACAGAAGTAACGCCATCAAGCGAAATTACGTATATGCAAAACGGTAATGTGCAAACTGCGCCAACTAATTTCTTAACAAGCGCGGAACAACCATTTGGCTTAGAAGTGATGAACGGCTTTACACTTGTAGCTGAAGAGCCAGGAAAAGACCAATTAATTTACGATGCCGATGTGCGTATAACGATGGCGATCGAAACATATACACTAGGTGAAATAACATATGACGAGTTATTTAACAGTGCGTTAGAAGAAGCTGGTACACTTGGTGAAGCATCACCAATTGAAGAATTACCTTATCACGACAACATTGCAAATATCGCTGCATTTGATGTGACAATTGATAATGAAAAAGTCGTTGTGATGGCAATTGAAACACCCTCTACATTAGCGAAATTTACAATCTATGATACACTTGAAACAGATTTAACACAGGCGATGATTCAAATGGCTGCAACGATTAAAGGTCAATAATATAATGAAAAAACACCGGCGAAGAAAGATCACCGGTGTTTTTTTCGTGTTATAACTATACTTCTGTTAATACGATAAATTTTTAATCGATAAGCCTAATTTTTTTAGCAATTCGATCATTGTATCTTTTTCATCTGACGAAAGTGTATCAAGTAAAGCATGCAATTGCTCTTCATGACGCGGGAATAATTCAGCCATAAACGCTTCACCGGCTTCAGTAATTTCTGCATACGTCACACGGCGGTCATTTGGACAATGCACACGCGCTAAAAAGCCACGCTTCTCTAATTTATCTACGACATACGTAATCGAACCACTTGCCAGTAAAATTTTCGAACCAATTTGCTGAAGCGGTTGACGACCTTTATGAAATAATAATTCTAACACTGCAAATTCCGTTGGGTTTAAGCCATTTTCTTGAAAAAACTTCGTTGTTTGTTCATTGATTGCTTTCATCGCACGAGACATTACAATATATAGCTTTAATGATTGCTTTGTATCTTCTGCTAACATTTTGTCATCCTCATTTTCTCCGTAATAATTTCTCCATTATATAAAACTCTCAAAAGCTTTGTCAAAATAGATGCGCTGTTTACACGTTATTAGTTGTATAAATGATTGTTAACGTATAAAATAAGACGGTTATATTTATATATACGAAATGACATTATGACAATAAAACTTCAGTTGAAGTGATTATATGTGAAGGAGATTTTTTCATGAAAATCGTACTATCTACATTGAATGCCAAATACATTCATACAAACTTAGCATTGCGCTATTTAAAAGGCGCATTATTGCCACAATACGAATCTGAAATGGCAGAGTACACAATTAAAGACCCTGCTTTCAATATTGTATCAGATTTATTCCAAAAAAACCCTGATATTGTCGGTTTCAGCTGTTATATTTGGAACATCGAAGAGACGATTAAAGTCATTCGCATGTTGCGCACGGTATTACCCGAAGTGAAAATTATTGTCGGTGGTCCGGAAGTTTCTTACGATGTGCATGACTGGTTAAAAAAGATTCCAGAAGTAGACTTCATCGTGATGGGTGAAGGTGAAGTATCGATCGTTGAATTAATCGAGCATATTGACGGGAAACGTGAACTTGCCGATGTTCGTGGTATTTGCTACTCAGAAGATGGAAAAATGCGCATTCATGCACAGCCACCAAAAGTAGACTTACGTGAACTACCAAGTCCATTCCGCTTTGAAGAAGATAAAAAAGAGCTTGGCAAACGTATTCAATATATTGAAACAAGCCGTGGTTGCCCATTTAGCTGCCAATTCTGCTTATCAAGTATTGAAGTAGGTGTTCGTTACTTTAACCGCGAAAAAATTAAAGAAGACATTCGCTACTTAATGAATAACGGTGCACGCACCATTAAATTCGTGGACCGTACATTCAACATTAGTCGTAGCTATGCGATGGAAATGTTCCAATTTTTAATTGATGAGCACCAGCCTGGCGTTGTGTTCCAATTTGAAATTACAGCGGACATTATGCGTCCTGAAGTCATTCAGTTCTTAAATGATAACGCACCGAAAGGCTTATTCCGCTTCGAAATTGGTGTCCAATCAACGAATGATTTAACGAATGAGCTTGTGAAGCGCCGTCAAAACTTCCAGAAGCTAATGCGTACTGTAACGATGGTAAAAGAAGGCGGAAAAATCGACCAACATTTAGATTTAATTGCGGGCTTACCAGAAGAAGATTATGCTTCATTCCGCAATACATTTAACGATGTATTCGCCATGCGCCCTGAAGAATTACAACTTGGCTTCTTAAAGCTATTACGTGGCACAGGCTTACGTGTTGAAGCACCAAAATATGGTTACACATATGTCGATGTAGCACCGTACGAAATCTTCTCCAATAATGTGTTAACATTCGATGATATTGTACGTATTAAACATGCCGAAGACGTGCTGGAGAAATATTGGAATGCTCACCGTATGGACCATACGATTGAATATTTAGTAACAGATGTATTCGAAACACCATTTGATTTCTTCCAACAATTCGGTACGTATTGGGAAACACGTGGCTGGTCACGTATCGGGCATCAATTAGAAGATTTATTTAATCGTCTACTTGAATTTTTACGTACATTACCACATGTCGATGTGGCGATGGTAGAAAGCTTAATGGTGCTTGATTATGTATTGCCACAGCAATTTATTCCGCGTAAACCATGGTGGTCAATGCACTTGTCGGGCGAGGAGCAAAAGAAATTATTACAAGCTATTCGCGTAGATGCATTTGCTGCTGGTGCAGACTTTGCTGCGTTAAACGTTAGCGAACGTGACTTATTCAAGCATACATTACTTGTACCAGTTGAATTCGACTACGCAGCATTACAGCAAGGTCGCATTGAAAAGCGTCCAAGCTATATGCTTGTGTACTTCCGCCAAGGCGATGCACCGTTTATTACGACATTTACACCTGCTGAATAAGTAAATAATCAAGGAGCTATCCGAAATTCGGACAGCTCCTTTTTTTCACCCAATAATCACACGCTCCGTCGGGTAATCATATTTACGTTTTCGTTTATTGCCACCAAGTGAATAGAGGAATGAAATTAAGCCCACACGTCCAATAAACATTAGCAGCATAATAACAATTTTTCCGATAATCGATAAATCATCGGTAATGCCGAGCGATAAGCCACACGTTCCGAACGCGGACGTAATTTCATACAAAATTTGTGTCAATGTCGCTTTCGGTTCTGTAATTAATAAAATCATTGTCGATACCATCACGATTAATAATGCGACAATAAATACTGCAAACGCACGATAAATATCAATTTGTGCAATACTGCGCCCAAAAATATGAATTTTGTCACGCCCCATCGCAAACGACACTAAAAATAGCACAACAAGCGCAAATGTCGTCGTTCGAATTCCCCCACCAACTGAGCTTGGCGAAGCACCAATAAACATTAAAAAGCTCATGAAGACATTCGTTGCTTCATTAAAATCCGTCATCGGTACAGTTGATAAACCTGCAGAACGCGTCGATGCCGAATGAAAAATTGCGGTGAAAATAGCTTCATGCCATGACATTTTCTTCATCGAATGGAAAATTTCTAAAATAAAAATACCAATTGCCCCAACAATAAATAGCCCAAAATATGTGACCGTTGTAATTTTCGTAAATAAACTAAAACGAAAATTACTCGCATGCTCCGCCTTTAAAAATGCTTTTACTTCAATGAGTACAGGAAAGCCAATCGCACCGAGCATTACTAAAATCATACAAATAAACTGGATAAAATAATCGTGATGATACGGGTGCATCGACATGCCAGTAATATCAAAACCACCGTTTGTCGTTGCTGATACAGCCGTGAATACGCCGTGTAGCATTGCTTCTTCAAACGTATCAAAATAACGGCTATAGTGAATCATTAATAAAAACGCACCGGTAATTTCAATCGTAATTAATAAACGAAAAATTTGTAGAACTAAATGTACAACGCCCGATACTGTCAACTGATTACTATCGATCATAATGAGTTGACGTTCTTTCATGCCAATTTTTTTCCCAAACATGACCCAAATTAACGTACCAATCGACATAATACCAATCGCACCGAGTTGTAAAATTAAAATAATGACAACAATGCCATAAACGGAATAAGTCGTAGATACATCTACTACCGTTAAACCGGTCACACTCACAGCACTAATCGCCATAAATAAGCTATCAAACCATGTCACCTCAATACCTTCTTGATGAACAAATGGTAAACGAAGTAACCCGAATGATATCGCAATCGCAATCATGTAATAGGTTACAATCATTTGGAACGGTGTAATTGCTCGGCTACGTAGCTTCTCCCACACACAAATCCCTCTCTTTCACACCTCGTCTGTTTCTCTAGTATAGGCAAAGTTGCGACCGTTGAATAGATGCTTTTTATGTACCTTTCTTTTCGTTATTCAAGACCTATATCATCGTAATGAAAGAGACTAGGACAGAACGCTATTTCTGATGAAAATGAGTGTGTTGAGATGATAAAAATGTGTTGGTGCGTCCCGACACAAGCGGCGACTTCCACAGAACAAACAAATTTTTTCTGCGACGAGGTATAGCAGGAGCATGAACTTTTAGAAACAGAAAAATATCCTTCAGCAGTTGTCGTTGCTGAAGGATATTTGTTTTGTCTCAATCTCTTTAACACACTATCTAGTTGTTATGCGTCTTTTTTGCCCTTCATTACACTTACAACATATCCACCGATTGCTAATGTTAATAATACAATCCAGAAGATTACTTTCCATGTTGTCGAGTGTGCGAAACCTGGGTCAATAATTGCTAAGTTTTCGTGACCTAAAGCTAGTACGGCTAACTTAACCCCTACCCAACCTACAATTAAGAACGCTGTCGTTTCTAAAGTTGGATATTTGTTTAATAAGCCTACGAATGCTTGTGCCGCAAAACGCATAATAATTAAACCTACGAAACCACCTAAGAACATAACAGAGAATGGACCAATGTTAATACCGCCAACCATTACATCTTCATAACCTGGTAGTGGTGGTAATGTAATGGCGATTGCTACCGCTGCAAGCATTGAGTCAATAGCAAAAGCAATATCTGCTAACTCTACTTTTAATACAGTCATCCAGAAGCCAGAACCTTTTTTCCCGCCGCCTTCAACACCGTCTTCTTCATCTTCTTTCTTGAAGTGATTGTCGTATAGATGCTTAATGGAGATGAATAGTAAGTAAGCTGCACCTAACGCTTGAATTTGCCAATATTTAGCTAAAATTGTAATTAAGAATAATGCTGCGAAACGGAACACGAATGCCCCAAATAGACCGTAAAATAATGCTTTCTTTTGTTGCTCTTTCGGTAAATGTTTTACCATTACCGCCATTACAACCGCGTTATCTGCCGCTAATAATCCCTCTAAGAAAATTAGGACGATGATAACCCATGCGTATTCCAATAATATTGCTTCCATGAATACTGTTCCTCCTTTAGTTATACAATACGTTTTACCCTAAAAAACGATATTCACACTTATTTGAATAAAGCTTTTTAGACAACAAAAAAGACCCATGCCTAATAAAAGGCAAAGGTCTTGCTAAGCAAAGTTAGAAATACTTTTGCTATCACACCCGATGGCTCATCACCATGTAATGACGAATGTGAAGTAGGGCGAACCCTATAGCTACTCCCCTTTGACAACGTTGTCAAAAAGATATTCATTTAAGTTGTTTTCATTATAGCATGTTTTTTTTACGATGCAAAGAACCATCCTTATCTTTTTACAAGTCCTTTACATTCATTTTATCAACATAACTATACATAATTGGTACTATATATAATGTGAGAATCGTTGAACATAATAGCCCACCAATTGTAACAATCCCCATCGGCTGATTTAACTCCGTGCCTTCCCCGATACCGAGTGCAATTGGAACAAGCCCTAAAATTGTTGTAAGTGCCGTCATACAAATTGGTCGTACGCGGTCACGAACCCCCAGCATAATAGCCTCTTCTGTTGAATGACCATCTGCTTTTCGCTGGTTAATATAGTCAACGAGTACAATGCCGTTATTGACGACAATGCCGACGAGTACGAGTATTCCAATGACTGCCGTTACCCCCAGTAAAGTATTTGTCACATATAAAGATGCTGTTACGCCAATGACCATAAGTGGAATTGTAAACAGCATGACAAACGGATATTTAAACGATTCAAATTGTGCCGCCATCACTAAATACACGAGCACAACTGCTAAAATAACCGCCATAATCATATCATCGACTGCACTATCATAAAGTTCACGGTCGCCTGTAAATGCGATTTGTGTTTCATCATCAAGTGTCACTGTTTCAAGCGCATTATCAATAATCGATGAAATACCACCGAGCGATTGTGCGCTTTCATAATCAACAAAAATTGCAACAGCCGGCGTTTGGTCTGAACGACGAATTGATGTCGGAGCTGCCGCGACTTCAATCGTTGTAATATCTTCTAGCGCAACAAAGACACCAGATGGGGCACGTAATTCCATTTTACGAATTTGGTCGATGTTTTGTGAAAAGGCATCGCCAAATGTCGTATATACAGACAATACTGTACTGTTCTCGTCGATCATTTGTGTTGTTAACATCCCGCGTGTCATATTGTAAACACTTTGTGCCACTTGAGCTGGCAGTAAACCATATTGTTTTACCGCTTCTTGATCCACTGTAATTTGTAGCTCTTCCGCTGTATTCACTAAATCTGAACGTACCTCAAGAATACCTTCTTGTTTTTCTAAGGCAGCCTGAATCTGTGCGACACTTTCTTCTAGTCGCTGTTCATTCGCATCTAATACGCGAAATGATGTCGTTGTTGGCGATGACCCTGCTGACGTTGAAACGCTAAATTCCACCTCTGCCTGCTCGCCAACGACCGCTTCTACTTGTTGTTGAACATCTTCAGAAAATGCAAATACACTGCGGTCACGTTCTGCTAGTTCAACTAGTTTTACCGATATTTCCGCTTCATTAAAGCTTGCGGAACCGCGAGATTGGTCTTCTTGTGTACTGCCAATTAGACTGACATAAACGTCAAGCTCTGCTTGTTCCTTTAATACCGCTTCAATCTCACTAACAATTTCCTCTGTTTTTTGAAGCGCCGTTCCTTCTGGTAATGCAACACTGATTGATACAAAACCTTCATCTGTCGCTGGTAAAAACTCTGTTTCTGCGTTAAATAAGCCAAAAATGCTCACAGCAACAAGAACAACTGCACTGATTAAAATAACAAGTCTTCTCTTTAATGCCCAACGTACGGAACGTAAAAAACGGACGTATACTTTCGTTTCATAACGTTTTTGCTCTGTTGTATTTGGCTGTAAAAAGCGGCTTGCGAGCATCGGTACAACCGTTAACGCAACGAGTAATGATGCGCACAAGCTAAACGAAATCGTTAACGCAAACTCCGTAAATATTTGGCCAATTAAACCTTCTATAAATAATATCGGAATAAATACCGCTACTGTCGTCACAGTCGAAGCAATTAACGCTAGCATCACTTCTTTTGCACCGTGATAAGCTGCTTCAGTACGTGCTTTCCCCATCGCTAAATGACGTTCGATATTTTCAATGACTACAATTGAGTTATCGACGAGCATCCCAATACCAAGCGCAAGTGCACCGAGCGTTAAAACATTCAATGAAAAATCAGCAAAATACATTAACACAAATGTCACGATTACTGAGTACGGAATCGCGATCCCAATAATGAGCGGACTTTTCACATTACGTAAAAAGGCAAATAATACAAGCATCGCAAATACGCCACCGATAAGTAATGATTGACCAATATTGGCAATCGATAAACGGATGTAATCCCCTTGGTCAAATAAAATATCCGCTGTGACACCGTCATATCGTGAATCTTGTAAAAGACCATCTAGTGCTTCTTGAAATGCGCTTGATACCTCAGCTGTATTTGCACCCGACTCTTGTAATACGGAGAGCAATACCGCCTGTTCATCGTTTGCACGTGTAATGGATGTTTGTTCTTGTTGCTGACGTGTTACCGTTGCAATATCAGCTAAGGTTACTAACTCCCCCGTTAATGGGCTCACTGATAACGGCAATGCCGCAAGCTCCTCTACCGACGAAAACCCACTGACAATACGCGTCGTTAACGTTTGCGCATCATCTGTTGTAATAGGGTCTCCCGGTAACGACACATTATTCGCCTGAATAAGCTGTACAATATCTTGCTGTGTATAGCCCTTTTCTTTTAACGCATCGGCATCTAATTCAATGTTAATTTCTTCTACGAGCTTCCCTGATGTTGTTACACTCGCAACACCGTTAATTTGCAGTAATTGCTTTTCTAACTCTTCGGCAATTAAGCGAATATCTTCATCACCCGAAGAGCGTAATGATAATTGCATAACTGGGAATTGTGCCGGGTCAAACTTTAAAAACTGCGGTGGGCTGACCCCTTCTGGCATCGGCACAACACCAATGCGTTGAAGCACATCTTGCTGCACTTCATCAATCGTAGTAGACCAATCAAATTCTAATAAAATAAAATTAGCACTTTCTTGCGATGTTGATTGCAGACGCTTAATGCCCGGCAATGTCGCAAGTGATGCTTCGAGTGGCTTCGTAACTTTTTCATTTACTTCTTGCGGGCTCGCACCTGGATACGATGTTACGACAACCGCAATCGGTGGGTTTAACTCTGGTATTAATGTAATCGGTATTTTCAGTAATGACACGACACCTAAAATAATGACAAATAGCATCGTCACAATTGTAAATACCGGACGTTTAATTGAAAAACGGCTAATATTCATACACACTGCTCCCTTATCTCAAGTACTTTTTATGATACGCTATTTTATAATAGAGTGCGTACTAATATACACGTGTCAGTATCATCAGCAATGAAAAAACAGCCTCCGACAATAATTTGTCGAAAGCTGCTTTTCGCATGACTAGCTTACAGTAAGCTATATAATTTAATGTGCTCGTTTTTATCATTGAACCAACGCATTGCGAACTCATTTTCAAATAAAAATACTTTATTATCAAAACGGTCTTTTACAAGCATTGAACGCGCTGAGTGCATTGAATCTTTTACGTCTTCTTCATTTTCGACCCAACGTGCAATTTTTTGACCAACTGGCTGCATAATTACGTCTACATTGTACTCGCCTTGCATACGGTGTTGGAATACTTCGAATTGCAGTTGACCAACTGCACCTAAAATAATTTCTTCTGTGTGTAATGTTTTGAAATATTGGATAGCGCCCTCTTGTACTAATTGTAGTACACCTTTTTGGAACTGCTTGCCTTTCATTACGTTTTTCGCAGATACTTTCATGAAAATTTCAGGTGTGAATTGTGGTAATTTCTCAAAATTAAACGTCTTCTTACCACCTGTTAACGTATCACCAATTTGATATGTGCCCGAATCGTATAAACCGATAATATCACCAGCTACAGCGGTATTCACAGTCTCACGGTCATCCGCTAAAAATTGCGTCGATTGCGATACTTTAAATGATTTATTCGTACGAGCAAGCGTTAAGTTCATACCGCGGTCAAATTGCCCTGATACGATACGCACAAACGCAATACGGTCACGGTGCGCCGGGTTCATGTTCGCTTGAATTTTGAAAATAAAGCCAGAGAAAGCATTATGCTCTACTGGGTCGATAAACTGCTCATCCTCTGTAATACGTGGTTGCGGTGTTGGCGCAAATTGTAAATA
Source organism: Caryophanon tenue (assembly GCF_001700315.1). Taxonomy (GTDB): domain Bacteria; phylum Bacillota; class Bacilli; order Bacillales_A; family Planococcaceae; genus Caryophanon; species Caryophanon tenue. Next base: position 158,282 of record NZ_MASJ01000003.1, on the reverse strand, counting down.
CGTATCCAGGAATGTTTGAACACCGAAGTTTGTTAATGCCGAACCGAAAAATACTGGCGTTAATTCACCGCGGTCAATCTTATCGCGTGAATATGCATTTCCTGCTTCATTTAATAATTCAATATCATCCATTGCTTGTGAATAATATGATGTTTGTTTCATCGCGTGGTCTACAGCTAAGTGACCTTCTTCATCAAGCGGTAAGAAGCGGTCGTCCTCTTCTACACGGAACTGTTCAATACGCTTGTTATAACGGTCATAAATCCCAAGGAATTCTTTCCCCATACCGATTGGCCAGTTCATTGGATATGCGTTAATACCTAAGCTTTCTTCAAGCTCTTCAATTAGCTCAAGTGGCTCTTTCCCTTGACGGTCTAATTTATTAATAAACGTGAAAATCGGAATCCCACGCATTTTACATACTTTGAATAATTTTAATGTTTGTGCCTCAATACCTTTTGCTGCGTCTACTACCATGACCGCTGAGTCTACCGCCATTAATGTACGGTACGTATCCTCCGAGAAGTCTTGGTGACCAGGTGTATCAAGAATGTTCACGCGACAACCTGAATAATCAAATTGCATGACTGAAGACGTTACCGAGATTCCACGTTGTTTCTCAATATCCATCCAGTCAGACGTTGCAAATTTCCCTGTCTTTTTCCCTTTTACTGTCCCTGCATCACGAATTGCGCCACCGAATAATAGCAATTTTTCTGTAATCGTCGTTTTACCAGCATCCGGGTGGGAAATGATGGCAAATGTACGACGAGATAAAATATCTTGTTCTAAAGTCATATTTTGTTTCGTCTCCTTTTTTACATACTTTCTTATCATAAAAGAAAACTAATATCACACACAACCATTTTTGCTTATTGTGCACAAAAATATCGTTTTTTTTCTTGTTTCCCCGTACACTCTCCCCTTTTTTCCAACAAACGCCTAAAAAATTTTTAAAATTTTGTTGACTTTTATTTTCGCGTAATTTACAGTTAAACCAATCAAATTAATCGGATTTAACGCTAACTAGACAACTAGAGGCCGTCGAAATATTTTCGACGGTCTTTGTGCGTTTACGATTAATAAATTCAGTCGGGGATGGTGATGACAATGTGCGAATGCGACATGTGCACAATAAAACCAAGTAATAAGCTAAATAAACTTATGATTAGGAGCGATATACATGAAACGTTTACTTCCACTATCAGCACTATTGGCAACAGCTCTTTTATTAGGCGCGTGTGGCGATGAAAAATCTGAAGCACAAGCAACGGAGCAAGATACTGTTCTTCAATATCAATCTACGCCTGGTTCAGTCAGCTTAGCTGAACTCGCACAAGAGCTTGGTTATTTTGAAAATATTACGTTAGAAAATGTTGGACAATACACAGGTGGTCCAGAAAGTATTCAATTAGTCAGCATTGGCGAAGTTGATTTTGGTGGGGCATTCAACGGAGCCATTGTCAAATCCATCGCAAAAGGTGTACCGATTGAATCGGTCATTAGCTATTACGGCAGTGACCAACAAACAGATGCAGGACTGTATGTATTAGAAAGCAGTGATATCGATTCTGCGCAAGACTTAATTGGCAAAAAAATCGGCATGAATACACTCGGCGCGCACTCGGAGTTCTTTGTTACAGATTATTTAAGACAAGGTGGCTTAAATGAGGCGCAAGTGAAGGAAGCATAACCAGTTGTTATTCCGATTTCTTCTGCCATTCAAACCCTTTCACAACAACAAGTAGATGCTGTTGCGCTTTCTAGTCTTTCTGCAGAATTAGCAAAGGCACATGGTGACATAAAAAAAATCGCGTCCGATGTCGACGTGTACAATCGTGAATTTTCAGCAGGTTCATTTTTTTCTCTCACCAATATATTCAAGAAAATCCTGATACCGTTCGAACATTTGTTACAGGGGTTGCGAAAGCGTTAGAGTGGTCAAAAGAGCAACCACTTGAAACAGTTGTTGCAACATTCGAGTCTATTATCCAAAAACGTGATGAAAATGAAACAATCGACAATTTGCCATACTTTAAAAGTTTTGGTGTACCGACAACAGGTGGGGAAATTATAGAGGGTGACTTTACCATTTGGATTGATTGGTTAATTGAAAAAGGCGAGCTTGAAGAAGGTGTTATTGAACTAGACGATTTATATACAAATGAATTCAATGACTATATTCAATAAAAGGGGCGATTTTTTATGACAAACAGACAAATGAGTTTAGGTGCATTCTTTATGTTCCCAGGACATCACGTAGCAGCTTGGCGTGATCCATCTACGACAAAGGAACAATTATTAAATATCGAATTTATTAAAGAGCAGGCAAAAAAAGCTGAAGCTGCAAAATTTGATGCGATTTTTTTAGCGGACGGTGTGACATCTCCAGATCCACATCACGCATCATTTGCACCATTTTTAGAGCCATTTACATTATTATCTGCACTTGCTAGCGTCACTGAAAAAATTGGACTTGTTGGTACCGTTTCTACCATATTTACAGAGCTATTTAATGTTGCGCGTCAATTTGCTTCGCTCGATATTATTAGTAACGGTCGCGCAGGCTGGAACGTTGTCACAAGTAATGAAGCAGCGGGCCAAAACTTCGATGTACCGTATGAACAACTAACACCTGAAGCGCGTTATGCACGAGCAGAAGAATATGTCGATGTCACAAAAAAATTATGGACAAGCATTGAAGAAGATGCGATTGCGTATAATCGTGAGACGAACCAATTAGTCAATGAAAAAAAAGGTACATGTCGTCGGTCATGCCGGTAAACATTTCAATATTACGGGTCCGCTAACAATCCCGCAATCGAAGCAAGGACATCCGGTTATTGTGCAAGCTGGTTCCTCAGAGCCGGGACGTGAACTAGCCGCACGTACAGCGGAAGCGATTTTCACAGCATGGCAAAGCTTTGAAGATGCACAAGCATTTTACCAAGATGTTAAATCACGCTTAGCGAAATACGGACGACGTACAGATGAACTCAAAATTTTGCCGGGCATCTTCCCTGTTGTTGGTCGCACATTTGAAGAAGCGCAAGCAAAGCATCAACAATTGCTCGATTATATTCCTGTTGAAGCAGGTATCGCACGACTTTCTGCGCTTATCGGCTTTGATTTATCTAGCTATAATGTTGATGGCTACTTGCCACAAGCTGTGTTTGACGGTGCAGCGACTGGACATCGCAGCCGTGTAGACATTATTACAAAATTAGCGCGCGACGAAAATTTAACGATTCGTCAGCTATACCAACGTATTTCTGGCGGGCGTGGTCATTATGAAATTGTCGGGACACCTGAATATATCGCCGATGTGTTACAACATTGGTTTGAACATGAAGCAGCAGATGGCTTTAATATTTTAGCCCCGACATATCCACAAGGGTTTGATGATTTTATCGAACTTGTGCTCCCTGAATTACAGCGCCGTGGACTTTTTAGAACAGCATATAGCGGCTCTACACTACGCGAGCATTTCGGTTTACAAAAGCCCGTCCCTGTTTTTTTATAGTTTACCCATACAAAAAAACGTACCATCCGACATGTGTCAAGTCAGATGGTACGTTCTTATGTTAACGTAACAGCTACATATACTTACTACAGATTAAACTTTTTGCGTCCTGCTTCGACTGCAATTTCCGTATCGCTATGTTGATATTTTGTATTTTCGACAATTTGATAATCTTCATGCCCTTTACCCGCGAAAATAATAATATCGCCTTCATCTGCAACAGATACGGCATGGCGCACCGCTTCTGCACGGTCACCGATACATGCAAATTGGTCATGTGTCATCCCTTTTGCCAAGTCGCCTGTAATGCTATCAAATTCTTCATAGCGTGGGTCATCAGTCGTTAATACTACATATTCTGCGCGTGACGCTTTTTCAGCCATTGCTGGACGTTTCGATTTATCACGTCCACCACCTGTTCCAACTAAGAAGATAATTTTCTTCCCATCACGTTTATATGGCATCGCTGCATCAATCGCTTTTTCAATCGCATCTGGTGTATGCGCGTAATCAATGAAAATATCGAATGGTAAATCCGATTGTACCTTTTCCATACGCCCTTTTACTGGTGGTAGCTGTTCAATATGTTCGACAACTAATTCAACAGCGAAGCCGCGTCCGTAAAATGCTGCAATTGCAGCCAGCACGTTGTACACATTGAACTCCCCAAGTAAATGCATACTTACGTCAAACTCACCTTCTGGGCTATGTAACGTAAAATGTGTCATACCATTTGCATAGCGGATATTTGATGCTTTAAATGCTGCATCTTCTTGAATGCCGTACGTGTAAATTGGGAACTGCGTTAATGCCGCATATTTTTTTGACCAGACGTCATCTGCGTTTAACACAACGACTTTATTTTTCGCTAAGTCTTGTCCTAATTGTGAAAATAATAAACCTTTGGCATTGCCGTACTCTTCCATCGTGCCATGGAAATCTAAATGGTCATGCGTTAAATTTGTAAAAATGGCAATATCAAAGTCTACGCCTGCTAAACGACCTAGCGCTAATCCATGAGAAGACACTTCCATAATCATTGCGCGACAGCCTTCCATTTTCGCACGGAAAATCATTTGTTGTGTGCTTAATGCATCACTTGTTGTATTTGCTGTTTCGTATAAAATGCCGTTTAAATTAAAGCCGATTGTACCTGATAATGCTGATTTTTCACCCATAGACTGTAATAAGTTATGAATGATGCCCGTTACACTCGTTTTGCCGTTTGTACCGGTTACACCAACCATTGTTACTTCGTTTGAGGGGTAATCAAAAAACTTCGCAGCGAGTAAACCGACTGCGCGATTTGTATCTGCTACAATTACTTGTGTAATGTCTTCTGCTAACGGTAATACACGTTCTGTTACGATAACGATTGCACCGTTATCGACTGCTTTTTGCGCGAAATCATGCCCATCCACTGTTTCGCCCTTAATACAGACGAATAAACTTTTCGGCTGAACGCTGCGAGAGTCAATCGCGATATCTTTAATTTGTGTTGGCATTGGACCAATCACTTGTTTCAATGGCAATGCACTTAAAAGCTCCTCTGCATACATAAACCTTGCTCCTCCTTATTGCCCTACCATAGGTGATGTTACATAAGCATATAATAGCTTTGCTGTATTTTCTAGCGCGTCGATATGTGTACGTTCATACGCATGAGATGCTTCAATCCCAGGTCCAAATAATGCATGTTTAATATCGTAACCTGCTCGAATAGCTGCCGATGCATCCGAACCGTAATATGGATAAATATCAAATTTATGCGCGATATTTTGCTCTTTCGCAAGTGCAACTAGATGACGTGTTAATTCATAATGATACGGCCCACTTGAATCTTTCGCACAAATCGACACCGTAAACTCATCTGACGTTTGTCCATCGCCAATTGCGCCCATATCCACCGCAATATATTCTACTACTTGTGCTGGAATACTCGCATTCCCACCAAAGCCGATTTCTTCATTATTAGAAATATAGAAATGTGTTGTATATGGTAACGTAATACGCTCTTTGTGTAAATATGTAACGAGTTCAATCAATAACGCTGTACTTGCTTTATCATCTAAATGACGTGATTTAATAAAGCCTGTGTCTGTCATTTCAAAACGAGCATCAAATGATACGAAGTCACCTACTTCAATGCCAAGTGCGCGCGTTTCATCTGCTGATGTCGTTTTTGCATCTAAACGTACTTCAATATGGTGTTCGTCACGCTTTAAATCGCCAACATTTGGGTACACATGTACAGTTGTTTCATGCATTAAAATTGTGCCACGTACAGTGTTACCATCCATCGTATGAATTGTGCAGTATTCTCCTTCTACTGCATTCCAACGAAATCCTCCTACCATTGATAGCTTTAAACGACCACTTGGCTTAATTTCCTTTACCATTGCCCCTAGCGTATCTGTATGAGCCGTTAATAAACGATGCTCATCGTCATTGTGTCCCGCAATCGTCACGATAAGTGCACCTTTATTTGTGCGTGTATACGGTACACCTACTTGTTCAAACTTCTGTGCCATGACATTCATAATCTTTGTTGTAAATCCAGAGGGGCTTGGGATATTCACAAGCTCTTCTAATAGTTGACATGTTGATTCTTGATTAAACTGCATAACGAATCCTCCTTATTTCTCTATCATATCAAAACGAAACATTTCACGACAATGTTAAATGATGTATGATTACATTATTCTATACGTTGAGGTGTGTTATGAATCCAACTATTTCTCTAAAGAGTCGCAATCAATTCGTCTTAACGTTATTTATTAGCTCATTTGCGATTGTGAATATTATTTATATTTTTAATTTCTCCAATGAAAAAGGATTATTTCCATTTCCAGTTGCAACGGCTATATTTATACTTTTATTACTTTTCATTAAAAATATTAACGGGCGTCTGTTGCGAATTTTCATCTTGTTACTGATGAACAGTTCCGTTTTCACTTATGCATGGTTTCACTTAGAGTTACTTTCGATAACGTGGCTACTCGTCGTATGCTTTTTTGCTACATTATACTACTCTCTGCAAGTAACAAGTAGCATTATTGGCATAACCATTTTCGAATTTTTACTGTTTGCCACGCAACAGCCACAACTCATTACATCGTTGCCAGCAATGCTGTTAATCATATTACTTTTACTGATCATTATTGGTACACAAACATACTTTATTCATACCATGCAACGAGGGCTAGCACAAAAAAAACGCTATTCCGAGCATTTAACGCAATCGCGTGAATCTTATTTAATGATGTTTTTTGAACAGGCGAAGGATGCGATTGCTGTTGTTGACTTAGATAATCGCGTCATTGATATGAACCCTGCCTTTGAAAAATTATACGGCTGGAATCGCGATGAATGCATTGGCAAAGTGACACCATTTGTGCCACCTGAAAATATGCTAGCAGCACAACAACGCTTTAAAAAGCTTCATAGCGGTGAAAATATTCCTGCGTTTGAAACGATTGATATGCGAAAAGATGGGCGCCGCATTCATGTACAGTTGTCGATGTCACCAATTTTTAATCGCCAACAACAAATGCTAGCCATTTCAATTATTGCGCAAGACATTGCGTATAAGAAGGAAGCGGAGCGCCAATTATTACAATCTGAAAAATTAGCAGTCGCCGGTGAAATTGCAGCAGGCGTCGCCCACGAGATTCGTAATCCATTAACAGCGATTTCTGGATTCATTCAAATGATGAACCAAGATAAAGACTCTCCTTACTATACATACACCCAAATTATTCAATCTGAATTAGAGCGCATTAATTTAATTATTAGTGAGTTTTTAGTGTTATCGAAGCCACATGTCGAAAACAAGAAAAACTTTTCACTTACAAATGTTTGCTTAACGATTGCGACGTTTTTACAATTTGAATTCCAACAGAAGGACATTCATTTTGAACAATCCATTCCGATTGATGATTTCATTATTTTTGCGGATGAAAATCAAATTAAACAAGTACTACTGAATTTACTGCGTAATTCAATTGAAGCGGTTCACTACGGTGGTGAAATTTCGCTACGTCTTTACGCAAAGGATGACCATACCGTTACTATCGCACTTAAAGACAATGGTATCGGTATGGACGAAGAAGTACTCTCACAAATTTTCGAGCCATTTTTCACAACAAAAACGCATGGGACTGGTCTTGGTATGATGCTAACAAATAAAATTATTCAATCATCGAACGGCTCGATTTCGATTGACAGTGCGCACAATGAAGGGACAACCATTTCAATTGATTTCCCACGTGTGAAATTGTAGGCATTAAAACAGGCTAGCTTAGAATCCTTTTTCTGCTGAAAATACGTTAATTGAAATGATAACAATTCGCTCGTGCGTCCCGACATAAGCGGCGACTTCAACAGGACTCACAATTATTTTGCGACGAGGTATCGCAGGAACGTGAGCTTTTAAGAGGCACATCTGCCAAAAGCAAAAAAATATCCTTCAGCAGTTGTGATTGCTGAAGGATATTTCTTTTTGTCTCATACTCTTTTAACTTCTTTCCCAAACGCTTTGTTGAAGTTAGACAAGCATGTTGTCTGAATCACTCTTCCGCTTATAAAAACGTCTTCACAATTTTCAACTCTGTACTTGAATACGGTGGGTATAAAATACTTGGATTTACTTTTGTGGAACGCTTCATCATTGACTTTGCGTGCGTAAAGCATTCAAAGCTTGCATAGCCGTGGTACGCCCCTGCTCCAGATGGGCCAACACCGCCAAATGGTAGCTTCGTATTGCCCACATGAATGACCGTATCATTAATACAGCCGCCACCAAATGAGAAGTTTTGCGTAAAGTATTCAATTGCCCCTTCATGCTCACTGAAGAAATATGCAGCAAGTGGCTTTGCGAGACGTTTCGCTTCATATAAAGCTGTCGGTAAATCATCGTACACAAGAATCGGTAAAATCGGACCGAAAATTTCCTCTTGCATCGTTGCAGCATCCCACGACACATTATCAATAATTGTCGGTGCGACATAACGGTCTGCTACGTCCACTTGACCACCCGTAACAATATGTGCAGCGTCCGCTTCTAACATACTTTGTAAACGCTCGACTTGTTGTTTCGTAATGATACGTCCAAAAAAGTCATTCGTTTGCGGATTTTTGCCGTAAAATTGCTGGACTGTTTTTTGCAGTAATTTTACAAACTTTTTGTGTACACTACGTTGTACAAGTACATAATCTGGCGCGACACATGTTTGCCCCGCATTTGTGAAACGTCCAAACGCAATACGCTGCGCAGCTACTGCTAAATTGGCAGTATGGTCAACGATTGCTGGACTTTTACCACCAAGCTCTAATGTATATGGTGTTAAACGCTCCGCACATGCCTTTGCAATAATTTTGCCGACGTTGACACTTCCCGTAAAGAAAATATAGTCAAACGGCGCATAAATTAATGATTCAACTGTTTCTTTTGCACCTTCCACCACGCGTATATATTGTGGCTCAAACGTTTCTTCTATAATTTTTTTAACAATCGCTGCTGTGGCCACTGCTGTTTCTGACGGTTTTACAATCGCTGTATTGCCACCAATAATCGCGCCAAGTAACGGCTCCATGACAAGTTGGAACGGATAGTTAAATGGACCAATAATACATGTAACTCCGTATGGCTCTCGTACAATATAGCTTTTTCCTGGTTGGAAGACGATAGGTGTTTTCGCTTCTTCCGGTGCCATCCATGCGGCTATATTTTTTTCAAATTCACTAATGGAACTATAGACCATGCTAATTTCTGTTGAAAATGCTTCAAATTCACTTTTACGTAAATCGCTATAAAGAGCTTCTACAATGTCACGCTCATACGTTTGAATCGCTGTACGTAACTTTTGAAGCTGTGTAATACGAAATGCAGCTGTTTGTGTGTGCCCTTCTAAAAAGAAAGTACGTTGTTCCTCAATATAGTGTGCTACTTGTTGAGCTGTAACAGTCATGTAAATTCTCTCCTATCATCACTTTTCTCTTATTATGACGGATAAATAACGAAAATTGCAAAAACAAGCCCTCTATTCTGATGAATCGTTCAGAAAAAATGACGACTTTGTAAAGATTTATTAAGGGGATGTAAAACCATTGTGATTTCACTCAAAATGCTTTCAAAATTCGATATGCTAGAAGAAAAAAGGAGAGTACTATGTCAAAGGATCAACTGTACAGCGAAGTATATACACTGTTAGAAGACCGCTTTATGCGCGGCTTTTATTTGCCCAATGAACCCATTTCAGATTACGCGTTAAGTAAAGAGCTTCAAATTGGTCGTAATCCGATTCGTCGTGCGATGCAGGCGCTACAGCAGCAAGGCTTTTTATCCAATAACCGGCATCAAAGTAAGTTAGTCATTGGCTATCATCCAGAAGAATGTGTACAACTTTGTGAATACATGTTTCATTTGCTCGAACTTTCCCTCATGTCGATGCGTTTACCAGCTCCCCTTTTTGTACAGCAATACGATGTACAATTAGAACGACTTAAATTTATGAGCGAACAACAGCGCTATTATGAGTATTTACACAGCCTTACTGACTTGTATGCCCTGATTATTCAACAATCCGGCAACTCCATTTGGGAAAAATCCTTTGAAACATGGCAAAAACCATTTATTCGCATGCATATGTTGTCGTACCGCCTTGGATATTTACACGCACCTTATAAAGAAATCCAACAGTTTACACAGTTACTTCGCTTATTCCAAGATCAATTACTCGATCAAGCTAAAATATATATTCAATGTTTAATAGCTGAATCACGCGCACAATTTAGCGTGACGACATAATTGTCACGACGCGTCTAATTCTCTATAATAACGATAGAGGAAAGGACGTTTTTTTATGCGTAAACCGTTAAAAATTTATTTATTTTTTTTAATACTCATTACTGTTTTTGGCGTCATTGGTAACATCCTTATTCAAGATGAGCCAAACTTGGAAGTAACAGATATCGACACAGATATTCCCGGTTCAGAAACGATGGTTGCTATTTATAACACGCTTCAACAATTTGTCAGTGAAGAACAAATTATTGATATTGCCGTAACACCAGGTGATACAGGTGACCAAGTCGAATTATTTATCGAAGCAAATGCAACGGATGAACGAACACTACAGCAGCAAACAAGCGATATTATCAGCGCAGTAAATAGCTCGCAACAACTTGCTGACTTATTGATTGAATGGCAACAACAAACACCCATTCTCACAGTTACATTCACACAACATGCATTGCAACAGTGGGATGAAACAGCTACATCGCTACCAACAGCCGCTAGTAGCTATACGTACACAGCACAATGATAGCCTTCTTTGCATCCGTCTACAGACCGATTTTCTTTCGGCTCGTTGACGGACGTTTTTTTATGTAAAATTACGTATTATAAATAGTAACTACTCTAGAAAGGATGAGCGTTATGCCATTTCGTATTCGTAAACGTTGGTTATTCGGCATATTACTCGTGCTTTTATGCATCGTTCTTTCATTTAATAAAGCCATCATAACGACCATCTTCCCCGGTCAACAAGTCGCCTCGTTAAAAAAAGTAGACGCGCCTAGCTGGATTGATGAGCAGTACATCACCTCACCATCACTTGCGCGCAGTGGTCAATCACTCACTGCTATACGTGACGTTGTCATTCACTATGTCGGCAATCCTGGAACGACTGCACAACAAAATCGCGATTATTTTAATACACCAACGACAACCGTTAGCTCACATTTCATCATTGGGTTAGATGGCGAAATTATTCAAACGATGCCACTTCATGAAATGTCCTATGCAACAAATTGGCGCAATAACGACACGATTTCGATTGAGGTGACGCATCCTGATGCATCTGGGAAATTTACAGATGCTTCGTATGACGCGCTTGTTCGTTTAACTGCGTGGCTGCTACATAGCGCTAATTTATCGTCAGACAATGTCATTCGCCACTACGATGTCACAGGCAAGCTCTGCCCACTTTATTATGTCGAAAATGAAGATGCATGGCTCCAGCTAAAAGCCGACATTCATACAGCCTACGAAGCGATTTAATTGCTGACTCACACGACAAATTACGTGAAAACGAGACTAGGACAAAAAGAAATCTCCTTCAGCAACGACAACTGCTGAAGGAGATTTTTCTGCTTTTGGTGCTACGCCACATAGCGGACGCGTTTCGCAGGCATGGCTTGAGGCACACACGATGTTTGTCACATCTGCCTTGCCACACGACGTGGCGTTTTGGGCAGATGTTCCTCTATTAAAGGCTCATGCTCCTGCGGTACCTCGTCGCAGAAAAACATTGCTTTTCCTGCTGAAGTCGCCGCTTGTGTCGGGACGCACCTGCAAATTCTTATCATCTTAATCCACTTATTTTCATTAGAAATAGGGATTTGTCCCAATCTCTTTTCGTATACGTTACGCACTACATAAATAGCACATTTTACGTCGCTGGATTAATTTCAAATTCTAATTTAATTTTAATATCTTTTCCAACGAGCACACCGCCTGTTTCAAGTGCTTGGTTCCATGTTAAACCGAAGTCTTCACGATTAATTTTCGTTTCGCCTTCAAAGCCATATACTTCAACACCCCACGGATTTTTCCCATGCCCGTTATACTCTAATTCAAATGTGACTGGCTTTGTGACATCTTTAATTGTTAAGTCACCTGTTACGGCATAATCTGAGCCACTGCCTGTAATCGAGGTGGATTTAAATGTAATTGTTGGATATTGCTCTACATCAAAGAAATCTGCTGAACGTAAATGGTTGTCACGGTCATCATTTTTCGTATTAATAGATGCAACATCAAATGAGAAATGGAATGTTGCTGTCGTTAAGTCTTCTAGGTTTTCTGCTGTTACATCTGCTTTATACGAATCAAATTGACCTTTTACTTTCGAAACCATCATGTGTTTAACCTCAAATTGAATTGACGAATGTGCCGTGTCTAACGTAAAGTTTGCCATGCGTTTTCCTCCTAGAATAAATTATGTAGTGAAATCTACACACTACTGTATTCGAGCTATATCGTAAAATTCCTTCTTCCCTCGTTAAAATGAATTAAATTGAACAAATTCTCCTACCGGCTTACGATAACCACGTGGACGTGTTCGGTCGACACTTTTACCAACCGTTATCATCATAACCGGTTCTAAATGCGCAGGTATACGGAATTCTTCGCGTAGTTGTTCTACATTATGAACATGCATTGGACACGTATCAAAGCCGTAATGTTTCGCACTTAACATAAAGAACATCGCATGAATCCCGACATTACGGGCAAGCTCTAATTCAATACCGTGCGCATTATTTTTCAGCCCTTGTTGGAAGTTTTCAATCGCTTGTAGTGTCATATCGTATTCTACTTCGTCAATCATGTTTAACATTTTTAGAGGGCTATAAATTTTCGATGCCGCTTCTGCTGTTAAACTGTTTTTATCCCCTAACACAATGACGACGGCACTCGCTGTATGGATTTTATATTGACCATAGCTTAATTCGCGTACCTTCTCTTTTTTGTCGTCATCTGTAATAACTAAATAATTCGTAAACTGTAAATTATACGCACTTGGCGCTAATTTCGTGAGCTCAAAAATTTGCTTAAAATCTTGTTCTGTCATCGTGATATCTTGCTCAAAATTGACCGCAGAATGACGTGCCTTTACTAATTGTTCAAAATCCATATAGCTGACCCCTTTTATCTCGATTTCAAGATATGTATGTAGTAAAAAATGCACCCATCGATGCATTTCTTTTATTTTACGGGTATTACTTTTGCATGTACAACAAAACGCTCATCATTGTCTTCAGATAATGTACATGTTGATAAAGTGACCATGTTATCGGCAACGGTCATCGTTACACCTGTATCAATACGTGAGCGACCTTTAATGTCCTGTAAAAACTCGCCATATTCTTTCCCTTCAAACGTTGTATCTAAATAATAAAAGCGCGTCGTCGTTTCATATGCCGCAAATACATGTAGCTCATATGCACCGTGCATCGTTTCAACATGAATCACTTGGTGCTCCTTTGCATACGCTTCATCTGCGTAATTCGACAATGCCCCAAACATCCGGTCATCGCGCATTACATGTCCGTATAAAATCGTATGCTGGTCTTCTAACGCCACATCATTTCGGTAATCCATAAAAATGCTACCTGCGCGACTTTGTTGCCCTTTATAATTATGTGTTAAATAAAAATCATTGTCGTCCGCTTGTAAAATCGGATTATTTAGCTTTGTATCATCAATGCTTATCCAGCCAACGATCTCTTTATTAATTTGCTGTAGCTTTGCAATTTGAGGACGGATTATTGGCTCATTTATAAGTTGTGTCGCTGAAGTCGTTGCTTGCTGTTGCACTGGTGCTTCGTACACTTCTTGAATTTCTGCCAATGCATTCGCATTCTCGACATAGCTGTATATATAATTACCAACCATATAAAACGAGACGATAAAAACGAGCATGCTGATCCATAAAGCGATTTGTCGTGCCATTTTCTTCACTCCTACACTCATGTAAAAAAAGGAGTTGCCCATTTCAGGCATCTCCTTTTCATCTTATTTCACGTTATCTGTATACGCAATCGTTTGCTTTAACACTTTTGCCATTTGGTTACGTGTTAGCTTTTGGCCTGGATTAAACTTGCCTTCAAATCCTGTCATAATGCCTAAATGATTTAACTCTGCAACAGCTTGTGTTTCTTCTCCTGTCACATCACTAAACTTCCCTTGTGGATTGCTTACTTGGTCGACATAGCCAAATTGATTTTTCAGTAGGCGATAAATCATTAGCGCTGCTTGCTTACGTGTTACTTCATCATTCGGCGCAAATGTTGTGGCTGTTTTCCCATTAATCACACCTGCATGGTTTAGTGAACGAATCGCAATTTGTGTCTCCTCTGCATATGTACCAATATCCGTAAACGATGTTGTGACAGGGTCTGTAAATGTATACGCACGTTGTAACATTAACGCAAATTGCTGACGCTTTAAGCTATTTGCTGGATTAAATTTCTCTGCGCCTTTAAAAATATCCGCTTTGTATAACTCGATAATGGCCTCTTTTTGTGACGCATTTTCAATATCGGTAAATGGATATTCTTTTGGCTCAAACGAAATCGCTTTATCGCCCACTTTAATTTGCACATCGTATACTTTCTCATACGAAATAACACCTGGTACATTTACCGTTAAATCCACGACCGCCGTTACGGTCGTTGGAACTTCCGCTACATGGAATGTATATTTTTTAATATTCGATTCCGTATTATGTTCCACTAAAAGCGTATCTGTACCGTTGACATCAAAATCATTGACAAAGCCACCTTGGTTAAACGTCATCGTGACTGTATAACCGTTTGTAGCAGGTGAAACAGATACTGTTTTCTCTGTATAGTTCGCCATCTGAGAAAGTTCTGTCGTGCCGTCTTTAAATACTTGAACGGGCACTTGTTGTGCTTCTATTTGTGCTTGCACATCTGTTGCAAGTACAGGTGTAAATGCTGTTAATGCAAAAGCCGCTACTGACCATTTTGCAATTGTTGTTGTCTTCATAAATTACGCTCCTTGTTTACGTAAGCGAACCATAACAAAAGCAGAAAGTAATAGGAATGCTACTGCTACATATGGTAAATTGTCGCTCGTTTGTGGATTTTTCACTTGTGTTGCTGTTGCTTGTTGCGTCTTATTGACTGTTGCGTTCGTTGCTGTCGTTGTTGCTGGTTTCGTTTGCTGTGCTTGCGCTGTGTTTGCTGCAGCTACTGCTGTCGCTGTTGACATAGATGTTGTAGGCTTCGTTGTTGACGTTGCTGTCGGATTAGCTGTGGCTGTACCAACATCACCTGTTTTTGTAGCTTTTGCGTCATCTAAATCAAAGTCAACGATGTATGAATGATAATAATCTAGTGATGGAATTTCAACGCGCATTGGCACTTCAACAATTTTACTTGTATCTGCTACTGTAAATTGAAATGTACGTGTATCTGCTGTTGTATCCTCAGAGATTTTTTTGTAGCCTGGTGGTGTTAATTCTGTAATCCATGATGAATTTGTAATCGTTACTTCAACGGTATGCACACCTTTTTCAACGATTAATTTTGCTGGTTTCACAAAATAATCATTGGCAATGGATGGATTTACTGAGCCAGCCGTGTTCATTTGGTACGGCACTGTGTAAATGCCATCTGCTAATTTTGCAGATGATGGAGATGCACCTGCAATCACTATCATGAGCATCGCGATAAACGCTACTGCTATTTTTTTAAACATGCGTATTCACCCTCATTCCCTCGTCTATTCTTTCTATCTTTTATGATGCCATAATTGCAAATGATTCTCAATTGTCTTTTTGCGTGTAGCTTGGCACATCGTCTATTTACTTTTTGATGTATCTTTTTTCACGCATTAAAAAAAGCGAGTGTTATTTGCAATTGCAAAACACTCGCTTTTAGTAGGACTATTTTATTCATTCCTCATCTACTCCACCAACATGCGCGCACCATTTTAGCACATGCTTGTAATAGGAAATATACCGTATTCTAACCCACTTACTTACTCAATAACCGATGCATTAAAGCCTTGCTTTGTGAAATATCCTTCATGTGCCCAGACATTCAATTTTGCCTCTTCAGCTTTTTCTTGAATCGTATAGAAGTCTTGCTCTAACGTATTATTTGGAGCATGTGCATAACGAACAGCCGCAAAACCTTGCGCTAATAAATGCTCTTGTAGCAGCACATCGTCAACAAAAACATATGCTAATAATCGGTCATAGTGGTCGCGTTCGTCCCCGACATCGTGTAACACTTCAATCTTTTGTGCATTTTCTAATAAATCAATCGTAAATGCCTTCGCTTCTTCCGCGTACGGTTGTGGATTTTCTTCTTTATAATTCATCTCTGGTGTATCAACCATTAATAAACGAATGCGTTCCGTTTTTCCGTCAACATCGACCGAGAAAGTATCACCATCATTTGCTTCCTTATACGTTACCTCATAGCGTGTATTTCCTGTTTGCTCTTCTGCATATGCAGGCGTAATTACCGCTTCAGACGATTCAACCACCACCGTTGCTTCATCTTTATCCGGTGCAAAAATTAAATATAATGCGACGGCAATTAAAATCGGTACCGTCTTTACTAATGTTCGAATATCGCTTAATTTCATTGTCTTCTCCTTTAAATGTTATCCTATTATTTTAGCATATATTTCAGATGACATATACAACACGCGCCTACACATCCACCTCATGTATGGCAGAAAAAAAGGTTGTTCTATGACACCGACTAGAACAACCCTCTCCTCTTATACTTCCTCTGGCTCAATCGCGTTAAATGTTTCGCCCTCTTCTTCAAGGTCGCGGTTACGGTGTGCTAAACGCGAAGCTGCACATGCCGCAATACTGCCGACTAAATCATCTAAAAATGTATTGACACGCCCGTCTCCAATTTTTGTATCTAATCGTTCAATGACCCCAATTTTTTGTTTATCTAAATGCCCGAATGTTGTTACTGCAATACTACCATACGTAAATACCGAGCCGAGTGCAATCGTTTCATCAACACCGAATAATCCTTCATCTGACTCAATAATTTGTTGGAGGGGTGCTGATAACATTTTCTTTTCTGCAAGCTCATCTAACTCTACCCCTACTAAAACAGCATGCTGAATTTCTCGCTTGTGTAACACACGCTCGACCGATTCATAGCAATGCGCCATCGTTAAACCTTCATGATACGGTGATTGCATTTTATAAACGATTTCACCAATATCTTCAATTGTTACTTCGCGACGCTCTAATGCATCGCGTGTCGCCTTATACACGACTTCTGAATGAACTCTCGTTGGTTTCTGATACATAGGATTCCTCTTCTCTTCAAGTAAATAATGATGTTTCAAGCATTACTATAACGAATGTAAGCGTTTTATGATAAAATCGACTAGACAACTTTTAGGAGGACTTTTTATGGAAAAAGGATCGGTAAAAGAAATCGATTTTTATAGTGATGCTCTGCAGGAAGAACTTAAGCTGCTTATTTATATTCCACCAAATTTTACGCCACTTGTAAAACATTCTGTCCTTATTGCGTCAGATGGGCGTGATTATTTCCAGCTAGGTCGTATTCCACGTCTAGCCGATGAGTTACACAATGACTATGAAATCGAAAATTTAATTATTGTCGGTGTGCCGTACAAAAATGCGAAAGACCGTCAACGTAAATATATTGCAACAGGTGATTTATTCGAAGCCTACACACGCTTTTTAGCACACGAGCTTGTACCTTATTTAGATGAAGAGTTTCCAACGCTTCAAATGGGACAAGGACGCGGTTTAATCGGCGACTCTATGGCAGCGACAATCTCGTTATTAACCGCTTTAAAATATCCAAACTTATTCGGCAAAGTCATTATGCAATCACCTTATGTGGATGATTACACAATGGAGGCGACGCGCAACTTTACACAAGTAGATGCCCTATCTATTTATCATATCGCTGGTAAGCGCGAAGACCAAGTTGTGACAACCGATAAAACCATTAAAGACTTTATTACACCGAACCGACAACTTCACGCACTTATGAAAGAAAATGGCTATGATGTATTTTACGAAGAGTTCGATGGCAACCATACATGGAAATATTGGCAACCAGACCTACGACGCGCTCTTGTAGAAAATTTCAGTTAAATCGACTTTTCAAAATACTTTAAGCACATTTTCTGTTATACTAAAAATGTAAAATTAGAGTGTTACAATTTCGGGAGGTCGATTAGATTGAAATATGGTATTGTTGCATTTCCATCAAAAAAATTACAAGATTTAGCGAATACATATCGTAAACGATATGACCCTCACTATGCGCTTGTAACTCCTCACATGACATTAAAAGACCCATTTGAGGTAGATGAATCTGACGTGAATAAAATTTCTGAAGCACTATCAAAAATCGCAAGCGAATTTGGGCCATTACATATTCATGCATCACGTATTAGCTCGTTTTTCCCTGTTACCAATGCGATTTATTTCCGTATCGAACCAACTGAGCAATTAGTTGATATTCATACAGCTATTAACGAAGCCATTCCAGCCGGTGAAGAAAAACACACATTTGTCCCACACATTACGATTGCGCAAAAAATGACTGACAGTGAGCACGATGATATTTTAGGTCAACTGCGTATGACAGGTGTAGATGCTGAAGAAACAATTGACCGCATCCACTTAATGTATCAGTTAGAAGATGGCTCTTGGACAGCACACGAAACATTCCGTCTAATAGGTAATCGCTAAATTGTTTAGAGCAAAGCAAGTCGAAACACAGGCGGAACGAGAAGCGGCGTTTGCTATTCGGCGAGAAGTTTTCATTCAAGAGCAAGGAGTCCCGCCCCATTTAGAGCGTGATGAGTTTGATGAATCTTCGACGCATTTTATCATATATGACGATGACAAAATTGTAGCAACTGCGCGTGTCCAAGAATTGCCCAGTGACATCGGAATTGTGGAACGTGTATGTGTGATTAAGTCTTACCGTGGACTAGGTTTGGGCGTACTCATCATGAAAGAAATTGAAAAATTTGCAAGACAAGCTGAACTAAAACGTTTAAAGCTAACAGCGCAGTCATACGCTGTACCTTTCTACGAGAAACTCCAATATATTTCTACAACACCAGAATTTATGGATGCAGGTATTCCTCATCGCGTGATGGAAAAAACATTGCATTATTAATCACAGTGCGTTTTTGTTTAACAGAAATATATTAAAATAGACATCAACAAAAAGTAGTAGCGGAAATCATGACATTTCTGCTACTACTTTTTTGTCCCGAACTTTTTTTGCGTGCGAACGATTATACGTACTTTCCATGCTTTATTTACAATCGGTCAAACAACAGCCGATGCAATTGAAGCCGTTAAATGTGAAGGCACTGTTGTGATCGTTCGTGTGGGTAAATTAGGAGCGAATGTTAATACGTATTCGATGGTTTTAAAAGAAGTGCAGTTTTTAGGGAGTACAGGTGGCTTAGTTGAAGATTTACAAGGTGTATATGACTGCTTCGCTACTGGTAAAATGAACGCTCAATTAATCAAAACTCCATTCGAAGGCATTGATAAAGGCTTAGAAAAACTGAAAAACCATGAAATGAAAGGCCGCTTAGTAGCCGTTTTTGAATCAATAATTGCTAAAAAAGAACCGTCTAAAAAGCTTATGCTTTTAGACGGTTCTTTCTGTTATTTTACGCCGCTTGAGCCGAAGCCTTGTGCGCCACGCTCAGTTGTCGTTAATTCTTCCACTTCTAGCAATTCTACTTGTGGTACAAGTTGTACGACAAGCTGTGCAATACGCATATGCTTTTCAACTGTAAATGGTACGCGGCCATGATTGATTAGCACAACCCCTACATCTCCGCGGTAGCCTTCATCAATTGTGCCTGGACTATTTAATACGGTAATGCCATGTTTTAATGCTAACCCGCTTCTTGGACGCACTTGGCCTTCTGTTCCTTGTGGCAACTCAATTTGCAAACCTGTTTTAATTAATTGCCACTCACCTGGTTGAATAACCGTTTCTTCAATTGAAAATAAATCCATGCCCGCATCGCCAGCACGAGCTTGAAGCGGCATTTTTGCATCCTCATGGACACGTTTTACGCGTAATTGCATTGTTCAAACATCCTATCGTGTAAATTTAAATGTATCATCTGTAATCGGTGCTACTTTCGCAACCGCGTATGTTGAGCCTTTTTGTGAGAAGAAGTCATATGTTGAGCCTTCGTTACGAATACCATTCATAACGATTGGGTTCACGTCTTCTTCTGGGAACATCGTGTCAAAGCCTAAGTTCATTAACGCTTTATTCGCATTGTAACGAATATAGGCCTCAACCTCTCCGACTAAACCTGTTTCTGTATACAGCTCAGCCGTATATTCACATTCATTTTGGTATAAGTCTAATAAAAACTCATAGCCCCATAATGTTAGCTCTTCTTGCGTCGCTGCATCTAGCTTTTTGAAAATATTTTGTGCAAAGAAACCTACTGCTACGCCATGAATACTTTCGTCGCGTAATATGAGTGAAATCACTTCTGCCGAGTTGCGTAGCTTTCCTTGCCCGCCTAAGTAAAGGGGATAGAAGAATCCACTATAGAATAAGAAACTTTCAAGCATAACTGAGGCAAACATTGCCTTCCATAATGACGCTTGGTCGCCTTCTTTAATCGCACCGTATACTTCAGCGATTTTGTTCGCTTTATATTGTAGCTGTGGGTTTTGTTGTACCCACTCAAAAATTTCGTCAATTTCTGTATTCGTACAAAGTGTCGTAAAAATATATGAATATGATTTTGCATGAATCGCTTCAAATGAACCAAACACCGTTAATACTGCTTTTTCCTGTAAGTCTGGTGTAAAGCGCGCAATTTCGTTCATGCCAATATTTGTTTGAATCGTATCCAGTAACGTTAAACCACCAAATACACGCTTGTACGTTTCTTTATGTTCAAACTCTTGCCACTGTTTCACATCTTTACTCACTGCGATTTCCTCTGGGAACCAAATTTGTTTCCATTGTTGATCCCAAAATACTTGCGCAAGCTCCGATGTTGGGCGATTCCAGTTGACCGCTTTAAATACTAAATTTGACATGCGACACACTCCTCTACACTTTGTAGACGTTGGCGCACATAATAAACTGTTTTAATGCCCTTCGTCCATGCATAAATATATACTTTTGCCAATTGCTCTGTCGTCCATTGGTCTGTAACGTATAACGTCATTGATAAACCTTGGTCAACATGTTTTTGTGCAGCAGCATATAAATCAACCATATCGTATAAGTCCATTTCATATGCTTCTTTGTATAAATGTGCATTGTCATTTGTTAAAAATGGCATCGGATAAATCGTACGACTATCCGCGTAATCACGTACTTCCACGCGCTCTGTCACAGGTGCAATAGACGCTGTTGAGTTACGAATATAACTAATACTACCTGTTGGAGCAATCGCTAAACGATACGAGTTAAATAAACCATACTGCGCTACGTCTTCTTTTAACTGTGCCCACATCGTAGCTGTAATAATTGGCGTGTTGCCTAATGCACGTAATACATCTGCCGAATATTCAACTTCCTCTTTCATTGTATACTGCTCAAAGTACGCACCCGTTGCATAGTCACTACCTTCAAAGCCATAAAATGTTTCATTACGTTGCTTTGCAAGTTCCATTGACGCTTTTAACGAGTAATAGTTTAACGCTTCGAAAAACGCATCCGTAAAGGCAACAGAATCTTTTGAGCCATACTGAATGCCGCTTGCAACTAAATGACCATGTAAATTCATCGCACCTAAGCCTACTGAATGCATCAGCTTATTTGCTTTCGCAACAGATGGTACGTTCACAATATTCGTCATTGTCGAGACGCTCGTTAATAAGCGAATAGACGTTGCCACTAATGTTTCAAAACTTTTCACTTTCACCGCTTCATGAATATTTAATGAACCTAAGTTACATGATACATCTAAGCCATAATCATTTTCTTCATTTTGGTCTGTAATTACACTTGTATGCTGGGCTTGTAAGATTTCCGTACATAAATTACTCATCTTCACACGGCCAACATTTTTCAGTGGATGTGCGTTGTTTACATTGTCATCAAAAATCTCAAATGGATAGCCGGATTCAAATTGTGCTTTTTTCACTTCTGTATATAATTTACGGGCATTCAAACGCTTAATTTGACGAATCGCTGGGTTTGCTAATAGCTCCTCATACATATCTGTCAGTGAAATCTCTGACATACGTTTGCCGTAAGCACGCTCAATATCATAAGGGCTCATCAAAACAATATCTTCATCGTTGCGCATTAGCTCAAAGAAAATATCTGGCAAAATGATACCTGTTGATAACGTCGCTAAACGAATTTTATCGTCTGCATTTGGCTTTTTCGATGAAATAAAGTTTTCAATATCTGGGTGGAATACATTTAAATATACAACACCTGAACCATTACGCTGTCCTAGTTGATTTGAATAACTAAAGCTGTTCTCTAATAGCTTTGCAACGGGCATTACGCCACTCGCACGGTTTAAAATACCTTTAATCGGGTCACCCAGTGGACGTAAATCCGTTAAGTTCACGCCAACACCACCACCTAAGCGTGATAGCTCTAAACAATAGCCGATGTTTTCAGCAATCGAGTTCATGCTGTCATCCATTGTCAATTTAAAGCAACTAACAAGCTCGCCACGGGCTGCTTTTCCACTATTTAATGCTGTAGGTGTCGCTGGCTGATACGCTGTCAACATCGCATCTACAGCTTCCTCAACAAGTGCTGTATCTCCCTGTGCTAAATAAAGTGCGATAATAATAATTCTATCTTCATAACGTTCTAAGATTTCTTTACCATCACGACTCTTCATCGCATAACTATCAAAAAACTTACTTGCACTCATAAACGATGGGAACGTAAAACCTTTTGCGTAAGTGCTTTCAAAAATCGCTGTTAAAAAAGCATCATCATACTGCGCTAAAAACGCCTCTTCATAATACTGTTCCTCGATTAACCAGTGTAATCGTTCAAGTGGTGTATTGAATTTACGAAGTTTCGGTTCAATTTCCTCTTGCATATATAATGTTACCGCTTCTAAATCTTTCTCACGCTCTAAGTGACCTGAAGTTTTATATGTGTGTAGTACTTCATTATTTAACTTTACATACGCTTGCATGCTACCACCCTTTCAAAGTAAAACTGCTCTACAGCCTCGTAATCTGCTTGATAGCCTCGTAAATCCAATTTACGTACGAGTGGCACATTATATTGTTTCGCAAGAATATCTCCTGCACGACCAAATACATCATGTCCAAAATTACGATTTCCACTCACAATGACGCCTTGGCAATAGTGCCCATTGTCTTGCATAAACGTCTCGACGCTGCTCGGTACTTGCCCAATGCCATCTGTATACGTAAACATTAAAAAAGGTTCAGTCATTGCGAGACCAGCCGTCAATTGAACGGCTGGCACATTTAGTTTCTCTATAATTGCTCGAATATTTCCAGTTCTTGATGCGTACACAATCATGCATGCATCAGTTGCACAGCTTGTACCATTTCCTTTTGGTCGTGATACCACGAGCCGTCTACTTCTAAAACCGGAACACTCATATAGCCTTTTTGCTGTAGTAATGCTAATGCGTCTGCATCTTTATCAATATTAATAATTTCTGCTTGTAAGCCTGCTCTCTCAATTTCAGCTTTCACCCATAAACATTTTGGGCAGATTGTTTTTGTATATAATTTCATAATAATAGCCTCCTTTGATAAATCAGCATGCAACAAACGGTCCGTTAAATAAAAAATATCACTCCTATAGAAATAGTAAGATATAACGTTGTTTGAATATACTTCGCTATATATTTCTACCTTCAAGAAATGAACTATCCTTTTTATTTACTCATTCAGTTCGTGCATAGATATGTCGATAACGACATAATCGTTAACGCTATGTATAAAAAAAGCATGTTTTTGCTTTTTATTAGTTATACCCGTTCTTTTAAAAATAAACCTAAAAATCAACATATAGTGGTTAGACCTTGAACATCAACACAATATGTTGTTTAGTTAACAGATTTTAGTGTAGCACAGCCGTTCTCATCCTGTAAAGAGGGCAAAAATCAGTAAAAAGTCTGACCGAACATCTTCAAGTATTGAT
This sequence comes from Caryophanon tenue, assembly GCF_001700315.1. Taxonomy (GTDB): domain Bacteria; phylum Bacillota; class Bacilli; order Bacillales_A; family Planococcaceae; genus Caryophanon; species Caryophanon tenue. The sequence goes on along the minus strand of NZ_MASJ01000003.1, from coordinate 134,032 downwards.
ATGACGCAAACTAACGCAAAAACGAAAGCAGCAAAAAATTTTTTTTGCTGCTTTTGCGTCTTTTTTAGTTGACATTTTATAAAATAAACACTGTCGCTAACCCTAAATAAATTAAAATACTTGTAATGTCATTTAGGGTCGTAATAAATGGACCCGATGCTACTGCTGGGTCTACACCAATACGGTGCATTAACAACGGAATAAGTGCACCAGCCAGTGTTGCGACAATAATTGAACAGCACATTGCTGCGCCAACAAGCATGCCAATAACAAGCTCGCCTTTCCAAAAATATACGATGCCTGTAACAACAACTGCACATAAAACACCCATCACCATACCGGTGCTTAACTCTCGCAGCAGTAGCTTTAATTTACTTTCCTCATCACCGGCTTCTTTTGTCGCTAAACCACGTACAGCGACCGCTAATGCTTGCGTACCACTGTTCCCACTTGTCCCTGAAATAAGCGGAATAAAAATCGCTAAAATCGCTACTGCATCAAGTGTATCTTCAAATTGTGCCATTAAAGATGCTGTAATCATTCCTAAGAATAACAACATCACCAACCATGGCAAACGCTTCTTAGCAGCTGTAAACGGTCCTTGGTCAGCATGGTCAAAATCAGAAATACCGGCAAGCTTTGAGTAATCATCTTCCGCTTCTTCGTCAATAACATCGATAATATCATCGACTGTAATAATTCCCAACAATTCTTGTTGATCGTCAATTACTGGTAATGCTAAAAAATTATAATCACGCATAATTTGCGCAACTTCCTCTTGGTCATCTTTTACATGTACACTCACAACACGTTCGTTCATGACGTCACGAATTAACACATCATCATCTGCCACGATCAAGTCACGTAATGACAGGACACCGACTAATTGCTTTTTCATATTGATAACAAATAAATAATAAATCGTCTCAGCTGTTGGCGCTTCATTGCGTAAAATATGCATGGCTGAGCGTGTTGTAGAATTTTCATTAATCGCTACGTACTCCGTTGTCATAATGGCACCTGCTGTATAATTTTCATACTGCATCAGCTCACTAATTTCTTCAACGGTTTCGTCGTCCATTAAATTTAAATAACTATCTCGTTCATCATCATCTAGCTCATTTAATACATCTACTGCGTCATCCGAATTCATTTCCGACAACATCGTAGCTGCGTAATTAATATCCATTTCATTTAAAAACTCGACGTACTCATCGTCGTCTAGCTCTAATGCTTGGAATATTTCCGCTAGTTCTTCAGGAGATAAATACTGATAGATAATCTGTCGTATATCAGGGGTCACCTTTTCATAAAATTGTGCCTGATCATATGGATGAAGCTCAAAAAATTCATCTCGGAATGCATCAATATTGCCCGTTTGCAAATATTGTGTGAGCGTGTCAATCATTCGTTGTGCTTCATCTCGTTCAACTTTCTCGTCCATCATGCATGTCGCCTCCTTCCGCGATGTCTATTTCCTACATCAGTATAGTCTTGCTGCCGAATGAGTTCAAATTATTTTTTCATCGCTGCAATTATTAGATAATGGTACGATTTAGCAAAAAGCTGAAAAAGCCGTCTTTTTTATTGTGTTTTACACAATGAAAAGACAGCTATTCCTACAATATGAAATTTGCTTACGCGCGCAAAAATCGTTGTAAATCATCTGCTAATGGAATGTCATGCACACATCGCTCACTTGTTACAGGGTGCTGATATGTCAGCTTGACACAATGCAAGGCATGTCGCTCAATAAATGCCTTTGAACCACCATATAAACCGTCTCCTACTAACGGATACCCTAAATAGGCTAAATGTACACGTATTTGATGCGTACGACCTGTATACAGCTTCATACGCACATGTGAAAATGCTTCGCCGTTATACATAAAGCGAGCGAGTACAGTCACGTCTGTATGCGCGAACTGACCATCCGCTCGGACTTCACGTTCAATAATACTCGTATCTTTACGACCAATCGGCGCTTTCACCTCGATAAAATCGTTGTCGACATGTCCATGAACAATGGCTTCATACATACGGTCCACATCATGTGTTTTTTGAGCTAGTCCCATTAAATGATGGATGTGTCGATTTTTTGCAATACACATTAAACCAGATGTATCACGGTCTAGTCGTGTCACAATATGCGCTGTTGACTGTAAACCAATCGTCTCAAAATAATGCATCAGCACGTTTGCAACACTTCCCGTTGGATGCTCACGGGACGGAATTGTACTTTGCCCCGCAGGTTTATTAATGATCAAAATTGCCTCATCTTCATATACAATATCAAGCGGTCCTTGCTCTGCAAGTAATCCTTCACTCGGCTTTTCAATCGGGAAAATAACCGTGACCTCATCCCCAGCTTGCAATGGATGTCTCACCGTTTTTTCTACACCGTTTACAAGTAATTGTCCGCCTTCATACTTAATCGCTGTTAATGCACGTTTGGAAATACCAAATTGACCGAGCGCTTCACGCAGAAGCACCCCGTCAGTTGGCATCACAAACGTCACTTGAAATGGTTTAGACATCATTGGATACAAATGATTCATGTACACGCTCCCAAAACGGGAATGGGCGGAATCGTGCAAAACGAACTTTCTCACGTGCAACGTTAAATTGAATCTTTGCAACATCTGACTGGTCTAAGCTAATATGATCAATCGTCATATTAAACTCCTGTGATTCACTCACTGGTTTTAGCTCACAGTTATGATGTGCTGGTAAAACAAGCGACGAGCCTACTGTACGGAAGACACGATTATTAATCGATGCCATTTCCGTTAGTTGAATCGCTTGTAGGGTTGGGTGAATAATCGCACCACCTAATGCTTTATTATAGGCAGTGGAACCTGACGGCGTAGATACACATAAACCGTCTCCGCGGAAACGTTCAAAATGTTTCCCATTTAATTCAACATCCATCACAAGTGTGACGCTTGGTGATTTAACAGTTGCTTCATTTAACGCTAAATATTTATTCACACCTGAAGAGTTATGGTGAACTTGTACCTCTAATAACGGGTATTCCACAACATTAAAATCCTTTTTAGCAATTGATAACACAAGCTTCTCTAGCTCAGAAGGCTTCCAATCCGCATAAAACCCAAGATGCCCTGTGTGAATACCGACAAACGATACTTTATCTAATAAATGTGAAAAGCGATGAAAAGCATGGAGTAATGTACCGTCTCCCCCTATCGACAATACAATATCTGGACTTTCTTCATCATGCTTCAAACCAAAATCAAGTAAATACGTTTTCGCCAGCTCTGTTAATTCTTTTGATTGATCATCTAAACGTGCTTGAATCGCAAAATTCATCATGCATCACGCTCCTTGTTTGGTCGATTTGTTTTAGGATTATCGCCTTCTTTTAGTTCGGTGAAATACGCTTGTGCCTCATGAATTTCACTGCGAATTTGCGACATTTCTTCATCTAATTGAAAAGCTGCCTCTGCCGCTCTTTGCAATCGGTTTTTAATTTCTTCTGGGAAATCTCCCTTATATTTATAGTTTAATGAATGCTCAATCGATGCCCAAAAATTCATCGCTAACGTACGAATTTGAATTTCTGCAAGGACAATTTTCGTACCGTGTATCGTTTCCACCGGGTATTGTACAATAACATGATGGGAGCGATAGCCACTACTTTTACTATGTGAAATATAATCACGCTCTTCGATAATCGTCATATCTTTACGCTGACGAATTAAATCGACTACTGTAAAAATATCATCAATAAACTGACACATAATACGTAAGCCCGCAATATCTTGAATTTCATGTGCGAGTTGCTCAGACGGCTCAAATGGCAAGCCTTTTTCGAGCGTTTTATCATAAATACTTGCAAGTGGCTTTACGCGACCTGTTACGAATTCGATTGGTGAGTTTGTGTTATTAATGCCAAACTGCGAACGCATACCTTTTAGCTTCACCTTTAATTCATCAACAGCTTGCTTATAGGGGCCTAAAAAGCGTTCCCACTGTCCCATGCACACTCTTCTCCTCTCAACAATCGGTATATCTACACATTACTGTGCTTGCTGTAAAATCGATGCGAAAGTTTGTTCAACTGCTTCAACAAACACATTTCCATAATTACCGTTTCCTTCGATATTATAAACAAGCATGTGTAATTCTTCAAAGAATTGCGGTAACAACATAACTTGCTCCGCGAATTGTAGTTGTGGGTCTTGCTGTCGTTCTAAAACTTGTACTAATGCTGGCCATACAGTTGGCTCAAAACGAATATAACCATATCCTACTGGCAAATCCACTAAGTATACAAATGCAGGATTGTCAGAGTCGACAATCAGTTGTCCAGCAGGATTCATTTTGTCATGTTCAATCTTTTCATTTAAACTAAAAATAAGCGACGTTTCGTCTGCTATACTAACAGTAAATTGATTACGCAACACTATAACTCCCTTTCCAACCATTCTGTTCATATTTTACCATACCGTTTTGTATACGGGCAGACACTTTTCGGAAAGGTTGCGCAATACTATATGAAAAAGGATGATGTCTAGATGACTCAGCAAACCGAAATTGAATTTAAAAATATCGTAACGTACGATGAATACAAGCAGCTTTGTGCACATTTTAACGTAACCCCGCAACAAGCAGTCACTTTAGCGAACCATTATTTTGATACCGCAGCCTTACATATAAAGGATATGCGTAGTGGCTTACGCATTCGCCAAACGAATGATGCATTTGAAGCGACATTAAAGCGACTGGTCGATGTGCACACAAGTATAGAAACGAATGTGGACATTACCGAAGCCGATGCACAACGTATTTTTAACGGTGACACATTTCCTGATGCAATTCACCGACAACTTGTAGACGCAAATATTCCTGTTTCTGAAATTAATCACTACGGTTCGCTAACAACTAAGCGTATTGAGGTCGATTATAAAGGTGGGCTTGTTGTACTCGACCATGCGCTTTATTTAGGACATGAAGATTACGAGATAGAATACGAAACAAACGATGCAACAGAAGGCGCACGCATTTTTGCAGAATTACTTGCACAATTTAACATTCCAACACGCCAAACGAAAAAGAAAATTGCACGCTTTGCCGATATACTTGCACAACAGAAAGGATAACTGACATGACCATTTCAACGATTCGTTCATTAACAGATACTGCTGCCATTCAAACGATGACTGGCGACACACAACAAGCGGCGAATACTTCTTCGTTGTTTTCAGAACTTATTTCAGATGTGTTAAGCAACAATGCATCGACAAACGATTTACAAAATTATTTAGGGGCAATCCCATCACTGGTCAATGCACTTGATAATGATTCAACAGCTACAACGGCAAGCACAGCTTCACTACTATTAGGTTCATTAACAACGGGGACGGCTTCTACATATATGCCACCTGCCCTTTATAGTGTTTTAAACGACCACGTACAAAAAGAACAAGTAACGAATGCTACAACAACAGATACAAACTCTGTCATTTTTGAAGGGTCACTTGCTGGTGCAAATAAATACAGTGCCCTTATTCAGCAAGCGGCCGAGAAATACGATTTAGATCCGAAACTCATCGCTTCGATGATGAAACAAGAATCCAATTTCAACGCTTCTGCGAAAAGCTATGCAGGTGCAAGTGGTTTAATGCAACTAATGCCTGCTACCGCAAAATATTTAGGTGTAACAAATTCATTAGATCCTGCACAAAATATTATGGGTGGTGCGAAATATTTACGCCAAATGTTAGACCAGTTTGGGGGCAATCTTGAAACAGCATTAGCTGCGTATAATGCTGGCCCGGGCAATGTGAAAAAATATGGCGGCATTCCCCCATTTAAAGAAACACAAAACTATGTTGCTAAAATTACGAATTATTATCGCGCATAACATACAAAACCTCCCATTTATAGCGATTCATATGGGAGGTTTTTTTATCCCAAAACATTGGACAAAATATGAGTGAATGGGACTGTCCATTATATAGAAGAAACTCATATTTTCTGTTTTTTCTCACAATAAACTATATATTAAGTCCTATGTTTTACGATGTATACTGCCATCAAAAAAGGCACTTTGTTTGTATTCCATCGTTTTCGTTGATAGAATAAATGTACAGTAAAGAAATACCTAACTGCGTTAGCGATTTAGCGCATATGAAAATGGTTTAAAGGAGCAAGACACCTATGAATCGAATCTCAAAAATTCCTTATGAGGAAATTGGTGCTGAAAAACTTTCTGAGTTGATGCACGCCTTCTATAAACGTGTTAGTCAACACCCTTTGCTTATCCCCATCTTTCCAGAGGATTTCACGGAAACGATTCGTAAGCAAATTCAATTTCAGACCCAATACTTAGGTGGGCCTAACATATATACAGAAGAACACGGACATCCAATGATGCGCGCACGACATATGCATTTTAAAATTACGCCTGACCGCGCGCAAGCATGGTTGGAATGTATGGCAGAAGCAATGGATGAAGTCGGCTTAGATGGTAAGTTTCGAGAAATTTATTACAAACGTTTAGTGATGACCGCGCACCATATGGTCAACGCACCGAACGACCACGAAGAGGAGGGGTTCTAGTGACGCATGTTCAACTTTTAACGGAACCAGTAACACCCTCGCAGCCTCTGCATAAACCACTAGAGCTTTATATTTTTATTGACCCTTTGTGCTCAAAATCTGTGGAAATGCAGTCGATGATTCGCAAGCTACAAGTAGAATATGAACATTATTTTACCGCTCGCTTTATTTTAAGTACGAAGCTTGCGTCGTTAAATTGTATTGAAGAAAAAACAAAAGGCTGTATGTCAGGGCAAGAAGTAGATGTGAAACATCCTGTATTACCGTCTGTTGCGATTAAAGCGGCAGAGCTACAAGGAAAGCGAGCTGGATTACGATTTTTAACGAAGCTACAAGAGCAACTTGTACTGCAACAAAAAAATATCCAATCTTACGCTACCCTATTAGAAATCGCTGAAGAGGCACAACTAGATATGCAGGAATTCCGCAGTGATTTCGGTTCAAAGGAAGCGGCTCATGCATTCCAATGTGACCTACATATCACACGCGAAATGGAAGTAGAAGAAGCACCAACGATTGTCTTTTTCAATGAATGTATTGAAGATGAAGGCTTAAAAGTAGGTGGTTTATATAGTTACGACGTATACGAACATATTTTATCAGAAATGCTCAATACACCACTTGTACGTAATCAACCACCAACACTTGAAGAACTTCTCACACGCTATCATTCTCTTTCTACAAAAGAAGTTGCACTTATTTATAATATGACTGAAGCAGCAGCAGAACGTGAATTAAAAAAGCGTATGCTTCAACAAAAAGTAGAACGTACGTATACAAACGATTTCACGTTATGGCGCTTAAAAGTGTAAGTACTATTTCAACTAAAAGCTCCGTCAACACCCACACTGGGATTGACGGAGCTTTTTTCATATTATCGTTCACTACACAACTTCATTATGCTCGAAAAATCATTTTTTCGCTATTTATAACTTGCATTTCTCTCCATTAATGATAATACTTAATGTAAAGGGGGATGAGGTTATGCATGAAACATCAGTATATGTGCGTTTTTGTGAAACCGATGCATTCGGTCACACGAACAACACAAGCTATTTTTATTATTTTGAAGAAAGCCGTATGAAGTTTTTCCATGAGGTTATGCAACTAGAGGATGCGACCGAGGTTGGAATGGTTGTTGCGCGTCTAACATGTGACTATATTCATCAAACATATGCCAACGATACACTCATCGCTCGCACATCGGTTGAAAAGTTAGGCACAAAAAGCTTAACATTGCGTCAAGAAGTGCTTCGTAACACAGACCGTGAAATTGTCGCAACAGGTCAATGCACATTAGTATGCTTTGACAATAAAACACAAAGCTCCATTGCGATTCCTGACATCGTACGCGAACGCCTACAAGCACATCTTATTCAACCACAAACATAATACTATATAATAGAAGATTTCCATGAAAAAAGGATGGTTTGAGTCTTTTCACTCAAACCATCCTTTTTCATATACACAATATACGTCACGACTTTTCGTACCAATTTGTTAACAAATGGCATAACTTTCTCTATAAAAATGTTAATTTTTTATTATTGAACAAAAATAAAAGAGAGCCTTCAAGCCTCGACAGAATGAAGACCCTCTTTTCACAAAGGGGATGGGAGAAATGTTCACGTTCAAACAAAGGGGTGTATGTTTGGTTTGTGATTTATTTCACAGTTATAACTTTAACACGTATTACCCACTGAATCAACAAGTTAAACCGATTTTCACAAATCCGTCAAATAGAAAGCGATTTCATCGTATTAAAAAGGCTTTTCGTCGGTATGTCCAGACAATCATTTTGAAATATGCTTCTCCTTTTTACGCCACAATTTACTATTCTTGAAAAATAAATTAGTTTCGTAACATCAAAAAATGACTACCCATTAAGAGAATAGTCATTTTTTCGACACTACTTATTATTTAGCAATAATGCCTCTAATTCATTTAACTTTTGTTCAAACACTTTACACGCGTCAATAATTGGTTGTGGCGAACTCATGTCAACGCCTGCTGCTTTTAATACATCAATTGGTGCAGCCGAGCAACCTGCTTTTAAGAAATTATTAATATATTTCTCAACAGCTGGCTCGCCTTCTTCTAAAATCTTTTTCGATAACGCGGTTGCTGCTGACTGACCTGTCGCATATTGATATACATAGTAATTGTAGTAGAAATGAGGGATACGTGCCCACTCATAACCAATCTCTTCATCCACGACCATATCGTCACCAAAATACTTCTTATTTAATGCGTAATATTCTTCCGTTAGCTTCTCAGCTGTTAACGGCACGCCTTGACGGTCCAGTTCATGCATTAAATGCTCAAATTCTGCAAACATTGTTTGACGGAATACTGTACCACGGAAACCATCTAACCAATGATTTAATAAGTAAATTTTTTGTTGTTCATCTTCTAACGTATTCAGTAAATGCTCAAATAATAGTTCCTCATTACATGTTGACGCAACTTCCGCTACGAAAATTGAGTAGCTACCGTATACATATGGTTGGTGCTTACGTGTGTAATAACTATGCATGCTATGACCGAATTCATGCGCTAATGTAAATAAGTTATTCACATTGTTTTGCCAGTTCATTAATACATATGGGTTCGTACCATATGTACCTGATGAGTAGGCACCACTACGCTTCCCTTTGTTTTCAAGTACATCTACCCAACGATTGTCTAAACCGTGCTGTACTGTATCTTGATAGTCTTTCCCAAGTGGCGCAAAGCTGTCGACCATTACACGTTTTGCATCGTCATACGTATATTCCATATCCGTTTCTGGTACCAGTGGTGTAAATAAATCATACATATGTAACTCGTCTACACCAAGCACTTGTTTACGTAACGCTACGTAACGATGTAATAATGGTAAATGGTCATTAATCGCTTCTACTAATTGGTCATATACCGCTTCTGGGATAAAGTTATTCGATAATGCTGCATGACGCGCTGAATCATATTTACGAATACGTGCTGTTGCGTTGGCCCCCTTTACTTTCCCTGCAAGTGTTGAAGCAAATGTATTTTTAAAGCTATCATATGTAGCATATACTGCTTTAAATGCGCGTTCACGGAATGCACGGTCTGAGCTTTCTAACGCTTTAATATAGTTACCATGTGTAATTTGGAAATCTTCCCCTTTATCATCTTTAATGATTGGGAATACTAAATCCGCATTATTTAGTACTGAGAATGTGTTTGATGATGCACCACGCACTTCACCCATTTGTGCCATTAATGCTTCTTGCTCTGCTGGTAAAATGTGTGGACGTGCCATTAATGTCTCTTTTAAAGATTGACGATAGACAGCTAACTCTTCATTTTCTGTTAAGTATTGTTCAATTACCGCTTCATCCATATCCATAATTTCAGGTGTGATAAACGATAATGCTGCAGATGCTTTTGATGATAGAGCTACCGCGCGTGACTCTAATGCTTGATACGTGCTGTTAGCTGTATCTTGGTCATTACGCATATGTGCATAGACATATAGTTTGCCTAAACGTGAGCTTACTTCTTCGCTATACTGTAACACTGCTAAAAAATCAGCTGCGCTATTTGCTAAACGATTTTCATAAGTTGATGCTTGTTCAACTAATGCTGTAATCGCATCAAACTCCTCATTCCACAGCGTTTCATTTTCAAAAATATCTTCTAAACGCCATGTTAATTCTTCTGGTACTTCATTTCGTAATAAGACGTTTTTTGCCATTGTCATATCCCCTATCTGTCAGTTCTTTCGAAAACCGAATTATTCATTTATTTTCTCAATTATTTGCTTATTGCGCAACTATTTCGCAGTGAATATACGTAAATAATTGCTCGTATGACAGGCTCGCGAGGTTCGGTGTTTGTAATATCTGTTCATATTGCTCCAATACCTGATATTGAATAGGTGTAAACATCGCCAGTTGCGACCACTGTTGAAACTCATCATAGTGTGCGTGTCGATGTAATTTTCGCCAGACGACAAATAATAGCTGCCAATCAAACGGGTGCATATTAAAGCAAAAGGCATTCGGGATGTACACCCCAATATAAAAGGGTGTATACGCTACACCGCCAAAATGGTCGTACGCCAGTCGTAATATTCGGTGATGTACACCTTGTGTATTAAAACGCCTACTATGTTCTAAATAACGTTCGCGGTGCTGACGTTGAGTGTCAATCGTTTCAAGATAGATGGCTAACGGAATTGCTGCTGGCGTGTAAAATGGAAAGGTTTGTGCCTGAAGGGGGATTTGTTGTACGTAGCATAAAAATTTCGTCTTACTTACTTGTATGCAGGATGTGTAGTAGTAAAACATTTGTTGCTCTGGTTGAAATAATAATAAATAGGGATACGCATGGGCATCTTGAAAAAAATATTGTTCAAATTGTGTTAATGAAAGAACATTCCAGCCAAGCGCTGTATGCTTTGCATGTAAAATCCAAATGGGAATATAGTTTGCTGATATATAGCCATCCGTTCGCTGTTCGATAAAGGACAGCGGAATGGTACTACACTGAAATTCAATCGCATATGTTTGGTCGATGAGTACATCTGGGCGCTGCGCAATTTGTTGTATATACATTTCTAGCTGAACATCATGACAATGCTGTTGGAAAAAAGAATACAATGCCGCTTTTCCTGCCAAATGTGTCGGCGATTCGCGTTCGCTTGAAAATTGATGACAGTGCACAGATTTATGGGCAAAATGAGGAATATTTTTCCTACCAATCTTCAATGTCACAGCAGCCTGACAATCTCTACAATAAAACTGTTCCGTTCGACGTGTACGTAACTGTTCGCGTGAATAATGTAATGTACAAATTTGCGTGCCGTCCTGTTGTTGAGCTGTTAACATACACGCCCTCCTTTTTCTTTAGTGTATATGTAGGACGTTGACAGCAGCACAAATCATGCTAAATTTAAATTTTTGAGTGGAGACACGCGTATGTAGCTACGCCTGCATACAAAAAAGTGGCACGAGAAATGTTATCATTTCTCATACCACTTTCTTTTCACAAACGTTATGCGAAGTATTGTTGAACAGTTTCAATGCAGTTACCGTCCATAATCACTTCACCATATTCACGTAAATAATACGTTGACATAGCGCTTAATGTTGCAAACTCTTGGACAGTCGCAATAGCGTTAAACATATACGCTTGGTCATGCTGTCCTTTTTCAAAACTAAAGTAATACTTACCTTCATATTTATATAAAGTTGTGTGTAGGTCAAATTGTGCTAAACGTTTAGCAATACCAATAACATCATCAAACTCGCCTAACTTAAACATCGCGTAATCTTTATCTTTCAATAACTCTTGTATATCACGCATATTTCGTTGCTCGTCTTGTTCTGGTATTAACGCTTGTTCCATCATCTTTTCAAAGTTAAACGGGTCGCCTTCACTTTCTGACGAATGTCCCGAAATGTCTTCTTTTTCAGATGTGCGCGTTACAACAACTTCAATTCCCGTCTCTGCAGCATTTACATGAATCCATACAGCGCCTTCTAGCTCAAAGTCTGCTTCTTCGCCGATTTCTTCAATCATATCCCAAAACAGTTGCTCGCCTTTGCCGCGATTATACCAAATTTCCTCACGACTATAGCCGCGCTCTTCAATATCATCATATGAAATGTAAAGCTTTAAAGTGTAATCATTTACGCGTTCGATGTCCATAACAAACACATCTCCCCTCTATTCCTAAGCTCACATAATGTTTCTTAGGTTTCTACTTCTATTTTATGCTGTTTTACCGGAAAAAGAAACGACAAAGCTCTGATTTCGGTAAGATACTTGCTAGTTTAGTAGACTACTCGGTTTTTAGCAAGTAAAACGCTGTAATTAACTGAAAAATTAAATAATATAAAAAGAAACTTGTAGCGACAGAAGCGCTACAAGTTTTATATAACATATACGAGTTAACATGCTCGTATGTATAAGTTCAATTGACTAGTTTACCATACGTTGTGCTTCTTGTAATTGATACGCACGTACTTTACGTGGTAAGAAGCGGCGAATTTCGTCTTCATTGTATCCTACTTGTAGACGCTTCTCATCTAAAATGATTGGGCGACGTAATAAACCTGGATACTCTTGAATTAATTCGTATAAACGCTGTAAAGATAAACTCTCTACATCAATGTTTAATTTTTGGAAGACTTTAGATCGTGTTGAAATAATTTCATCTGTACCATCTTCTGTCATGCGCAAAATTTCTTTAATCTCACTTAACGTTAATGGCTCAGAAAAGATATTACGCTCTGTATATGGAATGTCATGTTCTTCTAACCAAGCTTTCGCTTTACGGCATGAAGTACAACTTGGTGATGTGAATAAAGTAACCATCATAACGAAACACTTCCTTTCAAAATAAGTGCAATCTATTTACCCTACTTTATAATTAATCTAAATTAAATGTAAGTTCATTATACATCAACTTTCAATTTTTGAATATATAATATTACAAAAAGCACAGACAATAATCAACTTATTTTATGCGCGTTTTCCCTTAAAAAATACATTTTTCCTACACAAAAATAGTCTTACATTAAAAACCTTGAATTTGAGAATTTTTATGTTGTTTGTTCTATACATTATTTTCCCATATTCATTATCATTTAAACGTTGTTTCCGAAATATTTTTTCTCAATTAAAATCATTAATTGAGAATCAATATCATTGTTTCGATTCCCGGACTTCTTTATTTATAGCACGTAGTTGCATCTTGGCACAAAATTCTATATAATTTTTGCAAATAACTAGAAACGATGACGAAGAAAAGTACATAAAGAGATGCGGATTGAGAGAGTCTATGGCTGCTGTAAATAGACAACGCGCTTTATCGAATGGGCTTCTGAGTTCATATGGTGAACCTTTAGTAGCTATATGCGTGTGCTCACGTTACGAGGCAAAGTGGTTAGGCAACTAACAAGCTGGGTGGTACCGCGGATTCAAACATCATTCGTCCCTTATTCGAAGGGAGCATGATGTTTTTTTATTTGCCAATTTTAAGGAGGAACTATTCATGAAAACTATTTTTTCAGGTGTACAACCAACAGGCGTCATTACATTAGGGAACTATTTAGGAGCATTCCGCCAATTCCCTGCATTCCAAGAACAAGGAAATGCCATTTACTGCATCGTTGATCAACACGCCATTACCGTACCACAGGACCGCTTAGATTTACGTAAAAATATCCGCGCACTTGCTGCAACGTATATCGCAACAGGTATTGACCCAGAAAAGGCAACATTATTCATTCAATCTGAAGTACCAGCTCACGCACAAGCAGGCTGGATTATGCAGTGTATCGCTTCAATCGGTGAATTAGAGCGTATGACACAATTTAAAGATAAATCAACGGGGAAAGAATCAGTCTCTGCGGCACTCTTAACATACCCACCGTTAATGGCTGCGGATATTTTACTATACAATGCGGATATCGTGCCTGTTGGTGAAGATCAAAAGCAGCACTTAGAATTAACACGTGATTTAGCAAACCGTTTTAACCATCGTTACGGCGATATTTTAACAATTCCTGAAGTGCAAATTCCAAAAGAAGGCGCACGTATTAAATCACTGCAAGAACCAACGAAAAAAATGAGTAAATCAGATACAAATACGAAAGCAACAATCCGCTTCTTAGATACAGCAAAAGAAATCGAGAAAAAGATTAAATCGGCGGTTACAGACTCAGAAGGTATTGTACGTTTTGACGTTGCTGAAAAGCCTGGCGTTTCAAACTTACTGACAATCGAAGCAGCTGTTAACAACGTATCGATTGATGACGTTGTCGCAAAATATGACGGTCTTGGCTACGGTGCATTTAAAGCTGGCGTTGCTGAAAGCTTAATTACACATTTAACACCGCTACAAGAACGTTATTATGAGTTAATTGATTCACCCGAACTAGACCAAATTTTAGATTTAGGTGCTGAAAAAGCAAATGCCATTGCGAATAAAACATTAAAGAAAATGGAAAACGCAATGGGCTTAGGACGCAAGCGCCGCTAATCAAAAAAACGAGGCTTCGCATCACGCGAAACCTCGTTTTTTATTGCCCATAATCCCATGCTTGCTGCGCTAAAAACGGCTGCTCCTTCACCCCATACACAAAGATCGATTGGCGTACTGTACCATTCTCGTCCAACAAATATTCATCTACCTTTTTATTCCCATCCATATACGTGACACGTAATGTATAGCCAAGACCATACGCTATTTTTTCACGTACATATTCCGTTTGCGCCGCTTCGTTTAAAAAAGCATCAATCAACGCTTCATCCGTTATGCTACGTGCCTCTCCTGTATCTCCATTAAACAAACGAATTTCTGTCACGTCAGCAGATGTCGCCGTCACATGCTGCGGCACAAAAAACGGTACGCCAAGCCATATGACACATACAACAACACCAACGCCTAACCCGATTAACCATTTTTTCATACGATACACCCCTTCGTATAGATTGTAGAAATTGTACCACAAAAAAATTCCATGTACTTCCTTATTTATAATAGACGCACAATAAAAAGAGAGGTTCTAAAAAGTTTTTTAGAACGCTCTCTTTATCAATTATTTCGGAAACGACTGTTGAAGCCACTTCTAGCAATTACGCAAATCGTTTAAATACAAGTGTAGCGTTATGCCCACCAAAGCCTAATGAATTGCTGAGTGCGTAGTCTACTTGCTGCTCACGCGCTGCATTTGCCACATAATCTAAATCACATTGTGGGTCTGGCTCTGCTAAATTCATCGTTGGCGGAATTTTCCCTTCGCGTAAAGCAAGTACCGAGAAGATTGCTTCAATACCACCTGCCGCGCCAAGTAAATGACCCGTCATTGATTTTGTTGAACTCATCGCAAGCTTATATGCATGCTCACCAAACACTGTTTTTACCGCTTGCGTTTCGTATAAGTCATTGTAGCCTGTACTTGTACCATGCGCATTAATATAACCAATTTGTGTTGGGTTGACATCGCCATCTGCAAGTGCCTGAGCCATCGCACGCGCAGCTCCCTCGCCTTCTGGTGCTGGTGCTGTAATATGATGCGCATCACCTGTTGCACCATAACCAACAATTTCTGCATAAATATCTGCACCACGCGCTACAGCATGTTCATATTCTTCTAAAATGACAATCCCTGCCCCTTCACCAATGACAAAACCATCACGATTTTTATCAAATGGACGAGAGGCTGTTGCAGGGTCTTCATTAAATGATAAAGCGGTATTTGCACAGAAACCAGCTACAGCCATTGTTGTAATTGGCGCTTCTGCACCACCTGTAATCATAACGTCTGCATCACCGCGCTCAATGACTTTAAATGCATCACCAATCGAATTTGTACCTGATGCACACGCTGTTACGCTACATGAGTTAATGCCCTTTGCGCCAAAATAAATCGATACTTGCCCTGATGCCATGTCTGGAATCATCATCGGCACGAAAAATGGGCTCACACGGCGCACACCACGATCTAAAAATGTACGGAACTGCTGTTCAAATGTTTCCATTCCACCAATACCTGAACCAATCCATACGCCGACACGATTTGCATTATCGTCATTAATTGTAAGCTTGGCATCCTCTACTGCTTCAATGGCCGCTGCTAATGCAAACTGTGTGAAGCGGTCCATTTTTCGTGCTTCCTTTTTATCAATCCATGTTTCTATCGAGAAGTCTTTCACCTCTGCGGCAACACTTACTGGGTACTGCGATGCATCTAAACGTGTTAACGGTCCGATACCGCTTTTCCCTGCAAGTACAGCTCCCCATGCTTCCTTTGCTGTATTGCCTACTGGTGTTACTGCGCCAACCCCTGTTACTACTACTCGTCGTTTCGTCATGTCTAATATCCCCCTTGTTATTGTCCCCAACGCATTGCAATTGCGCCCCATGTTAAACCGCCGCCAAAGCCGACCATTACAATAATATCATCATCTTGAATTGTTCCTTTTTCTAGCTCTTCATATAATGCTGTACCAATAGATGCAGCCGATGTATTGCCGTAACGATGAATGGTTACAGCCATCTTTTCTGCTGGCATATGTAAACGTTCACGCGCAGATTCCATAATACGAATATTCGCCTGATGCGGAATTAAAAAATTCACATCTTCTTTCGTTAAGCCCGCTTTTTCTAATACGTGTAACGATGAATCACCCATTTGGCGCACTGCAAATTTAAATACTTCACGCCCGTTCATTGCAATATGCTGTTGCGGTGTTAAATATAAATGCTTGCCGCCCGTTCCATCTGCGCCGAGTTCAAATGATAAAATACCGCGACCTTCACGTACTTTACCCATAACAACCGCACTCGCTCCGTCACCAAATAATACAGCTGTATTGCGGTCTTCCCAATCAATAAACTTTGACAGCTTTTCAGTACCGATTACTAGTACATAGTCATAAGCATTTGATTCAATAAACTGCTTTGCTGTAATAACCCCATACATAAAGCCTGCACAAGCTGCTGCTACATCCATCGCTGCCGCATGTTTTGCACCAATTTGCTCTTGTACTAAACACGCAACACTCGGAAACGTTTGCTCTTGTGATACCGTCGCAACTAAAATAAGCCCGACTTGCTCCGCTGTGATACCTGCCTTTTCCATCGCTTGTCGCGCGGCATGAACAGCCATATCGGACGCTTGCTCATCGTCAGCAGCAAAATGCCGCGCCTCGATTCCTGTTCGTGTACGAATCCACTCGTCTGATGTATCCATTATTTTTTCTAAATCACGATTTGTTACACATTTTTCAGGCACATAACTGCCCACCCCAATGATTCCTGCTAATTGTGTCATTCATGACGACCCCTTTGTAAGTAATTATTAGTACTTGGTCATAATTATAGCTCATATTTTTTGAAATTCAACAAAAATTTCATAATCTGTTCACTCGACTTTCGATAATTTTTGCCCTATACTGACGATAACTACAGCTTGACTGACGCATTTTCGACAAGAAATTTCGTCATCTTTACGCTTTATGAAAAAGGTGTTTTTCTTTCCTATATCCATATGTTATTATAGGAAAGGTGTAATATTATTACGGCATTAAATCAATAACGTTCTAGTAGAGGTGAAATTGATGCAATATATCATGACGTTTTTATGGTCATTTATCCTAGTGACGATGTTAAATTACGTAGTATCAGCGGTACTTGGCGTAACTTTTGACTTCCAAGCAGGCGCTATCGTTTCAGTTGTCTTCGCAATCTTAGTACTTGCGATTGCAGCAGTGATTCCAAGCGAACCAACACCTGACCATCATTAATTAGCAAAACCCCGTGTAGCTTTTCGCTACGCGGGGTTTTCTAATTATGCAAATTTCGCTATAAGATATAACGTTGGTTGAAGTAAAGCTGAACATAATAGCTGTAATCTAGTATGAGCTGTTCACCTTGTTTTACTAAATATATTGTGAATACCTGGGCCTTTTCCTCATCATCGTCTCTACACAATTGCTCAAGTAATGTCCGCGTCATTTATAGCACCTTCGTCCTCTATACCTGCCATCGAAAAAAGCTCAAGTACATATTGCGTACTTGAGCTCCTTTATCGCTATTTATGATACGTTGTAATATGACCATCTTGCATTGCGACAACCAGTGTGTCTCCTGCAACAACATCACCTTTTAATAATTCACGCGCAACAGCTGTTTCAATATGGCGTTGTACAAATCGACGTAGTGGACGTGCACCAAATTGTGGGTCCATGCCTTCTGTCACAACAAAATCAAGAACAGTCGGCTCTACTTCTACCGTAATTTCTTGCTCTGCCACACGTTTTACAAGCTGCTGTACATATTTTTCGGCAATCGCATGGAAATGCGTCGTCGTTAATGAATGGAATAACACAATATCATCCATACGATTTAATAACTCTGGCTTAAAGTGTAAGCGTAGCGCTTGCATCACTTTATCTTCTACTTCCGGATCGTTTGGTTGCCCTTCTAATAAGAAATGAGAGCCAATATTCGATGTTAAAATCATCACTGTATTGCTAAAATCAACGAGACGACCTTGACTATCTGTAATACGCCCATCATCTAATACTTGCAGTAAAATATTCGCAACATCTGGATGTGCCTTTTCAATTTCATCAAGCAGTACAACAGAATACGGATTACGACGAACCGACTCCGTTAGTTGACCACCTTCCTCATAACCAACATATCCTGGAGGCGCTCCGACTAATCGCGACACACTATGCTTTTCCATATACTCAGACATATCAATACGTACAAAATGGTCCTCTGAGTCAAATAACTGTGCAGCAAGCGCCTTGGCAAGCTCCGTTTTACCGACACCAGTTGGTCCTAGGAATAAAAATGAACCAATTGGCTTTGTTGGATCTTTAATGCCTGCGCGCGCACGCCACACCGCTTCTGTGACAAGCTGTACCGCGTTATCTTGTCCCACAACGCGCTCTTGTAATGTCTCTTTTAACCGCAGTAATTTTTCACGTTCTCCTTCTACAAGCTTCGTAACCGGAATACCTGTCCAACGTGCTACAATATTTGCGACTTCGTCAGCTGTTACTTCCTCACGTAAAATACGTTGCTCACCAGATGCTTCAATGTGTTGCTCTAATTCCGTAATCTCTTTTTCGAGCTTCGGTAATTGGCTATATTGCAGTTCAGCTGCACGGTTATAATCACCGCGCATTTGCGCATCCTCTGATTCACGACGTAATTTATCTAATTGTTCACGCTTTGCTTGTAGTGTTTGAATGCCTTCCTTTTCAAACTTCCATTGATTACGTAAATCTTCTGATGACTCTTTTAAATGCCCTAACTCTTGACGAAGTGCTGTTAAACGCTTTTTACTTGCGTCGTCCTTTTCTTTCGTTAATGCTTGTTCTTCAATTTCTAACTGCATGATGCGACGAGTAACCGCATCTAATTCTTGTGGCATCGAGTCAATTTCTGTTCGAATCATCGCACATGCTTCATCAATTAAATCAATCGCCTTATCGGGTAAGAAACGATCCGTAATATAACGGTCTGCTAATTGTGACGCTGCTACGATTGCACGGTCATGAATGCGTACGCCGTGGTGTAGCTCAAAACGCTCTTTTAAGCCACGTAAAATGGATACTGTATCTTCAACAGACGGCTCACGTACAAGCACTTGCTGGAAGCGTCGCTCAAGCGCTGGGTCCTTTTCAATATACATACGGTACTCATCTAATGTTGTTGCCCCGATACATTTTAATTCACCACGCGCAAGCATCGGCTTTAACATATTCCCGGCATCCATCGCACCTTCTGTTTTCCCTGCGCCGACAATCGTATGAATTTCATCAATAAATAAAATAATGCGTCCGTCCGCATCCTTCACTTCTTTTAAAACACCTTTTAAACGCTCCTCAAACTGTCCTCGGTAGCTTGCCCCTGCAATGAGTGCTGACATATCTAATTCGTACAACAGACAGTCTTTTAAGCCTTCTGGAACGTCACCTTTGACGATACGCTGTGCTAATCCTTCCACAATGGCTGTTTTACCGACACCCGGTTCGCCAATTAACACCGGGTTATTTTTCGTTTTACGCGATAAAATGCGAATCACATTGCGAATTTCTTCATCGCGCCCAATAACAGGGTCCATTTTGCCATTTTTCACTTCTTCGACTAAATTACGAGCAAATTGCTCTAACGGTTTATCTGTATCTGTTTGCTTAAATTGCATATTCAAATTCCTCCTTATAAAAGTTTGACCTTCTTTGACTAACTTGATTATAGGACCAATTTTTATTTTTTGCAAAGAAATAAACTACGATTCAATAAAAAAATGAGCCCATTTATTGGACTCATCTCGTAGAAGTGATTAGCGTACACCTAATGCCATTTTTGCATAACGGCTCATGTTGTCTTTTGACCATGCTGGTTGCCAAACGATATTTACTTCTGTATCTTTAATTTCTGGTAAATCGGCTAACGCTGTTTTTACTTGGTCAACGATTACCGGGCCTAATGGGCAACCCATAGACGTTAATGTCATCGTCACCGTTGCTAAACCTGCTTCATCTAAATCTACATCATATACTAAACCTAAGTTTACGATATCAATACCTAGCTCAGGGTCAATTACGTTTTCAAGTGCGCCCATCATGCTTTCTTTCATATCTGCATCAATCATGTGGAATTCTCCTTCCTATACTTCAATTACCTTTATCATAACAAATGTTGTGATGCGTTGCCACTTGGGTGTTTGGAAACATCAGATTTTCGAACAAACTGTTTGATTGTACGCATTTTTTGACGAATTCACTCAGCAGACGTACACTGTTATATAGAGTAAGGGGAGATTTTACATGACAGAAAAACATTTAATCGTCTTAGATTTGGACGGTACATTATTAACAAATGATAAAACCATTTCACATAAAACGAAGCAAACGATTTTCAAAGCAAAGGAAGCAGGGCATGAGGTCATGATTGCTACTGGGCGACCGTACCGTGGAAGTTCACCGTATTATGCGGAGCTTGGGTTACGTACACCGATTGTGAACTTTAACGGAGCATTTGTCCATCATCCATTGTCTTCTTCATGGCAAGGCTTCCATCGTCCGATTGATTTATCAGTCGTACATGATGTCGTTGAATCGGTACATGGCTATGAATATGAAAATTTATTGGCAGAAATTAAAGACGATGTGTATATTCATCGTGAAGATAGGTGGATGACACCACTTTATACGATGGGCGATCCAATTGTACGCATCGGAGATTTACGCCAAAACTTACGTGACAATCCAACATCACTACTTATTTCAGCGAACGACGATAATGTGCCCATCATTCGTCAGCATTTACAAGACGTACATGCAGAACTAATTGAGCATCGTCGTTGGGGCGCACCGTTCCCGTTAATTGAAATTGTGCGTAAAGGATTAAATAAAGCAGTCGGCATCGATGTTGTCGCAAAAGATATGGGCATTCCGCGCGAGCGCATTATTGCGTTTGGTGATGAAGATAATGATTTAGAAATGCTGGAATACGCTGGCATTGGGGTTGCAATGGGCAACGCGATTGACTCAGTAAAAAACATTGCCAATGAGATTACATTATCGAACGAAGAAGATGGCATCTCGGCATTTTTACAACATCGTTTACAACTAGAACGATTATAAAAGGAGTTTGTTTGTATGAGGTTATTTGCAGATAGTGGCTGTGATTTACCGCTCGCATTTTTACAAGACTACGATGTTACATTATTTCCATTGCTTGTAGATTTGAATGGCCAAACCTATAAAGATATGTTAGAAATCCGTGCGGAAGAAGTGTATGATGCGATACGTGAAGGAGCATTTCCTCATACGTATCATACGACTTATGAGGAAATGTATGACGCTTTTTTAGCGCTCGCACAAAGCGGTGAAGATGGCTTATACATTGCTGTATCAAGTGCGTTGTCAAGCATGTATGAAAATGCCTGTACTATCCGCACACAGCTACAAAAAGACTATCCACACATGCGCCTTGATATTATCGACTCGCAGTGTGCATCACTTGGATACGGTTTGTTAGTCGACAAAGCGGCGCGTATGAAAGAAGAACACGCTTCTATTTGTGATATCGTACAAGAAATCCAAAAGCGTGCTAATAATATGGTGCAACTCCTCCTTGTCGATGATTTGCGCTACTTAGCAAAAGGCGGTCGTCTTTCCAAAACAGGCGCATTTGTTGGAGAGTTACTTTCAATTATGCCCATTTTTGAAATTCAACAAGGCAAATTAATTGAATTAGAACGTGTGCGTGGACGCCAAAAAGCGATGGAACGTTTACTTGAATTGCTCGCTGAACGCACACAAAATTTGGACAAGCAAGTCGTGTGCGTTAGCCATGCAGATGATGTGCAACAAGCCGTCCAAATTAAACAGTTAATCGAGCGGCGCTTTGCAACACGCAATATTAGCATTACAATGATTGGCTCAGCAATCGGCGCACATACGGGACCAAATGCATTGGCATTATTCTCGCTTGATGAGTCGTACTATCGTTAAATGCATTCATAAAACGAAATTGGGACAAAAAGAAATATCCTTCAGCAGTTGTCATTGCTGAAGGATATTTTTCTGCATTTGGTGCTACTCCACATAGTGGCCATATTTCGCAGGAAGACAATCTGTTCGAAAACGACAAAGCCACGGCGAATAGTACATTCGTCGTGGCTTTGTGCAATTTTAGAGAAAAGTTTTATCTTTGTCTCTTGCTGTCGTCCATTATTTAATTGGCTCTTCAGCAGTTAACTCAACGTCTTCTAAACCTAAATCAGTTGTGTAGTCGATTGAGTAGTTTTTCACACGTTTGTTTACTGGCTCAAGCTCTAAACGGTTGTTCATTGGAATTACTGGTGCTTCTTCAGCCATTAATTCTTCCCAAGCAAGTAATTTTTCAGCACGGAAGTCTGCATCAAATGCTTCTGGAGAATCGATTGCTACAAGTAACTCTTGAGACTCGTCAGTTGCGAAACGAGAGAAGTTGAATGGTGCGTCATTAGAGTATAAGCCCATTGGAGATGGGTTTGTACCTGTACCCCATGCACCCATGAAGATGTCGATTTCTGGATCATCAGCTTGTACTTTATCGTAGAACGCGTTGAACTCGATTGAACGGCCTGTTGCTAATGTTACGTTTAAGCCTACATCAGCCCAGTTTTGTAACCAGAATTGCGTAATTTGCTCAGCAATATCGTCGCCAGCCATTGTCGCTAATTTGATTTCTAATGGTTGACCATTTGGATCTTCACGTAAACCATCGCCATCTGTATCCACATAACCAGCAGCATCTAATAATTCGATTGCTTTGTCTGGATCATATGTGTAACCCGGTAAATCTGGGTTGTGGAATGATGAGAATACTGGTGGGATGAATGAGTTTGCACGAGAACGTAATCCGTAGTAGTACACATCAGATACTTCTTCGATGTTTAAAGCGTAACCCATTGCTTTACGTAAATCTTTGTTTGCCATCTTCATGCTGTCGTCCATTACTACTTTACCAGCAGTCGTGTCAAACTTACCTAATTTGAAACCTAAGTAAGAGTAGTAAAGCTCTTCACGAGATAAGATTTCAATGTTTTCTAATGTTTCGATTTGGTCATATGCCGTAGCGCTGAAGCCTTTTGCTAAGTCATACTCACCGTTTTGCATCGCTACTGCGATTGATGAAGCAGAAACTACTTTTAACACTACGCTATCAAGTTTTGGTTCACCTTTCCAGTAGTGTTCGTTTTTCACGAATTCTACAGACTCACCAGGAACGATTTTGTTAATTTTGAAAGGACCTAATGTTACAGGGTTTACACGAACAGCGTCGTTTTCAACTAATTCTGCAACTGGAATATCCTTTAAGATATGTGAAGGTTCAGCATAACCCCAAATACCAGCACCGATTGATGCTAATGCAGGAGAAATCTCTTTTACTTCGATTGTCATTGTTGTTTCGTCAACTTTTTTAATACCTGAAATTGTTTCAGCAGTACCTGCGTTATACTCTTCAGCACCTACGATGTTTTTGAAGTCTGCATCGTAACGTACACCTGTGTAATCAGCGTGACCGATAATTTCGTATGGTAACATTAAGTCTTCGATTTTTAACGGCTCACCATCAGACCATTTTACGTCTTCACGGATTTTAATTGTTACTACTTTCGCTTCTTCGTCAACTTCCATTGATGCGATACCATCATTTGTTGCTAAGAAGTCACCATCTGTTTCAAAGATTGCGTTTGTTGAGAATTCCATAATATCTGCATCATAGCCATCTTCATATAGTGTCCATGAGAAAATGCCTTGGAATGGAGATTCTGCTACTAATGCAACTTTTAATGTGCCGCCTTCAATAGCGTCCTCTGCATTTGTTGTATCCGTACCGAAGTCAGCGCCTACATCAGCATTTTCTTCTGTGCTGCCACCGTCTTCTTCTGGAGTTGTTGTTTCGTTTTCCTCGTCATTACATGCTGCTAATACTAGCATTGAAGATAATGCTAATGAAGATGCTACTGCCCATTTCTTTTTCGTCATCATATTTGTTTCCTCCCTTTTAAAACTATCCACTAAAGCGTATGTTTTTTCCATTTTGCTCGTTATATATACTTAACAATGTTACGAAGTATTTAGAGATACTAAGTAATTATGATAGTACCAAAGATAAAGTTATTGCGCTACATTTTTTTACAAATTGCAACATAATAAATATTCCGTTAATTTAGGATAAAGCACTTATACGAGAAAAAGTAGTCTCGTATAAGTTTTTTATGACATATTATCCTAGACGTTGTTTTGCATCAGCAGAACGACGTAATGCTTGACCAACATAATTGATCGCTAACATTAATAATAAAATTAATAATGAGGCTGGTAACCATACCCACCATTTACTTGATAATACTAATGGGTTATTTGCATAACTTACAAGTGTACCTAGTGATGGTGTTGTCGGTGGTAAACCGAAACCTAAATATGAAAGACCTGTCTCAATACCCACATTACCCGCAAAGTTCAAAGTTAACTCTACAATAATGATAGAACTTAAGTTTGGCATAATTTTCCCAAAAATAATTTTGAAATCGCTTGTCCCTAGTGTTTTCGACGCATTTACATAGTCACGTTTACTTTCTGATAATGCTTTTGAACGTACAAGACGCGCTGTACCTGTCCATAAGAATAAACTCATAATTAAAATGAAAATTGGTACAGTGTACTTTGGTACGATTGTTACGAAAACGATAATAATCATTAATTGTGGAATTGTGATGAAGAAGTCAATAATACGCATGAACATATTATCAATCCAACCACCGAAGTAACCACATACTAAACCAATAACAACGCCGGTTACACCTGTAATCAGCGTAATCGCAATGGCAATGGCAATCGAGTTACGTGCCCCGATAATTAATTGCCCTAAAATATCACGCCCGCCTTGGTCAGCACCTAGCCAAAATGTGCTACCTGGCTCCGCAAACTTCTCACGTAAACTTACGCGCATTAATTCTGTTTGGTCAATAAACATTGCCCATACGAAAATTGTAATAATACCTACAACTAGCGCAATCAATGAGAATAACGCTACTTTATCTTTTTTAAACTCTCGAATAACTACCTGCATACCAGTAGGCGGAGAGCTTACTACTTCTTGTTTATCTTTTTTGTCTTTAGCCACTGTTTTCACCTCTCCTTAACTTTTTTAGTATGGCCTATTCAATCCTAATACGTGGGTCAACGATACTCATAATAATATCGGATAATAGACTACCTAATAATGTTAAGAAGCCGAATAGCATTACTAATGCTGTAATGACTGAATAGTCACGTGAACCAATTGACGAAATGAATAATTGTCCCATACCTGGGAAACTGAAAATCGTTTCGATGAAGATCGAACCGCCTAATAAACCTGTAATTGTGAAACCTAAGAATGCAGCAATCGGTAATAACGAGTTACGGAAAATGTGACGCGTATATACTTTGCGCATTGGAATCCCTTTACTACGTGCTGTACGTACATAATCTTGTGCTTTTGCATCAATAATTTCTGAACGTAAGAACTGAATAATTGATGTCGTACCAAGAATCGCGTACGTAATGGCTGGTAATAACATATGGTATAGCTTACTCCAGAAGTAACCCATTGTACCTGGGTCGTACTGAACGTCTACCGAACCGCCTGTCGGGAACCAGTTTAACTTGTATCCGAAGAAGTATAAGAATACTAATGCTAATACGAATGTCGGAATCGCATACGTAATAAAGCTGTAAAGAATAATTGTTTTATCAAGTGCTGAGTTATGATAACGCCCCGCTAATACACCTAGTGGAATCGCGATAATATACAGCAAAATAACTGAAACAAGTGATAGCCAGAACGTATTTAATGCACGTTCACCGATAAGCGTCGATACTTCCATCTTATACGTATAAGACTTACCGAAATCGCCTTGCAACGCATTACCAATCCAACGACCATACTGCTCATACCAAGGGTCGTTTAAGCCTGCCTTTTCACGTAATTCTTCAATACGCGCTGGGTCTGTGTCTGGCGTAATCGCACCTGTGAACGGATCACCCGGCATAAATTGTGCCATGACGAAAATTAATAAACTAAGAACAAAAAGCTGAGGAATCATTACTAGGAATCGTCTTAATATCGTTTTCCACATAATTAAAATCCTCCTTTCGCTTTGGCTGCTACTAAGTGCGTTGATGAACCTTCAACTGGTACTAAATCATACACACGGCCATTTTCATCAAAGTATTGCTTATGCTCTGCTTGATAATGCTTTTCCACTTCGATACGCTCACGTTTACGCTCTTCACGTCCAATTGGGTTAACATTTGGAATCGCTGATAATAAACGCTTCGTGTAAATATGTTGTGGATTTGTGTAAATATCTTGCTTATTGCCTGACTCTACAAAACGGCCACGATACATAATCGAAATATGGTCACACATATGCTTTACAACACCAAGGTCATGTGAGATGAATAAATAGCTTAAGCCATATTCTGTTTGAATGTCCTTCATGAAGTTTAACACTTGTGCTTGTACAGATAAGTCCAGTGCTGATACTGGCTCATCGGCAATAATTAATTTTGGGTTTGTTGCGATTGCACGAGCAATACCTAATCGTTGCTTTTGACCACCTGAGAATTCATGTGGATATTTTAGCTTCGCATCTTCTGGCATACCGACAATTGCTAATAATTCGCTAATCTTTTTATCTTCTTCTGCTGGTGTTAGCTTTAAGAAGTTACGAATTGGTTCTTGTAAAATTTCTGCCACGCGTTTACGTGGGTTTAAACTTGAATGTGAATCTTGGAAAATCATTTGGATTTCACGATTATAATTTGAACGACGGTCGCGACGCTTATTCGTTACGTTCTCGCCTTCATAAATAATGTCACCACTTGAAATTTTCTCAAGACCAATAATTGATTTACCTGTTGTCGATTTACCACAACCAGACTCCCCTACTAAGCCGTACGCTTTTCCACGTTCGAACTCCATTGAGATGCCATCTACTGCGTATACATTGTCAACAACTGAGTTGAAAAATCCACCACGAATTGGGTAGTGCACTTTTAAATCTTTAATTTGCATAAAGCTCATTATGCGTTACCCCCTTCGAAATCGAAGTTTTGCCAGCACGTACAACGTACTAAATGCCCTGGCGATACTTCATGTAATGTCGGTGTTGCTTCATGCTCTGATTCTTTTACCCATGGTACACGGTGTGCAAAGCGGCAACCTTGACGTGGTAAATTCATTAATGAAGGGACAATACCTTTAATAACATTTAAGCGTTCACCTTCTGCTGCCCCATTTGTGGGATTGAGTTGAATAATGAACGTGTATATGGATGCTTAGGATTTGTAAATAGCTCTTCAACCGTTGCTAGCTCTACGATTTGACCCGCGTACATTACCGCTACACGGTCTGCAACTTCTGCTACAACACCTAAGTCATGTGTAATTAAAATAATACCTGCCTCTGTTTCTGCTTGCAGTTCATTTAATAAATCGAGAATTTGTGCTTGGATAGTTACGTCTAATGCCGTTGTCGGCTCATCCGCAATAATTACTTTTGGCTTACATGCAATGGCAATGGCAATAATAACACGCTGGCGCATACCACCAGACAGTTGGTGAGGGAATTGTTTTGCTACACGAGGTGGATTGGGAATACCTACTTGACCTAGAAGTTCTAGCACACGTGCTTTACGTTCTTCTTTTGTCATTTTTGTATGATAAATTAATCCTTCTTCGATTTGATCGCCAATTCGCATTAATGGGTTTAATGCTGACAGTGGATCTTGGAAAATCATACCGATTTCTTCTCCACGGACTGTATTAAACTCATCCTCAGTCATTGTTGCTAAATTTTTACCTTGATATAAAATTTCGCCTTGTACACGTGTTTTATTATGGTCGTGTAAACCCATAATCGACGTCGCAAGCGTACTTTTACCGCAGCCTGATTCGCCAACGATTGCAAGGATTTCATTTTTCTTTAACGTAAGTGAGACACCATCTACAGCATCAAAATACGTATCTTTAATTCGAAAACCTGTGTGTAAATCATTAATGATTAATAAATCTTCGTTAGATGTTTTCAAATTGTTTCTCCTTTCAAGCAAGCGGTATAAGAATATTGTGACAATTCACTTCAAAAAATATTCTTTGCGCAAACCACTTCCTAAATTTTCAGTCAATTGCACAATAAAAAATACATCGTGACACATTATACCGTTCAATAAAACCTCGCGTCAACTATAGATGTATGAATTATACTAACATAATGACATTTTAGTATTTAAAATCCCTTTTGACAACTGTTTTTTGTCGTTTCAACGCTTTAAACCACTAAATTAACGCATTATTAACTGAAAATATTGATTTATCAGAATTAACAGACGTACGTTTATTTAGTGCATTAAAAATTTTCATTGAATAGTATTTTTCAAAACCTTAAAAGCTTTTAAAGCGCTATCATTTCAAGCTTCCATTAGATGTTTGTTGTCTGATGACTATCGACGTGTAGTCTCTCATAATATATCATTTTCTAAATAATGATAGGATGTATTTTTTTCCCATTATACATTTCAAGCGTAAAAAATGGTAATTTAATAGCTTATACGACAGAAAAATTTTTTTGTCTAATGTTGTCACAATTTCGTTAATTTTTCCCTTAAAAAAATGGACCATCCCACATTGGAATGGTCGTTATCATTACGAACGTTTTTTCCCTCGGCGTAGTAATGCCCAAATAAATGCTAAAAAGATAATATAGACAAGTGCCATCATTATCATATAAGCAATATTAAAGCCTTCATCGTCTTTCACCTGATATAATTCGACAATTTCACGGTCAATGACTACGCTATAATAGCCATCTTCATCTTGCCGCACAATGTCCTTCTCGAAAAGTCCCGATAATTGCTTATCGTCACCAATTTCATCGATTGGAATTTGTACACGCTGTGTTTCCGATGTGTTATTGATCGCCACTATCCATTGTTCCTCATTGTTCCATCTTTTAAACACAATAAAGCCGTCTTTATTTGTTAAAAGTTCAAAATCCCCGGTCCGCAATGCTGCCGACTGATTACGAATTTTTTGAACATCTTGTATATAGCCAATAATCTCTTCTTCGACTTTAAAGTTTTGAATTTGATGTGACGTGGTAGCGTCATGTCCATTCATTGAAATTTCTGTTCCGTATGTCATAAGTGGTACAGTTGGCATCGTCAGTAATGCGCCCATCGCTACTTTAATACGTGTCGGTGGAAACGCATTTTGTTCCGCTGCTTTATACGTAATACGTTCTGTTTCGAGCGTATCTACTGCAGCAATTGTTGCCGGTGTTTGTGGTGCGATTAATTGTGGCAACATAGCCGTCGATTGACCCGTTATTTGAAACATTGTCCCCCACTGTTCTATGTCTCCAATGCGTATTACAGCATCTGCATCAACATCTTTCTCTGATGTGATAACGATTTGCACATCTTCTGTTTGTTCACGAATAGTTGCAATTAATGTGGAGACTACATCTGCTGGTACATCCTCCATTTGCGTAAAGCGAATAGCACCTGCGTTATAAGTAGATTGCATATTCTGAACAGCTTCCGTCAGTGCAACAATAAATGCCTCATTTGTATAATCCCACGTAATGCTACCGTCTTGTTCCTCGCTCACCCATTCTGGATGCTCGATTGCCCATTCATGATTACTGCTAACGTGATTTAAGCGCCAATCCATCATCGTACGAATATGACGCTCTTTAAACGTATCGATTAATTGCTGTAGTTCCTGCGCTGTTCCAAAATGGCGCTCAATCGTTTCGTACGATGTAATACGCGAGCCATCATATGTTTCAGTCGAAAATACAGAGCCAATTGCGACCGTTGTAAAACCTAAGTCAACAATGTAATCCATCTTATCGCGCATTCCAATAAAATCACCACCAGCGAAGGCTGCAGGATTCTGTGTATCTACTTCATAGTCATTGCCATTTGTTGCATTGAAATAACGGTCTACGAATACCTCGTAAATACTTTCATCATAAATGGTGCGCGTTTCTTCTGCATATGTACTGCTTGTGCTAAATATTGTCGAGATACTTAACACGATTGTCATCATTGCTGTTCCCCATAACCGGCCTCTCACATCATCATCCCCTTTAAAGACTATGCCTTCTACACGAGTTTCTTCTATTATAAAAGAATACCCATATTACCTAAAAACATTTGATGTTACGACTAATCTAGTACTTTCCACTTGCAATTACTTTTCTTTATCATACCGAAAAGTAGGTCATGCTGACAAATAAAACCGCGTACCCCTATTGGATACGCGGCTCTCTTAACATTAGAAGAAATCCATACCTGCTGGTAATTTTAAACCGTAGAAAATTGTCACTAATGCAAATACTGCAAATAATGCCCAAACAACAGTTGTTGATTTCCCTTTTTGTCCTCGTACTAATACCATTTCCATCATCCCGATTGTTAAAATCGCGAATGTGAATTTAATGTCGTACTCAAACGTTGCACGGTACTCTAAATAAAGTGCTAGACCTGAAACGATTGCTAAAAGATAAAACAAACGTAAAGCCATATGAACACCTTTAGAGTATTTCGCTACTGCTACGAAAAATAGCACAAGCATTACTACCCAAGTAGTAATATGCAAATGAGTTGTAGACGTTAAAAAGTCCATTTTTTCCCCACCTCATCATATCATTTTACAAAATAATCGTATCAGATAATGAAGTGTGATTCAAATTGTAACGCAGTAAATTAGAAACGATTTACTAAAGTTCCAATGCCTTCTACTGAAACTTTCACAACATCGCCACTTTTTAAGAATGTTGGTGGGGTCATGCCTTTGCCAACTCCTGCTGGCGTACCTGTTAAAATCACATCGCCTGGCTCTAATGTTACGTATTGTGAAATTGTTGAAATTAATGTATCTACTTTAAATAACATATCTTTTGTTGACGCATTTTGACGAATTTGGTCATTCACTTTCGTAACAATTGTTAATGCATGTGGGTCTGGTAACTCGTCTTTCGTTACTAAATAAGGTCCTAGTGGGCATGTTCCCTCTAAGCTTTTACCTAGGAAGAATTGTTGGTGACGGTACTGTACATCACGTGCTGAAATATCGTTCGCAATTGTATAACCAAATACATAATCATACGCTAAAGATTTCGGAATGTCTTTACCACCTTTACCAATCACGATTGCTAATTCACCTTCATAATCTAATGAATCTGTTTTATCCGCATGTAATGGTAATGTTTCTTCATCCGCTGCAATTGATAACGGCGATTTTGTGAAAACGATTAAGTCCTCTGGTGCTACACCGCCCATTTCTGCTGCGTGGTCTGCATAGTTTTTCCCTACACAAATGACGTTTTTCGGTGTACGTGGAATTGGTGCTAACCATGTAATATCTGTGAAAGCACGCTTGAATTGCTCTGGATTTTCATCCTTCGAAGCCGCTTCAACCAATTTACGAATCTGTTCTACAAAGTCCAAACCTTTGGCAACACCTTCAACCATTGTTTGTGGAAACTCCGGTAAAACTGCTAATTGCTCTTGAATAGCAAGTACATCCCATACTGCCTCTTCTTTTTTGACTTTTAGACCAAATCGAACTTGATTGTTGTAATTAAATGATAAAAGTTTCATATCGAGTAAGCGCTCCTTTTTGTTTTTTCCATCATACCGCAAATCTTCTGAAATTTCCTTATTTTTCACAAATATTTTCGATAAGATAGTCGTTTCCACATAAACTCTATCGGACCTTGTTGCCATTTCAATAAATAAAGCTGTGCCAAAATGACTTGGAGCACGTAAATACCGATCGCTAAATAAACCATCGTCGGTACGTCAAGTTTGCCATATAACCCAAAGCCAAATTGATAACTCAGCAATGTCATGACGACAGACTGCATTAAATACATCGTCATCGATAATCTTCCCATATTCGCAAAGGGCGTAGCGATTTTCAAAATGCTTGCGAATGAACATAGCCAAATAATAACTGCTGCATAGCCAATCGCAAGTAACGGACCTCCAACAAATGATTGTATATAATAATTTAAAAAGCTGGCATCTTGTAGCACAAATAAACTTTTCGTGTAAATACCCACCGCGACAAAGACAATCGCCATCATCCCCCAAAATAGACGCAGTTGTGATGCGCGTTCAATTAAGCGCCACTTTGCTGCAGCAGCACCGAGTAACATATACGCTAAAATGGTCGTGATCCACATAAGTGGCTGGAATTGATAGCTGTAGTCGGCAAGGCGCTGAAGAAAGGCATCGCCCCAACCGCCTAATGTATAAGCCGTCACAACCTGTTCAATTCCGGCTAAGTCTACGTATGTCGATAGTGGTGTTTGCCCACCACCTGACAACGTTAAACCTGCAAATAGTAACAACTGCCACAAACCATTTATCGCAAGCCCGCTTATTAGTAATACGAGTGGTGACCAGCGAATAAAGACAAGTAATATAAACGCACATACAGCATACGCTAATAAAATATCGCCCCACCAAATGAGTAATCCGTGCGCAATGCCGATAAGTGCTAGTATAAAAAAGCGCTTCGGTGCAATGCTATAAAAGGATATTCCTTTTGCAGATGTGCGTGCGTATTGTAGCGCAACCCCATAACCAAATAACATCGCAAATAACGGGTAAATACTCCCTTGTATGTAAATCGATAAATTTTGCGTCCACATTAACTCAAACGGGCTGCCTTCATACCATGCATTCAGCTCAATATAAGGCAATGGTAAAAAGAAGCCGTACATGTTCACAATGATAATACCTAGTAAACAAAGCCCTCGAATAACATCTAATGTATGGACACGTTCATGCTGTAACGTCGGTTCATACTTCATCAATACACTCCCTTCCTGTTTAAAAAAAGAGCTGTCCGTAAACAATGGACAGCTCTTTTGTAAACTGCATTACGGTAATGCAATTGTCATTGCGCTACGCACGGCATAAATAATTTTTTCAGTAACAGGTACACGTAAAATTTGCTCGATTGCTTGTGCATATGTGTGTAGCTGTATTGTATATCGCTTTTCTAATTCTTCTTGCAACTGTGCCTTTGCAATGCGGTCTGTTTTATAATCTAACAATATAATTGTACCATCTTGCTCTTCAATGACACAGTCAATAATCCCTTGAATAATTTGCCCATCTATCATGGTGTCTTCTTTTACAAGCATTGTAAACGGCAGCTCACGCCAAATACGATGTGCTTTCATAAAACGTTGCCCAATAGCCGAGGCAAAAAATTGTTGGAAATGGGCTCGCTCTAATACAGCCGCTTCATCTTTTGTTAAAATTTCACGTGTGACTAAGCTGTCAATAAACGCATCAATCGCAGTGTCCGATGTAAATCCTTGCTGTGGAACATGATGCATCGCTGCGTGGAAAGCGGTCCCTACTTCTGCTGCTGTTAATGATTGCTGTTGTAAAAAGGCAGGACGCGGTGCTTCCTTCACAAGCGTTTGCGTAGCTTGTGCAAATAATTCTGGCTCTTCTTGTAATTGCAGTTGCTGGAGACGCTTTAATTCGGTTACGGATGTTTTTGAACGCTTCGTTGTCATATCCGTATAATGGTATTGTGCTGTAAAGCGTCGCGTTACTTCTTCGACCAATGTCGCATCCAATGTTGCCGTATCCGCTAATTGTTCTTGCGTCAGCTTATCTTTCCCTTCACGTAGCGCATCATTGCTAATGAAATGAACATTCCACTGTGACGGCGTGTAGGATGCCTGCTGCTCCATCTCGATAAAATCAGGATGACAGACAATTGCAGGACCTATCCAGTCTAAATAGCGGTTCGCCTTTGCACGTAATGCATTTGGTAAACGCTCATGCTCTTTTAAACGCTGTGACTCTTGCCAATCTTGCAATGATTTTGTCGCATCTTTTACCGAACCGACTAAATACAACCGTTCTTTCGGACGTGTCATCGCTACATACAAAATACGCATTTCCTCGGCGCGCATTTCTAGTAGCTTTTTTTCTTTAATCGCTAAAAATGGTAGTGATGTATATGTCACGCGGTGCTCAGGGTCAATCGCTTTCACCCCTAAGCCGTATTGCTGGTCGAACACATATGGATGGTTAAAATCCATTTTATTAAAGCCTCGACCTAAACCAGCAACGAACACGACAGGAAACTCCAACCCTTTTGATGCGTGAATCGTCATGACGCGCACAACATCCTCTTCTTCACTGACAGAGCGTGCTGTCCCTAAGTCGTCACCACGCGACTTCATACGGTCTACGAAGCGTAAGAAGCGGAACAAACCACGGAATATAGTTTGCTCATATGCTAACGCGCGGTCATGCAAAATACGCAAATTCGCTTGACGTTGCTTACCATTCACCATGGCACCGACCATTTCATAATAATACGTATCCTCATAAATCATCCACACAAGGTCTGATAAGGCGATACGCTTTGACGCATTACGCCATTTTTGCAGGAGCTGTAAAAAGCGTTGTAATTTTTCAGCAGCCGCTGTCGAAATACCTGACTGCCCTTGACGTACAAAATGATGGAGCGCTTCATAAAATGGTAAACGTTTATCAGACACACGAATCGTTGCTAACTCATTTTCCGTTAACCCAACAAATGGTGCACGTAGCACAGATGCTAATGCAATATCTTGATACGGATTATCGACCACCTTTAATGTGTTCAGCATAATCATAACTTCTAACGCTTCAAAGTAGCCTTTCCCTAAATCTGCGTACAGAGGGATTTCCGCTTCTTTGAACGCTTCGGCAAATTCTGCAGACCATGTCATGGAACGCATTAAAATAACAATATCGCGATATTCCAATGGACGCATGTTGCCATCTTTTCCTTTGACCATTGCGCCACTTTCTTTGAGCTGTTGAATTTCGCGAATGATATAGCGCGCTTCATACTGTGCAGCTGTAAAATCATCCTCTTCTGGTAGCTCGTCCTCTTCTTCGGCATTTGCAATGACGGCTACTTGAATCGGAATCGCTGTCGGTACATCATCGTACCCGCCGCTATATTTTAACGAAGCCGCTTCGTCATACTCTAACTCACCGACTTGCTTGCCCATAATTTGTGTAAAAATATAGTTCGTGCCTTCTAAAATTTCACGGCGTGAGCGGAAGTTCGCATTCAAATCAATTTTTAAACCGTCTTGTTTGTCGGCATATTGCTCATACTTCCCTAAAAATAAGCGTGGCTCAGCTAATCGGAATCGGTAAATAGATTGCTTTAAGTCCCCAACCATAAACATATTGCCGTTGTGGGCATCACCACTTTTCACTAGCTGCAAAATCGTTTCCTGCAATAAATTCGTATCTTGGTACTCGTCAACAAGCACCTCTTTAAATTTTTGCTGATAGTCTTGTGCAACAACAGATGGTACAAGCTCTCCATCTTCTATTGTCGTTAAAATTTGCAGTGCATAATGCTCTAAATCTGAAAAGTCGACAAGTGCGCGCTTTCGCTTCAGTTGCTTATAACGCTCACTATAGTCTTTCGTTAGCTCCACAAGTGTCGCAATAATCGGTGCCATCCGACGAATTTCTTCCACTAATGTATGTGGCTGACGCGCAAAATATGTTTTTTGCAATGTATCAATAATTTTCTTTGCTTTATCACGTTTATCTTTCGCACGCTTTTGAAGTGTCGGGTCACATTCATCCTTTTTCATTCGTGCTAATGTTGTCCATTTAAAGCCTGTCACCGCATCATGTAACGCCTGCCATGAACCCATTTCACTAATGGCTAATACGGTGCG
Source organism: Caryophanon tenue (assembly GCF_001700315.1). Lineage (GTDB taxonomy): Bacteria > Bacillota > Bacilli > Bacillales_A > Planococcaceae > Caryophanon > Caryophanon tenue. The sequence goes on along the minus strand of NZ_MASJ01000003.1, from coordinate 97,602 downwards.
CACATCGTCAAAATCGCGCTCAAGCGTTGTGCCATATGCAGCTGGTCCGTCTGGTAATAACGTAATATCACGCATTTCTTCTAAATAACGCCACGCGCTTTGTAATTCTAAACGAATGCTTTTTTTGATATCCTCAATAAACACTAAATCATCGACTGTTGTGGCTGCATCAATGTTATACGCATCTACTAAACTATTTAACCAACGATACGGCTCTGGCTGTACGCGTGACATTTCATATAGGCGCTCAATTAGCAATTCAATCGCTTGGTCATCACGGTCTGACGTGAAACTATCAACGAGGCGATACATATCGAGTAAACGCGCTTCATTGTCCTCATCGTATGCCTGCTCTAGCACTTCTGCTAATACATCATCGCGTAATAATGCCGCTTCTCCGTCATTAGCAATGCGGAAGCCTGGGTCTAAATCAAGCATATACGCATATTGTTTAATAATCGCTAAACAAAATGAATGCAGTGTCGAAATTTGTGCCTTATTGACAAGCGTTAACTGGCGACGTAAATGCTTGGCAATCGGTGGATTATCGAGCTGTTTTTGCAACTCTTTTTCAAGCGCTGTCGCCATGCGCTGTCGCATTTCTGCTGCCGCTGCATTCGTAAATGTCACAACAAGTAATTCATCGCAGTCAATTGGCTCACCCGTTTTGCCAATCACTTTTTCAATCATGCGATTAATCAGCACCGCTGTTTTCCCTGAACCCGCAGCTGCGGATACAAGTGTATCTTGCCCACTTGCATAGATGGCTTGCCACTGCTCATCTGTCCACTGTACGTCAGCAGGTTTTTTCGGAATATTAGTCATGTGTTTCTACCTCCTGACGAATTTTTTCAACAAATTGCTGTTGCTTCATGCCATGCAAGCGATTGTATTGCTGCTCGCCGTCTGACGGGTCGAACTGGCAAACCGCTTTAAACTGACAATACGTACATGCTGTTTTATCCTTCAAACGATACGGGGTAATATCTGTTTTACCTGCTAAAATACCGTTCCCTGCTTCCATATGCTTTTTACGTACATATTGTTGCACGAACTGCATATCTTCCGTTTCAATTACCTTTGAACGCTCTGTATAAATCGAGCCATCTTTTTTCAAGGTTACAGGAATAATGGATGAACGACTTGCCTCTTCTTCTAGTGTTTCATCCATTGAGAACAGCATCTCTTCGTTGCTCGTAATTAATCCACGCATACGGTATTGGTCAAGGCGTGTTGTCTCTAGCGTGATATCATCCATTTCCGTATCAAACGTTAACATCGGATTATGCATATGAATGTACAGCACTCCTGCTGGTAATACTTCACCTGTACCTTTTAATAACATTGGTGCGTTTTCCATTGCCACATCTAAATACGTCATGAGCTGTAAGGATAAACCGTGATACACTTCTGCCACGTTTAAATCACGTGCTGACGATTTATAATCGACGACACGTAAATACGTTCGGTCTTCAATTACTGCACGGTCAATGCGGTCAATGCGCCCTTGTAAATACAGTTTATTTTTATTAGCAAGCGGAATTTCAAGTGGTGGCAATGGTTCACCAAAGCCAAAGCCTTGTTCATACGCAATCGTTTTAAAATGTGATTTTTGCGCATGATGTGTTAATGCCAACATCGTCCGTTCCACAATACGCATTAATTTCTTTTGAATGTAGCGATATCGCGCACTACTTAGTAAAATTTGATGTGAAAACACCGGTACAATTTCTTCTAACGCCTGCTTTGTCAGTGCTTGGCATTGCTCATTTGTTAAACGATTCCACTGAATCCCTAAACGTTCAGTTTCCTCCGTAATCCACTTCATCGCTGCGTGGAATAAATCGCCAATCGCAAATGTTTCCAAGCGATATTCTGAACGCTCTTCTAGCTTCAAACCGTATGTCGCAAAATGAGAAAACGGACAGCTAAAGAATTTTTCAATACGCGATACACTTGATGTTAAACGGTTACCGTACAATTCCTTCGTTACGTCTTCTGTTAAACGCTCGCCTACATTTTTTTGATATAGAGGTTTCGTCACTTGCGTAAACATATGGGACCACTGCATATTTTGTTCATAATAATGCTGAACAGCGCGCCAAATCGGTGGTAAGTGCTCCGCTTCCTCTAGCTGACGAAGCTGTGTCACAATATATGGCATCGCTGCACGTGGATGCTGTAAATAGCTAAATGTATCGACCGTATCACGTAAGTCTTCGGTCGGATCCATATACGCACGTTTCTTTTCAAGTTGTGGCACTAAATGTTCCAACTGTTTTAAATAGCTCGACGGTAAGAGCGCTTTACTTTCTTCATCTGCCTGTGCGTACGATAAAATGAGGCGATCGGATGCAGCCGCTAATGTTGTATACATAATATAGGGCTCTTGTAACAAGCGATTTTTAGACGTTGGCGCTAAGTCATAGCCCGCCTTTGTAAAGAAATCACGCTCACTATCCGATAATAATCCCTCATAATCAATACGTTTTGGGTACACGCCGTCATTCATACCAATAACAAATACCACTTTTGTATGTGGTAAACGTGCTAAATCAGACGTTTCTACTTGTACTTGGTCAAGTGTGGGTGGAATACGTGAAAATTCAAGCCCATCAAAACCTTCATCTAAAATATCAATCATGTCATCAAGCGTTAATGATTCCTGTCCAAACATTTGCACAAACTGGTCAAGTACCTCCACAACACCGTTCCATGCTTGGTCGTGTTCCGCTGCTTCGTAGTGTGCATTGCGCTCAATTTCTTGATTCTTCATTTGCATTAGCTTCGGATAAACGTCGCATTGCTCTAATAATGTAAATAAAGCTGTCGCCATTTCCGTCGCATTTTGTGCAGCAAGTAAGCTTTCTTGAAATGCGCGTAACGGCGTAATGACTTGCTGACGAACTGCTTCAATTTCTTGTTGAATCGCCTTTTCATCATCAGTTTGAACCATCCGATTAAATTCTAGGCCACGGTACTTTTTATAAAACCAGCGCGCATCATCCAACCAACGTGCTCCGTATATCCCGTGTGAAATCACAAAGTTTTCCATACGGTCTGCACGTTCACGCCATACCGTATAATCATTCGATACCGGGAAAAATAAATCTGTTTTAACGCTTCGGAACATCGGCTCATATTTCCAACCTGTTGAAATTGCCTCCAACACCGAACGGCAAAATTCGATTAACGGATGATGAAGCATTGGCTTTTTCGTATTTGTGAAATACGGAATATCATACTGTTGGAAAATGGTACTCATTAATGGGTCATATGCCGCTGCTTGGCGATATAACACAGCCATATCTTTATAACGGATGCCTTCTTCTGTTGCGAGCCTGCGAATTTCGCGGGCGATCGCATGTATTTCAGCACGTCGACTCGCGGCTTCAATGATCGTGATATGCTCTGCCTTTCCGTGAAAGGCAGGTGCTAACGCTTCGCCAAAATATTGCTCGATATGTGCAAGCTCGGGCGATTGGAAACGTACTGCCTCCGTGCAGACGACTTCTGGCTCAATATCTACTTGTAGCGCCTCGGCTGCCTCATGCAAACGAACGGCAGTTGACGCGGCTTCATGGAAAAGTGCTTGGTCATTATGCGCCTCGTCCATCGTGCGATATGGCAATGTAATGGTGACACACTTCGCTACACGTAATAGCTCCTTACATAATTCAAATTCACGCCCCGTAAATGCTGTAAAGCCATCAATATAAATACTCGCTTCCTTTATTTGCTCTGACTGCGCTAAGTTCTCCGTAAGAAGCGGGTAATACCCTTCACTATCGACATACGTTGTTCCTAAGCGTTGCTCCACTGCATCGACAACGACTTGTAAATCCGCTGTTTTATTGATCAGTGTTTTAGGCGCGTCCATTTCTTGAAATGAGGTTGCGACATTTGTCAGCATCTCACTCGTCACATTGTAGCGACCAAACTCTTTTAACAGTGCTTCAATTTCATTTGTAAAGCCACGCTTACCTGCTGCTTGGCGAAATAATGAAAACTGCTCCTTTTGCTCGTCTAGTAATTGACGAATTAACATTTTATAACCAACGCCATTAATTTCACGACGCGCAATGCCACCCGTTTCCTGTAAAATGTACCAAGCTAAACGTTTAAATGATAACACTTGTGCGCGAATTAACCCTTTCATGCCATGTCGGTTCATCAAATCATACTCAGTTGTATACGACATTTGGTCCGGCACAATAATGAAAATTGGTGCCCCTAGTGGCTCAGCTTTGCATTGCTCGACAATCTCTCGCTGTATCCATTGTGATTTTCCACTTCCCGCACGTCCAGAAACAATACGTAATGACATATGCATCCCCCCATTCTTCTATTTTCATTATACAAAAGTATGTTCGCTTTTTCATCTTGTCACCATTAAAAATACGACCCTTTCTTGTTGGTGAAAAGGTCGCATCTTTTATCATTTTTGCTGTTGTCTCTCTTGTTGAATATGCTTAAAATCACGTTCCACACGACGGTTTAAACGCACTTCAAAATACTTTCCTACACCCCATAATGCAATGATCGCCACAATTGATAAAATTAACTTGACGGGATTCGTGATAAGCTCTCGCAAATCATAACCAATATAGCTAATAAATAATATCATCGCGAACTTCCCCGCAAACAATACAATAAAATAATTCACCTTTTTAATATTTGAAATACCTGCCACTACATTGACAAGAACAGATGGCGTAAACGGTAAACAAATTAACACAAACAATGGACTTAATCCATTGCGGTCCACCCATTGAATCAGTTTTTGCATTTTTTTACGGCTCGTGAGTTTACGAATAAGCTTTGTATCGCGGAAATAACGGATTAGTAAAAACACACAATAAGAACCCGCGACTGTTCCCACCCAGGTTATTAAAAAGCCCCACCATAAACCGTACGCACTAGCGTTTGCCACAACAAATACAACGAGTGGTAAAAAGGGTAAGAACGCCTCGATAAATGGCAATAAAACACCGACAATCGGTCCTAAGCTTTCATAATATGTCGTTAATTTGTCCAGCTGCTCTAGCGTTGCAAAATCACTCATACTCCCACTCCCTGTACATATGTATTACTTACTTTAGACGCGTTCACTTTAGAAATGATGCATCTCTCTTTTATTTTGACGTTATTGTAAAAAACGAAACACCAACGAAGGTTTTGACGTTTCGCTGGTGTTTCGTGTGACAATTTATCGTCCTGTTGTAAATTTCATTTTTTGGTTTTGTGTTAATGTTTGACCATCTGTACTTACAATATTATTTTTACACCAATAAAAGCCCAATTCGATAATGATCCTCCATAAACACGGCATGTTGTGTTAAGCGTACTTCATTATCGTGATTTAATACTTCAAGCTTACAATATGCTGCGTTTACTTGAAGCGCTTTGTATAGCTCTTCTTCTGTATGAACGGTTTGTCCATTTACTTTACGAATACATTCGCCTGCCACTAGCCCCATCTTCTCTGCAGGTGAGTCTGCTAAAACGCCTGCAATGACAACGCCTTCTTTTTTGGGAATAACTGCGTATGTATCACCATTTTGCTGACGTACGATGCGCCATGTAATGAACAGACGCCCGACAAGTGCTAATATAATCCCTAATAACCCCAGCTGTGGGAAAAACACGGTAATTAAACCGATTAACATAATGATTTCGCCAAGTAATGTTACTTGCTTGCCTAGCTTCGGGAACACATCTTGCGGTAGTTTTTGACGCGCAAATTGTTGGAAGCCAATCACAATTGGGAATAATACAAGTTCAAATTGTGTGTGTCCTAGTGAGAACTGTGGCCAGTATGGGAACATCGCGCTTATCGTATCCCCTGGGATCACAAACAACGTCGGCAATAACCAAAACTGTTTCGCTTCATACGCAATGCCTCGTAAGCCGCGCTTTGTTTTCGTTAAAATAGGCGATACACGCGTTGCACTATGTCGTCGAATTAACATCCCTTCCGCAATTAAGAATGCTGCTGCAAATAACGTCACACCAACAATTGTGCCGCCAAATACATTCACATGTTCAAATGTATATGTACCAATGGTAAACGACCATTGTTGCCATTCAATAATCCACAATGCCAAAAACGCGACAACAATGGCATAAATCGCTGATCCGAATATAAACGATGTTAATAAAATACCTATACACATAAAAATAGCGAGTAAAATGAGCCATTGCACAGGAACCGTCATGCCAACTGCAACGCTTAATACCGAAATTAACGCACCGAGTAAAAGTCCTTCACGCCAAAAGCTTTTTAATTCTGACCCACCCCATAATAAACGGCGGTGAAATTGTTTTCGCTCACGTTTAACACGTCGGTAACCGATAAAAATCGCCATAGCTGTTGCAATATACAAAATAGGATTCATAAAAAAACGCGCAATTGCTCGTAACACTTCTAATAAAATATCTTGCACATTCGTCACCCTCTGTCTTTCCAATCAATAACATAATTGTACCAAATGCCTCGCTTATTGGGAACGATTTGAAATCATTGTAAATTGCCAACAAGGTCTACAAGCATCGGTTCATCTACTGGTCCTACAATATGATGCGCAATCTCACCCTGCTCATTTATAATAAACGTTGCTGGAATGGAAATTGCCTCATACTGCTTACTCACTTGCTCCTGCTCATCTAATACAATGGGAAATGTTAAATGATATTGCTCGGCAAACTGTTGAATCTTATCTAGCCCTCGGTCTGACTCAGTTAAATTCACCGCAATAATTTCAACATTATGTTCATGCTTATATTTATCATAATAACGTTGCATCGCCGGCATTTCCGCTCGGCACGGTGGACACCATGTCGCCCAAAAATTAACGATAACGCTTTTGCCGCGCATATCAGCTAATGCTAATGGCTGCTTTGTCGTTAATAATGGCAATGTAAATGATGGTGCTTCATTACCAATCTTCAAATCCCCTTCTAACGCATGTACTTCTTGCCCAACAGTTGCTGTTGTATAGGTCGTTTTAGCAATTTGCTCGCTAATGACGTTATATAAAGCAACGCTCACCAACACAAATAGTAACGTTAATGCAATCCCCTTTTTCATACGTCCTCCCCCTTAACGTTATTATACAAAAAAACACAGCATCTACTAAATAGAGATGCTGTGCTTCACAATTTATAAAGAAATATAACGTAATGGATTCACGACGCCTGGCTCTTGTCCGCGCCATGGACCTGTATGAATTTCGAAGTGTAAATGTGGTCCTGTTGAACGACCCGTGTTGCCCATTTCACCAATTTTTTGACCTGTTGCCACTGTGTCACCAACTGATACGCTAAAACTGTTTAAGTGGGCATAAACAGAAGAATATGTTTCCCCGTTAATGACATGCTGAAGCATAATAACTTTACCATAACCACCCATTGTAGACGCATATGTCACGGTACCGGCATGGGAAGCAACAATTGGTGTGCCGATTGGACTCGCAATGTCGATACCGTAATGATATTCTGGACCATCGCCAATATCACGCCAGCCGAAGCCCGATGTGAAGCGACCGGCTGCTGGGCGTACCCATGTGCCTTCCGCTACTTCTGGTGCTGCTGATTCGTACGCTGTCACCACTTGCTCTGTTGCCGTTTGTGCGTCACTTTTTGCACGCGCAGCGGCAGCTTTTTCCGCAGCGGCTTTTTCGGCTGCCGCTTTCTCAGCTGCTGCCTTCTCCGCAGCTTTACGTTCCGCTTCAATACGTGCTAGTTCTGCTAAACGTGCCTGTTCTTCAATAATCGCAGATTCAATACTTTTCTCTAGGTTTAACGCCTCTGAGAAATCGGTTTCTAGCTTCGATTTTTCTTTATATAAGCTATCTTGTTGCGCTTCTAGCTCATCAATTAAGCTGTTATTTTCTTCTCTTTGCTTCGTTAAATCCGCTTGTAATGTTTCTAACTCTTTCTTTTGTTGCTCTTGCTGTGCCTTTTTCTCAGCTAATGATGCCTTTTGTGCCTCTAGCTCCGCTTTATCTGCACGTTGCTGCTCCATAATATTACGGTCAGCTTCAATTAACGTATTCACAGCTGAAAAACGGTCAATTAAATCGGTAAAGCTGGATGCACCAAGTACAACATCTACATAGCTAATTGAATCGCCCGCTTGAATTGCGCGCGCACGGTCTGCTAATAAAATATCACGTGCTTTAATTTTTTCTTCCAATACTTCAATCGACGCTTGAAGGGCATTCATATCTTCTGTTGTTTGTTGAATAGCCTTCGTCACATCGGTAATCTTCGTGTTGGTTGCAGTAATTTTTTTGCTTAATTCTTCGATTTTTTTCGTTAATGCTTCAATAGATGCCGTCGTTGCTTGTAGCTCCGATTTCGTTTCGTCTAATGAAGAGTTTAATTCATTTTTCTTTGACTCTACCTCACGCTGTTGTTGCTGTAATTCATTTAGCGACTCCGCAAAAGTTGCTGGAGCTTGCCAAAAGAGCGCAATTGCAAGTGCAGGTGCAGTCCATTTCACCAAACGGCTTGGCTTCGACATACGCAATCCGTTCCCCCTTTTATCTTCAATTAAATACGTAAAAATTTTCGTACAGACATAAAACTTCCGAACACACCAATCACAATTGCTAAACCAATCAGTAAAGCAGACACTTCATAGACAAGCGGTGTTGGTGGTACTAGCTGAATTAATTGCCCCGATAAACGCGGTGCAATGACATCATACAGCTGATTGTATATAACGACTAATAAGCCGATTGGAATAATGGAACCAAGTATCCCTAGCCATACGCCTTCTAATAAAAATGGGATACGGACAAACGAATTACTTGCGCCTACTAGTTTCATAATTTCAATTTCATCACCACGTGCCATAATCGTAATTCGAATCGTATTGGCAATCAGGAAAATCGCTGTAAACAATAGGCCAGCAATTAACACTAAGCCCATATTACGCGCTAAATTTAGCGCATCGAATAACCGCTCTACCTTCCCTTGACCGTATGCAACCTCTTCAATCGACGCTAATTTCTCAATTTCCGCGGCTACTTGTGCAGTCTCTTGTGGATTTAATGCACGTACATAAATGACATTATGTAACGGATTACTTTGTTCATATAATGCCCAATCTTCTCCAAAATCAGCAATGAGCTTTTGCAACTCATCATCCTTTGATGAATATTCATAGGTCGCAATAGATGGTATATGTGAAATGGCTGTTAATAACGCCTTTTCTGCCTCTTCATCTGCGGTTAAATCAATCAATACTTTAATTTCAACATCGTCCTCCATATTATCGGCAATATAATTGAAGTTTGACATGAGTAGCATAAAAACGCCGACTAAAATTAATGTTACCGTTACGGCACTGACAGATGCCACGGTCATCCAACGATTTCGCCCTAATGACTTAAAGCTTTCGCGGAAATGCCGTTTTATCGTATTAGCTTTCATAGCCGTAATCTCCTCCGTACTCATCTCGCACGATTTCTCCACCATCAATCGCAATGACGCGACGACGAAGCGAGTTCACAATGTCTTTATTATGTGTTGCCATAACAATCGTCGTACCATCTTGATTAATTTCATGGAAAATATCCATAATGCCCCACGCTGTATCAGGGTCTAAATTCCCGGTTGGCTCATCTGCAATAACCACAGCTGGCTTATTCACAATCGCCCGTGCAATGGCCACACGTTGCTGTTCGCCCCCAGATAATTCATGTGGAAAATGCTGTGCCTTTTTTGCTAGACCCACTTTCGCAATGACATGCATCACTTTTTCTTTGACTATAGTAGGTTGTTGCTCAATTACCTCTAGTGCAAACGCAATATTTTCATAAACCGTTAAACGTGGCAATAATTTAAAATCTTGGAATACGACACCTAACTGTCGACGTAATAACGGTACTTTTTGATCACGCAAAGCCGTCACATCTGTATTATTGACAATAATGCTCCCAGATGTCGCACGTTCTTCACGATACATTAGCTTTATAAATGTTGATTTCCCTGCGCCACTTGGACCAACAACATACACAAATTCACCCTTATTAATTTTCACTGAAATTCCATTTGAGGCAATCACGCCATTTGGATATTTCTTATAAACATCCTTCATCTCTATCATGCTTGTATCACCTATCTCCTAAAATTCCTTTTTCATTATAACATCGCTTTTTCTGAATTAGATTACAGTTGTATTGCAATTGTAAGACATCACATAAAAAAGCAGAACCGCTCCATAGTTGGAACGATTCCGCTTTTCAAAAGTTTCTTATGCTGTTGGATTATCGACGGATGTATAGCGCACAGAAATAGAGCCTGCTTTCGTTTGCCCATCAATATATAATTTTTGTGACTGCTCAACTTCCTTCTCAAACGTTGTTGATTTCATTAAAAATTGTTGTTCTTCTTCGTGCTTGACAACGTCTTCTAAATGAACATCAATACGCCCTAAATTTGAAGCAAGTTTACCTTTAAGCGACATATTTTTCGGTACATACAACTCGACATTCCCTGCAATTGTTTCCGCTTTAATTTTTGAAGCAAATACCGTTTTTGTCGTGACTGTCACATGCCCGTTTAATGATTTTGCATCAATATCTTCGACAACACCGTCCACATATACGCGACCGTTCATCGTCTCAACTTCTAAATCACGACCGTTGACATGCTTGATATCAATTGTACCGTTACGTGATTCAAGCTTCGCATATTTAAAGGAAGCGTGCTGTAGTGAAATATTACCGTTATACGAATTGAAGCGGAATTTGTTCGCTTTCGTATCACGTACTGTAATTGCCCCGTTAATCAACTTTAACTGAATGGCTTCGTATTCTCTTTGCGGTAATGCTAACACAATATTTACTTGCGTCATTTTCAAATCACTGATTAAACGCAGTGTCTTGCCGTCGACTTCTGCGACAAAACGTTTAAAGAATGTTTGTTGTGACGCTGCTTCTTCCTCTTGCTTTAAGCCGCCACGTACTTGGCACTTCACCACAATTGTATCGTCTAATGAAGGCTCAATTGTTACGCTGCCATGTGGTACATCTACAGCCACTTCTGTTACAGCTTCTTCAAATGTATATGTGTGTTCAAATTCTGTTGCCCCAACATGTGGTACATCAAAATCTTTCACGCGATTTAACGTTGTTGATAATAAATCAAATAAGCGCGTCCCTAGCTTTGTCATATCTGCCTGCATCGATTCAAATGTTGGTTTACCTTCTTTTTTCTTAAATAGGTCATCATCAAAATCGAACCATTTCGGCTGTTTCGTGTCATTCGATTGCGCTTGCTCTGACGGCTGCTCTTTTTCAAGTAATGGTGTCGCTTGCGCTTCAACAGTAGATTGTGGCTTTTTTTCTAATGCCTCTAATAATGTTAATGCTTCTTGCGCTGAAATCGTCCCATTTTCAACTAACTGTAAAATACGTTGACGTTCATTTTGCATTGTGCGATCATCCTTTTCTATTCGATATATTACTAATACGTTATAAGCGATGTGAAAGTTTCATTTATTTTTTCGTACGCTCTTTATCACGCGCAAGTACAGGCGCTAAATATTTCCCCGTGCTAGATGCATCCACTTCACAAATCTGCTCCGGTGTACCGACCGCTACAATTGTGCCACCACGCGCACCACCCTCTGGTCCTAAATCAATGACGTGATCGGCTGTTTTAATGACATCTAAATTATGCTCAATCACAAGCACGGTATTGCCACCATCGACAAGACGATGTAGCACCTCAAGTAAACGCGCAATATCATGTGCATGTAAGCCCGTTGTCGGCTCATCTAAAATATAAAATGACTTACCGTTTGAACGACGGTGTAACTCCGATGCTAATTTCACACGCTGTGCCTCACCGCCCGATAAAGTTGTCGCCGGTTGACCAAGCTTAATATAGCCAAGCCCCACATCGACAATCGTTTGGATTTTACGGCTAATTTTCGGATGGTTTTCGAAAAACTTCAAGCCTTCTTCAACCGTCATATTGAGAACATCCGCAATATTTTTGCCTTTATATTTCACCTCTAGCGTTTCACGGTTGTAACGCTTGCCATCACATACTTCACAAGGTACATATACATCCGGTAAGAAGTGCATCTCAATTTTAATAATGCCGTCGCCTTTACATGCTTCACATCGACCACCTTTTACATTAAAGCTAAAGCGTCCTTTTTTATAGCCACGTAATTTCGCTTCATTCGTTTGTGTATACACTTCACGAATATCATCAAAAACTCCTGTATACGTTGCTGGGTTTGAACGCGGTGTACGTCCAATTGGTGATTGGTCAATATCAATTACCTTTTCAAGTTGCTCTGTACCGGTTAAATTACTGAACTTTCCAGGTCGCACTTTTGCACGCGACACTTTTTGTACGAGCGCTTTATATAAAATTTCATTAATAAGCGTTGATTTTCCAGAACCCGATACGCCGGTTACCGCAATAAATTGGCCGAGTGGGAACTCTACATCTACATCTTTTAAATTGTTCGCCGCGGCACCTGTTAACGTTAACAAACGACCATCTGGCTCACGACGCGTTGACGGCACTTCGATAAATTCCTTACCACTTAAATAGCGCCCCGTTAATGATGCGTCGTTTGCCATCACTTCTTGCGGTGTTCCTTGTGCAACAATTTGTCCACCGTGAACGCCTGCACCCGGTCCAATATCAATTAAATGATCCGCTGCCATCATTGTATCTTCATCATGCTCAACGACAATCAATGTGTTACCAATATCACGCATATTTTTTAGCGTTTGAATTAAACGGTCATTATCGCGTTGGTGCAAGCCAATCGACGGCTCATCTAAAATATAAAGGACACCTGTTAAACGAGAGCCAATTTGTGTCGCTAAACGAATACGCTGTGCCTCACCACCAGATAATGTGCCTGCTGTACGACTTAATGTTAAATAATCTAAGCCTACATTCACTAAAAATAGTAGTCGCTCTTCAATCTCACGTAAAATGAGCTTCGCAATTTGCGCATCATGTGGTGACAACGTTAAATCGTTAAAGAAGTTTTGTAGCTGTACAATTGATAAGTCCGTTACTTCACTAATATGCTTCGTTGCGACTTTTACAGCTAATGCTTCCTTCTTTAAACGGTGCCCTTCGCATGTTTGACAAGGCTGTTCCGTCATATATTTTTCCATTTGCTCACGCGTATAATCAGATGATGACTCATGATAACGGCGCTCAATATTACGAAGAACACCTTCAAACTGAATCATTTTTTCACGTACATCCCCCGCATCGCTTTCAAAACGGAATAGTAGCTCCTCTTTGCCCGAGCCTTTTAAAATTTTATTTAGCTTTGTCTTTGGAATCGACTTTACGGGCACATCCATATCAATGTCATAATGTGCGCATACAGACTGCAGCATTTGCGGGTAATATTGTGAGCTAATCGGCTTCCACGGCGCAACTGCTCCTTCACGCAATGTCAGTTCATTATTTGGGATAACTAAATCTAAATCGACTTCTAATTTTGAGCCCAAGCCGTCACATGATGGACATGCGCCGAACGGACTGTTAAATGAAAACATACGTGGCTCTAGCTCACCAATTGAAAAACCACACATTGGACAAGCATGATGTTCACTAAAAATAATCTCTTCTTCTCCAATCACATCGACAATGATACGGCCATCCGCTAAGCGTAAAGCACTTTCAATCGAATCACTTAAACGTGTTTCAATGCCTTCTTTTATGACAATCCGGTCTATTACCGCTTCAATCGTATGGCTTTTATTTTTATCTAGCTCGATATTATCATCAATATCACGAAGTTCTTTATTCACGCGCACACGCACGTAACCTTCCTTTTTCAAATCCTCCAACAGCTTTACATGCGTTCCTTTACGCCCTTCGACAAGTGGTGCTAAAATTTGCATTTTTGTACGCTCAGCATACGTCATTAAACGGTCTACCATTTGCTGCACTGTTTGTGATGTAATTTCAATACCGTGCTCCGGACAAATCGGTTTCCCAATACGCGCATAAAGCAGTCGTAAATAATCGTAAATTTCCGTTACCGTGCCGACTGTTGAACGTGGGTTACGGCTCGTTGTTTTTTGGTCGATCGAAATGGCTGGCGACAATCCTTCTATCGCATCAACATCCGGTTTATCTGCCTGCCCTAAAAATTGACGCGCATACGCAGATAATGACTCCACATAACGGCGTTGTCCTTCCGCATAAATCGTATCAAATGCCAATGACGATTTCCCTGACCCTGACAAACCAGTAATGACCACAAGTTTGTCACGTGGAATCGTCACGTTTATATCTTTTAAATTATGAGTACGTGCACCTTGCACAACTATTTCTGTATGTTTCATCGTTTTATCCTTCCGCCTTTAATTCGAAAATGGTATCGCGTAATTCTGCTGCACGTTCAAAGTCTAATGCGCGTGCGGCTTCTTTCATTTCTTGCTCAAGCGATGCCAATAATTTTTCGCGCTCTTTTTTCGTTAGCTTTTTGCCACCAACTACTTTTGTGATATAGTTTTCTGTATCCTCTGCCGCCTGTGTTGCACGAATAAGCTCTGGAATTTTCTTTGAAATCGTCTGCGGCGTAATGCCATGCTTTTCATTATAAGCAAGCTGAATCGTACGACGACGTTCCGTTTCATCAATCGCTTTTTTCATAGAGTCCGTCATTTTATCCGCGTACATAATCACTTGCCCGTTCGCATTACGCGCAGCACGTCCAATCGTTTGTATCAATGAACGCTCTGAACGCAAGAATCCTTCCTTATCCGCATCTAAAATCGCCACCAGCGATACTTCTGGAATATCTAACCCTTCTCGCAATAAGTTAATGCCAATTAACACATCATGGACCCCTTGACGTAATTCACGAATAATTTCGATACGTTCTAACGTTTTCACTTCGGAGTGTAAATATTGCACCTTTAAGCCAAGCTCTTTTAAATAGTCCGTTAAATCCTCAGACATTTTTTTCGTTAGTGTCGTAATTAACACACGCTCATTTTTCGCAATACGCTCATGAATCTCATCAATTAAATCGTCAATTTGCCCCTCAATTGGACGTACATCAATCGGTGGGTCAATTAAGCCTGTTGGACGAATAATTTGCTCGGTCATCTCTGGGGTATGCTCTAATTCATATGGTCCTGGTGTTGCCGATACAAAAATCGCTTGATGAATATGCTGCTCAAACTCATCCCACTTCAGTGGACGGTTATCGAGTGCAGATGGTAAACGGAAGCCATGCTCAACAAGTACGCCTTTACGTGCTTGGTCTCCATTATACATACCACGTACTTGCGGTAATGTAACATGTGACTCATCAACCACTAATAAAAAGTCATCAGGGAAATAATCCAGTAATGTGTACGGTGTTGCTCCTTTTTCACGCAATGTTAAATGACGTGAATAGTTTTCAATGCCTGAACAGAAGCCCATCTCCTTCATCATTTCAAGGTCATAATTCGTACGTTGCTCTAAGCGCTGCGCTTCTAATAAACGATCTTCTGCACGAAGCTCTGCTAAACGTTCTTCTAGTTCACGCTCAATATTTTCAATAGCGATTTTCATCTTTTCTTCACGCGTTACGAAGTGGGATGCTGGGAAAATCGCGACATGCTCACGCTCCCCTAAAATTTCACCAGTTAACGCATTTACTTCACGAATACGGTCAATTTCGTCGCCGAAAAATTCGACACGAATACAATGCTCATCGCGGGATGCTGGGAAAATTTCAACCACATCTCCGCGCACACGGAATGTCCCACGCGTAAAGTTCATATCATTTCGTTCATATTGAATATCCACTAAACGACGCAGTAACGCATTTCGCTCAAGCTCCATACCAGGACGCAGTGATACAAGCATTTCACGATACTCTTCAGGCGAACCTAAACCGTAAATACACGATACAGACGCAATAATAATGACATCATCTCGCTCAAATAATGATGATGTCGCAGAGTGACGTAATTTATCAATCTCTTCATTAATACTTGAATCCTTTTCAATATACGTATCCGTTTGTGGTACATACGCTTCTGGTTGGAAATAATCATAGTAGCTGACAAAATACTCAACTGCGTTATTAGGGAAAAACTCTTTAAATTCACTATATAATTGTCCAGCCAATGTTTTATTGTGTGCCATGACAAGCGTTGGTTTCTTTACTTGCTGAATGACATTCGAAATCGTAAATGTTTTCCCCGTACCCGTTGCACCAAGCAATGTCTGCATTTTTTTGCCGTTATATACACCGTCCACCAACTCCGCAATGGCTTGTGGCTGGTCACCAGACGGCTTATAATGCGATTGTAAGTCAAATTCGTTCACAACAGTTCGCCTCATTTCGTTCAAAATCGTATTCTTATTTTATCATATAACCTTTTTGAAATCGAACAAAAAGCGAACACACGTTTTATGTAACAAAAAAAGAGCAACATTTCCGAAAGTGGATGCTCGCTCTTTTTACTCACTAATATTCATCTTGTTGCAGCTCCATATACTCTTTTGTGTACACCATAAACTGTTCTTTGTCTCGCTCGCATAATGCTTCATCAATTAAATGCATTAACGTTTCGAGACGGTGTTCTCGTTGTAGGCGCTGTAAAAATAAGTCTAAATAAATCTCATTTAACAGCTTTTCGGCGTTATTTTCTCGTGATGTGTGACCAATTGCGCGTAAAAAGTCCGTATATGAATAAAACTTATCCATCGCACTCCACCTCTTTCACTTTTTTTCATTATATCGAAGTTGTCCACTAAATAACAACCACTTTCAGAAAATTAAAATATATTTATATTTTAACTTGATTCAGACAATATTATCCATTAAAATCAAACATGTAAAAGCGTTACTTTTACACTACTTGGAAAAGGAGATTAGACACATATGACTTGGCATGAATATCAAGACACGCCGCTCGTAACTGTTGACGACTATTTGGCTTCTTCCAAAACATTTGCGATTGCTAGTTACCAATATAAAGACCAGCTCTTTAGTATTGTTTATGATGTAAATGGAAAGTATTTAGTGAAAAAAAAGCCCCTTCACATCGTTCGTGATAGTTGTCGCTCCTATGGTTTTACGTATGATGAACGCGTAAACCAAGCAAAGCGCTACATCCAGAACAAACATAAACTCCCCGTTGTGATTGAACATGATTTTAATGTTCCAGTCATTCTTTTCCCACTCTACTCAGCAAAGTCAGAACATAATATTTGGCTATCTACACATGCTATTCAAGGTATTTTCAATTGTAAAACGCATTGTAATATTTCGTTTCCAAATGATAAACTTCTTTCTATTCCCGTTACACATAATGTGGTCAACACCCAGTATGCTTGTGCATGTGCATTTTCAAGAAAACTTCAAATGCTTAAATTCGAACGTCGGCTCCAGCATTTTGAACTCTAAACGAAAAGGCAATGCTGCAAACATGCCAGCATTGCCCTCTTTTTATAATTGTGAACGTAAATATGCGTGAATAAACGCGTCTAAGTCGCCATCCATGACAGCACCAGTATTTCCTGTTTCCTCGCTTGTACGGTGGTCCTTTACCATAGAATATGGGTGGAACACGTACGAACGAATTTGTGAACCCCAGCCAATTTCCTTCTGGTCGCCACGAATTTCATCTAGCTCCGCTTGTTGCTTCTCAATTTCTAATTGATACAGCTTTGCCTTTAACATATTCATCGCTTTTTCACGGTTTTTAATTTGTGAACGCTCCGCCTGACATTGTACAACAACACCTGTTGGTAAATGCGTAATACGTACAGCTGAATCTGTCGTATTGATGTGCTGACCACCCGCACCTGTTGCACGGTACGTATCAATTTTTAAATCCTCTGTACGTACATCAATTTCGATTTCTTCATTAAACTCAGGCATCACCTCACAAGAAACGAATGATGTATGACGACGACCTGATGAATCGAACGGAGAAATACGCACAAGACGATGTACACCTTTTTCTGCTTTTAAATAGCCGTATGCATTATGCCCTTTAATTGATAACGTCACCGATTTAATACCCGCTTCATCGCCTGGTAAGTAATCCAT
Organism: Caryophanon tenue; assembly: GCF_001700315.1. GTDB lineage: Bacteria > Bacillota > Bacilli > Bacillales_A > Planococcaceae > Caryophanon > Caryophanon tenue. The sequence goes on along the minus strand of NZ_MASJ01000003.1, from coordinate 79,532 downwards.
CGTTTCTACTTTAAAACCACGCTTCTCTGCCCAACGTGTATACATACGCAGTAACATTGAACCCCAATCTTGAGACTCTGTACCGCCCGCACCTGGATGTAGCTCTAAAATCGCGTTATTTTTATCATATGGCTCCGATAATAATAGTTGTAACTCAAAGTCTGCAAGCTTTGCCTTAAACGCTTCTAGCTCTGTCGCAAGCTCCGCGAGTAAATCCTCATCTGGCTCTTCACGCAGTAATTCAACTGTCATTTCTAAATTTTCTTGAATGTCCGTTAGCTCCGTATACTCTGAAACGGTTGCCTTTAACGCGTTCGCTTCATTAATAATCGTTTGCGCCGCATTTTGGTCGTTCCAGAAATTTGGGTCTAACATTTGGTCTTCAAGTTCCGCAATACGTGCTTCTTTTTCTTCTAAGTCAAAGAGACCGTTGCATAAAACTTATAAGAAGTTATAAATATAAAATTTTCGACAAGTTTTACATGTAATAGCTGTTACCAACCATCTTCCCTCTTCATCGAACCCACTTTCGTATTTTGTATTTACTCAACTACTCATGTTTGTTGTAATTCTCCAAGGGCTTAAATTCCCGCACAACGCACGGTACATGTTAGATAAATTTTCTAGATATTTAATTTAATCTAAGTTTATAATTTGCAAGGTTTATACTTGCATTTTTATCTCGATCTATCGATATGCCGCAAATATCGCATGTAAATATCCGTTCATCTAACTTCAACTTCTGTTTTTTAACACCACAGTTTGAGCATATTTTAGAAGAAGAATAAAATCGGTCAGCTTGAATAAACTCAATACCATCAAAGGTACATTTATATTTCATCTGTCGAATAAATTCATATAACTTTTGCTCTTGAATTGCTCCAGCTAAATATTTATTTTTCAACATACCACGAATATTTAAATGTTCCATTACAACACAGGCTGGCTTCAATTTAATAATAGCCTTTGTTGCTTGATGTATATGATTCGTCCGAATATTTGTTAGTCGCCTATAAACAAGCTTAATTTGTTGCTCTGTCTTCAGAATATTTTTCGTTTTTACAAAGCTACCCTCACACTTATTCATCTCGTATTTTCTTGACACTTGTCTTTGTAATCTAATTAGTTTCTTTTTTAATCGCTTCATTTCTGCTGTCTTGTTAATATTTTCAATTGGTTCCTCTAGACAGTTAACAACCGCTAAATATTTTATACCTAAATCAATACCAACGTGTAAAGATTTATCTAACATGACTTTATTTTCGTCTTGTTCGAATCCAAATGCGAGGTACCAATACTTACCGTCAAAAGAGCATCTCGGATTAGCATATTTATTTAGCTTCGGAATTTTATAATTCGTTTTATATTTCACTTTCCCAATCTTTTCAATATTCACCGTACTATCTTTAAATTTCAATGCATCATATCGAACGTAAAAAGATTTTCTAGCACGCTTTTTTGTTTTAAATTGAGGCTTTTGTTGAATCCCTTTAAAAAAATATTGATATGCTTGATTTAAATCTTCAAAAGCCTGTGCTGTTACTTGAGCGCTTACCTCATAAAGCCATTTAAATTCATCTAGCCTTTTTACAGTTTGATTAAATTCCTTTTTAATCGCACCTTTTGTTGGAACCAAGCCTTGCTGATACATTTCTTCCCATCTAGCAAGTCCCCAATTGTAAGCAAAACGAGCAATGCCACATGATTTTCGCATTAGAATCTCTTGTTCATTCGTTGGAAATAAACGAATTTTGATTGCTTTAATCACTCTTTTCACCTCTCACCAATATACTATCAAGTTGATATCAGCTTCTCGACTATTTGTATGAATGCTATGATAATAAATAGCACAAGGAGACAATCTATGGGAAAATATCTGATTTAAACATGAAAATGAGTTTAACTATTTCAAATGAATTAAAAGCGACGCTCGAAAAAATTACAAAGGAACAAAACAGAAGTTTGAATAACTTGATGATTACGATTTTAAAAGTTTACGTCGACACACCTAGATAAGCGTATCTTTTTATATTTATAACTACTTACAAGTTTTATGCTATTTGCCTATAAGCGCTACTTTATAGACGCCATTTCGCTCACGCTAATGGCCACTTCCTTTCAGAACGTGCGTAGACTATTTGTTCATCCTTATGTCATCATAAGGCGTCGGATTTTTCTTCCACCAATCGCTTGTGGCTTTACTCTCCCGCTAGGAGATAGTCGTTGAAGCTTTCCCATCGACTTAACGTTAAGGGAAGTGCCTGCATGAACAGGGATTGTTTCGACACGTAGGACTGTGTTACCACCCACAGCTTTTATTTCACCATATGCCATCTCTACGTTTTTTCCGCTTTCGCCCCATTCCCGTTTTCGCTTTCACGATCCGTTTTGGTGTAGAGCTTTACCCATTACCTGCAATTAACCCGAAGCACCCACACATTACTGTATAGGCGAGGCACTGTTAACTGGTTATGTTGATTATATAACTGCTCTCGTCAGTTACTGTTAACAGTTTGTTACCCCCTGAAGTCCACTAATTTCTTAGCTGTATTTTCTAACTCGTTTCTTGCGTGACCTAATTCGATCATTGTGTATTCCTCCAATATTTCTTTGTTTGAAAAAAGGCGCAGGACGTCACAATGTACGCCTGCGCTTTTCATTATAGTATATCATGCTTTTTCATGGCGTTTATTATTTCATGCACAGAAATTATGATTACTGCTGCGTTGCACCGTGACAGTTTTTAAATTTCTTCCCTGAACCACATGGGCAATCGTCGTTACGGCCTGGTAATGTCGTTTTACGTACCGGTTGGCGCTTCGGCTTTGCATCCCCTTGCTCTTTCGGGTTAACCGCTTGCCCTTTTGCCACTTCTTCACGCTGTAAGTTATTGCGAATTTCTGCTTTTAACGCATACTTCGCTACTTCATCACGAATCGATGCGACCATTGCTTCAAACATCGCAAAACCTTCTTGTTGGTATTCACGAAGCGGGTCATTTTGACCGTATGCACGTAAATGAATCCCTTGACGTAATTGGTCCATCGCATCAATATGCTCTGTCCATTTCGTGTCAATTGAACGTAGTAAGATAACTTTTTCAAACTCACGCATACGCTCTGGTGTCATTTCTTCTTCCTTCGCATTATAACGCGCTAACGCTGCTTCTTTGACAAGCTCCACAATTTCATCTGCATCTTTGCCATTAAAGTCTGCTTCTGTGATTGTGCCTTCTTCTAACACATTCGCCGAAATATAATCTTCAAGCGCTTTTAAATTCCACTTCTCTTGCTCGTCCTGTACATAGGCACCAACGTTTGCCTCGATTGATTCCATAACCATCTTCTCAACAAGCTCGCGCATATTGTCTGTTTCAAGCACTTCTATACGTTCTGTATAAATAACTTCACGCTGTTGACGTAACACATCGTCATATTGTAATAGACGCTTACGTGCATCAAAGTTATTGCCCTCTACACGTTTTTGTGCTGATTCAACTGCACGTGATACCATTTTCGATTGAATTGGCTGTGTATCGTCCATTCCTAGCTTCGTCATCATATTTTTCATATTATCTGAGCCGAAACGACGCATTAATTCATCATCTAATGCTAAGTAAAACTGCGTAATCCCTGGGTCCCCTTGACGACCAGAACGACCACGTAGCTGATTATCAATACGACGTGATTCATGACGCTCTGTACCGATTACTGCGAGACCACCAATTTCTTGCACGCCTTCGCCAAGCTTAATATCCGTACCACGACCCGCCATGTTTGTCGCAATCGTTACCGCACCTTTTTTACCAGCATCCGCGATAATTTCCGCTTCGCGTTCATGGTTTTTCGCATTTAATACATTATGTGGCACTTTCGCTTGTGTTAAATATTTTGAAATAATTTCTGACGTTTCAATCGCAACCGTACCAACTAATACAGGTTGTCCTGCTTTATGACGCTCAACGATTTCTGCTGCTACCGCTTTAAATTTGCCGTCCATTGACGCATAAATTAAATCCGGACGGTCATCACGTTGAATCGGTCGGTTTGTCGGAATTGAAATAACTTGCATGTTGTAAATATTACGGAATTCTTCTTCTTCCGTTTTCGCTGTACCCGTCATCCCTGATAACTTCTCATACATACGGAAGTAGTTTTGGAACGTAATTGTCGCAAGTGTCATCGATTCATTTTGAATTTCTAAGCCTTCTTTTGCCTCGATTGCTTGGTGTAAGCCATCCGAGTAACGACGACCTTTCATTAGACGACCTGTGAATGAGTCAACAATCACCACTTCACCGTCTTGCACAACATAATCAACATCATTATGCATCGATACATGTGCTTTTAGTGATTGGTTAATGGCATGTAATAAACGTACGTGCGCAATATCATATAAATTGTCAATACCGAATGCGCGCTCCGCTTTTTCAATCCCTTTATCCGTTAAGTTAACACCTTTTGTTGATTCATCATATGTGTAATCCGCTTCGTTCTTTAAAATACGTACAAATGCATTTGATTGCTTATATAATTGTGGTGAACGACCTGATTGACCTGAAATGATTAAAGGTGTACGTGCTTCATCAATTAAAATCGAATCGACCTCATCGATAACAGCGAAGTATAATGGACGCTGTACACGCTCTTCTTTGTAAAGCACCATATTGTCACGTAAATAGTCAAAGCCTAGTTCATTGTTTGTAGAATACGTAATATCACATGCGTACGCTTCACGCTTTTGGTCTTTCGTTAAGCTGTTTAAGTTTAATCCTACTGTTAAACCTAACCAGTTGTATAAACGACCCATTTCCTCTGCATCACGTGTTGATAAATATTCGTTGACTGTAATAACATGAACACCGCGACCTGTTAACGCGTTTAAATAAACAGCCATCGTTGCCGTTAATGTTTTACCTTCACCGGTTTTCATTTCTGAAATATTACCTTCGTCTAACGCTGCAGAACCCATAATTTGTACACGGTACGGGAACATTCCTAATACACGTTTTGACGCTTCACGACATACCGCAAATGCCTCTACACGAATGTCCTCTAAATCTGTACCATTCGCTAAACGCTCTTTAAATTCAGCTGTTTTCGCTTGAAGGGCCTCATCTGATAAACTTTCCATTTGTCCTTGTAAAGCATCTACTTGGTCCGCTAGTTTCTCTAGCTTCTTCACTTCACGCTTATTCGGATCAAATACTTTATTCAATATATTTAACATGTATATGGTCACATCCTGTTTAGTCTCTATTTGCCATTTTACCATTACATCTACTACGCTTGCAAATAAGGGGAATACCAATTTCACGCACGTTTCTGAAAACTTCTAAAATTACTGCACCGTTACCGCTTCTACATCGCTCGTTAAAATAACATCTTCAACGGTCACACCGTCTGCCTCTACATAGACCGTCGTTGCCGCACCAAATAATTGGTTAATAACACCCGTCCCTCGCAATGTCAGCGCTTCTTCTGTGTCCACTGTTACTGTTTCAATATAACCGTTTACGATTAGCTGTTGAACCGGCGCTTCTGCGTACACATCATATAAGATACCGCCATCTTGTACGGTAATTTTCGCGTCATGCGTAAGCGTTATACTCGTCACGCTCGCTGCACCTGCGATTTCAATCGTTGTATCGGGCGCATCGATATACACGTCACTCGTAATAATATCTGTAAATGTTACAGCGAGCGCCCCGTCTCCCTGAATGGCACTAAACTCTGCTGCACCAATTGTATAAACCGCATCTTTTGGTGCATGCACTTCAAGTAATTCATAATGCGCATCAAAGTGCTGAATCGTCGCGTATTGTGACTGAATCGTAATCATCGTGGCATCATCAAAATAATACCCATCTATGACAACTGGGTGTTGTGCCGTCCCTGCGTGTTGAATGGTTATCGCTGACACTTCTACTACAACATCTTCTTCAATGTATAATGTCGCAATTGCCTCTTGCCAAATCTGTTGCTGTTCAAACAATGTCTGTAATGTACTATCAATTGTAAACGTCTGTGTGCCAATCGTGTTATGCGTAATCGTTACACGGTTTCCGTCTACCTTTACAATTTGTGCGTCATCAATATACGCAGATTCCACAATGACAGGCTCTTCCTCGTCGATTACCTCGTCTTCATCCTCTGGAATCACTGGCAATACCGGAATTTCTGGTAGTGGATTTATCGGCTCAGTCGGTTCGATATCAGGCTTAGGTGCTGTCGGCTTTTCAGGTAAAATCGTTTCTTCTTTTATCGTAGTTAATGTCGTTAATAATTTCGCTAAAAACGATGCAAAATGAACACGCTGTACCGTTCCCTTCGGATTAAAAGTGTCCACATTTGAAATTTGTAGCGCATTTAATGCTTGAATTGCTTGCTGTGCCTCCTGCTTCGCTACATTTACATCCGTTACATGTGCTGTCAACTGTTTTTCATTCATATAACCAACTAAATCCGTTGTTTGTAAGATATAGCTTGCTAAGCGATTTAACACAAGTGCTACATTTTCACGTGTTAAGTGACCGCCTGCTTGTAACATGCCATTATTGCCAATAAATACACCTGTTTCAAACACAACTGCACTATATTTTAAAAGCTCACGGTCTGTAGTTGTTGTAGAAATATCGCTAAAGCGACTACGCTCGTCCCAATCGCTCGGTACACTCGCCCCTTGTTCCTCTAAATACTTACCCAGCATTTTGACAACTTGTCCGCGCGTCACGGCATCTTTTGGCGAGAAAGTTGTCGGTGATGTCCCGCGAATAATGTGCGCATCGGCTAATTGCTGCACCGCCTGCTGTGTTGTATTGTCATATGTGGCTAAATCATCGAATGCTTTTGCTTGAAGCGGTGAGAGTGCTAATGCTCCGGCTAAAAGCGTGGCAACGACCGCTGTATATTTTTTGTTCATATAATGCCTCCTCCAGTGTTCTATATGCTATATCGACGACTTTTACACAGTTATAACGTAAAAAACTGCTCCAGCAGCCGCTGAAGCAGTTTACACATGTATTAGTTGATTTATTGGACTGTTACATTCTCTACCGTTTCATCCACTGCTAAATAGTTAACCGTTACACCATTTAATTGTACATAAACCGTTGTTGCCGCACCATATAATGTATCAATAATACCTGTTCCTGTTATTGTAAAAGCACCAGGTGTTTCCGCTGTAACATTTTCAATTTTCCCTGATACATTCAAGGACGAAATATGCGTCGCTACATATACATCATGTACTATTGCTGATGGTTGTACTATTATTGAAAGATTGTTCTTTGGTGCTAAAGTATCAATCGTCACACCGCTTGCTACCGTGACAGTTGCTGTTGGCGCATCTATAATAATTTCAGTATCAACAGATTCTGTAAATGTAATATTCAAAAGGCCACTTGAAGAAATTTCATCGAAAGTATAATTTTCAACTGTGTAAACAGCATTTGCAGGCGCTACAATTTTTACAGACCCATAATGATTATCAAAATTAACCACATTTGCATACGTTGCTTGTACAGTTATATCCGTTAGCTCTTCAAAAAGTGATCCATCTACGTTAATCGGTGTTGTGTGTGTACCATTATTTTTAATAACGACTTCATTTACCGATTGAATAACATCTTCTTCCACGTAAAGTGAAACATTCGCATTTTTTAGCAGATCAACTTCACTAAATAACTTTTGTAAATCGGGTGTTACATTTAACGTAACTTCACCATATGTTGCATGTTGAATCACAACTTTATTTGCAGTTGTAGAAATAATTTCGACATTATTAACATCTTCAAAATTGAAATAATATGTTGGTGTATCTTCTGCTTGATTTTCATCCGGCAATTCTAACGGACTATCCACTTCTTCAGGAAGTTCATCTTCCCAATCTACATTATCTGATGCTTCTTGTTCTTCCGGTGTTTCTTCAGGAATTTCTGGTTTTACCGGTTCTTCTGGCTTTTCTTCAGGAACTTCTGGTTTTACCGATTCTTCCGGTGTTTCTTCAGGAACTTCTGGTCTTACCGATTCTTCCGGCTTTTCTTCAGGAACTTCTGGTTTTACCGATTCTTCTGGCTTTTCTTCAGGAACTTCTGGTCTTACTGGTTCTTCTGGTTTTTCTTCAGGAACTTCTGGTTTTACCGATTCTTCTGGCTTTTCTTCAGGAACTTCTGGTCTTACTGGTTCTTCTGGTTTTTCCTCCGGTACTAAATCCAGTTTAATTTTATCTGTCACTTGAAGCACCTTCGCTAAAAATGAAGCAAAATGTATACGCTGTACATTTCCTTTAGGATTAAAGTTATCTACATTTGAAATTTTTAACGCATTAAAAGCATAGACAGCCTCACGTGCCTCTTCTTTTACAGACTGCAAATCTTTAATATTTGTCGCTAATTGATTTTCCTTCACATAGTCAATTAAACTTTTCCCATCTAAAACTGTTACCGCTAAACGATTTAATACTAATGCAACATTTTCACGTGTTAAATTACCTGAAGCATTTAACTGTCCATTACTCCCTACGAAAATTCCACTATCGTAAACTAATGCTGCATATTGTAGAAGCTCTTGATCGCTCGTTGTCGTAGGCACATCTGTAAATCTTGCTTTTGTTGCCCAATCTGTAGGCACTGTCATACCTGCTTGCTTCAAATACTTTCCAAGCATTTTCACCACTTGCCCACGCTTAATATTTTGACGTGGTGAAAAGGTTGTTGGCGAAGTTCCATGCACTACTTTTTTTTCTACTAAATAGTCCACGGCTTGCTGTGTCGTCTCATCATATTGCGTCAAATCTGTAAAGTTCATCGCTGATGCTCCTACAGGCATTACAGCGGATATCACTAACGCTGCACTACTCGCTAAAAAAATATTTTTCTTCATACGTTCATCCTCCTATGTTCAATAAATGAAAAGTCGCCATACTATAAAAGTATGACGACCATGAAAGCTACATATTTAGCACTAAACTATATGTCTCTGCTTTCTTATCAAATGGCGTGATTATGCTGCTGGTTCTGTTTTTTCGTCCTCTTTTTTCGGTCCAACAACTGTGATATCAGCTTTTTCACTTTCTGCATGATTTGCAGTAGTTACTGTTACCGCATAATCCGTATCTTCTTTAATACCTGTTAAAATGATTTTTGCTTGCCCTGCGTCTTCACTCGCTACAGCTTTAACAGTCTTAACTACTTTTGTACCTAAGTAAAGCTTCACTGTGTCTCCTGCTTTTGGCGTTGCAATTTCTAACGTAACCTTGCCGTTTTCATCCGTGCCATCTTGACCCGTAATAGGATCTTCAGATAAAGTCGTTAATGCAAATTGTGCAGTAGCTTCTACTTTTTCACTTTCATGTGCATCATCATTTGTTACTGTATACCAGAATGATGTCTCTTCATTATCAGATAAATCAATATTAAACGCACTTGCTACTTTTTCTGCTGTTACGTTTGCAGCTGATACTTTAAACGTTTTTACTGGCTTCGTTGCATCGGCTGAAGTATAAATTTTCACTGTATCTTTTTCAGCAAATGGTGTCGCAACCGTTGCTCCCTCTTCTTTCGTTAAAGCTACCTCAAAACCAAATGATTTTGCGTTAACTTTTATAGGAGTAAATGTTACATCCTCTACTTTTGCCGTTGTTGTTTCTACTGGTACAACGATTTCTGTCACTTCTGCTGACAGCTCTGCTTCTTTTTTATTTTCAACAGTCTCAGCTCCAATTAAAATCGGTGCTTTATTATCATTTTGTACAGTTACATAGAATACTTCTTCTTCTTCTAATGCTGTATCTTTTGTCGCAAAGTTTTTCTTTAATGATACTTTTGCTGTAGCGTCCGCGGCTTTTACAGTTGTTTTTCCTAATAAGCTCTTTTCTACTGGTTTACCATCTTCATCAACTTCTGCATAAACTTTTACAGTATCTTTCGCTGTTAAACCTGTAATTTCAATGAAGTCTTTCTTTAAGCTATTTGTTACTGTAATTTTTGCGTCAGCAATTTCAGAATCCGCTTCTGCTGCTACATCTACTAGCTCGATTTGTGAAATCTTATTTGGCTCAATGATTTCTACAAAAACTTTGCCCTCTTCTGTTGTATTATCGAAACCTTTTGCAATTGTTGCAAGTGCATCGCCTGTTTCTCCAGTTACTACTTTTGCTGTAGCTTTACCAATTAATAACTTTTTCTGTTCTGCAGCTGTTAATGTTTTAAATGTCTCTACATCATCTGCAGATTCTTCATTTACTTTATAAACATTAACAATTGTTTTAGCTGCTAAGCCAGTTACTTTTAACGTATCTTTTGTTGTTACATTATTTTCAATAACTACGTTATCTTCTAAATTAATCTTAGTCGCCTCTGCGTTAGAAGCTGTAAATTCTTTCTGCTCACTTACTTTTTCATCTGCATTTTGAACTGTTAATTTATATTTTGCTGTTGTTGCATCATCAGCATACTCATTTTCAGAGAAGCCTTTTGGCAAGCTAAGCACTGTTGCTGTATAATCTGCATCTTCTGCTTTTGCCTTAACCTTTGCTTTTGCTAGTGGTTTGTCCCCCGCTACTGCGTCTGGAGCATAAATGCTAATTTCAGCGCCTACTTCTGCACCTTTAACAGTTACTGTATCTTTACCTTTTACATTGTTTACTGTTTCTACTACTAATGTTGCTGGTGAGTCTTCAGTGGCCGTCGATACAGTTGCACCTTCACCTTGTGCAACTGTAAAGTCTGTTTGTTTCTCATCAGCTACTACAATTTCTTTTGCTGCACTTTCATGTTCTTCTGTATATTGAATTGTTACATATACTTTTGAATCTTCACCAAACGTCTCGAATAAATCAGCAAAGCCGTTTTTAGATTTTAATGCAATCACTGCTTGACCATCTTCAGTAGCAGTACCACCTTCAGTCGTTGCAGGAATGCTCACTTTTTTAGACTTAGCTGTCCCTAATAACGCTGCTTTTTTTGCTGCTTCATCCAAGTCATCTGGATTTTTACTATATAGCTTAATTGTCGCTACTTTATCTGTTGGAAGACCTGTCACTTTAATACCGTCTTTTTTCTTAACGTTATTTTCAGCAATAATTTCCGCTGTCGTTTGCTCATCATCTTCTCCAGTTGTAAAGCTTGATGTTACTTCTTTACTATACTCTACTGTAAGACCGTCACTTTCAGCTTGCCCTGGGTTTGCTACTGTTACAATTAAATTCCCTGTATCTTCACCTTCTGCTAACTCTAATGCAGCTTTCAGTGAAACAGTTGAGATTGATTTTTCACCTTTTTTCACTGCAATACGCCCTGAACCAAGTAATGCTGCTTTTTCTTCGTCTTCAACTGCATATACTTTAACAGTTGCACCTTCTTGAATTGAAGTTCCTGTTGCACCTTTAGCTGCTACAGTATCCAGTGTAATTACAACTGCGTCTTTTTTAATAACATTGTTTAATACTTCAACACCTGTCGTTAAATCATCTGTCTGTGGTTCTGCTGTGTATTCTACCGGATGTTTGTCACCTTCAGTAGTAGCATTCGCTTCTGTGATTGAGATATAAATATTACCTTTTTCTTCTACTGTAGGTAAATCATACGCTAGTACTGCTTTCATATCTCCCGCTTTTGAGCCTTGCTTTTTAGAAAAGGCAGGAACTGTATCATTTTCTTTTAAGTAAATTTTCACTGTCGCACCAGCTGGTACTGCTTTTACTAGTACCTCATCTTTTTTCCCCACATTGTTTGTCGGCGTTGCTTGAACAGTTACTTCCGTACCACCTGTTTCTGTACCGCCTGTTTCCCCTTCTGCTGCTACTGGAGCAACAATCCCTGCTGTAACCAATGTTGTTGCAAGAGCGCTTGCGTAAAACTTTTGTGATTTTTTGACCATTTAAATCATTCTCCTTTTCTTGTATATCATAGACAACTCATAGATATATCAATTATACCTATATACAAATCATAGACATATCAATTATACCTATAAAAATACAGTACATTCATACTATCGGCCTTATGTCCCTATTTTTTAACAAAGTACATTAATTAATAAAAAATTTACAAAAAAGAAAAAAACTTCTTTATTTTATGTCGAAATATTGCCAAACACCATTTGTTAATGTCGTATCTTTATCACTTTTTAAAGCGCTGTTAATAATAAGTACATATTGCTCACCTGATGTGTATGTAGCATCCTTGAGCTTTATTACGAGTTGTTTTTTATCTTGTCCTGTAACTATCGTAACGATATTTTGTACATCGCCTTTTTCATTAAATACTTTAATATGCGATAAATTTTCTGGCGTATTTAAAATTGCCTCTGAAAATGTAATTGTCCATTCTTTTGTGGATACTACTGATTTGGGAGAACCGGTCCATTTTTTAGTTTTATTATTCCAATATGTTGCCATTTGCTCATAGCGTAGTAATGTTTGACTATTTAATTTTTCCTGTTGTTTTTGAGAAAGAGATGTAACTAGTTGCTTTACTTCATTCACTTTCGAGCTAAAATTATCAGAATTCCAAATGTTAGCTATTTCATGGTTGACTGTTGTAATGGTTGCTTCCTCATTATTATTTGCCGCTAAAAGCTGGTCATATCGTTCTTGTAGCACTTTAATCACTTCTGTTGCTATTAAACTTTGTGCCACTACTGATAAACTGTTTAGCTCTTGGCGAAGTACTTCAACATCTTCGAATGTTGCGCTATTTGTTAACGCCATAATACGTACTTCGATATCCTCTGCTTTAGACTGTTCATCTAACATATACTGCTTTAATTGCGCTACTTTTTCATAGTCAACAACTAGCTGCTGAGCATTCGGTGCAAGCTTTACATATGCTTCTTCAATCGCCACTAGCGCATCAGACGTTATATTCGTTTCATCTATTGCATCAATTAATACTTGAACAACAGCCGCTTCTTTTTGTAAGTACAATAAATTTAAAGCATCAATCGTTTCTGCTGAAATAAATGTTTTGGCAACTACTGAAAGCTGCTCAAGTTTTTGACGTGCCGCATTTAGTTCCTCCACCGTTGAATCTACTGTTAGTTGGAAAATCAGCGTATCTACATCCATTGCAGCAATTTCCTCATTTAAAATATACTGCGTTAATGCGTCTACTTTTTCGTAATTTGTTACAACCTGCTGCACTTCATAATCTAGCAGTGCATACGCATCTTCAATTGTTGCTAACGCATCAGACGTTACATTCGTTTCATCTATTTCATCAATTAAAGCTTGAACAGTAGCTGCCTCATTTTTCTTCGCTAGTACTAATAACATCTCTAAATTAGACAAACCTGTTAATAATTCATATACCTCCTCATCTGCGTAAGTAATTTCGTCAATTAATTCTCTTAACGTTATATAATTAACGTTCTTTTCATTTACATTATTAATTAATGCTTGCAGTCTCTTCGCTTCTTCACGAACTGGCGCTGCCCAAATATAATCCTGTAATCGTTCTATTTTCTCGTAGTCTCTAATAGTTTGCTGTGCCTCATATGATAAATTATCATATGCTGAAACAATAATATCTAAATGATCCTGCGTAATAGTCGCTTCATCGGCTCGATTAATTAATTTCTGCACTTCTTGTGCTTCTATATAATAAAGACGTGTTTGTAAACGCTCTAGCTTTTCATCAACAGCTGCGCTATCAAAATAATCATATGACATATAGTCAAGCTCATTATAAATTAATGTGATTTCTTCATATTTTTGTTGTGTAATCGTGCCTTCATCTAATACATTCAACTTCTGCATAAATTGCTCAGCAGCTTCCTTGTATGGGCGATTTTCTATATACGTTAACAGCTCGTATGTCTGGTCATATAGCTCTTGTACCAACTCTTGAAACTCCCATTCCTTCGTATCATAAACTTCAAGCAATGCTTCTACCTCTGTAAGCGTTACTGTCTCTTTATTTGCAAGTATTTGTTGCATGTCTTCATTATAAAATTTCGCTTCTAGTGGAATTAACTTTTCAATTAGCACATCATAAATCGCGTATTGATCATCCTCACTTAAATTGCTATATAACGTACGCGCTTTATGTACCGCGTCCTCAGACGAATTTACTGTTAACTTATTTAATGTATTTTGAACACTTTTCGCTGCACTAGATAATTCTTCTGCCGAAACAGCTGTTGGTACAATTAACGCTGTTGCTGCTAACCACATCGTTGCTTTATAATTATTCATATTTCTTCTCCTTTTTTTCTTCAAAATTTCTTTTAGACTTTAGGATCATTACTTAAAGTATAAAAGAACCTATTATTCCACCCAATTAATTCTATTTATTCGTTACTAATATATTATTTGATTTATTTAAATAATTCAATATGTCACATAGAAATAAAAAGAAGCATTGCCGAAATAACTATTTCAGCAACGCTTCCATATTTGTATTAATTATGCTTTGCACACATTGTTTATAAACTTAATAGCTTCTACATGTATTAGTTTGTTTCAATTAAGCCGTATTTACCATCTTTACGTTTGTAGACGATGTTTGTGCCATTTGATTCTGCTTCTGTGTAAATATAGAAGTCATGGCCAAGTAAATTCATTTGCAGAATCGCTTCTTCCGTATCCATTGGCTTTAAATCAAATTGCTTCGTACGTACAATTGCATAATCCTCTTCAGTCGCTTCAGTTGTTGCGCCTTCCTCTGCTTGTGTCGCAAAGTATACGCCCACACCACCGTCACGCTCACGGAATTTACGGTTTACTTTTGTTTTATGTTTACGAATTTGGCGCTCTAACTTATCAACGATTAAATCAATCGCCGCGTACATATCTGCGTTGCGCTCCTCTGCACGTAAAGTAAGATTTTTCATTGGAACGGTTACTTCCACTTTTGTTTGCTTATCACTGTATACTTTTAAATTGACATTCGCTGTTGCATTGATGTCATTTGTGAAGAAACGCTCAATTTTTTCAATCTTGCTTTCTACGTAATCACGAATTGCTGGAGTCACATCTAAGTTTTCCCCACGAATATTAAAGTTTAGCATAATAAGTGTCCTCCTTTGATACGGCTATATATTACTTATTCGACATAGCCTATAAAAGTCCTTTCCCGTTTCCATATTTTTTTAACATATTTTTAAAAAACTTTACGATTACTTTGGTTGCGTGCCCAATTTCATCTCTTTACGACGACGAATTTTTAACTCTTCAATAATTAACTCTTCATTTACGCTTTGTTCTTTAAAGAATAAGCCGTACGCACAGGCATTCCCTGCACTACGCTTCCATACAATCTCACCATGTGCTTCAATAACAGCCGTATCAATGCAAAGCGTCACTTCAAGCGTCACTTCACGCAGCACCGCATTATCAATATTATGAAGCGTCACCAGCTTCATACCTTTTGGGCTAATATCAATAATATCAATCGTAATTGTCTCCGCTTTTGCATCAACCACCTCGTCACCAACTAAAACACGCGCATTGCCACGCACCGGTGTCCCAAATGTAAAACGAAAACCCTCTTTTCGTTTAAAATTCAACTTATTCACCTGCCTTATATTTACACCATTAATTTCCATAAATATACCACGACAACCATATTTTGAAAAGGTGGGTTTGTAAAAAAGCCCTATCTCACAAATGCAAGATAGAGCTTTTGATTATACTTGTTTCGCACCCGCAAATTGCTGCTGGCGCGTAATTTTAATAACTTCCTTCCACGTATCGCGGAATTCAGTCGTTAACCCCTCTACTTCTTCAATAATTGCAATATCATTTTTAATATTGGCCTCGATTAAACGACGGTTCATATAATCATAAAGTGGTAAAAATTCCTTTGAAATCGGAATATCCATATTAAGCGTTGACATTAGTTCTGCAATAATTGCTTGTGCACGTTGAATGTTATGATTCTTTTCTTGAATGTTTTTTTGTTCAATAGCTACTTTCGCTTTTGCTAAAAATTTTAAACAGCCATTATATAACATCAGTGTTAACTCACCTGGTGACGCTGTCGTTACGCTATTTTGTTTATACGCATTTTGTGCATTTGTGTTTTGGTACAAATGAAGCACTCCTTTTCAACTAGTTCTTCTTATCATAATAGCGGCCGTCCATAACGGCAACCTTTGAATATGGATCTACGTATTGTTTTTCATTCTTTTTTGCTTTTTGGATGTTGCGAAGGTCGGCTTTTACAACATTCATCGCTTGCTCTAATCGACTTTTAATCCCTTTATCTAGCTCCACTAACATTTGATGCGATTTATTCGTCGTATCGACTTGAAACCCACTTGCGGATAATTCAGCAATCAGTTGTCCACGTTCGTCAAGCAATGTATTCAACGTTACAATAAAATCGTCACGCTTATCGTCGGCTGGCATTTGCTGCAAGTGCTGGTATAACTTCGCTGATACTTGCAATAGTTGCGGCGTTTTATCCATCAGCTCTTACCCTTGCGCGAATAATGAAGACTGTTGATTAGCGTTATTAATCGCTGTTTCCATCGCTGTAAACTGTTTCCAATAACGATCTTCAATTGCTTTTAATTTATCTTCCCACGAGTCTAAACGTTTATTCGTGTCGATTAATGTTTTTCCTAACGAATACTGTGCATCTGTCATCGTCGAACGACCCGCTTTTTTCTCGATATTAATTTCCATTTGTTTCATCGAATCACGTAGTTGGTATAAGAAGCCACGTGTATCGGCTTTTTTTGTTTTTTCTACTTCCACACCATTTTCGCGTGTTGTATAAGTTACCGTATCTTCTTTTGTACCAGCTGTATTTTTGAATAACTGCTCAACCGCATTCGGATCTTCTTCAATCGCTTTACGTAACTTGGCTTCATCGATTTCTAACGTGCCACCATCATTATAGTTTTTTGATGTGCCGATACCGATGCTGTAAAGTGAGTTAAATTTTTGGTTATCCACTCCGTGATGCGTTTCATATACTAAGCCACGCATATCTGCAAGGCCGTTACGAATAAGCGCATCATTTCGCAATAAACCACTCTTAGACTTTTCTTCCCATAGCTTAATTTCTTCTTCTTCCATTTCTTTCTTTTGTTCAGCTGTTAACGGCGCATAATCACGATATTTCGTTTCTTTCGTTTTATCCGTTAAATCTTTTACAAAGCCGTTATACGTTGCGACGAACTCTTTAATTTTATTCATCATGTCATCAACATTCGTTGTTGATGATAATGTAATTGCTGCGGATG
This sequence comes from Caryophanon tenue, assembly GCF_001700315.1. Lineage (GTDB taxonomy): Bacteria > Bacillota > Bacilli > Bacillales_A > Planococcaceae > Caryophanon > Caryophanon tenue. The sequence goes on along the minus strand of NZ_MASJ01000003.1, from coordinate 62,337 downwards.
TTACAGTCGTTGCAGGTGCTGTTCCAGCTGTATTTACTGTATTTTGTGCATTATTGTACGCATTTACAGTGTTTGTTAAATTTGTCGCATCTGCTTTTGTCACATTAAGCTCAGCTTCTTTCGTCGCTAAGTCTCTACGCTCTGTATCTAAAGCTTTTAACGCCTTTTTATCTGCCTCTGTTAAAATTGTCTCGTCGGCTGCATCAACAGCTGCGTCAAATGCCGCTTTATCAGAAGTTGTCGCATTTTGCAGTAAAAAATCCTTTGCTTTTGAAGATAAGCTGCTATAAGCCTTTTGAATTTCAAGCTCTTCACCAGCTGCTTTTACTGCTGTAAATTCTAAATTCTTTAAAGCTGTTTTATCTTCTTCACTTAAAACTGTCTCATCTGTAATCGCATTAACAGCCGTTTCAAAGCTCGCATTATCTGTTGCTGTTGAACTTAGTAAGAAATCCTTTGCTTTTTGAGAAAGACCGTTATAAGCGGCGTTATTTTTCGTTTCAATGCCTGCATCCTTGACAGCTGTAAAGCCCGTTAAACCTTTTAATGCTGTTTTATCAGCTTCTGTAAGCATAGTTTCATCTGTAATTGCGTCCACTGCCGCATCGAAATCGACTTTATTTGTTGCTGTTGAATTTAATAAAAAATCTTTCGCTTTTTGCGATAACCCATCATAAAGAGTACCCGCTTTTTTATTATCAATTAACGTATCACGTTTTGTTGTTACTGCGCTTCGTGCATTATCGACCGCTTCTTGTTGCTCTGTAAGACGGTTATCAATTGCCGTTTTCACAGCATCCATATTACCCGCTAAATTATTTGTTAATGTTACGCCATATTTATTAGAGCCAAATAATGTCGTTAATAATTTCGTTAAATTCTCGTTGGCGTGTGTTAACGTTGTATTTGCTGCTGTATCAAACTTATCATGTGTAGCACTTTCGTTAAATGTAGCGTTTAATGTAACATTATATCCATTAAGTGAAAATGTATTCGTTGAACGTTCTGTCGCAATACCATTCACTGAAAAACGCGCATTTTGGCCACCATTTGCTACTTCACCATTTGTCGTATCCATACCTAGTGCACTTAACACACCTGCACCTGCTGTTACTTCGACTTCTGCACCTGCTTTATTGTCCCCAGTATTTTTAGCAGAAATCGATAAACGACCGTTTTCAAATACAGCCGTAACACCTGCATTACTACCATTAATTTTCGCCATTAACTGACTTACTGTTGTATTGGCATCAAATTTAATTTCAGTTGCTTCTGCCGCCATTTGGCCGTTTGCTTGAATCGCTTTAAACGATAAAGATGTTTCTGACGTTAATGAGCTAACCTTTGTATCACCAGTCGCGTTTACTTGTCGGTTTCCAACCGCCTGTGCAGCTGTCGCTAAACGTGATACACCTTCAATCGATAAGTTACCTGAAGCTGTACCTGTCGCAGTTGCTGATACCAAACTTGAGTTTGAGCTTGTCGCTGTTTTTGAATTCATAGACTTTAAAATTAAGTTGTCTGAAATATATGTGTCTAATGTTTTTAATTTTGTATTCACATCACGATACGCATCACGTTGCCATTCATACGTTTGCTTTTTTTGTGATAATTTATCAACCGGTATTCTTTCTGCCTGCATTAACTTTTCTACAATTGAATCAATATCCATACCAGACGCTAAGCCGCCTATACGCATTCCACTCATATTATTCTCCCCTTATACGCTTAAATTTTTTCGTCCACAATCATACCAGCGAGCTTTTTCATCTCATAAAAAGCATTTAATAAGCTTTCTGGTGGAATTTCTTTAATCACTTCATCTGTTTGACTATCCACTAGACGAATATAATATTTATCTAAACCATCGTGTAATACAAACTTTGATGTTTTATTTTCAGCTTTTAAGAAATCATTAATTGCCTCCACCGCTTCTTCTAGTGTAACTTTCGTTTCTTCTTTCGGTTGCATTGATAACGACTCTTTTTGTACCTCTTCTACTTTTTTCGATTCAATTACTTTTGCTGATGTATTCACAAGCTGTGTACGTTGTGCCATCGCTGAGCTCTCTGAAATACGCATCGCCTTCAGCCTCCTTGATAATATACGTTGTTATTACTACTATCGGAATTAAACAAAAAAAATTCAGTTTTTCAATGGGAAAGATTGAAAAACTGAAAACTGAAGCGAAAATAGATAAACCCTTTGCTTGTATTTATTCTCTTTTATATTTTGTCTAACACGTAACTGTTAATTTCATTGCGGTTAATATAAAAAAGCTTAAAGGAAAAAATCCTTTAAGCCCTTTTAACATTAGAATTAACCTAATAATTGTAAAACACCTTGTGGCTGTTGGTTAGCTTGAGAAAGCATAGATTGTGCAGCTTGCATTAAGATGTTATTTTTTGTAAAGTCCATCATAGACTTCGCCATATCTGTATCGCGGATACGAGACTCAGCAGCTGTTAAATTTTCAGACGTTGTACCTAAGTTATTAATTGTATGCTCTAAACGATTTTGAGTAGCACCTAGTAAAGAACGCCCTTTTGATACAGATTCTAACTCAGTATTAATAGTAGTAATTAATGCTGTTGCAGTTGTTGCATCTGCAACATCTGAAGATGATAAAGATCCAACGTTACCTTCTACAGCAGTTAAATCAATACCTGGTGTTGTAAAATCAACTTCCATTAATTGACCGTCGTTAGCTCCAACTTGTAGATTAACTATACCTGAGTTACCAGCAGTACCATCTAGTAATGTCATTGTATTAAACTCAGTTGTATCTTTAATGCGAGTAATTTCTTTACCTAGCTCTGCTAACTCATCACCGATTGCTTCACGGTCAGCAGTTACGTTTGTATCATTTGCTGCTTGTACTGATAATTCACGCATACGTTGTAAAATTGAATGTACCTCGTTTAAAGCACCTTCAGTTGTTTGAATTAAAGAAATACCATCTTGTGCGTTTTTTTGTGCCATGTCTAAACCACGGATTTGTCCACGCATTTTTTCAGAGATAGAAAGACCTGCAGCGTCGTCGCCAGCACGGTTGATTTTGAAACCTGAAGATAATTTTTCTAAGTCTTTACCTGTTGCAGTGTTGTTAGCTGCTAAGTTACGGTGTGTGTTTAACGCCGCGATGTTATGTTGAATTCTCATGTGGAATTCCTCCTTGAATGTTTTTTATGTGACCCACGTCCGTGTGGGAAAGTTTGGCTGTCGGTTAGTACCTCTGCCTTACACTATATATATCGTTAGTCATTTGAAATGTTTAATAGTTTTTTTAATTATTTTTTAAAATGTTTTAATAAGTTGATATTCACGTTTAGTGCCTCTTCATTTTGTTTCTGAATTTGCTCATATACTTCGTGGCGGTGAATTTTAACACTTTTTGGGGCGATGATGCCAAGTTTAATTTGGTCGCCGTCAATTGCTAAAATTTTCACTTCGATATTGTCGTTAATCATGATGGATTCGTCTTTTTTGCGTGATAATACTAGCATTACTTTGCACTTCCTTCCAATGTGCCAATTGGATGGCGAAGTGGGTAGCGCTCGCTTTGCTGTAAAACGAGTTGTTTGCCGCGTTTTGTTTGTTTATTGAGCACAATTGGCGCAAGTAAATTCATTGTAGATGATTCAAATGTTTCTTTAAGCGTAATGATGCTATAAACAAGTGCGTCTTCTTCTACTTCTAATTGTAGCTCCTCTTTATCATTATCGGCTAAATCGAATGCGTAGTCTGTTTTAAAGGCAAATGGGTACGCTACAATAAAGCCGATTGCTGGATTGGTTACACATTGTAATGTCGCAAGCGTAATGTCCGATTCAATCGGTAACAACACAAATTGTTTCGCGTCGCTAAAGCCAGGGATGCCCGCTTCAAATGTAAAAATATCATCTTGTGTAATCGTTATTTCACCTAAAAATTTCGTTTGTATCTTCATGCTTTGTTCTCCTTTTTATACCTGTACTTCAACAGATGGGCGTTGCGTCATTGTGCCGGTTACAGCGCCATATGTTAAATCAATTTGTGGTGCAAATGTTTGGACATCAATTTTTGGCTGTTGTGCTTGAATATCAATATTAAATTCGCCAGGTGTATAGTTTATTTTCACGGCACCTGGTGACGGAATAAAGGTAATATTTGATTTTTGTGGTGGACCGACCTTTGTGTTTTGTGCAGCAATTGATTGAATTATTGCTGCACGTTGGCCTTTTCCTGCACCCGTTTGTAATTGTTCACCTTCTTGCACATTGCGTGCAATGGATGCAAGCGCAGCTTGCTTACCCTTACTCGCATAGTCAGAAATCATTTGGCTAATTGGTTTTAAGCCCGCTTCTGCAAACGCTTGTGATTGGTCAATATGTAGCGTCCCTTGTTTAGCCGTAATATCAATAATCGCAGCGGGCTGTTCGATATGCAACTCTGCTTGTCGCTGCGAAATATCAATTTGCGGAGCACGGATGCTGTAATCCATTTGAATATCACGTATCGTTAATTGAATTTGTGGAATCGCCATTTGCACACTCCCTTTTCGCTATTAGAAAAGCGTTTGAACAAAATGCTCAAACGCTTGTACTGTTCTATTTAGTTTATCGGATAAAATCAACTAAAGTTTGCTGCATAATTTTGGCACCAACTGATAATGCGGCAGAATGAATCGACTCTGCTACCGTCATATCTGAAATTGCCTTTGCATAATCTGTGTCTTCATTTAATGACATTTGTTTTGTCGTATTAATGCTTAAGCCTGATAAACGACTTTCCATCATATCGACACGATTTTGCTTCGCCCCAACTTCTGCGCGCGTTACTAATAATGCTGATTGAATTGATGATAAGTTACTTGGGTTTGCTGGGTCGCCTACACCATCACCTAACATCGCACTGATGGCTGATTGGTCATTGCTATTAATCGCTTCTAGACCTTTTGTTAATGTTTCGTCAATTGATTTAAATAGTTCATAGCCTGGTGTGTTGACATCTAACGTAATGCCATCAAACACTTCCATATTCACCTTACCATTTGGTGCAATAATCTCTGAGTTTAACACGCGGTTCCCCGTTTCATCTGCTGCAAATAATGGTTTTTGTGTATTTGTGCCAGAGAAAATATATTTCCCAGCTACTTGTGTATTCGCCATGTCGCGAATTTGCTCTTGGATTTGTCCAATTTCCACACCGATTTTTTGACGATCATCGGCAGTGTTTGAATCGTTTGCTGCTTGTACGAATAACTCACGTAAACGGTTGACGGCATCGCCCACTTCACCAAATGTTGCATCCGTTGTATCTACCCACGTTTGTACTTCGCCAATATTGCGTTCAAATTGTGTAATTTTATTTAAATCTGAGCGATAGCCCATGCCTTTAATAGCTGCCACTGGGTCATCGGATGCGCGAACAAATTTACGTCCTGATTGAATTTGTTCTTGTAAGTTACTCATGCTATTGTAACTTGTGTTTAAGTTACGCAGCATATTTGAGTTTAACATCGATTGTGTAACACGCATGTTGTACCCTTCTTTCCGTTAATCCATTGTTATATGTTTATGTAAGCTTTGTTATAAACCTACGCGTCCTAAGCCGTTAATAATTTTATCAAGCATTTCATCAATCGCCGTTAACATACGTGCATTGGCGTTGTACGCTTGTTGGAATGTAATCATATTCGTCATTTCTTCATCTAATGATACCGAACTCATTGACGCACGGTTATTTGAAATTGTTAATTTTAATGTTTCTGAGTTAAAGCGTACTGTGTCAGCTTCACGTGTATCAACCGCTAATTGCCCAATCATGCTTTGGTAAAAGCTTTCAAATGTTGCGCCGTCTAAATCACTTGTCATTATGACGTTTGTACCATCTGCGCCAACTTGAGCTTCACCTGTTAATGCTTTAAATTGTAGGTTTGATAACGTTAATGCCCAGTTACCATTTCCTTCTTCACCTTGCTTTGATGACGCCGCAAATAGCGATGTATCCGTCATCATTTCATCAATAACTTTAATATTGCTCGCTGAAATTGGCGTATTTTCAACAGATGACTCAAACATCGATAAGCCTGTTGTTGATGTATTATCTTTTAACGCATAACCTTGTTGGTGTACTTCGTTAAATGTTGTCGCAAATACATTCGCTAATGTATCTAATTTGGCTAACATATTTGGATAGTAGCCAACCGGTTCACCATTAATATTTGTATGACCAAATGAGTCAATCATCGAAATGATGCTCCCTTTAAATCCTGTAAAATCTTCATATACTAAAGAGCCTTCAACAATCATATCAATACCATCTTGTGCAGCACGATAATGTGTTTCATAGTCGGCTAACTCCGTATACGTAAACTCTGAAAATAAGTTATTTAAATTATCGCCGTTTACTGTCTCGCCCGTATTCCCGATTAAATTAAGCTGCGTATAATTACGTCCATCAATTAAATCTACACGTTCACCTGTAGCTGTTGTGTAATATACCGTATATGAGCCTTCTGCAACATCAAGTGCATTGCCACCTGAAGGGACACGGTCAAACGCTACGGGTACAAATTCATTTAATCGGTCAATTAACACATCACGTGCATCATATAAATCATTCGGTACATAACCATTTGGCTCTGATGCTTGTACTTGACGGTTAATCTCTGCAATTTGCTTTAATAATGAGTTAATTTCTGCTGTTGAAACATTTAGCTCATTTCCGATATTGGATTGCACCATTTTTAATTGTTTATCAATATATTGGAATGAATCTGCAATATGTTGCGCTTTTTGTACGGCCACTTTACGCGCCGCTGCATCTTCTGGGTTTGTGCTGACATCTTGAATCGATGACCAAAATTCGGAAAATGCTTGTCCTAAGCCATACTCTGATGGCTCTGATAAAATATCTTCCATTTGTGTTAAGTTTTGCACTTGGTTTGTCCAATATCCAAGCTTATTTTCCTCTTGGCGGAATTGACGGTCAACAAATTGGTCACGGTAACGTTGTACAGATGTTGCTTCAACGCCTGTGCCGATATAACCAGCCGTCTTTGGACTATTTAAACCAACACCTGGATATGGTAATGTCGTCTGCATATTGACGCGTTGACGAGAATATCCTTCCGTATTGGCATTTGAAATATTGTGCCCTGTTGTGTACAGTGCTGATTGTTGTGTAAAGAGGCCTCGCTTACTTGCTTCTAGCCCCATAAAAGTTGAGCGCATATATGCTCCTCCTAAGCTTGAGATTCAAAATAGCTTTTTTTCATTGGTTGCGCTACTCGTCCATTTGCTGTGTTGCCATAGTTCATTTGCTCAGGACGTGGCTGTAATAAATCGAGTGTAATATTCACAAACTGTAGTGATTGGAAAATCATTTTTTGATTTAAATCATTACGTTGCTTTAACTCGGCAATAATCGTTGTTAAACGCTCACGCACAGCGCGTAATTGCGCTTGTTCTTCACCTTTTGCAACTTCAATTAATTGGCTTACAGTCGGTGCCTCAGTAGGCGCACATCCTTGTGCACGTAGGTAATCCGTTACCTCTACTAGACGCTGTTGTTCCAATCGTTCAATCGCTGCAACATGCGCTTGCTCGTTCTTCAATGTTTCATCGAGTTTTGCCATATTATTTTCTTTAATAATATCGGTTTTTTTCATCGATAAGTCGAGTAAACTACGGTGCAAGCGCTCTAATTTACTTAATGTTGTTAAAATATGTGATACGCTCATAAATCGGTCCTTTCCCGCTACATTACAGGCGGTAGTATTTCAACATATCCGTTGCGACTTTTTTCGCATCGACTTCATACGTACCGTTTTCAACGCGCTCTTTTAAGCTCGCTAACTTCTCAGCACGCGCCGTTTCATACGTCGGTGTCGTTTGAATTTGCTGTGCTGTTTGTGCCGCTTTTGAAATTTCTAATGTATCTTTAAATGCTTTCACTGATGCTGGTGATTTTGTTTGTTGTGCTTGTTGACGGTATGCATGTACCCCGTTCAAATTAATATGGTTAATTTTCATAATGACCCCTCCTACTACGTACTGCTACCCATTATGTCGGTGTGTTTAACAAAATATTAAGCCAACAATTCACAAAATCGCCTTAAAAGGAAAATACTCCTTTTCAAATAGATACCTTAAGGACTAGTTACTATTTAAATTATTGAAATAATGTATATCTTTGAAACTAAAAGTAGGTGAACTTAGCATAGCTCACCTACTCCGTTATTATTTATTCGGTCGCTGTGCTAAGTAAGTACCATTTTCTGATTTTTTTACACTTGTGCGGAATTCTTCAGCCGCTTCTAAATGTTTAATTTCTTTTTTCAGTGTATCACTACAATTTTCACATAGCTTTGCACCGTACGTTAAATGTCCACATTGGTCACATGGATAACCTAGATTTGGAAACATGGCTTGCTGTAAACGATTTTTACGTACCCATTTATAAAGAAGCGATGCACTAACCCCTGTTGCTTCACAAATTCGCTCAACCGTTGCCGCACGATTTTCACGTTTGCGTAAAAAACGATAAACCATTTGATATTGCTCTTCTTCTACTGCTGCACATTTCTGGCAAATATCTCGAATTCCCGTATAGTTAAATAATGTATTACATGCGCTACAATTACGCACCTCTGCCATAGCTATTCCTCCTTCAAAATCCCTTTATGCTTGAATTAACGTGATATAGTCAACATGTGAAGCACCATGCTCATATAAAAGCTGTTGAATACTAAATATCGTTGCGCCTGTCGTAAAAATATCATCAAAAATCACGATGCGCTTATTTACAATTGGCACATGAGGCAATAAATCAAAACGCTTTGTGTCTGCCTGGCGTTGCTGTAACGTTTTTTGTGATTGTCGGTCGTCCACGCATTTCATTAGCATATTTGTATACATTATATCGGCTTGCTCTAGCAATTCGTGAACATGTGAAAACGTTCTTTCTTGCAGGCGATTTTTATGTAACGGTACAGGTACAATTATCTCTTGTCGGTGACGAAGCGCATGATGAATGTCTTGCCGAAACACTTGCGCTAATGCTACATCTTTTAAAAATTTATAGCGATGTAAGTAATCTTTCATCGTCGCATTATACGCAAACAATGCTTTTCCCCCGTCAATTCGCTCAAACTGCTCATTACACCGCTCGCAAATAACCGCTTCATACCGTGTCGTAAATAATTGTGACCATGTCGGCTGTGGTAAAAATACACGTTCACATAAATAACACCTCATACACGCACCTCATTTAAACGCTTGATTTCACGAATCGCTTCGTCCATCGCCAACGTTATCGCGTCATAAAAAAGGACGATATCACCTGTTGGGTACGCTTGATGTCGCCCAACACGTCCACTGATTTGAATAAGTGCACCTGCATCAAATATGGCATCGTCGGCACATATGACCGCTACTTGAACATTCGTAATCGTAATGCCGCGCTCTAAAATTGTCGTTGTCACAAGTCCTTTTAATTGCTGTGCCCGTAAAGCTAACACCTTTTCTTTGCGCGCCTCATCTTCTGCATAAACACCGTCAATTTGTTCATCTAGTTGTTGTAATAAAGGCACAAGCTGTTTGACGAGTTCCACAGTCGGTACAAATAGTAAAAAAGGTTGTTGCTGTGCCAATCTTTCTTCAATCCACCCTTTTAATTTTGAAGGTATTTTCCCTGACCGAATCTGTTTTGCAGCACGCCGTAACGCTCGCATTGTTGGTACTGGTAAAGCATACCCATGATAACGCCTCGGCAAAAATGAGTAGCCCCACTGCTCTTTTTTCATTTGTTTTAGCAACGGCTTTGTCGGTGTGGCGGTGACAAATAAAATAGGTGCATCTGGCGTTTTCGCTTTATGCACTGCTTGCTGCAGCATGTCGTCATACGTATACGGGAAAGCATCGGCTTCATCGACAATCATTACATCAAATGCGTCTTCAAAACGCAGTAGCTGATGCGTTGTCGCAATAATAAGCTGTGCAAATATTGGCTCGACCGTAGCACCACCATACAATGCTTGTATCGACGTTTGCGAAAAAGCTTGTTGAAAACGTGGAAACAGCTCTAATACGACATCCGTGCGCGGTGTTGCTACACATACACGTAGACCCTTTTTTAAGGCTGCGACAATGGGCTGAAACAAAATTTCTGTTTTCCCAGCACCACAGACCGCGTGCAATAAATGTCCACGCTTTTGCTCTAAACTATCTATAATTTGTTCAGCGGCATGTTGTTGTGCCGCTGTTAACTGACCATGAAAGTTATAGTGATGCGCTATTGCGCGTGTGTAAGGCGGTCCATTCCATGTAACGAGCTGTGTGCAACTACTCACTCGACCGAGGCGGATACATTTACGGCAATATGTACATACATCTTCACACACCGCACAATGAAACGTGTAAAAAAACGAGAGGTTTGTATTGCGGCATCGTTGACATTGTCCATCGATAATCCCGGCTTTGTACACAAGAAACTTTTTTGCTACCGCTTCTTGAAACCACGCTTCGTGCTCATACACACATGTATCAACAATACGGCCTTCTAAAAAATGCATACGAAAACTCCTTTTTAAGCTATCGTATATAATTTTTACTTCACCGAAACAAAATGCGTAAAATTAAAAATTTTGCACACAAAAAAAACGGCTGCGCAAAGCAACCGTTTTGAGCTATCTACTTATGCTTTACACCAGCCGAATGCAATTGACCCTTCACCTAAGTGCGTACCAATGACTGGACCGAAGTAACTTAATTTAAAGTTTACGTGTGGATATTGTTGCTGTAAACCTTCCATAATACCTTGCGCCTCTTGCTCACAATTTGCATGAATAATGGCTACATTCATCGTGTTGTATTTTTCAACTTCAATCGCAAGTAGCTCTTCAACACGCTTTAATGCTTTTTTACGTGTACGTACTTTTTCGTACGGTGCGATTTTTTTATCCATGAAATGCAAAATTGGTTTTACTTGTAGTAAACCACCAATTAACGCTGAAGCTACTGATAAACGACCGCCACGTTGTAAATGCCCTAAATCATCTACAATAATATACGCATGTGATGATTCACGTAATTCTTCAAGCGCCACTAAAATTTCTTCTGGTGATTTGCCTTGCTGCGCTAGCTCAGCTGCGCGTAACACAAAGAAACCTTGTAGTGCCGCTGCAGCTTCCGTATCAAAACCATGCACATCGATTCCTTCGACCATTTGACCAGCTTGTAATGCGCCTTCATACGTACCACTAATACCACTTGATAAGTGAATCGTAATCACCGCATCATAGTCTTTTGCTAATGTTTCAAATAACTCCACAAACTTGCCAATTGGTGGTTGTGTTGTTTTTGGGAACTCTTTTGCTCCACGCACTTTGTCATAAAACTCTGTATAAGATAAATCGATTCCTTCATCGTATAACTGACCTTCAATATTCACTGTTAGTGGCACACTATGTATCCCGTACTGCTGTAATTCTTCTTGCGTTAAATAGGCTGTACTATCTGTTACGATTGCCGTTCGCATTCAGTTCACCTCACATATTAATAGCTTCCATTGTACATGATTTAACGATAGAATTCTATGTTCAGCATAGAAAAGCTAGCTAAAATAAAAAGATGCTCATTATTGAGCATCTCCAACTTGTTGTGCTTCATTTCCAATAAAGTACACGCTCGTCACTTTCCAACCGTCTTCTTCATTCGCAAACACCGTTACTTGACGACCACTGCTTGATAACTCTGTACCTGAAGCATTATCTTCCATATCGATGATTAAATTCGCAAACACTTGCGCCGTATGTCCGTCATATTCAATGACCGTAATATCTTGCGCTTCGCGAACTACTTTATACGAAGCAAATACCTCGGCAGCCGCTTGACGGTCTTCTTCATAATCGAAGCCCTCTGGATTTTTTGAAATCGTCGCCATATAACGCTCTAAATCAGCGGCGTTAAAGGCATTAATATATTCGTTAAAAGCATCAATCAATGCTGTTTTCTCTTTCGTTGGCACTTCGTCTGCTTCAGTAACTGTATCTCCAGCGAGTTCATAGCTAATCGTCTTTTCGTTTAAAATTTCATCTGGCTGTTGTGTAGCTGCTTGTTCTTCTGCACCACACGCTCCTAAAAATAACGTACAAACGACTAAAAAGACCCATCGTTTCATCACTAAGCTCCCCCTTCTGCGCCCATATTGTAGCATATCATTTCCAAATATGCGCTATCCATTAACTAGACGAGCTACTTACATGAAAGTTGCATCATTTTGATGTTTTCAGTAAAAGTGGGGCGCAAAGTGAATAGATGGCTCCGACAAATAAAAAAACCCCTTTGACAGTATGAACCGTCAAAGGGGTTTCGTGTACTTAGTGCTACTACACATAGCGGACCAGCCATGTTAGTTTATATTGCATAACGCATTCTTCTTATAAAACAGCACAGCGCTATATTTCGCTCTATGTCAAAATAAAAAGTTTGATTAACGAACTTCTACCCAGCCATTTTTAATCGCTGTTACAACCGCTTGTGTACGGTCATTTACGTTCATTTTTTGTAAAATACTTGATACATGGTTTTTCACCGTTTTTTCAGAAATGTATAATGTTTCACCGATTGTACGGTTTGATTGACCATCTGTTAATAACTGAAGCACTTCACACTCACGCTTCGTTAATAAGTGGAATGGACGGCGAATTTCTGTTTGGTGGAATGAACCTTTATTTTCATGCTCAGATAAACGGCGGAATTCCGCTACTAAGTTTTTCGTTACTTTTGGATGTAAGTAAGAACCACCTAATGCCACAACTTTAATCGCCTCTACAATTTCATCTGCATCCATTTCTTTTAACATATAGCCTAAAGCACCTGATTTTAGTGCGTGTGTTACATATGTTTCATCATCATGAATTGAAAGCATAATTACTTTTGCATCAGGATATTCTACTAATAAATCAGCTGTTGCTTCTACGCCATTTTTCCCTGGCATATTAATGTCCATTAAGACAACATCTGGTGTATTTTCTTCATATAAACGGATAACTTCAGTCCCGTCATCACCTTCAGCCACTACGTCAAATGTATCTTCAAAATCTAAAATACGCTTTACGCCTTCGCGGAATAGTTGGTGATCATCAATAATAATAATTTTCGTCATAATATAGTTACCCCCTGGATTCTTCTCAATAAATCGATTATCTTAATTAAGACATCTGCGTCTTAAATCGCTAACGGAATTTTAAATAGCATTATTGTCCCTTTATTCGGTTCGCTTTCTACTTGCATGCTCCCCTTTAATAAATCTACCCGCTCTCGCATGCCAATTAACCCAAATGATTTCTCTTTTACAATATTTCGGTCAAAGCCTACGCCATTATCCTTAACGACTATATTCACAGCTGACTTAAGCCACTCTATTTTAACCCAAACTTCATGCGTCTTGCCATGTTTAACCGAATTTGTAACACATTCTTGAACTAAACGAAATATTGAAACCTCATAGTTACTTGGGATGCGTCTTTCGGCCCCATTTGAAACAAAATTGATACGTATGCCGGGATTATATTCTTCGACAGTGGACAAATATTTACGTAATGTTGGTACAATTCCTAGGTCATCGAGTGCCATTGGTCGTAAATCATAAATAATGCGACGAACTTCATGGAGCGCATTACGCACATTTACTTTTAAGCTCGCAATTTCCTCTAGCGCGCGATCAATTCCTTTTTCACGGTATGTACGTTCAATTAAATCTGTGCGCATTAATACATTTGCCAACATTTGTGCCGGTCCATCATGAATTTCTCTCGACAAACGTTTACGCTCTTCTTCTTGTGCCTCAATAATTTGAATGCTAAACTCATGCTTCATTTTTGCATTTTCGAGTGCAGGCGCCACATTTTTCAAATCTGCCGTCAAATAGTTAATCACAACATTTACTTGATTAACGATATGCTCTGCGCGTTCAATTGTTTCCTCCAACGCTCGTAAACGTCGTTCTAAATCATCTCGACGCTCGCGTAACTGCTTTTCAGTTGCTTGGTTAATTGACAATTGCACTTGCAAATCATTCGCGCTTTCATAAGCTTCACGAATCTGCTCTTCTGAAAATTGATCAAACGCCTTACTTACAGTGACGAGTCTTTGGCGCGCAAGTTGCGTTCTTCTCTCTAAAACGTCACTTTCTGTTATAATTTGAGAGAGTTGTGCACGAATATACTCTAATTCTTTGCGCATTTCATCAAAGCTACGTCTACTTTGCTCGCTAATAATAAAAATATCATCTTTTGAACTTGTAATCGTTTCGAGCATGCGATTAAAAATTTGGTCAATTGCTGTAATATCTATAGGATTATTTAAAAACATTTGCACAACCTCAGTTCCTCCTCGTACAATTTTACGAGTTACTACATGGACATATCCTAGTACTTTTATTATAACATTTATTAAAAAAAATATAATCTTATTTCCCATATAAATTCGGGTATTTAAAAAAGGAGAACAACTATGCGACAAGATTACTTAACAGTGAAAGATTACGGAGAAAGTGAAATCATTATCTCCAAATCTCGATTTCTTACCTATGTAAATCGTGCTGAAACTGAGGAAGAAGCATTACAATTTATTGAGCATATCAAAAAAATACATCCACAAGCTACGCACAATTGCTCATGTTACTTGATTGGTGAGCATGATAATATCCAAAAAGCAAACGATGATGGAGAGCCGAGTGGTACAGCTGGTGTCCCTATGCTTGAAGTCTTAAAGAAACAAGGGCTAAAAGACACCGTAGTAGTTGTTACCCGTTATTTCGGTGGTATTAAACTTGGTGGCGGCGGATTAATTCGCGCTTATGGAAAAGCAACGACAGAAGGGATCACGGCAGCTCAAGTTGTCGAACGTAAATTACATCACTTAATGAAAGTAACGGTTGACTATACATGGCTTGGGAAAGTAGAAAATGAAGTACGTTCTTCTAACTACACACTAGAACGCATTGACTATTTAGAAGGCGTGGACATTTTTGTCTTTGTACCTAAAAATGATGTCGATACGTTCATTAACTGGATGACCGAGCTAACAAATGGACAAGCAAAAATTGAAACAGAACTGCAACAATTCATTGAATTTGTACGTCAATAAAATGGTTTAACATTTACGTTAATATTGTTGCACGTTATAATGTGTAACAGAGCAAATTTTGTTGAATTTCTATCATTCAACTAAAAGGAGAGCTAGTAACCTATGAGTAAAAATACAAAAAAGAACTCTACAGTGGGTCTGCTGTTGAAAGTATGTGCTTTATTGGTCGCTTCGTTACTGCTATCTGCGACTGCGTACGGCGTATACTTATCGAAGCAAGCAGAGACCGCCGCTGACGTCGCGTTTGAAGCACTGGACGAACGAGAGGTTTCAGGACTGCGCGAGGAAAAAGTAGAGCCTCTTACTGATAATATTTCCATTTTATTTATCGGTGTGGATGATAGTCTTCAACGTAGCCAAGGTGATGGAAATTCACGTTCGGATGCATTGATTTTAGCGACGCTAAATAACAAAGACAAATCAATCAAATTGTTAAGTATTCCACGTGACTCGTATGTGTATATTCCGTACGTCGAATATCGCGACAAAATTACACATGCACATGCTTATGGCAACACAATTGCAACGGTTGAAACGGTTGAAAATTTATTTGAAATTCCTGTCGATTATTATGTAAAAATGAATTTTAACGCATTTATTGATGTCGTCAACGCACTTGGCGGTATTGTTGCCGATGTACCATACGACATTTTAGAAAAAGACGAGTTTGACAATAATGCGATTCAATTAACAGAAGGTCGACACTTACTTACAGGTGAAGAAGCTCTTGCATTAGTACGTACACGTAAAGTAGATAGCGATATTGAACGCGGTAAACGCCAACAAGAAGTATTAAAAGCTATTATTCAAAAAGGAACGTCTGTTACATCTATTACGAAATATACCGATGTTATTGAAGCACTTGGCGATAATATGCGCACAAATATGACATTTGAAGAAATGAAGTCATTATTTAGCTATTTATCAGATGGCTCACCCAATATCGAAAATATTAATTTAGTAGGCTATGATGATATGTCAACAGGTGTTTACTATTACAAATTAGATGATGCATCTGTCGAAGAAACAAAAGCGCTGTTACAGGAACAACTAGACATTACCCCACTAACAGATGAGCTGCTTGAAAATCACGATTTTTCAACATCTGATGAAGACATTCAAAATGGAAGCTTTTCAGAGCAGTTCCAAAATTTTAACGAATAACAAAAAGCGTTCGGATATCATTGTCCGAACGCTTTTTGTATTATTTTCTCATAATCATGTGATGAAAAGGAATACGAAATATTTTGCCCTTGAAGTAACGGTGCGCCTTTAATTTTCGCACCACATACAGATGTGTTATATACCTGTATAGTAGGGTGCTGTGCAATTTGTTGTTCAAAAAATGTACGGAAATATTCCCAACTACTCGATGTCGGTGTTTGCCCACCATTATTATCTACATAGATACTCGCTTGAAGTGGGGATTCATACTTGCATTCACATCTTGGTCGTGATGGACTTGGAGTGTAGACACGTCCATTATCGGTCGAAAATAGTGACCTTTAACTACACAAAAGCCCTTAGCAATGTTCGCTAAGGGCTCGTTCACCTATTTAAAGGTTTTCATTAAATTAAGTAATGGGCTGTAGTTTTTCCCTGCAAGACCGATTGCCTCTACAAGTAGTTCAATTGCAATTAAAATAACGGCAATTAAAATTAATGCGCCCCATAATTTCGCCATTGAGAAAATAATAGCCGCTAAACCGAACATCGCCGCAATACCGTAAATGATTAATACCGTTTGACGATGTGTGAAGCCTTTATTTAATAAACAATGGTGTAAGTGTGATTTATCTGGATCTGACCATTTCTTCCCTGTACGTAAACGACGGACAATCGCAAAGAATGTATCTGAGATTGGCACACCTAACATAATGATTGGGATAATGAATGAAATAATCGTTACATTTTTAAAGCCTAGTAATGCAATAACTGAAATCATAAATCCTAAAAATAATGCACCTGTATCCCCCATGAAAATTTTCGCTGGGTGGAAGTTAAATACTAAGAAGCCTAATGATGCAGCCGCTAAAATCGATGCCATTGCGATAACGAAACCGTTCCCCATAATCATCGCCATCACAGCTAATGTGATACATGCGATTGTAGAAACACCTGCTGCTAAACCATCTAAACCATCAATTAAATTAATGGCATTTGTAATGCCGACAATCCAAAGAATTGTTAAAGGAATCCCTAAAATACCGAAGTCAATCGTCCCACCAAACGGTAAGTTAATCACTTCAATTTGAATACCACCTACAAATACAACAATAAGTGCTGCGATAAATTGCCCAAGCATTTTTGCCTTTGCTGAAATTTCACGCATATCATCAACAACGCCTGTAATGACGATAATTGTTGCAGCGATTAAAATCGCTGTACCATATTCTGTTTGAAACCCTGTTGTTACTTTTAAAAATATATATCCAATTAAAAAGGCAAAATAAATTGCTAAACCACCTAGGCGCGGCATAATACGCGCATGTACTTTACGATGATTTGGAGCATCTACAGCACCGATTTTTATTGCTAACTTTTTCACAAGCGGAGTCAATAAAATAGCCGCAACGAAAGCTACGACAAGAGACACGTAAATCACGTCAAACCTCCTCAACTTTTTGTTCACATTTATTCAACGGTAAGTATACCATGAACGTTTTTGAAAATACACTAATTATAGATAATGACGCAAATTTCTCTACTTGGTTGCATATTCCATTAAAACTTTTACACTATGTATCCCCTATATTGCTTACAATTAAACGAATCAGATTATATGTTTGGTAGTAAAACACATAACAATTTGATAAAATTAGACGATGCTTAGCGCATTTCTAAGCTGACAGAAGGAGCGAATCGAAACGATGTTCTCACTATTTAAACGAAATAAAGAGCAAACAAGCAAGCGTGAGTTAAAACGCTACTATAAATTGGTCGAGCAAATCAACCAATTAGAAACGACCTACGCGCCAATGACCGATAGCGAGCTGCGTGAGATGACGATGACATTTAAAAATCGTCTTGAACAAGGTGAAGATATTAAAGCGATTATTCCAGACGCGTTTGCCGTTGTACGTGAAGCATCGAAGCGCGTGTTAAACATGCGTCACTTTGATGTGCAATTAATCGGTGGCTTAGTATTAACAGAAGGTAATATTGCTGAAATGCCAACCGGCGAAGGGAAAACATTAGTTGCCTCTTTACCATCGTATGTACGTGCATTAGAAGGTAAAGGTGTTCATGTCATTACCGTAAATGACTATTTAGCAAAACGTGACTATGACCAAATCGGCCAAATTCACCGCTTCTTAGGTTTAACAGTCGGTTTGAACATTCCAATGATGGAGCCAATGCAAAAACGCGATGCTTACGCTGCGGACATTACATATGGCGTCGGTACTGAATTTGGTTTCGACTATTTACGTGACAATATGGTGCATAGCATTGCGGACCGCGTACAGCGCCCGTACCACTTTGCCATTATTGATGAAGTCGATTCTGTCTTAATTGACGAAGCAAAAACACCATTAATCGTTGCCGGAAAAATGATGGCAAATGAAGAGCTACATCGGATTGCAGCGATGGTTGCGAAGCGCTTTAAAGTCGAAGAAGATTACGAATTTGATGAAGAGACGAAAGCGACATCGTTAACAGACCAAGGGATTGAAAAAGTAGAGGCTGCGTTTGGCATTGACAATCTTTATGACTTAGAGCACCAAACACTTTACCATTATATGATTCAAGCAGTACGTGCACACGTAATGTTTGACCGTGACGTCGATTATATCGTGAAAGACGATAAAATTCAGCTTGTTGATATGTTCACGGGACGTATTATGGAAGGTCGCTCATTATCAGATGGCTTACACCAAGCAATCGAAGCAAAAGAAGGTGTCACAATTACCGAGGAAAACAAGGCACAGGCGCAAGTAACGATTCAAAACTACTTCCGTATGTACCCTCTTCTTTCTGGTATGACAGGTACAGCTAAAACACAGGAAAAAGAAATTAACGAAGTGTATGGCATGTCGGTTATTCAAATTCCAACGAACCGACCACGTCAACGTATCGACCAACAAGATATTATTTTCGAGTATAAAGAAGAAAAATATCAATATGTCGCAAACCTTGTAAAAGAGCGCCATATGACAGGTCAACCCGTACTGGTTGGTACAACGTCTATTTTACAATCCGAAGCTGTTGCTAGCGCATTAAAAGATGCTGGGCTTACGTTCCAACTATTAAATGCCAAAACGGTTGAACAAGAAGTTGAACTCATTTCAGAAGCAGGTCAACGTAAGCGTATTACAGTCGCAACGAATATGGCAGGTCGCGGTACAGATATCGTACCAGGCGAAGGTGTGCGTGAACTTGGTGGTTTATTCGTTGTCGGCACAGAAAAGCATGAAAGTCGCCGTGTCGATAACCAATTACGTGGACGCTCTGGCCGTCAAGGTGATCCAGGTGGTAGTGTATTTGTGTTGTCACTTGAAGATGACATGTTCCGTCGTTTTGCAAAAGACGATGTTGAAAAGTTTAAAAAGAAAATGACAAAAAATGCGCAAGGCATGATTACGCACAAAGATGTGCATGAACTTGTGAGCCGTACACAACGTATCGTGGAAGGTGCACAACAAGGTATGCGCGAATATAACTTAAAATTAGATGATGTTATCAATGACCAACGTGGTGTTATTTACGGTCTACGTAATAAAATTATCGGCGGCGATGCAACGATGGAGCAACTGCTACAAATGCTCGATGAAACAATCGATTTCGCCATCCGTGAACATGCGCCAGATGAAGCAATGCCACATGAATGGCAATTTGATGTTATGGATGAGACAATTAACTCATTAACATTATCACCAGTTGCTGTTGACCGCGATGCTCAAAATGTGAAAACATTATTTGAAAATGTACAACCCGCTGTTGACGAGTTAAAAACGTTTTTACAGGCATTTAATGAAAATGAACAAGTACGTGAATTAATTCCACAAGTTATGTTAATGCGTTTAGACAGCATGTGGGTAAAACATTTAGAAGCGATGTCTCATTTAAAAGAAGGTATCGGCTTACGTCACTACCAACAAGAAGACCCGATGCGAATTTATCAGCGTGAAGGTTTAGAATTATTCGGTAAAAACTATCAAGAATTACGTCGCTCAGTTGTGAAGGAAGTTATTAACTTCGTTAAACTACTGAGAGAACGTCAGGAGGAATTACAATAATGGGTTTATTTTCATTCTTTAAAAAGTCAGACAAGGTCGGTAAAGATAGTGCTATCGATTCAAAAGAGTTACTAGGTGCATCAAAAAAAGAGACAGCTGCACAAGCGCAAGCTATCCATACAAAACTGTCATTCCACCCAGACTGGAATGTGCCACAAGAGCAAAAGTATGTCTTTAACTTTTTAGCCAATGAGCTAGAGCCATTAAAACCAAATCAATTATCACTGGCGGCGATTAATATTGAAGAAGATGCAGCGACTGGCGACTGGAACGTAAAAGCATTTTTCCGTTCTTCATTAAGCCAACCTGTTTCATTAAAAGAAATCGCGCTATTTTTAACAGATGTTGATGGCAAAGTAATTGCTAAGCAAAGCTTTGATTTTGCACAGCTTGGTGTCATTCCTGCTGAAAGTGCCCGTCCGTGGGTATTCACATTTAAAAAGGATTCATTATTAACAGATGCAGTACCAGCTGAAGGTTGGAAAATTGCCTTCAATATTGTGTCATTACGTGGGCATCAATTAGATTTAGATACACAATGGGAAAAACAATTAAACGACGCACAAAAAGAAGAACTACGTCGTGTCGTATCGTCATTACCAAAATTACGTGATAAAGAAGTCAACTTCACAGGCATTCAACAACACGTTATGGACAACGGCAACCTGCAAATTACGTTATTAATTCGTAACGGAAACGACCGCGATATTAATTTAGAGCAATTGCCATTAGAAATCGTTGATGCTCATGCACGTGTCGTTGCAAGTGGTACATTTAAGTTAGACCCTGTATTAGTTGTACGTGCTAACACATCAAAACCATGGACATTTATGTTCCCAAGCACATTAACACATGAGTTACATACAGCAGATTTCACACGCTGGACGGCTCGTGTACCACAACAATAAAACAAAAAAAAGCTACCGGACAATTCGCCCGGTAGCTTTTTGTATATCATTAAAGAACACGTTTTGCGCCAATATAACGCGCGCCCCAATATGGACCTTTTACTTTTGCAACAGAAACACCTTTACTTGATGACGAGTGAATGAAGTTGCCGTTCCCTACATAAATGCCTACATGTGATACACCGCGACCAGATGTATTAAAGAACACTAAATCTCCTGCACGTAATGATGAATAAGAAACCGATTTACCTGTACGATACATGCCAGATGTTGTACGTGGTAAGCTCTTCCCTGCTTTTTTAAATGCGTATTGTACGAATCCAGAACAGTCAAAGCCGCTTGTTGTTGTGCCGCCGTAACGATATTTAACGCCTTTTAATTTATTCGCTTGCTGTACAACTGCACTCCCCGATGAAGCACTTGCTTGGTTTGCTTCTCCAAATGGCGTCATAAAAATTGCACCGGCTGTAATAGAAGCAATGATGATTTTAGATGCATGTTTGCGATAGTTCATTAATCGTATTCCTCCATGTATGTATAAATTGTATATATATGTTTGATTTTTTATTTGTTAGTCGTTATCTGTTTGATTATGAATTTTCTGTTAAAGCTGTTTACAGATTAGCATGAAAGCATCGGCGGTAACATTACAATTGTATGACAATTCAATTACGAAAATATTTATTCCACTACACTAACTACTTATCTCCGACTAAATAAAACTGAATTTTCTGCATTTTATATACACTAACATAACATTATATAAGAAATTACTGTGCATTTTGCTATTCTTCTATAATGACTGCCTCAATAAAAAATATGTAGCAGCTATTACATTTATAAAATATTCCAATATAATATATTACTACCAGCTACCTAGAAAAACATGATAGTTCTTTGTGCTCATTTAACTTTTTTTACATTGCATTTTTTCTGAAAATATACTATGTTATAGCTTGTCTTGATTTATTGCAGTTTTTGAATAATTGACAATGTAGTATAATTTTTTTTATACTTTAAATTATTTGAAAATTGACGCTTTTTGAAAAATAAGGAGTTTATAATACAATGAAAAAGTTTATGCAGGATAATTTAGCAATTGGTTTAATGTTATTCGCTCTATTCCTTGGTGCAGGTAATATTATTTTCCCACCAGAGCTAGGGCAAAAATCCGGAGAAGAAATCGTGTGGGCGTTACTCGGCTTCTTAACAACTGGTGTAGGTTTACCATTATTAGCGATTGTTGCTATCGCAAAATCAGGTGGCGACCTATTATTTATTACACAACGTATTAACGCAACATTCGGTTTAATTTTCACATCGCTTGTATACTTAGCAATCGGGCCACTATTTGCATGGCCACGTACAGCTACAGTGTCTTATGAAATTGCCGTTGTTCCATACTTATCAGAATCAGCAGCACAATCACCATGGCCGTTAATTATTATGACAATCGTATTCTTCGCACTAACGCTAGTAGCAGCGATGAATCCGACGAAGCTTGTTGATATCGTCGGCAAAATTTTAACACCTGCTTTATTAATCGTAATCGTTTTACTTACTGTAAAAGCATTTATTTCACCAATGGGTAGCTTAAATGAATCAACTGGTGAGTATATCGCAAATCCATTTACAAAAGGCTTTATTGAAGGGTATTACACAATGGACATGCTTGCCGGTCTTGTATTCGGTTTAGTTATTATCCAAGCATTAAAAGACCGCGGTGTAAATGATGACAAGAAAATTGTTGCTTCAACAATTTATGCCGGTATTATCGCAGCTGCTGGTTTAGCATTTGTGTATATTTCACTTGGCTATATCGGGGCAACAAGTACAGATTCGATCGGCTTTATCGAAGGTACAGGTACAGGTAGTGCCATCATCGCAGCTGCTGCGCAAACATTATACGGTGAATTAGGACAAGCCATTTTATCGGTTATCATTTTATTAGCATGTTTAACAACATCTATTGGTTTAGCAACAGCAAATGCACAATTCTTTAATAAAGTGTATCCAAAAATTTCATACAAAACGTACTTAATCGTGTTCTCATTATTTAGTGGTGTGATCGCAAACTTTGGTTTAGAGAACTTATTAGCCATTACATTACCGGCTTTAATGATTTTATATCCACTTGCAATGGTTATTATTTTCTTATCGTTAACACATAATTTATACGGTGGTAAGCCACTTGTATATGCGTTCGCGTTATTCTTCACATTACTTGTCAGCATTAATGATGGTTTAGTCGCTGCCAATATTAACGTAGAAGCATATCAAAATATTTTAGGCTATTTACCACTTCAAGGACAAGGGATGGGCTGGTTAATCCCAGCGATCGTCGGTGCAATGATCGGCTACATTATCTCAAAAGTAACAAACAAATAATGTATAATAAAGGTGTCCAGCGATGGGCACCTTTTGTTATGTCACCGTAAAGGAGTAGATTCATGAAAAAATTGTTTACCGCTCTTCTTATTACTTGTTTTGTATGTATCAGCATTCCAGCACAAGCAGCTAGCCTTCAAGATGTTCGTTCACTCGTTGAACAATATTATGTCGATGAACTCAGTCCTGCATTTTATGAAGCAACGACCATCGATGAGTTAATGGCAACATTAGACCCCTACTCCGCTTATTTTTCGCCGATGGAATACGAACAATACGTTAACGATATCGATCTTGAATCCGTAGGTATCGGTATTTACTTTGAACAACATCCAGATGGTGCGTATATTACAGATACGATTGAACATAGCCCCGCGGCACAAGCAGGATTAGTCGCTGGCTCCATTATTTTGCAAGTAGATGGTCGTTCGCTCACTGCGATGACGCAAGAACAAATGAGCGCCATTCTACGCGGCGCAGCAGGAACAATTGTAACGTTAACAGTGCAACTGCCAACCAACGCGATGCAGACGTATACGATTACACGACAGGCATTTCAAACACCGAAAGTATCGTCAAATCTTTTATACGGCAAGATTGGCTATATCGCGCTTTACACGTTTTCAGACGATGCAGACACATTGATGCGTCGCGCACTGTCAAACTTACGTGAACAAGGTGCTACATCGTATATTATCGATTTACGCAATAATGGCGGCGGTTACGTTGAAACAGCCGAAAAAATTATCGGCATGTTCACGAATAGTCCGCTCGCTTACTTATTACACACAAAAAATCAGTCTCAACTGTATTCATCGGTCGGCACATATCGAAAATTCCCATTAAATAGCCGTCTTTTAGTAAATGAATACAGCGCTAGCGCTTCTGAAATGACCGCAGCAGCACTTCAAGACCAGCAAGCAGCCATTTTATATGGCCAAAAAACATATGGTAAAGGCTCGATGCAGCAGTTTTTAAACTTTAGTGACGGCAGCTATTTAAAATTAACAATTGCAACCTTCACAGGACCAAATGGAAAAACAATTCATGAAAAAGGAGTGATTCCTGATATCGTGACAACATCGCCGTTAGAAGACGCTCACTTTGATGCTTTAACTGAAAAATTGCAGTATGCCATTCAACCAACATTAACAAAAGATGCGCATAGTTCAAGTTTATACATTGTGCATAAACAAATTGCCAATACAGCTAAAAATCGCTATCATTTTGTACAACTTGGCACTGATAAAAAGCTCGAATTTTCAGCTGCAAAATCAGGAAAACGTTATGCTCGCCTAACATTTAACGAACCGTTAAAAGCAGGAGCAACGTATGCGCTTATTACAGAAGCAACTGATACACAGCCTGGAAAAATTCAAAAGATCATCGTTCGCTAGCTTATTGCATAGAAAAGGAGCGCAGTTTCTCAATACGTGATTGAGAGACCGCGCTCCTTTTATCTATATTTATGCTAGCTGTTTCGCTTGTGCAAAATAAATCGTTAATAATGAATCGGCTAGTTGTTTTGCATCATATTTACCTGTTAATAAACATGTATACGTTAAACGTTCAAGTGAACCAACTAAGCTCTCCGACAGCAGTACTGCATCATTGACATGTGAAAATTGTTCCACATATCCTTTAACTTGCTCCGTAAATGCTGCTTTGACTACTTTTGCATCCATTGCTTCGAAAAAGCCTACTTTTGTTAGTAGTGGATGTTGTGTAAAGAATGTTAAAACTTGCTCTAGCTTTGTCTGTAAATCACTTAATGACACATTTGTATGTACATCTTCCGTATCAAAAATCGTCATTAATTTTTCATTAAACTCCGCATTTAAGCTATTAAATAAAGAATCTTTACTTTCAAAGTATAAGTAAAATGTTGGCTGTGTTAAGTTTGCAGCTTTCACAATATCACTGATTTTCGTTTGATGATAACCATGTGTTGCAAATAATTCAATTGCCTTTTCTAATAGTAATTGCTTGCTGCGTTCGCCATTTGAATTAACTTTTCGTCCTCTTGCCATACCGTCACCTTTATCTTTCTATAGCTTCTCGGGTACTACTTTCCCAAACAATAGTTTTAATTATACAAGAAACTTTATACTTTTTAAACATTAACCACATAAACATAGTAGAAAACCGAAATTCCTACAACTTTACTGCGATTTCTGCTAAATTACACTTCCTATTTAGCAAATTTTGACGTCTTCAAGTAAAAAAGCCGTCATCATGCAGGACATTGCATGACCACGACTTTTTTGTTTTATGAACGTTTGCTAAAGCGTTTACGTAATTTCGTTAAACTTGTACTTACTTCTTTAATGCCGAACAAATGGAATACCACAAGTGTCACCACTGTAAAAATCGTTACCCCGACAATAAACGTTACCCATTTATAATCAAATGTTAAATATTCACTTGAGAGGTATGTGATAACTCCCACAATCAAAAATGGAATCCATGGACGTAACCATTGTTTTTTTGTTTCTGGTACAACAAGTGCTAAATTGTATTTTATTTTCCCGTACACGACCAGCATGATTGTATTTGTAATCGAACTAATAAGCGTCGCCCATGCAATCGCTGTAGCACCGTATTCATCTGTAAAGAAATACATAATAGCAATGTTAATAATGAACACGTTCACAATACTAAAAACAACTGGTGCTGCGGAGTCACCTTTTGCATAATAAAAACGTGTGATGTATGTGTTCAATGCTAAAAACAGCATCGACAACACTAAAATTTCAAATACTGGTACCGTAATCGATGTTGAATATGCATCAAATTCACCGTATTCAAAAATGACTTGAATTAAATTTTTATCGTAAAAATACGCAAAAATAGATACCGGTACTAATAACAGTGTTAAATAATAAAGTCCTTTTGAATATAATAGCTTAATCGATTCTCCGTCATCTTCCGCTTCTTTTTTACTTAAAATCGGATAAATAACGGTTGTTACCGCTGTAATTAAAATCGCTTGCGGGAATTGCGTTAATTTCGATGCGTAGTTAACTGCCGAAATCGCCCCTTCTCCAAGCGGTCCTGCGAAAAAGCGTTGCAGCATCGCATAAATCTGAATCGCTGCGCCACCAATCATCACGGGCCATACCATAAGCCATAAATCACGTGTCGATTGATTACGTGTAAACGATATGCCTACTGGGTGACTGTCAAGCTTACGATATCCTTTTGCCACGTAGTACACCATTACAAGTGCACTAAACAATGCCGAAATCCCGTACGCAACTGGTCCAATGATAAATGATAATCCAACTGCAATCACAAGGAATAACACATTATATAACAAAATCGCAAAGCTTGATAAATGGAAACGGTCATGAATATTTAACATACCGCTATACCAAGAAGCAAGTGCGAGTAAAATAGATGATGGCATCATCCAATAAAATAAGCTAACGGCTAAATCAAACGCTTCTGGCCCTTTTTCATCAATTTCAAATAAATGCATTAATGGTTCGGTAAACGCCATAATCGCCACGGTCATCACAGTTAGTGACACCACTACAATCGTAAATGACTGTTTCACAAATTCTGCTTGATTCGTCTGTTTGCGGTTATAAATGGAAATCACGGCGGTTGTAAATGCGCCACCAACGACTAAATATAAAAAGTTCGGCAATAAATAAGCCGTAAAAATACTATCTGCTACATGAGAAGAACCATATTGGAAACCAATAACCATCTCACGGAAAAAGCCAAATAGTCGTGCAATAATATTAATAACGGCTACTGCCCCTACAATTTTTAAAAATTTGTTCAAGGACGTTCGCCACCTTTACTTGCAGATTCATACAGCGCGATTACATGATTTGTAATCGTCACCTCATCATGCAATGTTAAGGCTTTATTTACAGCTTGTTCATTTACATAGGCAGCACGTGGTGTATGCAACGCTCGAAGCATTTCCTCTCGTAGCGCATCGCTATTTTTCGCTGGTACAAGCTTCCCTGCACCGTCGCCTAATAAAGATACTAACCCACCAACTTGTGATGCGATAACCGGTGTTCCACATGCAAGCGCCTCTAATGCAACGAGCCCAAACCCTTCTAAATGGGACGGTAACACAAATGAATCAGCTGCTTGGAACCACTTTGCAAGTTGTGGTTGTTTTACCGGGTCTTCAAAACGCACATGCTCGTCAACAAGTGGTTGAATACGCTCAATAAACGCCGTATCCCGACGAGAACCAACAATAATCAGTTGTGTCGCGCGGTCTGTATTTGCTCGCACTTGACGATAAGCATGTAATAGCTCTTCGACACCTTTTTGTTCAATCACGTTCCCTACAAATAAAAATGTAAAGACATCTTCCGCCACTTGTAGCTCTTGTCGTACAGTTGCTTTATCTGCTTGATGGAAAATAGTACGGTTCACACCCATACTTAAAATTGAAATTTTCGTCGCAGGCACTTGAAAATCACGTTCAATTTGCTCTGCCAATACAGGACCTACCGCAATAACATGTTCTGCTTGCTGTAAAATGGATGCGGTCCATTTGCGAATACGCTCACTTTTCTTCGCCATACGTTCGATGTCTCCACCGTGTGCCGTAACAATGTACGGAATGCGGAACATTTTTTTCAGCGCAAGTGATAACATACCTGATGGGAAAACATAATGGGCATGTGTAACTGTATAGTCATTTTTCCCTTTCTTCCCTAACGATAATGCATGTTTTGCCCACTTCGCATATTTGGTGATGACGTTTTTCTTACCGACTGCTGGGTTGTCATTTACTGCAATATCAACTTCAATTCCTGCTCGCTTCAGTGCCTCCACTTGATTTTTGACAAAGATACCATATGAAGGATGTGAAGCAGAAGGATACATATTACTAATCACTAATACTTTTTTCATTTATCCTTCACTGCCTTTGCCAATAATTGTTTTCCTCTCATTGCTTCATCATGCATCTTTTGAGAAATACGTTTCGTACGCTCGACCGTTGCTGGCCAATCTGCCGTTAAACGCCCGTACGCTTTTGCTACAAGCTGTGGATCTTTGCGTAAATCAGCCAGTTCGATACATAAATCACTCGACTTGATCGAGCGCATGAAATCCGTTACCTTCTTATGATACGACAAGGCAATAATTGGTGTTTGTGCATCTGTTGCTAAAATTAAGGAATGCAGACGTGTACCAATCACAACATCCATTTCACTCGTCACCTGTAACAAGTCTTCAGGAATTAAGTTGCGGTCAATAACCTCAATGCGTTGTGCGTGCTTCATTTTATTACGAATATCTTTTGTAACGCTGACATCTTGCGGATATTTCGTCGCAAAAAATGTAATATCGACATCATGCTCATCCACTAATACATCTAAGTTATTTGCCATACTCGTTACGTAGTCGTCGTATTTATCGACGTCACCTGATGGCCAATAATTCGCATTATGTACAGGCACTGCTGAAATTCCGATACGTTTTGGTTTTGCCGGATGATTGTCTCGCTTTTCAAACATTGTGAAAGCAGGGTCTCCGATCACATGAATATCGCGTTTTACTCCGATTGTACGTAATAGCTCTTTTGATTCTGGGTCACGTACGGATACATTCGCTGCATATTTACACATGTAACGAATCATCACTTTCCCCGTTAATGTATCAAGTGGGCCTGCACCACAGCCATACACAACATATGGTACACCTGCTTGCTTCGCCATAATGGCATACGCGCCGTAAAGTTGGGCTTCACGACGATAGAA
The DNA here is from genome assembly GCF_001700315.1 of Caryophanon tenue. Lineage (GTDB taxonomy): Bacteria > Bacillota > Bacilli > Bacillales_A > Planococcaceae > Caryophanon > Caryophanon tenue. The sequence goes on along the minus strand of NZ_MASJ01000003.1, from coordinate 32,926 downwards.
ATCCATTAAAATACCGCCACCGCCGATGATGAGCAAATCAAATTTATCCATATAGCGCTTGTTTGATTTATACGTGTGGAAAAACGTTTTATACAAATTGCTACGCTTATAATAAAGTGGATAACTTTGCACACCATACCGTTCGGACGTTTGTTGTGTATTGTTACTAAATACAGTAATGTCTTCGCTCTTCACATCAAATTGCTGTTTTACTTGTGCAATAATGCTGTAAAGGATGGCCTCATCGCCGTTATTGTCATTACCGTAATTCCCCACAATTCCGATTTTCATTGAATAACATCCTTTTAAAATTAATAATGCACCATTATATCATATGGTGCGTTCGTCTATAGGTTTCTTCACCCTATGTCTCAGCTCGTGATACACGCGCTTTTTTCTGTCTGTTGTTATTTTACCATGACGCTCTTGCTTATAGAAATGTTGCACGAACAATTTTCACAAAAAATCATAAAAAGAAAGAGATTGGGATAACACTCCATTTCTGATGAAAATGAGTTGATTGACATGATAACAATTTGCTAGCCCGTTTCGATACAAGTGGCGACTTCAGCAAGAGTAGAATTGTTTTTCTGCGACGACGTACCGCAAGAGCATGAGCTTTTAAAGGTAGAAAAATATCCTTCAGCAGTTGTCGTTGCTGAAGGATATTTCTTTCTGTCCCAATGTCTTATTACTCTATTTAATGACGCTCCATTACACATTCACTACTTTGTAAGTGTACGGTATAGGAATAACGCAAAGTGTTCACGTGAAATATACGTCTTCGGTTTAAATGAGCCGTCCGTATAACCCGTTGTAACATCATTTGCTGCAAGTGCTTGTACAAATGGATATTCCCACGCAGTTGTCGACACATCAGTAAACACTTTTTGTGCATCACCTTCAAGTGTAAATGCTAGCGTAATGATTTTCGCCATTTGTCCGCGTGTTAATGATTGTGACGGATTAAATTGATTGTCGAAGCCGTCCATAATGCCCATGTTTTGAACTGCCGCAATTTGTTTGTAATAACGATGCGTTGTCGGCACGTCTGTAAAGTTCGGGTTTGCTACATCGTCCGCATTTAAATTTAAAATACGACTAATAATAACGGCCGCGTGCTCACGTGACAATACTTCTGTCGGACGGAATGTACCGTCTGTATAGCCTGTAAAGTGACCTTTTTCAGCTAAATATGTCACAGCATCTAAGTATTTATACGAGCTTGATAAATCTTTAAATTGAACGGGTGATGGATTTGGTGTCGGCTCCGGTGTTGGCGTTGGCTTTGGTGTTTCAACAACTGGCTTTTCAACCACTACTTTGACACCTGCTGCTTTATCGCCTAAACGTGCAATCACTTTCCCTTCGCCACCTGCTGTATTAGCAGTAAATTTACCGTTTTCATCAATCGTTCCAATATCGCCTTCTACTTCGTATGTTAATTGATATTTATCATACAGCAGTTCTTTTCCTGCCTCGTCAAGCGCATTGACACTAAATTGAATCGTTTCCTGTGGCTTTACAGTTGTCGCTGTCGCTTTTAAATAAAACTGTGATGGACCTGCTACTGTCGTAATCGGGTACGTTTGGAAAATCGAACCGCCATGTGCAATGTACAAGCGGTCTGTACCGACTTCATTCATTTTATACGTTAAACCGTCTGATGAAATTGTTCCTTTTTCCGATGTTAACGCGAGCTTACTTTTTTCAGCAACAATCGGATTATAATACTTATCCATCACATTTGTGACACTCGTTACCGAGGCACTTGCACCGACTAAAAATGTCCCAACACGTGAGCGCGTCACAGTACCGCGTGCGGCTTCACTTGTTGGTGCTGTGCTAATCGCTTCTAGCGTTGTCGATACGCGGCGTTGTGCACCACCATCTGATGGCACATTCGCTAGTACAACATTATTGCTGCCATGTTTACGGATTCCCATCGTTGTCGAACCGCCACCGTCTAAATTAATGGCTGTATCAACACCAATCGATACTAAATAATTGGCAAGCTGCGTCATATTCATCCCGCGAGATGCACTTTGACGACCATCAACTGTAATATAATGTACTTTATTTGTATCTTCATCAACACCTACAACGGTACGTGGTGCAACCTCACGCGCGCGCGCACTGCTCGGATCCATCTGTAAATTGACACGATTATCTTGTACTAATAGTGGACCTGTCGCAATCATAAAGTCGGCATTATTCCATTCTTCATTAATCGAGAAGTCAACGGTTACTTCCTCGCCTACTTTCATATTTTCCATCATCGCGCGCCAAGGGGTACCATGTACCGATAACACGAAGCCTGTTTCAGGAATTTGAGCCGGCCATTTCTCTGAATATGGGAAAATATGCGTAACTTTTCCTGTTAATGTTTGACCAAATGAATTTTCGGTAATAACTTTACCTGTATCTATTACGACCTCGACACCGTAAGCATTTTGCCCCGTTGTCGATAAATAATGTTGCGGCGTAAAGACAATCGCCTCATTATCATAACGTTTTCGATTTAAACCTGACAGTTCATATGTTTGACCGCCATATTGCATCGAAATATCAAAGTCGAACAATTCGATGGCAGGAGAGCCATCATCTTTCACTCCGAATGCATATGGCTTATTTACAAATTCATCTGCACCAACAGAAATACGTCCACCATTTATAATTTCATTATTTTCAGCTAATAATAAAAGTGGATTGCCAACAGACATATCGAAGAAGCCAGCATTAATCGCACCTACAACACGATGTCCTTCCGTTGAATGTGCGTTTGCCATTGCTGTCGTCGTCATACGTCCATTTTGTGTTGGCGGTAAACCAAGCCCTACTTTTGTATATGGGTCGGTTAAATCAATCGTTAAATGATTAATTTTATTCGTCACAGACGATGCTTGATACTGATATTGTTCATACGTAACACCAGAAGAAAGTGGATATGTAGTAATCGTAGTTTTAGACGCCTCTGTATTTGTTGGCACGACAAACATTGCACAAATTGCCGTTGCCACAAAAGGCATTTTCCAGCTCTTTTTTATCATCATTTAGCTCGTAAATGAGCACACCTGCCTTTTCTTATTTTTTATTAGCATAACAAACTTACGCAAAAAACACTATCGAACAGGAATCATGATAAAAAAAGATATTAAGTCTTATTACGAACATGCGATTTAGTCGAAAATACGCCTTATTTTATCACACTATTTTACCTACTAATTCGGACGTACATTTGGTAGGATTATAGTATCTTAGGAGGAAAGAAGTTTTGAAGAAAATATACCTTGTTTGTTCAATCATATTTTTTAGCTTATTATTTTCCACATCAGCGTTTGCGGATAATATTACTGGCTCTACCCACGAAGAAGGGTTACGTTATTTGATTGAAAAAGGCGCGATTCAATCAGACAGCAGTGGGCACTATTATCCAAACGCAACGGTGACGCGCGGTCAATTTGCTTCATATATATCAATTGCATTAGATTTACCTACTTCAACAACTGTAACGTTTTCCGATGTAATCGGTTCTACAAAGCAAGACCAAGCCATTCGTAGTGCAGCTGCAGCCGGTATTATTAGCGGGTACCCAGAAGGAACGTTTCGACCAAATGATTATGTTACTCGTCAACATATGGCACGTATGCTGCAACGCACTTTACAATATTTAAAAATTGATACATCAAATGTTCAATTCGAGTTAAACTTTGCAGATGCACATAAAATTTATGCTGAACATCAGCAAGCAGTAGGCATCGGCTCTTCATTAGGGATCATTAAAGGAGAACCATTAGTAGATGGCGTTTATTTCAAACCATTACATAATGCAACCGTTGGACATGCCGCAACCTTTATTTACCGACTTATGACACTTGTTAATGACCCATTAACAAAGCCTGAACCTGAGCAACTTGTTACACCACCGACAACGCCTAATCCCGTTCCACCTACACCTGCTCCAGATGTAGGAGAAGACTTTGGCGATTTCTCGGTGTTCAACATTCAAAATTATAAGCTAGCAAAAGTACGTTCATATACGACATTTGAAAAAGCAGTCGCATCGATTCAAAACTCACGTCAAATCGTACTGGACAAAAATGCACGTGTCATTTATATGAAGAGCGGTGTCGTGCTTGCCAATAAATATGTTGAAATTCGTCTTACTGGCACAGGTGAAATGATTGGCGCTGCACAAGGCTCACAAATGGAATATATGAGCAGTAATGGTTCTACCGTAACGGTAAGTTTTGCTGGGCAAATTGGCACATTACCAATCAATAGTAATATTTCGTTGGAGCCGACCGATTTAATTAAAGAACGGGACCATTATACTGTCAATAATAATGGTGAAGTTGTGCATAATTTAGTTGCAAATTTACGTACAGGTGGCGTAACGAGTAGCTATATTGTCGGAAAAGCACCTGCTCAAATGAAAAAAGGTGAAAAATACTATAGTTGGAATGGTATTTATTTTACGAACAAAGATAAAAGTGTTGGCTTTGACTATTACAACTACTATCAATTTTTACCTGCGTTCTCAAAAACAAAATATACCGCAGCCGAATTAGATAGTTATTTACTAAAGCGTTTAAAAGAACTGGAGTCTACTGGGGCTTCAGCGTTTAAAAATGCGTCAACAAAAAGTAAAATTATCGGGTTAGGTACGATTGCAAAACAAATGGAAGCACGCTACGGTGTGAATGCTTTAATGGTCATTGCACTTTCATTTAATGAAAGTAATTACGGCATGAGTACAAAAGCGCAAAACTTCAATAACTTATTTGGTTTAAATGTACGCGATACTGGTGACCAAAATGACCGCTTTGACGACGTTGAACATAGCGTTCGTGAATTGTTAACAGCTTATTGGTTACCGAACTATATCGAGCCTGGTGGTAAATTTGCAAACGGCTCTGTATTTGGCTCAAAGGCGATGGGCTTTAACGTCAAATATGCGTCAGATCCGTATTGGGGCGCAAAAGCAGCAGGTCATTATTACCGTATCGATAAGGCGCTTGGACGAAAAGATGCGTCAAACTCATATACAATTGGCCTAACGCGTAAAATCGCACCCGTGAACTCAATCGCAACGATTAATAGCGGTAGCGTTTTATACAACTATAAACGAGCAAATTATCCAGTCATTATTCAAAGCAATGTAAACTCAAACTTCTACGAAATCATTTCTGATAAACGAACAAACAACCGTGTCGTTTCAGGATTCGTTCCTGTCGATTACGTACGCATTATCGAAACAACAAAATAACACGTACCCCCTCCTCCGAAACAATAAAATCGTTTCGGAGGTCTTTTCATGAAAACGTAAAAAGCTGTTCAAAACGCCTGAGCGCTTTAAACAGCTTCCTTTTTTATGCTTTCGCAGCCTCCGATACTTTCTTCGCAGGTTTTTTACGTTGCTTTTTAATTTTCCCAACAACAAATGTCCCACCAGGAATATACTGCAGTACATAAGCAAATATGATACTAACGGCAATCGAAATAGAGAAAATAAGCGGTATGCGGATGTACGTTTCTTCAAACGCTAACACAATCGGTTCAGCAATATACACCATCACTTGCCAATGCCCTAAATAAATCGCAAATGCATAACGACTAATTAAATCCACCGCTTTTAACTTTGGTACGAGTTGTCCCCAAGCTAAAATCGCTAATGTTAATGCAATAACAGTTGGCACTAAATAAATCGTGCGAGATTCGACAATCACATTTAATGTTTCAAAGCGGTCATATAAGTAATACAATGACCCACCAACGACCACAAGCAGTACGTAGCGCGCTTTTAGGAGCCATGGTGCAAGCACATGATAATAACGACCAACAAAGTATGCGAACACAAAATACATAAGCCAAATTGTTGCTGAAATACGTAACTCTAATTCATATGTTTTGTAAAATTCCTCAGAAAACACAAGCCCATGAAAATGAATATACGAAATAACGATCGCTGCCGGGAAAATAATCCAGCGAGTCCATTTAAATTTTGTCACAATCCAATACAAGAAATATAGCTGGAAAATGACTAAAATAAACCATCCTGTAAAACGACCAAGGACGATATTATTATAAAAATACTCCCAAAAGCCTTTGTATTGGTTCATACGATTAATTGCATCAATCGCGCTAAACGCGACGAACGGCAAATAAATGTATAAAAAACGTGAAGACCAAAACTTTTTCGGTAGTTGGTCTGGGTAACGATTCGCTAAAATAATAATGGATAATAAAATAAATGTTGGTGTTGCAAAGCATAAAATTAAACGTAAAAACGTTAGCATTTCATTTTCTACCGGTGTTTGTAATGTAATAATCCATGTAGTTGTATGTAGTAGTACGATACTGACACAGGCAATTGCGCGTAATAAATCCCATTCTTTGATCATAGTCACATCTCCGTTTTAGATTCCTTATCTAGTATAGCACCTTATTCTTATGTTAGGACATTTGTTACAAAAACGTAAAATAAAGCTTTCGGCATAAAAAAGAAGTGGCAGGAGAAATCGAAACATTTCTCCTGCCACTTCGACAATATTAGCTTGCTACATCTACTACATGCTCATATCCAGCGATTAAATCGCCAAAGCCTTGTGCTTCTAATGATTCTACGACTGTACGTGTAATTTCAATTTCTTCACTTGTAATATAGCCTACTTTTGACGTTACAAGTGTGTCAAATAATGCCACATCATACGGAATGTTTAACTTTTTAAATAGCTCTAATGAATACAGCATATCTTCTAACGTTAAATATTCGTAATCAGCATCTTTGAATGTATACGTACCATTTTCACCTGGATTTAACTGATACCAGAAGTCGCCTGTTGCTTCGTTAATCCACTCTAAGCCTGTATCCTCTACCGCATCTTTAATCGCTAATGCCGTATTTAAATACGCTTCATTTTGCGATAAGTCATATGACTCTAGTAAGAAGTTTAATTCCGCTAAAATGTGGTTCAGTGACGCATGTGTTTTTTCTGATTGCTCTGGTGCGTAGTAATCTAAAATGTAATAACCATTCGCCGTTTCAAACACATTACCCGCTGCTTTTTGCTGTGTTAAGAACGTTGCGTATAAATTATACATTTCCGTCAGCTCATCATCTTCTAAAATTTCGCCAGCCTTCACTAAAAACTGTGCAATATTTTCGTTATGACGTGTATCTGTGTACGGTGCTACAATGCCGTAATTATCTTTTAGCCATGAGCTTGTGTATTCTGTATACCAGAGCTCATCGCCTTCATCTTTCATATCCATTAAGTAGTTCGTATCTGTCACAATCATATTGTAATAGAAGCGGTCTTTCGTTTCTGGATATTGGTCTACAAAGTATGTGCCTTGTTGGTTGACTAAGTTACGTCCGTAGCCCACTTGTGTATATGGCTCAATTGCCCATGGTAATTTTGAGTAATTCCCTTGTGCAGTTAGCCATTTTTGTGAGCGTACATAGTGGTAATTTGTGTAATCTTTATACGACTGCATTTCTTCTTTTGTATTGAATAAATTGTCGCTTGATAACATAAACCAGCTTTCACTAATTTGACGTTTTACATTTGTATTTAACGTTAGTTCAAATGCTACCTCGTCCGTTCCAATTTCAACATCACCAGTAGAGTTTTCTTTTACATATTCACGTAGGACACTGTCTTTACCGTTACTATAGCGCCAGCTTTGCTCATTTGACACAAAGTTTTGTGACACCATAATTTCGTAGTCATCATCCCCGATTGTATAAATGCCTTTTACATTTGATGTGTAGTCAATGCCGAACACATTATCATGCTCGCGCTCTACACGCTCTTTATAGGCAAAGAAATCATATTCTTGTTGTCCTTTGAAGACGATATAGTAAGGAACTTCAAAGCCCCAATCCCATTTATTATCGAAGCGTGTAAATACAAATTGGTCACCGTTATCAACAGTACGAATCACCACTTGAATTTCACCCATATCTTCAAATTCTTTTCCTGTTGCTTCACGTGTTGCTTCGTCCGTCTCACGTGTCATATGGTACGTAAAGGTTTCATCAACTGCGTTCACTTTTTCCTCTGTGTCATGCCCGATTTCTTCATATTCGAAGCCACCTGCAAAACGTAAGTAAATATCATCACGCACTTGAACCTCTAATGTTGCTTCCTCAATCGCTGCTGATACTTTTTCTTCGCTACGCGTTTGTAGCCAACTTTCAAGCAAGTACGACCCAGCAAGCAATATAAGTGTGCCTACTACCCACACCGAGACAAAAGATTTAATTTTCATCCGATTTTCCCTCTCTACTGTAAGTCATTCAACTTTCATTATATAAGAACTGCATTTAATTATAAAGCGTACGGGCAAAAAACGTTCGAACGAGCTATATAATTCTTTTTATGTAGACGAATCGTCGTCACTGAAGTTGCAAAAAAACTCCACTCATGAGCCGAGGCATATGAGTGGAGTTTGTGTAAAAACTATTGCTTGCTGTAGTATTGGACAATTCCGTTAAACATTGATTGTGCATAAATTTCATTATATGTGCTGCTGACTAATTTCTCACGGTCTTGTGCATTTGAAATAAAGCCAAGCTCAACTAAAATAGCTGGAATCACCATATTGTTAATAACATAGTATGGATATTTCTTTACGCCACGGTTTGCCATTTCTGCATTTTTCACGATTTGATTGTTTACAAATGTCGCTAAGTCGATATCTTCTTTATACATATCGCCGCTCGATACTGAGTAGAATGTCTCTGCACCTTTTGCTGCTGTAGATGTCGCTGCATTTACGTGAATACTTAAGAAAATTTCACCGTAGTTTGCTTTTGTAAAGGCTACACGCTCTGGTAATGATGGATATGAATCACCTGTACGTGTCAGTTTTACTGTTGCACCTGCAGCTTCTAACTTCTCTTTTAGTAAAGTACTTACGCGTAAAACAATTGCTTTTTCTGTATACGAGCTACTTACTGCACCTGGGTCTTTACCGCCATGACCTGGATCAATGACGATAACGCGGTCTTTTAAAACACTACCTGATTGGTTCAGTAATTTTAAGTATGATTTATGCACATACCCTTTAATACCTGAATGTGTTGTAATATGTGCCCAGTAACCGTTAATATCATGAACCGTTACAACGTTACCTACACCTAATTTACCTAATGACGCTGAAGACGATGACGCTGTTTTACGTACGTTTAAGCTATTCACCGTTACGCGACCTTTTACAACATTCTTTTCATTGTCGACTACCGGATTTTCTGGCTTCGTTGGTTTTGTTGGGACTTCTTCAATCGGCTTTGAATCTTCCGGTGGTGTTACAGCTGGTGGCTGTTCCACTGTCGGAGCAGTTGTATCCCCAATTTGTACATAAGCAGGGAAGTTACCAATCTTCGTTAAATACCAACCATCTAATGTTTTATAAACTGTGATTGTTGCACCTTTTTTAAATGTGCCTAGCTTGGTAGATGTTGTTGCTGCTTTGCTGAATGTTGTTACTGTTGCTGCATGTGCAACAACTTGTCCTTGTACAGCACCTAATGGTTGATTGTCCGCATCTAAAAACTTCACATATGAGCGTGAAACATAGCCGTATTTACCTTCGTAATATACTTTTAACCAGTTACCTGTTTCACCGTACACTGTTAAAATATCGCTCTTCTTCACACGACCAATAATATTCGAACTTGCTGACGTAGCTTCTTGGCGTACATTTAATTCAGCAGCCGTTACCGATACTTGTCCAAGTGCTTTATCGTTGTTATCAACGTCTACACCTTGTACTGGTAAATCTAAACGGAAGCCTTCGCTCGTTGCACGTGCTACGAATAATGCGAAATGTTTACGTGTTACAGAGCTATTCGGTAAATATTTACCGCTATCCCCCTGTGTAATACCGTTGTAGTAAATCGCATTAATATACTTATAGTATTTATGGTTTGACGTAATATCCGAGAAACCTGAAGCATGGTTTGCTGTCTTTTCTAAATCTAATTTGAATGCTTTCGCTAATACATAGCTCATTTCGTCACGAGTTAAAGGTTTGTTTGGCCAGAAATAGCCACCTTTATTAATATCAAATAATCCTAGTTGCATAGCACGCTCAATATAGCCCGATTGCTCTGTACCTAAATGAACATCTACAAATGATGCCTCATTGACAATCAAAGGTGTACTACCAGAAGCTTCAATAACCATTTTAGCTGCCTGTGCGCGTGTTACTGCATTTTGTGGTTGGTATAATGATGTGCCATCATTTTGTAAATACCCTTTAATGACATTTAAGTTAACTAAATAGTTAATTTCATCATAACCATCAGAACCTTGTGGTACGTCTGTGAATTTTACTGCTGCACTTGCTTGTACCGAAAACATTGCTGTGAAAGCCAGCACAAGTGCAAATAGCATTACGCTAAGTTTTTTAAGTGACAAGATGAACCGTCCTCCTCATGAAAATGTGTACTTCTATAATAAACATCGGACCAATCTGCCTACCTTCTTGGCAACAAATATGGTATATGATGGAACAGCTAAGATGCTATGGCCGAAGTTTACGAATAAAATCAGTAATGCTATACAACAACTCGCTCGTTGTACTCATAAAAATAGGCTGTCCCAGAAAAACTTCTCGGACAGCCCCTTCAAGTATGCATGAAAAAAGCTTTTCCGTATAAACAAGTGATATTAACTTGTGTAAACGAAACAATCTTTTAGTGCATGTTATAAATTATTCAGACGCTCGATAAATGTGCTTAACTGACGGTTTGTTAAGTAGTCATTAATCCCAAATGTACCGTCTTCTTTACCTGTTGTAATGTTGTTCGATGCTAAAATTGAGACCGAACCAGCTGACCAATGTGTCGCTGTATCAGGGTATGTTAAATAATCACCTTTTTGTGATAAATCAAATGCATTTACGAATACTTTTGCAATTTGTGCGCGTGTAATTGGTGATGATGGATTGAACTTGCCTTCATCTCCTGAGAAAATACCTAATTCATGCATCACAGCAATTGAACCTGATTGTGGATGTGTTGCTGGTACATCGTCAAAACCTGTTTCACGAGGTGTTGCATCTAAACCTAATGCTTTTGCCATCTCTTCTGCTACTGCTGCACGAGATGCAAATACAGTTAAATCAATTTCGTCACCTTTTACTTCACCTGCTGCATTGTTAGAGTTTGCTGAAGATGCTGGTGGCTCTTCTACAACTGGTGTTTCCACCACTGGCTCTTCTACTACAGGTGGTACTACTGGCGCTTGTTCTTGACTAAATGTTGCTACACGACGAGCGCCTATGTATCGCTTGCCCCAATATGAATCATTTAAGCCAACTACTTGTACTCCGCGGCTTACGCCTGAGTGAATGAATTTATTGTTCCCTAAGTAAATACCTACGTGAGATACACCACGACCTGTCGTGTTGAAGAATACTAAATCTCCTGGAATAAGATTTTTCTTCGCTACGGCTGTACCTTGGCGATATTGTGTAGATGTTGTACGTGTTAAGTTTAATCCTAATTTTTTGAATACGTATTGTACATATCCTGAGCAGTCAAACCCTCGAGTTGTTGTACCGCCGTATTTATATTTAATGCCGATATATTTATATGCTTCAGTTGTAAGTTGTTTCACTGTTACAGAAGATGATGCCTCTACTTGCTGTGATTGTCCTACACCTGCAATGAACATGAATGTTGCAAAAACTGGTAATAAAATCTTTTTCTTAAGACTAGACATATGAATGATATGCTCCTTCCAAGACTCTGGGTCCGTTTTTTGACCTGATTTAAGAGTACCATATTCTTTTTCTTTATAGTTTTTCATTTATGTAACGAATTGTAAGAACGCCAAAAAACGCCGTCCTTATGCGGTTTAGGCATAAAAATGGCGTGTAAATTTACGCAATTTTTTGTGTAAAATTGCGTTTTTGTAATGTTCCTGTAATATTCGTGTACGGTTTTATGGCTATTTTGTTGCGAAAAATTGAACCCAATACATTTGCTTTTCCACTTCATCATATTGAATACCGATGCCAATATGTGTGAAATGAGCCTTTAAAATGTTCGCACGGTGCTTTTCAGAGTTCATCCAAGCATATACGACATCTTCTGGAGACTGAAAACGAATCGCTATATTTTCGCCAAAGCGTTGGAATTGATAGTTAAATAACGATGCCATATCCCACGCATAGCCGTATGTTGGCGACTTATGTTCAAAATAACGGTTGTCTTTCATATCCATTGCTTTAATAATCGCAATTTGTGACAACTGTTCGTCTAATACTAAAGGTAAGAGATTCTCTTTACTTCGTTCAATATTCACTAAGTCTATAACTCTTTTTACCCAGCTGTCACTATAATTAAACGTAAAAATATATTTCTTTTGTAAATAGTCGTAGATAACGTCATGTTCTAGCATTTTTTGTTCAAATGATTGTATGCGGTGCATAAACGCAGCCAGCTGCACTTTCGTAACAGGACGATGTGGATAAAAAGAATGTTGCGTGCGGTCGATAATGCCAATGTCCGCTAATGATTCAATATAGGATTTCGCCCATAGCGTATTTGGTACATCTGTAAAGTGGCTCGTATTTTTATAGTCAGTTTGAATCGTAAATAACATCGCTAGCAATTTCGATAATTGTGCGCGTGTAATCGGTTCATATGGTTGAAATGTTTGTTGCTCTACAAGCACTTCACGTGTAACAAGTTGTTCAATAATGGAATAACCTTTATCGGTCGGTTGTAAATCGGTAAACGCAAGCTTGCGTGTAACTGGTTGCTCATGAATACCTGCCATTTTAGCAAGTGCCACAATGGCATCAATACGAGCAATTGGCTTATTCGGTGAAAAGTAACCGTCATAGCTCGTCATATAACCTTCTTCAATGACCCAATCTACCGTTTCTTTCCCCCAATGTGTATGTGGTACATCCTTATACGCTGCCTGTGCAACGTGCGGGCTTACTAAACAACATAAAAACATCACTACCATAATTCGTTTCATTAAAACCACCTCTTCCAATCCATTACATACCTTCTTCAAAAAGCATCACAAAAAAGGTATAGAAGCTTTACACTTCTATACCCCATTTCTTCACTCGTTAGTTAGTTCAAACTCAAGGAGTTTCATATAATTTGACACGTGTGGTTTTTCATTGTGGTCATCCAGCTTATCATACGCTTTACGTGCCGCTGTAATTTTTGACGCACGTTTTGCTGGTACTGTTGTTTCAATCGCATCAATTTGCGTCATAACACGCTCAACTTTCTTGACAAGCTTTAACGCGTCTTTTAAATGATTGTAGTTTACGACTAATTTACGATACGATGACCCTAATTGTTTATAGCCCTGTTCAGCATTGCGCACTTCTTGCACGTAGTTTTCAGACGCTACCGATAAATGCTGAATGCCATTGACAATTTGGTTGACATCGCGCATTTCCATCTCTGCTTCAATCATAACACGTACATTTTCAACCATATTTTGCTGCTCATCTTCTAAGCCATCATACATCGAACGTGCATCTGCTAAATCCGTTAAGAAATATCGATTTGATGGTCTTAGTTGTTTAATCTTTTTCGATACAGCTACGGGTTGTTCATAGTCTTCGAAAATATAAAAATTATACACAAGGCGTTTTTGGTCTGGCGTTAAACGCGCATATGATTTCTGTGCTTTGTCAAACGCAGCCATTAAGCTACGTGGGTTCTCAGTCATATCTACAATTAATGCAGCCACGGTTAATACAGGCTTCACTTCTTTTTCAAGTGCTTGTAATTGCTTATAGTTAAGCACAAGCTTTTGTGCCTCTTTTGATAAGTCATTATAGTATGCACGAATTTCAGCTAAACGCGCGATAAAATACTCCTCTGGCTCATTGCCCACTTGCGCAATTTTATCATCGACATAGTTTGCCTGCGCAATCATCGTCTCCGCCTGTTGTAATTTATCAAGTGCTCCGTATGGTTCTGCAATGCGCTTCGCTTCTTCCGTTAATGCCTCGTATTGGTGGCGTAACGATAAAACATCGTCGCGATATGTCCGTGATGTTGTACGTAATTTACTAATCGTCGTTAAAAACTGGCTGACAGGCGCATAATTTTCTAGCACATCTTTATTTTGCACATAAATTTGCTCAGTCGGTAATAAACGGTCGTATAAACGTTGTGCGCTCGTCACTAAATTCGTAAACTTCGTGTTGTCAATATCAATCGCATCAATGGCTTGCTCCACACGTGTAACGTTTTTCACCGTTTTTTGGAACACACGTAAATCTGCGTAATTGCCGACAAGCTTTCGTTGCCCCGCATCGAGTGCTTTATATGCTTCTTCTGCTTCCGCTACCGCATCGACAAACACATTCGCTTGCGCACTCGGAATATCACGAATCAGTGATTCCACTGCTTGAGCTGCGATGACCTTATCTTCCGCTTCCGTTAATAATGCACTATTTGTTACGTACAGCTTTTGGGCATCCGTTAATGCATCATAGCGCGCACGTAATGCAACAACACCCGCTGCATATGTGCGGCTTGTCGTACGTAACTTTGCGAGTTCATTAAAAATATTGGCTGGCTCCATATATGTTTCTAATTTCAAATAGTTTTGTACAAAGCGGCGGTCAGCCAAACTTAAGCGTTCATACTGCTTCACTGCTAACGTCGTTTTTGTATAAAAGCTACGATCATATGGATTGATCGCATTAATCGTATCATTTACCTTTAACGCATTGACTAGCCCTTTTTCGTATTGCTCGACAATCTCAAAGCCTTCGACAAGCTTTTGACTGGTAAACGACATTTCATCATAGATTGTGCGCGCTATTGATAAATCATTTAAAAATGAAGCTATTTGTTCATCTGTTAAATTGGCAACATCGCGTGCTTGCAATGCGCTAATTAACATCTCCATATTGAGCACACCATTTAGCGTTCCTTCATGATTTTGCAGTGTTTGATAATTGCCAACCCATTGTTTCGATGCCTCTGGTAAGGCATTATATGTGACACGTGCGACACGAATTTTTTCCTTATATAAAGCAGGAGCATCACTCACACGAATGCTAGCAATATGTTGCATCGCTGTCGCAATTTGTTCAAATTGCGTTAACTTGTCACTGTTATAAACAAACTCACGCTGTTCTGCAGATAACGCAATATAATCCGTGCGAATGCGTGAAATAGCACTACTAAATGATGTGGCACTCGTCGCAATGCGCATGTCATCCAGTGCATTGGTCACTTTTAAAATCGCATCAATATATTCCTTCTTCGCTGTGACATTGTCATAACCAACCACTTGGCGTTTTTCTGATAGCGTAAATTTTCGGTAAGCTGCTTCATAACTTGTCAGTGTATCTTTATGTGCTTGCAGTGCTTCAGCAGTTGCTGCGGCTGGCTGGCAACTGTCTATTTGGCTTAATACTAAATTGAAGTTTTCTACACTTATATCATCGACAACTTGAATACAACCTTCTTCTGCTTCTGTTGGTTGAGGTGTTAGCCACAATAATCCAAT
Organism: Caryophanon tenue; assembly: GCF_001700315.1. Taxonomy (GTDB): domain Bacteria; phylum Bacillota; class Bacilli; order Bacillales_A; family Planococcaceae; genus Caryophanon; species Caryophanon tenue. The sequence goes on along the minus strand of NZ_MASJ01000003.1, from coordinate 17,405 downwards.
CAGTGCACCTGCTGCGACAATTCGTTTCATTGTCTTCATTCCTTTCGGTGTTCAAATTCCCTTACTTCGAGTATCGGTTATTGGCAACTTTTTTGAAGGTAACGTGCTGAAATGTAAGAAAGCGGTTGGGACAAAAAGAAATATCCCTCAGCAACGACAACTGCTGAAGGATATTTTTCTGCTTTCGTCATCACACGCCACATTTACTCTACATCCGCAATCGTTAAATCATCCGCTAATGCCTCAATTGTGTTGTATAAAAATGTCGCCACATGACCACGCGTTAAAGCGTTATTCGGGTGGAATGTTGTCGGTGTTGTACCACGTGTTAACTCATAATCAACAAGCGTTTGCACATACAGCGCCGTTTCATAATGTGTCGGCATATCAATAAATTTCGTTGATATCGATGTTGCCATCGTTAAGTCAAAGCCGAGCGTTAGCATTTTCGCAGCGTGTGAACGTTTAAAATCACCATCCGGCATAAAATAACCGTTATTGCCAGATACAATACCTGCATTCGCAAGTGCCGCAATCGCACCGTAATATTTATGCGTTGTCGGTATATCTGGGAAATGCGGATTGTCCACATTCGATGTATCTAGCTGTAACGCATTCGCAAACATTTGTGCTGTTTCGCCACGTGTGGCGACATCATTTGGGGCATACAGCTTAGACGTTTTCCCGAAAACAATTTGTTCTTTATATAAGGTTTTAATTGCCTGTTCATGTGTGTTGCCCTTAATATCTGAAAAAGGAGACGCTTGTTGTGCTAACGCTGACACGGTCAACGTTGCTAAAGTAAGCGTAATGCCAACAATGACAACGCCAACCCAGTTTTTTAGCTTCAAAGAAAATCCTGCCCCCTCACTGACATACTTAATAGTAATCTATTATTTTTTCGTACTTATTATAATATACGCAACATTTTTTTAACACGCAAACATCCATTCGAACTTTCATCTGAAATTTTCGTCAAAATAAATATAAATTTCTTGCTGACGGCTCGCAATTTTTTCCTTTTATTTTACGCGATTTCTGTTACATTTAATTATGAAGGAATCTATACTTACAACTGTCATATTTAGAAAGGGGACTTTTCTCGTGTTCAATTATTCAATTTGGCGCAGCTTTGTAAACCCAGCTCCTTTCCATAACGCACTTCAACAAGACTTGGAAATGAGGGGCTATAAATTACGTGCAGTTCTCGTGTTCGTTTTAACAGCTCTTTTATTCCTTGTTCGCGACTTATGGGGGCTAGGAACTGAACAAGCTACCGCACTCTTTGCGCAAGGGTTTATGGATGAGTACATAACCGCTCGATACTTATCTGCCATGGGTGCAGTCATTTGGGGCATGCTATATTTCGCATTCCACTATTACGTTGTTACATATTTCTTATACTTATTAACAGAGCTTCCATACAAGTGGATTAAACGTGTACAACTATTTACAATCTGTATTTTAGTGTTAGAAAAGCTTATACACTTCATCGTGTTCTACAACGTTGGCTACTCAACAAACTTATCATTCCTATCATTCGCACCGATTTTAGCACAATGGACATCTCATGAATTCGCACTATTTTTAGTGAACCAATTCACAGTAGGTCTTGTTGCAGTAATCGCGGTGCAATTCACATTCCTAAAAAAATGGAATGATGGCAATAACGGGACATTATTATTTAAAATTATTTTCGTCCACATTATTCTTGCCATCTTTGTAGCGATTTTAAGTGTGCTACCATTACAAGACTGGATTGTAAGGGGGCTATAATCGATGAAAATCAAAAAATCAGTCGTAATTCCAACCGTATTATGTGCAGCTGTAGCCGGTGTTAGCAGCTATGTAACATTCAATGAAGACAGCCCTGTATTCCGTTCATATTTTATTAATGAATATGCGGTCGCAAAAGCTGACTCACATGAACAAGTATTAAAGAAAGATGCCGTACTTAGTGCCAAATCAATTCAACATGTTACAGCAAATGCGACAGACGTGGATGAATTACTTGTACAAGTAGGCGATGAAGTATTAGCAGGACAAGAACTACTATCATTCGAATCAGATGCCTCTGAACGTGAATTTGAACGTCTTGAAATTCAAGCAGAAGCATATGAAGATGAGCTAGATGCATTACAATCGGTCGCAAACTCAATCGGTAGTGTTTCAGACACTCGACCAACTGGTAACTTAAATTTAACAGAAGTGGGCGAAAACATTTCAGTAGATGTGGCGTTAGAAGTCGCATCGTCAAATTCACCGCTTGAAGCAGCAGCGATTATCGATCAACGTATGATTGAAGTACAACGCAATTTAGACATGGTCGATGGCTACTTAGCAATGTCCGATGGTTCAAATGCCGCATTACTAAGCCCAATCGACGCTACCGTGACAGCGATTACTCACGATAACGGTTTTATCTCTATTGAGCTATATGCCAATGAGCAGCGTTACGTTACCTTTGTATCTGATACAGAGTGGCAACGCCTTGAAACAGGTCAAGCTGCCTCTGTAGAAGCAAATATTGAAGATGAAACGATTGAAAATGAAGTGACAGGTATGGTTGCTTCGAAGCATAAAGTGCCTGCAACAGACTCTCCAGAATATGCATTAATGCAACAGCTTGATGCGTATAAGGACCGCACACTTTACGAAGTATCGATCGAAACAGATATGCCAATTGACTCGTTACCATTCGGTTCTTTTGCGAATGCCTCTATCGTTTTAGATGAAGAGCCATTTGCATACAAGCTACCAATTGCCTGGATTGCACCGCCTCCTGTAACAGAAGATACAGCACTTGAAGAAGCTGTAGATGCTGTAGAAGATACAGATGCAGTGACATCAGAAGAAACAGTCACAATCGACCCATTAGCGGACGATTCACTTGCGTACTTCGGTGAAGACAATGTGTATACACTTGGTTATGACGGTCGCGTTCGTTTAAATCCAATTGATGTGTCATTCACAATTGGTGACGCAGCCGTAACACCTACTGATTTAGTGGACGGCACAATTATGTTAAATGCAACAGAGCGTGACATTTACGCAGAAACATTTATGACAATGCCAACACGTAAGCTACAGTGGGAACAAGTAAAAATGCTTTCATGGGAAGATTACGTGAAGTATTTACTGTTTTAAAAGAGAAAAAGCCCCCGACGTTAAACCGTCGGGGGCTTTTCACTGCCTTTTTAGCGATATTTCATTGCCACATCTAATGCGTTGCTTAAAAACGTCACTAAATGCACACGCTGTAAATGTGTTTTCGGCTTATATTTCGATACGGTCGATACACCTAAAGCATTCATCGCTGCAATCGCTTCACGTGCCTCTGCTTTTGCGCTACTTAAATCGCTCACTTGATGCTTCGTACCTTCTGCTTTATGCATATCTACAAATGATTTTCCTGTTAGCACTTTTGCTGTACGGTCCATTAATAACGCCATATTTTCACGTGTTAAACTATCGCTCGTCATTAAATAACCGTTACTGCCAACAAAAATCCCCTTATCATATACAACCGAACCATACATTAATAGCTCTTGGTCTTTAGCACCTGTCGAGACATCTTTAAAGCGTTGCTTCGTTTTCCAATCACTTGGCACTTTTGCCAAACCATTTTCAATTAAAAAGCGACCTAATAGCTTCACAACCTGTCCACGTGACATTTCAACTGCTGGTGAAAATGTTGTCGGTGTTGTGCCTTTTACAATGCCCATTTGTGCCAGCATATTAATTTGTGCTTGTGTCGTTGCTGAATAGCCACCTATATCTTTAAAGCTCGCTGCTGATGCTTGTGGTGCTACGATAGTTGTTGCAATCGTCACCGCCGCTAGCAATGCTGCACCTTTTTTCATCAATCGTTTCATATTTCTACCTCCCACTTTCCTCTATAAGACGCTACTCTACTAAAAAATGTTACAAAAGTAAAAGGGGTGCCGGCAAAATAATGCGCTAGCACTCCTTTTTGTATAATGTTATGGTGCAACTGGAACGATATATTCATCGAAATTCAGTACATTTTGCGCAGCATCATGAATATAAGCACTTTCATTTAAGGTTAAAACAATCGGCTCTTTTACATCAAATGAATCTCCGTTACGTAGTGTTACAATCGCTTCTACAACTGTTGGTGTCGCGGTTGTTGCATCTGTCGTTGTTGTCGTATTAATAAATGTATTTGTGCCATTTGTAACAACAAATGAACTTTCTGCTACACCGATAACCGCTTCTGAGAACGTAATCTTCAGCTGATTATCTTGCAAAATATCCACCTTCTCGATTTGTGGCGGTGTATTTTCCGTTAAATCCACAACCGTCTGATATGCATCCATTTTGACAGTTGAGCCATCTGCTTGGATATTTTGAATCGCCATATAGCGATTACCGCTATGACTAACAGAATTCGGTGCTAATGTTAACACTGCTTTGTGTAAACGGTCGGCGTGAACTACTGCTTTTTCAATCGCTACACTATCAATGGTATAGTTCGTAATGTCCGTTGCTGTTTTTGCATCGACATTGGCAGAGAACGTCACTTCTACTGTATGTGGGTCTACTGCCTTTACATTTGTCACCGCAATTTTCAATGTATTTTCTGTCGTATCTTTCGCGCGCGTAAATGCTACGTTTTTCAGCGTAGTCGGCACAACATCTGCATCACTCACAACACCGTTAAAGGCGACATCGACAATATATTGCGCATTCTCTGTTGTTGCCTCTGACATAGCCGAAACTTTCACACGAACCGTTTGTGCATCAAGCGCCGTCACAGCTGCCTCTTTTCGTGCTAATGTATGTGTCACTGCATCCTTTACATATGTTCCGCTTACAATCGCTTTGCCTTCTTCTACATATACTGGCTTATCAAATGTAATATCCATATATTGATGACCGTCAATCATCACAAATGTTGAAGCTGTCGCAACTGGTGGCGTACGGTCTACTGTAAATACTGGTGCTGCATGTAATTGCCTTGCAATTTCACCTGATAAATCTTCTACATCACGTGCAATAACTGTCGTCAGCCCATCTAGTACGTCTGTCGTTTTCACAAGTACTTCGGCATCAGAAATGTGCATCACGCCCACAATGGCATTTAACGCTGTGCCGCGTGATACGCTAATTTGCGCAAGACTAACGGGACGAATCGCTTCAGAGAATACAATTTTCATCTCTTTTGCACCAGTCTGTTCTACTTCCGTTATCGTTGGTGGTGTACCGTCCGCTTCCCCTTTTTGGAACGTTGTTGTGGAAGGGTTTGGCGCAATTAAATTGCCTGCAATATCTGATGTTCCGACAAATGTCGCAACAAGCTCCGCATTCGCAGGAATGGCTGTCGATGATAAATCAAATACGACTTCATTACGTTGCTCACCAAACGATGTTGCTGCCACAACAGCTGTACCATCTTCTAACGCTAATGTCACCGTACCAATTTCTCGTAATGGTTCTGAAAACTTAACAACAACACGGTTCGCAAATGGCTGTTCCGTCCCACTAATTGTCGGGGCTTTTGTATCTTCTTCAAACGTTAACACTTCATCAAACCCGGTATTCGTTACCCCTGAAGCTGCTTTAAATTGCGACACTGCCACAACGTAACGTCCAACCATTTCACTGTCTAGCGTAACAATTGCTGTACGTTTATCTGCAGATAATGTCACGTTTTCCATGTTCACGCCGTTTGTGACATCAATTCCACGTACCGAGACATCACCAACTGTTGTGATCGCATGGTTAAAATGAATCGCGAGTTGTGCACCGTTTAATTGCTCTACTTGTTTCACACGGAGCTCCGCTTCTTTAAACATAACCGTTGCGCTATATTCCGTTTCATCAATCATAAACGTTACAGTCGTTAATAAATTTTCTTCTAGCGCTTCTTGTAATGTCACTTCATGCTTCGTGCCATCACTGAGCGTTACCGATAATGTTGTTTTCGATGTAGCAACTGCTTCTGTAATCGTGATCGGTGGCTCCATTAAACCTGTGAAAAATGCACGATGTAAAAACGATACGAAGTTCGCACGCGTCACATAGCTTTTTGGATTAAACGTGTCCACATTGGAAACGCCAAAAGCTTTTAGCGCTTCAATAGCAACACGCGACTCTGCCTTTGCGACAAAAATATCTTTGACACTTGCTTGTAATGTCTCATCTTCTTTATAACGCTCTGAAAATGATGTGCCTAAAATCACTTTAGAAGCACGGTCTAAAATAAGTGCCATGTTTTCACGCGATACAAACTGTGTCGACATTAATGCCCCGTTACTGCCTTGGAACACTTTTGCATCATAAACGATTGCTGCATTTAACAATAAATCTTTATCGGTCGCAGTTAACGACACATCGTTAAAGCGCTGTTTCGTTTCCCAATCTTCCGGCACTTTTGCATAGCCTTCATTCACTAAAAAACGCCCTAATAGTTTCACCACTTGCGCACGTGTAATATTGCGCGCAGGTGAGAACGTTGTTTCTGATGTTCCTTGTACAATTTTAGCAAGTGTTAACGCTTCAATTTCTTTCTGTACACTTTCGCTATATGTACCGATATCTGTAAAATTCGTTGCCGCTTGTGCCGGTATAGTTCCTGTTGACACAGCCGTCACTGTTGCAATTGTTGCGAGCCATTGTTTTTTTGTCATGTCATTCATTCCCCCGAACGATTTTTTGAACACTGCTTACTTTACTATAATTGCTCGTACATTTCGCGTACAACACGGTCAATACGTGGAACAGTTGATGAACCTGCTTTTGTAATGATGCTATACGCATACCATTTGCCACTTTTCCCACGAACATATCCCGCCAATGCATTTACACCGGTTTGTGTGCCGGTCTTTGCCATCACGCGGTTCGGTATCGCGGTTAAACGATAGCGCATTGTGCCACCTTCTAAACGTGCGTTGTGTCCTGCTTTTGGTAAGCTCGGTAAAAAGTTTGCCTTATACCACGGACTGCGGTTAGCGTGTACTAAAAGCTTTGCCATTTCATTACTTGTGATGCGATTATTTAATGACATTCCCGAACCATCCAGTATACGAATACGTGACATATCTAAGCCGATAGACTGTGCATATTCTGCTAATACTTGTGTTCCAGCTGTATTGCTACCTTCGCCCTTCACCACTTTCCCAAGTGTGCGTACTAAAATGTCTGCAATACTATTATTACTCAATTTATTCATCATGAAAATTAATTCGTCTAACGGTACAGATTTTGTTTGTGAGATTAATTCAGCATGTTTTGGCACTTTTGCATATGTTTGCTGCGCGCCACGTGCAAATGTAATACCTTGCTCTTGCCATACTTGCTGCATCGCCACTAATGTACTTAATGTCGGGCTATATAATGTCACCCATTCTCGGCGCGTTGAACCGACTGGAATATTGCCGGATACAATGACGCGGTTTGTGTTATAAACGCGACGAATCGACAATGTATTCGCTTTGCCACGCGCCACTGTTCGCGCTTGGTTCACAATGTTCATGCCACTTGCGTTCGGTGCAAATGTTAAGGTTGGTTTATTCCCAACACGTGACCCTGCTGCTGAAACAATCATGGTACTAGCATCATAATCATTATTCGGTGACATCGTTAATGCTGTAATTTGTGCCCCGTAATAATGTAATTCATCATTGCGGTTAATGCCTGGTGCTAAACGAGGCCCGCTAAACCACGACTCATCTCCGTATAAATGACCGTTAATATGCGTAATCCCTTTCGCTTTTAACGCGTTCGCAAATGCCACAAAATCATTGGCCTGAAAACTTGGGTCACCTTCACCACGCACATACACATTACCATTTAATGTATTGCCATTAATGGTCCCGTCGATATATAAATCCGTCGTTAGTTGATAACCTTCGCCCAAATGTGCCAAAGCTGCAGATGCTGTTAATAATTTAATCGTTGAAGCTGGTGCAAGCGATAAATTTTGGTAATAACCATATACAAATGTATTAGTATCTAAATCGCGCACCGCTACCGTTGCTTGAATTCCTTTCATTTGTGACTGCACCACCTTACTCAGTTGCGCAGTACTTGCAGATGCCGTTGGAACAAGCATCGTCACCACTAATAAAAGAGACATCCAAACAATTAATATTTTCTTCACATAATCACTCTCCTCGTCCTTTATTGTAAGGAAGTTTATACGATTGCTCTATACGACTATGGGGCTTTTTTACACCGTCTACCTTGTGAACTACAAATAGCATTTTATGTATAATTATTTTATTGATTACTAATTTATACAATATCATTCCGTATAGTTGTAAGACAAGTAGAAACAAAAGACTATTACCTCTATGCTTTTTGTCGCACGTAAAGTAATAGCCTTTCGTAAAATTGCTTATTGTCGCTGGATCGTTACGTCTTGATAGACACCTTGAACTTGGCTTGTGTAGAAACCTTTCGCCGCTTCCAAACCATCTACCTCGGTAATTTTCACAGTGGTATTGGATGCTGTCAATACCTCTTTATGTTCGCCTAATGCGTCTAGTGAAATTGTCACCGTCGAACCGTTGACCGTTACATGCTGTTGTACCATCGCTGGCGTAAGCTCAATCGTATCCGCTGTGCCGTTTGCGCTGTAAGCAATCGTCATTGGCACTGCCGGTACACCTTCTTGCGTTAACGGAATTTGTACCGCTTGTGAGAATGTAAGCTTTAAATCGCCAACATATACTGCGTCAGTACCGACTATCCACGGATTACGATATTGATACGTAAGATCTTCAACCGTTTGTTCTGCCACTTCTAATCCATTGACAAAAAGGGCTGCGTCACTAATGCTTGCTTGTGAATCTGCGACACCTTTCCCAGTCGTTGTCAGCACAATGTCGCCACCTGTATAGGCTGCTGTTACAAATGGTGATGTGCCCCCTACGCGATTAATTAATGTCGTTAACGCGTCCACCGTTGCATATTCCACACGCTGCGCTGTAATGTCTTGAAACTCTGGCGATGCTGTATTTGGATTATACACAAAGTCCGTACCGTCAATTTGTAATGTGCTCGCTTCTCTACCTTCTGCCATTACGCGCACAATATCAACTTCTCCAGCCGCCGCAAATTCATTTAGCTGGAATGCCGAGCTACCATTCACTTCAAGCTGATATGTCGTGCCGTTTAACGAACCACTTCCCGCAATTAAATTAACACGAATTTTGTTGCCTGTTTGCGTAATATTCATCGTTGTGCCAACAGCTTGCGTCAATTGGCTAACGAGTGCGTTATAGCTTGCATACTTCGCATTCAGCAAGTTCGCCGTATCATTCGTCTGTGCGTACGTTCCTTTATATAACGTTCGTCGCACACCACCTGTTGTTTCCACAATCGCGACTTCACTCGCTGTCGTCGCTGGCTGTACTAAATCAGCTGTACTAATTGTCACTTTCGCGGCTGTCGCTTCAGCACCCGATACGGCCATGCTCGCTTCCTTCATCCATACATCGACATATTCACCCGTCAGACTTAAAACTTTATTTGTGCCTTCTGGTGTAAACATATCACGGATCGTTACATTGACCGCTACTCGCTTTTTACTGCCGTCTGGTGAACTTTCAATCGGTGTCGGAATGACATCAATTTTACGAATCGCTTGACGGTTGACATCAATTGTTGACACATCTAGTAGTGCCTCTAACACAAGCGCTTGTAAACGCGTGTTTTCTGCCGCTGTTAATGTCTCATTTTGTTGAAGCTTTACACGCAGTGATTGGTCTTGCGCTGTAAAATATTTAAAAATATCAATGCTTTCTGTCGTTGCAAGAAGGTCATATTTTGGCAATGTGTTCACAAGTTTAATGGCCGGTGATACCGCAATTTCTGTATCCCCTACATATACGCCCACATAATTCGTCACAGGCTTCACCGCAGCATTCGCTGTTACGACACCGTTTGCGTAGGTCATACCTTCATTTGAACGTAAGCGCACTGTCACATTTTGTGGTAAATCTACTTGTACCCCATCAACAAATGCCTTCGTAGCAATTTGTAAGCTATCTGTCACAGTTGGCATGACTGTATAGTCGTTATGCCACGCATAGTTCGCAACATCGAGTGTTGTCTTCGGTGTCACAAAGTCTATCGTATAGTCATAATCGGTTGCCGCTGTTGGCATCGTAATGCGCTTCGCCGCTACCGTAAACTCACCTAGCTTCGTTTGACGGTTTGCCGCATTATAAATACGAACTGTATATGTGCCTGCTTCTTGTATATTCGTTTCGATTTTGCCTTGCCCGTTCGCATAATTACGAATCGCTTGAGCTGTTGCATTTTCAGTTGCACCTGATTTTGTTAATGTGTAATACAAGCCATCTGCGACTGCCTGTGTAAATAAATCGCCTGACTGGTCAAGCGTGTTAAATGTAATCGTCTTCGCCGTTGCTGTAACGCCCGCTGAATTCGTCGTGGCTACCGCTTCTCCAGACGTACGCGCGACCGATGTAATTTGACGTGTCGTCACAGTCGTTAACGGATACATCACTGGCGTGTCTAACGGAATGCCATCGACAATATAACGCAATGCCACTTGTAGTTTTGCTGGTTGTTGAATTTGCAGACGATTTGTTTGACCATTGACTTGTGCTGCAACTGTATTCGGCTGACCTGTTTCCGCATTTGCCATATTCACCGTATTAATACGAATCGTATCTAATACAGCGCGGTCTGTTACTGTACGACCTGCACCATTTGTAGCTTCGATGACACGGAAGTACACATGATATGCATCGGTATCTTGCTTCGAAACAACGCTGTACGGATACTTCTCATGTACACCGTCTTTATTCCACCAAAGCTCTACTTTATCAACCGATACAATCGTATTCGCTGATACGACACGCACGGTTGCATTTGCTGTTTTGCCACCATATGTGACACGCACTGGGTACGTACCGAGTGTTGTTTTATCATAGCCCTCTACTGCAACTGCGCCAACCGAACCTTGAATGCGGCGCTGCTCACCTTCCGCATTGTCCATCGTTGCAACAAGCGTTAATTTCGTCACATCGACATCTGTATATTGTGGTACGAAAATCGTTTGAGGCTCAACCGTAAAGTTGCGAATTGCGTTATCTGCTACATTTACCGTAAATGTAGCTGTTTTGCCGTTAAAGGTTACCGTGACCGTTTGCTCACCGACTGTGTTTTTATCGTAACCTGAAATTTCATAGTCACCTTGTGATAATTCCTCTGTGCCGTCATTATATGCCGCTAATACCGTCACCATACTTAAATCGAGCTCTTCGCCTTTCACATATGCCGTTTTAATAGTAGATGCCGCAATACCTGTTAACTCCGCATCATACACATCAATCGGCATCGTTGCTTCAAACACACCGTACTTCACCGTTAATGTTTTCTCACCAGCAGTAGATGTATCAATTTGTGAAATTTGTAAAGACGGATTATCAAGTGCAATCGTTTCCGTTGTACCGTCATTGTTCAGCGCTGTAATAATCATGCCGTTTGGTGAGAATGGCATACCAACACGATAACGAATACGGTCCGGCTGACGTGTAATCACAAGACTCGACATCGCAAGTGGTGCTTGTAAAATACGCACTTTAAATGTTGTCGTAATGCCGTTAATCGTCACCATGACATTTTGCTCTGAGTTGTGCAAACTTGAGTCAAAATTCGAAATCATGCTCATCGTCACTTGCTCTTCACGCGTAATGCCACCATCGTACGTACCGATTACTTTTAAGCCCGTTAAATCTAATGCTTCACCTTGAGCATATGTTGTTTTTGCAGGCGATGTTTCAACGCTTAAAGAACGTAGTGGTAGCACACGAATTTTAAACTGCGTCGCAAAGCCGTCATACGTTACGGTTAGCACTTGGTCGCCCCATAAATTTGGGTTATAACCCGTTACCGTTGCGTAGCTCCCGTCAAAGTTTTGGACGGTTTGGTCTGAATACTCTGCTTGAATTTGGAAGCCTGCAAGCTCTAAAGGCTCTCCTGGGAAATATTCCACTTTATTTGGCAGCTTCGATACAGAAATACCCGTCACACTCATCACTTTGACATCAAAGCTCGTCGCTCGACCATTCACTGTCACACGTACAGTTTGTGTGCCTGTACGCGCGCTATTAAAGCCCGTTACATGACGACTATCGACTGTTTCCACACGCTCTGTACCATCCGCATAACGCCCAACAACTTGTAAGCCACTTAGCTGCAGTTGCTCACCAACGCGATATTCACGCTTTGTCGGTAAATTTTTTACGACAAGTGCATCCATTGCCACGACATCTACATTGAACGAAGCTTTTAAGCCATTCATATTCACTGTTAATGTTTGCTTCCCACCGCGCAATGCGTTATAGCCCGTAATGTGTGCCGGTGTAATCGTCTCCGTTTGTGTGCGTCCATCCGCATATGTACCTGTTACGGTTAAGCCTGATAAATTAAGCGCTTCACCTTGGTAATATTTTTGTTTCGTTGGTAGTTGCGTCACCGCAATTTTTTGTAAAACAGGTGCGTCTTTTGCCAACACACGAATCGGGAAATTTGTCGTTTTGCCGTACATGGATACCGTCACCGTTTGTGTCCCTTGATTCGCTAAATTATAGCCACTTAGTTGACTTGCCGTAATCGTTTCCGTTTTTACTGCACCATTTGCATACGTTCCTTCTATTAAAAGACCCGCCGCACTAAACCCATCCCCGACACGATAAATCGTCTTCGTTGGATTTTGAATCACTTTTAAGCTCGTAAGCGGCACAACATTGACAGCTAGCTGTGTACGAACGCCATCGATTGTAAACGTCAACGTCTGCTTCCCTGTTACGTGTGGATTATAGCCTGTAATCGAAGAAGCTGTAATACGTTGTCTTTTCGTTGAGCCATCCGCATAAACACCTGTCACGATAAACTCTGTTAAATCCAGCGCCTCTCCTTGTAAATACGTTCGATCGGTACGTAATGATGTGACTAACAACGCTTCGAGCGATGTCACACCACTATTCTCCATACCGTATTCCACCACTTCAGCGATTCGTTGCTGTGCATCATCGACATTAGCAATCACATCCTCTAATGGAATACGCGATAATTTCGCCAATCGGTCAATTTCCGTACGCTCGCCAATGTGCACAAGCCCGTCTTCTTTTGTCATATTCAAATTACCGACGCGACCGCTTAACGTCAGCGTAAGAAGCCCTTTTTGACGATAGTTTAACGTCGTCACAACGCCGTTACCGCCTACTGTAAATTGCTTCGAGGCAATTTCTAGCGTCGTCACCTCACCGAATAGATCCAGTGCTTCAATCGCTTCGTCCACTTCTACACGCCCAAATGCTGTATCTGTTGTAAGTGACACTTCCTCACGCGCAACTTTTACAATGCCCATATTCGCGTTTACCGTATTCACATACACAGTACCCTTTGCATTCGACACATTCGTGCTGTTCACATACGCATAATTATCGGCAATTTCCGTTGTGGTAGCGTTCATATTTCTAAATGTAACCATTTTTTCAGTACGGGTGCCGCCACTGTTGACACCATTTACGAGCACGTTTCCTGCAATGGTCATATTGCGCACTGTCGCATATTCACTATTCACGACAAGGTCGCCTTGGAATAACTGATTGCCCCCATCAAACACAATCGGATTCTGTTCGGTACCACGTGCATTTAACTCAATTTGCTGAATGCCGACAATCGTATTTTTTGACGCATATAATGTAATATCCGCACCGAGTAATGCCGTTTTATTTTGGTCGTTTAAAATCCCTTTCAAGCTCGTACCAATCTCATATGTACCAATATCAAGCGTAATACGATCACCGTCAATCGACTGCACTTTCGCAACCGTTGCCGTATCTTCCACGTGACGCGCACGAATCACAAACGATGCCAGTTGTCCACGCGTAACGCGGTCGCTTGTGCCGTATACTGTTGGCGTCTTGCCGACAGTTACGCCTAATGCATATAACGACTTTACAAAGTGATAATATTGGTGATCACCCGGTACATCGTTAAACGGTAATGCGACATCTGGAAACTTATCTAAGTTAAAGCCGTTATAAATGATTTTCGACATTTGGCCACGCGTTAATGTGGCATTCGGACGAAATGTACCATCTTCAAATCCGCTAATAATGCCCGCTTGTACAAGTGCCTCAATATACGGATAGTAACTATGTGTTTTGGGCACATCTGAGAAATGCGGTGCCATCTCGTTATATGTATTATTTGTTTCGACAAGCCCTAATACACCTGCTAAAATTTTCGCCGCTTGCCCACGCGTTACTTGTTGGTTCGGACGGAATGTACCGTCTTCATAGCCACTAATAACTTTTTCATGGTAGAGCTTCATAATTGTGTCGTAATGTGTTTGCGTTGTTGGCACATCTTTAAAAACTGTTGCCGCATCCGCTTCTATTGCGCCCGTCATCACGACTGGTGGTACAGCCAGTGTTGCCGCAACAAACGCCTTTAAACTTTTTTGCATAAAAGTATCCTCCCGCTATATGTTCATCTTGCTTTTATTATCGGCAACTTCAACGTGAAATCGAGTGCTTTCCCTTCAGAAGTATGACGCGAACTCCGATATGAAAAGAAACATTCACAAAGGAGCCGTGCTATGAATTTTTCTCATACTGTGACAACGATTGCAGCGTGTGCTGTTGTCGCCACTGCTATTCCAGTAACAGCGACCGCAGAAACATGGACACAAACATTCACACCCATTCACGATGTTGCGCCGAACTATGTGTTTACAGTGACATTTAATGATGTCCCGACAGCAGAGCGCATCACAACGATTGATATTATTGGCGCAGACGATGTATCTGTCACGCTCGACCAGACACAACCGCTCGCCTATGTAAGCGCAACAGGTTTACACTACGATGAAGATTACGAGCTACATATTACGCTCGCCAATGACAATCATTACCGCGTCGCCTTTACAACAGCTGCTCGCCCCGCTTCAGCGATTCAGCAGCAAGCAGCCGAAGCGTTTGCGCAATTGCAACAAGCGACAACACTTGATGTATCATTGTTACCGATTGCTTCACGCTACGAGGATATTTTGCTCGACCTAGAACTTGCTTTCGGTGACTATGCGCAAATTACCGAGCTTGAAGCGTCACTGTCTACATTGACAGCTCAGCTCTATCAGCTCACAGACAGCTTTTCAGCATTACAAGCTGTCCTCACCGAAGCCGCAACACTCGTAACAACAGCTACCTTCTCACAGCAAGAAGTCGAAACGATGTACGAAGAGCTAGTACTCACGCTTGAGGATGCCGTTTTACACGTTGAAAACGTAGCAGACCTTCCAATAGCAGAGGCACAACAAACGCTTGAAGCTATGCAATCAATCGCAACGACGAATCCATTAACAGTTGATTTAGTACTACTCCAACCATTATTACAGCAAACATTGTCGCAGTTTGAAGATCAGTATGCTGTCGATTCGTCCGCGTTTATCACGTATTTATATGCGCTTCACGACGACATAGACGATGCGCGTTCTATAACCGATGAAACGCTAATTCATGAACTGACTGAAAACGTATATACTGCCCTGGATGACGCAGAAACGATGCTCGAGCTTTTACCGGACATTGTCACACAACGACTTGCCGCTACTACAATACTGCAACAATATAACGAGCATATCGAGGCATTGCCTGCACTCCAAGAAGCTGTCACTGCGTTAGAACATGCATCTACATCGTTTACGACCGTACTGACAGAAGCGACAACATCCGATGACGTTTGGGATGCACTCGACCAATTCACCGCAACGAATGAACTGTATGCAGATGACTTTGACATACTACTAGACGATGCCTATTTACATGAACTCACACAATACGAAACTATTTACGAGCAGTGGTTCGACACACAGTCGGACGCCTTTTTAGTATCAGACGCATTTATGGCATTTGATGAAGCACTTTTTAACGCCTACGATTATACAAATGACACAATGCTCGACCACTTACAAACGGTGAAACGAGCCTATTTACAAGCGCAAGAAGGGAGCGTACACTAATGAGTTCGATACGCGTACTGCTAATATGTTGTTTCTTTTTCCTACTACCATCGACGCTTTCGGCACAAGAAATTGCCGTCAATGACGAGCTTGCTATTATCGCACCACAGCATACATTTACGATTACCTTTAGTGATGATGTGGCAAAACATCCACACGAACTAACAAACATTACGCTACAGCAAGGCACGACGACACTTGCTGTCACAACGACAACAAACGGGCCGACAATAACGGTCACACCTAAAGCCGCACTACAAATCGATGAAACGTATACTATCATTGTAGCGCTCGCAAACGGTACGTCTTACTACCGCACGTTTTATGTTACAACGCCGTCTTATGCAACAACGTTTGACAATGTCGCGACAACGATGACGCAATTTACACATGCGTATCCAGAACTCGCAACAAGCCCTCTGCTCACGACATTGCAAGACGATTTACGCATCGTGCAGGAGCAGTTAATGCAAGGCACAGCGATTAACACAACGCAGCTGACGACAATGGTACAGACATTAACAACTATTCAGCGCGAGCTACAAACTATGACGACTACCTTAACACAAGCAGAACAAACCGTTGCGGGCTACAATGCGACAACGGAAGATAAACGCTTTATTCAAACGGAGCTGTATACGATGCTGGAGCAGCTGTCAGAAACGATGACGGATGCACAGCAAAATGCGACATCTCTTGCAACACTACAAGCGCTACAGCAAGTATGGACCAATACACAAAGCTTACTGCAAGCAACGTCATCAAATGCGACCGTATCAGGGCTATTAATGGTCGATGCACTGCGTGATGCAAATGAAGCACTCGCACAATTTATGTTGTACACACCGTACCCAGCAGAGGCAAAACAGGCTGCTGTTGTACGTGCGCTACAAACCGCGTTTACGCAAAACTTGCCGTATATCAATAAAGCCGAGAGTACGATTTCAAACCGACTACCGGCACTTGAAAGTAAAATCGCCATCGTCTCGGACTTTAGCACACAGCTAGTGGCACTAAAGGAAGCGGACGACACAATCGCACAGCTTGAAAACATGTACACACAATGGGCAAATGTTTCTGCGATTAATGGTGTCATCGCCCAGTACCGTGTCTTTGCGGCGCAGCGACAAGACCTAAAAGCCGCACTCCAAACATCTACGTCGATGACAAAATTAGAAACAACGATTCAAACTGCACCAGAAAAAGCAGATATCGCGGCAACGCGTATTGAAGAACTTGTTACAGCACATGTTGAGCGCCAATTTACAGCGTTTGACACGCGCATCGAAAACGCGCTGACAAATGCCGAGCGCAAAATGATTTCACTATGAGTACTGCGGAGCGTTTGAGCCAGCAGTGCGGAACTTTAAGC
>NZ_MASJ01000002.1 GCF_001700315.1 Caryophanon tenue | reverse complement strand
TAGGCACGCCGCCAGCGTTCGTCCTGAGCCAGGATCAAACTCTCCAAAAAGAATTTGAGTTAAGCTCAAATTTTTCATCTCAAACCGTAGTTCTCGATGTTGCTGGCATCATTTAAGATGTCATAATTTTGTCAGTTAAACTGACTATGTTTCATCAACGTTTGTTGTTCAGTTTTCAAGGTTCATGTTTTTCGTTCGTGTTAAGCGAACTTCTATATCTTATCACCGCTATCTTTTTGTGTCAATAACTTTTTTGAAATAATTTTTCAACTAAGTTTTTAACACCTCTCGTAAGCGACTTCAATATAATATCATCTAACAATAATATACGTCAATACTTTTTCTATATTTTTTTCAAAAGAAAAAAGCAGCTGTTTTCTTTATATAAGAAACAACTGCTGTTTTTCTGTAAATGTTACTACCCTACATAACAAATGTACTCCGCAAGCATAGCTTAAGCCCGACATCATACAGCTATTTGCTCTTTAAAAATCTACAAGCCTTTAGCATACATTGCTTTTGTTAGGTTATCTACTTACGTTATTACGATTCATTTATTTTAAAACATTTACCTCTACTAATGCTTCATAAAGGATTTTCGCCATTTGTTGACGTGTTAAATTCGCTTGCGGTGAGAAGACATTGTCGTCACCCGTCATAATGTTTGCGCCAAATAATTTCGCTACTGCTGGTTGTGCATATGGAGAAATAGCTGCTACATCTGTGTACGATACGTCTGCCTCGGCAAATGTATGACCTTTATATTCCATCATGCGTACAATCATCGTCGCTGCCTGTTGACGTGTAATTAGGCTACCTGGCTCAAACGTTGTTGCTGTTTTACCGGTTACGATGCCTGCTTCTACTAATGCTTGAACTTCTTGTGCGTACCATTTCCCTTTTACATCCGTAAAGGCTGTCGCTGCTTTAGCCTCTAATTTTAAGGCACGCGCAATCATTACCGCAAATTGAGCGCGTGTCATCGTGGCTTTTGGCTCAAATGTTGTTGGCGTTGTACCTGTTGTAATGCCCGCTGCGTATAGTGCTGCAATTGCATTTGCGCTGTAAGAATCCGCAATATCCGTAAACGGTGCTGTTGGTGCTTCTGGTTCAACCGGTGTTGTCGGTTCCTCTGGCGTCACAGGTACTTCTGGTTCAGTCGGTTCTTCCGGCAGTACTGGTTGTGTTGGCTCTACAGGTGTTACAGGCTCTGTAGGCACCACTGGTAAGCCAGGTATTACCGTTGATTTCGGTTGTAGTGCTACTTGCACTAATACTGGGTCATGGTCTGAGAAGCTCCCCTCTAACACATTTGTATTCACATGGATAACATCCACTTGGGCATCTTTTGCCATGCTGTTTGTTACTAAAATATGATCTAATACTTGGTTATTACCTTGGAATGAATATGTGTAACGGTCGGCTGCATCCGCAACGTCGATCATATTCGTTAACTCAGCGCCTTTTAATGCTGTTAATGGTGCTGAGAACTCAAAGTCGTTCATATCACCGGCAACGATAATGTTTGCATCTTTATTTTTCGCTAATCCTTTTTTAATAAAGGCATTAATGGCTGTTGCTAACGCTACACGTTCCGCTTCTGAATGTAGCTGTGCTGGTTGGATATTACCGAATAATGGTGTGTCGCCACCTTTAGAGTTTAAATGCGCACCAATCACGATAAAGTCTTCACCTGTTGTGTTTAATGTAAATTGTGCTGCTAATGCTTTACGTGTATTTTCTTGCTGATGCTCCATCACACGTCCTGGATTCAATGTTAAATCACCAGTATTTGTCCATTCAACACCATCTGTTGCTGAACCTTTTTCGCCCTCGTGTAATGTTACACGCTCTGGGTTATATAAGAAGCCTGGACGAATGTTTGCGCCTGGTGCACCACCATCTTGATTATTTTCTGGTGCGATATCTGTCCATTTATATTCCACACCTGTTAATTCTTTAATTGCTGCGATCAACACTTCGTAGCTTTCAGATGCATCTGTTACACCTGTATCTTTTGAACCGTCATTATCTTGTACTTCTGTTAATGTCACAACGTCTGGTGTTTGTAAGTTTTCAGCAATATGCTTCGCAATGCCTTTTACTTTATCGGCAGTTGTCGTGGCTGAGAAGTTTTCGATATTGTAAGCCGCTACTGTTACTTTATCTGCTGCTGGCTCGATATGTGTCACATCCGTTGTTACATCCGCTACTACTAGTTCTGGTAATGCTTCTGTTGTATATAACTTGAAGTTGTCGCTATCGTACCCCATCACACCGACGATATTGCCTTTAAACGCATCGCCTGCTTTCACATCTACACCTGCGCTCACTAAAATACGCTCTGTATTGTAGTTATCTTTTGCGATGTTTAAGCCACCTGTGTTGTTAAATGTTAATGTATCCGCAATAGCACTTGGTACAACTGTTACAACACCACCTGATTGTGGCGCAACGATTTTCGCATCTTTCACCGCAACACGCATACCTTCTAACGATTCATAGAAATCGATAGCATCTTCTGCTGGGTCAAATGTTGCAAATTGGTCGTTATCAATCACTTTTGCTGGTGCTTTTACATCTTCACCAATCAATAAAGCTGTTGGTAATGCGGCTGTTGCTGTTTTTGTTACTTGTTCGGCAACAATTGTCGTCGTCGTTAAGTCTGTACCACCACCAAGCTCACGTACTTGCCCGTCTACCGTTACAACATCACCTACCGCAAAGCCATGGTCTTCGTACGCCACATAAATCGCATCTGATGTATCGTTATTGCCATCCGCTTCTCCTTGAATCACAAAGTTTCCGCTATCTGCTACATGCGTCACAACACCTGCTACTTCGACGAAATCATTTACGAATGGTGATGTATGTGCTGCACCTTGAATATCACCAATTTTTTTATCGTTATGGAATGGTGCTACTTGGTACGTAAATGTTTGTGTAATTTCTTTGCCGTTATGGACAATTAACGCTTTAATCGTTATGTCTTCGACTACCATAATTTCGCCGTTATAAACTGTACTTTCTGTCGTTGGTTCAGAACCATCTGTTGTGTAGTAAATATCTGCATCTGCATAAATTGTTTGTAAAGCAATCGCTGTATTTGCTTTTACATATTCATTTGCACGAGATGATGTTAATTCACCTGCGAAATCTTGCAAGCCTGTTACTTGTACGCGGAATACGTCATCTGCACGGTAATTGCCTGCAACACCTGTTACATTAACAATATCGCCTTCTTTATACACCGCTTTAAATTCCGTGCCCGTTAATCCACCACGTGAATCATTGTGTACTTGTACTGTTTTGCCGTCTTTTTCTAAAATCGTAAATGTGAAGTTATCATAGCTATCTGTTACGATTTCTGTAATCGTTACTTGCTCAAGTTGTACGCGCTTGCCTAAGTGCTCTGCGTTTAATGCTTCTGCTGTTGTCATGACTGGTTGTGGTAATGCTTTCGTACCTACTACTTCAATCGCTGTTGGACGAATTTGAATTTCGTTATTGTATATATCATGTGTACCTTCCACAACAACCTCTTGTCCTACACTTAAGCCCGCATGTGATGAATAAACGTATACACCGCCTGTTTCATCTTGTACATAAAATGCTTTTGAGCCGTTAAAGCCTGGTTTTGTCGTAATAACACCTTGGAATTTTACCGCTGTGCCGTTATCGACATGGCGTACATCTGCAATCGGTGAAATCGCTACTTCTTCCTTCTCTGTTGCTACACCGTCTTGTACTAATGTAAAGGCATCCCCTAAAGCTTTTAGTTGTAACGTGCCATTAAAGTTGGCTGCGATCCCTTCTACTGTTACGATATCACCGTCATTATAGCCCGCTTCGATAAACTGCTCATATGTATAACCACTACGGTAATCTACACGTACTGTTAATGGCTCTTGCCCGTCCTTTGTCGCTTTGAACTCAAATGTCCCTTTGTCACCTTGTGCTACTAAATCCGTAATTGTTACGTCCTCTAGTGCCACAAGTTGTCCTTGGTTATTTGCCGTTACCCAACCAGCCTCAGCAACAACCGCTTCGCCTGCTGCTACTTTCGTAATTGTTGGTGTACCGCTAATTTGAATTTCCCCATTGTATTCATCTGTTGTTCCAGTAATCTCAACAACATCGCCAACTGCAAAACCTGTGTCGCGTGTATATACGAATACACCACCTGTTTCATCTTGTACGTAAAATGCTGCGTTGCTTCCCGCGAAACCTTGTGCTGTTGTAATTGTTCCTTGAATCGTTACGACTGAACCTTTTTCTGCTGTACGTGCATCAGCAATTGTTGAAGTGGCAACGACTTCTTCTGCTTGCACAGCTGGTGTCACGATTGTTGCTGTTAATGCAGCTGCTGCTAAAAATTGTGTTGATTTACGTAATGTTGAACGTTTTAACATGATAAAATTCCTCCAAAGCTATAATCTACCCAAAATATATACTACTCTAATATTTTTCTTCAATAGCAATTCTGTTGTCCGACATCAGAGGTCCATGCAGAAGAGCCATATAAAAAACACTCATGAAAGCACTTTCATGCTTACTGAGTGTTTAGATGTATAATTTTAGGCTTGTGCATTCTCCTGTTGTTTACGCGCGGCTTTACGCTCTGCTAAACGAAGACGGTCACGCTCCGACATCGCATTGTATTTTGGCAAGACAAGTAACTGGTACGCATTGACCGCAACGAGCGGGAATAATAAAAGTGCCACGTAGCTATCAATATTGACGTCACGCCCCATTAATGCAATCGTCCACTCCAGCGTTGTGACCACAATCATAAAAAATAATGACGGGATAAAAATATGCTTCTTCCCCGTAAGCTTTACTTTTTGATGCGCTGTTACAAACGAACAACCTATTAATACAAATAGTAATGCCCCGTAAAACAGCCCTGTTTGCCAAGACGTTGTAAACGGCAAGAAACGGAACACAACTAAATCCACAATTACAACAACAATTAATAGTACTTGTACCCAATTCCATAATGTCAGCGATTTAAATACACCGACACCAATTTGATGAATCGTTAAATACGCAAAATAGCCCGCTTGCGAAATAACAGCCATTGTGACACCGAGTAAAAACATCCACACAAAGCTTGCTACAACTTCCCCAAATTCTCCTGCTTGTATGTATGGCGCGTAAATATCCCAGCGTATCAATAAACTTGCAATACTCGTTAAGCTCCCCCCTAATAAAATGCCCCAAAACGCAAACTTAATAAAATTCCGTATAGTCATTCCCAAACACCCCTAATGTGTGAAATTTCGACAAAACGTTCTTATTATATAGCGAAAATACCTATTCTTTGTTTCATTTTAACAAACGTCGCTCAATAAAAAAAGCATAGACAAAGCATCATGCCTTGTCTACGCGTTCAAACAATTTATTTCGTTAGTTTATTAATAACATTTTGTGCAATGTTTAAGTATAACTGACCTGTTGGATGGTTTTCTGCATATACAGATGGTGCAAAGTCTTCGTCATTCCAATCTGGTTGTCCTAATGGAATTTGACCAAGTAACTCTGTACGTAATTCTTCAGCAAGCTTTGGTCCGCCGCCTTTACCGAATACATATTCACGTTCACCTGTTTTTGACTCATGCCAAGACATGTTTTCAACAACACCTAAAATTTCGTGATCTGTTTGAAGAGCCATCGCCCCTGCACGTGCCGCAACAAATGCTGCTGTTGGGTGCGGTGTTGTAACTACGATTTCTTTTGAAGCCGGTAACATTTGGTGAATATCAAGTGCGATATCGCCTGTACCTGGTGGTAAGTCTAATAATAAGTAATCAATATCTCCCCACTCTACATCGCGGAAGAATTGGTCTAATACTTTCCCAAGCATTGGTCCACGCCAAACGATTGGTGCGTTGTTTTCAACGAAGAAGCCCATTGAAATCATTTTTACACCTAGACGATCAACTGGGTAAATGCGGTCATTTTTCACAACTGGCATTTCTTGTACACCCATCATATCCGGTACGCTGAAGCCGTAAATATCTGCATCAATTAACGCCACTTTTTTGCCTAGACGCGCTAAAGCAACTGCTAAGTTTACTGACACCGTTGATTTACCTACGCCGCCTTTACCAGAAGCAATTGAAATAAATTGTACTTTTGATAATGGTGATAAAATATCTTGTGCTTCTGATTCCGTTGCTTGTCCGCGGAATTTTTCAAGCTGTTCTTTTGAAAGCTCTTCAAAACGAATACCTACCGTGTTGGCACCCGCCTCTTTTAACTTTTCAACAACTTTCATTTGCAGTTGCATTTGTTCTGGTGTATTTGTTTTCGTAATAGCGATTTTTACGCTTACGTGATTTTTTTCTTCTTTAATTGAAACATTTAAAATGCCGTCAGTTTCTTGTAACGTTCTATGTAAAAACGGATCTTCTAATTGACCAAGAATTTCACGGACTTGTTGCTCGTTAATCAAGTAAAACACTCCCCTAAATCTGTTTGATAGGTTTTATTATAGCATAACTATATCGCCATTCTACTATGATATGTTTCAGAAATGAAAAGGCTTTCGTGCGCGTAAAAAAGTTTCTCAATCAACTGCTAGCATGCAGCGGAACTTCTACACTACCTTTTTGAATACGGATGATGATTGCCATTGTTATCCTTCGCCTTTTTCGACACAGTTTTATCTATACTTTTCCGAAAAAATATAGATGAACATGTATTGCAGATGTTTCGATAAATAATAAGCAATAAAAAAAACACGCTCCGACAAATGTCGGAACGTGTTTTGAAACTCTGTACAAACCAAAATTAACGTTTAGAGAATTGAGGTGCACGACGAGCGCCTTTAAGACCGTATTTTTTACGTTCTTTCATACGAGCGTCACGAGTTAAGAATCCAGCTGCTTTTAATACTGGACGGAATGCTGGGTCAACTTGTAGTAACGCGCGAGCGATACCGTGACGGATTGCGCCAGCTTGACCAGTGTATCCACCACCGTTAACGTTTACGTGGATATCGTAGCTTCCTACAGTTTCAGTTGCTACTAATGGTTGTTTAATGATTTCACGTAACGTTTCAAATGGAACGTACTCAGTGATATCACGCTTGTTGATTACGATTGTGCCTTCGCCTGGTACTAAACGTACGCGGGCTACTGAACTTTTACGGCGACCTGTGCCGATGTATTGAACTTGTGCCAAGGTTGTATCCTCCTTTTATTATTATCCGCGAAGCTCATAAGCTTCTGGTTTTTGTGCTGCGTGTGGGTGCTCAGAACCAGTATAAACGTTTAATTTACCAAACATTTTACGGCCTAAAGAGTTCTTTGGAAGCATCCCTTTGATTGCTAACTCAAGCATTTGAGTTGGGTATTTTTCTTTCATTTCGCCAGCTGTGCGTTGTTTTAAGCCGCCTGCGAATTGAGTGTGACGGTAGTAAATTTTACCTTGTAATTTATTACCTGTTAACTCGATTTTTTCTGCGTTGATGATGATCACGTGATCACCTGTGTCAACGTTTGGTGTGAATGTTGGTTTATGTTTACCACGTAAGATAGCAGCTACTTCAGAAGCTAAACGACCAAGTGTTTGGCCTTCAGCGTCGATTACTAACCATTTACGTTCTACTTCGTGACCTTTAGCCATGAATGTTGTACGCATGTATATATCCTCCTAATCGATATGATTACCGTTATTTTTCATTAGTTACACTGATAAGTTTTCGGGGCTTATTTGTGGTGGTAATGAAAATACCATACATCATCTTATAACGAATCTAAAACAAAGTCAAGCAAAAAAACAAAACACCTGGAGAAGTTGTCAGATGCCTAGTAATATACCTTTTCTAAGTATAATCCATGAGGCGGAGCTGTTTTTCCAGCCGTTTTTCTGTCCATACTTTCGATTATTTTTTGTACATTTTGTGGCGTTCTCTTTTCCGTTCCTACTTCCCATAAAGTACCAGCTATAATCCGTACCATATTATATAAGAAGCCATTCCCTTCAATTACCATATGCAGCTCTTCACCGTGTATTTCAAACGTTAAGCTATGCACCGTGCGTACTTTATCTTGTACGCTTGTATTTGCCGCACAAAAGCAAGAAAAATCATGCTCTCCGACAATATAGGCAGCAGCTTCACGCATTAATTCAATATTCGGGACAATGCCGTTTGTCTCTGTCGTGTAATGACGACGAAACGGACTTTGTATCGCTGCAAAATGCCAAATGTAACGGTAGCGCTTGCCACTGACGCTATAACGCGCGTGGAAGTCACTTGCTACTTCCTCACATGCTAACACGCGAATATCACGCGGTAGCTGTACATTTAATGCTTTCATATAGCTGTCTATTGGTATCGTTAGCGTCGTATCAAAATGGATCACTTGCCCCGTTGCATGTACACGCGCATCCGTACGTCCACTAGCAATAATCTTTACCGGCGTACCTTTATGCATTTTCGTTAATACTTGTTCAATCTCTAACTGAACGGTGCGCTCCCCGGGCTGTACTTGATAGCCAGAGAAGCTCGTCCCGTCATAACTAATTATCATTTTTAATCGTCTCATCATTATCCTCGTAACATCCATAATCCCGCCGCGAATACGACTAAGAACACTAAAATCAATGTATCCTTCAGTTGCCACTTCAGCTGACGATAGCGTGTACGCCCTTCGCCACCTTTATAGCCACGTACTTCCATTGCGGTTGCTAAATCTTCGGCACGTTTAAACGCGCTGACAAATAGCGGCACTAATAACGGTACAACAGCTTTAATGCGGTCCTTTAACGAGCCGGCACTTAAATCCGAGCCACGCGCCATTTGTGCTTTCATAATTTTATCGGTTTCATCCATTAATGTTGGAATAAAGCGCAGTGCAATTGACATCATAAGTGCAAGTTCATGCACAGGAAACTTCACTTTCTTTAGCGGATTTAACAATACTTCTAAGCCGTCCGTAATCGAAATCGGTGATGTGGTTAATGTTAAAATTGTCGTCATAAATACGAGTACTAAAAAGCGTAGTGAAATAAAAATACCTTGGCGTAGCCCTTCTTCATACACCTTGACAAAACCTAGCTCAAATAATAAATCGCCTTCTTTTGTAAACAGGATATGAATTAAAAATGTAAAAATCATTAAAAACAGCACAGGCTTCAAGCCATTTATTAAAAAATATGGCTTAATGCGGCTCATTAAAATGACCACCAGTGTAAATGCGACAAGCAAGCCGTACGTAAGCGCGTTATTCGCAATGAATACAATAACGATAAATGCAAATACAAATAATAGTTTCGCGCGTGGATCTAGTTTGTGGACAAATGATTCACCCGGAATGAAGCGACCAAAAATCATCTTCTCCATCATAAGCGCTCACCTGCTTTCGTAATTGCTGCTAACTGCTTCGCAAATTGTTCCTCGGTCAGTGATAGTTCTGGAAACTTTTGTCCGATAAGTTGCTCAATTTTATGCTGGAAAGCGACTAACCGTGGCACTTCTAAACGATACTGTCGCAAACGTTCTACATCGCTAAATAGCGCTGTCGGTGTCCCTGATAATACACAACGTCCCTCATGCATAATAGCAATTTCGTCCGCATAACGTGCCGCATCTTCCATACTATGTGTCACTAAAATCGTCGTTAAGCCGCGCTCTTTATGCAGCGCATAAAACATATCCATTATTTCACGCTGTCCACGTGGGTCAAGCCCTGCTGTCGGCTCATCTAATACAATGACGTCAGGCTGCATCGCAAGCACCCCTGCAATCGCTACACGACGCATTTGCCCCCCGGACAGATCAAACGGTGACTTTTCTAATACGCTGTCTGGCAAGCCGACTAGCGTGATTAATTCACGTGCACGTTTTTCAGCTTGTTCTGCGCTTACACCGAAGTTCATAGGTCCGAACATAATATCTTTTAATACCGTTTCCTCAAATAATTGGTGTTCAGGAAACTGAAATACAATGCCGACCTTTTGACGTACTTCTTTTAAGTTCTTTTGCTTCTTTCCAGCCTCGATAACGCGGCTCCCAAGCACCACTTGGCCAGCAGTTGGACGTAATAACGCATTGAAATGCTGTAACACGGTCGATTTCCCCGAACCTGTATGTCCAATTATCGCCTGGTATGTGCCGGATGTAATCGCTAAATTCACATCGAATAATGCGCGCTTTTCAAATGGCGTGCCTTGCGCATAGGCATACGCTACTTGTTGAAGTTTGATGTCCATATATCATTCACCAGCTCTTCTTCTGTAAGATGTTGTCCTTGCAGTGCCACTCCGTTCTCTTGTAAGAGGCGTGACAGTTTATACGCGAATGGTAAGTCTAAGCCAAGCGCCGTCAACTCATCACCTAAAGCAAAAATTTGCTCAGGTGTTCCTTCCGCATGCTTCTTCCCATCATTCATAAATAATACGCGGTCTGCGAGCATTGCTTCTTCTAAATCATGCGTAATCGAAATAACCGTTAAGCCTGTTTCTTCACGTAGCTGCATGACCGTTTGTAATACTTCTTGGCGTCCTTGTGGATCAAGCATTGATGTTGATTCATCTAAGATCAGTAGTTTCGGACGTAATGCAAGCGCCCCTGCAATCGCTACACGTTGCTTTTGCCCACCGGATAGATGGTGAGGCTCATGGTCTAAAAAACCGTCCATACGTACTTGCTGAAGCGCCTCATGTACACGTCCAACCATTTCCTCAAAAGGTACGCCATTATTTTCAAGTGCAAATGCGACATCGTCTTGCACGGTTGCACCGACAAATTGATTATCAGGATTTTGGAATACCATGCCCATTTGTGAGCGCACATCCCATAAATTATGTTCCGTTAATACTTCTTGGTTAAAACGAATATCGCCCTCTGTTGGAACGAGTAAGCCATTCATCAATTTTGCCATTGTTGACTTCCCTGAGCCGTTATGCCCGACAATCGCAATCCATTCTCCTCGTTGAATCGAAAAGCTCACTGTATCGACTGCTTTACGCTTTTCAGGCTCATCAGGTGTATATGAAAATGACACTGCATTGAGTGATAAAATTTCTGCCATAACCGTTTGTCTCCTTTTCTCTTCTCATCTCTACTAGCTCAGCTCAAAACTGTTCTAAATACTAACTTACACTGTTTTCAACATGCATGCCACCCTTAAATACGATTGATGTCATTCTACAATATAAAAACGGATTACGGTTGTGCTGTAGGTGCTACGCCACATAGCGGATACGCTTCGCTTATGGCAAATACGATGTTCCTCTTTTACTTTTATCTGCTTATGCTCCTGTCGTACCTCGTCGCATAAAAACATCGCTAGCTTTTCTGAAGTTGATGCTTGTGTCGTCACACATCAGCCTATTTTTAGCACCAATGTATAAAAAAACACCCTTCTGTCAAACAGAAGAGTGTTTTGTCGTATGTAAGAATAAAAAAGCGCGCACCTCATTCAGAGAAATGCGCTTGTACATTTAGGAAGAACACGGCTGCTCAATTCCGTGTTCTAATTGAATGAGGTGCGAGAGCTAAACGAGACGCCACTGTATAAAACAGCCCGCTCATCATAACGCTCAGCTTAATTATTGTCGTATAAATCATTTGGCTTTGTGTAAAAAAAGAGGGTGCCGTTTTTAACCGGTGAACCGGGCTAGACGGACACCCTCACTACCACATATTTATGATTAAACTAATTCAATCACAACTACAGGTGCACCGTCACCACGGCGAGGACCTACTTTAAGAATACGAGTGTAACCACCTTGACGCTCTGCGTAACGTGGAGCTACATCATCAAATAATTTCTGAAGTGCGAAAACAGTGTTTTCGTTACCTTCAGCATCAGTTGTTGTAGTTAACTCACGACGAATGTAAGCAGCTGCTTGACGACGCGCGTGTAAGTCACCGCGTTTACCTAAAGTAATCATTTTTTCAACAGTAGAACGTAACTCTTTAGCGCGAGCTTCAGTAGTTTCGATGCGCTCGTTGATGATTAAGTCAGTAGTTAAATCACGTAATAAAGCTTTACGTTGAGAACTTGTACGACCAAGTTTTCTGTAACCCATGGAAATTTCCCTCCTTTAATACAAAATACTAAAAATATTTTAATATCGCTTAGTCTTCTTTGCGTAACCCTAAACCAAGCTCATCTAATTTCGCTTTTACTTCTTCTAAAGACTTGCGACCAAGGTTACGAACCTTCATCATGTCGTCTTCTGACTTGTCAGCTAACTCTTGTACCGTATTGATACCAGCGCGCTTTAAGCAGTTATAAGAACGAACAGAAAGATCTAGTTCTTCGATAGTCATCTCTAGAACGCGTTCTTTTTGATCTTCTTCTTTTTCGACCATGATTTCAGCAGTTTGTGCCTCATCCGTCATGCCTACGAAGATGTTTAAGTGCTCTGTTAAAATTTTCGCTCCAAGCGAAATCGCCTCTTTAGGACCGATGCTGCCATCTGTCCAAACATCAAGTGAAAGTTTGTCGTAGTCAGAGCTTTGTCCAACACGAGTATTTTCAACTTGGAAGTTGACGCGTGAAACTGGAGTGTAAATAGAGTCGATCGGGATAACGCCGATAGGAAGATCCTCACGCTTGTTTTGGTCAGCTGGAGTGTATCCACGTCCACGTTGCGCATACATACGCATACGTAAGTGTCCGTTTTTAGCAATTGTTGCGATATATAAATCTGGGTTTAAAATCTCTACATCAGAGTCATGAGTAATATCAGCAGCTGTTACAATGCCTTGCTCATCACCTTTAATATCGATCTCAATTAATTTCTCTTCATCAGAGTAAATTTTAAGTGCTAACTTTTTAACATTTAAAATAATTGAAGCGACATCTTCTACAACGCCTTCTACAGTTGAGAATTCGTGTAAAACGCCGTCAATTTGAATAGATGTTACTGCAGCACCAGGTAGAGAAGATAAAAGGATACGACGTAGTGAGTTCCCCAAAGTATTACCATAACCACGTTCAAGTGGCTCTACAACAAATTTACCATACTTGGAATCTTCGCTGATTTCAACCGTTTCAATCTTTGGTTTTTCAATTTCGATCATTCAATTTACCCTCCTTCAAAACATCGAATGTAATTAGGTGTATTACCATCATCTTTTTTAAAAACGCCCAGGGCCTGTTTGCATAAGACGGGAATTACCTAGAGTGAACTAGGAATACCTACTACACGCGACGACGTTTTGGCGGACGGCAACCGTTATGAGGAACTGGAGTAACGTCTTTGATAGCAGTTACTTCTAAACCAGCAGCTTGAAGTGCACGGATTGCAGCTTCACGACCTGCACCAGGACCTTTAACAGTTACTTCTAACGTTTTAAGACCATGCTCTAAAGAAGTTTTAGCAGCAGTCTCAGCAGCCATTTGTGCAGCGAATGGAGTAGATTTACGTGAACCACGGAAACCTAAAGCACCAGCTGATGACCAAGATACAGCGTTACCTTGCATATCTGTAATCGTTACGATTGTATTGTTAAATGTAGAACGGATGTGTGCAATACCAGATTCGATATTCTTTTTCACACGACGTTTACGAGTTTGTTGTTTACGTGCCATGTCTAACAGGGACCTCCTTTACTTAATTATTTTTTCTTGTTCGCTACAGTCTTACGAGGACCTTTACGCGTACGTGCGTTGTTCTTCGTATTTTGACCACGAACTGGTAAACCACGACGGTGACGGATACCACGGTTACATCCGATTTCCATTAAACGTTTAATGTTTAATGAAACTTCACGACGTAAGTCACCTTCTACTTTATATGAATCTAATTGTTCACGGATTAAGTTTAACTGATCTTCTGAAAGATCGCGTACACGAGTCTCTTCGTTAATACCAGCAGCTGCTAATACTTTTTGAGAAGTAGTTTTACCAATACCGTAGATGTAAGTTAATGAAATTACAACGCGTTTGTCGCGAGGAATATCAACACCAGCAATACGTGCCATATCGTTAGAGCACCTCCTTGTTTAATTATCCTTGTTTTTGTTTGTGTTTAGGATTTTCACAGATTACCATTACTTTACCGCGTCGGCGAATTACTTTACATTTTTCGCAGATCGGTTTAACAGATGGTCTTACTTTCATCTTAACCTAACCTCCTTATATTTCGGAGTGCAAAAGATTATTTAAAACGGTACGTGATACGACCGCGAGTTAAATCATAAGGAGATAACTCGATAGTAACCTTATCTCCAGGTAGGATACGGATAAAGTGCATACGAATCTTACCAGAAACGTGTGCTAACACTGTATGTCCGTTTTCTAATTCTACCTTAAACATCGCGTTTGGCAAAGTCTCAACAACTGTCCCTTCGACTTCAATTACATCGTCTTTCGCCATCAGACCTAGTCTCCCTTCTATATTTACATAATCAGGTTCTCATCTTTTCATCAAACGGCATATGATAAATCATATGTCTTGGATTGTATGAGAGATGTTTGAAAGACGCTCGTCTGGTTTCGCTTCACACAATCCACGGAAACTTTGATAGTCTCGGATGAGAATTTCATACCCGTTGTACAGATGCTTCCACGAAACCCATTATACCTTGTCAAAAGCCCATCTTCACGTAAAATGATTTCAAGAGCTCGCTCAAAGATATATACCGGGCACAATATGCTTTTGCAACTCTCAAATAATTATGTTTCGTTGTTGCTTCCGCATGCCTCCCGCGGAAGCAGTAATCTGCGCCCGGAGCCGGGTTATCAGCTGCGGCTGCCCTGTAAAAGAGCATCAAGGTCAGCAAATACTTTGTCAATATCTTGCTGTCCGTTAATATTTGATAACACACCTTTTGCTTGATAGAAATCAAGTAATGGTTGTGCTTGATTCATATTTACTTCCAGACGGTTCGAAACCGTTTCAGGATTATCATCAGCGCGTGTGTAAAGTTCGCCGCCGTCTTTATCACATTTTCCATCCTCTTTTGGAGGATTGAAAACAACATGATAAGATGTGCCACATACTTTACAAATACGACGACCAGATAATCGAGCAACTAGCTCGTCTTTTTCGACTTCAACATTGATCGTGTGTTCAATGCTTTTCCCTAGTTCTACAAGGATGCTATCTAAAGCTTCAGCTTGCGGAACTGTACGTGGGAAACCATCTAAAAGGAAGCCCTTCTCACAGTCAGCTTGGCTAAGGCGCTCGCGAACGATGCCGATCGTCACTTCATCAGGAACTAATTGTCCTTGATCCATAAACGATTTAGCCTTTAAGCCTAGTTCAGTGCCGTCTTTAATCGCTGCACGGAACATGTCGCCTGTAGAAATATGAGGGATTGCGTACTTCTCAATAATTTTATCAGCCTGTGTACCTTTACCAGCACCAGGAAGACCCATTAATACGATATTCATACGAAATTTGCCCCTCCAACAAAAAGTTTTGTTGCTAGTTAATAGGAAGCGATTTGCTTCCTAACAACCAGATTATTTCATGAATCCTTTATAGTGACGTTTCACTAATTGTGACTCTAATTGCTTCATCGTTTCAAGCGCTACACCAACAACAATCAGGATACTAGTACCACCGATTTGTACAGCTGCCGGTAAGTCCATCAACGCTGTGAACATTAAAGGTAGAATAGCAATTAACGCAAGGAAAATTGCACCTACAAACGTTAAACGGTAAAGGACTTTAGTTAAATACGTTTGTGTGTCATTGCCTGGGCGAATACCCGGAATGTACGCACCTTGTTTTTTCAAGTTGTCCGCCACATTTTCTGGATTCACCTGAATGAATGCATAGAAGTATGTGAACGCAATGATTAACACAACATAAATCGTCATACCAATTGGCTTCGTATAATCGAAGAAATTCGTAATATTCGTTGTAATGTCATTTTCACCAAAGAATAATGCGAGTGTTTGCGGTGTCATAATAAACGCTACTGCGAAGATTACCGGAATAACCCCTGCAGCATTTACTTTTAACGGTAAGTGCGTTTGTTGTCCAGCTGCAACACGCTCTGATGCATTACCAGCAACTCGTTTTGCATATTGAATTGGAATTTTACGTAACGCTTGCGTCACATAAATAACACCAACAACAACAGCTAAAAGTACTAACAATAACAATACAATAATCACAATGTTGATGAATAAAGCTTCACCAGCACCTTCAATTTGTTGTGCATATAACTGGTTTACCGCATTTGGTAAAGCAGCTACGATACCTCCGAAGATAATGATAGAAATACCATTACCAACACCCTTATCAGTGATTTGTTCAGCTAACCATAAAAGGAAAGCTGTACCCGCTGTAAGAACAATTGAAATTGTTAAGTATGTTATAATCCCCTCATCTTTGATCAATGTCCCGCCATACATTTGGTTGAAACCAAATGACATAGCAAATGATTGGATAAATGCTAATACGATTGTGAAGTAGCGAGTAAATTGAGCTAGCTTACGACGACCAACATCACCTTGCTTCGCCCACTCAGCAAACTTCGGTACAACATCCATTTGAAGGAGCTGTACAATAATTGAGGCCGTGATGTACGGCATTATCCCCATCGCGAAGATAGAGAAGTTTGCCAAAGCACCACCGCCGAACGTATTAATGAAACCAACGAGGTTGAACTCGTCAGTAGCTTTTAATACATCTGCGTCAACGTTTGGTACCGGGATGAAAGTCCCGATACGAAAAACGATTAACATTAATAATGTGAAGATGATTTTATTTCGTATATCTCGAACACGCATAAAGTTTGAGATTGTCTGAAACATTAGATCACCTCGATAGATCCGCCAGCGTTCTCAATTGCTTCTTTAGCTGAAGCTGAGAACTTGTGAGCTTTAACTGTAAGCTTTTTCGTAAGTTCCCCGTTACCAAGGATCTTGATTCCAGCTTTTTCATTGCTCACTACACCAGTTTCTAATAATAATGCAGCTGTTACTTCTGCACCATCTTCGAAACGGTTAAGTGTTTCAACGTTAACGATAGCGTATTCTTTACGGTTAACGTTAGTAAAACCACGTTTTGGTAAACGACGGAATAAAGGGTTTTGACCGCCTTCGAATCCTGGACGAACACCGCCGCCAGAACGTGAGTTTTGGCCTTTATGACCTCTACCAGATGTTTTACCGTTACCAGAACCGATACCACGACCAACACGGTTACGTACTTTACGTGAACCTTCTGCAGGTTTTAACTCATGAAGTTTCATTAGGTGGCACCTCCTTGTAATTTATGTGTAAAAATTTGAAATTAGATTTCTTTAACCGAAACTAAGTGAGCTACTTTAGTGATAGCGCCACGTACAGCAGCGTTATCAGCTTGCTCTACAGTTTGGTTTAATTTGCGTAAGCCAAGAGCTTCTACAGTTTTACGTTGACCCGGTTTAGAACCGATCACAGATTTAGTAAGGGTAATTTGTAATTTAGCCATTATAATTTCCCCCCCTTATCCTAATAACTCTTCCACTGATTTACCGCGTAGTTTTGCAACGTCCTCTGCGCGTTTTAATTCAGTTAAACCTGCTACAGTTGCACGCACCATGTTAATTGGTGTGTTAGAACCTAGAGATTTTGAAAGAATATCAGTAATACCAGCTAGTTCAAGTACGGCACGTACTGGACCACCAGCGATAACTCCTGTACCAGGAGCTGCAGGTTTAATTAAGATTGAACCTGCACCGAAGCGACCTTGCACTAAGTGTGGAGTAGTTCCACCCACGCGTGGTACTTCGATTAAGTTTTTCTTCGCGTCTTCAACTGCCTTGCGGATTGCATCTGGAACCTCTTGGGCTTTACCAGTACCAAAACCTACATGACCGTTTTTATCTCCAACAACAACTAATGCTGTGAAGCGGAAGCGACGACCACCTTTAACAACTTTAGCAACACGGTTAATTGTAACTACGCGTTCTTCAAGTTCTAATTTGCTTGCGTCAATGCGACTCATGAAGTATGTCCCTCCTTCTTATTAAAATTCTAAGCCGTTTTCACGTGCAGCTTCAGCTAAAGCTTTCACACGTCCATGATATAAGTAACCACCACGGTCAAATACCACAGTAGTAATATTTTTTTCAACAGCGCGTTTAGCGATGATTTCACCGATTTTTGCAGCTGCTTCTACGTTCGAACCAACACCCTCGAAACCTTTTTCTTGAGTATTAGCAGAAACTAAAGTTACGCCAGCCACGTCATCGATTAATTGTGCGTAGATGTTTTTGTTTGAACGGAATACGTTTAAACGTGGAACTGATGCAGTACCAGAAATCTTAGCACGAACACGCCCATGACGTTTCTTACGAACTTGATTTTTATCTTGTTTCGTAATCATAGAGGTCACTCCTTTTCTAGATTTTAATGCTTTTAGGCAGCATTATTTACCTGTTTTACCTTCTTTGCGACGTACGAATTCGCCTTCATAACGAATACCTTTACCTTTGTAAGGCTCTGGTGGACGTACATCACGGATGTTAGATGCTAAAGCACCAACACGCTCTTTAGAGATACCTTTAACGATGATCTTAGTGTTTGTAGGAACTTCTACTACTAAGCCAGCTTCAGGTTCGAACTCTACTGGGTGTGAGTAACCAACGTTTAATACAAGTTTAGTACCTTGTAATTGCGCACGGTAACCAACCCCGATAAGTTCTAATGAACGAGAGAAACCTTCAGAAACACCAGTAACCATGTTCGCTAAAAGCGCACGAGTTGTACCGTGGTTTGTGCGGTGTTCTTTAGATTCAGAAGGACGTACGATCGTGATGATGTTACCTTCTTGCTCGATTTTCATATCTTTATGGAATTGACGAGTTAATTCGCCTTTAGGTCCTTTTACAACAACAGTGTTGTTAGCAGCAACTTCAACAGTTACGCCTGCAGGAACCTCGATAAGTTTTTTACCTACACGTGACATTATGTGGCACCTCCATTCTTTTAATACTTTATTACCAAACGTATGCTACGATTTCTCCGCCAACTTGTTTAGCGCGAGCTTCTTTGTCTGTTAATAATCCTTGTGAAGTTGAAACTAAAGCAATACCTAAACCGTTAAGTACTTTAGGAACTTCGTTTGTTTTAGCGTATACACGTAAACCTGGTTTAGAGATACGTTTAAGGCCTGTAATAACGCGTTCGTTATCTTTACCATATTTTAAGAAGATACGGATGATACCTTGTTTATTATCTTCTACGTATTCTACGTCACGTACGAAACCTTCACGCTTTAAAATTTCAGCGATCTCTTTCTTGATGTTAGAAGCAGGAACTTCTAATTTCTCGTGACGAACCATGTTAGCGTTACGGATACGAGTAAGCATATCTGCAATCGGATCTGTCATTGTCATTGCGTTTTACCTCCTTCCCAAATTTAGGGGATTACCAGCTGGCTTTCTTTACGCCAGGAATTTGTCCCTTATATGCAAGTTCACGGAAACAAATACGGCAAAGCTTAAATTTACGGTATACAGAATGTGGACGACCACAGCGTTCACAACGTGTATATTCTTGAACTTTAAACTTTTGCGTGCGTTGTTGTTTAACGATCATTGATTTTTTAGCCACGTTTTTCGCCCTCCTTATTTAATTACTTCTGGAACGGCATACCGAACTGTGTTAATAACTCGCGAGCTTCTTCATCAGAATTCGCAGTAGTTACGATAACGATGTCCATACCGCGTACTTTCGAAACTTTGTCAAAATCGATTTCCGGGAAAATTAATTGCTCTTTTACACCTAGAGTGTAGTTACCGCGACCGTCGAATGATTTCTTAGAAACACCGCGGAAGTCACGTACACGTGGAAGTGAGATAGAGATTAATTTGTCTAGGAATTCGTACATACGCTCACCGCGTAATGTAACTTTAGCTCCGATTGGCATACCTTCACGTAAACGGAAACCTGCGATAGATTTTTTAGCTTTAGTTACAACTGGTTTTTGACCAGCGATGATTGTTAATTCTTCAACTGCTGCATCTAAAGATTTAGTGTTTTGAACAGCGTCACCAACACCCATGTTGATTACGATTTTGTCCACTTTAGGCAGTTGCATTACAGATTTATATTCGAACTTGCTCATTAGAGCAGGAGCTACTTCATTTAAATATTTTTCTTTTAGGCGGCTCATGTAGTTTACCTCCCTTCATATTTTACTTATTAGTCGATTACTACACCTGATTTTTTTGCAACACGAACTTTCTTGCCGTCTTCGATTTTATAACCTACGCGAGTCGGCTCGCCAGATTTAGGATCGATTAGCATTACGTTCGAAACATGGATTGCAGCTTCTTGAGATACAATTCCACCTTGTGGGTTTAATTGGCTAGGTTTATTGTGCTTTTTAACGATATTTACGCCTTCAACAAGAACGCGGTCTTGTTTTGGGAAAGCTGCTAAGATAACGCCTTCTTTGCCTTTATCCTTACCAGTAATTACTTTTACTTTGTCGCCCTTTTTAACATGCATTGTGTGTTGCACCTCCTTGATTGGTACT
Source organism: Caryophanon tenue (assembly GCF_001700315.1). Lineage (GTDB taxonomy): Bacteria > Bacillota > Bacilli > Bacillales_A > Planococcaceae > Caryophanon > Caryophanon tenue. The sequence continues at coordinate 130,597 of NZ_MASJ01000002.1, read as the reverse complement.
ATCATGAATATTAAAGAACTTCTGGAGCTAAAGAAACGATTTTCATGAAGTTGCCATCACGTAATTCACGTGCAACTGGTCCGAAAATACGAGTTCCGCGTGGTGACTTATCATCTTTGATGATAACGCATGCGTTTTCGTCAAATTTGATATAAGTACCGTCTTTACGGCGAGCGCCAGACTTTGTGCGAACGATTACAGCTTTAACTACGTCGCCTTTCTTGACAACGCCACCTGGTGTTGCTTTCTTAACTGTAACAACAACGATATCACCGATGTTAGCAGTTTTACGTCCAGAACCACCAAGTACTTTGATTGTTAAAACTTCACGTGCACCTGAGTTGTCAGCAACTTTCATACGACTTTCTTGTTGGATCACTTAGGTTACCTCCCTTCGGAATTTAAATTTCCGAAATAGTTATTAAATAATAACCGCTTTTTCTACTACTTCCACTAAACGGAAGCGTTTAGTAGCTGATAGCGGGCGAGTTTCCATGATACGTACGATATCACCGATTTTCGCAGTGTTTAACTCATCATGAGCTTTAAACTTTTTCGAGTATTTTACACGTTTACCGTATAGCTTGTGCTTTTTGTGAGTTTCAACTAAAACAGTTACAGTTTTGTCCATTTTATCTGAAACAACACGGCCAGTGTAAACTTTGCGTTGGTTACGCTCAGTCATACCTAAAAACCTCCTTCTTTATCAGTTATTATGCACTGATTTCTCTTTCGCGAATCACAGTTTTCATACGCGCAATCGCTTTACGAACTTCGCGAATGCGAGCTGTGTTTTCTAATTGACCAGTCGCCAATTGGAAGCGAAGGTTGAAAAGCTCTTCTTTCAGTGATTTTACTTGTAATTCAATTTCAGAAGTGGCAAGGTCACGGATTTCATTAGCTTTCATTAGATTCACCACCAGTTTCTTGACGTTTTACGATCTTACATTTCACAGGAAGCTTGTGTGATGCTAAACGAAGTGCTTCACGTGCGATCTCTTCAGATACACCAGCAATTTCGAACATTACTTTTCCTGGTTTTACTACTGCTACCCAACCTTCAGGAGAACCTTTACCAGAACCCATGCGGACTTCTAGAGGTTTTTTCGTGTAAGGCTTGTGTGGGAAGATTTTAATCCAAACTTTACCGCCACGTTTCATGTAACGTGTCATTGCAATACGAGCAGACTCGATTTGACGGTTAGTAATCCATGATGCAGTTGTAGCTTGTAAGCCCCACTCACCAAAAGTTACTTCCTTGCCGCCTTTCGCTTCTCCACGCATGTTACCACGGTGTTCACGACGATATTTTACGCGTTTAGGTAATAACATCTTATTTGCCTCCTTCCACAGACTTCTTAACTGGAAGGACTTCACCACGATAAATCCATACTTTAACGCCTAACTTACCATAAGTAGTGTCAGCTTCAGCGTGTGCATAATCAATGTCAGCACGTAAAGTATGAAGTGGAACAGTTCCTTCACTATAGTGTTCAGCACGAGCGATGTCCGCTCCGCCTAAACGACCAGATACTTGAGTTTTAATACCTTTAGCACCAGCGCGGATTGTGCGTTGGATTGCTTGTTTTTGAGCACGGCGGAATGATACGCGGTTCTCAAGTTGACGAGCGATATTTTCAGCTACTAATTTAGCGTCTAAATCTGCACGTTTAATTTCAACGATGTTGATGTGTACACGCTTGCCAGTTAAGTCAGATAAGAATTTACGTAAGTTTTCTACTTCCGTACCGCCCTTACCGATTACCATACCTGGTTTCGCAGTGTGGATTGTAATGTTTACACGATTAGCTGCGCGTTCGATTTCTACTTTAGAAACTGAAGCGTCTTTTAAGTTCTTTTCGATATGGTTACGAACCTTGATATCTTCATGTAAAAGAGTTGCATAGTCCTTTTCAGCGTACCATTTTGACTCCCAGTCACGAATGACACCAACACGTAAGCCTATTGGATGTACCTTTTGACCCACGGATTATCCCTCCTTCTGTTCAGATACCACTAATGTAATGTGGCTAGTGCGTTTGTTAATTGCCGATGCACGACCTTGTGCACGCGGACGGAAACGTTTTAATGTTGGACCTTCGTCAACAAAAACTTCAGATACAACTAAGTTGTTAATATCTAAGTCATAGTTATGCTCAGCGTTAGCAACTGCAGATTTTAATACTTTCTCAACGACTGGAGACGCCGCTTTTGGAGTGTGACGTAAAATTGCAACTGCCTCACCAACTTGCTTACCACGAATTAAGTCAACTACTAGGCGGACTTTACGAGGAGCAATGCGTACTGTGCGAGCGATAGCTTTAGCTTGTGTCATTAGGATTTACCTCCTCTCAAAATTAGCGTCTTGTTTTCTTGTCGTCTGCACCGTGGCCTTTGTAAGTACGAGTTGGTGCGAATTCACCAAGCTTGTGACCTACCATGTCTTCCGTTACGTATACAGGAACGTGTTTACGTCCGTCATATACTGCGATTGTTAAACCGATGAAGTTCGGGAAGATTGTAGAACGGCGAGACCAAGTTTTGATAACCTGTTTTTTCTCAGAAGCCTCTTGTACCTCAACTTTTTTCATTAAGTGAGTATCGACAAAAGGACCTTTCTTTAAGCTGCGACCCATTTAGGAACCTCCCTCCGTGATTCCACCACGGCTCTCAAATAGAACCGTAGTTCAATCACATTATTTTTTACGTCCGCGAATAATAAATTTCGATGATTTATTTTTCTTTTTACGTGTTTTATAACCAAGAGCTGGTTTGCCCCATGGTGTCATTGGAGATTTACGTCCGATTGGAGAACGTCCTTCACCACCACCGTGTGGGTGATCGTTAGGGTTCATTACAGAACCACGTACAGTTGGGCGTTTACCTAACCAACGAGAACGACCTGCTTTACCGATGTTGATAAGTTCGTGTTGCTCGTTACCAACTTGACCGATTGTAGCACGGCAAGAAGCTAAGATTAAGCGAACTTCACCAGATTGTAGACGTACGATAACGTATTTGCCTTCACGACCTAATACTTGTGCTGATGTACCAGCAGAACGTACTAATTGTCCACCTTTACCAGGTTTCATTTCGATGTTATGGATTGTAGTACCCATTGGAATGTTTGCTAATGGTAAAGCGTTACCTACTTTAATGTCTGCTTCTGGACCAGATACGATCGTTTGACCTACTTCTAATCCTTTAGGAGCTAAGATATAACGTTTTTCACCGTCAGCGTAGTTGATTAATGCGATATTCGCAGAGCGGTTTGGATCATACTCGATTGTAGCAACTTTACCTGGGATACCATCTTTAAGACGTTTGAAGTCGATGATACGGTATTGCTTCTTATGACCACCACCGTGATGACGAACAGTAATTTTACCCTGGTTGTTACGACCAGCTTTGCGAGTTTTTGGAGCTAATAAAGACTTTTGTGGTTTATTAGTTGTGATCTCAGCAAAGTCAGATGACGTCATGTTACGACGGCCATTTGTGGTTGGTTTATACTTTTTAATCGCCATGGTTTTTCCCTCCTTCTTGAATGTTCATTTCTTATTTAAATAAGAATTACATTTCGAATAATTCGATTTCTTTTGATTCAGCAGTTAATGTAACAATCGCTTTACGGCGTTTGTTAGTTAAACCTGTGTAACGGCCAACGCGTTTCTTTTTACCTTTGTAGTTCATTACGTTTACGTTTGCAACTGAAACTTCAAAGATTTCTTCGATAGCGTTTTTCACCTGAGTTTTTGTAGCGCGAGTATCTACTTCAAAAGTATATTTTTTCTCTGCTAATAGTTCAGAAGAACGCTCAGTAATGACCGGACGTTTGATAATATCACGTGCTTCCATTATCCAAGCACCTCCTCAACTTTTTCTACTGCAGCTTTAGTGAATACTACTGTATCGTGACCTACTAAGTCTAATACGTTGATTCCTGTAGCTGATACTACTGTAACGCCTTGGATGTTGTTTGCAGATTTAACTACGTTCTCATCTAATTCAGCAGTTACGAATAATGCTTTTTTCTCGATAGATAATGCTTTAAGCACTTCTACGAAAGCTTTAGTTTTTGGTGCTTCGAATGTTAAAGCATCTAAAACTACTAATTTTTGTTCTAACACTTTAGCTGATAAAGCTGACTTAATAGCTAAGCGACGAACTTTCTTTGGTAATTTGTAAGCGTAGCTACGTGGAGTAGGACCGAATACAATACCACCACCACGCCATTGTGGAGAGCGGATCGAACCTTGACGAGCACGACCAGTTCCTTTTTGACGCCATGGCTTACGACCACCACCAGCAACTTCAGAACGGTTTTTAACTTTGTGGTTACCTTGACGTAGAGAAGCGCGTTGAGCGATTACTGCGTCGAATAATACAGCTTCGTTTGGCTCGATTCCGAAAATCGCATCGTTTAATTCGATTTCGCCTACTGAAGCACCTGTTTGACTAAGTACTGAAACCTTTGTCATTCCTGTTTCCTCCTTTCTTTAAGAGAATTATTTAGATTTAATAGCAGTTTTAACTGTTACTAATGCTTTTTTAGAACCAGGAACATTACCTTTAACTAATAGTAAGTTGCGTTCAACGTCAACCTTGATGATTTCAAGGTTTTGGATTGTTACAACTGTACCACCCATTTGACCAGGTAATTTCTTTTGTTTGAATACACGGTTTGGAGCAACAGGACCCATTGAACCTGGGCGACGGTGGTAACGAGAACCGTGGGCCATAGGACCACGAGATTGACCATGACGTTTAATAACACCTTGGAAACCTTTACCTTTTGTTACACCTGTTACATCTACTACTTCGCCTTCTGCGAAGATTTCTACCTTGACTTCTTGACCAACTTCGTACTCAGCAACATTAACGTTGTTGAATTCACGAATGAAGCGCTTAGGAGCAGTGTTTGCTTTTGCTACGTGACCTTGTTCTGGTTTGTTAGATAACTTAACGCGTTTGTCTTCGAAACCAACTTGGATCGCTTCGTAACCATCAGTATCAACAGTTTTCTTTTGTAAAACTACGTTTGGAGTAGCTTCGATAACTGTTACTGGGATTAAGTCGCCGTTTTCAGCGAACACTTGAGTCATACCGATTTTTCTACCTAAGATTCCTTTAGCCATTTGTCACACCTCCTGTAAATTTTAGAAATATTTATTGTGTTTTTACCATTAAAGTTTGATTTCGATGTCAACGCCTGATGGTAAATCAAGTTTCATTAACGCATCAACAGTTTGTGGTGTTGGGTTAACGATGTCGATTAAACGTTTGTGTGTGCGCATTTCGAATTGCTCACGAGAATCTTTGTACTTGTGAACGGCACGTAAGATTGTATAAACTGATCTTTCAGTTGGTAACGGGATTGGACCTGATACACTAGCACCTGAACGTTTTGCAGTTTCTACGATCTTTTCAGCAGACTGATCTAAAATACGGTGATCATATGCTTTTAAACGGATACGAATCTTTTGTTTTGCCATAATTTTCCCTCCTTCTCGCCTATTTACTAGACATTCTCCACGAAAATTCTCCGATACATCCGCCATGGCAAAGCGGCCGGGTGTGTCAGCAACCTCTCGCTTCATCGCAGTCAAAGACCAACATTCAACATTATATACAATAAAAAAAGAATGTGCAATAGGTTTTGCAAAATTCTTTTCAAAAAATGTTGTGAGCTGTCTAACAGTGATTATATAACGCTCTTTTTGAGCCGTTTTCTAGTATATAAGAGTCCGCAACGTAAATCAACTGTAAAGCTAACAATCTTATATAAATAAAATTTTCTGACTTCTACATGTAGCGAAAAGAGCTACGAAAATTCGTAGCTCCCTACTACATATATGTTAGATGTATGCACTAGCCTGCATGTTCCTGTTGTTACAACGCTTGATGAATAATACTTTTATAGTAACGAATCGATAACCACGTGAATAGCGCATACATCAGTATATATAATCCCATCGTAATGAAAAGTGGCGCTATCAATTCTGAACCGAATAAAAACCAGCCAGATTTAACGGCAAAATAGCTATGCAACAATCCAATTAATAATGGAATCCCAAAATTGAATGCTTGCTTGACGTATACGCCACGTAAAATCTCTTGTTGTGAAAAACCAACTTTACGTAAAATTGTGTACGCACTCTTTTCTTCATCCGCTTCCGCCATTTGCTTAAAGTATAAGATGCTTCCGGTTGCCATCAAAAAGGCTAAACCAATAAATGCTGAAATAAAGATTGTTAAACCGACAAACACTAAATTAGAAGCACGTGTCTCTTCATATGTTTCTTGTAAAAATAAGTTTTCAACAAGCTCACCTTTATAATCATATGTCATATAACGTACTTCATTTGTTTTCGTTTCATGAAATAGTGCTGTTGCCTGTGCTAAATCTTCTGCTGCAACGTCGATTAAATATTGTGTTGTAATCGATGAGTACGCGGTGTGCGTTTCATCGACCATCTCTATCTGCTGGAACATAGCATCTGACACAACAAATGCTGGTCCACCGTCTGATACAGGTACAACTGCGATGGGCACATCTAATACGTCCTTTAATAAAAAGCGATTGCCGGCATCACCTGCTGAAAGGTTCACATACGAGCCTTCCTTCATCGGTATCACTTCCGATAACATACTCGCATAGTTCACAACGAATACTTCATCATCTTGTACATGATAAGAAGGATATAGTTGCTGTACATCGGATAATTTAAAAATTGAGATAGCGACTTCCCCTTCATTAAGTGGCGTATTTAATAGACTTACTTCGATTAAATCTTGCCAGCGTACAGATGTGTATTTTACATCAAATACTTTTGCATCCACTTCGATGCCTGCTTGCTTTAACGTGTCAATAAACGTTTCGCCTTGTTCATTTACCGCAACAATCGCTGCCGGTGATAAACGCTCCGCTTTTGCATCTACCGAATAATATGAAATATATGCAAGTGTCGTCATTGCTAATGACACCGCTGTTAATACTGTAATAAGCGTTAATGATTTTGCATTTCCTTTCATGCGGTGCATAATCGGTGTAAATGCGACCACATCGACTAATCGTAAATGCCCCTTCTTTTGTAAACGCAACACATTCATTAAAAAGGCAACGGAAAAACGAAATACTAAGAATGTTCCACCAATCGTTAGCGCTAAAATCGCCACCATCATTAGCATTAAATATTGCATGTTCGGTGTCGTAAATAATTGTGTACTTAAATAATAACCTGACGTAATCGCTACTAATCCAATTGCACCGATTATCATTTGTACCCAGCTAAAACGCTTTACGTGTTCTTCAGCTTGCTGATTCGCTTGGAATAATGATAACAATGTTGTGCGATAAATAATCAACGCTGTTTGCATGACAATGATAACGAGTAGCACCGTAAATACCAGCGCTGTTTGCTGTAATGCTTCTATACTAAACGTCATCATCACAAGTGCATCTTGTTCAAGCATATTCATTAAAATCATCGCAAATAAACGAGACGTTACAAAACCAATTCCCATACCTGTAATCACAGCTAACGTAAATAATAGCGCGTTTTCAAGTGCAACGATGCGTACAATCATCGTTTTTGTCATACCAATTAATTGATATAGCCCTAACTCCTTACTGCGACGCTTCATAAATAAATGATTCGCATACAACACGAAAAATAACACGATAAAATATAGTAAATATGTTGCTGCACCAAAACCAGCTGTCGCACTACCACTTGCTTTTGTTGCCGTTAACACTTCGGGGTTGTACTGAAGCGTTGTAAACGAAAAATATAACGTGACGCTAAAAATAAGCGCAAAGAAATATAAATAGTAATGCTTTATATTTTTGCGCATACTTTTAAACGCAAGTTGGCTAAGCTTCATAGCCATCACCGCCTAAAACGCTTTGCGTGTGTAAAATTTGCTGAAAGAAATCTTTACGCGTACTTTGTCCCTTATAGAGTTCCGTATAAATTTGACCGTCTTGTAAAAACAGCACACGCGAACAAAAGCTTGCGGCAACCGCATCATGTGTCACCATCATAATTGTCGCTTGTTGCATTTCGTTAATACGCGCTAAATTATCAAGCAACGCTGTGGCAGACTTCGAGTCAAGTGCACCCGTTGGCTCGTCTGCAAATACAAGCGATGGCTTTGAAATTAATGCGCGCGCAACCGACGTACGCTGTTTTTGCCCACCTGATATTTCATTCGGGTATTTCGCGACAATATCTTCAATCCCCAATATTTGAATCAATTCTTTATAACGTGCCTCTGCTGCTGCCTTTGGTATTTTGCTCACAGACAACGGCAGTAAAATATTTTCCTTCACCGTCAATGTATCTAATAAATTATAGTCTTGAAAAATAAAGCCAAGCTCTTCGCGACGAAACTTTGCTAATTGGCGTTCCTTCATGCCTTGTAGCTTCTGCCCATTAATTTCTACGATTCCTTCTGTTACCGTATCAATCGAACATAGTACATTTAGCAATGTTGTTTTCCCTGAACCAGATGCGCCCATAATGCCCACAAACTCACCTTTATCTACTTCTACATCAATGCCCTTTAACACTTCTTGCGCTAAAGCACGCTTACCATATGTTTTTCGCACTTTGCGCGCGATTAATATACTCATGTTTCCGCACTCCTTCGTTATTGCTTTCTTCTATTGTAGAATGAAATCCATTTCTTTTCGTGCGCTTTACATAACAAAAACACTCGCTAAGTGACAAAGTCGTCACATACCGAGTGTTTTCACATAATCATTTGCTTGTTGGAATGTTAGCGTTACCGTTGTTCCTTCATATTGTACAGAGGCAATCGTAATGTCAATATGTAAAGCTGTCGCTGCTTGTTTCGCTAAATATAGCCCCATGCCGGTTGCTGCTTTTGTTTCTCGACCAATCGTTCCTGTATAGGATTTACGAAACACACGTGGTAAGTCTGCTGGCGCAATACCACACCCTGTATCTGTCACTGTTAATTGCGTTATATTGTTATGCTGGTGAACATGAATCTGTATATTGGCGCCTACTTCACTATACTTGACGGCATTGGATAAAATTTGACGCATAATAAAGCCGAGCCACTTTGCATCGCTAATGACAACAACATCGGCAACGTCTACGTCAATCGCAAGTTGCTTTTCAAAGCACCACGTTCGCAACGCTTTAATTTCTTCTATAATGATAGGTTGTAACGGAATCGGCTCTAAACGATTATCTTGTGCAATCGTTTGTATACGCGTTGCGTGTAGCTGACGGTCTAATAGTAAATATAAACGGAGCCATTCTTTTTCAGCCTGTTCTCTTGTTTTCACATCTAGCTTATCGTGTACTAATTTTAGCGCAGTCATCGGTGACTTCATATCATGCACCCACGCCAACAATTCATCCTTTTGTTCAAGTAATTGTCGCGACTGCTCTTCTTTTTCATCCCGTAATGCTTGCAGCTGTTCTTCACACGATTGCGCTACCATTTCTACATAGTCGCGCCCTTTTTTATCATACGCTGTTAGACGATGGCGGTCTTTTACATATATTATTAGTACACATATAGTCATGATACTAAGCCAGAGTATATTAATATACAGTAGTGATACGGAAGCAAAGCCACGATCAACCGTCAATACAATGTTTAAACAGATGTGCCACGCCATTAATAAGATGAGCCATATTCGATATTGGCGCAAAAATAGCCGAATCATTGTATCACCGCCATATACCCTAACCCTTTTTTCGTTTGAATAACATTGACTAAGCCAAGTTCCTCTAGTTTTTGGCGCAAGCGATTCACATTTACCGTTAATGTATTGTCATTGACAAAACGCTCATCATCCCATAGTTTTCGCATTAGTTCATCACGGTTCACAATTTGCCCTTTTTGTTGAACGAGTATTTTTAAAATGAACAATTCATTTTTCGTCAGTTCGATTTGCTTTTGCTCAAACTGAATAATCGCACGGTCATACTGAATAACTGCCCCACACCATGTCTGTATATTTTGCGGTACTTCTTGATAGTCATATGTACGACGCAATAACGCTTGTACTTTCGCAACTAATACATCCATATGAAATGGCTTTTGCACAAAGTCATCCGCACCCATCTGCATTGCCATAACCATATCCATTGGGTGGTCACGCGATGATAAAAATAAAATCGGCACTTGTGACTGCTGCCGTATTTCACGACACCAATGAAACCCATCATATACCGGTAATTGAATATCGATCATGACAAGTTGCGGTGTTTCTGCCTCATACGTTTGCATGACTGCACGAAAATCACTCGGCCCTACGACTTCAATCATCCATTGGCTAAAACGCTCTTGTATTAATGAAAAAATCGATGCATCATCTTCGATTAACATCACTTTCATATTATGTACCTCCTATTAGCTATGTACGAACGACTTTAAAACTTTGCTATACTTGTATTATAGCACCGTACATAAAGGAGCATGATTATATGGACATTCGACAATTAGAATATTTTGTAGAAGTAGCGAAGCAGCTTAGTTTTACAAAAGCTGCGGCAGTACTTCACGTATCACAACCTTCTATTAGTAAAACGATTCAACAAATCGAAGCGGAATTAGGTGTTCCTCTTTTCTATCGTTCCTCTAAACAACTCGAACTGACCGATGCAGGACAAGCTGTACTCGTCAACGCACTACAAGTACTCAGCGCGTTTAAAAATATGCGCTCGGAGCTAAGCGATTTAATGGATTTAAAAAAAGGACGTATTCGTATCGGTATTCCACCCATCATCGGTGCAGAATTTTTTTCAAAGCTCATTAGTGTCTATAAAGAACAACATCCATACGTTGAGATTTTATTATCTGAAGTCGGTACAAAGCGAATCCGCCAAGATATCGAGGCAGGCGAGTTAGATGTCGGTCTCGTGTGTAGCATTCATTCTACAAATGAAAACTTGCAAGTCATTCCATTTTTAAAAGACCCTTTACAACTCATTGTGCATGACAGTCACCCACTTGCACAGCAATCTTCAATTACAATGGCACAACTACAACATGAAACATTTATTATGTACCGCAAAGATTTCGTCTTATATGATCGCATTATTGAAGAATGTACAAAGAACGGATTTTTCCCAACGATTGCTTGCGAAACAACACAAAAAGATTTATTTATTGAGCTTGTCCATGCAAAAGTAGGCATTGCGCTACTACCGGCTAAAATCGCCGCTAAAATCCCATACCCAGATATTAAACGGATTTCATTTGAACAACAGCCTGTTCGACTAGAGCTCGGCATCACATGGAAAACGAATAAGTACTTACCGTTTGCCGTACGCGAATTTATTGAGCTTGCGAAAAATTTATATTAAATAGCTTACAGTTTCTGTGCAAATTGCTGTAGCTGTGTAGACATTTGTTCAATATGATTCATCAGCTGGGAAACTTCGCTAACGGCTTTTTCTTGCGTATCACCAATTGTCGATACGTGCGCAATTAAATTCGTCATTTCAGCAATATTATTTTCAAGCGCGGCAATGACCTGATAAATCTCCTTCGTGCTAGTTGCAGACTCTTGTGAAAAACGTTGAATTTCTTTTGCAACAACGCCAAATCCACGACCATGCTCACCGGCACGTGCTGCTTCAATCGACGCATTTAAACCGAGCAAGTTTGTTTGGCTCGCCATATGTTCAATGACATGCAACATTTTATTACTTTTAGCAATGCTCGTCGTTGCATATGTCGATTGCTCGTTTAATAAAGACGTCATTTTCGTTAAGCTTGTAGCACCGGTTGAAACAGCTTGCATTTGTTGTGATACTTGTTCAATCGCTTGCTCAAGCGTAATAGACATATCAATCAGCTCTCGTTGTTTTCGTGCTTGTACAGCGATTCCGCCAATTACTTCTCCACGTTCATTATGTAGCGGTGTCGCCGTCCCAACAAATTCAAACCCATAAAATTCAGCAGGTACAGTCGCTTCTAACCGTTTATTCGTACGTAATGCTACCATTAACGGCTCTTCCGCTTGTAATCGTTGCCCACGTTGAATACGTAAATTAATATCACGCCCTGGCATATAGGTTAAAAACTGCTGTGTATCACAAATTGCAATCGATAAATCTGTCGGTGTTGCCTCTTTAAAAATCCTTACCATCTGTATAAAGCTTGTTAAAGATGAAATTGTATTCATATTGCCCTCCACATTTTCTGAATTGCCCTCATTATAACAATTTATTCCCATAGAAAGTTTGTCATTCTGCCAATAGATAATAAAGTGGGACAAACCTAGAAGAAAACTAAAAAGAAGTTAGGACAAAAAGAAATATCCTTCAGCAACGATAACTGCTGAAGGATATGTTTCTGCTTTTGGTGTTACGCTACATAGCGGACGCACTAGCACATTTTTATTCTCTCAATCAACTTATTTTCTTCAGAAATAGTGTTCTGTCACGAGCACATTCCACTTGAATTATGCGTTTACTTTTTGTTTTGCTTTTGCTTCTTGACGCTTTTTGTGTAAAATCGGCTCTGTGTAACCACTTGGTTGCTCATACCCTTTAAATACAAGTTCACGTGCTGCTTGGAATGCGACAGATTCCTCGTAGTTTGGTGCCATTGCAATATATTCTGCATCTCCAGCATTTTGTGCATCCACAACTTTTGCCATACGCTCTAATGTTTCTTGTACTTGCGCTTCTGTGCAAATACCGTGATGTAGCCAGTTCGCAACATGTTGGCTTGAAATACGTAAAGTTGCACGGTCTTCCATTAATCCAATATTATTAATATCTGGTACTTTCGAGCAACCTACACCTTGCTCTACCCAACGTACCACATATCCTAAAATTCCTTGTGCATTGTTATCAAGCTCTTGCTGAATTTCTTCAGCTGACCAATTTGTCTCTGGTGCTACCGGTAATTGTAAAATTGCGTCGCGTAAATCATCCGATGTCGAAATACCTTTTTGCACCTCTGCTACATCTACTTCATGATAATGTGTCGCATGTAAAGTTGCAGCTGTTGGCGATGGTACCCATGCAGTTGTTGCGCCCGCTTGTGGATGAGCAATTTTTTGTACAATCATATCTGCCATTAAGTCTGGCATTGCCCACATCCCTTTACCAATTTGTGCATGACCTTGTAATCCTGCATCTAACCCCACTACTACATTTGATTTTTCATACGCTTGTAACCACGTCGATGTTTTCATTTCACCTTTACGAATCATCGGACCAGCTTCCATCGATGTATGAATTTCATCACCCGTACGATCTAAGAATCCTGTATTAATAAATACGATACGCTCTTTCACCGCATTAATACATGCTTTTAAGTTTAACGATGTACGACGTTCTTCATCCATCACACCAATTTTTAATGTATGACGCTCTAAACCAAGTACATCCTCTACACGATTAAATAATTCATTTGCAAAGGCAACTTCTTCTGAACCGTGCATTTTCGGTTTTACAATGTAAACAGAGCCTTTACGTGAATTTTTATATTCACCACGCCCTAATAATTCATGCTTCGCAATTAAGCTCGTTACGACACCATCTAAAATGCCTTCTGGTACTTCATTACCTTGCTCATCTAATACAGCCGGGTTTGTCATTAAATGTCCAACATTACGTACAAACATTAATGAACGACCATTTAATGTTACGGTATCTCCTGAAACTGATGTATATACACGATCTGGGTTTAATGTACGGCGCACCGTTTTGTTACCTTTTGTAAAGGTTGCTTCTAAATTCCCTTTCATTAAGCCAAGCCAGTTACGGTATACTTCTACTTTATCTTCTGCATCTACTGCAGCAACTGAATCTTCACAATCCATAATTGTTGTCACTGCTGACTCTAAATACACATCTTTCACACCTGCTGCATCATCAGCGCCAATTGGATGATTGCGGTCAATTTGAATTTCAATGTGTAACCCGTTATTTTTGAACACAATTGCCGTTGGATTTGCCGCATCCCCTTGGTAACCGACTAATTTTTCTGGTTGCGCTAATGCGGTTGTACCATTTTGTGTCGTTACTTGTAATGCACCATCTACAATTACATACGCTGTTGCATCGTCATGTGTACCTTGTTGAAGTGGCAAAGCTTTATTTAAAAAGTCTTTTGCATACGTAATAACTTTATTACCTCGTACTGGATTGTATCCTTTACCGGCAGCCGCACCATCTTCATCACTAATAACATCTGTGCCATAAAGTGCGTCATATAAACTTCCCCAACGTGCATTCGCTGCATTAATCGCGTAACGTGCATTGCTTACTGGTACGACAAGCTGAGGCCCTGCTTGTACTGCGATTTCATCATCGACATTTGCTGTCGTTACGTTGAATGGTTCCACTTCTGGCTCTAAATAACCGATGCTTTGTAAAAATGATTTGTATGCATCAAAGTCTGTCGTTCCTTTATTCGCTTTATGCCATTCATGAATAGCTTGCTGTAATGCTTCACGCTTTTGTAATAACGCTTTATTTTTTGGCGCTAAATCTTGCACAATGGCAGAAAAGCCATTCCAAAAGGCTTCTTGTTCCACACCACTTTGCGGTAGCACTTCTTGGTTAATAAAATCTGCTAATTGCTGATCTACTTGTAATTTACCTTGCTGAACATAGTTTGACATATATAAAACAACCCCTTTAATCAATTCAGAACATTTGCATCCCCATACAAATTTGCTTCTGTTGTTATGTATTAGTATACGCATGTTCCACATTATAATGGAAATACATATTTTGAATAACTTTTATTCCTTTTAGTTATAGTAGAACAAATAAAAAAACCACTCTTGTAGAAATCTACAAGAGTGGTTAAAAGAATTAGTATAACTAAGCGTTATCTAAAATTATTTTTGGATTGAAGCTACAACGCCAGCACCAACAGTACGTCCACCCTCACGGATAGAGAACTTAGTACCTTCTTCAAGAGCGATAGGAGCGATCAGTTGAACTGTCATCTCGATGTTATCGCCAGGCATTACCATCTCAACGCCTTCTGGTAACGTACAGATACCAGTTACGTCAGTTGTACGGAAGTAGAACTGTGGACGGTAGTTAGAGAAGAATGGAGTGTGACGTCCACCCTCTTCTTTTGATAAAACATAAACTTCAGCTTTGAAGTCTGTGTGTGGAGTGATTGAACCTGGTTTAGCTAATACTTGACCACGTTGGATATCTTCACGAGCGATACCACGTAATAAAGCACCGATGTTGTCACCAGCTTCAGCGTAATCTAATAATTTACGGAACATTTCTACACCAGTTACAGTTGTAGTTTTAGCTTCTTCTTCGATACCGATAACTTCTACAACGTCACCAACTTTAACTTGACCACGTTCAACACGGCCAGTTGCTACTGTACCACGACCAGTGATAGAGAATACGTCCTCTACTGGCATCATGAATGGCTTGTCAGTTTGACGTTCTGGAGTTGGGATGTAAGAATCTACAGCGTCCATTAATTCGATAATTTTAGCTTCCCACTCAGGCTCGCCTTCTAATGCTTTAAGAGCTGAACCTTTGATTACTGGTAAGTCATCACCTGGGAAGTCATATTCAGATAGTAAGTCACGGATTTCCATTTCTACTAACTCTAATAATTCTTCGTCGTCTACCATATCACATTTGTTCATGAATACTACTAAGTAAGGAACACCTACTTGTTTAGAAAGTAAGATGTGCTCACGAGTTTGTGGCATTGGGCCGTCAGCAGCAGATACTACTAAGATACCGCCGTCCATTTGTGCAGCACCAGTGATCATGTTTTTAACATAGTCAGCGTGTCCTGGGCAGTCTACGTGTGCGTAGTGACGAGTTGTAGTTTCATATTCAACGTGAGAAGTGTTGATTGTGATACCACGCTCTTTTTCTTCTGGAGCGTTGTCGATGTCAGCGTATGATTTAGCTTCTCCGCCCATTGCTTTTGATAATACTGTAGCGATTGCTGCAGTTAAAGTTGTTTTACCATGGTCAACGTGTCCGATTGTACCGATGTTAGCATGCGTTTTCGAACGGTCAAATTTTTCTTTAGCCATTAGAGAAAGCCTCCTAGATATGTGTTAGATTTTTTTATGTTACAATTGTTGGCCTCTTACTGGGCCCAGCAGAAGCCGAACAATCATAGCTTACAAGTTAGTTATACTTTAAACAAGGAAAAATATCAATTATTCACCTTGATTTTTTTTGATAATATCGTCAGCAATTGATTTTGGAACATCTTCATAGTGGTCAAATACCATTGAGAATGTACCGCGACCTTGAGTTGCAGAACGTAAAGTTGTAGCATAGCCGAACATTTCAGCTAATGGTACCATAGCGCGTACTACTTGTGAGTTACCGCGAGCGTCCATACCCTCAACGCGTCCGCGACGAGCAGTAATGTTACCCATGATATCACCAAGGTACTCTTCTGGAATTACAACTTCAACTTTCATCATTGGCTCTAAAATTACTGGGTTACATTTTTTAGCAGCTTCTTTAAGTGCCATAGATGCAGCAATTTTGAACGCCATTTCGTTTGAGTCAACGTCATGGTAAGAACCGAATACTAATTTCGCTTTAATGTCGATTAATGGGTAACCAGCTACTACACCGCGATCTAAAGAATCACGTAAACCAGCTTCTACAGCAGGAATGTATTCACGAGGTACTACACCACCAACGATAGCGTTTTCGAATTCGAAGCCTTTACCTTCTTCGTTTGGAGAGAACTCGATCGTTACGTCACCGTATTGACCGCGACCACCAGATTGACGTGTGAATTTACCTTGAACTTTAGCTTCGCCACGGAATGTCTCACGGTAAGATACCATTGGAGCACCAACGTTAGCTTCAACTTTAAATTCGCGTTTCATACGGTCAACTAGGATGTCTAAGTGTAACTCACCCATACCTGAGATGATAGTTTGTCCAGTTTCTGTGTCAGTGTGAGCACGGAAAGTTGGATCTTCTTCTTGTAATTTAGCTAATGCTTGACCCATTTTATCTTGGTCAGCTTTAGATTTTGGTTCTACAGATAAAGAAATTACTGGCTCTGGGAATTCCATAGATTCTAAGATAACAAGGTTTTTCTCGTCACATAGAGTATCACCAGTTGTAGTATCTTTAAGACCTACAGCTGCAGCGATATCACCAGCGAATACTTTACCGACTTCTTCACGAGAGTTAGCGTGCATTTGTAGGATACGACCTACGCGCTCACGTTTACCTTTAGAAGAGTTTTGTACGTAAGAACCAGACTCAAGTGTACCTGAATATACACGGAAGAATGTTAACTTACCTACGAATGGGTCAGTCATTACTTTGAATGCTAACGCCGAGAATGGTGCGTCATCTGAAGATTCACGGATGATTTCTTCTTCACCGTCAACATCAGTACCTTTAATAGCAGGTACGTCAGTTGGAGCTGGTAAGTAATCAACAGCAGCATCTAACATTTTGCGAACACCTTTGTGTTTGAATGCAGTACCACAAAGTACAGGGTAGAATTCTACAGCGATAGTAGCTTTACGGATAGCCGCTTTAAGCTCTTCGATAGAGATTTCTTCGCCTTCTAAGTATTTCTCCATAAGATCTTCGTCAACACTTGCAACAGCGTCGATTAATTTCTCACGGTACTCTTCAGCTTGTGCTTGGTGAGATTCTGGAATTGGTTGACCTTCACGTAAAGCCGTACCTTCTTCGTTATCGTAGTAAGTAACGTCCATTGTGATTAAGTCAATAATACCTGAGAACTCATCTTCTGCACCGATTGGTAATTGAATTGGGTGAGCATTAGCTTGTAAACGCTCGTGTAAAGTACCAACAGAATATAAGAAGTCTGCACCCATTTTATCCATCTTGTTGATGAATACGATACGTGGAACTCCATAAGTAGTAGCTTGACGCCATACTGTTTCAGTTTGAGGCTCAACACCTGATTGAGCATCTAATACTGTTACTGCACCGTCAAGTACACGTAAAGAACGTTCTACTTCTACAGTGAAGTCTACGTGTCCAGGAGTATCGATGATGTTAATACGGTTACCATTCCATTGAGCAGTTGTTGCAGCAGAAGTGATCGTGATACCACGCTCTTGTTCTTGCTCCATCCAGTCCATTTGAGAACCGCCGTCATGAGTTTCACCGATTTTGTGAATCTTACCAGTGTAATAAAGGATACGCTCAGTCGTTGTTGTTTTACCAGCATCGATATGGGCCATGATCCCGATATTACGTGTATTCTCTAAAGAGAATTCGCGTTTCATAGGAAATTGCTCCTTCCATATTGGGTATATAAAACTGATTTATTATGCTAAGACCAAGTATTGGCTATGCAGCCAATACGAAGGTCAAATTACCAACGGTAGTGAGCGAATGCTTTGTTCGCTTCTGCCATTTTGTGCATATCTTCACGTTTCTTAACTGAAGCACCAGTGTTGTTAGAAGCATCGATGATTTCGTTAGCTAAACGCTCCATCATCGTTTTCTCACCGCGTAGGCGAGAGTAGTTTACTAAGTAACGTAAACCTAAAGTTGTACGACGTTCTGGACGAACCTCAACTGGTACTTGATAGTTTGAACCACCAACACGGCGAGCACGAACTTCAAGAACAGGCATTACGTTGTTTAATGCAGCTTCGAATACTTCGATTGGATTGTTACCAGTGCGCTCTTGAACTAAGTCAAATGCACCGTATAAAATCTTTTGAGAAGTACCTCTTTTACCATCTACCATTAATTTGTTGATTAAACGAGTTACTAGCTTTGAGTTATAAAGTGGATCTGGTAACACGTCACGTTTGGAAACAGGACCTTTACGAGGCATGTGTTTTCCTCCTTTCAAATATTGTTCATCTATTAGACGTTATTATTTTTTTTCTTTAGGGCGTTTAGTACCGTATTTAGAACGTGATTGTAAACGACCGTTTACACCAGCAGTATCTAACGCACCACGTACGATGTGGTAACGAACTCCAGCTAAGTCTTTTACGCGACCGCCACGGATAAGAACAACACTGTGCTCTTGTAAGTTGTGACCTTCACCTGGGATATAAGCTGTTACTTCTAATTGGTTTGTTAAACGTACACGAGCATATTTACGTAAAGCCGAGTTCGGTTTACGTGGTGTCATAGTACCTACACGAGTACAAACTCCGCGTTTTTGTGGAGACTTAACATTAGTTAAAGACTTTTTGAAAGAGTTATAACCTTTGTTTAGCGCTGGAGATTTAGATTTCGTGATTTTAGATTGACGAGGCTTACGTACCAATTGGTTAATTGTAGGCATCGATTTTTCCTCCCTTCATTTATTCCTTTAATACCACACATCCAGGTGGTTCATTTTTTGGGTAAAAACAAAGTCTTTGCATCCTTATGAATACAAAAACTAACTTACAGTAATAGCAACTATTGCAGCTCCAACATGTATGCCACAAGCCTTGCCTAATTCACTCTTAGAATCGACTGTAGCAATCGGTATCCCGATTTCTTTCGCGAGAAGAATGGCCGGATCGGTTACCCAACTGTCTGCGTCGAGCGCTACAATGAGTTCACTAACAAGACCAGCATGCATCGCTTTCACTGCTTGCTTTGTACCAATGATTGTTTGACTAGCCTTTACTTTATCATAAGACATTTTCATATCCTCCGAAGTTCAGACAGTTAACTATCAACCTTAAATATATTATCATTCATAATTTTTACTGTCAACACATATCACAAAAATTTCCGAGGAGAAATTGAATTTCCCCTCGGATTTTTGCGTAATCGCTCATTCTTTTAGACAAAATCTAAATGACCGAGGAATCGTATTATTCAGCTGGTGTTGCGACTTCAAGATTTAAATCGTCGTCTTCCATACGGATTTGACGGTAACGTTGCATACCAGTACCTGCAGGAACAAGTTTACCGATAATTACGTTTTCTTTCAGACCTAATAACTCATCGCGCTTACCTTTAATTGCAGCATCCGTTAACACACGAGTTGTTTCTTGGAATGATGCGGCAGATAAGAATGACTCAGTTTCAAGAGACGCTTTCGTAATACCAAGGATAACAGGACGAGAAGTTGCAGGCGTTTTGCCTTCTTTTAACACTGCTGCGTTCGCATCTTTGAATTGGTGGATATCAAGTAATGAACCTGGTAATAGATCAGTATCGCCAGCTTCGATTACACGCACTTTACGAAGCATTTGGCGAACCATTACCTCTACGTGCTTATCACCGATTTCTACCCCTTGCATACGGTATACTTTTTGTACTTCTTTTAGTAAGTACTCTTGTACAGTAGAAACGTCTTTTACTTTTAATAATTGTTTTGGATCGATAGAACCCTCTGTTAAGTTTTGACCACGTTCTACAAAATCACCTTCTACAACTTTCAGACGAGCGTTGTATGGAGAAGTGTATTTACGTGTTTCCACGTCACCTTGAATCGTGATTTCCTTTAAGCCTTCACGGATTTCGTCGATTTGGATGACTTTACCTGCGATTTCAGTGATTAACGCTTGACCTTTCGGGTTACGTGCTTCAAAGATCTCTTGGATACGTGGAAGACCTTGCGTGATATCGTTACCGGCTACCCCACCTGTATGGAATGTACGCATCGTTAACTGTGTACCTGGCTCACCGATTGATTGTGCTGCGATAATACCAACAGCTTCACCAACTTCAACTTTTTCACCTGTTGCAAGGTTCATACCATAACATTTTTTACATACGCCATGTTTTGTATTACATGTGAATGCAGAGCGAATTGTTACGCCTTCTAAGAATTGCTTCTCAGCTTTTGTAAGTTCTGCTTCTTTTTTCGCTTCAAGCTCAGCAAATAGCTGTGCAATTTCACGCGCTTTATCTTGTGTAATTAAACCATCACGGTCAACAATTACTTCATCCGCTTCTGGACGACGAATTGTTTTCTTCGCGTGACGACCAATTAAACGTTCTTCAAGCGTTTCGATTACTTCAGTACCTTCCATTAACGCTTTGATTTGTAAACCGCGGTCAGTGCCACAGTCATCTTCACGTACAATTACATCTTGCGCTACGTCTACTAAACGACGCGTTAAGTAACCTGAATCGGCAGTTTTTAGTGCTGTATCGGCAAGACCTTTACGCGCACCATGTGTAGAGATGAAGTACTCTAATACCGTTAAACCTTCACGGAATGAAGATTTGATTGGTAACTCAATGATACGACCAGCCGGGTTGGCCATCAGACCACGCATACCTGCTAACTGTGTAAAGTTAGATGCGTTACCACGTGCCCCTGAGTCAGACATCATGAAGATTGGGTTTGTTTTTTGTAACGAGTCCATCAGCTTAGCTTGGATGATATCTTTCGCTTTAGACCAGCTAGCAATTACGCGGTCATAGCGCTCTTCTTCCGTGATTAAACCACGACGGAATTGTTTCGTTACTTTATCTACTTGTGTTTGTGCTTCTTCTAAGATATGTTGCTTATCTGGTAATACCTCGATATCTGCAACACCTACTGTAAGACCAGCACGAGTAGAGTATTTGAAACCTAAGTTTTTCATACGGTCAAGCATTTTAGATGTTTCTGTAATGTGGAAGCGTTTGAACACTTCTGCGATTACGTTACCTAAGAATTTCTTACGGAATGGCGCAACTACTGGTGTATTTGCAAAATATTTCGCAAGAACTGCTTGGCGTTGTGCTTCAATTTGCTCTGCTTGAGATAACTCCGCATAGCCTTCTGATGCTTCAACTTCCGCAAGTAATGCTTCGTCAATTGTTAAAGTTGCGAAGTATTTATCAGGCGTTACAGTTTCTAAGTTAGAATCTGTTGGTTCATTAATATATGGGAACGATGCAGGCAGAATTTCATTAAAAATCACCTTACCAACAGTTGTTAATAAGAATTTTTCATTTTGTTCTGCTGTGAACGTTTGGTTGTTTACTGAGCTTGCTTTTACAGCAATACGTGTGTGTAAGTGAACATGACCGTTTTGGTATGCTACTAACACTTCATCTGGACCGTAGAAGATAGAACCTTCACCACGAGCACCTTCACGCTCAAGCGTTAAGTAATAGTTACCTAGTACCATATCTTGAGATGGTGTTACTACTGGTTTACCATCTTTCGGGTTTAAGATGTTTTGCGCTGCTAACATTAATAAACGAGCTTCCGCTTGCGCTTCTGCTGATAGTGGAACGTGCACGGCCATTTGGTCACCATCGAAGTCAGCGTTATAAGCTGTACATACTAATGGGTGAAGACGGATTGCGCGTCCTTCTACTAATGTTGGTTCGAATGCTTGGATACCAAGACGGTGAAGCGTCGGTGCACGGTTAAGTAATACCGGATGCTCACGGATAACGTCTTCTAAAACGTCCCAAACTTCGTTGTGCATACGCTCAATTTTACGTTTTGCACTCTTAATGTTATGAGCTAAACCGCGCTCTACTAACTCTTTCATTACGAAAGGTTTGAATAGCTCGATTGCCATTTCTTTTGGAAGACCACATTGGTACATCTTTAAGTTTGGACCTACTACGATAACCGAACGACCAGAATAGTCTACACGTTTACCAAGTAAGTTTTGACGGAAACGACCTTGTTTCCCTTTCAGCATATGTGAAAGTGATTTTAACGGACGGTTACCTGGACCTGTTACTGGACGACCACGACGACCATTGTCGATTAATGCGTCAACAGCTTCTTGTAACATACGTTTTTCGTTTTGAACGATGATGTTTGGCGCACCAAGGTCTAATAAACGTTTTAAACGGTTGTTACGGTTGATAACACGACGGTATAAGTCGTTTAAGTCAGAAGTAGCGAAACGGCCACCATCTAATTGCACCATTGGACGAAGCTCTGGTGGAATTACTGGTAGTACGTCTAAAATCATCCATTCTGGTTTGTTGCCAGAGTTACGGAATGATTCTACAACTTCAAGGCGTTTAATCGCACGTGTACGACGTTGCCCTTGTGCTGTTTTCAACTCTTCTTTTAACGTTACAGTTTCGTCTTCTAAATCAATGTTTACAAGAAGTTGTTTAATCGCTTCTGCACCCATTGCAGCGTGGAAATCTGTACCGAATTTTTCACGGTATAAACGGTATTCTTTTTCAGAAAGAAGTTGTTTCTTTTCTAAGTTTGTTGCACCTGGCTCAATTACAACGTAAGAAGCGAAGTAAATTACTTCTTCTAACGCACGTGGTGACATATCAAGAATAAGACCCATACGAGATGGAATCCCTTTGAAGTACCAAATGTGTGATACTGGTGCTGCTAATTCGATGTGACCCATACGCTCACGACGAACTTTTGCACGTGTTACTTCTACGCCACAACGATCACAAACTACGCCTTTATAACGAACGCGCTTGTATTTACCACAGTGACACTCCCAGTCCTTTTGTGGACCAAAGATTTTTTCACAGAAAAGACCATCTTTTTCTGGCTTTAATGTACGATAGTTGATTGTTTCAGGCTTCTTAACCTCACCGTAAGACCATGAGCGGATCTTATCTGGAGAAGCTAAACCAATTTTCATATATTCAAATTCATTAACGTCTATCAAGGAGCCTACCTCCCTTAGTTTCAGTCTCTTATTTTGTTAAGACTTTTCCGTAGCTCAAACGATTAATTGTGTGCATGTTGGTATACAACATGATAGTTATTAAAAAGAAAAAGTCGGACAGGGCTATATCCTGCCCGACTTGCAACGTACTATTCTAATGATTCAGATGGTTCTTCATTCTCATCAAGCTCAGGTAAACGTGGTACATCAGCTGCTGGAATTTCATCGTCTTCATCTAAGTCGCGAAGTTCAACTTCTTCGTCGTTAACTGTTAACATTTTTACGTCCATACCTAAAGATTGTAGCTCTTTAATTAATACCTTAAATGATTCAGGTACACCTGGTTCTGGAACGCTCTCGCCTTTAACGATTGCTTCGTATGTTTTCACACGACCAACAACGTCATCTGACTTCACAGTTAAAATTTCTTGTAATGTATATGCTGCACCGTATGCTTCAAGTGCCCATACTTCCATCTCACCGAAACGCTGACCACCGAATTGTGCTTTACCACCAAGCGGTTGTTGTGTAACTAATGAGTAAGGACCTGTTGAACGAGCGTGTAACTTATCGTCAACCATGTGCGCAAGTTTGATCATGTACATGATACCAACAGATACGCGGTTGTCGAATGGTTCACCTGAACGTCCGTCATAAAGAACTGTTTTACCATCACGGTTCATACCAGCTTCTTCAATTGTTTCCCAAACGTCTTCTTCGTTTGCACCATCGAATACCGGTGTTGCCACATGGATACCCATTTGACGTGCAGCCATACCTAAGTGTAACTCAAGTACTTGTCCGATGTTCATACGAGAAGGTACGCCTAGTGGGTTTAACATGATATCAATTGGTGTACCATCTGGCATAAATGGCATATCCTCTTCTGGAAGGATACGAGAGATAACCCCTTTGTTACCATGACGTCCGGCCATCTTATCACCAACGCGGATTTTACGTTTTTGAACGATGTACACACGTACTAATTGGTTAACACCTGGTGGTAACTCGTCGCCGTCTTCACGGTTGAAGACTTTCACATCAAGAATAATACCGCCTGCACCATGTGGTACGCGTAATGATGTATCACGTACTTCACGTGCTTTTTCGCCGAAGATTGCGTGTAATAAACGCTCCTCAGCTGTAAGTTCAGTTACCCCTTTAGGTGTTACTTTACCTACTAAAATATCGCCATCGCGAACTTCCGCACCGATGCGGATAATACCGCGCTCGTCTAGGTTACGAAGTGCATCTTCACCTACGTTTGGAATATCACGTGTAATTTCTTCTTTACCAAGCTTCGTATCACGAGACTCTGATTCATATTCTTCAATATGCACAGATGTGTATACGTCATCTTTTACTAAACGCTCAGACATGATAACAGCATCTTCATAGTTGAAGCCGTCCCAAGTCATGAAGCCGATTAACACGTTACGTCCAAGTGCTAATTCACCGCGTTCCATAGATGGACCGTCAGCTAAAATATCACGTGGCTCTACGCGGTCACCAACTTTAACGATTGGGCGTTGGTTATATGATGTACCTTGGTTAGAACGAACGAATTTTTGTAATTTATATTTAACTAAATCGCCTTTTACTTCTTTACCATCAATTTCTTCGATACGACGAACATGAACAGAACGTGCTTCTACATGTTCTACAATACCATGGTGTTTAGAAACAACCGCAGCACCAGAATCACGAGCGTCAACGTGCTCCATACCTGTACCAACGAATGGCGCTTCAGGATTTAATAATGGAACGGCTTGACGTTGCATGTTCGCACCCATTAAGGCACGGTTCGAGTCATCGTTTTCTAAGAATGGAATACATGCAGTGGCAGCAGATACTACTTGCTTCGGAGATACGTCCATGTAGTCAATTTGTTCACGTTTGAATACAGTGTTATCGCCTCGGAAACGACCTACTACTTCTTCTTCTGCAAATGTACCATCTGGATTTAAACGAGAGTTGGCTTGGGCAACAACATAGTTATCTTCTTCATCAGCTGTTAAGTAATGAATTTGTTCCGTTACTGCACCTGTTTTTGGATCAACACGACGGTAAGGTGTTTCAATGAAACCAAATTTGTTTACTTCTGCGAACGAAGATAATGAGTTAATTAACCCGATGTTTGGACCCTCTGGCGTTTCAATCGGACACATACGACCATAGTGAGAGTAGTGAACGTCACGTACTTCCATACCAGCACGTTCACGCGTTAAACCACCAGGCCCTAATGCAGATAGACGACGCTTATGCGTTAATTCCGCAAGTGGGTTTGTTTGGTCCATGAATTGAGATAATTGAGAAGAACCGAAGAACTCCTTAATTGATGCAATTACAGGACGGATATTGATTAATTTCTCAGGTGCGATAGCTGTTGTATCGTTAATTGACATACGTTCACGAACAACACGCTCCATACGAGATAAACCGATACGGAATTGGTTTTGTAGTAATTCACCTACAGAACGTAGACGACGGTTACCTAAGTGGTCGATATCATCCGTGTTCCCAACGCCATGTAATAAGTTAAAGAAGTAAGATACAGATGCTAAAATATCAGCAGGTGTAATATGTTTTACTTCTTCCTCGATGTTTGCATTTGAGATAATGTTAATTTCTTTTTGAGACTCATCGTTTGGTGCGTAAACTTTCACTGATTGAACTGTTACGTCGCCTTCTAACACGCCATTAACATGCGTTAATGTACGGTAGCCGATTTTGTCGTTTTCAAGAAGCGGAATTAATAAATCTAATGTACGACGGTCTAATAAAGTACCTTTCGTAAATAGCGTATTTCCTTCTTCATCTTGATACACTTCACCTGTCTCTGGATTTACTAGAGTTTCAGCAAGAACTTGG
This sequence comes from Caryophanon tenue, assembly GCF_001700315.1. GTDB lineage: Bacteria > Bacillota > Bacilli > Bacillales_A > Planococcaceae > Caryophanon > Caryophanon tenue. The sequence goes on along the minus strand of NZ_MASJ01000002.1, from coordinate 104,187 downwards.
TTGAATAAACGGTTCTTGATGTGAAGTTTTTTGTTCATTTTGTAACGACCAACATTCGCTAAATCATAGCGTTTTGCGTCGAAGAAACGAGAGTATAATAAGCTCTTCGCTGATTCAACTGTCGGTGGCTCACCTGGGCGTAAACGCTCATAGATTTCTAATAATGCTTTGTTCGTGTCATCAGAGTTATCTTTTTCAAGCGTGTTACGTAAAAATTCGTTATCACCAACGATGTCGATGATTTCTTGGTCTGAACTGAAACCTAGTGCACGTAAAAGAACCGTTACTGGTAATTTACGTGTGCGGTCGATACGTACGTATACAACATCTTTCGCGTCTGTTTCATATTCTAACCAAGCACCACGGTTAGGAATCACTGTAGCGCTGAAACCTTTTTTACCGTTTTTGTCTGTTTTATCATTAAAGTATACAGACGGAGAACGTACTAATTGTGATACGATAACGCGCTCAGCACCATTGATGATGAACGTACCTGTATCGGTCATTAATGGGAAATCACCCATGAATACTTCTTTAGGTTGTAATTCGCCTGTTTCTTTGTTCGTAAGTCGTACTGTAACTCGTAAAGGTGCTGCATAAGTTGCGTCACGTTCTTTACATTCATCTACATCGTACTTTGGCTCGCCCAGCTTATAATCAATGAATTCTAAAGATAATTTACCAGTAAAATCTTCGATAGGAGAAATGTCCTGGAACATTTCTAGTAAACCTTCTTTTAGGAACCAGTCATAAGACGCTGTTTGAATCTCAATCAGATTAGGAAGCTGTGCAACCTCTTTAATTCGCGCGTAGCTTCTACGCTCACGGTGTTTTCCGTACTGAACTAGTTGACCTGTCAACTCATTCACCCCTCAATAAAGCGATAATAGGTCTTTGCAAAACCTTACAAATAGTGTATGATTTCCAAAGACAAAAAGAAAACGAGTTCGTATAATTAACTCATTTTTGGTTATACTAAACTTGTGCTGGCAAGTATGCCTGAAAAAAAGTCACTTTTTCGTCAAAAGGGCATACGACCGCAAAATAATATTTTGCATTTTATTATAATATCATAGCCATTTTGTCAAGTCAATATTTTCTCTACACTTCGGTTACTTGATCGCACGTATGATCCAGTAACCTTTTTTCTTTTCTACAACTTCAACTTCAGCAAATTTCTCTTCTAAATGTGCCATTGTTGAAGGTGCTCCTTGTTTCTTCTGAATAACAATCCATAACTCTCCGCGTTCGCGCAACTTCTCATACGCTTCATCATAGAAACGGAAAATCGTATCCTTACCTGCTCGGATTGGCGGATTCGTTAAAATGACTGCTGCATCTTGCTCAGTACAAGCCTGCAAACCGTTACTTTCAAAAATTCGTACATTTTGAACCCCGTTTAACTCTGCGTTGTGACGCGATAAGCTCACTGCACGTTCATTAATATCCATCATATGGACAATGCGCTCTGGAAATTGACGAGCAATCGATAAACCAATTGGTCCGTAGCCGCAGCCAACATCAAAGATTGGTCCTTCAATATCCGGCATGTCAAATGCATCGATTAACACACGGGAACCAAAATCTACTTCGCTTTTACTAAATACTCCAGCATCCGTTGTAAACATAAACGTATGCCCAAGCAATGTAAAGTTAAACTTGTTCGGCTTACTTTCCACTTGAGGCTTATTCGAATAATAGTGTTGTGACATTGACGTCGCCTCCTTATACTGAATGTACTTCAGCATTTCAATCATATATAAAAAGACAGAATTCATACAATGCGTATGCAATTCTGTCTCATTATCAGAAGTATTATATACTTCCCCAAAAAGAAAAGCCCGTCAATAAGAGACGAGCTTTCCATATAAGCACTAATAGTTGTTAAATAAAATTATTTAACTTCTACAGAAGCGCCAACTTCTTCAAGTTTAGCTTTGATTTCTTCAGCTTCATCTTTAGAAACGCCTTCTTTAAGAGCTTTAGGAGCGTTATCTACTACTTCTTTAGCTTCTTTTAAACCTAAGCCAGTGATTTCACGTACAGCTTTGATTACTTTGATTTTTTCTGCACCAGCAGATGCTAATACTACGTCAAATTCAGTTTTTTCTTCAGCTGCAGCTGCACCGCCAGCTACTACAGCTACAGGAGCTGCTGCTGTTACACCGAATTCTTCTTCGATTGCTTTTACTAAGTCGTTTAACTCAAGAACTGTCATAGCTTTGATAGCTTCTAAGATTTGATCTTTATTCATTTTAAGTTCCTCCTATTTGGATACTATTGTTTTATTTTTTTGTGGCTTACGCCGATTGTAAAGTTAAGCTGCGTTTAAAATTAAGCGCCTTGCTCTTCTTTTTGTTCTGCAACAGCTTTTGTTGCAAGTGCGAAGTTGCGCACTGGAGCTTGAAGAACAGATAAAAGCATTGATAATAGACCTTCGCGTGATGGAAGTTCTGCAAGTGCTTTAATATCATCAGCTGATGATACTGTACCTTCGATGATACCAGCTTTAATTTCAAGAGCTTCGTTTTTCTTAGCGAAGTCGTTGATGATTTTAGCTGGAGCTACTACGTCCTCAGCAGAGAATGCAACAGCGTTTGGACCAGTTAAGAATTCGTTGATTGCTTCAACACCTGCGATTTCAGCAGCACGACGAGTTAAAGTGTTTTTGTATACTTTGAACTCAACGCCAGCTTCACGTAGTTGTTTACGTAATTCTGTAACTTGAGAAACAGTTAAACCACGGTAGTCAACTACTACTACAGAAGCAGCAGATTCGAACTTACCAGCGATATCTTGTACTTGAGCTTGTTTAGCTTCAATGATTGGTTTTACCATTGGATGACACCTCCTATTAGAATGAGTCATTTATACCGACAAAAGAAAAGCCTCTACATCATATAGACATAGAGGCTGAAAGTCATCATCTTAAAAAGAATCCGAATTCCGATGTCCTCGGTAGGATCATTAAGTGACAAGTCACTCCTACTGTCTACGGTACAAATGGATGATTCACAACAGCATCCATCTTACCAAGTAAGCGGTGTGTTGTCAATAAATTAATTTAAATTACTTTAAATTATTTAACTACTACAGTTGCAGTATCAACTTTAACAGCTGGACCCATTGTAGTTGTTACGTTTACTGACTTCATGTAAGTACCTTTAGCTGCAGCTGGTTTAGCTTTAGCGATTACATCGTATACTGCTAAGAAGTTTTCAACTAATTTTTCAGTTTCGAATGAAACTTTACCGATTGGTGCGTGGATGATACCAGCTTTTTCAGCACGGTATTCAACTTTACCAGCTTTGATTTCATTGATTGCTTTAGTTACGTCGAAAGTAACTGTACCAGTTTTAGGGTTTGGCATTAAACCTTTTGGTCCTAATACGCGACCGATTTTACCAACTTCACCCATCATGTCTGGAGTAGCAACGATTACATCGAAATCGAACCAACCTTGTTGGATTTTAGTGATGTAGTCTGCATCGCCTACGAAATCAGCGCCAGCAGCTTCTGCTTCTTTTGCTTTTTCGCCTTTAGCGAATACTAATACACGTTGAGTTTTACCAGTACCATTCGGAAGTACTACTGCACCACGAATTTGTTGGTCGTTCTTACGAGTATCGATACCTAATTTGAAAGCAACTTCTACTGTAGCGTCGAAGTTAACTGTGCTTGTTTTTTGTGCAAGAGCGATTGCTTCTGCAGCTTCATATAATTTAGAACGGTCTACTAATTTAGCAGCGTCTTGTAGCTTTTTACCTTTTTTAGCCATTGTTAATTTCCTCCTTGATTGTGGTTATAGCGGATTATCCTCCCACGAATAAAGGTTGCGCACTCAAAATAAATATTCTGAATGCAGCAACCTCCAAAAACAAAAACATCATCAAGTGAAGATGGGATTAGTCTTCGATAACGATACCCATGCTTCGTGCAGTACCTTCAACCATTAACATAGCAGCTTCAACTGAAGCAGCGTTAAGGTCAGGCATTTTTTGTTCAGCGATTTCGCGAACTTTATCACGTTTAACCGTTGCAACTTTCTTACGGTTTGGTTCACCAGATCCAGATTGGATACCAGCAGCTACTTTAAGTAGTACTGCAGCCGGTGGAGTTTTCGTAATGAAAGTGAAAGAACGGTCCTCGAATACTGAAATTTCAACTGGAATAATTAAACCAGCTTGGTCCGCAGTACGAGCGTTGAATTCTTTACAGAATCCCATGATGTTAACACCCGCTTGACCTAATGCAGGACCAACCGGCGGTGCTGGGTTTGCTTTACCAGCAGGGATTTGAAGTTTTACAACTTTAATAACTTTTTTAGCCACGAGACACACCTCCTTAAGTCCGTGATGTGGTAATTGGGTTGCCCCTCCCACTCAAATATCTGTTCGTCAGCTAAGTTGCCGATAACATTAAAATTATCATCAGTGTCAGTAAGTCGTCAATTATAAATATAATTAAGTCAGTCTGACCTTTGAAATGATACCACTTTTAAATATTATAAGCAAGTACAATTAATTACTAAATTTTTTGAACTTCTGTGAAGTCTAGTTCTACCGCTGTTTCGCGGCCAAACATATCAACAGAAACTTTTAAAATACCTTTTTCTACATCTACTTCTTCTACGCGACCTTGGAAGTGTGCGAATGGACCATCTAACACTTCAACAACATCTCCCGCAGAAATTTCAACTTCACCAATTGCCTTCGTTGTCATACCAACTTGCGCTAATAAACGCTCAACTTCTTCTGGTAATAATGGTGTTGGTTTTGCTCCGCCACCTGATGAACCGATGAATCCTGTTACACCTGGTGTGTTACGTACTACATACCATGAATCATCTGTCATGATAATTTCAACTAACACATAACCTGGGAAGATTTTACGCATTACAGAACGTTTTTTACCATCTTTTAAATCTGTTTCTTCGTGTTCTGGAACGATTACGCGGAAAATTTTATCTTCCATGCCCATTGTTTCAACACGTTTTTCTAAGTTTGCTTTCACTCGGTTTTCATAACCAGAGTAAGTGTGTACTACATACCACTGTTTTTCCATATTAGTAGGACTTAATTGTCCGTCCCTCCCTTACAAAATCATCGAATCTTACCACTCGATTTCACACAAATTCTATATTTCTTAAAATATTTCACGAGCAAATGAAAAAACCCGTTGTTTGAACAATGACGGGCTATTTTCGACACATATGAACGCTGTACTAATTATAAATCCAAATACCAACGGAATAATTCTGAAATCCCATAATCCACTACCACAAAAAATAACGCCATAATTACAACTGTTGATACAACAACGACTGTATATTTCGTTAGCTCTTTACTTTTTGGCCAGCTTGTTTTACGCATTTCTGAAAATACTTCACGTAAGAAACTCGTAACTTTATTCATGTAGCCTAACCTCCGAATAACTCGTTCTTCTATATTGCTCTAGCCTTATATTGTCTCTTTATGGATTGTGTGCTCATTGCAGCGCGAGCAAAATTTCTTAAGCTCCATTCGCTTCGCTACATTGTCTTTTTTCGGCAATGTATAGTTGCGAGAGCCACATTTTTCACAGCAAAGTACGACTTTATTAGCCATTTTTATCACCTTTTTTGGCATTTTGTCTTTTAAAGACTATCACCTAAATTATATGCTGTCAACAATAGACAGACAGCTTTTAAACACCTAAATGTCTCTCCAACTTACGCTTTACACGTTGCAATGCGTTATCTATAGACTTCACGTGACGATTCAAGACTTCTGAAATTTCATTGTACGATTGTCCGTCTAAATACAACGTTAAAACTTGCTTTTCAAGCTCACTTAACACTTCGTTCATCTTCGCCTCTAATTGGGCATATTCTTCTTGTGAAATAATACGCTCCTCAGGGCTTTCACTCACATCATTCGTAATCATATCGAGCAGCGTGCGATCAGATTCTTCATCATACACCGGTTTATCGAGCGAAATATACGAATTGAGTGGCATATGCTTTTGTCGTGTAGCTGTTTTGATGGCCGTTATAATTTGTCGGGTAATACAAAGCTCTGCAAATGCCTTAAACGAAGCGAGCTTATCGCCCCTAAAGTCGCGGATTGCTTTGTATAAACCAATCATACCTTCTTGAATAATATCTTCTTTATCTGCGCCAATTAAAAAATATGTTCTTGCCTTAGCTTTCACGAATAGGCGGTATTTCGTGATTAAAAAATCTAGCGCATCCGAATTACCAATTTGGATTAACGCTAATAACTCCTCATCTGCGAGATGCTCAAAGCCTTGGATTACTTCTACGGAATTACCTTTAATCAACGACCTCACCCCTGCTACACTGGAAATTTTTAGAAATAGTATAACGAAATTGGAAAATATAAGTCAATTAATCTTTTAACCCTCGACGAAGACGTTCAAGCTTTATGGCGACGTCAGGGCTTACAGAAATACGATTTTTTTGTTTTTGTAACTGCGTTGATTTTGCTAAGCTTTCAATTTGCTTTTTGACAACACCGACTTCTACAGCAAGCTCACTCGCTGGCATACGTGATGCACCTAGCCCGAAAATAACGTTTTGCTCTGTCATATCAGAAGTTGCTACGACAATTTGCGTGTGGCGATTACGTAGTTCATGTGTTAGTCGTTCAATACATTCATCGGCAGATTCTTTTTCTGCTGTATAGATGACCTCTAATGCATGCTGGTTATATGTTTGCTTAATGCCCGGTACAAAGTGCGCATCAAAGACTACGATGACACGCCATCCTTTTTGCGCCTTGTATTCTGCCATGAGCTCGATTAAACGATCTCGCGCATCTTCTAAATTGTCATCACGCAATTTTCGAAGTTCCGGCCAGTAGCCAATCATATTGTAGCCATCTACTAATAAAATATGCTGTTTCAATTACGCTTCTTGACGCTTACGATAAACCTCATACATTAGCAATGCTGCTGCAACAGAAGCGTTTAGCGATGTTACATGTCCAATCATTGGTAAGTGGTATAAAAAATCACATTTATCACGTAGTAAACGCGCCATTCCTTTTCCTTCACTTCCAATAATTACTGCTAACGGAAGCGTTGCGTCCATTTTACGATAATCAACAGAACCTTGTGCATCTGTACCAGCAATCCAAATGCCACGATCTTTCAGCTCATCCACGGTTTGCGCTAAGTTTGTTACACGTACAACCGGTACATGCTCAATCGCACCCGTTGATGCTTTTGCAACGACCGCGGTTAATCCTACTGCACGACGCTTCGGAATAATAATGCCGTGTACACCAATTGCATCGGCTGTACGCATAATCGAACCTAAATTATGTGGGTCTTCTAATTCATCTAAAATTAAGAAGAATGGGTCCTCGTTTTTTGCAGCGGCTGCTGCAAATAGGTCATCAATTTCTGCATAATCATACGCAGCAACTGCCGCTACAATCCCTTGATGATTTTCTGCTAATTTATCAATTTTTTGCTTCGGCACGAATTGTACAAGTACACCGCGCTCTTTTGCTAAATCAAGTAGTTCCTCTACACCTGTTTTTTTAACGCCTTCAGCGATAAATAATTTATTAATTTCACGCCCTGCACGTAGCGCCTCTAATACAGGGTTTTTCCCTGCAATCATTTCACCTTGAATGTCTTCTTGTGGTGTTGGCTCATGTTGTGCGAACTCTTTTTGTTGTTGACGTTGTGCTTTATAGTCCGGCTTTTTATTGTCGCGTCCTTTAAAATCACGTGGTTTACGATCTCGTTGTCTTTTCTCCGCCATACTTACACTCCTTTCGACTGCTCTACAATATCAATTGAATACGTAATGATGTCATTCGCGCGTTCAAATTGCTGTAGTAAAAATAAATAACCTAATACCGCTTCAAATCCAGAACTATTCCGGTATGTGCGGACATCTGTATTCTTTGGTACAGAGCCTGATTTCGCATTGCGTCCACGGCGGAACACAGCTTGCTCTTCCTCTGTTAAATAACCTTCTTCAATCATACGTAGCACAATAAGTGACTGTGCTTTCGCAGATACATAGTGGGTCGCCTCTTTATGCAACGCATTTGGACGGACGCCACCTTTTCGTAATAAATGTTCGCGAACACGTTGCTCAAGCACCGCATCTCCCATATAGGCGAGTGCGAGTGCATTTAACTGTTTAATATCTTCATTGCGAAGTGTTGTCAACTTCCTTACCCTCGTTTCCAACGTGTACCTTGACGTGTATCTTCTAAAATGATGCCCATATTTTGCAACATATCACGAATTTCATCTGCTCGCGCAAAGTTACGGTCTTTACGAGATTGAATACGCTCTTCTAATAACGCGTCAATTTCAGCATCTAATAATTCTTCTTGTTGTTCAAATACAAGCCCTAACACATCGCCCAATGTTGTGAAAGCATCTAAAAATGCTTGCAGTACACGCGTTGTTGTATTCGTTTCGTTTAAATAAACATTTGCTACATGTGATAGCTCAAATAAATCTGAAATCGCATTCGCTGTATTAAAATCATCATCCATTGATGTTTCAAATGATGCACGAACCGCTTCAATTTTCGCTAACCATTCATCATTTTCAGCGCCTAGCTCGGCAGTAACAGACAAACGGTGCTTCACATTGTTAAATGATGTACGTAAACGCTCTAAGCCAGCTGCAGCGCTTTCCACTAAATCTTTCGCAAAGTTAATTGGGTAACGATAGTGTACAGATAACATAAAGAAACGTAGCACTTGTGGGTCAATTTGCTTTTTAATATCATTCACAAGCACGAAGTTACCAAGTGATTTTGACATCTTTTCGTTATCGATATTAATGTAGCCGTTATGCATCCAGTAACGTGCAAATGTTTTATCATTATGTGCCTCTGATTGCGCAATTTCATTTTCGTGATGAGGGAATGTTAAATCCTGTCCACCTGCGTGAATATCAATTGTATCACCTAAATGTTCACGTGCCATTACTGAACATTCAATATGCCAGCCTGGACGACCTGTTCCCCAAGGTGATGCCCAGAAAATTTCTCCAGGTTTTGCTGCTTTCCATAACGCAAAGTCAAGTGGGTCTTCTTTCTTTTCCCCTGCTTCGATACGTGCCCCTACTTTTAAATCATCAATGTTTTGATGTGATAATTTGCCGTAGCCATCGAATTTACGCGTACGGTAATATACATCTCCTTGTGATTCGTACGCATAGCCTTTTTCAATAAGCACTTCGATAAAACGAATAATGTCATCCATGTGCTCTGTTACTTTCGGATGCGCATCTGCTTTTTTACACCCTAAATCTGTAATATCTTCAAAGTAAGCATTGATGAAACGCTCCGTTAACTCGGATGTTTCCTCCCCTAACTCATTTGCTGCTTTAATAATTTTATCATCAACATCGGTGAAATTTGATACGAATGTCACGTCAAAGCCACGGTACTGTAAATAACGACGTACTGTATCATATACAATTACCGGACGTGCATTCCCAATATGAATATAGTTATATACAGTCGGTCCACATACATACATCTTTACTTTCCCTTCTTCTAAAGGGATAAACGGTTCCTTCTCACGTGATAATGAGTTAAAAATTTGAATGCCCATAGTCGCTAGCTCCTTTTTTCAATTACTCAAAAAACATCTGTTCTCTATAAAATAAAAGCGCCCCTGTCAAAAAAGACAGAGACGCATACATTACGTGGTTCCACTCTGGTTAAAGCATCTCTGCTTTCACTCAAAATGTCCGGTAACGAGGACAAAACGTTCCTACCTACTTCATATTTCGGTAAGACGCTCAGAGGTGCATTTCTGACTTCCAGTGGCTCAGGTCACTTCCAGCCGATGATGACCCTCTCTACTATGAGCATGTAAACCATACTTCTCCTCGTCTACGCTTTATACGTTCATTGTACAATTAGTTTGCGAATTTTTCCACGCGTGCGATTACTTTTTCTTTTCCAATTAACACGATTGCATCTGCAAGCTCTGGACCGTGTGTTTGACCCGTTGTTACAACACGAATTGGCATGAATAAGTTTTTCCCTTTCGCACCAGTTTCTTTTTGTACTGCTTTAATTGACGCTTTAATTGATGCTGCATCGAATGTTTCGATTGCTTCAAGTTGCGCTTTAAATGCAGCCATAACTGCTGGCACTAATTCACCCGCTAATACTTCTTGTGCTTCTGCATCATACTCAAGCTCTTCTTTGAAGAATAATGATGATAACTCAACGATTTCCGCACCGAAGCTCATTTGCTCGTGGTATAAACCGATTAAATCAGATGCCCAAGCCGCTTCTTGCTCTGTTAATTCTGTTGGCACTAAACCAGCTTTTTGTAAATGTGGTAATGCAAGTGCTACAACATCTTCACGTGATAACGTTTTAATGTATTGGTTGTTCATCCATGTAAGCTTCACTTTATCAAACATTGATGGTGATTTTGATAAACGCTTTTCATCGAATAATTTTACTAGTTCATCATGTGAGAAGATTTCCTCTTCCCCTTCTGGTGACCAGCCTAATAATGCGAAGAAGTTAAACATCGCTTCTGGTAAATAACCCATATCTTTATATTGTGCAACGAATTGAATAATTGATTCGTCACGTTTTGATAATTTTTTACGCTCTTCATTAACGATTAACGTCATATGACCGTATTGTGGGTATTCCCAACCGAACGCATCAAAAATCATCATTTGTTTTGGTGTATTTGATAAATGCTCTTCTCCGCGGAATACATGTGTAATATCCATGAAGTGGTCATCTAATACAACCGCATAGTTATATGTTGGAATACCATTTGCTTTTACTAATACCCAGTCACCGATATCTTTTGATTCAAATGATACGTCACCACGTACTAAATCGGTAAAGTTATACGTTACGCCTTCTGGTACAGCCATACGAATTGTATACGTTTCGCCAGCTGCTTCTTTAGCTGCAACTTCTTCTGCTGATAAATGACGACATGTGCCATCATACGTAGGTGCTGCTACACCTGCTGCTTTTTGCGCTTCACGAGATGCTTCTAACTTCTCTGAAGAACAGAAACATTTGTATGCTTGACCTGCTGCTAACATTTTTTCAGCGTGTTCTTTATAAATATCTAAACGCTCCATTTGACGGTAAGGTGCATATGGTCCACCGATATCAATTGACTCATCTGGTGTAATCCCTAACCAACGTAAATTGTCTAATTGTGAAGCTTCTCCACCTTCAACATTACGCTCAACGTCTGTATCTTCAATACGAACGATGAAATCTCCACCATTATGTTTTGCGTATAAATAGTTAAATAATGCTGTACGAGCGCCACCGATGTGTAAGAAACCAGTTGGTGATGGCGCATAACGAACGCGTACTTTTTTCGTCATGTTAAATCCTCCTAATCGTCGCATGTCTTTTTGGCACGGACCTTTTAACTTTGTTCATTTTACCATTGTCCCTGTGTAAATTAAAGTGTTCGACAAATGAAAAGCTGTAAAGTAGACCTCGCTACTTCACAGCTTCTTCATGTTTCATTACTTCTTTTCAATTAATAAAATTGTTGCTAATGCTGCAATACCTTCTTCACGACCAGTGAATCCAAGTTTCTCTGTTGTTGTTGCTTTAACGTTTACTTGTGATGGGTCAGCATTTAAAAGCTCGGCAATACGATTTTTCATCGTCTCAATATGCGGTGCCATTTTTGGACGTTGCGCAATAATTGTTGCATCAACATTTCCTAATACATAGCCACGACCCTCAACAATTTTCCAAATGTATTGTAGTAATTTTGCAGAGTCTGCATCTTTCCACTCTGGGTCTGTATCTGGGAAATGACGACCGATATCCCCTTCGCCAATTGCACCTAATGCTGCATCTGTAATCGTATGTAATAATACATCTGCATCCGAGTGCCCTAATAAACCACGGTCATGTGGAATTTCAATACCGCCTAAAATTAATGGACGTCCTTCCGCAAATGCGTGCACGTCATAGCCTTGTCCTACTCGAAACATAATCATGTACCTGCCTTTATCAAATATTAGTTGTAGTGTATCACAAACTGAGCCACTTCTCGTGAAAAAAGCTGCTGCGAAAGTTCATCACTTCCACAACAGCTTTTCGTTACGCTTGTCGACTAGTTAAAATCGCTTCACCAAATACTAAATCTTCCTTCGTTGTCATTTTGACATTTTCATAACTACTTTCAACAATATGCACATGATGGCCGATATTTTCGACAAGCATCGCTTCATCCGTTCCTAAAAAACCAACTTTATCTGCTACATCCGATGCTTCTTTTAATAAGTCATAGCGGAATGCTTGTGGTGTTTGAATGCTCCATAATCGTTCACGGTCAACCGTTTCTTGAATGATGCCATCTCGGACAATTTTCATTGTATCCTTCACACGCACTCCCGCAATAGCTGCACCCTTTTCAAATGCTACAGCCGCTAATTTATCAATGGTTTCTTGTAAAATAAACGGACGCGCAGCATCATGTACCATCACTAAATCCGTTGGCTCCATTTTTACTAAACAAGAACGCACGCTATGTTGTCGTTCTGCTCCGCCTGTTGGCAAGCCTTTTACCTTTGTAATGCCTGCTTCTTGAATAAGCTGTTCAATCTGCTCGCGCTCACTATCTTTTACGGCAAGCCAAATACCTGTGCATTTAGGGTCTTGCTCAAACACATGCAATGTATGCACAAGAATGGTTGTCCCTTGTAATTCTAAAAACAATTTATTTTTCCCAGCGCCCATACGTGTGCCGCTTCCCGCTGCTGGTAATACTACTTCATAATTCATGTATGCCACTTCCTACTCTTCCTTTGGCTTCGCAAAAATCATTCGGCCCGCTGATGTTTGAAGTACACTTGTCACTTCAACGCGAATTGTTTGTCCGATATAATTGCGCCCACCTTCAACAACTATCATTGTACCATCATCTAAATATGCTAGCCCTTGATTATATTCTTTGCCGTCTTTAATAACAAGCACCTGCATCATTTCTCCAGGAATAACAACTGGCTTTACCGCATTTGCTAAATCATTAATATTTAACACATGAACATTATGAAGCTCCGATACTTTATTTAAGTTAAAATCATTCGTGACAATTTTGCCACCCATTTCTTTCGCAAGACGTACAAGTTTCATATCAACTTCTTGTACATCTTCAAAATCGCGCTCCGTAATAATAACTTCTGTTTTCCGCTCATCCTGCAGACGACGTAAAACGTCCAAACCACGTCGGCCACGTGTACGCTTCAACGTATCCGATGAGTCAGCAATATGCTGTAGCTCTGTTAAGACAAACTGTGGTACAACAAATACCCCTTCAACAAAACCGGTTAGTGCAATGTCAGCAATTCGACCATCAATAATTACAGATGTATCTAATAATTTATAGTGCACTGTCGTTTGTTCTTGTTTAATCGTCTCTGTTTTTTTACGTTCTTGTTTCGAAAGTATAAATAACGATAAAATATCTTCGCGTTTTCGAAAACCAATTTGGAAACCTAAATAACCTAAAATAACAGAAATAACAAATGACACAACACCTGTGATACTTGGTAGTTCAATACGTTCAAGCGCTACACCGACAAAGTAAGCTAAAATCAAACCAATGATTAATCCTACCGTACCGAATAGTAAATCGCCTGTTGGAACTTTAATCAGTACATCCTCTAACCAGCGTATTAATTTCACACAATAATCCGCCAAAAAGAACGATAAAGCGAATAGTAAAATTGCGCCTAAAAGTACGGAAACATATGCATTGTTAAGCCAAGGGTTGAATGATAAATCGATAAGTTCATAAAAAATCGGCAAGAATATAAGTCCTAATGCGCCCCCAACGAATAAAAATGCAATCTGGATCACTCGCTTTAACATGTAAACACCTCTCTTTCTGAATTTTTAAATATAACCTTTATTATACAATGTTTCCCCTCTAAATACTGTTTTGCACATATTTTGTAACAGTTCCTTTACAATTCCACCTGTACTAATACAGACGGACATATTTTCTGCTTTATCCAAATTTACGCTACTTCATACCCTTTTATGCTATTTCACTATACTAATTCTTGTCAAAATTGCACATTTTCTTTTCATTCGTGACAGCGTTCTTTTAAAATTGCAAATTTCGCACTCAAAGAGAATGCAATCGTTTACAATCAGCAGAGTATATTTTGAAAACTTATCGGGAGGGATTTTTTCATGAGCGAAACAACAAACGTTAAAGAAGTGAAAATTGCTACCGCTGATCCATCGGCAATCGGCCTATTCGGTTTAGCAATCGTAACACTTGTTGCGTCTACACAAAAACTAGGTTGGACAGATGGTCTTGGCTTAGTCATTCCTTGGGCAATTTTCCTAGGCGGTCTTGCACAGCTATATGCATCGATGTTAGATGCAAAACATAACAACACATTCGGCACAACTGCATTCGGAGCTTACGGCTTCTTCTGGTTAGGTGTTGCTATGTCTTGGTTTATGCAAGCTGGCGTATTTGGCGACAAATTCGTAATCGATGGTAACCAAATGGGTGTTATGTATGTCGGTTACTTAATCTTATCGATTTTCTTAACAATCGGTGCATTAGAAACGAATAAAGTATTATTCTTTATTTTCTTCTTAATCGACTTTTTATTCATCGGTTTAGCATTCAGCGCATTCGGTATTATGGAGCACGGCATGCACTTATTAGCAGCTTGGGCTGAATTATTCATCGCCATCCTATCATTATACGGTGCAGGTGCAAACGTCTTAAACAAACACTTCGGCTTCGCATTTTTACCAATCGGCAAGCCATTTGGCATTATTAAAAAGCCATCAGCAAAAGCAGCGACGAAAACATCTCGCGCATAATAAAAAACCACTGAGTAAACGGCATACTCAGTGGTTTTTTCTATTTTATAATTCGTTAAAGCATTGACGCAGTGCATCCGCAATTGTTTCAACCCCAATAACATAAATGCCGTCAGGAAACTCCCAACCACCAATATTCGATGCTGGAATGAAAACACGTTGGAAACCAAGCTTTGCTGCCTCTTGTACACGTTGTTCGATGCGCGTAACACGACGTACTTCTCCGGTTAAACCAACCTCACCGATAAAACAATCGGTCGGCTTAGGTGCTTGATCTTTAAAGCTAGAGACAATTGACGTTAATAACGCCAAATCAATTGCGGGCTCGTCTAGCTTTACGCCACCCGCTACTTTAATATACGCATCCTGTGATTGAAGCATCATACCCATACGTTTCTCAAGTACCGCCATTAATAGTTGCACCCGGTTTTGGTCAACCCCCGTCGCCATCCGCTTCGGATAGTTAAAGCTTGTCGGTGTAACGAGTGACTGAATTTCAACTAAAATTGGTCGTGTTCCTTCCATTGATGCCACAATGACTGAGCCAGGTGCTCCTTGTGAACGCTCCTGTAAAAATAACTCTGATGGGTTCAGTACTTCCTTCAGTCCATTTTGTAGCATTTCAAAGATGGCAATTTCATTTGTTGAGCCGAAGCGGTTTTTTTGACTGCGTAAAATACGATGGTTATGATGACGCTCCCCTTCAAAGTAAAGCACTGTATCTACCATATGCTCTAAAATACGCGGCCCTGCAATTTGCCCTTCCTTCGTAACATGCCCAACTAAGAAAATAGCAATATTTTTCGTTTTTGCAATGCGCATTAGCTCTGCCGTACATTCCCGAACTTGCGACACCGAACCTGGTGCGCTTGTCACTTCTGGATGATGTACCGTTTGAATAGAATCGACAATGACAAACTTCGGCTGTACTTCCTCAATTGTTTGGTGTAAAAACTCTAAATTTGTTTCAGCGTAAATATACAGCTCTTCTGAAGCAACACCTAAACGTTCTGCTCGCAGCTTTGTTTGGCGAATCGATTCTTCCCCTGAAATATATAACACCCGATGCCCTTTATTCGACATTAGAGCTGATACTTGTAATAATAGCGTGGATTTTCCGATACCTGGGTCGCCCCCAATTAATACGAGTGAACCAGGTACAATACCGCCACCGAGTACACGATTGAGCTCACCCATTTCCGTTTCAATGCGTGGCTCTTCCTGCGTTTCAACTTTAATAATCGGTACTGCTTTATTGGATACGGTGCTTGAATGTTGGAATGCACCACGCGGCCCTTTCGCCACCATTTCGACTTCTTCATTCATCGTATTCCATGCACCACAACCTGGACAACGCCCCATCCATTTTGCTGATTCATAACCACAATCACTACACATAAATTTCGATTTTTTCTTTGCCATGTCACCCTCCGAATGTTTGTTCTATATTTATTATACGCAAATTCGAAAGAGTTTCCTAATGATAATCATTCATATCAAAAAAGTGTAGCGAGTTCTATAAAAGAAGCCGACACACTTCTCATTTAAAATAACTCGCTATAGCCTAACGCTCGTAGGTAATTCGCTGACTCTTCTAAACAAGTAAATGGGTCACGACCGTGAAACACGTCGTCCAAAACGCAGACAATTCGTCTATACATAACGAAACAAAGCACCGGCGAAATTTAACATTCACCGATGCTTTGTTCAATTTAGAGGGGGTTTTGTCCCACCCTCATGTATCCAACTATTTATTTACTTAATGAGATAGCTTCTTTCGGCGTTACTTTGAAATTACCTTCTACATAGTCAACAACTACATCTTGGCCTTTTTTAATATTGCCCATTAATAGCTCTTCTGATAACAAGTCTTCTACATGTTTTTGAAGTGCTCGACGAATTGGACGTGCCCCGTATTGTGGATCATATCCTTCTTCACCAATTTTTTCGATAGCCGCTTCTGTTAGCTCTAACGAAATATCTTGCTCATGTAGACGTTTCGTTAATGAAGCTGCCATGTATTTCACGATTTCATTTAAGTGCTGCTTCTCTAATGAGTGGAACACAATCATTTCGTCAATACGGTTTAAGAACTCTGGGCGGAATGCCTTTTTCAGTTCTTCTAACATTGTTGATTTCATGTCTTTTTGTTTCGACTCAGAAGATTGTGCACTGAACCCTAACGTCTTACGGAATTTCACCGCATCTGCCCCAACATTCGATGTCATAATGACAACCGTGTTACGGAAATCGACTGTGCGTCCTTTTGAATCTGTTAAGCGTCCATCGTCTAATACTTGTAATAAAATATTAAATACATCTGGATGTGCTTTCTCGATTTCATCTAATAAAATAACTGAATATGGTTTACGACGTACTTTTTCTGTTAGTTGTCCGCCTTCATCATAACCAACATAGCCTGGAGGTGAACCAACTAAACGAGATGTCGTATGTTTCTCCATGTACTCAGACATATCTACACGAATCATGGCATCTTCATCGCCAAACATCACTTCCGCTAATGCGCGGGCTAGTTCCGTTTTACCAACACCTGTTGGTCCTAAGAAAATGAATGAGCCGATCGGACGTTTCGGGTCTTTTAAGCCTGCGCGAGCTCGACGGATTGCACGAGAAATAGCTTCTACTGCCTCGCCTTGCCCTACGACACGTTTGTGTAATTCTTCCTCAAGCTTTAATAGTTTTGCCGATTCTTCTTCTGCAATTTTTGATACTGGGATACCTGTCCACATTGAGACAACTTGTGCAATATCTTCTACCGTTACTTGCGATTGCTCACGGTTCTTCTCTTCTTCCCATGACTTCTTCGTCGTTTCACGTTGCTTTTTTAATTTTTGCTCTTTATCACGAAGCTCTGCTGCTTTTTCAAAGTCTTGGCTTGAAATCGCTGCTTCCTTCTCTGATTGAAGTGCCTCTAATTGCTCTTCAATTTCTTTTAAGTTTGGTGGTGCTGTGAATGAACGTAAACGCACTTTTGAGCCTGCTTCATCAATTAAATCAATCGCCTTATCTGGTAGGAAGCGGTCTGAAATATAACGGTCTGACATTTTCGCCGCTGCTTCAATTGCTTCATCCGTAATTTTTACACGGTGATGTGCCTCGTAACGGTCACGTAAACCATGAATAATTTGAATGGACTCTTCCACTGTCGGCTCATCTACTTGAATCGGTTGGAAACGACGTTCTAATGCCGCATCTTTTTCGATATATTTACGGTACTCATCAATTGTTGTTGCACCGATACATTGTAGTTCACCGCGGGCAAGAGATGGCTTTAAAATATTTGAAGCATCAATTGCACCTTCTGCACCACCAGCGCCAATTAATGTGTGTAATTCATCAATGAATAAAATAATATTGCCTGCTTGGCGAATTTCATCCATCACTTTTTTCAGACGGTCTTCAAACTCGCCGCGGTATTTTGTACCAGCGACAACTGTTCCCATATCAAGTGTCATTACACGCTTTTCACGTAATGTTTCTGGCACTTCATTTGAAACGATACGCTGTGCTAAGCCTTCAGCAATGGCTGTTTTACCAACACCTGGCTCACCAATTAATACCGGATTATTTTTTGTACGGCGTGATAGTACTTCAATAACACGCGTAATTTCTTTTGAACGACCAATAACTGGGTCGAGTGAACCTTCACGTGCAACTTGTGTTAAATCACGTGCTAAACCGTCTAATGTCGGTGTTGCCGCTGCTTGTGATGCTGGCGTACCGTTTTGTTGTGAATCATTATTACCTAATAATAATAAAACTTGTTGACGTGCTTTATTTAAACTTACACCTGCATTATTTAAAACACGAGCTGCTACACCTTCGCCTTCACGAATAAGTGCTAATAGTAAGTGCTCTGTGCCAATATATTTATGACCTAATTTACGTGATTCATCTACTGATAGCTCAATTACTTTTTTAGCACGTGGTGTGTAATGTACGATTGGTCCCACTGTTTCTGTACCTTTCCCCATTAACTCCTCGATGCCTGATTCAATCATTTGCGGGCTTACATCAATTGCCTCTAATGCTTTTGCTGCAATGCCGCCACCTTCACGGATAAGACCAAGTAAAATATGTTCTGTCCCAATAGATTCGTGCTTCCACTGAATTGCCTCTTCTTGAGCTAATTGTAAAACCTTCTGTGCGCGTTGTGTGAATCGATTAAACATCATACAATATCCTCTCCTTTTTCCCCGTTGTTGTGTTCTTCTGTATGTGACTCGGTCAACTGTTCGCGCAATAATGTTGCGCGTACGAGATCTCGTTTTTCTGGTTGTAATGTTGCATCTGTATGTTGTTGTAACAGCCCTCGTTGGATGAGCATCATACATTGATTGATAGTCGCAATGCTAACATCATGTATGTAACCTAGATTAATCCCTAACCGAACATTCGATAAACATGTAGCTGCTTCTTCACTCGTTAATGTTCGGGCATAACGTAATGTACCAAGAGAGCGGAAAATACGATCTTCTAATGTGAGTGCCGCACGTTCAACTAATTGTTCACGCGCTTGTTGCTCACGTAAAATAATCTTTTCGGCAACTGCTTGCAAATCCTCTAAAATATCTGCTTCAGATTTACCAAGTGTAATTTGATTCGACACTTGATACATATTGCCTAAATTTTCGCTTCCTTCTCCATATATACCCCGTACAACCATTCCTAAGCGTGGCATCGTTTGAATTAATTGCTTCATTTGATTCGTTAATGTGAGTGCTGGCAAATGAAGCATCACCGAGGCACGAAGCCCTGTCCCTAAATTCGTTGGACACGTTGTTAAATAACCTAGTTTTTCATCATACGCATACTCAAGTTGTTGTTCTAACTGACTATCTAATTCATTAGCTGCGTCATATGCTTGTTGTAACTGAAGGCCTGGACATAAGCTTTGAATCCGTAAATGGTCTTCTTCGTTGACCATTACACTTACTTGCTCATCTTGGCGAATGAGCAACGACGCACCTTTTTTTCGCTTTGCAAGTAGCGGGCTAATCATATGTTTTTCAACAAGTACTAAACGTTCCAATGCACTTAACTCATCCATTGGCAGCGCTCGATATTGCTGTGACGCCAATAGAGATGTCACTTTTTGTTGAATAAGAGTCGCTTCCTCTTCCGTTTGTAAGCGTGGAAAACGATAATTCGTAATGTTGCGCGCGAGACGAATACGTGTACTAATAACAATGTCATCTTCACTCGGTGCTTCCATCCAAGAAGGCGTTGTCGCTTTTAATAAAGGATCTTGCGTCATACATTATCGCCTCCTAACAACTGCGCTTCTAATGCTCTTGCCTCATCGCGTAGTTTCGCTGCATCTTCAAAGCGTTCTTCTTCAACAGCTGTTTTCATCGTTTGACGAATAAGTTCAATACGTTTTTTTAATGACATTTTTTCATTTACTACATGTGGTACTTTCCCAACATGCTCGATATCACTTTGAAGTCGCTTTAATAAAGGGGGCAACTCGTCATGAAAAGCGTCATAGCAAGACGGACATCCGAATTTACCATCCTTTAAAAACTGCTGAAATGTAAGCTGGCAATGCGAGCAAGCTGTTGTGTGTTGTTCTTTTTGTTCTTGCTGTTGCCATGCTGGTGTTCCGAACCATGTTGTTAATAGTTGTTGCAACGGTGTAGCATCTTGAAGTTCCACGTGAAACGTCTGAAGATTCGTCGCACACTCATGGCATAAATGTTGTTTTGTTTTTTGACCGTTATTCATTGTTGTCATCACAATCGCCGCTTCGCGTTGCTGACAATGTTCACAATGCATGACTGAACACCCCATTTATTTTTCATATAAAATCGTCATTAACATAGCGCGTAAAATATTCGCACGTAATTCATCTCGTACCGGTAACGGCAGACGAAGCACTGACCGATCCATCGCAGCTAAAATGATTTTCGCTTCCCGCTTTGAAATAATTTGTTCATCAATTAAACGGTACGTAATATCTTCCGCTACATTTTGTGAAAGTTCTTCGCCAATTTGCGCGAGCATAACGTCGAGTAAATCTTTTTTTGAATGCGCGCGTACACGTGTAATGCGAATATATCCGCCACCACCACGTTTACTCTCTACAATATAGCCTCGTTCAGCTGTAAAACGTGTGCTAATGACATAGTTAATTTGCGATGGTACACATTGAAACTGATCAGCAATGGCACTTCGCTTAATTTCAATATGTCCATTACCTTCTGCTTCTAGAACGCGCTTCAAATATCCTTCTATGATGTCTGATATATTTCCCATACGTCGTTTCACCTCACCTTTCCAACTGACTTTGACTATCTTTGACTTTATTATAATAAGCAGTAAAGTCATTTTCAAATAATTTGCCCTGTTATTTTTAGTCAGAAACATATTACACAATAAAATATGGAGATATACGCTTTAAAAGCAATATACGGATACGAAAAGATAATAAGACAAAAAAATATCCTTCAGCAGCGATAACTGCTGAAGGATATTTTTCTACGCCGAGCTCTTCGTTATGTCACCTGTTACTTGACGTCACTACTATAAAATATGTTTAACGATTGGGTATTCCCACGGTGCGTCCGATAAAGCTTTTACAATACCAATGACTGGCACAATTACCGTCATCGCCGCAAACACGATTAAGAATGGTAAACCAATTAAAATCCAAGATAAAAATGCTGACACGCCGATAAGTACCCACATCACAAATTGGAACAATAAAGCCTGTAACGATAATTTTTTAATCTCTTTATCTTGACTAATAATGAAGAATAAAATGGGTATTAGTACGGGCATAAAAAACGCGCTTGCATGGATTAAAATTTTAGACCATTTTGTTTCCATCATAAATCCCTTCCTTTTCTTATTGAATCTATATTTTCTGTCTCTCTATTTCCGCTGTTAGTATAATATACGAATGACAAGCCATTTAGTTTCAAATTTCTAAAAAAATTTATAGGTTTATTTCTTCCTTTTTTTGCGAATAAATAAACAGAAGGACGGTGTTTCATTTGATTCATACTATGGCGATTACAAAGGATCATCAATTTATTAATGATGCTCCGCTCGAGACGATTAAAAACAATACCTATGATTGGTATTGGGTAGACTTTGACTGTCCAACACCTGACGAGGAACAATTACTCGCTAGCTTTTTTCATTTTCATCCGCTCGCAATTGAAGATTGTTTACAACAACTACAACGCCCGAAATTAGATTTTTATGATGACTTTCATTTTTTCGTTATTCATTCCATCAATAAAGAAACATTATTTGCCGAAGAAATTAATATTTTCAT
Organism: Caryophanon tenue; assembly: GCF_001700315.1. GTDB lineage: Bacteria > Bacillota > Bacilli > Bacillales_A > Planococcaceae > Caryophanon > Caryophanon tenue. The sequence goes on along the minus strand of NZ_MASJ01000002.1, from coordinate 82,027 downwards.
TCATGAAAATTTCATCGTCACGTTTCATAAAAATGCACTGAGTGAAATGGGCAAAGTAAAAAAATTAATTCAATCAAAGCCTAAATCGTGGGACCGAGGACCAATTTATGTCATGTATCAAATGATTGATAAAATTGTCGATTCCTACTTCCCACTCGTCTATAAAATTGAAGACTATTTGAATGCGTTGGAAGATGCGTTAACATACCAAAATAATTTGCAGTCGATGAAGCTCGTATTGGAATTTCGCAGTGATTTATTACAGCTACGTCGCACCATTTTACCGATGCGTGATTTACTGTACCGTATTATTACTTCCTATCGTTTTCGCCTGAAGAAAAGTGAGCGTGCGTATTTTGAGGATATTCATGACCATTTAATGAAGCTCACTGATATGATTGAATCTAATCGTGAAATGACCGCAGATATGCGTGATAGCTATATGGCACTAAATTCTAATCGCATGAATGGTATTATGATGATTTTAACCATTGTGTCGACCATTTTTATCCCGCTCACATTTATCGCTGGTGTATACGGCATGAATTTTCACTTTATGCCGGAACTCGATGGCAAGTATAATTACTTTATTGTGTTGATAGTGATGTTCGTTATCGCTGTTGCTATGCTTGTATTATTTAAAGTAAAAGGATGGTTTATCTTCTTCAAAATGTAGCGACAGCCTCATAAAAAAGCCTTCCGAACGCATTGTAACGCTTCGGAAGGCTTTTTTTCACTTTTTAAATGGATATTTTTGTTGCCCTTTGTCTGCTTCTTTTTTCTGTGCAATACGCTCTTCACGCTTACGCTTTTCTTTTGCGTGACCTTCTTCGATAATTTTTTCCTGCTCTGGCGATGGGAACATAACAATCGATACAACACCTGAGATTAACGCTGCCCAAATATACATCGTTAAACGGTCATCTTGCGGAAATTCTGGGTAAAACTGATTTACGATAAACATTGCACCAAAGAAGGTAGCAATCATAATAGGAATAACAATTTTCAAACGAGTTCTTTTCAACATTTAGAAAACGGCCCTTTCTCTTGAACACGGTATTTTTCATTTAATGTTACTTCGTTTCACATGAAAACTCAAATGTCCGAGTAGCTGGACACAAAATTGTACCGCTCTTACCTTTTCCTCTTTATCCTATGACATTTCGATGAATTTTTCATAGTAAACGGTAAGTTTTTATACCTTTTCTCATAGTTCCGCTTTAAAATGGAGGTATCACTTATTTATAGAACGGAGAAAATAGCAATGTCGTGGTTTAAAAAGCAGGCACCTACATCTTTTTTAGAGATTTCTCATCATTTGCCACAAGTTAAATTGGATGTATCAGGTTACAATGATTTACAGACGCAAATTCAGTTATTAAATTTATCAACGACAGATTTAGCAATTTTAAAGCAATTGCAACCGCTCATTCAGGTACTTATTCCAAGCATGGTGAACACGTTTTACGAAACAATCAGCCAAAGCCCTGAACTACGTGGCATTTTAGGCGACGATGCACGTATTAATCGACTAAAAGGCACATTGAATACGCATATTGGCGATATTTTCAATGGCTGTATTGATACAAAATATATATCCGACCGTGAGCGTATTGCTGAGACTCATGTCCGTATCGGCTTAACGTCAAAATGGTATATTAATAGTTTTCAATCTTTAACGACAACGTTTAACCATTTTTTACAAACGCTTGAAATGCCCAAAAACGAAATGCTTCAATGCGCAAATGCTTTCGCTAAAGTCATTAACTTAGAACAACAGCTTGTTATTGATGCGTATGAAAAAGAACGTCGCCGCATTCGTCAAGAAACAACAAACTTTAAAAATAACATCATTACAAAAATTCAACAGACCGCAGAAGAGCTAAATGCGATTAGTGAAGAAACGACTTCTTCACTCCAAATTATTTCTTCACAGACCGAAGACATTACAAATTCAACGATGCAAGGCTTACATTTTGTAGCCGATACCGAAAGTCGTTCTTCTGTTGGACGAGACCAGTTAACGCAACAGCATCATTTAATGGGCGTTGTCCTTTCAAGTGTCGACCAATTAGAACAAACGATGGAAAAGCTACGCCACTCTTCTCAAAAAATTTCGGAGATTGTCGGCTTAGTTACAGGCATTGCTGACCAAACGAATTTATTGGCACTGAATGCGTCGATTGAAGCAGCACGCGCCGGTGAACACGGGCGTGGCTTCGCGATTGTTGCAGAAGAAGTACGCAAATTAGCCGAAGAAACAAAAAGCGCTGTACAAAACGTTTCGTATTTAATTAAAGAGACTGAGCTCAATATTTCAGGCATGGCCGATTCTGTTAATAGTGTGGATACTCAAATTCAAAAAAGTGTCGAAACACAAGAAAGTATTTCGCAATCATTTACATCAATCGCTGAAGCGGTGTCAGGTATTAAGGAGCAATATATGCATACAAATGAAGATATCGCTCAAATTTCTCATTTAATTTCGGAGCTTATCGCAGGCGCAGAACTTGTCGCAAGCTCATCTGATTCCTTAGTAGAAACGATTCATGATTTAAATCAATCTTAATAAAAAAACGTCCGAGAAATAATTCTCAGACGTTTTTTTATTTATGTGATTCTAACGAACGTTTGGCATTGCGATGCGCGCGACGACCTGGCGCAGTTTTAAATAAACGCTTGTCCGCTTCTGTTTCAGGAAACACGCCCGGTACTTCTCGTGGCTTTCCTTGCTCATCAATCGCTACCATTGTAACAAATGATTCTGTCGTTAAACGCGTCGTACCTGTCACTAAATTTAGTGCATTTACACGTACATAAATTTCCATTGATGTACGTCCTGTTGAGGCGACAACCGCTTCAAGCTCTAGCACATCTCCAGCATACGCAGATGACACAAAATCAACGGAGTCAATCGATGCTGTGACCGTGTTGCCACGTGCATGCTTCATCGAGGTAATTCCTGCAATTTCATCAATATAAGCAAGTACTTTCCCGCCAAAAATCGATCCGTGATGATTTGTATCAGGTGGTAGTACAAGATGGGTTTGAATCGTACGCGCTTCGTTCATAGATACTGCATTCATCGGTGCACACTCCTTACTGAAAAATAATCTTCTCGTAGTGTAGCACATTCCTTCTATAGCGGTTGTGAAAACGCATTTAAAACGATTTTTTCATCGTAATAAATTTTAAATCAGTCATTTCTTCAATCGCATATTGAATACCTTCTCTACCGTAACCGCTATTTTTCACGCCACCGTATGGCATATGGTCAACGCGGAATGTTGGAATATCGTTAATAATGACCGCACCGGCTTCGATTTCATCTGCCGCTTTTAATGCATCTGTTAACACATTTGTATAGATCCCCGCATTTAAGCCTAAATCAGATTCATTTACAAGCGCAATGGCTTCGTCTAACGTGTCGTACGCCATAATCGAAACGATTGGTGCAAATGTTTCTTCACACACGATGCGCATCGATTGCGTCACATTCGTCATAACAGTCGGTGATAATGTTCGTTCGGTAAACTCGCCACCTGTTGCGACTGTTGCTCCTTGTGCTGTAGCATCGTCAATCCACTGTTGAATACGTGATACCTCGTCTGGGTGAATCATCGCACTAACATCGGTATTTTCATCGAACGGGTCACCAAGCGTTAAACGATTTGTTGCCGCGACAAACTTTTCTGTAAAGGCATCGACAATGGAGCGATGAACATAAATACGTTGTAACGAAATACATACTTGTCCTGCAAAGTTGAATGCACCATTTACAGCGCGGTCAATAATGTCATCTAACGGTGTCGATGGCTCAACAATAAGTGCCGCGTTCGAACCAAGTTCTAGCGTAATTTTACGTAAGCCGACTTTTGCTTTAATGCCTAGACCGACTTTGCCAGAGCCTGTGAATGTCACTTTCTTCACGTGTTTATGCGTAACAAGTGTGTCCGATAACTCGCCACCCGACCCTGTGACAATTTGCAGACAACCGTCTGGTAAGCCTGCTTCCTTAAAAATGTCTGCCATTATTAGGGCACTTAGCGGTGTTTGCGTTGCAGGCTTTAGTACAACGGTATTGCCAACTGCAAATGCCGGCCCTAATTTATGCGCTACTAAATTGAATGGAAAGTTAAAAGGTGTGATAGCACTCACTACACCTAACGGAATACGCTTTGTATAACCGATACGGTCTTGCGTTCCCGGTGCTACGTCCATTGGTATAACCTCACCATGTGCGCGCTTCGCTTCCTCTGCTGAAAACTGATACGTTGCAATCGTACGATCAATTTCTCCAAGCCCCGCTTTTAGAGGCTTTGCCGCTTCGTCCGCTAAAATATGCGCGAGCTCCTCGCGACGAGCGCGCATAATGTCGACAACACGATATAAAATTTCTGCACGCTCATATGCAGATGTTTTGCGGAATGATGTAAATGCGGTATGAGCACCTTCAATTGCTCGTTCAACGTCATGCACATTCGCTTTGGCAACTTTCGCAATTACCTTTCCTGTGTACGGTGAAGATAACTCATACGTATTTTCAGTTTGTTCCCACTGACCATTTATCCATAATTTTGTTTCTTTCAACATAGCCACCTCCGTTAGTTCTATACCCATTATACGCCTTTTACACAAAGAAAAAGGTGCTGAAACAATTCGTCTCAGCACCAAATTTTATAAATGTAAGCTCGCTAATTCCTCCGGTGTGAACGCTCGTGAACGTGTTAAAAAACGTTTCCCTTCAACACCTTCTAATGAAAACATACCACCACGTCCATCGACGACATCAATAATGAGTTGCGTATGCTTCCAATAATCAAATTGATTTTTGTGCATATAAAATGGCGCACCACCAATTTCACCAAGTAAGACATCTTGGTCACCTAAAAATAAGTCTCCTGCTTCATAGCACATCGGCGACGAACCATCACAGCAACCACCTGACTGATGAAACATAATATCTCCGTGCTTCTGTTGTAACTGTTTAATGAGTGCTAGTGCCTCCTCTGTTGCCTGAACACGTGCTGTCATACTAGCACCTCCTTCCTCTTTAGAAGAAGCCTAATTTATTTTCATCGTAGCTCACAAGTAAGTTTTTCGTTTGTTGGTAATGCGCTAGCATCATTAAATGGTTTTCGCGTCCGATACCTGACATTTTGTAACCACCGAATGCTGCATGTGCAGGATATTGATGGTAACAGTTTGTCCAGACACGCCCTGCTTGAATACCACGTCCGAAGCGGTATGCTGTATTCATATCGCGCGTCCAAATACCTGAACCTAAACCGTATAATGTATCATTCGCAATCTCAAGCGCTTCTTCTTTTGTTTTGAATGTCGTTACCGATACAACTGGTCCGAAAATTTCTTCTTGGAAAATACGCATTTTATTATTGCCTTTAAATACAGTTGGCTTCACGTAGTAACCATCCGCTAATTCACCGTCTAATACGTTGCGGTCACCACCTGCCAGTAACTCAGCACCTTCTTGCTTACCGATGTCTAAGTACGACAAGATTTTTTCAAGCTGTTCGCTCGAAGCTTGTGCCCCAATCATTGTTTCAGGGTCTAATGGATTGCCTTGCTTAATCGCTTCTACACGTTTTAACACGCGCTCCATAAACGCATCATAAATGGACTCTTGTACTAGGGCACGTGACGGACATGTACAAACTTCCCCTTGGTTTAATGCGAATAATACGAAGCCTTCTACCGCCTTATCTAAAAATGCATCGTCTTCATTCATAATATCTTCAAAGAAAATATTCGGTGATTTTCCGCCAAGCTCTAACGTCACCGGAATTAAGTTTTGCGATGCGTATTGCATAATTAAACGCCCTGTCGTTGTTTCACCTGTGAATGCAATTTTACCGATACGTGGGTTTGATGCAAGTGGTTTTCCTGCCTCTAAACCGAAGCCGTTGACGATATTGACAACGCCTGGTGGTAATAAGTCACCGATGATTTCCATTAAGAATAAAATCGAAGCTGGTGTTTGCTCAGCCGGTTTTAATACGACACAGTTTCCTGCTGCAAGTGCTGGCGCTAGCTTCCAAACTGCCATTAATAGTGGGAAGTTCCACGGAATAATTTGACCGACAACGCCAATTGGTTCATGGAAATGATACGCCACTGTGTTGTTATCGATTTGACTAAGTGAACCTTCCTGTGCACGAATCGCCCCTGCAAAATAACGGAAATGGTCAATGGCTAATGGTAAATCCGCATTTAATGTTTCACGTACAGGCTTCCCGTTATCCCATGTTTCAGCAACCGCAATTTTTTCTAAATTTTCTTCCATACGATCAGCAATTTTATTTAAAATATTCGCACGTACCGCAACTGATGTTGTACCCCATTCACCTTTCGCTGCGTGTGCTGCATCTAATGCCGCTTCAATATCCTCTGCTGTTGAGCGTGCGACTTGTGTAAACACCTTACCTGTAACCGGCGTAATATTATCAAAATATTGCCCTTTAATTGGTGCTACCCACTCACCGTTAATATAGTTTTCATAACGCTCTTTAAATTGAACAATCGAACCTTCTGTGTTTGGAAATGCATATGTCATTGAAGTATCTCCCCTTTGATTCATTGTTTAATATGCAGTATAGACATATTTAACAACATTTTCACACACTTCTATTTTTTATTCAACTAACAGCATCCTGTATTTTTAGAGAATTTACAAAACAATATAGAGAAATAGTAATTAAAATCCTTACATGAAATCCAATTATAAAATATCATATGATTTCAAGCATCTCACGTACATTTGCGTTATACTAAAGAAAAATTTAAATGATTAGGTGAAATAATATATGCGTATTAATAAATATTTAGCAGAAACAGGTGTCGTGTCACGTCGCGGTGCGGACGCTTGGATTGAAGCAGGTCGTATTACGATTAATGACGAGCTTGCGACATTAGGAAGTAAAGTGGAAGATGGCGACGTTGTACGTGTCGATGGCAATATCGTTACGCGCGAGCAACAACTTGTGTATATCGCACTGAATAAACCAGTCGGCATTACAAGCACAACCGAACAGCATATTAAAGGGAATGTTGTCGATTTCGTTAATCACCCATTACGTATTTTCCATATCGGGCGTTTAGACAAAGACTCTGAAGGCTTACTATTATTAACGAACGACGGGGATATCGTCAACGAAATTTTACGTGCTGAAAACCATCACGAAAAAGAATATATCGTACAAGTGGATAAACCAATTGATGAAGCTTTCTTAAACAAAATGAGCAGTGGCGTAGAAATTTTAGATACGACTACCCTGCCATGTAAAGTTGAAAAAATTTCATCAAACGTATTCCGTATCATTTTAGAACAAGGATTAAACCGTCAAATTCGTCGCATGTGTTCAGCATGTGGATACAATGTAAAGCGTCTACAACGTATTCGTATTATGAATATCCAGCTAGGGAATTTAAAAGTAGGGCAATGGCGTGACCTAACAGATAAAGAGCGCAATGAACTATTCCAACTACTAAACTATAAACAAAACTAAAAGAGGCGTCGGGGAAAATTTCTCCGACACCTCTTTCGTTATTTATTAGTTATCCACATGTGTATAACTTACACCACAAAATGTTATCCACAGATTTAGACAAGTCGTTTACAAGCCACCTAAATAAGCGGCGCGTACTTCATCACTTTCCTTCAACTCTTTTGCGGAGCCTGCTAATACGATTTTTCCGGTTTCAAGCACGTATGCGCGGTGGGCAACGGATAGTGCCATGTGCGCATTTTGCTCGACTAATAAAACCGTTGTGCCTTCTGCATTGACCATCTTAATAATTTCAAAAATCGCTTTTACCATTAACGGCGCTAAGCCCATAGACGGTTCATCCATTAAAATCAATTTAGGCTTTGCCATAAGCGCTCGTCCCATTGCGAGCATTTGCTGCTCACCACCCGATAATGTACCCGACAACTGCTTTTTACGTTCTAGTAAGCGTGGGAATAACTCATACACATGGTCTAAATCTTTTGCAATGCCGTCCTTATCTTTCCGTAAATAAGCACCTAAATCTAAATTTTCTTCTACCGTTAAGTTCGCGAATACGCGACGCCCTTCTGGTACATGTGACATGCCTGCCTTTACAATCGTTTGCGCCGGCTTTCCACTAATTTTATTGCCCAAATACATGACGTCGCCAGACTTTGGCTTGAGTAATCCTGATAAGGTTTTTAATAGTGTCGATTTCCCTGCACCATTTGCACCGATTAACGTCACAATTTCTCCTTCATGAACTTCTAGCGATACACCGTGGAGTGCCTGAATATTACCGTAAAACACATCAATATTATTCACTTGTAACATTCTCTGCAACCTCCTCTCCTAAATACGCTTCAATTACTTTTGGATTGTTACGGATTTCAATAGGCGTTCCGTCCGCAATAAGCTGCCCGTGGTCGAGCACATAAATTCGTTCACAAATCCCCATAACCAGACTCATATCATGCTCAATTAATAAAATCGTTAAATCAAATTCTTTCCGAATAAATGCAATTAACTCCATTAAATCATGTGTTTCCTGTGGGTTCATCCCTGCCGCTGGTTCATCTAGCAATAAAATACGTGGCTTCGCTGCAAGCGCACGGGCAATTTCTAAACGACGCTGCATGCCATATGGTAAATTTTTGGCTAGCTCATATTTATATTTATCCAAGCCAAATATCTTTAAAAAAGCTTCTGATTCCTCCGTCATCGTTTGCTCACCTGTGAAAAAATTGGGCAAGCGGAAAATAGATGCCATAATGCCATGCTTTGCTAAGGAATGGTTCGCAACTTTTACATTATCAAGTACCGATAACTCTTTAAATAAACGGATATTTTGGAATGTACGGCTAATGCCACTTTGCGTTACTTTGTACGGGTCGAGTCCGTTAAGCTTTTTTCCCTGAAACGTAATAACACCCTCTGTCGGTGCGTAAACTCCCGTTAACATATTGAAGGTCGTCGTTTTCCCTGCACCGTTTGGGCCGATTAAGCCGACAAGCTCTCCTTGATTTAAATGCATATTGACTTGTTGTACCGCCTTTAATCCTCCAAATTGAATACCTAAATTTTCAACGTTTAACAAAAGGTTCGTCATACGTTCTTCCCTCCCTTTTTGCCAAACTTAAAGATATCTGTAATCTCTTTTGTCCCAAGTAAACCAGTTGGACGATAAAGCATTACTAAAATAAGCACTAAGCTGTAAATAATCATACGTGTTTCTGGGAACTCTGCTAAATACGTAGAGACAGCTGTTAGTAATACCGCAGCCAACACTGAACCTGATAAGCTACCTAAGCCACCAAGTACAACGTAAATTAAAATATCAAATGACTTTAAGAAGCCAAATGTCCCTGGCTGAATGATATAAAAGTTATGTGCAAAGATGGCACCTGCAATTCCGGCGAAAAATGCACCAATCCCAAATGCGACAACTTTATAATACGTCGTGTTGATGCCCATCGCGTCCGCGGCAATTTCGTCTTCACGGATTGCAATACATGCCCGACCATGACGTGATTTCGTATAGTTTGAAATGACGATGATTGTTAAGAGCATCGCAAAAAATGCATATGACCATGTTGTTTCACGCATGACCGTCATACCAGCTGCGCCGCCAACATAATCGACATTTAAAATAACGATTCGAATAATTTCAGCAAAGCCGAGTGTTGCAATCGCTAAATAATCGCCTTTTAAGCGTAGCGTTGGAATCCCGATTAATAATCCCGCAAGCAGTGCAATAATCCCTGCGGCAACAATTGCTGCAATAAATGGTAATTCTAATTTCATTGTAAAAATTGCTGATACATATGCACCAACTGCCATAAAGCCGGCATGCCCTATCGAAAACTGTCCTGTAATCCCGATAATAATATGCAAACTGACTGCTAGCATGACATTAATACACATCGTAATTAACATATTGCTATAGTACGAACCAATCATGCCACTCGACATAGCAAATTGCACGATAGCGTAAATGATGATACCAATCAGTAAATATGCCCAAAAAGCTTTTGATTTTTTCATCGCGCATCCACCTACACTTTCTCGCGGGTATTTTTGCCAAATAGCCCTGATGGTTTAAAGATTAAAATAACGATTAAAATTAAAAATGCGGCTGCATCACGCCATGACGAGAAGCCCATCGCACTAACAAATGTTTCAACGACACCTAAAAGCATACCGCCTACCATCGCACCTGGAATGCTACCAATCCCACCAAGTACTGCGGCGATAAATGCTTTAATCCCTGGAATCATCCCCATTAATGGGTCAATCTTTGTATAGTACACACCAAAAATAACACCGGCTGCCCCTGCTAATGCCGACCCAATGGCAAATGTCGCAGAAATCGTATTATCAACGTTAATCCCCATTAATTTTGCCGCTTCTGCATCATGTGATACCGCGCGCATGGCTTTCCCAATTTTCGTTTTATGCACGATAAATTGAAGTAGTAACATCAATGCTACAGAGACACCTAAAATTAATAATGAGAGTGAGCTAATTTGTGCACCGAATACATCAATCGCCCTATTTTCAATTGTCGATGGGTAAACAGCTGACTGTGCCCCTCGGAAGAAAATCATTGTATATTCAATTAGCAATGACACACCGATTGCGGTAATAAGCGCCGCAATACGCGTAGCATTTCGTAAGCGCTTATAAGCGACACGTTCAATGATGACACCAATTAATGCACAAACAATCATCGATAATAAAAGTGCTGAAAAGAACCCTAAATTCCAATGAGAAATCGACCAAAATCCAATAAATGCGCCAATCATAAAGACATCGCCATGCGCGAAGTTAATTAATTTAATAATGCCGTATACCATCGTATAACCTAGTGCGATAAGCGCATAAATACTTCCAATCGAAATTCCGTTTACTAGCTGTTGAAGCCACTCCATGTGCCTCACTCCTTTACGAGCAATTCATAAATATTCACCATATAAAAAAAGGAGGGCTAAAAATTTCAGCCTTCCCTTCTCATAGAAATCATCCTATAAGTAGCCTCTTATCCACTTGTAAAAGACCGTTACTCTGGATCAATTTTTGAGTTAAACACTTGGCTACCGTCAACAAATTCTAAAACTGTCGCTGATTTTACAGGATTATGCTCGTCATCTACAGTGAAAGTACCCGTTACAAGTGATAAATTCTCTGTTGCAGCTAATGCATCCTTAATCGCTTCACCATCTAAGCTATCTGCACGGTCAATCGCATCCGCTAAATAGTACACCGTATCGTAACCTAATGCGTTAAAGGCATTCGGTGCTGTGTCACCATTATCTGCTTTAAACGCCTCTACGAATTTTTGAATTTTTTCATCTGGGTCACCTGATGAATAGTGGTTCGTAATAAATGTGTTGTTTAGCGCCTCACCACCGGCTAAATCAATGAGTGTTGGCGAATCCCAGCCATCTGCACCCATTAGTGGTACATCAATACCTAATTCACGCGCCTGCTTCACGATTAAACCAACTTCTTCGTAATAACCTGGAATAAAGATGAAGTCTGGATTCTCACCTTTTAAATTCGTCAGCTGTGTACGGAAGTCTGTGTCTTTCGCAACATAGGCTTCTTCTCCAACAACTGTGCCACCATTCGCTTCAATTTGCTCTTTGAATGAAGCCGCTAAGCCTTTTGCATAGTCTGATGCATTATCCGCAAAAATCGCTACGTTTTTCGCACTTAGCTCATTCGCCGCAAAGTTCGCCGCTACCGTCCCTTGGAATGGGTCAATGAAACATGTACGGAATGCATACTCATTCACCGAACCATCTTCATTTACAGTAATGTTCGGCGCTGTACCTGATGCTGTCACAATCGGGATTTTATTTTCATTTGCTAACTGCACTGTCGCTACTGTATTTCCTGATGTTGCAGGTGCAATCATCGCTACAACTTCATCTTGTTCAATTAACTTAAGCGCTGCATTTGTTGCTTCTGCGTTTTCAGACTTATTGTCAGCTGAAATTAACTCAATTTCCTTCCCATCAATACCGCCATTTTCATTAATTTCTTTAATGGCTAGCTCTGCACCATCTAAAATTGATGAGCCATATGACGCTACTGCTCCTGAAAGTTCTAAATTGGCTCCAATTTTAATTGTGTCTGCATCTGAACTGCCGCCGCTATCTCCACCATCTTCATTACAAGCTGCTAATACAGATGTCGCTAGCACCCCTACTAACGCTAATGAACCAAACTTTTTTGTATAACGCATATTCCCCATCCAAAACTCCCCTTTACAATTTTTTAAAAATATTAGATATTTCTGATAATTATATAGGAATAATCGTTACTTCTCAATATCATTTTTACCACTTTCGAGCATTTAACTGTTTTTTTGCACATTTTCATTACACAAAATACAGAACCTAACATCATCACGTAAATAAAAAAGCACTCAGACAATAATATCTGAGTGCTTTTCTTTATGCATCTTGCTTTTTAAATAATTTACCTGGCCAATATGCCCAACGTCCTAATACCGTCGTAATTGCTGGTACAAGTAATGGTCGAACGATAAATGTATCAAGTAATACACCGATTGCCGTTACAACACCGAACTGTACAAGTAATTGAATTGGTAATGTCGCAAGTACCGCAAATGTGCCGGCTAAAATTAAGCCTGCTGATGTAATAACAGCTCCTGTTTGTGAAACCCCTGCAACAATTGATTCTTTCATTGACTTACCTTCTTTACGTGCCTTCCAAATATCTGAAATCATAAAGATATTGTAGTCATTACCAAGTGCGATAATGAATACGAATGAGTACAATGGAATCGAACTTGCAATTGCCTCTGCTCCGAAGAAATTGTGTAAAATTAACCAACCTGCTCCAAGCGCTGCAAAGAATGACACAACAACTGTTACCATTAATTGAAGCGTTGTAAAGAATGCTTTTAAATACACTAGTAAAATAAGCGCAATAATCACAATCATGACTGGTTGAATCACTGATTCGTCACGTGTTTGTACATCAGCTGTATCCACTTGGTTAGCTGTTTCGCCACCAACCCAAGATGCTTCATCTGCATTATCAATACCTGCGTCACTTAAAATCGCTGGCAGTTGCTCACGTAAGTCACGTACATCTTCCATCGCTTCTTGTGAATACGGGTTTTTATTTAAATCAATTTCGTACATTTGAATTGTACTATCAACTTCACTTACTTCCATTGGCTGTACAATGCCCACATACGGTAATGCTTCTAACTGTGGTGTAAGGTCAATGTCTTGTCCATCTGTATCAACAAGAATGCTTACAGGTGCTAATTCCCCTGCTGTAAAGTTTTCCTCGATTAATGCAAAACCTTCGCGAGACTGCATATCTTCTGGGAATGATGATAATAAATCATAACTATATTTAATTTGTGTTGAATACAGTGCTAAAGCAATTAACACAATGCTCGTTACGATAATTACTAACCATGGCTTACCTGTCGCAAAGCGTCCAATTTTGCGCATGAAGCGGTGATTTTCTTTACGTACTTTTACTGGTTTATTTTTCTTTTCAGCATGCTCCTTTTCGCCCTGCTCTGTACGAGGTACGACTGGCCAAAATGCGAAGCGACCCATCAATGATAAAATTGCTGGTAATACTGTTAATACGGCAATACCCATCACAATAACAGCGAAACTAAATGGTACTGCGAAGCGTTGGAACGCTCCGTAATCCGCTAATGCTAATGTTGCTAAACCTACCATTACCGTTGCAGCACTCATAAAAATAGCACCTGCTGATTGGCTAAATGCCTTGCTCAGAGCGATAAATTTATTTTCTTCATCTAATAAAATATCACGGTAACGTGTAATTAAGAATAGACAATAATCCGTACCTGCACCAAACAATAATACGAGCATAATCGCAATTGCTTGTGCATCTTTTTCAATCCAACCTTGTTCGACAAAAGCACCTAAAGCTGGGCTAATAACAAGGTACGCAATACCAACAACGATAATCGGTACTACTGCTAAAATTGGTGAACGATAAATGACTAATAATAACACTAAAATTAATATGACAGTTGCTGTCATTAATTTAAAGTCAGCTGATTTGAATAAATCTGTCGCGTCTACCGAAATACCAACTGGCCCAGAGAAACGAGCTGTTAATTCATCACCATCTAACGCAGCTCCAAATACGTTATTACCTGCTTGTTCTTCCGTAATGTCAGCAATAACGGCTAAGTTTTCTTTTAATGTTTCTGTATTGGTATCTGTCTCAAAGAATACAGGTGTTACAATTGATGATCCATTTTCAGATACTTGGCTAAATAACGCTTCTGCTGGCATATCTTGGAATGGTGGCAATGTTGATTGCCCCGCTAACGGATTTTCATTTAACTCCGCATATAATGCTTGAATTGCCTGTAAGTCTGTCGGTTCAAGCCCCGCTTCTTTATACCAAACAAGTAGTAAAGGTATGCCTGAATCATTCGGGAATTTTTCAGCCATTAACTCGCTTGCTTGTCTTGCTTCTGAATACTCTGGTAGGTCTTCGCCTGTGTTCGATTCCATTCCATTTACTTGTGGGAATAGTAACGATAAAATGACAATCGCAATAAGCCAAACGCCTAATACGACCCAGCGTGATGTTTTACCAGAAACCTTCGTGCTAAACTTCTCCAATGGATTACTCACACTATTTCCTCCTTTATCGGATACCAGCTATTATAGATAGTGGCTTAATCGCTGCAATCTGATCTTCTTTGCCACTTAAAGCGTTTTCAGTAAACGGCTCGTACGATGGTAAAGGTTTTACATCATATGGTGTTTGTTTATCGCGCTTTAAAATTAAGTTTGTTGAAATTCTCGCTGACTCGATAATAATTGGTAAGCCACTTCCTGGATGTGTACCGCCACCAACTAAATAACAATGATCTAACTCTTCAAATTGATTGTTCGGACGGAATGCCATCATTTGACGTAACTGATGACCTAAGTTGAAGATTGCCCCTTTATATACATGATGCTTATGCTCAAAATCAGCTGGCGTTATCATATGCTCTTGCTCAATATAAGGTGTTAAATCGTCGATGCCTAATTTCTCGCTTACCATGCTAATTAACATGTCGCGATATTCTTCACGGTGCTTCTCCCAATCAATATTGCTAAAGTTATTTGGCACAGGTGCTAGTATATATAACGTAGACTTGCCATCTGGCGCTAATGTTGGATCCGTCACAGTCGCATTTTGAATATAAATGGATGGATCTTCGGAAAGCTCGAATGATTGCGTAATTTCTTCAACGTTTTTGCGATAGTCTTCAGCAAACCAAATTGTGTGGTGCGGAAGGTCAAATTGTTTGCTCACTCCTAAATATAACAAGACTGCCGAGCATGAGTAAGGTTTCTGCTCCAGTTTTTCTGCAGCATATTTTTTTAGAATGCCTGGTTCTACAAGTTTTGTCATTACTGTAGAGAAATCACCATTTACGACAACATCATCCGCTGCGACAAATTCTCCATTGTCTAACTCTACACCTTTAACGGTTTTGCCTTCGATGACCATCTTTTTAACACCACAATTTGTTGTTATCGTTGCGCCTTCTTCTTCAGCTACTTTTGCCATTGCTTTCGTTAGCTGATTTAGACCACCTTTAATATGGTACACGCCGTAAGCATGTTCAATATAAGAAAGAATCGAGAATGCTCCTGGACTTTCCCACGGTGACATCCCTAAATATTTGGACTGGAATGTAAATGCAAGTTGCAGTTTTTCGTCTTTAAAGAACGTGCTTAATGTATCCATTAATGACTTACCAATCTCAAGTTCCGGTAATGCTTTAAAAGCTTCGGGCTTTAAAAGACTACGGTAGCCTGTCATATCACTTTGTAAAAGTGGCGCTAATGTTTGAAGTTTCTTTTGATTTTTCACTAAATAACGTTGGAAACCTTGTTCATTCCCTGGAAATACACGATTAATTTGACGAATCATTTCTTCAACATCGCGCGTCATTTTTATTTTTTTATCGCGGAACACTAATTCATACATCGGGTCTAAATGCATTAACTCAATATAATCATGAATATTACGACCCGTTACTTCAAAAATCTCTTCCGCTAAATAAGCCATATTGAGAAAGGTAGGACCTAAGTCAAAACGATAATCACCTAATTGAATGTGGCTCGTTCGTCCACCGATGTACGGTTGCTTTTCATAAACATGTACATCATATCCTTTATGTGCCAATAACATAGCCGCTGTTAAACCACCAGGGCCTGCTCCTATTACAACAATTTTTTTTGACATCGTAAAACCTCCCTTAAATTCTTTTTATATAACACTGTACAAACATTGTACATTATTTGTATAATGTTTTTCAAGAAGGAAATGAAAAAAATAGCAAAACATTGTATATTCACTGAATTTCTGCTTTCAAAAGCGTACAAAACATTGTACAGTAGACAATAACGTTCTACAGTTCGGAGGTGCCCTATGGCTCAATCATTTCATCAAGCCACATATTCAATTCAACAAGTGTCAGAGCATACCGGTTTGTCTAAACAATTAATTCGAAAATGGGAAGATCGCTATGCAATCGTTACCCCACAAAGACTAGACAATGGTTATCGCGTCTACACAGAGCAAGATATTGCGGTGCTCACACGTGTTATTTCCTTAATGGATGAAGGGTATAGCGTGAAGCAGGCCGCTACGTTAATAAAAAGTAAACAACCTGCTTCTCCTATTTTAGAAAAGGAAACGCAGCACACTACGCCTTATGTATCAGAAACAATACAGACACTCATTCAATACGGCGCTGTCGGCAATGACGTAAAAATGCTGCACACATTGCAACAAGCAAATCATACATTAGGTGTTAAAAGGCTCGTTGAAGAAATCATTAATCCTTTTCTTTATGAAGTTGGAGAGCTTTGGTGTGAAGGGATTTGGGGAGAATATCAAGAGGCGCTTTCTAGCTTAGTCATTCGAGACTATCTCGCTAATTTGCGTCGTCAACTCTTTGTATCACCTACCGCACCACTTATTATCGGAAGTTGTTTACCAAATGAGAGACATGAGATTCCAATGCAATTATTACTGCTACAAAGTATGTTTTTAGGATACCGTTCCGTCATGCTTGGACCTGCACCAGCACCAAAAGCGATTGAATCTGCTATCGAAAATTTACATCCTAAAATGGTATTACTATCAGCTATTACAACAATGCCATTTGAAGATAACTACGAAATGATTCAGTCACTCGACCATTTTGCGGCTAAACACCCTACGATTTCATTTTATTTAGGTGGACCAGGTGCCATGCAAGCTTTAAAGCATCAACAGCTCAAAAATATCCATCTAGTTCGTTCCATTGAAGAGATTTTTTAACAATCGACACTATGACCTATACACAAAACCGCTACTTCTGAAACAAAGTAGCGGTTTTGTGTCTTTTACATTTCATAAATTAGAAAACGTTCATGTTCATTATGTTTGTACAAAGTTTGTATACGTATCTCTTTTACAAATGTAAAAGGTGTTTGAGCCATGTATTCAATATAGTCGTGCGAAGGGTAGTATAAAATAATCGTCATAACTCGTGGATGCTGTGCATACGAGTCAAAAAGATTTGCCATGAATTTCATAAATATTTGGACTGAAAAAGGATTAAAGAAGAAAAACACATCTTGTGTTGGCAAAATATCATACGCTTGTGCATAGTTGTATACAAATTCAACGGTATGTTTTTTCGCAGGATGTTTTCGTAAATACGCTGCTTTATTTTGCTTGGCCTCTTCAATATATTGTTCCTTCATATCAATTCCGACTGCTGGAATTCGAAAGCGGTCATACATATAAATTGGCACGCGCCCTTTTCCGCAGCCGATATCGACAAAGGAGCGATTATCTAGCGGATATATATCACCTAAAATATCTAACCCTTCATACGGTGTTGGCTCATAGCGATGATAATGTGCCATTTGTGGAAATCCGTATTGATTCCCTGTTGTTTCAATGTTAAGCTGCTTGTCTCGTTGTGTATCTGACATACTTCCTCTCCCTTCGATTAGCACACTATATCACACTCTTTCACATTGCGACACAACAAATAAATGACACTTATGTCATTTAAATATTGACGTATACGTTGCAAACTTTTATAGTTAAAACTGTACTTAATTCTTTTCATCAAAGGAGCGAAATTCCATGATTGTTGTAACAAACCGTATTGAAGTGAAAAAAGGCTTCGGCAAAAAGATGGCACCAAACTTTACACGTCCAACTGGATTAGAGAAGTTCAAAGGCTTTGTCAAAGTAGAAGTATTAGTTGCTGAAAATGAAGCATCAGACGAAATGAGCGTAAATATGTTCTGGGAGTCTATCGAAGATTTCCAAGTATGGCGCAACTCAGACGAATTTAAAGCAGCACATAAACGTGACGATAAAGCAGAAAAAACTCCTCACGCTCACGGCGATGCACAAGCAGAAAGCCCAATTATCGGTAGTAAATTAGTCATTGCAGAAGTAGCTGCATCATTAGAAGCTTAATTATAAGAGCCACGCATTATTGCGCTGGCTCTTTTTTTGGCGCAAGCTCTACAATTTTAATTTCTTTTGCCACATAGTCATTGTCTTCATGATTTTCTGCTACATATGATTCCGTTAGTATAACGGCGACATCTGCACCCTCCACATCAGCTATTGTTGCTTTATCCATATCATAAGAAATAACGGTATCCGTATTGATAGCCACATAACACATCTTTAATATATCTTCTGTTTGATTAGGTGATACTTCTGCTGTGCACTCAATAAAAAAGCCATCTTCAGTTACATTTTCTGCAATACCTGAAAATGTTGTAAAATCGGAAGCTGGGCTACAGGCAGTCAAAAAAAGAAGCAACGGTATCATCAATAATCGTTTCATTTTTCCACACTCCTTCGAATGATATTTTGTTGAAAAAACACAAATTCTCTTAAGCTGCGTTTTAATGTATCAACTATTTGTCAAATAGATACATAATACTATATACTCGTTTTAACCGTCACGTGATGGTTAAGCCAAATTGGAGGTGACTACATTGGGACAGAGAAACTGAGAATTGGTGAGCTGGCACTAAAAACTGGCATTACAAAACGGACAATTGATTATTATACAAATATCGGCTTGCTCAAAGCTGAACGTTCTTCGTCGAACTATCGTTATTACAATGTGGAAGCTGTAGATGATTTGCACTACATAGAGAAACGAAAAGCGGAAGGACTATGCCTTGAAACGATTCGTAAAGAATTAATTGAACAAAAAGCTGAAGAAGTTGATATACAAGAGATTCGTTTAAAAATGCAGGATTTAGAGAAAGATGTGTCGAAGCTAATCGCCACATTAGATGAACAAATGGGTGATGAACAGTCTGTCAAAACAACCATTTCTAAAGAAGGTTTAGCATTAATTAAATCTTTAGCATTACTATTACATTAACCCCAGGAGGTGAATGTCTTACACATTTGTGTAAGACTTCTGAGTGACCATAGTCAACTTATCTATATTTACTATTTTAATCGCATTAACTGCATTCTTCGTAGCTACGGAGTTCGCTATCGTAAAAGTGCGTCAATCACGCATTGACCAATTAGTAGCTGAAGGAAAAACAGGTTCTGCCGCTGCTAAACAAGTAACATCTCATTTAGATGAGTATTTATCTGCCTGTCAATTAGGTATTACCGTAACCGCATTAGGTATTGGTATGGTTGGTGAATCGACATTTGAATTTATTTTACACCCATTCTTTACAGGAATCGGTATTGGTGAAGAATATATTCATTTCTTCACAATCGGTGCAGCGTTTTTAATCGCCACATTTTTACACGTAGTTGTTGGTGAACTAGCGCCAAAAACAATTGCTATTCAAAAAGCTGAAGCGGTGACATTAGCTTTCGCAAAACCAATTCAAATTTTCTATCGTATTCTTTATCCGTTTATTTGGGTTTTAAACGGTTCTGCCCGTCTTTTATTAAAAGCATTCGGTATGAAACCAGCCTCTGAGCATGAGCTATCTCATACAGAAGAAGAATTACGTTCTTTATTAGCCGAAAGTTTTAAATCAGGCGAAATTAATAAAAACGAATTAAAATATGTAAATAATGTGTTTGAATTCGATGATAAAATCTCTCGTGAAATTATGGTACCTCGTACAGAAATTACAGCCTTTGAACGCACTGCTTCGTTAGAGGAAGTATTAGATGTCATTTCCCAAGAACAATATACACGCTACCCTGTGTATGACGGTGACCGTGATAATATTGTCGGTTTCATTAATATTAAAGAGTTTTTAACACAAGGTATGACCAATCGTGTAACATCTGAAACATTTACAATTGATAACTTTTTACATCCCGTTATTAATACAATTGAAACAACACCGATTCATGATTTACTTGCGAAAATGCAGCGTGAACGTACACACCTTGCTATCTTACTAGATGAGTACGGTGGTACATCAGGTCTCGTTACTGTTGAAGATATTTTAGAGGAGCTTGTTGGTGAAATTCGCGATGAATTCGATGCTGACGAAGTGCCAGAAATTCGTAAAGTGCGTGACAATCACTACATTGTCGACGCGAAATTATTAATTGACGATGTTAGTAATTTACTAAATGTGCCACTAGAAGCTGAAGATGTAGATACAATCGCAGGCTGGTACTTGATGCAAAATACAGACTTAGATGCTAATACACTTGTTGCCTTCGAAGGCTTTGAATTTACCGTTTATGAAAAAGAAGGGCACCAGTTACAATACATCGAGATTAAACGTGCCCAACAACCTGTGAAAGTACCCGTAGAAGCATAAGCTATAAAACAAAAAGACACTGAAACAAAAAGAAATATCCTTCAGCAACGATAACTGCTGAAGGATATTTTTTTGCGCTTATTCAGCGTTTGGATAAATCATTGTTGCTGGGTCTACATATTCATCGTACTGCTCTTCTGTTAAGTAACCAGTAGCAAGTGCCGCTTCTTTTAATGTTGTCCCTTCTTTATGCGCTTTCTTCGCAATTTCAGCTGCTTTTTCGTAGCCGATATATGGGTTTAACGCTGTGACAAGCATTAATGAGTTCTTTAAGTTGTTCGCTAATACTTCGTGGTTCGGCTCGATACCAACCGCACAGTTATCGTTAAAGCTTTGCATAGAATCTGCAAGTAAACGAGCTGATTGTAAGAAGTTATAAATGATAACTGGTTTAAATACGTTCAGCTCGAAGTTACCTTGTGAAGCTGCAAAACCGATTGCTGCATCGTTACCGAATACTTGGCAAGCAACCATTGTCATTGCTTCTGACTGTGTAGGGTTTACTTTACCTGGCATAATTGATGAACCTGGCTCGTTTTCTGGGATTGTAATTTCGCCAATACCAGAACGTGGACCTGAAGCTAACCAACGTACGTCATTTGCAATTTTCATCAAGTCTGCCGCTAATGCTTTTAATGCACCATGTGCTGTCGTTACTTCATCATGAGATGTTAACGCATGGAATTTATTTTCAGCAGATGTGAATGACTTCCCTGTATAAGCAGAAATTTCTTCGGCAACCATATCACCGAATTTCGGATGTGCATTAATGCCCGTACCTACTGCCGTACCGCCGATTGCTAGCTCTTTCATAAACTCATTTGTTACTTGAATCATTTTTTCAGACTTCACAAGCATATGTGTCCAGCCTGAAATTTCTTGGCCAAGTGTTAATGGTGTTGCATCTTGTAAATGCGTACGACCTACTTTAATAATATCTTTAAATGCTTCTTGCTTCGCTTGGAACGTCGCTTTTAGCACGTTTAATTTTGGTAATACTAATTCTTCCACTGCTAAGACAGCTGCCACATGTAGTGCTGTTGGGAATGTATCATTCGAGCTTTGAGACATATTTACGTCATCGTTTGGATGTACTGTTTCATCTGACCCTTGCTCTTGTAATAATTGGTTTGCACGGAATGATAACACTTCATTCACGTTCATGTTTGATTGTGTACCTGAACCCGTTTGCCATACTACTAATGGGAATTGGTCATCCAATTTACCTGCTAGTACTTCATCTGCAGCAGCAACGATTGCGCCCGCTTTTGCATCTGATAACTTTCCTAGCTTTTGGTTTGCTAATGCCGCTGAACGTTTTAAAATTGCAAATGCGTAAATAATTTCAACTGGCATTTTTTCTGTACCAATTTTAAAGTTTTGTAAGCTACGCTGTGTTTGTGCTTTCCAAAGTTTATCTGCTGGTACTTGAATCTCACCCATCGTGTCTTTTTCAATACGGAATTCCATGTAAATTCTCTCCTTTAGGCAATGTGTTTGAAAAAGGGCAAACCAGGCATGACAAATAATCTGCGCTGTTTTGCCCTCTTCATCGGAATTTAACTTCAACTGAAATGTGGAATAAGCTTTACAACGATAATGATAATCAATATCATCTTATACGTCAACTAATTATTTTCCTATTGTTCTGATAAAAGAATACGTTACAATGGCATTGAGTCAAAACTTTTATGAGGTGATATTTCTTGCAACGAAAACAATATATTCAAACGGCAACAATTGAAGCAGGCATTACGTTAAAGACAGAGGATTTACCTGAAAAAGCAAATATGGCGTTGCACGTTTGTCAGAACGAACAGGCAATTATCCATAACCGTCAGCAACTTGCTGCTCAACTTAATACTAGGCTAACACAATTTGTATGTGCACACCAAACACATAGCGCTAACTTTTTACGTGTAGAGCAAGCACATCGCGGAGCAGGTAGTACAACTCAATTATCGGCTATCGATAATACAGACGGCTTATACACATTTGAAAAAGATACGGTACTATGCAGTTTTTCAGCAGATTGTGTACCAGTCTTTCTATATGACGAAACAACAGGTATGATTGGTGCTATTCATTCTGGTTGGCAAGGAACGGTTAAAGAAATCACTAAAAAAATGGTCGACCATCTTATTCATGTCGAAAAGCTTGCACCTGAAAATATACATATCCATATCGGTATGGCACTGAGTCAGAAACGCTTTGAAGTAGACCGTGATGTATATGAGAAATTCACTGCACTTGGCTATGCTGATGATTTTATATATTACAATGACGACACTCAGAAATATCATATTGATAACCAATTAACTGTTAAGCAACAATGCATGCTTGCTGGTATTCCAGAAGCTAATATTACACTAGACCGCACATGTACATTCGATAGTCATGACGCCTTTTCTTATCGTGAAGACCGTCAAGCTGGCCGCCACCTGAGCTATATCATTCGACGTGCATAAATAAAAAAGTACCATCCGGATTTATCTACGCGGATGGTACTTCTTTTTCATTACGGATGGAGCACACCTTCGATATCTCGAAAATGAGTGACACAATCACGTCCATGTTCCTTTGAATAATATAGTGCACGGTCTGCTCGGTTCACGATCATCGTATCACTATCACCTTCACGATAGGTCGCAATGCCGACACTAATTGTAATATGCTGTACATATTCAAATAAATACTCTCGGATAATCGTATTCAAAGCTTTCCCGATTTTCATCGACTGCTGTTGATTCGCAGACGATAACAAAATTAAAAATTCTTCGCCACCGTAGCGCGCAACAATACCATCTTCCCCAATATGCTCTCGCATCAATCGTGCTACTTTGATTAATACATAATCACCAATTTGATGCCCGTACGTATCATTTACCTTTTTAAAGAAATCAATATCTACTAATAAAACCGAAAAACTATCCGGTTTAGCTTGTTGCATACGGCGTGTCAAATGTTCTTCGATATAACGACGGTTGTAAAGGCTTGTAAGCTTATCCGTATTTGTAAGGGTGATTAATTCTTGCTGGCGCTGCTCAATTTCTTGATGTAGTTTTTGAAGCTCTTGAAAGGCTTTATCCTTTTCTGCATTGGCACATTCTAATTGCTTCGTCATGTCGCGCAGCTCTCGCTCATACTTCATACGTTGCGTCATCGGCATAATAATGCAGTCAATATGCTCTTGTTCACCTTGTCCTAAGCGAATTGCACTCAAAATTGCAGGTAATTGTTGCTCTTCTGATGTCTCAAAATGTAAGACAAACTCTTGTACAATGCCATTTATGTGTAACATTGGATAGAAGTATGAATAAAACACGAATTTATTGCTCACGGATAAAAGCTGTTCAAGATGCTGCCCTTCCACTTCGTCCGCTACACGCTCAATCCACTCACAAAAAAATGGATTCGCATACGTAATAACCCCGGCCTGATTTAATGACAAAAATCCACAAGGCAAATGACTATATGATGATTGCAAGTACTTGTCGCTCCTTTCTATATATAACGTTGTAATATAGCTACTGTTTCCTCAGGCTGGCTAATTTGAGGATAATGACCTTTTATATTTAAAAAAACAAGCTCACTTCCTGCAATATGCTGATGCAAATATTCCGAAACTTGAACGGGTACAATTGCATCATCTTTGCTTTGAATTAACACAGTTGGTACCTTTATTCTTTCTAAATCAGCACGATGGTCTGCTAAAAATGTTGCAGTCGCAAATTCTCGTGCAATTGCTGCATCATTACTTTTAAATGTTTGTTCTACTTGCGAAGTAGCTTTTGGCGTGCGCTCAGGATCCGTTACAATCGGCGCTAAATGGCTTGCCCATCCTGTAAAGTTCAATTCCATCATTTGGAATAAACCTTCGACAGCTTCCTTCGTAAAACCACCGATATAATCACCATCGTTTAAATAACACGGGGAAGCACCAATCATTATCAACGTTGAAAAAGCATTAGGGCGTTCAAATGATGCAAGCATACCAATCATGGCACTAATCGAATGTCCCACAAACACAACGTTTGTTAAGTTCCATTCATCAATCATATCAATAACATCTTGTGCATAACCATGAAGTGTCGCATACTTTTCAGTAGAATAGGCTGTTTTGTCCGATGCACCTGAACCAACATAATCAAATAACATGACACGGTACTCCTGTGAAAGTGTCGGTAAAATATACTTCCACATTTGTTGGTTACTCGCAAAGCCATGCGCTAGTATAATCGTTTTCTCGCCATTTCCAATGAATTGAACATTATTTCGTTTTTGAATTGTCATGATGATTCCCCCCTAGTATTTATATTATACCGTGAAGTATGTAATTTTCGTTAATAAGTCTAAAGAACTTATATTAGTGCTTTAAAACTAAATAAAGCATTTAAAAGGAATCTACACAATTAATGCTTTTCATCTAGTTACAATACTGCAATTACAATATTATACAAAAAAGATGAAGTGATATCTAGTTAAAGATACCACTTCCCCTGTTTTACGCTTGTAATAGCTGATCAATCCATGTTTGGATTTTCGCGCCCTCTTCAAATGTCACTAAGCCTTGTCGTACTTCACAAGCATCTAATAACGAATCCACAGTTTGTTCAACAGTAATTTGCTTTTCACCTTCTTGTGACGTCATTTCCCAAAGCTCTCCCCAGTTACGAATAAGCATCGATTTTTTCGTACCATATACTTTATAGTCAATACGCTCTTGCTGTGCAATACCGGCTGCTGCGTTGGCGACGAATGGAATACCCGTTGCTGTTTTTGCAAGTGCCGTTACTGCTGTTTCACATAATGTAACGTCCTCTGGATATACCGTTTGATGTGCTTCAATCGAAATATCTCCAAAAATATGATGCGTTAATTGGAAATAATGCGGGAAGATTTCACGAATGAATCCACCTTGTTCACGTGATGCAATCCATGGGTTTTGTTGCCAAGGACGTGGCCAAACTGGGAAATGTGTGTGTAGCTCAATGCGTACAATTTCTCCTAACTCCTTTGTATCAACCGCTTGTTTCAAACGATGCACGATTGGGCTATACATCATCGGGAAATGCATCGCTGTCTGTACTGCTTCTGTATCTTCTACCATTTGTTGTCCGTCTACCGCATCATGTGCTAACGGCTTCTCGCATAAAATATTAAACCCTTGCTGTGCAGCTAATTTCGCTAACGGCCCATGGCTAACAGGTGGTGTGCCAATATATACCCAGTCCGGCTTTGTCGCAAATAGTTCTTCTAAAGAAGAGACAGCTGGCACATTATATTTTTGTGCCATTTGTTGTAGTCTTGCTGTATTTTCATCATAAATAGCTGTAATACTGCTTGTTCCATGCTGTGAAATTTGATGAATAATACGTTCACCTACAACGCCTGTTCCGATAATCGCATATGTTGTCATACTGTTCCTCCATTTTGTTCGTGGTGTAATAGCCATTCTTTGCGCCAAACGCCTCCTGCATAACCAGTTAGCTTACCATTTGTCCCAATAATACGGTGACAAGGTACGATAATGCTCAAGGGGTTTTTGCTATTGGTCATACCAACTGCGCGCACAGCTTTTTCATTATCAATCGCAATCGCAATATCTTTGTAAGAAGCTGTATCGCCGTACGGCACGGTCGTTAACGCTTGCCATACTCGTTGTTGAAATGTAGTCCCCTCTAAATGATACGGCACATTAAATGTTGTACGCTGTCCATTAAAGTATTGCTGTAATTGTTCAATGGCTTCGATTAATACTTGTGGCTTTGTCGTTTCTGGATGACTTTGTTCAACGAAGTAAACAGATACGATATGTGTCGCAGTAGATGTCACCTCTACTAGCCCGATTGGAGAGTTGAATGATGCAAAGAATCGTTCCATAACGTCACCTCATTTTCTACTTTTCTTCACTATACAATATTTCGAAATACGAAAAAACACATTATGATAAAAAAGAGACTGAACAGAACTCTATTTCTGATGAAAATGAGTTGATTGAGCGGATAAAAATTTGCTGGTGCGTCCGCTATGTAGAGTAGCGCCAAAAGCAAAAAAATATCCTTCAGCATTTGTCGTTGCTGAAGGATATTTCTTTTTGTTCCATTCTCTCTACTTACATTTATAAATTATACGTTTAATGTTGCTTTCGCATCTTCTTTAACAGCTTTTAAAAGCTCTGGCTCGTTTCCTAATGCAATACCATATGAAGGAACCATTTCTTTAATTTTATCTTCCCAAGCAGGTACTTGCTCTGGGAAACACTTGTTAATGATGTTTAACATTACGGTAACAGCTGTAGAAGCACCTGGAGAAGCACCTAATAATGCTGCAACAGAACCATCTTGAGATGTAATTACTTCTGTACCGAATTGTAATGTACCTTTACCAGCTGGTGTATCTTTAATTACTTGTACACGTTGACCAGCTACTACGATATCCCAATCTTTTGCTTGTGCAGTTGGAATGAAATCACGTAATTCTTCAATACGTTGGTCTTTGTTTAACATTAGCTGTTGTACTAAGTATTTTGTTAAGCCCATTTCTTTCGCGCCACAAGCTAACATTGTGAATAAGTTGCTTGGTTTAACAGACGTTACTAAGTCCATGTTTGAACCTGTTTTTAAGAACTTCGGAGAGAAGCCTGCGAATGGTCCGAATAATAATGATTTTTTACCATCGATGTAACGAGTATCTAAGTGAGGTACTGACATTGGTGGTGCACCAACTGCTGCCTTACCATATACTTTACCATGGTGTTGCTCAACGATTTCTTCATTATTACATACTAAGAAGATACCACTTACAGGGAATCCACCCACATGTTTTGATTCAGGAATACCTGTTTTTTGTAGCATGTGTAAGCTTCCGCCACCAGCACCGATGAATACGAATTTAGCTGTATGGTATTCAACTTTGCCTTCTGCTTCGTTTTTCACTTTTAATTCCCAACGACCATCAGCTGTACGTTTAATATCTTCAACTGCATGTTTGTAGTTTACAGATACGCCTTTCGCTGATAAATCATCCATTAAGTCACGTGTTAATTGACCAAAGTTAACGTCTGTACCACTGTCGATTTTTGTTGCAGCGATTGCATCGTTTGCTGGACGGTTATCCATCATTACTGGCATCCACTCTTTTAGTACTTCATGGTCTTCAGAGAATTCCATACCTGCAAATAGTGGGCTTTCTGATAATGCTTCAAAGCGTTTCTTTAAAAATTGAATATTATCTGCACCGCGTACCATACTTAAATGTGGTAATGGACGGATAAATGCTGAAGGATTTTTGAGAACTTCTTTTTTTGCTAAATAAGACCAGAATTGTAATGACTCTTGGAATTGAACGTTAATGTTAATTGCTTTTGATACATCAACTTTTCCGTCTTTTTCAGGTGTATAGTTTAATTCACATAATGCCGCGTGACCTGTACCTGCGTTATTCCACTCATTCGAGCTTTCTTCGCCTGCTTTTTCAAGCTTTTCGAACACTTTAATGTTCCATTCAGGTGATAATTCTTTTAACATTGTCCCTAATGTAGCACTCATAATACCTGCGCCAATTAAGATAACGTCTGTTTGTTTTTGATTGCTCATGTTTGACCATCCTTATTATCTTATTATAGTTGCAGAAGTAGTCCATACCTCCCTCAGCATAGATACCTCTGATATTTCTTCCTAGCGTAAACTAATACGCTCTAATAATCACTCTGTTGCTCATTATATAATAGTTACTTGCCTTTTGAAAGCGTTTGAAATTCATGCAGCCCGTTAAGTTTCCATCAAAAAATAAATATAAATAACGGAATTTGCGACTTTTTAGCATTAAAGCTTTTTTTGTCGTAAGTTGCGACATAATTGAAGTAAAAAAGTATTGCTTCATAATCTTTTCAATTTTAAATTGTTTCAAATTGCATTTCAATAACACCGCTAGAAATGACTGAATTTTCGAGTTTATAAAGCGAAATTACGCGAATTTAAGCATATCAAATAGCAAGGTTTTAAAAATGCATATTTTTTGTTATTTAAGTGTTTTCCCTTTGCGAAAAAAGCCAATATTCGTTCATATCCCTTTTTCAAAATCGCGATATTTTACATCGAAAAAGCTATGAACATTCTATCTGCCCATAGCTTTTTTATGTTATCTTAATGTTGTTAAATGTCCATGTTCATACGGTTTTAAAATGCCATAAATTGTAGCGATAGTCGGCAGCTTTATGTCATGGTTATGCGCGATACGTAATGCGCCTCCATGTAAATGTTCGACTTCAATTGGCAAGCCTTTGCGTAAATCTTGATGCATAGATGAAGTCATATGGGGCTTAAACTTCACTAAACGTGAGGCTTCTTTTTCAATCTCTTCATCGCTAAATGCAACGCCTTCTAAGCGAGCAATTTGTCCCATTTCATAAACGATTTGCTTCGCTGTTGCTTCTGTCGCAGGCTGCTCAATAATGGCTTGTGCAGGCTGTTGCGTTGCTGCTGTAATGCCTGAAAATGCCGTAATAAACATGTATTTACTCCACATGCCTTTTCGAATATTTTCATTCACAATAATATTTGTATGTACATGCGGTTGTAAAGCACCGATTGCTTCGATTACATTTCGTTGACTAGGATGTAGCGTCCCAATTTGGATAGCACTGCTTCCGCTTGTATGTAAAACATGCCCTTGTTCGTTAAGTGTTGCTATAATTGACGCAAATCCACCTAGCACTTGCTCTTCTCCAAGTGCTTGTTGTAAATGCGTTACATGTTCGATACCATTTAATAATGGCAGCACATACGCGTTTGTTTGTTTCGCCAATTGAATAATTTGTGGTAATGCTTCTTTTAAATGATAGCCTTTTACCGCCACTAAAATAACGTCAGCTTGTTGAACTTCCTCAACAGTAGCCGCAACTTGCACATGCGTAGTAAATACGCCTTCTGGACTTTCTAAACGTAAGCCATGTGCTGACAGTTGTTCAGCACGGCGTTGGCGCACGAAAAAGGTTACATCTTGTTTGGCTTCAACTAGACGTCCACCAAAATACGCGCCAATTGCCCCTGCACCATACACGATAAATTTCATTCATTTCTCCTCCTATCAATATTGTTCTATCCATAGCATACCTTACTTCAAAAGCAATGGTGTTGTCATTTATGCAATTTAAATAAACTTCCTGTATTGCCTACAATTTTAACAATCACTTTTTAATTCATTATGTATTTAGACCTCTTTTAGGGTATAACAAATTATATATGTATTTTACGATGATTCTAAAGAAATGGATGGGTGCCTATGCAGCAGTTATTTTCAATTGACCAACAACAACAGCACTTTGAAAAAGGGAAA
Source organism: Caryophanon tenue (assembly GCF_001700315.1). GTDB lineage: Bacteria > Bacillota > Bacilli > Bacillales_A > Planococcaceae > Caryophanon > Caryophanon tenue. Next base: position 51,849 of record NZ_MASJ01000002.1, on the reverse strand, counting down.
AGCCTCTTTACAGCATTGATGAAACATTCCCTCTTCTTACCCAGTTACACAATTTAATTTTAAATGCGCCTTTTTATATTTCAAAACACGACCATACGATTTCCATTTCTGTCAGTATAGGTGTTGGCTATACGCACGCCACATATCACACGCTTCAAACGTTATTTGAAGTAGCTGATAATGCCATCTATAAAGCAAAACAACAGCATGGTATGCTCGTTATTGATGAAGCAAAATAAATAAAGGACAGCGACACTTACATACGCTGTCCTTTATTATTTAGTTCATGACTTGAATGAATACAACTTTTAAATAATTAAACTCTGGGAAATTATTAGGTACTGTGAAATCTTCTGGTAGTTGATGTTGTTCTAATACTTTATAACGTTTACCTGTCTCGTTAAATGCCTTGTCAATAAATGTTTTAAACTTCTTCATATTGAAGCTCGCATTATTCGTTGACGCCACAATTACACCACCATCATTTGTAATCGCGAGTGCATCCTTTAATAATTTCGGATAGTCTTTTGCTGTACTAAATGTCATTTTCTTTGTACGCGCAAAGCTTGGTGGGTCAAGTACAACGACATCAAATTTTAAGCCATGGCGCGCTGCGTAACTAAAGTAATCAAATACATTCATTACTTTAATATCTTGTGATTCATAATCAATGCCATTTACCGCAAATTGCTCAATTGTTTTTGGTAAACTACGCTTTGCTAAATCGACGCTTGTTGTACCAGCTGAACCACCAAGTGCTGCTGCGACTGAAAATGCACCTGTATAAGAGAATGTATTTAACACTGTTTTGTCCATTGAGTAGCGGTCACGTAATGCTTTACGTACATTACGTTGATCAAGGAAAATGCCTGTCATTGCCCCGTCATTTAAATCGACTGCATAATGCATGCCATTTTCTAAGACGATTAATGGAAACTCGCCCTTTTCGCCAAATACGTAGTCATCTTTTTCGATATATTGCCCGTTTGTATTAAAACGTAATTTCTCATATACGCCACGTACATTAAATACTTCTTTTAACGCCGCATAAATAAGTTCGCGGAATGAGTAAATGCCTTCACTATACCAACTCACCATATAAAAACCGTTGAAGAAATCAATCGTTAAACCACCAATGCCATCGCCTTCACCATTAAACACACGGAATGCTGTCGTATCGTCTGATGCAAAGAAATCTTCACGCTTTTGACCAGCTTCTTTTAATTTTTTCGCAAAGAATTTTTGGTCGATTGTCTCGCGCTCTTTACGCGTTAAAATCCAGCCAATTCCTTTATTTTGTTCACCGTAATAACCTGTCGCAATATACCCGCCATGCTGGTCCACTAAATGCATTAAGCTACCTTGTTCCATTGGCACTTCTGGCACACGAATCGCTTCTTTTAAAATCAGTGGATAGCCATTCGTAATATCTTTAATTGCTTCCGACTTTACTTGTACTTCTAATAATTGTTTCATCGAGTCATCCTAACTATCATGTAATTCATTTATTATGCCATGTTTTAAGGAAATAAGCGAAAAAGAAAGAATATCGCTTCTTTTTACAATACCCGATCATTTGCAAATTAATAGGACAAAGGACATATAACGTCCATAGCTGATATATCAAAGAACTTCAAAAATGGGTATAATTAGGGTATGTAATTATAAAAAGACTGAAGGTGTCGTATTATGCGTATTCAATATAATCAAGGTCAGTTCGTACAAAACCGTTATAACCATACAAATACAGAATTAAATAAAACATTAAATAAATTATCGTCAGGCTATCAAATTAACCAAGCCGCAGACGACGCAGCTGGCTTAACAATCAGTGAAAAAATGCGCGGACAAATTCGTGGGTTGGAGCAAGCTGCAGAAAATATTCAGGATGGCATTTCATTAGTGAATGTAGCAGATAGTGCAATGGGAATTATTCAAGATCCTAATTTAATTCGATTACGTGAGTTAGCTATTCAATCAGCAAACGATACCAATACAGACGAAGACCGTCAGAAGATTCAAACAGAGGTTGATGCAATTATTGAAGGTATTCGAGACATTGGTAATAACACCGAATTCAATGGAATGAAACTATTAGCAGGTACGCTAGATAAAGACAATAATAATCACAATGTATTTAGTGGCTCATTAGCAAATTATGTTCAACAAGTGACAACTACTGGTGGTGTTACAGATGTATACAGCTATAATGGTAAAGATTATGCAAGTGCTATAATTGACTTTAGCAACATTAACTCTGCTCAAGATGCATCAAAATTAGATGGAAAAGGTGTGTACTATACTTGTTGTACATGTAATAAAGCATATAGTATCAAGTTCGTAAATGGTACTCCTGACACATCAAGATTAAACGAAGAAAACCCCGTTATGGAAGTAGATATTAGTAGTATTACTAACGGTACAGATTTAGTAGATAAAATTATCGAAACTGCTTATGGACAACCTGGCTATGTACATGATCCAGCGAATCAAACGCCTCCTTCTACTGCTACTAGCTTCGTTAATCATTATTCACAGCTCACTTCAGACGATGCAAAAATTTTTATTTATGATAACAGGGAAGGGTATAACAATGAGCCATGGCCTATGAGTGGTAGCGGTGTATTTGAGCTAAATGTATTCGGTGAACCAGCTGTAGAGCCAGAATTGTTTTTCCATTTGAAAATTCAATTAGGTAGTAATGAAAATCAAAACCTACAAATTTCCATCCCAAATGTTACTGTTGAATATTTAAAGCTAGATCCGTTGAAGATGGATACACAAGCCCAGGCAAACGCTGCTTTAACAAAACTTGATGCCGTTATGGCAAAAGTATCAAAATCACGTTCTATAATGGGTTCGTATGCAAATCGATTAGAGCATGCCTATAATACTGCTTCAAATACTGGAGAAAACTTAACAAAAGCCGAATCGAATTTACGTGATGCAGATATGGCAAATGAAATTACAAAGCTTAATAAAGACCAAGTATTACTGCAATCGTCGCAATCGATGATGACGCAAATTAATCAAATGAGCCAAAGCATTTTAGAAATTTTAGCGTAATACTCTACGATACACAAAAAGCCATTCGGAAAAATCGAATGGCTCTTTTCTTATTACACGCCTCGTTTATTGCCCCACAATAAAGCATGCAATTGTGGCAATACTTTCACGCGATTCATCTCTTCATCTTGCATCACACAGTCGATTAATCGCTCGTATTTTTGCAATAAATAAACGGTTAACTGCTGCTCATCTACCATCATCAGTTCATCGTTGCCAACCTGCACGAAGAATGGCACGTCCGGATAACGTGTATGTACATCTTTAGCATACGCGTAATCTTCTTCGGTAAATACGACGACTTTTAACGATATACGTTGTGATGATGTCGATTGTTCAAGTTTGTGCAAAATCGTTGTTAATATGTCAAAATCCGTTGTCATTGTTGAACTCGGTGGCTTTGGTGAAATCGTTAATTCATCAATGTCGTAAAACCAATCTTGCCACTTACTCCCTTGTGTCTCAACGCCAATTTGAATATTTTTTTGCTTCAGTAGGGTAATGAACGGTGCTAAATTTTTAAGAAGTGCAGGGTTGCCACCTAAAATCGTCACAAATGAAAAACGTTTTCCACCAATTGCTTCCAGCTGTTCCCAAATTTCTTCTGCGGTCATGTGCGTAATTAAATGCTTACCACTGCTATCCCATGTAAAAGCAGAATCACACCATGCACATGTATAATCACAACCGGCAGTTCGTACAAACATCGTCTTCTGTCCAATAACCATCCCTTCGCCTTGAATTGTCGGTCCGAACATTTCAATTACAGGTACTTTACTCAAGCTCCATCCACTCCCTTCTCGCTTCAGCATAGCTTGTCGGTGTTTCATATAAGCGTACAAACTCTACGCGTGCGCCGTCATATTGTATTTCGCTCTTTAATGCAAACGTTAACTGCTCATAAATCCACACAACGATATTTTCAGCAGTTGTGTTCATTGGTGGTAATGTTTCATTTAAGTAATGGTGATCTAAATACGCTTCGATACTTTTCCAAATCGTTTTAATATCGCCAAAATCAATGACTAATCCTCGGTCATCTGCATAACCACTTATGCCTAAAATAGCGCGATATGTGTGACCATGTAGGTTTTTACATTTCCCTTCATAGTTATGTAAATGCCTTACTTACAAGCACTCGCTTTGCGTGGTACTTTAATTCGCTTCGCTGAATATCCTCGTCTAGTTTTTGTAGCTTGTCGACAATTCTAAAATCTGGTATGTTCGCTCCTCCTTTTATGAGCTCATCGCAATTCCATCTAAAAAATGCCCCTTTCTAATTTGGCTACTTCACCAATAAGAAAGAGGCATCTATCATCTACATTAAAACGACTGTAAAAACATAAAAAGCCACGTCCTATATGGACATGGCGTAGTGTCATGTTTCCATAGTTTTTTATAGAGGGTATTTGCTATGAACCTCTCCCAATATCATCTGGGTATTTCATGTTCTACTATATACATAATTCTTCTAAAATTCAAATACATCATGTTTTTATAATTTAAATCGTGTGACCATTGCCTGCAATGATTCTGCCATGTGTGACAATGCTTGTGCAGAAGACGATACTTCTTCCATCACTGCAAGCTGTTCCTCAGTAGACGCTGCAATTTCTGATGTAACATCACCGCTATGCTGTGACAACGCTAATAAATGTTGAATAGCTGCCGACACTTGCTCGACTTGCGCTGAAAAGGCTGTTGCTGTTGACGAGATTTCAGCCATTTGAGGACTTAGCACCTGCATTGTCGAAGATATTTCGCCAAATTGCTGCGCTGTTTGCTGTGTCATTTGCATACCAGTATCAACATTCGCTGTTACTGTTCGCATCATTGCAACCGATTCGACGCTATGTCGCTGCATCCCACTAATAAGCTGCGTAATTTGACTAGCTGATTGGCGAGACTCTGAGGCAAGCTTGCGTACTTCATCAGCGACGACCGCAAATCCTGCTCCGTGCTCTCCAGCTCGTGCTGCCTCAATCGCCGCATTAAGCGCCAATAAATTCGTTTGATCAGCAATATCGGTAATGACATGGACGATTGAGTCAATTTGAGTCGATTGTTCATGTAGTTCATTCATTTTGTCATTTGTTTGTGCTACATGGTGTTGAATATTCATCATCTCTTGTAATGCTTGCTGTACCGTTTCATGACCTGCTGTGGCAGAAAGCGTCGCATTATTCGCTAGTGTTGCTACATCCACACTATTTTTAGCAATACGTTCAATACTTGTGACCATGTCTTCCATCGCATGTGTACTATCTGTCAAATGTTGTAGCTGTGTATCCGACTCTGTCGCTAAATCATTTACTGCATGTGTGACATGTTCAACGGATGACGTAGCCTCTTCAGCGCTCGCATGTAACTCCTCACTAGCGCTTGATACATGTTCTGCGCTCGTTTGAATTTCTTCTACTAATTGTTGTAATTGCTTCGTCATTTGATTAAACGCGATCTCAACCTCATACATTTCATCCTGTGTGTGTAATGCTACTGTTGCAGTGATATCTCCCTCCGCAACCTTCGTAGCCCCATCTTTTAACAACGTAATAGACTGACGAATCGCTAAAAATAAGCCGACAAATAAAATAAGTGCAATAAAAATCGTTACTGTCGTTACGACAAAAATAAAGATTTGTGTATTTACTAATGACTTATAATCTTCTTGAAGTGTCATTACAAGCGTTTCCATACTCGCTGTATAATAATCGAAGTTTTCATTAATCGCATTCGTTGCAATTCCATAATAATCCGATGTACTAATAATTCCTTGCTCCGCTTTACGGATCGCTTCTAAGTACCCCGTCGTCGTTTGCTCTAACGCAACAATTTTCGTTGATAATGCTGCTTCGAATAATGAATTTTTAAAAATCACGGCTGCATCTTTTTCTAAATCGATTAATGCCTGTTGTACTTGTGCAGAAATCATTTCAATTTCTGCATGTTCAGTTGTATTTTGTTCACCTTTCTCAATCATAGTAACGCCTAGTGCACGTAATTTTCCGAACTGCTCGGCCAACTGTGGTAATTTAATTGATGTATTGTGAATCAGCGTAAATTCCTCTGATGACGTCGCTAAAATCAAGCCGGACTCATATGTAATATGTTGCATCAATGCCAAAATATTTTCTGCATAATTCGAATAATTTTCATACACATTATGTGAATTTGTCCAAATAGATTGCTCGATATTATGCCATTGTTGCTCGAGCTTTGCGAGTTGTTCTAGCGTATCAAAATCATCCTCTAACGTTGGGACAAGTTCATTTACATCGGCAAAAGCTGCATTTACTTTTTTGGTTACATCATCTACTTGCGTTTGAACAGATGGGTCTGTTAATAACGAAATATTGAGCGCCCGCAATTGCTGACTATATTGCAGCACATCTTTTAACGCCGCATTATACGTAGCTGCCTCCATATGCCTTTTTGTTTGCTCACGGTCATTTAAAACTGTCGTTAAATATAAAACACTCATCGTGATTAACGGTACGAGTAATACGATACCAACAATCAAAAACTTCTTGATATACGTTAGCTTATTCAATATCTGAATAAGCGGTGAAAATAATTTCATAGTTCCCTCCAAAAACCGTATTCTATAGTATATAAACACTAGAAAATACTACTATAGTCGTCTAACAACTACAAATCTTTTGGCCTAAAAAAACGTGAAATGACAACTTTTATTCGTTATCATTCCACGTTTTTATTTTATGGCTGTAATAATACGATCATTTCTTTATAATCCTTTTGAATCGCATAATCGAGTGCTGTCATTTGTTGATTGTCCTTTAAGTCTGTTCGTGCATTATAACGCAGTAACTCCTGTACAATCGTTTGATAAAGTTCCGAACCGTCCGTTAACGCGACCGCTTCAATTAAGGCTGTATACCCGAAATTATTTTGATGGTCAATATCAACACGCCCATCCGCTAACAACAGCTTCACATTGTCTAAATGCCCCTTTTCTGCTGCTGGAATTAGCGCATTTCCCCCGTAGCGATTATACACAGATTGATTTGGCTCGCGATGCTCAAGCATATACGCTAAAATGTCCGTTTTTCCTTGCGCACCGGCATATAAATACGGGCTATCCTGTATGGCATCTTGCTTATTAATATCCGCACCCGCGTCAATTAGAGCTTTTGCGATGTCGATATAATTATGATGTGTCGCCACTAATAACGGTGTTTCTTGTTTGCCATTTAGTGCATCTACTTGTACATTTTGTTGTGCTAAAAGTTCGCGCACTTGTTGTAAATTATTATTTGCTACCGCGTCATGCAATGTCATACTTTTTTCCTCCTCAGTTGTACATCCTACACATATGATGATTAACAGTAAGAGCCATCTCATCTGCTCACCTTCTCCTTGACCCGCTGTAACAACCGCTCAATGCGGGCACGGTTATAACGCTGCGTTACAATAAACGGCACATTCGCAATAATAGCATACGCCACATTTATCCATGCTGCCCATTCCGGATTCCATAAAAAAAATAATGGCGCCGGCACCATAAGTAGCCAATGTGTTAGCTCGGCACGTTTTGTTTCAGCCGCAAACTCCGTTAATTGCTCCACCGCATTTCCATGCAAATGGCTTTTATTATAGCTTTTCTTAACAATTTTCGAACCGTCCATTAAATGCTGTTTCCACGTTTTCACGCGAAATAGTTGGTGCCATATATTCCCCTGCTTCTCCCATTTTGCAATACGCAAAAACGGTATATCTTTTAGGAAAAAACGTAACGGAATATAAAAGCACATCGCTGAAATCGTAAAATGAAAAAATAGCCATGCGACACCATTGATTAAAATGAGTGTTATTGCCTCTAGTATAGTCATTTACTTCCCTACTTATACGTTAATTTTGCGGCCTCGCCACATAACGGAACGTAAAATATGTGTGCGATATAACGAGTAGATAAAAATGGCTGTAAAAAACAGCACATAGAGCGGATATACAATTACGATGCTCCAATGAAAGCAACCTGCACGCCTCGCGAGTATATACACATGTATGCCGTATACTATGTACATACTTACACTAATCATCAGTGCTATCGTTGATGATGTGCACAATGCTACAATTGGCGATAATGTCACCATGATAACACCAAAAATCCACAATTGAATCAATGTCATGACAAAGCGATGCGTTGACTGTGAGGCTGTCGCTAAATTTTTTGTCCAACCTTCTACGAGCTGTCCGATCCCCTCTTCATACATGCGCATTTCAATAATATGTCGTCCACCATAATTCGTAACCGGTAAGTTTTGTGCCACAAACACATCACTTAACGCAAAGTCATCCATAATCGATTCTTCTGCCGCCTCATGTCCACCTGTTTGCTCATAACTTTGACGGTCACATAGTATACATGGACCGAATGAACCCGCTGTTTGAAAACGCTCACGCCACACGGTAAACACATTCATCCCCGTTAAAACGATAATATTAAAAATAACCGATAAATTTTCATATGGCTTTACGATACGGTGATATGGCTGCATCGATAAAATACCGCGTCCTTGTTGGACATGAAAGCTGCTCGCCATCATCGCTAAACTATTTTCATTTACTAATTGCACATCGGCATCTAAAAATAATAGCCATGTTCCTGTGGCATGTTGCGCTCCGACTGCACAGGCATTTGATTTTCCAGGTGCCATTTGTCCAATTGGTCGACTCTTCACAACAATTGCTCCGTACGCTTTTGCCACTTCCTCCGTATTATCTGTTGAGCCATCATCCACCACAATGACTTCCATATTGCGCCACGTTTGACGCTGTAGCGACGCTAGAAGCGGTGTAATGCGCAACGCTTCATTACGTGCCGGAATAATAATCGACAATGTTTCGTGATGTGTTTCGCCGAGTACTTCAGGTGGCTTTTTCGTCGTCCAAAACATCAACACACCACATAGTAACCCAATAAACGACAGTACTTGGAGAATTACATAAAGTATATCCATCTGCACCGTTCCCTTCGTTTATTCATTAGTATGTGCTGCTTCAATTTTGTCCGCTACTTGCTGACCACTTAATGTTACCATTGGCATACCACCACCTGGATTTACTGTGCCGCCTACGAAATACAAATTTTCATAACGCTCGCTCTTTTTCGGATGCTTAAAGCCTTTATTCAATTTTTTATCAGAGACTGTGCCGTAAATTGCACCTCGATGTGAACCGTATGTACGCTCAATATCATGTGGTGTCCACATATCCTTTGTGACAATATTTTCTCTCAAATCAACAAGCCCTAAACGCTCAAGCTTCTCTAATACAAGCTCCGCAAAACCCTCGTATTGTTGACGCGTCGGTGGATTCTCTTGTAAATACGGAATATGTGGCAATACCTTTATATTTTCGTGCCCTGGCAATGCTTGAGAAGGATCCGTTTTATTAACGTTTACTAAATAAATAATCGGGTCATCTGGTAAAACATGCTGTTTAAAAATTCGCTTCATTTGGCGTTTCATATCATCGGCAAAGAAGAAATTATGATGGGCTAGCTGTGGATATTGTTTCTTCACTCCTAAATGAAGGACAAGCCCCGAACTTGCTGGCTCAAATGTTTCCGTCAGCTTTTTCGTATAGCTTTCTTTTTCTGCTGTTAACTGCTCGTATACTGGAATAACTTCCATATTGGAAACGAAATAATCTGCTTCTAGCTTCGTGCCATTATCTAAATAAGCAGCAGTAATCGTTTTTTTATCTGTATCAAGCTTCACTACTTTATGTCCAAAATGCAACGTCACGCCAAGCTCCTGTGCAAGTGTCGTCAGTGCATTGCCAAGCTGATGCATACCACCTTTTACGTACCAAACCCCTTGCGCATGTTGCATGTAGAGCATCATATTTAATACAGCTGGTGCATGATAAGCAGACGAGCCAACGTACTTCACGATATAGCTCAACATATCGCGGAATTGAGGATTTTTAATGTAGCTACGAATGGCATCGTACATCGTTGAGGATAAATCAAAGTGACGTAGTGCATTGAACGCCCCGTGATGCTTTAATACTTCTTGCAGGTTATCAAGCCCTTTTTCAAAATAACCAGCTTCGGTCACATCGTATAGCTTTTTAGCATAGGCAAGTAAACGCTCATATTGCTGTATATCTTTTTTTGTTAGCGTCGTATTACTTGTCAGCATCGTATCGAGATTTTCATGTAAGTCGAGCACATTACCGTCTGGGAAAAATGAACGCCACTGAAGCGGTAAACGTTCGATTGTCACGTAATCGCTCATACGCTTGCCACTGCGTGTAAACAATGTTTCAAAAATATGAGGCATCGTTAAAATCGACGGTCCTAAGTCAAAGCCAAAACCATCTTGTTCTAAACGATTTAGCTTACCACCAATATGATGATTCTTTTCATAAACCTCTACATCGTAGCCCTTTTGTGTTAATGAAATTGCAGCGGAAATACCACCTAAACCGCCACCAACTACTACAACTTTCTTGCTCATACATTTGCCCCCTTTTATTCATCACTTACGTATAGCTATGTAGATGCTATACCAATTCTTTCTACCCATCGTTTACCCGTAAACGCTTCTTTCAACTCTTTCCCTCATGGTTTTCTAGCGAATGGAAAAGCCTCGCTTGCGAATGAAAAAACATCCGCAGACGAGGTGATTATTTGTATATTTAGTCGATTTAAAATTTGATAAGGCTTTCACAATACAAATTTTGAACAAGGTATACTTGTTTACATAAAAGATGAAAATGAATTTACACGCAAAAAATGCGTACCTATCGTATATATGCGACTTTAAGTGAGCAACGTGAGCCTATAATTTCAAATAAACATATCCATGATTTCAAATAACTTACGAAGATCGTTTTACGCTTAGAGAAAAGTTGGCTATTAAGTATAAGTGCGGTTTTTTTCGCCAACGTTTATAATAAAGAAAAGGTGGTGATAACATGCTTGAAAAAAACCTTGGAAAGCAGCTAATCGAAAAAATTCAAAGCAAACTAAATCCGGATTTCATCATCCTATTTGGATCGTTCGCAAACGGTACTAATCGCCTTGATAGCGATATTGATTTAGCTTTTTTTAGCAAAGAGCAGTTATCATCTTATGAACGTTTTTTACTATCTGGTGAACTCGCTGAAATTGCTGGACGTGAAGTAGATTTAATCGACCTTAAACAAATCGATACCGTATTCACGATGCAAATTTTCTCACAGGGTACACCCATTTATATTCAAGATGAAAATGAATTTACACGCCAAAAAATGCGCGCCTATAGTATGTATGCAACACTAAGCGAGCAACGTGCGGGTGTGATTGAACGTATTAAAGAAAGAGGAAGTGTTTTTGGCGATGAATGATGTCATTTTAAATAAAATAACAACGATTGAACGCTGTGTAAATCGAATTCATGAGGTTTACGAAGGCAATCCTGAAAATTTAAAAGACTTTACAAAGCAAGACAGTATTATTTTAAATATTCAACGTGCATGTGAAGCGAGTATTGACTTAGCAATGCATATTGTTAGTGAACGTAAATTAGGTGTTCCGAAAGCGAGTCGTGAAGGCTTTAAACTTTTAGAGGACGCTGGCTTAATTGATTCATCATTAGCTAAGACATTAATGAATATGGTTGGATTCAGAAATATTGCGGTACATGACTATCAAGCATTAGAGGTTGAGATTTTAGAAGCCATTTTAGAAAAGCATATTGATGATTTTAAAGATTTTACGAAGGTTGTTCTCAAACTAAACATGGGTTGAATATTATGTTAATGCCCCCGATGTGAGTGGGCGTTTATCAATTCTTGTACCTTTGAAGGAACAAGCAACCGTTCGCTGTGTGCTTCAAAATAACATAATTGTTGGACATCCTGAAACAGGAGAAAACCTCGAAGCCATTTCTTTTTATTATGACGATGTAAAATTATCGATTGGCGTCACAGCTGACTTTATGCAACAAGAAGCGCAAATTGTAACGAATGGCATTGAACTCACTACGACTTCGCCAATTACATTTGTAGTTAGTTGGATTCAACCTGTAACGGGAGACAATGACCTTCCAACATTTTTTAGTGTAGATTTATTTTATTTTGTAAACAATAAAAATGCGATGGATACACATAAAAGAACTGTTTCCATCGCGTTTTTTAATATTTAAATATAACACTTACTTGAATGATTTATTAAAAACCGCACTTACTTATGATACGGTTCGCCTTTAATAATTCTAAAACTACGGTAAATTTGTTCGATTAACACCAGCTTCATCAGTTGGTGAGGGAGTGTCATCTTACCGAATGATTGTTGTTCGTCGGCACGTTTTAATACGTCGTCATGTAAGCCGAGAGAGCCTCCGATAACGAATGCCACTTTGCTGCGGCCGTATGTCATTAAAGATTCAATGTCTTTTGCCATTTGTTCAGATGTTTTTTGTTTACCGTTGATAGCCAGGGCAATGACATATGTGTCGGCACCGATTTTAGCTAAAATGCGCTCGGCTTCTTTTTTCTTGACGATTTCCATTTCCGCTTCGCTTAGTTGCTCGGGTGCTTTTTCGTCCGGCACTTCGATTAAATCGATTTTTGCGTAGCTGCCAAGGCGTTTCGCATACTCGTCGATACCCATCTTCAAGTATTTTTCTTTCAGTTTTCCTACCGTTATAATTGAAATATTCATTCGTTATCCTCACTTTATAAATAACTTATCCACAGAGTTATCCACAGAATCCACAGTTTAACGCAATATATTGTGTAAAGTTTTTATCTTGATACTATATATATAGCTTTTTCATCACAATAACTGCATGTTTTTGTCGGTTGTTCCTCGTCGATTAAGTTCATCGTTGGAAATACTTGTTCTTGTGCCACGAACATATCTAATGCGTGGTCAATATGTGTTTCACAGCTGTATGTCTCCATAAATAGCCTCCTCTCTCTTATGATTCATCTACAGGCGTATACTATGTCGTATTATTTATCCATCATTCATTGTAACAAACGACGAGCGACTAGGAAAGAAATGTCCTAGTCGCTCGTTTTGAATTTCTTATAATGTTTCGCCACTTGTTAAGTTCATTGTGACTGAAACTTCTTTACCTTGACGATATACAGTAACATCCATTGTGTCGCCAACCGTTTTTTCATTGTATAAATGTTGGCGTAAATCAATGACGCTGTCTACCTTTTCACCATCTAAAGCAGTAATGACATCATATTGTTGGAGTCCTGCTTGCTCAGCTGCAGAGCCAGGTACCACTTCCGCAATGACAACACCTGTTGTAATGTCTTGTGGTAATTTTAATGTTTCTTGTTGGTAGAATGACGGTACTTCCGATACGTCCATTAATGAAATGCCCATTTGTGGACGTACAACTTTTCCGTTTTGTTCAAGCTGTGTAATCACCGGGATAACGGTGTTGATTGGAATCGCAAAGCCAAGTCCTTCTACACTTTCTTCCGCAATTTTCATTGAGTTAATGCCGACTAATTCACCGTTAATATTGACAAGTGCACCACCTGAGTTACCACCGTTAATCGCGGCGTCTGTTTGAATAACTTCAGATTCCCAATCCTCAGCACCGTCACCATCTAAATCGACAGGTACTGAACGTTCTAAACCAGAAATAACCCCTGTTGTGACAGAGCCGTAAAAGTCTAAGCCAAGTGGATTACCAATCGCAATCGCCGGTTCACCTTGTTTTAATGTGTCTGAGTCACCAAATGTTGCGACAGTATCAATGCCGTCCGCTTCTACTTTTATAACGGCTAAATCCGTCCACACATCACCACCGACTAATGTTGCTTCCTTTTTCGTACCATCTGCTAATGTAATATCAATACGTTCTGCGTTTTCAATTACGTGGTAGTTTGTCACCACATAAGCTGTATCGCCATCAATTTTATAAATAACGCCAGAGCCTGTACCCGCTTCTGTTAGTTCACCTTCTGTTTGTTGTCCACCTTGCCCAAACCAAAAACCGAAGCCGCCTAATGAGCTTTGTGCTTGCTGGTAGTTTGAAATCCCAACGACTGCCCCCGATGCTTTTTCAACGGCACTCGTAATGTCAGATGTTACCGTTGTCGCTGTTTGCGAAACATTGCCTGTATTGTTCGTTACAGATGTTGTGTTGTTTTCAACGTCACCTAGCATGCTCGGCATTAAAAACCATACGAGCAGCGCACCAATCATGACACCGATAAGGGCGCTAAAAAAGTAACCGATGCTGCCTTTATCCTTTTTTGGTTTTTGCTTTGACATCCGCTTCTCATCTTCTGCTAAACGTTGTTGTAGCGGCGTAAGTTCCTCTTGTTGTTGTGGGTCTTTATCGTCAAAATAACTCATGATTAACTCCTCCACTTCCTGTCGTTTTCTATAGCTTTACTATACCGAGCAAACATTAAAATTACATGAAAATTGCCTAATGATTCATTAAAAAACAGTCCGAGACAAAAAGAAATATCCTTCAGCCGTTGTCGTTGCTGAAGGATATTTTTCTGCTTTTGGTGCTACTCCACATAGCGGACGCATTTCGCAGGCATGGCTTGGGGTAAATACGAAGTTTGTCACATATGCCTTGCCACACGATGTGGCGTTCTTGGCAGATGTTCCTCTTAAAAGTCTCAAGCGTATGCTCCTGCGGTCACTCGTCGCAGAAAAACATTACTTTTCCTGCAGAAGTCGCCGCTTGTGTCGGGACGTACCCGCAAATTCTTATCATCTCAATACACTTATTTTCATCAGAAATGGAATTCTGGCACAGCTTTCCATTATACTTGCACTAATTTCGTTGGGATATTTGCGTCCGTATCATGTAAATGTACATGCTCACCGCAAATAATACCGCATGACTGCAATGTTTGTGTGACACTCATACGTGCTAATTCCTTCATATTGTTATCCTTACTTAAATGGGATAAATAAATTTGTGTAGGTTTTTCAAACACGACATCACTCATTGCAATGGCTGCATCCTCATTTGAAACATGTCCTACGTCGCTTAAAATTCGACGTTTCGTATTCCAAGGATACGCACCCATTTGAAGCATGCTCACATCATGGTTACTTTCAAACACAAATGCGTCTGCCCCTCGAATATGTCCTTTCATTCGATCGCTCACATACCCCGTATCCGTAATGATGGCTAATTTTTTATCACCTTCGTGGAATACATAAAACATCGGGTCTGCTGCATCGTGGCTTACCGCAAATGATTCAATGCTTAATCCACCGAAGCTATGTATCGCCTCCATATCAAAATGGAAACGTTGGTCAAGTGGGATGGTGCCCACACTTCTATCCATAGCATCCCATGTTTTCGCATTCGCAAAAATCGGCAAATTGTACTTTCTTGCTAATACGCCGACCCCTTTAATATGATCCACGTGCTCATGTGTTACTAAAATGCCCGAAAGCTTTTTGACATCACGATTAATTTCAGCAAAAAGTTGCTCCATCTTTTTACCGGTCAAGCCTGCATCTACTAAAAAGGCATGCTCATCGTTTTCCACATAAATGGCATTACCTGTACTGCCACTTGCTAATACACTAAAACGCATGTCCTTACTCCTTACGTTCATCATCTACTCGTTCACTCGGTGTAATATTTAAAATCGTTCCATCCACCGCATTCACAAAAAATGATTCCTCTGTTTGTAATTCTTTATTTTCAACATGAACTTCCCATGTTGCAACGAATACCTCGCGCTGTGATAATGCCGACATAAACGTATAGCCAATGCTGACCGCTTTAATATGGTCTTTTGGCTCTAATAACTTTTGTAAATATAATTTTTCAATAACTGCTACTGGTTCTACAAGTGGGGCTTGATGTTCAAATGGCTCCATTTCTGTAAGCATCGACATTTTATACATGCGAATTAAATTGTCTTTATTCCACTCAATTTCTAACACCGCATCTTCCTCATAATAAATAGGTCGGTCCGATGTTTTTTGAAAGAAAATCGCTCGCTGTTCGTCTTCATCAATTTCCCATAATGTAAATTGGTCGCCTAAGTAAACATAGTCCTCCACAAATTCCGTTAAGCTCTCGGCATCAATCGTTTTTAACGTTTGTGGCTGATTTAGTGTACCTGTTAATGTATAGCCAGTATCTTCTACATAGAAGTTTTGTTCAGGCATATCGGCAACTTCATTTAACGTAAACTTATGGCGCTTGCCTGAAATGTATAGATCCCCATCTTCAATTTCAGGTAGCTCTTCCATTGTAATGCGGTCCTCTTTTAAACGAACTTCTAACGACTTGTCCGCAATAATATCTAAATCCTGTGCGGCATTTTTTCGGTCAATGTAGAGCGAGTAGAGGAACATATTTAAGATTAAAAACACGATAATAAAAATCGTCTGTGTTTTACTCCAATCCATTAAATGTCCCTCCAATCATATTCGGGTCAATCCGAATATATTTCATTCCTTGTATCGCAAACCATGACGGCTCTAACACGAAAATTCGACTGTTTTCGGTATGCTTCAGCGTATATCCAACGACTAAGTCATCAATCGTTTGTAATAGCTCGGGATTTTGTAGGCTTAATGTGCTGATAGCTGCCGTACCTGACATCAATGCCTCTGCCTGCATATCCGCAATATCTAATGTATAGTACGGTCGGTCATATTCATACGGTCGACCGCCACGCCACGTAAGTGAAATAAACGTTGACGAATCTTCACTATAAACAGGGAAGCCCTGCACAAATAGCTGATACTGCGTTAAATTACGTCCAAGGTCACCGTACACATAGCGGAAATCGCCTGTAAAACTACCTGTACTATTAATAAAGCGGAATGTTTGATAAATCAACTCATCAGGTGTTAGTTGTTCAGCACGCCCACGCGGATTCACATACTTGAACTGACGACGAATCGGATTCACATCCATCTTTTCAGAAGCACTAATATATTGCTCACTCGCTGCTGAATTTGTTTGCTTGTTGACGCTTGAGTAATCTGAGAACAACGAACGTACAAACTTGTCTACAGACGCTTCACCTGTATGGTATGTGTATTGTACGGTTTCTACTGCATCTTTTACAACATATAAAGATGTCGCATTATCGCGCGTAATCTCAGTATAATCTGTCGATGCATTAATAACGTCGTGCAGCATCATTTCATCATCATTCGGTGCTGGCATCATAATTTGAGCTTCATAAAGTACCGCATTTTGTAAATTCACAAAATATGCTTGCGCGGCTTTCGTTTCAGCATCCCAATAGACGACAAAACGGTCAAATGACATATTCGGTGTACGTTCCACGTCTAATTGGAAAAATTCACGGAATAGCGCAATCGGCACTTCCTCAGCAAAAATCATCGTCATATGGTCAGGCGTTCTCACGAGGTCGTTAAATTGCTGTGCATCAAATGTATTCGTAATTAACGTTAAATCTGTTAATGTCCAATCATGCATGACATTTAGTACATTATCGACATTGCTTGTTGATACCGTACCACGCCAACCACTTTCCCCTCGAAAGACTAGCTTATACGGCCGTAACACCTTTGAAAGGGATGTCGGTTCATCAATAATAATTTCTTCTACTTCTTTTTCTTCAATCACACCATAGTCTGGCTTGTATGTCCAAATCATAAATGTGAGAAGTAAGCTAAGTGCTACTAAAAACAGCAGCACCCCTGTTTTAACTTGCTCGATATAGCGCATCAATCCCAATCACCTACTTCATCGTCCATCTCTTGATACGGTAACGTGAAGAAAATCGTTGTACCATGCCCTTCTTCACTTTCAGCCCAAATTTGACCACCATGCGCTTGAATCATTTCCTTCGCAATTGCTAAACCTAAACCAGTGCCGCCCATTGAACGCGCACGCGCACGGTCTACACGATAGAAACGGTCAAAAATACGTGTTAAGTTTTCTTTCGGTATCCCCATACCATCATCCGAAATCATGACTTTTAGGAATGTATCTTGTACGGTGAAGCCAAAACGAATATAACCACCATCTGGCGAGTACTTCATCGCATTTGAAATAATATTATCAATAACTTGCGTTAGCTTATCCGTATCGATTTCTACAAAGTATGACTGCTCAGGTAACAAGCGAATAAAGTCGACATTTTGTGATTTTGACATTTCAAAGCGGTCAATAATACGCTCAAAGAAGCGGTTAAATTCAACGACTTCCTTATTAAATTGATAATCTTGGCTATCCATTTTTGATAGCTGTAATAAATCATTTACTAAACGAATCATACGCTCTGTTTCCGTTTGCGTGACATTTAAAAATGTCGGTGCAATATTTTCGTCTTGCCACGCACCATCTGCAAGCGCATCTAAATAACTGCGCATCGTCGTTAATGGCGTACGCAATTCATGTGATACATTCGCAACAAACTCACGACGTTCCATTTCGATTTTCTCTTGCTCCGTAATATCATGTAATACTGTAATTAAACCATTTACAAAGCCTGATTCCTTTTGAATCACCGAGAAATTCGCACGTAAAATATACGGAATATCTTGTGTGCTAAAGTTTAAATTCACCGAATCCTTCATATGAATTAAATCTTCAAATTCATAATCTTGGTCAAGCCCTAACACGCTAATAATCGGACGGTTTAGTGTTTCCGTACGTTCAAACTGTAACAGCTGCAAGGCCGGGTCATTAATTAAAATAATGCGTCCTTTTCGATCTGTCGCAATAACACCGTCTGTCATATTCGTCAGTACGGATGCAAGCTTACGACGCTCCGCTTCAGTTGTGGAGTGCGCCTCTTGCAAACGGTTCGTTAAGTTATTAAACGCAATCGCTAACTGACCAATTTCATCCGAGCCGTACACACGTACTTTACGAGAGAAATTTCCTTTTGCAAGTGCTTGTGCCTGACGACGCATATCAGAAATTGGGCGTGTAATCGTACGTGCAATTAATGTTCCTAACACGATCGTAATACATAAAGCAATGAGCGTACCTAACGCTAAAATGCCGTTAATTTCATTCATATTGTCATACACTTTTTCAATATCTGATTCAATGTATAACACACCGATCACTTTATCGTTCGTCATGACTGGCACAATCAGTACCCATACGCGCTTTTTCGTATTTTCATCGACGGTAATAACGTCATATTGCTCGCCAGATTTCACTACTTTTTCAATCGCTTCATTCTCTACATATTGTCCTACTTTACTGCGCGAGCTATTTTTCGCTGTCCCAAGCACACGGTACTGGTCATTTAACACACGCGCATCCAAAATATCATTTGAGGCGAAGCCCGATAATACTTCATTTAAGCTCGACTCTTGTGAAACGGTCGTCTCATCTCGCTCTCGCTGCATTTCTTCACTGACATTATATTTTACGAGCTCTACGCGATTATTAATCGACTCCATAAAGTTTTCCTTTAAGTTGTGCTCTAGCTCTTTAATAAAATACAGCCCAATAATTTGCATTGCTAAAACGATAAGTAAAATATAAATGACCACGATTTTCACATGAATCGATTTTAAAAATTTTACTTTTGGCATATATGTTTACTCCTGCTCAGGATTTCGTAAATAGTAACCAACACCACGACGCGTAACAATCCATACAGGGTGTGACGGATTATCTTCAATCTTTTCACGCAGACGACGGATTGTTACGTCTACCGTACGCACATCCCCAAAATAGTCATAGCCCCACACCGTTTGAAGTAAGTGCTCACGTGTCATTACTTGTCCGATATGCTGTGCTAAGTAATGTAATAGTTCAAACTCACGGTGTGTCAGCTCAATTGCTTCCCCGCGCTTTTGGACTAAATATGCATCCGGCTGAATCACAAGCGCTCCTACTGCGATATCATTTGAATCACGCTCTGCTTCCTCTACTTGAGCAGAAACATTTAAACGGCGCATATTTGCTTTAACACGTGCAATTAACTCACGCGTACTAAATGGCTTCGTGACATAATCATCCGCACCCATTTCAAGTCCTAACACTTTATCAATTTCCGAGCCCTTCGCCGTTAACATAATAATCGGGAAGTCATATTTTTTACGCACTTCACGACATACTTCCATGCCGTCGCGTTTTGGTAGCATAATATCTAATAACATTAAATCAGGTTGTGCTTCCTCCACCTTTTGTAGCGCTTCATCTCCATCATATGCGCATACGACATTATAGCCTTCTTTTATTAAGTTAAATTGCAAAATATCTGCAATCGGTTTTTCATCATCAACAACTAATATTGTTTTGTTCATTTTATTCATGCTCCTTTCAGCTTTCGTTCCTTACAATTTGACTTTACTCTTAACTGTATCACGCTTTGTGTTTCTCTGCATGTTTCAGTCATAGTTGATGCCAATTTTCCTACTCCATTAATATTGTACAATAGATATATATTGTATAGAACGTTATAAAAGCCTAGTGAGTTCGACTATACTTCACTAGGCTTTGTTATTATTGCTGTATATAGTTTAATGGATTTTGCACACGACCATTTTTATACACTTCAAAATGTAAATGCGTGCCTGTTGAACGACCTGTCGAACCCATTGTCCCAATGCGTTGTCCACGTCCAACCTTCTCACCAACACGCACTTTAAATGCCGACAAATGCGCATAAATCGTTTCGTAACCATTTTGATGGTCAATTTTAATGTAGTTACCGTATGTGCTATGAGCGGTCGCTATTGTAACCACGCCGCCATCTGACGCTAAAATATCACGATTCGTTGGTCTCGCAATATCGATTCCTTGATGTTGTCGTCCCCAACGCTCGCCCATTTTACTTGAAATATAGCCACCCACTGCTGGCCACACGAAATCACCAGTACCAAAACCGATATTTTGGCGCGTCCCTTTCAGCGTAATATGTGGCTGTGACTCGCGTACAGTTTGTTTTGCAATAACCGATTTCCCGACACGTTTACCATTAATTTCACGCACCGTGTACGTCACGCCTTCAACACCATTCGCACCATGTTGCGCTACGCGTGTGTCCCCCTTAAACATAGAGGCATCTTCTTGCACAACGTGTGTATATGGAACTTCCACATGCGTATAATCACGGAAAATTGCCTGCACCGATATATGTGGCAATAACGCTTGAACAGCATTATCCTCACCTTTCACATTTGACGGCTTCACCGTTGTCTTTACCACTTCAAACGTTTCATTAAAATACACATCCGTCGTATAGCGCTGGTGATTTGCAAGCTCCGTCGGTACTTCACCGCTCCGTGCTTGCTGTAGTTGCTCCCATGTAACATATTGTAAATATAGACGCTGCTTTACTTCATGTGCTGTTGCCTCGTCTTTTACATGTGTAATCGTTTCACCGTCTACACGAATTGCATATGCTTGTACATCAACCTCTAATGCATCCGCCAGTTGCTGCGCCGCATTATCTTCATTTACAAGTTCATACGCTACTTCTTCTGTTACCACTTTAATACCATTAATTGGCTCTATCGTATAGTTCGGGTATGCCGATGCCACTTGCTGCTCATTCAAAATTTGAATATGCTCTACCAACTGCTCATTTTCTACTGTCGTTATATATTGGTCTTCAATAAATACACGATGGACTTCTTGCTTTTCAACTGGCTCTTCTTTCGCGAATGCTACAGAATATGTAACGAGCGCAACACTTACTACTACGCCTAGCATGGCGACATAGCTTATTATCATTAGCCATGTTTGCTTCCCCAGTTGCCTTGTTCCTTTCATACTCATTTCCTCAACTTTCATATGTCTATCATTCTTGCTTATTATTTTTTCACACAACTTTTAATACTTTATCATAATATGAGTTTAGAAGCCCATCATCTGCTCAGTTTTAAACCTTACATTATTTTAAGAAAATTATCGTATAGGCAAATTACGTTGAACGAAGAAAAGAGATGGGGACCCTATTTCTGATGAAAATACGTGTATGGAGACGATAAGAATTTGGCGGGTGCGTTCCGACACAAGCGGCGACTTCAGCAGGACAAGCATGCGCTATGTGGAGTAGCACCAAAAGCACAAAAATATCCCTCAGCAGTTATCGCTGAAGGATATTTCTTTTTGACTCAATCTCTCTTTTTAATACTTGAAATTGTCTTTTTATTCCCAGATGGCATTAACGATATTTGTTTGCTCACGTGCTGGTCCTACTGAGAACGTCATTAAATCAATACCTGTTAGCTCTAGTACACGCTCAATATAACGACGTGCATTTTGCGGTAATTCATCTAATGTACGTACAGCTGTTACATCTTCTGACCAGCCTGGTAACTCTTCATATACTGGCTCACAAGCTTTTAGCACATCTAAACTTGCTGGGTATTCGGTTAATACCTCACCGTTATATTTATACGCTGTACAAATTTTCACCGTTTCTAAGCCTGATAACACATCAATCGAGTTTAATGCTAAATCTGTAATGCCTGATACACGACGGCTATGGCGCACAACAACTGCATCAAACCAACCTACGCGACGTGGTCGACCTGTCGTTGTCCCATACTCACGCCCAACCTCGCGAATATGATGCCCTTGCTCATCAAATAATTCTGTCGGAAACGGACCGTCACCAACACGTGATGTGTACGCTTTACATACACCCACAACACGCGATACATACGAAGGACCAATACCCGTACCTGTTGTGACACCACCTGCAACGGGATTAGATGAAGTAACGAACGGATAAGTTCCGTGGTCAACATCAAGCATCACCCCTTGCGCTCCTTCAAATAACACGCGTCCCCTTTCATCTAATACATCATTTAAAACTTTCGATGTATCGGTTACATACTGTGCGATTTGTTGACCGTAGTTGTAGTACTCTTCAAATAGTTCATCAAAGTTTAATGTGTCAGCCTCGTAGTATTTATCAAATAAGCGGTTTTTCTTCTCTAAGTTTTCACGTAACTTTTGTTCGAATGTATCCTTATGCAATAAATCTGCAATACGAATTCCCATACGCGCAATTTTATCTTGGTAACAAGGACCAATACCTTTTACGGTCGTGCCAATTTTATTATCGCCACGTGCTTCTTCCTCTAACTGATCTTGATAAATATGATACGGTAAAATCACATGCGCACGATCTGAAATACGTAAGTTCGATGGGTCAACACCGCGCTCTACTAAGCCCGTTAGTTCCTTTACTAATGACTTCGGGTTAATGACCATACCGTTCCCCATTACCGATAGCTTTTCCCCATAAAAAATACCTGATGGAATTAAATGAAGCTTATATGTTTCCCCATCAAATTTAATCGTATGACCTGCATTATCGCCACCTGAAAAACGTGCAATAATATCAGCTTTCTTTGATAAAAAGTCTGTAATCTTTCCTTTACCTTCGTCGCCCCACTGTGTACCTACAACTACTACTGATGTCATAATCAGCACCTCCACTAGAAATTATTTACCAATTAATTCCTCAACGCTTTTCATTTTATCAATTTATAGTAATTATGGTCAACAAAAAACACGAACGCATTTTGATAATAAAACCAAAATCGTTCGTGTTTACGATTGGATATGAGGATAATCCGCGTCAGTACGCAGTCACATATCTACTATTTTAATAGTTGCTATAAGTAATTCAAATAGCTAAGGGTTCTGCAAAAACTTTCACTTATCACCTTAATAAGGTGCTGGTGCATTTCGTTCTTCACTAAAATCTAAGTTAATAAATTTATTATATTCCTTTTTGAACATAAGCTTAACGGTATCAGTCGGGCCATTACGTTGTTTCGCAACAATGATTTCGATAATGCCCTTATCTTCCGCTTCATCTGATTTATCATAATAGTCATTACGATACAAGAACGCCACGATATCAGCATCTTGCTCAATCGAACCCGATTCACGTAAGTCACTCATCATTGGACGCTTATCTTGTCGTTGCTCTACACCGCGTGACAGCTGTGATAACGCAATAACTGGCACTTTTAACTCACGCGCCAACGCTTTTAAGGAACGTGAAATTTCCGATACTTCTTGCTGACGGCTTTCGCCTGCTTTACCGTTCCCTTGAATGAGCTGTAAATAGTCGATTAAAATCATGCCTAAACCGCCCTGCTCGTTCGCTAAACGACGGCATTTCGCACGAATTTCACTAATGCGAACACCTGGCGTATCATCAATAAAAATACCTGAATCTGATAATGTCCCCATCGCAATCATTAGCTTATTCCAGTCTTCTGGTGTTAATGCACCCGTACGTAAATTTTGCGCGTCAATATTGCCTTCCGCACAAAGCATACGCATAATTAATTGTTCTGCCCCCATCTCTAAAGAGAAAATAGCGACATTTTCATTTGCACGCACTGCGACATTTTGTGCCACGTTCAAAGCAAATGCGGTTTTACCAACAGATGGACGTGCAGCAACAATAATTAAATCATTGCGCTGGAAGCCCGCTGTTAACTTATCTAAATCAACGAATCCTGTTGGTACACCTGTTACATCTCCTGTTCGGTGCTGGAGTTGTTCAATATTATCATACGTGTTAACTAATACATCTTTAATATGACGGAAATCACTCGCATTTTTGCGGTTCGCCACTTCCATCACTTTGCGTTCAGCCTCGCCTAATAACGCTTCTACTTCATCCTCACGCGTATACCCATCTTCTGCAATTTTCGTAGCAACATGGATTAAACGACGAAGGAGTGCCTTCTCCTCTACAATTTTGGCATAGTAGCCAACATTTGCAGCGGTCGGAACAGCACTGGAGAGTTCCATTAAATATGCAACTCCACCAACGTTTTCTAGTTCCTTTTTCGAAGACAACTCCTCAGTTACAGTAACGACATCTATTGCTTTTCCTTGGTCACTTAAACGAATCAACGTTTCAAAGATTTTTTGATGTGCTGATCGATAAAAATCCTCAGCTCGTAAAATTTCAGATGCGGTAATTAGCGTTGTAGGATCAAGGAAAATCGCCCCAAGGACAGCTTGTTCAGCTTCCTGGTTATGCGGCGGAACACGGTCCATAATTGGATCGGCCATAGATCTCTCTCCTTATTACGCTTCTTCTTTCACGTGAACTTTTAATGTCGCTTTTACATCATGATGTAATTTAATTGGTACATTTGTGTAGCCTAATGAACGGATACCGTCTGGTAATTCCATTTTACGCTTATCCACTTTAATACCATGTGTTTTTTGTAGTTCTGCAGCTACTTGCTTCGTTGATACTGAACCGAATAAACGACCACCTTCACCTGATTTTGCCTTTACGACTACTTCAAGTGCTTCTAACTTTTCTTTTAAATCTTTAGCTGCTTGTAATTCAGCCGCTGCATTTTTTTCTTCAAGGCGTTTTTGACCTTGTAGTTCGCTCATTGCTTGCGCGTTCGCTTCTTTTGCTAATCCTTTTTTAATTAAAAAGTTTTGTGCGTACCCTTCAGATACCTCTTTAATTTGTCCCTTTTTACCTTGTCCTTTAACATCTTGTAAAAATACTACTTTCATGTTTCTGAACTCCCTTCTATCACTTCAGTAATCGCTTGTTTTAACTGTGCCACAACGTCTGTAAATGGCTGGTCTGGCATTTGTGTCGCAGCGTTTGTTAAATGACCTCCGCCACCTAACTTTTCCATCACTAGCTGAACATTCGTATCACCAAGTGAACGTGCACTAATGCCAATTCTGCCATCCATACGCTTTGCAATAACGAACGATGCTGAAATATCCTTCATCGTTAATAAAATATCAGCTGTTTGTGCGACGAGTACAGATTCATAAATTTCTGTTTCCTCGCCATGTGCAATTGCAATGCCTGGTGCTGCAAATTCCACCGTTTGGATAATGCGTGAGCGTTCAATATACGTATCAATATCCTCTTTTAGAAGGCGCTGTACTAAAATCGTATCAGCTCCTGCTGTACGCAAATACGATGCCGCTTCAAACGTTCGGGAACCGGTACGTAATGTGAAGCTCTTCGTATCGACAATAATTCCTGATAAAAGCGCTGTGGCTTCAATCATTGTAATTTTATCATGTTTTGGCTGATACTCAAGTAGCTCGGTCACAAGCTCAGCGGTTGATGACGCATATGGCTCCATATATACAAGTGTCGGATGTTCAATAAACTCCTCACCACGGCGATGATGATCAATGACAACGACTTTATCAAAACGCTTTAAAATCGATGGATCTACAACTAAACTTGGTTTATGTGTATCCACAATTACCAGTAGTGATTTTTCAGTTACAAGCGTTGTCACATCCTGTGGTGAAATGAATGATGTATATAATTCTTCCTTTTGCTTTACTTCATCCATTAAACGCCCTACACTACCTGTTAACTCATCGAAATTCACAATAATATGCCCATCTATTTTATTCATGCTTGCCATTTTTCGAACACCGATACAAGCACCAATGGAATCTAAGTCTGGCTGAGCATGCCCCATTGCAAATACGCGGTCACTATCTTGAATTAAATCACGCAGTGCATGTGAAATAACACGTGCACGTACACGCGTCCGCTTTTCTACTGGATTCGTTTTTCCGCCATAGAAGCTCAGTTTACCATCTGGATTTTTAACAGCTACTTGGTCACCGCCACGCCCTAGCACTAAATCAAGACTAGATTGTGCAAGTTGTCCAAGCTCCGTTAATGAACCTGACTCCACGCCAACACCAATACTTAATGTTAATGATAAATTGCGTTGCTGTGTTTTTTCACGCATATCATCTAAAATGGCAAACTTCTTTTGCTCTAATACGCGTAAAATGGATTCATTTAACACCGCAATAAAACGGTCCGATGAAATCCGTTTAATGAAAATATCATGCTCTTTTGCCCAATCATTCACAATCGATGTCACAATTGTATTCGTTAAACTACGAGCTTGGTCATCCATCATGGATGTAATTTCATCATAGTTATCAATAAATAAAATGGCTAACACGGTACGATCTGCAAAGTACTGTGTTTCAATTTCAACTTTTTCTGTAATATCAAAGAAATACAATAGTCGCTCATGGCGTTTATAAATAACATGATATTTTTTCGTATCCACCGTAATTGTACGCTCACGCTGCTCTTCTTGCCTCACAAAAGGCACAAGCTCCGGTGAAATAATATCTAAATCTGCATTGATTAATGATTCTTTTTCTAACGCTTGTACCATGTAAGGATTTGTCCATTCGATCTCCTGCTGTTCATTTAACAGCACAATTCCAATTGGCATTTCTAAGAATGCCTCTTCCCCTACATTTTTCATGCGATATGACAATGTCTCAATATGATTTTCTGTTTCTACATATAAAATACGCTCCACCTTCCATGCATACAGTGCACTTACGACGGCAATGAGTGTATAAAAAATAGCAGCCCATACATTCCAAAAGCTAATGAGGAATGCTGCGATAATTAGTAATATCATAAAGACAATGATTGGATAACGCATCGGTCTTTTGCGAAAAGTCCCCATTGGATCAACCCCTATTCTTTCGGCTGCTCTTTGTCGATAAATCCGCGAATGTTAAAGCCTAAATCCAAAATGCCTAGCAGTACAAAGAACGAATATAACGGTACTGCAAAGATTGTTGCAAGCCATGCTAATGCTTTCGGTAAGCCTTTCACATGTATGAAGAAGTGAACAAGTGAAATCCCTTGTAGTACTAATAAAATCCAGAGCACCATCGATATATTCAACGTCACCATATGCAATGTTGAACCCGATGCTGGTTGAATAAATATATCTACAACTAAAATAGCTAAGTAATACCATAAAATCGCTTTTGGTAAACGCATATGGCGAAACGGTGCAAACTTCGGTACGTCCACTCCTAGACGTTTTAAAATTGGTAAGTTGACCATCATAATGATGAACGTAATTAAAAATACGGCAATCGTTACGTTTGCCGGAATGGTTAATTCAATCGTTTCAAACATTAAGTTTAACTGCTCTTGTGTAAATACTTCTTGACCTGTTAATTCTTTTGAATACTCTAGTGATTCTGTATACGTCGTACGTACGAGCGCGATAGAATCTTTAATAAAATCAATTTCAAATAATTTAATCGAAACGATATATTGAATGGCTGACGCTAGTAATACAGCAACACTAGACGATAAAAACACCATTTCTTTGCTCTTTTTCGTGCGGATACCATACCCCATAACAACACCGAGCGCAATAAATAATAACGCAAATGGGAAAGCTAATAATCCACCGATTAACAAGGAAATAATACATCCTGCTGTCGCTACTAAAAGCGTGGCCTTCAAATCATACGTTGCTGCGTACCAAATAATCGGTAGTGCCACAAATAATGTAGCGACCGTTCCAACTAATGGCACGTAAAAAGCAAGCGCTAATAATACTGTAAACAGTGCGGTCATCATCGCACCTTGCGCTAACTTACTCGTTTGCTTTTTCGGCATAATAAACCTTCCTTTTTGATGCTAATTGTCAATACTTTTTCATTGTACCATGTTTTGTATAGCCATCCAAACCATGCTTATCGCTACTTTTCGCATAAAAAAACCACGCTATAAGCAAAAGCTTATAGCGTGGTTAGCTGTAATTTGACGGGAAAGTCAAATCTTATTTCTCATCAGCAACGAATGGTAATAATGCCATAATACGTGAAACTTTGATAGCTGTTGTAAGCTTACGTTGGTATTTAGCAGAAGTACCAGTTACGCGACGTGGTAAAATTTTACCGCGCTCAGAGATGAATTTCTTTAAAAGATCTACATCTTTGTAGTCGATGTGCGTAATGTTGTTAGAAGTGAAGTAGCAAACTTTACGGCGTTTGCGGCCTCCGCGACGTGGTGCCATTATCGTGTTCCTCCTTTAATAATTTTTTAATGTCCATATTAGAACGGTAAGTCATCCTCTGAAATATCAACAGAGTTTTTATTACCGTTATCTGTAAATGGATCATCGTTCATTGTTGTATAGTTTTGCTGATTCGGCGGCTGTTGCATTGGAGCCGGATTCGTAAATGGAGCCTGTTGTGGTGCATTGCCATATGGTTGTTGACCGTAAGACGGCTGTTGACCATATTGGTTATTATTGCTATAACCAGCTTGTTGTTGAGGCTGTTGCCAACCACCAGCACCTTGCTGATTACCACTGTTTTTAGACTCTAAAAATTGGATGTTGTCTGCAACGACTTCAGTTGTATAAACACGTTTACCGTCTTGACCATCATATGAACCTGTTTCGATGCGGCCACTTACGCCAATTAATCCGCCTTTGCGCATAAAGTTAGCTAAGTTCTCCGCTTGCTTGCGCCAAGCGATACAGTTAATGAAATCCGCTTTCTTTTCGCCACCTTGGCTTGTAAATGGACGGTTTACAGCAATTGTAAAACGAGCCACTGCAATACCAGATGGAGTCATTTTTAATTCCGGATCCTTTGTTAGTCTTCCAACTAATACGACGTTATTAATCATTCGTATACAACCTCCTTGTCAGCAGTTTAATTCAAAATTATTTCTCTTCTTCGCGAACAGCGATGAAGCGGATGATGTCTTCGCTGATGTTAGCAAGACGAGTGTACTCGTTGATTGCTTCAGTTCCAGCGTTAACTTTCACGATTTGGTAGAAACCTTCGCGGAAGTCGTTGATTTCGTAAGCTAAGCGGCGTTTACCCCACTCTTTTGCTTCTACGATTTCAGCACCGTTAGAAGTTAAGATCTCTTCGAAACGTTCAACTACTGCTTTCTTCGCGTCCTCTTCGATGTTTGGACGGATGATGTACATTAATTCGTATTTACGCATTGTATAATTGCACCTCCTTATGGTCTTTGGCTCACTCATCTAAAACGAGGAGCAAGGAGCAAGTAACATTTATTACTCACATCAATGAATTGTAACATAGCGAAGAAAGACATTCAAGAAATATCTTTTGAAATTACTGCTGATTCTTTTAATTTTGATGTTTTATCGCCCGAACAAAAATCGAACATATATTCTTATTGTATCAAATAAATTGCTGCTTTGCACGTGATACAATAGGGAGAAATAACAGAAAGTTAGGTGATTACATGAAACGTGACATTATTGCCCTTAATATGAATAACATGATTCGCCAAAATATCATTTGGTCTATCCTATTAGTCATTGTTTTACCCATGCTCAATTACATACTACAGCCACGCGAGCTATTCCTAGGTGTTGGCAACTTCCTTATCGATATTCTCCTTCTGTGTGCTGTTTACGTCATACTCATTGTTTTACATGAGCTTTTCCACTTAGTCGGCTTCGTTGTGTATGGCAATGTGCCAATCAAATCGCTCAAATACGGCCTAAACCTTGAGTTAGGCATTGCATATGCGACGACCTCAACACCACTTGAAAACCGTGCGATGAAAAAGGCGTTACTGCTTCCGTTTTGGTTAACAGGTGTTGTACCAACGATTTTCGGTTTTTACACGGATAACTACATATGGATTTTCGCTGGTGCATTGTTAATCGCTGGTGCTGTCGGGGATTTTACGATGTATAAAGCACTTCGAAAATTCCCAAAAGATGCACTTGTACAAGATGACCCGAAAGAACCGACACTTTACGTTTACCCACCAGGCACGACTGAATTCGAGCCGCTTCATGAACAAGAACAGCAATAAGAAAAGCCGCCGACAGTGAATGTCAGCGGCTTTTTTAAATTATACGTTAAATAAGAACTCCATTACGTCGCCATCTTGTACAACGTATTCTTTACCTTCAGCACGTACGCGCCCTGCTTCTTTAGCAGCTGGTTTTGAACCGTACTCTACTAAATCTGTGAAGGCCACTGTTTCTGCACGGATAAAGCCACGCTCGAAGTCAGAGTGGATAATTCCTGCACATTGAGGTGCTTTCATGCCTTTACGGAATGTCCATGCACGTACTTCTTGTACACCTGCAGTGAAGTAAGTAGCTAAACCAAGTAAGCTATAAGAAGCTTTAATTAATTGGTCTAAGCCTGATTCTGGAATACCTAGCTCTGCTAAAAACTCTTTTTTCTCGTCGTCTTCTAACTCAGAGATTTCTTCTTCGATTTTTGCACAAATTGTAATAACTTGTGCACCTTCAGCAGCTGCATATTCACGTACCATGTTTACATACTTGTTGTCAGAAGTATCAGCTACTTCATCTTCAGAAACGTTCGCTACGTAAAGTGTTGGTTTAATCGTTAATAAGTTTAAGCCTTTAATCACTTTATACTCATCTTCTGATAATTCAACTGTACGCGCTGCTTTTTCAGCTTCTAACGCTTCTTTAATTTTTTGAAGAATTGGCTCTTCTACCATTGCATCTTTATCTTTTTGCTTTGCCATTTTCCCAACACGTGCAATACGTTTATCTACTGATTCTAAATCCGCTAAAATTAACTCTAAGTTAATTACTTCAATATCATCAATTGGGTTTACTGTACCTGATACGTGTGTAATGTTTTCATCTTCGAAACAACGTACAACTTGGCAAATTGCGTCTACTTCACGGATATGTGCAAGGAATTTGTTTCCTAACCCTTCACCTGTAGAAGCACCTTTTACGATACCAGCGATGTCTGTAAATTCAAATGTTGTTGGAACTGTTTTTTTCGGTGTTACTAACTCTGTTAATTTATCTAAACGCTCATCTGGAACTGTTACACTTCCTACGTTTGGTTCGATTGTTGCGAATGGATAGTTGGCTGCAAGTGCGCCTGCTTTTGTAATTGCATTGAATAATGTTGATTTACCAACGTTCGGTAAACCTACGATACCAGCTGTTAATGCCATAGGTGACACGACCTTCCTTTAATGTTTAATATTTAATGCTGTCTGTTGAGAGCCTAAATTTCATGTTATAACCTTGTCTATTATATGGACTTAGACGTAAAAAGTCTAATGTCATTGTGCAGATGAAATGACGCGTTTCATTTTCTTCGTGAACTCCCGACGTGGCAACATTACGCTATGCCCACACCCTTCACATTTAATACGAATATCCGCACCGACACGAATCACTTTCCACGCATTTGTTCCACATGGATGCTGCTTCTTCATTTCAACAATGTCGTTTAATGCAAATGTTTTTTGTTCCATTAGCTTTCTTCTCCTTCATCCGAATCTGTCGCGATAAAGCCAAAGCCCGCAAAAATTGAAATTACATCACGGCGGATAACACGGCCAATTGGACCTGATTGTCGTGGCAATGTTTCATACGTAATGCGCACAGTCGCCTCTGTTGAGTTAAAGTTCACAACACCGATAAATTGCGGTGCACGTACTAACTCTTCATGTGTTTGTGGCAATGTATTTAAATATTCTTGAATGACACTTTGTACAGTTTCAATATCGGCATTCACCGGCACATCTAAATCAATTGTGGCATTTGTATTATTCACCGAGTAGTTTGTGACATTTGTAATCCCACCGTTTGGAATAATATATTGTTCGCCAGTTGGTCCTTGAATTTTCGTTGTACGTAACCCAATTTCAACAACCGTTCCTTCGCCGCCCGTTAATTTAATATAATCACCAACACCGAACTGATCTTCAAAAATAATAAAGAATCCAGTAATGACATCCTTTACTAAGCTTTGTGCACCAAAACCAATCGCTAAACCAGCTACCCCGGCTCCGGCAAGTAAACCAGCTACTTGAATACCCATTGATGATAAAATCCCAACAATTGCTGAGAAGTATACTAAGTACACGACAATATTTTGTAGTAATTTTAAAATCGTCGTATCACGGCGGTCGTTGCCGCGAAGCGGTGTTTTTCGGCGTAATTTGAACACCCTCGCAATAATTGACTTAACGAGTGGCACGACAATTGCGGACACAATTAAAATTAACGTAATTTCAAGTGTAGCACTGCCGATTTTGTCCCATAGTTGTGGACTCATTAAATAGTCTGTCCATCGTTGTATTAATCCTTGTACGTCCATAAAAATTCCTTTCCTTCATCCATATTCTACAGTAGATGCTAACATATAATTTATGTCGCACACAATCATGCTTTCCTACTTTTCACTACTCTAAATCTTCAAGCTGTAGCAGCTCTAAAATACGCGCTAGATCATCATCAGAATAAAATTCGATTTCGATTTTCCCTTTATTTTTCGTCGTTTGTATTTGTACATTTGTGCCAAAATATTCACGTAACTGTGATTCACATTCTTGTACAAAAACATTTTTAGAAGACGGGACTTTGGTTTCACGTGAAACAGTCGTTTGTTGCTGGACGATTTTTTCGAGCTGACGCACACTTACTCCTTCTCGCATCACTTTTTGTGCCATGACAGACATTTGGCGTTGCACCTTTAACCCAAGAAGTGCTCGACCATGTCCCATTGATAACTTTCCGTCAGTAATGGCTGTTCGTACATCTTGTGGCAAACTCAGTAAACGAATGTGGTTCGCAATATGCGGACGACTTTTGCCTAAACGTACGGCAAGCTCTTCCTGCGTAAACTTTAAATTTTGAATTAAATTGTAATATGCTTCCGCTTCTTCAATCGGTGTTAAATCTTCACGTTGTAAGTTTTCTAAAATGGCAAGCTCCATCATTTCTTGGTCTGTTAGCTCACGAATTATCGCAGGAATGGTCGTTAGTCCAGCACGTTTTGATGCACGAAAACGTCGTTCACCGACAACGATTTCATACTTCGCACTCTTCTTGCGTAACACAATCGGCTGCAATACACCGTGCTCTCGAATCGAGTCGCTAAGTTCCTGCAATGCTTCGTCATCAAACACTTTCCGTGGCTGATACGGATTAACAATAATGCTCGCTACGCTCACATGGTGAATTTGTTCTTCTTGCTGTGGCACCGCCAACACTCCTTTTTCTCATAACTGTACAAAAAGTATACCGCTGTCAGCCTAAAAAAAATACCGCCACTTCAGAAAGTAGCGGTACACCGTTTATTTAATTGGTGATTTATTTGGTACACCTGGTTTACGTGGATATTTTTTTGGCGTCGCTTTAATTTTGTTAAACACATATAAAGAACGCTCACTTTCTTCCACCGGTAATAAGAAGTGATGCTCTTCTTCTAATTTACCACCTAGCGTATTAATACCTGACTTCGCATCTTTAAATTCATCTGCGCCCGCTGCTGCTTTTAACGCCACAAACTTGCCGCCCTCTTTTACAAGTGGGATACATAGCTCTGATAAGACACTTAGACGCGCAACTGCACGGGCTGTTACCGTATCAAATTTTTCACGGTATGCTGGGTTTTGTCCAAATTCTTCAGCACGTGCATGCACGAACTGTACATTGTCTAAACCAAGCTCTTCGCTTAAATGGTTTAAAAACGTAATGCGCTTATTTAATGAATCCACAATCGTAATGTGTAAATGTGGATAACAAATTTTAATTGGTAAGCTTGGGAAGCCCGCGCCTGCACCTACATCGCATACGCTTTCTGTTTGCGTAAAGTCATAATAAAATGACGCGCTAATTGAATCGTAAAAATGCTTTAAATACACGCCTTCTAAATCTGTAATGGCTGTTAAGTTCATCTTTTCGTTCCACTCTACAAGCAACTCAAAGTATTTACGGAACTGTGCGATTTGTTGCTCACTTAGCTCAATACCTTTTTCTTTTAATGCCGCAATAAACTGCTGTTCATTCATGTTAAAACCTCATTTCTTTCAAAATCCATATTGTCCACAGTATACCATTTCACATACAAACTATACACAATATGTGGATAAGCTGTGCATAGAAAAAGGAGCTGTCTGCAATGTTCTGCAGGACAGCTCCTGTACTATTATACGCGGGCAATTTTTCCTTGTTCAATATACACAAGTAAAATCGAAATGTCCGCTGGGTTTACACCGGCAATACGTGATGCTTGTGCAATCGTTAATGGACGCACTTGCTTTAATTTTTGTAGCGCTTCTGTTGCTAAGCTGCCAATCGCATCATAATCGATGTTTTCAGGAATTTTCTTGTCTTCCATTTTCTTTAGCTTATCTGCTTGCTGAAGTGCTTTTTGGATGTACCCTTCATACTTTAATTGAATTTCAACTTGCTCACGCACATCTTCATCTAACGCTTCAGCAGTTGGTTCAATTAAACCTGCTACTAGCTCATATGTCATTTCTGTACGTTTTACGAAATCAGATGCACGAATACCATCTTTTAATTCCGCACCACCAACAGAACGTACTGTTTCTTGCGTTTTTTCATTTGGCTTCACGATAATATCACGTAAACGCGCAATTTCCTGTTCAACTTGTTGACGTTTTTTCGTAAAGCGTGCATAACGCTCGTCTGAAATTAACCCAACTTTGTAGCCCACATCTGTTAAACGTAAATCTGCATTGTCATGACGTAATAATAAACGATACTCCGCACGTGACGTTAATAAACGGTAAGGCTCATTTGTGCCTTTCGTTACTAAGTCATCAATTAATACACCGATATAAGCATCTGAACGTGATAAAATCACTTCTTCTTTGCCTTGTACTTTTAAGCCTGCGTTAATACCGGCCATTAACCCTTGACCAGCCGCTTCTTCATATCCAGAAGTACCATTTAGCTGACCAGCTGTGTATAACCCGCTAATCGCTTTTGTTTCAAGTGTTGGCCATAATTGTGTTGGCACAATCGCATCATACTCAATCGCATAACCAGCACGCATAATTTCAGCGTTCTCTAATCCTGGAATTGATGCCACCATTAAACGCTGTACATGCTCTGGTAATGACGTTGAGAAACCTTGTACGTATACTTCTTGTGTATCGCGACCTTCTGGCTCAAGGAAGATTTGATGACGTGGCTTATCCGCAAAACGTGTAATCTTATCCTCAATGGATGGACAGTAACGAGGACCTGTCCCTTTAATCATGCCTGAGAACATCGGTGATAAGTGTAAGTTCTCGTTAATAATGTCATGTGTATGTTCACTCGTATATGTTAACCAACATGGCATTTGGTCTGTAATATATTCCGTTGTTTCATAACTAAATGCACGTGGCTCTTCATCACCTGGTTGGATTTCCGTTTTTGAATAATCAATCGTACGGCTATTCACACGTGGTGGTGTACCTGTTTTAAAACGAACTAAGTCAAAGCCTAACTCTTTTAAATTATCGGCTAAACGAATTGACGGCTGCTGGTTATTCGGACCTGATGAATATTTTAGATCCCCAATAATGATTTCTCCGCGTAAAAACGTACCTGTCGTTAAAATAACTGCGTCTGCACGGTAAATCGCACCAACTTGTGTTAACACACCTTTTACTGCACCGTCTTCAATAATTAATTCTTCCACCATCGCTTGACGAATTTGTAAGTTTGGCTCTTCTTCTAAGATACGTTTCATTTCACGTTGGTATAACTGTTTGTCTGCTTGCGCACGTAATGCACGCACAGCAGGACCTTTTGCTGTATTTAACATACGCATTTGAATATGCGTTTTATCAATCACGCGACCCATTAAGCCACCTAAAGCATCGATTTCACGTACAACGATTCCTTTTGCAGGTCCCCCAACAGATGGATTACATGGCATAAATGCGATTAGTTCTAAATTGATTGTAAGCATTAATGTCTTTGCGCCCGTTTTTGCCGCTGCATATGCCGCTTCGACACCTGCATGACCAGAACCGACAACAATTACATCATAATTACCTGCTTCATATTGTGTTGCCATAATTTGACTACCTCTCTTATTGTTAAATCTATTTTATTTCCCTAAACAGAACTGCGAGAACAACTGATTAATTAAGCTTTCTTGAACGGTATCACCGACAATTTCACCAAGTAATTCCCATGTACGCGTTACGTCGATTTGTACCATATCTACAGGTACACCCGCTTCGGCTGCATCAAGTGCATCAGTAATAACATCTTTTGCTTGGTGAAGTAAGGCAATGTGGCGCGCATTCGACACATACGTCATGTCGCCTTGCTCTACTTGCCCTTCAAAGAATAATGCCGCAATTGCTTCTTCAAGCTCAATGACACCTTCTTCTTTTAAAATCGACGTTGTTACAACACGTGATTTTCCAGCTAAGTCATACACACGATTTAAATCGATTTTACGCTCTAAATCGGTCTTGTTGACAACAACGATGTAATCCATATGTTGAATCGTTTCAAATAAGCGCTCGTCTTCAACTGAAAGCTCCTCTGCAGAGTTTAACATAAGTAAGATTAAATCCGCTTCTTTCAAAGCTTCACGCGAACGCTCTACACCGATGCGTTCAACGATATCTTCCGTCTCACGAATCCCCGCTGTATCGACTAAACGAAGCGGCACACCGCGAACGTTCACATATTCTTCGATAATGTCACGTGTCGTACCAGCAATATCCGTCACAATCGCTTTATTTTCTTGTACTAAACTATTTAATAATGACGACTTCCCAACGTTCGGGCGTCCTAAAATAACCGTTGATAGCCCTTCACGTAAAATTTTCCCTTGAGATGATGTTTGTAGTAATTTATCAATTTCATCACGTACCCATGAACATTTTTCAAGTAATACCGGTACTGTCATTTCCTCAACATCATCATATTCTGGATAATCGATATTGACTTCTACTTGCGCTAATGTTTCAATTAAAGCTTGTCGCAAATCCGCAATCAAACGTGATAGCTTGCCGTCCATTTGACCAAGTGCTACGTTCATTGCACGATCTGTTTTCGCACGAATTAAATCCATAACAGCTTCGGCTTGTGATAAATCGATACGCCCATTTAAAAAAGCACGTTTCGTAAACTCACCTGGCTCAGCTAAACGTGCACCATTAACAAGTACAAGTTGTAATACACGATTTACCGAAACAA
Source organism: Caryophanon tenue (assembly GCF_001700315.1). GTDB lineage: Bacteria > Bacillota > Bacilli > Bacillales_A > Planococcaceae > Caryophanon > Caryophanon tenue. The sequence continues at coordinate 14,063 of NZ_MASJ01000002.1, read as the reverse complement.
TTCCACCATGACAGTTAATTTCAACAACGTCTTCACGTGTAAATGTTTTCGGAGCGCGCATTAATGACAGCATAACTTCTTCTACGACTTCACCTGTTTTTGGCTCATGTAAATGTCCGTAATGAATTGTATGTGTGGGTTGTTGCATTAAACTTTTGCCACCAGGTGTTTTAAACACACGGTCAGCAATTTCAACCGCTTTATCCCCACTTAAACGAACAATCGCAATGGCGCCTTCGCCCATCGGTGTGGAAATCGCAGCAATAGTATCAAATTCCATTTGTAATCCTCCTAAAAATTACTTATCCACATGTGGACAAGTAAATCCGTTCCTTTACTCACTAACTACATAGATTATCACAATTTATAAAAAATCTAAAGTAATCAACTAGCATTGTGTATAACTATTTTGACACTGTCTTTTTCCACAATTTACAGAAAAGTTACACACATTTTGTGTATAACCTGTGTATATGTTTCAATCCATAAAAAAAGTTGCCTAAGATTTTCATCTTAGACAACCTATATACGTCTGTATTATTTCGTTGGTTGAATTACTAAATAACGATTTGGCTCTGCGCCTTCTGAATAAGTTTCAATATCCACACGTTTCGATAGTACATGGTGGATAACTTTTCGTTCATACGACGGCATCGGCTCAAATGCAACACGTTTTCCTGTACGCACTGCTTTTTCTGCCATACGCGAAGCTAATAACTCTAACGCTTCCTCACGTCGATCTCGATAGTTTTCAACATCAATCAACACCGTTACATATTGCTGTGAATCTTTATTAACAACGAGCTGCGTTAATTGCTGTAAGGCATTTAACGTTTGGCCACGCTTCCCAATTAGTAGCGCAGCTTTTTTACTTGATAAGTTCACATATAACGTTTTCCCTTTTTTGTGGATATCTACATCTAAATCCAGAATATCCATCGCTTCTGCCACTTGCTGCAAATAGTGTCGCGTCACTTCCACAACATCTACTTGTACCGGCTCTTCAGAAATTGTTACATTTTCTACTTCAATAGTTTGTTCAATTACCGGCTCTTCTTCAGTTATAGCTTCAATCACCGGTTCAGGAATAATTTGCGGCTGCGGCATTTCTACGACAACCGGCTGTGGTTCAGGAATAGGCTCTTCCTTCACTCGCACAATAACATGTGCAGAACGAGCACCTATTCCTAAAAAACCTTTTTTTCCTTCTTGTAAAACCTGTATCTCAACTTGCTCACGTGTCTTGCCAAGCTTTTTGAGAGCTAATTCGATTGCTTCTTCCGACGTAGCACCAATTTGCGTAGTTTGTTTCACGTTTGAGCCCTCCTAAAAAGAGTGATCTGATATTCTCAACAATTTAAGCTTTCTTTTGTAACCAAGGTTTGTGAATTACTAAGTTTTGACCAATTGAGAAAATGTTTCCGACAATCCAGTAAAGCGATAATGCTGCTGGTAAGAATGCACCAAATCCAACAATCATCACTGGCATGATATACATCATCATTTTCATTTGTGGGTTATCACCCATTGGTGGTCCTGTTAAAATTACAACTAACTGCATAATACCAGCAAGCAATGCAAAAATAAGACTCGGCTCTGCTAAATGTACGCCTAAGAAATAACCTAAATCGTACGCTGGTGTTACGTTCATACGACTAATCGCATGATAGAAACCAATTAAAATTGGCATTTGAATGAAGATCGGTAAACAGCCTGCAAGTGGGTTCACACCCGACTCTTGCATTAACTTCATCATTTCTTGTTGGTATTGCTGTTGAGTTTGCGCATCTTTTGATGAATATTTTGCTTGTAATTCTTTTAATTTCGGCTGAATTTCTTGCATTTGTTTTGCGCTTTTCGTTTGCTTAACCATTAGCGGTAGGATAATTAAACGGATAATAATTGTTACCGCGATAATTGCTAAACCAAATGTACCTAACCAACCTTCAAACATGTCGATTAATGACACTAATGGCCAAACGATGAAGCTATTCCAAAAGCCTTCGCTTTCAGCTGAAATTGGTTGATCAAACTCTGTACAACCTGCTAATGCTAACGTAGCAACAGCAAGTGTTAAGAGTACCCAAAGTTTTTTCTTCAAGCTTCTTCCTCCTAATAAAACACTATTCATTTTCGCTATTTTACCATGTCATAAAACAACTTCTCTACTATCGAACAGTTCATTTGCTTTACGATGGTTATATTTTATATGAATTCCGCTATATTTAGCACCTATTCACTCTTTAATTTCTTAACTTTTAACACTTTTGCGATTTTCATCACATGCATTAAACTGTTCTTCGTTTCATGGAAGTCCAGCGCGGCCGCCCCATGTCTGGCGATAATAACATAATCTGCATCCTGTCTTACGTCTTCTTGAAGTTCTAACAACGACTGACGGATGTAGCGTTTAATTTGGTTACGCACTACAGCATTCCCAACTTTTTTACTCACAGATAATCCTACACGGAACATCTGCTGCTCTTGCTTCGGCAATACATAAATTACAAACTGACGATTGGCAAAAGACTTTCCTCTTTTAAACACCTTTTGAAACTCTTCATTCTTTTTAATTCGCTGGCGTTTATTCATTTTCTCACCTGCTTAATCAAACATTTACATAAAAATAAAAATAGAGGCGATCCGCGTGAAACACACAAATCGCCTTAAAAACTCTTTTTTTCGTAACACTAACGAAAAAAAAGACCACTGATGTGGCTCAGTGGACTTATGCTGATAATACTTTACGACCTTTTTTGCGACGACGAGCTAAAACATTGCGACCGTTTTTAGTTGCCATACGTGCGCGGAAGCCGTGTACTTTACTATGTTTACGTTTTTTAGGTTGGTACGTACGTTTCATTACTATACACCTCCTGTTGCTATAAAATTCATCTATTTTCTACATACAGACTTGAATAGTATAAACGTAAGGCTATTATTTTGTCAATCCTTTCTCCAAAAACTTTCTTGTAAGCAGCAAGGAAACAACGTCATAAAACTTTTCTATTTCATCGCTCTACCTTTGTCCCTCTTTTTGTGGATTACCTATGGATAACCCGTGAATAACTTTTATGCCGAAAAAAATTACCCACAGTACTTATAAACAGTTTTTCCACAAATCCATACCCTGTGGATAACTGTATTGTGGATACTGTTTATAGTTGTGGATAAGTAAAGAAAAGCCTTGTAATTACTTGATTTATTTGCTATCATAAATTTGTTTTCTGCTGTTGAAAACTTTTTTTATTTTTTCGCTATCCACATTATACACAAGCCTGTGGGTAACTTTATGCACGGTCTTTGGATAAACTTTATCCACAAGATGTGATTATGTATATAACTATGATTTTACACATACAAAAAGAGGACTAATTTAGCCCTCTTTTCTATCCAATAAATTTTTTTAGCGCTCGTACTTTGAACAGCGTTTATTTTCATGTTAAGGTCATGTAGTTTGGTTGATTCGCAAATTGCTCTCCCCTCCCCTACCGACCTGTTTACAAAAAATATTTCCATTTACAGAAAAGGAGACACACGCTTGGAACATTTAGAAGAACTTTGGAATCAAGTTCTTGCACAAGTTGAACAAAAAATCTCAAAGCCGAGCTTCGAAACTTGGCTCAAATCAACAAAGCTTTTAACATACAAAGGACAAACGGTAACGATAGCTGCACCGAATTCCTTCGCACGTGATTGGCTTGAAAATCATTATGTTCATTTAGTTGCAGGAATTTTAACCGAATTAACCGGCAAAGATTTATTAATTAAATTTGTCGTACAAAAAGATAATGATGACGATGAGCTAGATATGCCATTACCTGCTATGCAGCCACGAACAAATGAACAACATGATATCTCATCTGGGATGCTAAATCCGAAATATACATTTGATACATTTGTCATTGGCTCTGGTAACCGCTTCGCTCACGCAGCTTCACTCGCTGTTGCAGAAGCTCCTGCTAAAGCATATAACCCGTTCTTCATTTACGGAGGCGTTGGCTTAGGAAAGACACACTTAATGCATGCAATTGGCCATTATGTATTGGACCACAATCCAAACGCGAAAGTTGTGTACTTATCATCTGAAAAGTTTACAAATGAGTTTATTAACTCGATTCGTGACAATAAAGCAATTGAATTTCGCAATAAATACCGTAATGTAGATGTATTACTAATCGATGATATTCAGTTTTTAGCTGGGAAAGAGTCCACACAAGAAGAATTTTTCCACACGTTTAATACGCTTCATGAAGAATCAAAACAAATTGTGATTTCGAGTGATCGTCCGCCAAAAGAGATTCCTACATTAGAAGATCGCCTGCGCTCACGCTTTGAATGGGGTTTAATTACAGACATTACGCCACCAGATTTAGAGACACGTATTGCGATTTTACGAAAAAAAGCAAACGCAGATAAATTAAACGTACCAAACGAAGTAATGCTGTATATCGCAAACCAAATTGACTCCAATATTCGAGAGCTAGAAGGTGCATTAATTCGTGTTGTGGCGTATTCTTCATTAGTAAATAAAGAAATGAGTATCGAATTAGCAGCAGAAGCGTTAAAAGATATTCGCCCAAACGCGAAGCCACGTGCGATTACCATTTTAGATATCCAACATGCTGTTGGTGAACATTATCAAATTCGCTTAGAAGACTTTGCTGCAAAGAAGCGTACAAAATCAATTGCATATCCACGCCAAATCGCGATGTACTTATCACGTGAATTAACCGACTTTTCATTACCAAAAATCGGTGAAGAGTTCGGTGGTCGAGATCATACAACCGTTATTCACGCCCATGAAAAAATCTCATCTTTATTAAAAGATGATCAACAATTACAGCAAGATGTTAAACAAATTCGAGGCGTTCTCGGGAAATAAGCCTGTGTATAAGTCAGTGAGTTATACACCGACTTATACACAATCTATCTACAGGCAAAAGTGTTGTTCTATAAGGGTTTATACCCACTTATCCACAAATCCACAGCGCCTATTACTATATCTTTTAAAAAAAGAATAAATAATTATATATAAGAGAGGGTTTTTTTAGTATGAAATTTGATATTATGAGAGACCGTTTATTAGACGGTTTAAATAACGCAATGCGTGCAGTAAGTTCAAAAACAACGATTCCAATTTTGACAGGTATTAAACTAGATGTAACTGCAGAAGGTTTACGTTTAACAGGTAGTGATGCAGATGTCACGATTCAAACATTTATTCAACCTGAAGAAGATGGTAAACAAATCATTAACGTCGAAGCGCCAGGCTCAATTGTTTTACAAGCACGTATGCTTCATGAAATCGTTCGTAAATTACCAACAAATATTGTGGAAATCGAAGTAACAGATAATTTTCAAACATTTATTCGTTCAGGTAAATCAGAATTCCATTTAATTGGCTCAGATGCAAATGAATATCCACAGTTACCAGAGCTGTCAAATAACGAACAATTTTCAATTCCAAGTGATTTATTAAAAACAGTTATTCGTGAAACAGTATTTGCTGTTGCTACATCAGAATCTCGTCCAGTATTAACAGGTGTACATTGGCAAACAACAGAAAACGAGTTAATTTGTGTAGCAACAGATAGCCACCGTCTTGCACGTCGCAAAGTAACAGTAGACAACTTACCAACAGGACAAAATGTTGTTATTCCTGGGAAAAGCTTAAACGAATTAAATAAAATTTTAGATGACTCATCAACAGCGGTGGAAATCGCCTTAACAAGCCAGCAAGTGTTATTTAAAACAAACGAAGTATTATTCTTCTCACGTTTACTTGAAGGCAACTACCCAGACACAAGCCGTCTAATTCCAAACGAATACAAAACGAATGTCACGATTAACGGGAAATTATTATTACAAGCAATCGACCGTGCGTCATTACTTGCACGTGAAGACCGCAACAATGTTGTACGTTTTGAAACAGTTGGGGATAATTCTGTGGAAATCTCATCAAACTCACCGGAGATTGGGAAAGTAAAAGAACAAATTGCTGTAGAGCAAGCAGAAGGCGAAGAATTAAAAATTTCATTCTCTGCAAAGTATATGATGGACGCGTTAAAAGCGATTGATGGTCAAGATGTAATGATCCAATTTACAGGCGCGATGAAGCCATTTATTTTACGTTCAATTCATGACGACGCCATTTTACAATTAATTTTACCGGTACGCACATACTAAACAACGCATAGCACCGGGATGGAAACGTTCTACTTGTTCGATTATATGTTCGCATGTTAAAATTTATATACTGAATTGTACAAATCAGATAGTCACAACTCGTGGCTATCTTTTTTTACTTCATACCGAATTTTAGGTATGATAGAGAAATACATGTTTGAAATATGGAGGAAAAAATACGTGGAAGAGTTAATCATTGATACAGAATATATTACGTTAGGCCAAGCGTTAAAATTAACAGACACAATTAGCTCGGGCGGTATGGCAAAATGGTTTTTAAGTGAACATACAGTTTTTGTGAATGGTGAGGAAGAAGACCGTCGTGGCCGTAAATTGCGCGATGGGGATTTATTAAATATCCCAGGCACTGGACGTTTTAAAATCGTCGAGCAACAAGGTGAATAATGCATATTGAGAAACTCAAACTTTCCAATTATCGCAATTACGAACACTTAGAACTTGATTTTTCTCCTAAAATAAATGTTTTTATCGGTCAAAATGCACAAGGTAAAACAAACTTGATGGAAGCAATTTATGTGCTTGCGATGGCAAAGTCACACCGCACTGCCAATGATAAAGAATTAATACGTTGGGAGCAGGATTATGGTAAAATAGAAGGTGTGATTGAACGACGTTATGGTCCAATTCCGATGGAGCTCTTGTTCTCAAAAAAGGGCAAAAAAGGGAAAGTGAATCATATTGAGCAAAGTAAATTAAGCCAATATATTGGGCAGATGAATGTCGTCATGTTTGCACCAGAGGACTTACATGTAGTAAAGGGAAGTCCGCAAGTAAGACGCCGATTTATCGACATGGAAATTGGACAAATTTCATCCGTTTATTTACATGATTTATTGCAATATCAAAAAATTTTAAAGCAGCGTAATTTGTTTTTAAAAGCGCATCAAGGGCGTCAAAAAATAGACGAAGTGATGCTTGATGTTTATACAGAGCAGTTTATTGCTGCCGCCATTAAAATTATTCGAAAACGTTATCAGTTTATTGAGATGTTACAAGAATGGGCAGAGCCTATTCATGCTGGCATTACACAGCAAGCGGAAACGTTAGTAATTAAATATAAAACGGTCACAGGCATGCAGGCACAGTGGTCTTCAGAAGAAATGGCGGAGCATTTACGCCAAAAATCAACTGAAGCCCGTTCACGTGAGCTTGAGCGTGGTGTGACACTCGTTGGTCCACATCGTGATGATTTACAATTTTTTGTAAATGATTATGATGTTCAAGTTTTTGGCTCACAAGGGCAGCAACGAACAACGGCGTTATCATTAAAGCTTGCAGAAATCGAATTGATTAAGCAGGAGACGAAGGAAGCGCCTATTTTGTTACTGGATGATGTGTTGTCAGAACTTGATGAATATCGTCAATCGCATTTATTAAATATTATGCAAGGTGAAGTCCAAACATTTGTGACGACGCCTAGTGTTGAGGGTATTCACCATGACACAATTAAGCATGCGAAGATGTTTCACGTGGAACGAGGAATCATCAAGTAACCTGAATAAATATTCAGGCTATTTTTAGGTGGATAAATATACACAGCAACTTTATGTTGAAATAATATACAGACTGAAGTTAGAAAGAGTAGGTGAACACGGTGGCTATGGAAAATTCAAAAGTAGAGCATGCGTATGATGCAGACCAGATACAAGTACTAGAAGGATTAGAAGCGGTACGTAAGCGTCCTGGTATGTATATCGGTTCTACAAGTTCAAAAGGGCTACACCATTTAGTATGGGAAATCGTTGATAACAGTATTGATGAAGCGTTAGCTGGATACTGTACGGATATTGTTGTTGCAATTGAAGAAGGTAACTGGATTCGTGTAGAAGATAATGGGCGAGGTATCCCCGTAAGCACACAGGAAAAGCTAGGAAAGCCAGCCGTAGAGGTTATTATGACTGTTTTACACGCAGGTGGTAAGTTTGGCGGTGGCGGTTATAAGGTTTCAGGTGGTTTACATGGTGTAGGTGCGTCGGTTGTAAACGCATTATCTTTGGAAACAGTTGTCCAAGTTCGTCGTGATGGTCATGTGCATGAAATTATTTTCGAGCGCGGACATACGAAACAACCACTAACGGTCATTGGAGAAGCTACAGATACGGGAACAACAACTCGTTTTAAAGCAGACCCAGAAATCTTTAAAGAGACTACGGTATATGAATACGATATTTTAGTGAAACGTGTACGTGAGCTAGCGTACTTAAACCGTGGTATTCGTTTAACAATTGCCGATGAGCGTGCAGGCGAAGAAAAAACGCAAATGTTCCACTACGAAGGCGGTATTAAATCATACGTTGAAGATATGAACGAATCAAAAGGGCCAATCCACGAAGCGATTGATGTCATGGGGGAAAAGGACGGCATTACTGTTGAAATTGCGATGCAGTACAACGAAGGTTTTGCAGCGAATATTTTCTCATTTGCTAACAACATCAATACGTACGAAGGTGGTACACATGAATCTGGCTTTAAGACGGCATTAACGCGTGTGATTAATGACTATGCACGTAAAGCGGGCGTTGTAAAAGATTCTGAACAAAACTTAACAGGTGAAGACGTACGTGAAGGTTTAACAGCAATCGTGTCAGTCAAACACCCAGACCCGCAATTTGAAGGGCAAACGAAAACGAAGCTAGGTAACTCAGAAGTGAGCTCAATTACGAACTCATTATTCTCAGAAGGCTTTGAGCGTTTCTTAATGGAGAACCCATCTATCGCACGTAAAATTGTGGAAAAAGGGCAAATGGCAGCGCGCGCACGTGTTGCAGCGAAAAAGGCACGTGAATTTACACGTCGTAAGTCCGCACTTGAAGTGTCGAGTTTACCAGGTAAATTAGCAGACTGTTCATCAACAAACCCTGCAGAATCTGAAATTTACATCGTAGAGGGTGACTCTGCCGGTGGTTCAGCGAAATCAGGTCGTGACCGTCATTTCCAAGCGATTCTGCCACTACGAGGTAAAATTTTAAACGTTGAAAAAGCACGTTTAGACCGTATTTTATCAAACGCAGAAATTCGCGCGATGATTACAGCATTTGGTACAGGTATTGGTGAAGACTTTGATATTTCAAAAGCTCGTTATCACAAAATTGTCATTATGACCGATGCCGATGTTGATGGTGCACATATTCGCGTATTAATGCTGACGTTCTTCTTCCGTTTCATGCGTCCACTAATTGAAGCGGGCTATGTATACGCGGCAAAGCCACCACTTTATCAAGTAAAGCAAGGCAAGCATGTTGAATATTGCTACTCGGATGCTGAACTGCAAGCGATTTTAGAAAATCTGCCAAAAGTGCCAAAGCCAAATGTACAGCGTTACAAAGGTTTAGGTGAAATGAATGCAGCGCAATTATGGGACACAACAATGGACCCTGAGCACCGAACATTAATCCGTATTGATTTAGACGATGCCATTGAAGCAGACCAAATCTTTACACATCTCATGGGGGATGATGTAGGACCGCGCCGTGACTTTATTGAAGATAATGCGGTGTATGTCGAGGATTTAGATATTTAATATAGTCGGAGAGGAGGTTCTTATTTTGTCTGATATTCAACACGGAAAAATAGAAACTAGAAATATTACGAGTGAAATAAAAACATCATTTTTAAGCTATGCGATGAGCGTAATCGTCTCACGTGCCCTGCCGGATGTACGCGATGGACTGAAGCCGGTTCATCGTCGTATTTTATTCGGTATGCAGGAGTTAGGGAACACATCGGATAAGCCTTACAAAAAAAGTGCACGTATTGTCGGGGACGTAATGGGTAAATTCCATCCACACGGTGACTCGTCAATTTATGATGCGATGGTACGTATGGCACAAGATTTTAGCTATCGTTATATGCTTGTAGATGGTCACGGTAACTTCGGTTCTGTCGATGGTGACGGAGCTGCAGCGATGCGTTACACAGAATCTCGTATGTCAAAAATCGCAATGGAAATGTTGCGTGATATTAATAAAAATACGATTAATTATGGGGATAACTATGACGGTAGTGAGCGCGAGCCACTTGTACTACCAGCCCGCTACCCGAATTTATTAGTCAATGGTTCGTCAGGGATTGCGGTAGGGATGGCAACGAACATTCCACCTCATCAGCTTGGTGAAACGATTGATGCTGTTATTGCGTTATCGCATAATGCAGCAATTACGACAGAAGAACTAATGGAGATTATGCCAGGACCGGATTTCCCAACAGGAGCCCTTATTTTAGGGCGCAGCGGTATTCGTCGTGCATATGAAACAGGTCGTGGTTCAATTATGCTGCGTGCAGCGGTAGAAATTGAGCAAAAAGCAAACGGACGTGAAACGATTTTAGTACATGAATTACCATATCAAGTGAACAAAGCGAAGCTAATTGAAAAGATTGCTGAGCTTGTCCGCGATAAAAAAATCGATGGTATCACAGGATTACGTGATGAATCTGACCGTAACGGTATGCGTATCGTTATTGAAGTACGTCGTGATGCGAATGCCAACGTCGTATTAAATAATTTATATAAACAAACACCAATGCAATCAAGCTTTGGTATTAACATGCTTGCATTAGTGGATGGTCAGCCAAAAATATTGCCATTAAAGGATATGCTGTTCCATTACTTAGAGCATCAAAAAGAAGTAATCACACGTCGTACGAAGTTTGAATTAGCGAAAGCAGAAGCGCGTGCGCATATTTTAGAAGGTTTACGTATTGCACTGGACCATATCGAAGAAATTATTAAAATTATTCGTAGCTCACGTAATGGTGAAGAAGCGAAACCATTATTGATGGAGCGTTTCAATTTATCAGAAAAGCAATCACAGGCTATTCTTGATATGCGTTTAGTACGTTTAAGTGGCCTAGAGCGCGAAAAAATTGAAGAAGAGTACCAAGAATTACAGCGTCTAATTGCCGAGCTACAAGCGATTTTAGCGGATGGTGAAAAAGTTGTGGCCATTGTACGTGAAGAATTACTTGATATTAAAGAACGTTTTAATGACGCACGTCGTACACAAATTACGATGGGTGGTTTAGAGATGATTGAGGATGAAGATTTAATTCCTCAAGAAAACTCGGTCGTAACGTTAACACATAAAGGGTATATTAAACGTTTAGCTGCAAACACATACCGTAGCCAAAAGCGTGGCGGTCGTGGTGTTCAAGGTATGAATACGAACGAAGATGACTTTGTAGAGCATTTATTATATACATCTACACATGATGTGATTTTATTCTTTACATCAAAAGGGAAAGTATATAAAGCAAAAGGATACGAAGTACCAGAGTTTGGTCGTACTGCGAAAGGTTTACCGATTGTCAATTTATTAAATATTGATAAGGATGAGCATGTAACAGCAATGATTCGTGTGAATTCTTATAACGAAGATGAGTTCCTTGTGTTTACAACGAAGCAAGGGGTAACGAAACGTACATCGGTAGCACAGTTTGCGAATATCCGTACAAATGGTTTAATCGCCGTGACATTACATGAGGATGATGATTTAATTTCAGTTCGTTTAACAGACGGTACAAAACAAATTATTATCGGTACACATGATGGGATGGCTGTTCGTTTCGATGAGCAAGAAGTTCGTGCGATGGGACGTAGTGCAGCTGGTGTACGCGGCATTAAATTACGTGAAGGCGATTATGTTGTCGGCATGGAAATCGTAGAACCAGGACAAGAAATTTTAGTCGTGACGGAAAATGGTTACGGTAAACGTACACCAGAAGCGGAGTACCGCGTTCAGAGCCGTGGCGGTGTTGGTTTAAAAACAATTCAAATTACGGATAAAAACGGTGCGATGGTAGCTCTAAAAACAGTAGATGGCAGCGAAGACATTATGTTAATGACGATTAACGGTATGGTTATTCGTATGGATATCGAAGACGTATCGATTATTGGACGTAGCACGCAAGGTGTTCGTTTAATCCGTTTAGCCAATGATGAATTAGTTGCTTCTGTTGCGAAAGTACAAAAAGCGCCAGAAGAAGAGTTAGAGCAAGAAGACGAGCAATCAGAAGAATAGAAAAAGGAACTAGGACTATTGGTCCTAGTTCCTTTCTTTTTATCTATGTGGAATAACTGTTGAAAATGCTTTCAAAGAAATGAGACTTTCCGATATTACTTATAGTTCGGATTTCCGATAAAATGGAAATAATTACTCTGCAATAAAGGCGGGACAAACGATGGAAATTACATTAGCAAAAGTAGAACAAATTCAGCTTGGGAAAATTATTGCGCAAGATGTATTTGCCAATACAAAAAATCCGATTATTACAAAGGACACAATTGTTCGACCGGTACATTTATTGGTGTTAGAAGCATTTAATATTAAAGAGGTGCTTATTAAGAGTGCAGAGCCATTAGAGCTAACGGAAGAAAGTGAAAGTATTCAAACAGCGGATACGACTAATTTATTGAAATCGCCACTGCGTAATCACCCAGCGATTACAATCAATACATTTGAACGTAGTTATCAATTTGCGATTCAACAGCTAAAGAAAGAATTTTTCAATTGGGAAGCGGGCGCGCAAATAGATATTACGAAGGTAAGGTCTTTCTTTTTACCATTGATTAATTTTATTTTAGAAGATCGTACGATTATGTTTGATTTAAATTTATATTCTCGCCCAGAAGAATATATTTACCATCATTGTATTGCAACAGGACTTATTTCAGCAGTTATTACACAGAAGCTAGGGTATGATAAAGGAACAATCATTCAAATGGGCTTAGCAGGCTTATTGGCGGATTGTGGGATGTCGAAAGTTGATCGTCGTATTCGTAATAAAACGGAAGCGTTGACGGTGCAAGAGTATAGCGATGTGAAACGCCACCCGATGCATAGCCTAAATATGATTAAACTTATTCCAGTTTTAAAAGATGCGATGAAACTAGCAATCTTTCAACACCATGAACGTTTGGACGGCAGCGGATATCCACGAGGTGATAAAGGGGAGCGTCTATCAAAGTACGCGCAAATTATTGCTGTAGCGGATGTGTTTCACGCGATGACATCGGAGCGATTGTATCGTTCACGTACGTCTGCGTTTAAAGTTGTAGAGATGATTCAAGAGTCAGAGTTTGGAAAATTCGATATCGAAGTCGTAAAAGCATTGGTGAGCGTTGTTGCTGAATTGCCACTTGGAACGACCGTCGAGTTATCGAATCGCGATAAAGCAGAAGTTATGTACATTAATCAATATGCTGTGACGAGACCACTTGTGAAGATTTGTCGTACAGAGGAACTTATTGACTTATCGCAAAAACGCTTGTTGCACATTACAAAAATCGTAAAGCAATAATCAAATAATTCATTTGGTATGCAGATTGAACGTAAACACCTTTCTCTGAAAAGCGGTAGCGAATACCGAATAATCAGAGCAAAGGTGTTTTTTGTAGCAAAATTTAAAATGAGTCTAAGGTTTATCGATTATTCAAATTGGCATGAGTGTTTTCCGCCATCTAAGCTTCTAACTTTATTAAAGAAGTAAACAGAAAATAACAGGATTGGTCATAGTATCTTTGTTAAAAAAACAAGCCAGTGCCGAAAAAAGGATGATATTTTATTCTGCATATAATGAAAGAAAAATAAAAATGAAAAAAATATTAAAAAGTGTTGACTCTATTTGAATTTTAATGATATTATATTGAAGTCGCCAAGAGAGGCGGCAACGAAACAACAACGAAAAAAGAAATTTAAAAAGTTGTTGACAGCATACGAGAGAAAATGCTAAGATATAGAAGTTCGCTTAACACGAACGAAAAACATGAACCTTGAAAACTGAACAACAAACGTTGATGAAACATAGTCGGTCTAACCGACAAAATTATGACATCTTAAATGATGCCAGCAACATCG
>NZ_MASJ01000001.1 GCF_001700315.1 Caryophanon tenue | reverse complement strand
TGCGTACCGTACAGGTGCGCTATTTTTTATAATTCGGGCTTACATAACTTAAACGTAGTACCTGTGAAATACTTAAAAACACCATTAAAAAAGGCAGGAGAAATTTGGTCATTTCTCCTACCCTTTTTCAGTTAGCACAACTTAAGCAATGTTATTCAATGCCTGCTTGTACGTTTTGTGTGTTATGCAGTACAACATTGTGTGCATAGTCACCTGTAATAATAACTTCCTTCACTGTAGCGCCTGCAAAATCAATGACAACTGGTGCATCTTGCTTCGCTTCAATTGTCACGACTTGATCCGCTAATGCGCCCGCTAAACGAATATACGAGCCATCTTTATGTCCTTTAATAACGATACCATTTTTAATCGTATAGCCTTCTTCAACATAAACATTTAGCTTCGATTTTGTTAATACTAATTTACCTGTTTGCTTTCCTTTTAACGTAAATGGCACAAGTTCTGGCATTTCTACCAGTTCCTTTGTTAAATCAATTTGTACTAAAACTGGGTCATGGTCACTTGCACGCTTACCTGACACGCTTGAGTAATCGGCATTAATATGCAGTGCATCAACTTCTGTTGCATCTGCTAAATGGTCCGATACTAAAATATGGTCAAGCACTTGTGAGTTCCCTTGGTACGTGTATGTGTAACGGTCTTCTTTTGGTAAACGTTTAATCATATTCACTAAACCTGCTTGCTCCAAAATTTCAAGTGGTGCTGAGAATTCGAAGTCGTTAAAGTCACCAAGTGCCACAACATTCGCTTGTGGATTATCCGCTTTTACCGACTCAACAAACGCTTTTACTTGCTCAGCAATCTTTTTGCGTTGTACTTCACTGCCTAATACAGGTGGCTGTGTCGCACCAAATAATGCTGTATCGCCACCTTTAGAGTTAAAGTGGTTACCGATGACTAATACATCTTCACCGTTAAATGTGAACTGTGCAGCGATTGGCTTACGACTTGATGCAAATGCCTCGTCTGTTGGGTTTACAAGCCCTGGGTTGTGCGATAATGCACCGTTTTCATACGTGACAGCTGTTGTTGCATCACCTGGTGTACCTTCTTTTAACGTGACACGCTCTGGATTATATAGGAAGCCTGGACGAATATTTGCGCCTGGTGCACCACCATCTTGGTTATATACAGGGTCGATATTGACATACTCGTAACGTGGGCCACCCGCTTCAACAATTGCATTGATTAAACGTTGATAGCTTTCGTTCGCTGCTGAGTTACCATCTGCTGTTTCCCCATTATTATCTTGCATTTCGACAATACCGATAATATCTGGTGACTGCATATTTGTCACAAAGCTTTGTGCAATTAATTTCGCTTTTGCATCAGATGTTTCTGACGTATTCGCTGAGAAGTTTTCAATATTGTAATTAGCAATCGTTAATTTTGTTGGATCTTTTACAATCGTTGTTGCTTCTGGCTGAATATTCCCTGCTTCATATACTTCACGTAAATCCGCTTCATCTAAATAAATTTTATAGTTTGAGAAACCATATCCTACAACACCGATAATTGGTGCTTCGCCTTTAAATGTATCACCTGTCGATATATCAAAATCTGTTGCAGCATCTCCATTTGCTTTAAACGCTTTTAAGTGAATACGGTCTGCGTTATAATCTGTTGCTGAAATTAGCACGCCACCATTATTTGTATCTGTTTCGCGTGTTTCTAACACCGTTGTAATATCACCATATTCTTGTGGTGACGTCGCTTTTAAACCACTAAATGCAACGCGCATCCCTTCTAAGCTCTCCCAATAGTCAATCGCATCTTCCTCTGGGTCAAACTGTGCAAATGAATCATTATCAATGACATCACGTGGAATCGTTGTTTCATCAACTGTAATTGCTGATGGTAAAGCGACACCTGATGCTACTTTTTCAATTTTGCCGTTACGTGCATTAATTTGTGTCGATAATAAATCACCTTCATTACCTTCTACGCGGTACTCATCCACAACACCAGAAACTTTTATTTGGTCACCTACCGCTACATCTCCGTAGCTATTACCTAAGAATACTAAAATCCCTTCAGATGTATTTGGGTTGTCGTCTATTAAGCTATCTGGTGTTTGAATCGTTGCGTAGTGACTGCTACGAATTTTAAATAAGTATGTCACAACACCTTCAATGTCCGTTACTTGTTGTCCTTTAAACGGTGATGTATGCGCTTCTCCTTGGATATGGTGAATTTTTAATGTCCCATCAAAAACATCATACGTAAATGTTGACACAATAGACGGTGTTAAACCTTCTTTTACAGCAATCGCTTTTACGGTTTGTGCTTCATTAATCGTAATTGGTCCTTCATATTTTGTGCTAGCTGTTGTTGGTTCAGAACCATCTGTTGTGTAATAAATTGTCGCATCTGGTGTTGTTGTCGATAACGTTACTTCCGTTCCTACTGTTACTAAATTCGTTGCAGATGCGGTAACAGCTTGTACTACGGATAAATCTTCAATCACATCCGCTGTTGAACGAATAAAGATTTGGTAGTTTTCGCCGTACTGTTGGACAACACCGATAATTTGGTCATACGTTTTGCCAATTTCTAAGCCCATCGCTTGTGCTGTATCACGAATTAAGAATGTATCACCTGCTGCATCTGTTACAGTATAGTTCCCACCGCTATACGATGACACCGTCACTTCTGAGAACTGTACAAGTTGCGCTTCGATATCTTCTGTAATTTGTGCAGCTGTCACTGGTTTTGGTGCTGGTACACCCGCTGTCCCAATACGTTCAACAACTTCAATACCTGTAATTTCTAGTAAATTGCTGTACTCTGTTAATGACCCTTTTACAACGACTTCATCGCCAACTGCTACATCTAGTGAGCCATATAATACAATCGCACCTGTTTCATCTTGAATATGAATCGTCTGTCCAATAATTGCTGTAATAACACCTTGTACTTGTGCCGGTCCATCTAAACGTTCACGTACAGCAGCAATTGTTTCGGTTTCTAGTGGTGCTGGTGGTACATTTGCTACTAAATCATCCGCTGAACGCGGCACAATTTGGTATGTGCCGTTAAACTCTACGACAATCCCTGTAATGCTGTCATATGTTGTACCGGCTGTAACACCTGTCGCTAACTCATCACGAACAACGAAGTTTTGACCAACAACCGCTTTATTTGTACCTGTGGCATCTTCAGCAATTGTGATATTTTCAACCGTTACGAGTTGTGACTCATACGCCTCACCTACATTTTCTGGACTAATGGTACGTGGTGTCGGTGTAGATGTACCCTCTTTTAACGTTACAAGCTCGGCTGAACCAACTTGTGCTAAACCGTTATATACTGCACGCTTTCCTTTTACGACAACGTAATCGCCGACTTTCGCTTCACCAACAGCATCTTTATGGTGAATGGCAATCGCTTTTTCCCCATCAAAAATATGTGCCGTGTTGCGCGCAATTCCGACAATTGTTCCTTCTGTTTGAACTTCTGTCTCAAGCTCCGCTGCAAGCACATCCGCGATTGAGATTGACCCTTCCGCTAATGCTACACCGTGATTTGCTGTATGTTTGCCTAAATCGCTAAATGTATCAATCGGATATTGTGTCCAGCCTGATAAATCAATGTCGTCATTCGGGTTTGTATCACCAGTAAAGTTGTCGGCATTACGGACGTATGTGACATTTTCAGCAAACTTTTCACCGCCTGCGATTTTACCAAACGAGTCAATGATTGTATTATTTTTCTTTAAAACAACTGTATCATCACCATTGAAGTTTGTAACATTTGCAACTTCTCCTAATGGCTTTAATACATCATTTGCTTGATTGTGGACGAAAACCTTTGTTTCCCCGTGTGCAAGTGTCCCGCTTAATGTAATTGGATTCCCTGGTGTTGTGTTCAAGTTCGCATATAACTCAATTGAATACGCAGATAAATCAACAGGTGCACCTGTACCGTTATAAATTTCAATCGCTTTATTGTTGCTTGAACCTTCCACATACTCTGAAATGACTAAATCGTCGGCGTATACAACAGCTGCTTCTGTCGTAATCGCTGGTGTCAATGCTGTAATGGCTAATGCGCCTGCTGCTGTAATCGAAAATGCTTTCTTCGTCATAATCATGCTCCTTTTAAATGAGAGAGTATAGAGGCTACAACTGTAGCCTCTATCAATAAAATGATAATGCTTCTTCGTTTAGTTAATTGTGTCGCCATCAACAATTGTGTTTACTAACGTCACTTCGCCACCAACATTTGATAATACAAGGTCGCCACCAACCGTTGTATTTGAAATTGTAATTGGTGCATCTGTTGTTGTTTCAACAATTAAGTCACCTGTTACTTGTAAACCATCAATTGTCGCTAATTCTTCAGCTGTACCTGTCACTACTACATTGCCGACAAATTCTTTTTGCGTCGCAAGATCAGCAGCTGTTACTGTTGTTTGCTGCACTAAAGTACCACGAACTTCTGTTGGAATGGCATCTTTTTGTGATACTAAGTAATCACGGAAGTTTTCCCAATCCGATAAACCTAAATCTGTCACACGACCGTCCGCATACACCTCTGCTAATACTTCATAGTTGTCGCCACCTTTTGCTGTAAAGGCATTTGTTGCGACTGTATGCATCGTTGCATCTTTTGGTACAACTGTGTAAACACCATCTTTTAACGTTTCAATTGATATAATGCGTTCGCCTACTGGTTTTGTTGCATCATAAGTTACACGGCCACCTGCTACGTGTAAGAAGCCGCCTGATTCTCTCGGTAAGCTGCTTACTGAGTGCTCAAACGTTTCATATAATTCAACCCCACTTACTGTTGCAAGCGCTAATGTATTGCTAAATGGTAGCACATTAATTACTTCACCAACTGTCACAGGTCCAGCATTAATTGACGTACGAATACCACCACCATTTTGGAACGCTAAAATAACCTCTTTATCTGGGCTATACTCTTTTGCTTTTTCCAGCATACCTTCTGTAATTAAGTTCCCTAAAATCGTTTCGTTTTTACGTACCGATTCACCTGTTGTATTACCCTCATCTGATTGACGTGGATTTGTTAAAGTTTGTGCTAATGTGACACCAATTTCTTCATCAGACACTTCTGCAATCTTATCTTTATATGGCTGTAATAATGCTAGCGCCTCTGCATCATCTGCGTACGTAGCGATTTCTAACAATTCGCCATTATGCGCTGTAATAACCCCGTTTTTATCAAACGATACATCCAATGTACCTAAGAAATCATTGTGCTGATACGCTTGGACAATAATTGTCGGCTCGTCATCCGCATCATTTTCACGTGCAACCGTTACAGGTACTTCAAGATTCGTATGTGAATGACCACCAACGATCACGTCAATTCCTGCTACGAGTTTTGCTAACTGTTGGTCATTATCCACTGTTGGATTATCATCATAACCGATATGTGTAAGTGCAATAATTTTATTAACACCTTGCGCTTCTAATTTCGCTACTGTTTCTTTTGCGCGTTCAATATAGTTTTCAAAAATGATTGAACCTGGGCTTGAAATTGATGCTGTTTCTTCTGTCGTTAAACCGAAAATACCAACCTTTTCGCCGTCAACCGTTTGAATAATCGCATCGTATACTTTGCCATCTTGTGGAGAAGCTGTTACTGTACGTGATTGCAGTGTGCTTAAATTCTCATCTTTTGATAAGTCCACATTCGCTGCTACTGTTGGGAATTTCGCTAGTGCTAAGAAATCCGCTAATCCTTTATGTGCTGTCGGTGATGAACCTAAGTCGAATTCATGGTTACCGAATACAAAGGCATCGACACCCATTAAGTTCATAAATGCAATGTCTGCTTTTCCTTCAAATTGATTGAAGTATAATGTACCACTAAATACATCCCCTGCATTTAGTAATAATGTGTTTTCATTCGCTGCACGTACTTCTTTCACCGCTGTTACAGTTTTCGCCACATTGTCTAAACGTGCATGTGTATCATTTTGGTGCATAATTGTTACATCGAGCGCTTTTGCTGTATCAACTGGTGGAATAATAACTGGTGGTGTGACAACGCCACCGCCGCCAGTACCTGGTGTTTCACCTTTTGTATCTGTATATGTGCCAACTGTTTGTGGCGTAACCGTTTTAAGTGTTGTTAAGTATTCTGCAAAGTTCTCCCAGTCTGATAAACCTAAATCCGTTACACGACCTTCTGCATATGCTTTTGCAAACATATCGTAACCGTCACCGCCCTTAGCAGTGAAAGCATTTGTTGCGATTGTGTATGTCGTTGCTGGGTTTACTTCTACCCAAGTACCGTTATTGTTGTATTCTACTTTTGTGACACGTGAGCCTGCTGGTTTTGTTGAATCAAATGTCACACGACCACCTGCTACATGTAGGAAACCACCTGACTCTGCTGGATATTGCGATAAACCATGCTCAAATGCCGCCTTCAGCTCTGCACCTGTTAACTGCATCGTTGCTAACGTATTGCCAAATGGTAATACAGTAATGACTTCACCAACTGTAATTGGACCTGCATCAATCGCTGCACGAATACCACCACCGTTTTGTAATGCCATAATCGCATTTGGTGCGTATTGTTTCGCTTTTGTTAACATTCCTTGTGTAATTAAGTTACCTAGTGCTGTCTCTGAGTTACGAACAGATACAGAACTTTCTTCGTTTGCACGTGGGTTCACTAATGCCGCTGTTGCCGTTGCGCCAATTTCTTGTTGCTCGATTTCTGCAATGCGCTCTTTATACGTTTCTAGAACTGCCGCCGCTTCTGCATCTTCTTCATAGCCAGCAATTTCTAATAGCTCTCCTGCATACCCACTAACAACACCGTCTTCATCAAATGTCACTTCAAGTTTTCCTAAAAACTCATTGTATTGATATGCTTGCACGATTAATGTCGGGTCTTTGTCAGTACCATTTTCATCTTTCTCAACAACGACTGGCTCTTCTAGCTCCGTATGTGAGTGACCACCAACAATTACATCAATGCCATCTGCATGTGCCGCTAATTGAAGATCATTGTCCACTGCTGGGTTATCATCATAACCGATATGTGTTAACGCAATAATTTTATCAATGCCTTGTTCTTCTAATTGCTCAACTGTTTGTTCTGCTTTTTCGATATAATTTTCAAACGCAACTGAACCTGGACTTGAAATATCCGCTGTTTCAGCTGTTGTTAAGCCGAAAATACCGACTTTTTCGCCGTTTACTTCTTTAATAATGGCATCATAAATGCGACCATCTTCTGCTGTTTCTGTCACTGTACGCGTTTGTAAACCTTTTAAATTCGAATCTTCCGAAAAATCAACATTTGCTGCGACAAATGGGAAGTCCGCTTTTTCAACAAATTCACGTAACGCTAAATGTTGGTCTGGTGTAGATCCTAAATCAAATTCATGGTTACCGAATGCAAAGGCATCGACACCCATCATATTTAAGAACGTTAAGTCTGCTTGTCCTTGGTATTCATTAAAGTATAATGTACCGCTAAATACGTCCCCTGCGTTAACTAATAACGCTTCTGCATCTTTGGCACGCTCTTCTTTCACCGCTGTTACTGTTTTCGCGATATTATTTAAGTTCGCATGGATATCATTTTGATGTAAAATTGTCATGCTGAAATCATCTGTTGGCGCCGGTGCTAATGCTTCTTTTGCACGGCTAATAAATGTCGCGATTTGACCACGCGTTACAGGGTTTGCAACACCGAATTTATCCGAGCCATTTGGTTGCCCTTGTGTAATACCGTTCGTAAATAATGCATCCACATAATCTTTATATTGATGACCAGCTGGCACATCTGTAAAGTTTGATGTTCCGCCATCTTTAGGTGCCAGTTTTAAGCCTTCTACAATGATTTTAGACATTTGCCCACGCGTAATTGTTGCTCCTGGGCGGAATGTCTCATCTTCAAAACCAGAAATTACACCTAAACTCGCTAAAGCGGCAATTGCATTATAGTATTGATGTGTTGTTGGCACATCTTTAAAGCCTGGATTTGGGAAGTTTGTTGTTGAAAGTCCTAAAACACCAGCTAAAATTTTTGCGGCTTGTCCGCGTGTTACTGCTGTGCCTGGGCGATATGTACCATCTGGGAAACCTGACACAATTCCTTCGTTTGCTAGCGCATGAATCGGACCATAGTGTGTACTATCTGGTTTTACGTCAGGGAAAACTGTTGCTGCCTCTACTGGTGCTTGAACGGCTACAGTTGCAACGACTGCTGAAGCAAGTGAAGCAACCATCCATTTATTACGTTTACTTTTCAAAATAACGACCTCCTGAATTTCTGATTGAAGTGCAAACCACTATACCTATTGTATAAGTGAATTGTGAATGCCATATGAACTAGTTGTAAATATAGCACCCTCTATTCCTTATTATTACGAAACACTAAGTAATATACAATCATTAACTTTCTAAATTTTTCATCTTTTCAGCACTTTCAACATAAATGTACGCTTTTGCACAAAAAAATGCAAATTTCGCTAAAAAACCGATTGCTCACGACATGTGGCAATCGGCTGTCATTCATTATTCTAAATTACCAGCTGGTGCTTCTTCTGTTGTTTCAACAAGTACGATATTGCCCTTTGGTGTATTAGATAATTCTTTTTGTGCTTGTAAATAGTCACGGAAGTTTTCCCAATCTGATAAACCTAAGTCCGTCACACGACCTTCCGCATAAGCTTTGCCAAACATTGTGTAGCCATCGCCACCTTTTGCTGTAAAGGCATTTGTTGCAATCGTGTATGTTTCGTCAGCTTGTAGCGCCACAAGTTCGCCAGCTTCATTTTTATACTCGATTGACACAATACGAGAACCTGCTTCTTTTAATGGATCAACGGTAATTGTTGCGCCAGCCACGTGTAAGAAGCCGCCTGACTCTTTCGGATATTGAGAGAAGCTATGTTCAAATGCTGCTGTTAATTCTGCACCTGTCACATCCATTGTCGCTAACGTATTCCCGAATGGTAAAACGCTAATCACTTCACCAACTGTAATATCACCTGCATCAATTGACGCGCGAATACCACCGCCGTTTTGAATGGCCATAATCGCTTCTGGTGCATATTGTTTCGCTTTTTCTAACATACCTTCTGTAATGTAGTTCCCTAATGCTGTTTCTGCGTTACGTACAGATACACCTGTTGTATTCCCTTCATCACTTGAACGTGGGTTTGTTAATGCTTCTACCGCTGTTACGTTGATTGGCGTACCACTTACGTTTGCTACCTGCTCCTTAAACGGTGCTAAAATTGCTTCCGCTTGTGCATTCGCTTCGAAGTCTGCAATCTTCACTGCATTGCTTACTGATTCCTCAATGATTACATGTCCATTTTCATCAAACGCTACATCTACTGTTCCTAAAATATCGTTGTATTGGTACGCTTGTACGATAATTGTCGCTTCTTTTGTTTCACCTGCAAGATTTTCTGTAATCACTGCGGCGTTTTCTAAACCTTCATATTCGCCTGCAACAATTGTTGTATGTGAGTGACCACCTACGATTAAGTCAATCCCGTCAACCGCTGCTGCTAAATGTAAATCATTATCGTATTTTACATTGTCGTCATAACCGATATGTGTTAATGCTATAATTTTATCAATGCCTTGTGCTGTTAACGCATCCACTGCTTTTTGAGATTCTTCAATGTAATCTTCAAATACGATTGATCCTGGGCTAGAAATATCTGCTGTTTCTGCTGTCGTTAAGCCGAAAATACCAACCTTCTCACCATCAACCTCTTTTACGATAGCGCTGTAGATATGACCAGCTTCTGCATTCTCCGTTACCCCATCCGTATGTAAGCCTGCAAATTTGTCATCTTTTGAGAAGTCAACGTTCGCTGTTAACACTGGGAAGTTCGCACCTTTAATGAAATCAACAAGCGCTTGGTGACCAGCTGGCGAAGAGCCTAAATCGAACTCATGGTTCCCTAATGTAAATGCGTCAATGTTTAATAAGTTTAATAATGCTAAATCTGCTTGTCCTTCAAATTCAGAGAAGTATAATGTCCCTGTAAACGCATCGCCCGCGTTTAACAATAACGCATGCTCTTTTTCAGCACGAATTTGCTCTACCGCTGTTACTGTTTTTGGTAAATTATCTAAGTGACCATGAATATCATTTTGGTGCATGACCGATAATGTGAAATCTGCTGTTGATGTTTCCACGTTCGCTGCTTTATGAACAAACGTCGCTACTTGTCCGCGTGTTACATGTTTAGCAGGACCATATGTGCCGTCCTCAAATCCTTGTACAACACCGTTTGCTGTTAAAATATCGACAGCTTCTTTATATTGATGACCTGCTGGTACGTCAGCAAATTGCTTCGCTTCACCTATTGCTGTTAAGCCGAATGCGCCTGCAATAATTTTAGCCATTTGTCCACGTGTTAATGGATCATTTACACCATATGTGCCATCACCATAACCTGAAATATAATTCGCTTGCTTTAACGCAGCAATTGCTCCGTAATATTGATGTCCTTTTGGCACATCTGAGAAAGCTGGGTCTTCAACTGTTGTTGTGTCTAACTTCAAAGCACCTGCAATAATTTTCGCTACTTGTCCACGTGTTACTTCATTGTTTGGACCATATGTACCATCACCGTAACCTGAAATAATACCAGCTTCAGCTAATGCATAAATAGCGTCTTTGTGACTGCCTTCTTTTACATCGGTAAACTTCAATTCTTCTGCTGCTTGTACTGGTGTTACGATTGCTGCTGTTGCTGCAAATACGGCTGCAGCTGCTGTTGCTTTAACAAATGTTGAACGACTCAAAATATTTCCTCCTAATATAAAGCCTATCCCAATAAAGTATAGCACTTTTAAACAATTCACCTAATATTGTATAACTAATTAAGCGTTTACATACATATTATTACGAATTTCGAACTACAAGTAAACATATTAATATGAAAGAAGGAAATACTGTCACGATTCACAAAAAAACGAACGTAAGAGCATAGACTTCAGACCTCTAAAGAGTTAAAGTGGATGAATTCCTAAAAACATTTCCACATAAAGCATATAAAATGTCCCAGTTAGGCAAGTAAGCTCACGTATTTTCCCTTTGGATTGGCTGGCTATTTTGAAGAACAAAAAAAGGAATTGCCCGAGAATTTCTTCTCGAACAATTCCTTTTATATTATACGTTACGAATTAAGCTTCTAAAGCTTTCGCACGTAATACCATTTGTAAGATACCGCCGTTACGGTAGTAGTCAACTTCAACTTCTGAGTCGAAACGAGCTAATACGTCGAACTTAGTTTCTTTACCTTCTGGAGATACTGCAGTTACAGTTAGGATATCACGTGGTTTAACATCATCAGTTAAGTTAACAGAGATTGTTTCGTCACCTTTTAAGCCTAATGAATCAGCAGACTCACCGTTTAAGTATTGTAATGGTAACACACCCATCATAACTAAGTTAGAACGGTGGATACGCTCATAAGATTGAGCAATTACAGTTTTAACGCCTAGTAAGAATGTACCTTTAGCAGCCCAGTCACGAGATGAACCCATACCGTAGTCGTTACCAGCTAATACTACTAAGCCAGTGCCTGCTTCTTGATATTTCATACATGCATCGTAAATGTACTCAACTTCGCCTGTTGGCCAGTAAGTAGTGAAACCACCTTCTGTACCTGGAGCGATTTGGTTACGGATACGGATGTTAGCGAATGTACCACGCATCATAACTTCGTGGTTACCACGACGAGAACCGTAAGAGTTGAAGTCGCGGATAGCAACGCCATTTTCGATTAAATATTTAGCCGCTGGAGTATCTTTACCGATTGAACCAGCTGGAGAAATATGGTCAGTTGTGATTGAGTCACCGAACTTAGCCATTACACGCATGTTTTCTAAAGTTTTGATAGCACCTGGCTCTTTAGATAAACCTGTGAAGAATGGTGGGTTTTGGATGTAAGTTGATTTCTCATCGAATGAGTAAAGAGATTCAGTTGAAGTCTCGATAGCATTCCATTTTTCGTTAGCAGTGAATACTGTTTCATATTCTTTTTGGAATAATTCACGAGTTACTACTGAGTTTAATACTTCGTTAACTTCTTCAGTTGTTGGCCAGATGTCATCGAAGAATACTTCTTTACCTTCTGGAGTTACAGCGATAGCATCAGTTTTTAAGTCGATATCAACTGTACCAGCTAAAGCGTAAGCAACTACTAATGGTGGTGAAGCTAAGAAGTTAGCTTTTACTAATGGGTGTACACGACCTTCGAAGTTACGGTTACCTGATAATACAGATGTTACGAATAAGTCGTTACGTTTAATAGCGTCTTCGATTTCTGGTAATAATGGACCTGAGTTACCGATACATGTTGTACAACCGTAACCAACTGTGTTGAAGCCGATTGCATCGAAGTATTCGTTTAAGCCTGAAGCTTCTAAGTAACCAGTTACTACTTTAGAACCTGGAGCTAATGAAGTTTTAACCCATTTCGCTGGTTTAATACCTAACTCAACCGCTTTTTTAGCAACAAGACCTGCAGCTAATAATACGTATGGGTTAGATGTGTTTGTACAAGAAGTGATTGCAGCGATTGCTACAGCACCTGCTGGAATTTCAACTGGCTCTTCAGCGAATTCTGCTACTGAAGTTTTAGTGAATTCTTCTTCAGTTAAACCGAAACCTTGAGTACCTTGAGGAGCTACTACAGAATCACGGTAAACTTTTTTCATTTCAGTTAAAGGAATTAAATCTTGTGGACGCTTAGGACCAGAAAGGTTTGCTTCGATATCTGAAAGGTTGATTTCTAATACGTCAGTGTAAGCTGGCTCTAATGTTGGGTCGAACCACATACCGTTAGCTTTTAAGTAAGCTTCTACAACAGCGATGTGTTCTTCGTCACGACCAGTTAAACGCATGTAGTTGATTGACTCTTCGTCGATTGCGAAGAAACCACATGTAGCACCATATTCTGGAGCCATGTTTGAGATTGTCGCACGGTCAGCAAGTGGTAATTGTTGTACACCAGGACCGAAGAACTCTACGAATTTGTTTACTACGCCACGAGCACGTAATACTTGAGTAACTTTTAATGCTAAGTCAGTTGCAGTTGTACCGTTTGGTAATTCGCCAACTAATTTAACACCGATTACATCAGGGATTGGGAAGTAAGAAGGTTGACCTAACATACCTGCTTCAGCTTCGATACCACCTACACCCCATCCAAGAACGCCGATACCGTTGATCATTGTTGTATGAGAGTCAGTACCCACTACTGAGTCTGGGAATGCTACTAAACCTTCAGCTGTTTCGTTAACGTGAACGATTGGAGCTAAGTACTCTAAGTTAACTTGGTGTACGATACCAGTTGCTGGTGGTACAGCGCGGAAGTTATCATAAGCAGTTTGAGCCCATTTTAAGAAATTATAACGCTCAGCGTTACGCTCGAACTCTAAGTCCATGTTAGCGTTTAATGCGTTAGCGTTACCGTATTTGTCTACTACTACAGAGTGGTCGATTACTAAATCAACTGGAATAGCTGGGTTGATTTTGTCTGGGTTACCGCCCATTTCTTTCATTGCAGAACGTAAAGAAGCTAAGTCTACTACTACTGGTACACCAGTGAAGTCTTGTAATACAACGCGTGAAGGCTTGAATGGTACTTCAGCTTCTGGGTTGTGTGAACCGAATTTTGCTAATTCGTTTACGTGCTCTTCTTTAATTACGTAGTTGTCATATTGACGTAAAACTGATTCTAATAATACTTTGATTGAATATGGTAAGTTTGAAACTTTTGCGATACCCGCTTCTTCGATTGCTGCTAAACGGAAATAGTTATAAGATTTGCCGTTTACTTCGAATTGAGCGCGGCTGTTGTGTAAGTTAGCCATGATTCGTAATCCCCCTAATATATAATTAAAACTGAAAGGCAAGTTGTACTGCTTTTCTCCAAAATCAATAATAACGCAATTTTATACATAAGTAAATTACTTTAATATTATCTTTCATGATAAGTTTTTCTTATCACCTTTTTCGAAAGTACACGAATTCACTAATAACCTTTGTGATTCTCTTAATTGAAAATGATTCTCAAAACTTACATACTAAGCATTTCGGCAGCTTCTTGTTATTTTCTTCAAAATTTGCTCGCTTTCGGTCGTTCTTTATTTCACCATAACATTTCCACTACGTTTACAATGGCAATTGTATAAAAATTCACCTACCTTTTTTGAACATCTATACAGCCTGTTTCTCCATTCACACTGAACATTGTTCCAAAACAAATTTGTAGAAATATTACCATCTTCCGTGACATGTACCGCTTTTACATTTTAAATAGTAGATTTTCGATAAAAAAAGACTACCGAACGAAAGTCCGATAGTCTGTGTATTCCCGTTCTGCTACTTGATTAAAACTTAAAATGCAGGAATGGCTGTTTCGTCATAGTTTTCTTCAAGGAATTGGCGAACCTCTTCACTTGTCATTGCTTCAGCTAATGCTTGAATCGCCGCATCATCTTGATTATCTTCACGCGCTACTAATGTAATCGCAAAGTCATTGTCGATACCTTCTGTTAACAACGCATCACTTTTTGGTGTTAAACCAAGTGGTGCTGCGTACGCCGGTGTCATCACAACTGCATCTGCATCGTCATACATACGCGCTAGCATTAATAAGTCTACCGTTTTAAATACAAAGTTTTTAGGGTTATCAATCACGTCTGCTTCCGTATAATATACGTCTGTCTTTTCGCCAAGTGTAATGACATTATGTTGTGCAAGTAACGCAAGTGATCGGTCTACATTCGATATATCATTCGCAATCGCAATTGTTGCGCCTTCCGGTAATTCTTCAATAGACGCTGCATTTTTTGCATACACGCCATAGTTCGCGAAATAAATTTCTTCAATTGGCACTAAGTTTGCATCGTTATTACGATTGAACTCCTCCATATACGGCTTATGCTGGAAAAAGTTTGCATCGACTTCATCTGCTGCAAGTGCTGTATTAGGTTGAACATTATCACCTAATACAACAATTTCTAAATCAATGCCATCCGCTTCTAGCTGTGGCTCTACTAATTCTAAAATCTCTGTCATCGGTGGAATTAGCGAAGCGACCTTCAATGTTGTCGCTTCTTCGGTTGTTGCCTTGTCATTAGTTGTTGCTTCCTCATCCCCACAGGCTGCAAGTAATAGCGCTGCAAGTCCTACTGTCATAAAACGTTTCTTCATTATACGTAGCTCCTATCGTTTGTCGAGTGTTCGTGCCAAAAATGTCCCCGCAAGTTGAATACATTGCACGAGAATTATCATAATAAGAATCATATACATCATTAAATCAGTTTTAAACTGTTGGTAGCCATATCGAATCGCAAAATCACCAATGCCACCTCCGCCAACAACGCCCATAATCGTTGAATACGAAATAAAGCTAACAATGGACGTCGTTAAACTTAAAATTAAACTAGAGCGCGCATCGACAAAGACAAATTTCGTCATAATTTGCCAACGACTTGCCCCCATCGCTTGCGCCGCTTCGACCACACCTTTTGGTACATCAAGTAATGACTGTTCCACAAGACGTGCGTAATGCGCAATCGCAATAATCGCAAGTGGCACAATTGCGGCTGTTGTCCCAATCGCCGTTCCAACAATTAATCGCGTTAACGGAATACAAAACACCACTAATAATAAAAATGGAAACGAACGAATAATATTCACAAGCGTATTACAAAATTGATAGAGCAGTTTGTTTTCCATCGGCTTTTGTGGATGTGTCATATAAAGCAATGTTCCTAATGGTAAACCAACAACAATTGCTGCAACAACTGAAGCCCCTACCATAATGAATGTTTCACCAATTGCTTGTATGATTTCCGTATCGTATTGCACAAGAACATCTGGTATCATACATGGTCCTCCTGTAATGCGCGCACAAAGCTTTCGGCTGTGTTATCACTTGCAGTAATACCAGTCGGAGTAATATCCAGTGTTTTGTATATTGCCCCTTGTTCTAGTATCGCAACATGTGTACACATGCTTTTAATGACCGCAACTTCATGGCTAACAAGTACAATCGTCATGCCAAAATCACGATGAATTTGTGCCAATACTTGTAAAATACCAGATGTCGTATTTGAATCCAGTGCTGATGTTGGCTCATCACATAGTAATACTCGCGGCTTCGTTACGAGCGCGCGAGCAATTGCGACACGCTGCTTTTGTCCACCACTTAACATTGCTGGATATTTCTTCGCATGTGCTTCAAGCCCCACATATGCTAATACTTCTGCAACTCGTGTGGCATGCTCTTTCTTTGGCACATCCGCAAGTGATAACGCAACGGCGATATTGTCATACACGGTCTTGTTCGCCACTAAATGAAAATGTTGAAAAATCATACCGATTGACTTTCGTGCGGCATTTAGTTGCAAGGTTGTCGCAGTCGTTAATTGACGCCCACCGACAATTACATGTCCGCTGTCCGGCTTCTCCAGCAAGTTCATCATGCGCAATATGGTCGACTTACCTGCACCACTTGGCCCCATAATGCCGTAAATCGCGCCTTCTGGAATATGCAGTGACACATCATGAATGGCCACTTCTTTCCCAAACGCTTTATGTACGTTTTCTAACACTATCATGTACAAACCCCTTTCCGTACACGTATGAACACGCCCCTTATTATAGCGCAATCATTATCAGAAAAACACCGCTAATTCAAAGTTTTCAGAACAAAAAAGAGCAAAAGATGTGTACTACACCTTTTACTCTTTTGTTGTATTACAGTTTATTTTGTATGTAGACAATGGTCTACTTGTTGCTTTATATTTTCTGGTAACAGTTTGTATACGCTGCCTTTACATTTTAAATCTACTATACCTAATGCTGCGATAACGACTGCTCCAACAACCCATTTTTTACAAGACATTTACGACGCCTCCTTTTCTCTACGCTTGATTTTATTATATACGTTCAAAAATCCTCTCTGCAATGAAACGTCATTATACGTGCGAGAACGCGTATTATCCGCTAAAATATAATGTACTTACATACAAGGAGGCATATTTCATATGAAAGCATTTGAAATTACAACAGACGAACAATTGCAACAAGCGTTTGCTATCCGTAAAGAAGTGTTCGTTGCAGAACAAGGTGTACCGGAAGAAGCCGAGCTAGACGAGTTTGACGTACTCGGTGAAGGAACGACACATATTCTTGTTGAAAAAGATGGTGACGCAATCGCAACAGGTCGCTTCCGCCAAAAAGGTGAATACGGCAAAGTAGAACGTGTTTGTGTATTACAAGCAGGGCGTGGCTTAGGTTTAGGGAAACTTGTCATGCAAACGATCGAACAGCTTGCACGTGAAAAAGGCTTCACACAATTAAAGCTTCACGGCCAAAAGCATGCAGAAACATTTTACCATGAGCTTGGCTATACGACGACATCTGAAGAATTTTTAGAAGAAAATATTCCACATGTTGAAATGACAAAGGTACTATAAAATGCGACTGTGGCACTTTGATATACTTGCGTTTTTACCACGTAGTCAGTTGCTCGCGCAGTGGCGTGAACTAAATAGTGTGTTTGCCAAAGAAGATAGGCACGTGCTCATTAACTATATTTATGAATACGACAAAAGTGAATTGCTCTACTATACGGAAGCGGTCATGGCTGAAATGAAAAGTCGCGGCTATAAGATTCGCAGCTTTGACAAATACGAGCGCTACTTCGCCGATACACCAGCTATAAACATGACCATCCCATTCGCGCGACATCATGATGACATGTATTTACGTATTTGCTACTATAATCTGTACGAAAAGTTCATTCGTGGCCAAAAGGATTATACGCCCGAACAATTTGAAGCACTGCATCGCTATGTCAGTACGCGTATTGCCCTTCATTCTTAATGTAGGTGTAAAACAGATGCCGAGACAGCACTTGATTTCTACTCAAAGTAAGCTCATTCAATAGAGAAACAAAAAGAGGCTAGGATAGAACCCGATTTCTGATGAAAATGAGTGGATTGCGATGATAAAAATATGCGAGTGCGTTCCGACACAAGCAGCGACTTCAGCAGGACAAGCAGAAAAATATCCTTCAGCAATTGCCGTTGCTGAAGGATATTTCTTTTTGTCCCAATCTTCCTCGCTACTTACGCTTCATATACTGCTTTTATAGTAATATCAATCGCCAATGGATAGTACGTAAAATGCTCATAAAAGCATGTGAATAAATGTTGTTGCACTGCTAGTAGTTCACTTGGAATATGTAAAGTTGTCGGCACGATTTGTACGGTAGCATGAAAGCGTGGGACAGTTTGTGCATCAAACGTTATTTTGTCCACCTTGGCTATAATCGCCTGCTTTTCTAGCTCATGACGAATGAGCTCAGTATACACGCGCGTTGCAATATCAATTGTTTCGTATTGAAAATCAGGACGCACTAATGTTGTTTCTCCGATTTTGCCACGCTGTGAAATAATGTCCCAGCCTTTTTTAATCAACCGTTTGAAAAAGTTTTGTTCCACTTGTATATGTGGAAGCGGCATGACATGTTGCCCTTGGGTTAACCGCACAAAACGCGCGTAATCCATCTCATTTTGTGTGCGAAACTCCGACACGTAATGAAAATGATCAATCGCTGACAGTCCTAGGCGCTCGGCGATTTTCCTCGTCATTTTATCGCTTGTGCCAATAATCATTAAACGTTCAATGGGCGTTTGCTGAATCGCATGCGTCACATCCTCACAATGCGCATCATCGGAAAAAATAGCACGCCTTACCGCAGTGACCGTATTTTTTTCAAATTTTGCCGACACCCCTGCCTTTTTTTGTCCATTAATAATTAATAAACCGTCATCAATGAACGCATCAATATTATATTTATCTGCCACATATAGCGCAACGGTACTTTTCCCCGTTCCACTTGGCCCTGTAAATGAATAAATCTCCAAACATTTCACCCCTTAAATATGTTTCCATTATATCATACAACTCGTAGCGCGATATGCGCGATGAAGTCGTAAACCATTCACATATTCACTGTCTTACCACACAAAGTTACTTAAAAATAAGAACATACTCTTTTTTCAGAAAATACCCATGCAAAGTCGACACTTTATGCTAAAATATGTTCTACAACAGATTTAGGAGTGTTACAACTTGAACTTTCATATCGCAAAAACCATGCAGCGTTTTCCAAATTCAATTTTCGGTGATTTAAAAGCCGCTACAATCGAAGCAGCAAATAATGGACAACACATTATCGACTTAAGTCTCGGCTCTCCCGATATGCCACCGCACGAGAAAATTCGTCATGTGTTAAGTGAAGAGGCAAAAAAAGCATCTTCTTATGGCTACACATTAACAGGTACACAAAATTTTTATGAAGCTGTCGCACGTTATTATAAACGTCGTAGTAATGTGACATTACATGCTGCAACAGACATTATTCAAACAATTGGTTCACAAGAAGGGCTTGTCCATTTACCTGTTGCTTTTTGCGACCCAGGAGATATCGTCTTAACAACCAATCCTGCCTATGTTGCGTATGATGCCGGCATTTCGTTAGCTGGTGCAACGAGCTATTATATGCCACTTGAAAAAGAATATGATTATTTACCAAACTTAGCCGCAATTCCAGAAGAAGTTGCTAAAAAAGCACGTTTGCTTATTTTAAACTTACCAGGTAACCCGGTTCCCGCTATGCCAACTGAAAGCTATTTTGCGGAAGTTGTGGCGTTTGCCAAAAAATATAACATTATTGTGTTACATGATGCCGCTTATTCAGAGTTTTACTTTGAAGGTGATAAACCGTTAAGCTTTTTAGCAACACCTGGCGCAATGGACGTTGGGCTAGAGATTAACTCATTATCAAAAAGCTTTAGTTTAGCAGGTACACGTATTGCATATATTGCAGGAAATCCGCACATGATTGCGGTATTGAAACAATTAAAATCAAATTTAGATTTCGGTATTTTTGAAGCGATTCAAACGGCGGCTGTCACAGCACTTGATATGGCTGAAGAAATTACCGATACACTGCGTACAACATTTGCATCACGCCACCGTACATTAATGACGGGTCTAGAGGAACTTGGCTGGGACGTAGCACCTTCAAATGGCGGTATGTTTGTATGGGCGAAGTATCCGTATCCATTGAGCAGTGAAGAGATGGCATTTACACTTATTCGCGAAGCCGGCGTCGTAACCGTTCCTGGCACAGCATTTGGCACAGCGGGTGAGGGTTATTTACGTCTAGCATTGGTACAACCTGAGGCAACATTGCAACAAGCAGTCGAGCGCTTACGTGATGTGACAATTACAGCTTGATGTAACATATGACGTCAGCTATTGTCTAGCAATTTCGTTATTTGCTCACATTTTCGCCAAAAAATCGGCATTTTTTCTCGCGGTCAGTAAAAGTTTGTGGATATTTTCACAAACTTTCGCTATAGTATGTACTGAGAGGTGAATCTCCTATTCAAAGCAATGTTCGACAACATTCTATTTTCCCCTAAATAGATATTTATGCTTGTCACCTCTACCATTTTGTTATCAAAACGCTCGGTAAAACACCACATGTAGCCCTATGCTGCTGTGGTGTTTTCTCTTTTTACCAACTAAAAAATGCAGCGGATTTCCTCCGCTGCATTTTGCTTATGCTTCTTTTTGTTTCATAAATGGTAATAAAGCAAATAGTAAAATGATTTGAACTAAAATCATAATGACCGATGTATCGTGTGTACCTGTTACGTCATATAACACACCGATGACAAGTGGAATAATCGCACTCATCATAAAGCCACCTGACATCACCATTGAACTCCACTCATTCGCTTCTTTATCATTACGCGCATCATCAAGTGGTAATAAAATACCGATTGGGAACAAACCAGACATCGCAAGACCGATTAACATAGCTCCCGCCCAAATAAACGCTGTGCCACCAATCCACATCAAAATACCACCGACAAGTGCTACTGCTGTTAAGCCTGTAATCCATGCCATACGGTTCGGATATTTATCAAGCATTGCTGGAATTGTTAAGTTACCAAATAGCTGTACAATCGACATAACTGTTAATACAAGACCTGCTGTTGCTAATGTAAAGCCTTCTTCTTGAGCAATTGGCGCTAACCATGTTGTCATCGAAAAGAATAATGATGTTTGGACACCGAAGAATAATAACAGCATCCACGCGCGTTTCGTTTTCCACGGATTACGCCCCTCTTGTGCAACGGCTTCTGTCACCGTTCCAACTTGCTCGTTACCACCTTTTGTTGCCATCATCCAAATGACAATTGCAACAGCTGCTAACACACCCCAAATACCTAGCGCAAACGTCCAAGCGTTTGACCAGTCAAAAAATACTGTTGTAAAGCCTGCTGAAATCGTTGCACCAAAACCGATACCAAATGAATGTAAGCCGATAACGGATGCTGTTTTTTGTGGGAAATGCTTTTTAATAAAGCCACTCATAATTGGCGCAATTGCTGCAATCCCAACACCTGCAAAGAAACTTGTCACAATTAACGCACCGTAGCTCGGCACGAAAATGCGCACAATCGTTGCCACACCGATTAACACCATTAATAATGTAATCGCCATGCGGTCACCGAAACGTTTCGTTAATGGCATCGCTAACGATGCAAATAAACCCATACAAAATACAGGAATCGATGTTAATAAACTCATTTGCGTACTTGATACACTTAAATCATCCGCAATCGTATTTAATAATGGCCCAACAGATGTTACAGCTGGACGCAAGTTAATCGACACGAAAAAAATCGCTACTAACGCAAATAAACCATACGTTTTTTGATTTTTCATATTCTACCTCTTTTAAATTTTATCTCATTTAGTTAATCACAAAAAAAGACGTCTGACAACTAAATTTACTTATATGACTATTGAAATATTTATTTTAAAACGGGCTAGCATATTTCCTACAATATATTTACGTTACGTTCTACAAAATGAATATGTTATAAAGGCACAATTCAACTAAAAAACGCTGTTCCTTCATCATATATGCTGATTAACTAATAATTAGGTAGGTGTGCGATACGACTCGCTTTTCTGCGGGCCAACTTAAGCCTCTTCGGCGTACACACTCAGCCATCTTTATGCTACATTATATTCAAATCGAGTGAAAAAATAGCCATTTAGTCGTATAAGAGCTAACTAATAGACCTTTTTTATAAAACGTTCAACAATCTAAAGAAGAACTATCTGTAAAAAATACGGCATCGTGTGGCCATGCACATACGATAAATTATCTCTTTTCACTCGCGCGAAAGTGAGCGGTTTCGAACCCATAAAAGTAATAGAAGAAAATTCATCATTTCTAATGATTCGTCCATCTTCCCTCATCTGCTAATCACCTTCATTTGTCATCCAATCAACCGATTATCTCTTTACTTTATTGTGATTCTTACAAATTAACAGCACTACTTCATAAGGGAATCCTCTAGTTACGCTACTTTTAGTTTAAAACTCTCGTCTATCTATGCTATAATAATAAGCATTGTGCATAAAAGTTTTCGCAACTCACAATCTAAAAAAATAACCCTTAAAAATCAAGGAGGAATATCTACATGATTCAAGTTTCAGATGTAGGCCTTCGCTATGGCGATCGTAAATTATTTCAAGATGTAAACATTAAATTCACACCAGGTAACTGTTACGGCTTAATCGGAGCAAACGGTGCTGGTAAATCAACTTTCTTAAAAATCTTATCTGGTGATATCGAGCCTCAAGAAGG
This sequence comes from Caryophanon tenue, assembly GCF_001700315.1. Lineage (GTDB taxonomy): Bacteria > Bacillota > Bacilli > Bacillales_A > Planococcaceae > Caryophanon > Caryophanon tenue. The sequence continues at coordinate 531,133 of NZ_MASJ01000001.1, read as the reverse complement.
TCACGTATCAATGGGTAAAGATGAGCGCTTATCTGTCCTAAAACAAAACCACTTCGAATACGATGAGTACAATGTATTAGATACAGTTGTAATGGGTAACAAACGTTTATGGGCTGTTAAAGCTGAAAAAGACGCAATCTACATGTTGCCAGAAATGTCAGATGAAGATGGTATGCGCGCTGCTGAATTAGAAGGTGAATTCGCAGAAATGAACGGTTGGGAAGCGGAATCTGACGCTGCAACATTATTAAACGGTTTAGGTATTGGCGACGAGCTACACTACATGCAAATGGCTGACTTAGAAGGTTCTGACAAAGTCAAAGTATTACTTGCTCAAGCATTATTCGGTCAACCGGATGTATTATTACTGGATGAGCCTACCAACCACTTAGACTTAAAAGCAATTAAATGGTTAGAAGAGTTCTTAATCAACTTCGAAAACACAGTTATCGTTGTATCACATGACCGTCACTTCTTAAACAAAGTATGTACCCATATCGCTGACTTAGACTTCGGTAAAATTAAGCTATATGTTGGTAACTATGATTTCTGGTATGAGTCTTCTCAACTAGCACAGAAATTAATGGCTGACCAAAATGCGAAAAAAGAAGAGAAAATTAAAGAGTTAAAAGAATTCATTGCGCGCTTCTCTGCCAACGCATCGAAATCGTCTCAAGCAACTTCTCGTAAAAAAATGTTAGATAAAATCGAATTAGATGATATCCAACCATCAAGCCGTAAATACCCATTCATCAACTTCCAAATTGGCCGTGAAATCGGGAATGACGTATTAACAGTAGACGGTTTAACAGCGTCTCAAGAAGGCGAAGTCATGTTCAAAGACGTACGCTTCTCAATGAACAAAGAGGACAAAATCGTTCTTTTAGGTTCACCAAACGCGAAGTCATTATTAATGGACGTATTAATGGGTGTGAAAGAAGCTGACGCAGGTTCATACAAATGGGGCGTAACAACTTCTCAAGGTTACTTCGAAATGGATCACGACAAATACTTCAACGGTGGCGAAAAATCATTAGTAGAATGGTTACGTCAATATTCTCCAGATGACGAAACAGAAAGCTTCTTACGTGGCTTCTTAGGCCGTATGTTATTCTCTGGTGAAGAAGTGAAAAAATCACCTGCAGTTCTTTCAGGTGGTGAGAAAGTACGTTGCCTACTTTCTAAAATGATGTTATCTTCTTCTAACGTTATTTTATTAGATGAGCCAACGAACCACTTAGACCTTGAATCAATTCAAGCGCTAAACGAAGGCTTAATCCGCTTCAAAGGTGCCATGATTTTCACATCTCATGACCACCAATTCATCCAAACAATTGCTAACCGCGTAATTGAAATCCGCGAAGACGGTTCAATTTTAGATAAGCAATTAACATACGATGAGTTCCTTGACTGGAAAGATAGCCAAGGTTTAAAATAAGTCGATTCAATTTAAAAAACTTAATATTAAGCTTTCCAAATAACATAAAAATATAAAAAAGTCAAGTACAATATTGCAGCAATCGCAATCGTACTTGGCTTTTTTATTTTGTGCTTACAGATAACACAATTGGATACCTACAATTATTTTCCATTCACTCTCGATGTCTATGGAGAGACGCCTGAATAATTTCTTAGTCACAAATTTCAATTCACTCTCCATATGCATGGAGAGACGTGACGTACAGTCACCAATCGAAGTAACAGTAGTAATTTCAATCCACTCTCCATATGCATGGAGAGACCCACACGGCTGAAAAAGTATGCGAATCTATATTATTTCAATCCGCTCTCCATATGCATGGAGAGACAACGTTCTTTGACAAAGCCAAGCGCAACATGCGATTTCAATCCACTTTCCATATACATGGAGAGACGACGAAGTAATTGACTTTGCAATGTACGGCTTTATTTCAATCCACTCTCCATATGCATGGAGAGACACAGCAGAACAGTTGCATAAGACGGGCGTGTTTATTTCAATCTACTCTCCATATGCATGGAGAGACGTAACTTAATTGATTCTAAGTTTACGAGAAGTTATTTCAATCCACTCTCCATATGCATGGAGAGACTTATGAAAAATAAGATTCCCAAATTACCATTTGGATTTCAATCCACTCTCCATATGCATGGAGAGACACCGTCCATGATTTCAACGGTAATCGACTGGCGTATTTCAATCCACTCTCCATATGCATGGAGAGACGGTGTGGTGCCCATGCGTGATGGTCGGCTACAAGATTTCAATCCACTCTCCATATGCATGGAGAGACTGCCAATATCGAGACTATTGACGTATAAATTTCATTATAAAATGACTAATAACCTATCTTAAAATATAAATAACCTATTATCTCTTGTAAATCATACATTAATTTCGGTGCGGGTCTCCAAGGTTTTTATGTTCACTTTACATCCGCACCTAAAAAATTAAAGGATTGTCTACGTTGATTGTTTCTTTCATGCCAAAATGCTTCACTTTTGTTTTATAGTTATTGCCTAGCTCATAAAAGCGTATACTATCTTCTTTTTCGTTCATAATGGCAAGAAGCTCATATTGCAATTGTTTATATTGTGTGGCATCTACTTGGCATTCAAATACAGAATTTTGCACACGAATACCATATTTTTCACATGTTTTAGCAACGTGACGCAATCGCTTCTGACCAGCTAACTTACTAACAGCAACATCATAAGTAACTAAAACCAACATGCTTATCAACTACTTCCATAAAAATGGTGGATACTTCGTTAAGTCTTGGCGAATCGTTCTTGCTAATAGTAATGCTTGTGCATGAGGGACTAAGCCCCAATTAATTTTTTCATCCAAATAAGGATGTGTTAATGTCTCTTGCTTGCGTTCTTGCCAATACTTTAAAAATTTCTTCCGTGCCTCATCCGTTAACACAACAGCGCCATTTTCTTTCATAATAAAATCACTAGAAACCATCATCTTTTTATTAATCAACTTTAGAACAAAGCGGTCTGCAATGACTGGACGTAGCTCCTCCATTAAATCGAGTGCAAGCGATTGACGTCCAGGACGGTCTTTATGCAAAAAGCCAACATAAGCATCTAGCCCTACTTGCTCAAGTGCCGCACCTACATCTTTCGCTAATAATGTATACGTTAATGATAATAATGCATTTACACGGTCTAGTGGTGGTCTCCTTGTTCTTGTTTTATAACTAAACGCTTCCTTTTGTTGTAAAATCATATCGTTAAATTGTTGGAAGTATAACAGTGCTGCTTGTCCCTCTAATCCGCGTAAATATGCTTCGTCTTCACATGTTACAACTTCTTTCAAAATCTCCGTTAGTTTACTTGATGCCTCTTTAAATTTCGGTACATCAATACGCATCGGATTTTCACGTGTTGCACGTTCTAAAATCCATTTTTGATTAGCAATTTTCCCAAAAATAAATTGACGTGCATATTGCATACTTATCACTTGTTCAGAAATTCTATACTGTGTTTTGCGCAACACAACATTGCCTTTTGTTTCACCAATTACTCTTGCTAAAAAGCGCCCGCTTCTCGATAAAAATGTCAGTGAAATATTTTTCTCAGCACACGCATGCATAAGTGCCGGGCTAGCCCCCGCATAGCCGAATGTACAAATCGCTTCTAAATTTAGTAATGGTACACGTCCTAATACGGTTTCCTCTTGTGTGACGACTACAGTTTCCCCTTTTAACGTTAAATAAATATTCGGGGTTGTAATAAACAATGTATTGAGTAATTTCCTCATGCAATATACCTCCGCATATATTGCATGACATCTTTACTTTTTGTCAAAACGGGTAAACAAATCGGCTCTAGTGAACAGCTTTTACAATGTGCACCCATTTTCACACGTGGAGTATGCTGACGTTTATAATAGCTTTGCATTTCCTTCGCAATGCCGCGTACTTGTTCTCGTAATGTTTCTGTGATTGGTACTGGAAGACGACGACGAACTTCATTGTAGTAAATCGATGCTTCTTCTATCGTACACATTAACATTTCCTCTAAACACATCACTTGTGCCACAAGTTGGACAACATCTTCTTTTCCCGACTTTGGCTTTCCACGTTTGTATTCCACAACATGTGGGATATATGTGCCATCAAAATTTTGAATAGGTACACCTTCAGGATGTTCATGAAATTCCACGACATCACAAACACCTTGAAGTTGTAATTCATGTGACAATACCGGCATAGCACGTACAACAATTTTTTGTTTACGCTTTTCTTTTATTTCGGGCTGGTCAACTTTATCATGCACAAATTGCCCTTCGATTGTTTTCACATTTTCTAACCATTGTTGTTCTATATAAATGAGTGCCCATTGCCGACGACAAAACTGAAAGTGCTGAATGCCCGACAAAAGTAAATACTCATTTTCCATCATAAATTGTCGGTGTTAAGCCATCGAGTTCAGTATGTGTAATCGTTAATTGTTCCACCGTCGAAGCGTCGTCAGGCAAGGACACTTGCACGCTACGATGTACTTTGGCAGAAGAATATTGTCCCATTTTCGAATCATGCTCCCACCAATAAACTTTTAACACTTCCATCGACCCATCTGGACGAGCAGAAGATGCATCATTTTCAAATAATGTAATAAGTGCATCTTTTATTTTCTGTGCGTCTTCATTTGTAAAACCTGTCTTTTCAGCAAGTTGTGTGTTGATACTACCTCTAAATTGATACACACCAAAATCAACGCGATGCTTCATTCCCATCGTATCGGAGCTCTTACCATCCTTCGTTACGGAGTTCACACTTTTAGTAATTTGTGTAGAGGTTACGTTAATCGGCTGTAAACTTATGGCTGGATGAATCGAAACTGGTCCTCGTACACCTACTGATAATGTGTCTCCACTAAATGCGAATACTTGTCCAAATGCGCGAACATCTAACCATTCCTGTGATGCACGTGATGCATACAAAGCTGTGTCTGGATTTTTCTTGTCTTTTTTTAATGCTGCTAATTCTGACACACTATCTGCACGATCTTTTAAGCTTTTGAAGCCATCTGTTGCACGTTCATCCGACTGCACAAAAATACTTTCCCCCATGTCTTGCAGACGATTACGTATTTTACGCTTTAAACAAACGTCTGATACTTCACCAAAACCATCAAAATTTTGACGCGGACGATTCCCATTCAATGGATCTCCGTTTGGGTTTGCATTTATAACACTAAAAACAACCGCAAAATCAATTTTTTTATTTAATACAGTCATGTTCATTCACCCTCCACAGCTTCTTTTTTTGTATAAAACGCCTTTTGTTGGCTATAAAACCCTAATAAATATTGACCGTCTAACGCTTTATTGGACATAAAGTCTTGTTCATCAAACTGCACAATAATATCTTGAATGACACGTTCATAATACGTACCTTTGCCGCCTAATTTTTGACGATATGGCAGCAGATTACTGTAGATGGTTAGCCACGTACGTGCTGGGTTCATTTGAAAGGCATTCATATAACGCATTGCGTTGGTCGTACGCTTATCCTCTCCCATATTCAATGCATGTTTCTCAATGATTTCTGCAACAGCTAATAAGCGCCCGTATAAATAACTACGATTTGTACTTTCGGTATTTAGTGCCACCGTATATCCCTCCTTTATAAAATGATGTTTCATAATCGCACATGCAATTTCTACGCCTCGCTCAAAGCTAGATATATGTTCAAAGCTCTGTGGATTTGATGCACGTGCTAACGCTTTTTGCACAATATCAAATGGCATCGAACGATTATCTAACACAATTGGAATTAGACGTTCCATCGTTTGCTTCACTACCTTTTCGTTTGGGCGTGGGCCATACACAAAGTCAGCAATATCACGTAAGCTTGGTGCTTGTATATATTGAACGCGCTTTTTGTCTTTCCAAACTGTTTGAATCCAACAAGCGCGAACTTGATATTGTGCTAAACGTGCAAAATAATCTTCTGCATGCAATGTACGATATGATAAAATCCCTAAACGTCCTGTCGTGGCCGCATCAAGCGTTAAAATATGAATTTGTTGGTTCGCAAAATCATCATCGTCTATACGTGCATACATGCCGTATAAACGTTTTTTAAATTTATTTTTTAGCACTTGATGTGTATGAGCGACCTGTTCACTTGGCGCAATCACAATTTCGTCCAATGAACGATCACGTGAAAAAGCGAAGAAATCGCTATCATCTTCTGGCATTTCAAGCGCATCATTCGCTAAAAAATGCGCGACTTCTTCCTGTTGCTCCCCCCACACTAAATACACACGCCCATCTAATAAAACGCCTTGCTGTTCAATCAGCCATTTCAACGCATTATGCACTTTTTGTGATGCTTCGTAGCTAATTGCCGCATTTTCATAAAAATTACTGCCAAGCTCGGTCACTTGTCGTCCAAAACGACCTCTGTACGTAAATCCAGCATGGTCATTCGCAGAGATCAACTTCCCCATATCTGCTGCATGCCGAATTTTACTTGGGTGATTTGTCCATGATTTCGTCCATTCACCGGTAATATAACAAAGGTCTTCTTCGACAAATGTTTGTTGTAAATATTGGCTATAGCGTGTAAATAGCTCTTGATTTTCCCATGGTGGGATTTTCTCTTCATGTGGGCTATGCACACGAAAACGTACAAAAGCTTCTTCCTGCTTCGTTACTAGCTTGAAGATTTCCGGTTTCTCTTTACCATCATACTTTTCGAGTAACATGCCATTATTATCTGTATATAAAATTTGTTCGTTGATTAAATCACGAATGACCGTTCCTTTCAGTACATATTGATAAATCGCCTGAATATCTGGATGTGTGTAGTCCGACTCAATCCATTTTTGTAGGTTTGTAATATATAGCATAAATGGCTCTGTTTTCGTTATCTGTCCTGTATATGCCACATAATCTCCTGCGCAATACATGAGCTTTTCATGTAGTCCATGTGCTAACGGTTTTGCCGCCTTTGCACTAATAAAAGGAATGACGGTCGAAACTTTTGGAATCACTTTTGCCGAATGAAAGTCACCCGCTTCGGTCACCGCAATTTCAATTTGTGCAGTTTGTGTTGTATGGCTTATTGGCAATAATGTATATGCCTGACTATTGCCTTGTCTATCTGTTTTTAACAGTACTTTCCCTGCTTTATCCGCGTGAAGATTGTATGTTTTATACAGCGCCTGTAACACACTCATCCTTGTTCACCTACTAACTCATCATATAATTCGTCAACAGATTGCATCGTCTCACCAATTTCGAACTTTTTCACAGAACGTTCTGATAATTCACGACGGATTGTACATGCTTCTGGGCGAATAAATTCAATAACACCATGTTTCATAACAGGTGCCCACAAACGTGTAGCTAATGTTTTATTACCGCGCTCGTTAGGATAGTCGATACCGTGTAGCATCATACCGTAATGCACTTCCTCTACATGGTCATATGCACCTTCACCGCTTCCGAATGGCTCATATTCTACATAAGCTTGACATTCACGCGCTCCTAAAAACACATCACGGCGGCCCCCCCGTTCCACACAGCGTTTCGCAATATTATGATGTTTGTGCTCATTAAAATCTGCTGTTAATTCCGTTCGCTGTTCATTAAATTCAAAATGTGCACGCACTTGATATTTTACATTGCGTAAATAGCTATAATAAGCTAAGTCATTATCGCCATTTTGTTTAAGTGGTCGCACACCCTTTGATTCCATTTGAATCATATTCATAACACGTACTTCATCAATAATCCACACAATGCTTGGCTTCCAGTAAATTGATTCTGTCATGCCTTTTAACGCTTCATATGTCGGGATATGTGTCGTCATTTTTTCGCCACCTAATTTTAAAAAAGGGTCTGTAAATAACGCATAATCACCATACACCGTATACTCAATTTGGTTGCGCATTCTCTTCGCTCCTTTACATCGTTAATAGTCCTAGTTCTGCATCACCCGCAATGTCTAACCCATCGTTTTCACTGTACGCGCCTTCACGTACATAATAAATTTTCGAAAAAGGCGTTTCATAAACTGCCAACATGCCGTACTGCTCTAATAGTCGTCGTTCGTATGGAAACACATTGACACTATACTGCTGTGCTTGTTTTACAAATCGTGAAAAATCAATCGCATCATAGGCCTCTAACTGTGTGATAAGTTCATTGCCCTGCTCGTATGGCACAATGACACTCGTCGTTTGTGTATCAATCACATGAAAGTGTCGTCCAACTGTTTTAAACGCATGACGATTGAGCAAACGCCCCGCGAGTGTGGATGGCACAAATGATGCATTCGCTGAAAAAGCTAAGTCATATAATTGAAGCCCTTCGTCGATTGTATAATTCAGTTCATGTTTCAGCGCATAATAATAATGCTTGAAATAACGCTTCATCGCATCCATTGATAATAAGTCCCCATCGTATAACGTCTCATCCAATGACATATCACGTAAAATCATGCCAGTTTCTTCGATGCCTGTAACAATCGTCTGTAAATACCGTTCACTTGGTTTTTTCAAATTTATCACATATACATCACGTACTGCCGCTTCACCATTACGATTACAACGACCTGCCGCTTGGGCAATACTATCTAAACCTGCCTGTGCTCGAATAACACATTGAAAACTTACGTCAACACCCGCTTCAATTAGTTGCGTGCTCACACAAATCAGCTTTTCAGCAGTTTTAATCGTTTCACGCATCTCTGCTAAAATTTTCTGCCGGTGAGCTGGACACATCGATGTGCTTAAATGTTGCACATTCCAGCCATCGTCACTAAGTAATTGGTATAGCTTTTTCGCTGCGGTTTTTGTATTTACAATGATTAATAGATTGTCTACCTGCCCCATTTTTTCTGTCGCAAACTGTGCCACCTCTTCATATGTCCAGTCTTGTTCTCGCACTAGAGATGTCACAGCAGTCCGTTTAAAATCAGGTAAAACTTTGTCCAACTCGTCAATCAACTCACCATCAATGTGTAAATAATGTTCAACATGTTCAAGTGCTGGTTGTGTAGCTGTACATAAAATAATCGTCGTATTGCAGTACTCTTTTAAAAACATCATTGCCTCATTAAAGAGACTAATGGTTTTAACAGGCAGTGATTGAATTTCATCAAAAATAATGACGCTGTTCGCTAATTGATGAAATCGCCTTGTGTAACGAGATTTTTCGGCATAAATAATATTCAAAAACTGCACCATCGTAGAGTAAATAAGCGGTGACTCCCAATTATCTTTTGCCGACTGCATTTTACGCCGTTGTTGCAATGCTTCAAACGTATGACTTCCTTCTTGCAAATCTTCATCCTCGATAATATTACTGTGATGCTCAAGTAAATCATCTGTTTCTAACAATGTGCGCACTTCTTTGGCATTTTGTTCAATAATGGTTGTAAACGGAATAATATTAATAATACGTTGTTGCCGATGATGAAGTACATGCGATAGCGCAAAACGTAAACTTGCGAGCGTTTTGCCACCACCTGTTGGAATTGATAATGTGTAAATGCCTGTCGGTAACGTCGCTTTCTCGGCACATTGGTCTGATAAATATTGTCGACTTGTTGTAATACGATTTTGAAGCGCTTGTTGTTGCTTCAGTTGTAGCGCTTTGGTGAGTCGCTCCTTATATTGCATAAATTGCGGTACATAGCTGACTTCTTGATAATCGCTACTTTTATTTTCATCAAAATCTCTTGCGTTCGTACGGTCCGCATCAATTAAGGCACTAAACAAATATTTCGCTAAAAAGAAATTAAGTCGGGCAATTTCTTCGGCAGACTTCTCTTTAATTAAGGTCAGGTATTCTTTTAGCGCAGCATTCATATACGTATTGAATTGTTGCTGAGGTATCACTTCGTTAAAAAACTGGCTCGCCATTTTTTTAATATCGTCTTCGATAAAAGGACGTTTTAAAAAAGGAGATTCACCTTCTGTATTAATAAAATCGAGTAAACTCCCGTGATGCGTATAAATCACATTTGCTAATAGCTCTGCTAAAAGTTTCGTATCGGCTTGTTTACTCCAAAAAAGTAATAATAACTGACCGCCTGCCGTTGAATGATTGACAGACCCTCTTTTTGGCGGGCTTTCGGGATGTTCAATTGCTTCACGAATGTAAGTCTGAAAAGCTTCACTATACTTCCCAAAGTCATGAAGCATGCCAACAAGCCCTGCTATATGCTGTACATTCATTTTCTTTCCTACAATTTCACAATATTGTTGCACCTCTTTTAAGTGCGTTGAGAGTAATTGTGCAGTTCGGTCTTCTTGGCGGTAATGCGCAATATACGTATCCATCTTTTCACCCCTCACAAATACTATACTTTAAGTTCTTTTTATTTACAATATTAAACAATTTTACAATCTAAAATACTAAATTTAATATTTTTTACCTAATGAAATTATTTTTTCTATGTTATACTATCATTAAAAAACTTATCACTCCCTGCCTTACTGCAAAAATACGTGTTCATAAAGGAGCGGTTTTATGTCGATTCAATTGCGAAAGCAAACTGTTCAAATTGTGCTTGAAAAAAAGAAATTGCAACATGTGCAAGCTCGTGTGGCATTGGTAATTGATGCATCTGGGTCTATGCGGAAATTGTATAAAGAAGGGGTCGTACAAGATGCAGTCGAACGGATTCTTGCCGTTGCAAGTCAATTCGATGATGATGGGGAACTTGATGTGTGGGTGTATGACAATACGTTTTCACGTTTACCTGTTGCAACGGAGCAAACGATTTCAAATTATGTACAGCGTGAAATTTTAGAAAATCCAGCTATCCATAAATTCGGTCGCAATGACGAAGCACTGGTCATGGCAGATATTCTTGAAAAATTTCTCGTTGAACAGCCATTAACCGTTCCATCATTCGTTATTTTTATCAATGATGGTGGCTGTAAATCAACGATAAAAAAGCGACTCATTACAGCAAGTGACAAGCCCATCTTTTGGCAGTTTGTTGGGATTGGTGACGGCAATTTCGACTTTTTGCGTAAATTGGATGATATGACTGGAAGAGTTGTCGATAATGCAAACTTCTTCCATTTAGTTGCGCTGGAAGAAACATCAGATGCACAGCTGTATGATGCATTATTAGATGAGTTTCCGGAGTGGTTGCGTGAAGCGAAGGCGGCGCGGATTTTGACATAATGCTAAAAGAGAGTTAGCCGGATATATCCGGCTAACTCTCTTTCTTTACATCTCCCAGCCAAGGTCACTTAAATCTTCTAAAACAAAGTTCGTTCCTTGCTGTACTAAACCAAAGACATACTCACGACCATTTGTTGCTGTCACTAATAGCAATGCTTCCTCTGCTTTATCACCGACAATCGTTAAAGCGAGTGTGTTTGGCCCTGACGATTTAGCAATGACACTGCCCATTACTTCAATAGATTTTACAGTCATCGGTACAGGTAGTGTGGCATTCACAGTATAAGGCGTGAAAAATTCATCCATAAAGTAAATCGATTTCACACCGTAGTTTGTCAGTGTATCATCGACAATTAATACGGCATCGTGTTTTGCAAAGTCAACTGCAGATTTCTCACCTGATACACCTGTTAACTTTTGTAGGTCGGCAATTGTCCAGTCTGCTGAAAAGGCGACTTGGTCCCAACCAGCCGTTTCTGACACTGGGAAATAGTATAGCTTTTTCGCAGTTTGAATAGCGCCGTCAACAATAACATCTCCAGTATCAATTAATTCATAATGATAATTTAGCGCCACATTTTGACGAGGTGTATCAAAAATAATTTCACCTAAACCGTTAAAGTAATAACGAATTGTACGCGTCACACTACTACCGCCGTATGTACCTTTTACCGTTAACGTAACGATATTATTGACACCAATCGCATCATTTAACGCGAGGGTCTCCCCTAAATTTAGCACCGCATACTCATCTTTTGTGCCGTTTGCCGTTGTGTATGAGAAGCTCGTTACTTTATCAAGCTTAAATGCCGCTACTGGTACTTCTAGCTCTACACCTTGGTATTGGTCCAAATAAACTTTGCCATCTGTTTCCGCAAAGAAGTACGCCGGTGTCATACGTTCATGTCCGAAAAGTGTTTTCCCAAAAACATCAATCAATTCAAAATAAAGATCAGGGTCTTCATTTGTCGTTTGGGCAACTTGGATTTGTCCATTCGTAAATGTTGCGCCAAGACCATCTGTTGCGTCAATGCGACTAATCGAGGCTAACCCCATATCTTTCGCTGTATATGTCCCAGGTGTTGCTGGCTGTTCATCTTCTAACAACTCCATAATGCGATACATAAATGATGCAAACTGTACGCGTTTGACTGTGTTTGTCGGGTTGAATGTCGTCGTGTTTGATAAACCTAGTGCGCTAAATGCACGAATAAGCTCACGCGATTCCGCCTTTGCTTTCGCCAGGTCTGTAACATTCGCTGTTTTCCCTTCTGCCATACGTAATAATGTGTTTTCCTGTTGTTCAATTGCATCAACAACACGACTTAACACTAATACCATATTTTGACGGCTCATCTCACCTGATGGGTTTAACGCGCCGTTTGTACCGTTAAAAACGCCGTAATCTTTTACAACCGCCGCGTACTGAATCAGCTCTTTATCGGCCCCTTTTAGTGATACGTCTGTATATCGTTGCTTTGTCGCAGCATCTGCTGGGATTGTCGCATATCCTTGATTCACTAAAAAACGACCTAACATTTTCACGACATGTGAACGTTTAATCACGTTGTTCGGTTGAAATGTTGTTGCCGTCACACCTTTAATAATGCCTAACTCTGCAAGCGTTGTAATTTCATTTTGCGTATTGGCATTGTACGAGCCAATATCTTGAAACGTCGCAGCCTGTGCTGTCGGTGCAAACGCCAGCATTGCTGACGTCGCAACAGCTGTTGTTGCGAGCAAAAACTTCTTCATGCTGTAAAACCCTCCTTCATTTATCTTGTTTATTATATCGAACGGCGTCATAAGTCGCTATAGGTGTAGCGAGCTAATTGTGCACAAAAAAAAAACAAAGCTAACGCGCTGTTAGCTTTGCCTTCATTTTAACGAAAATAAGTTTAATTATAAAAATTAAAGTTTAGTTACGTTAGCAGCTTGTGGACCACGGTTGCCATCAACAACTTCGAATTCCACTTTTTGACCTTCGTCAAGAGTTTTGAAACCTTCGCCTTGGATTGCTGAGAAATGTACGAATACGTCGTTTTCGCCATCTACTTCGATGAATCCGAAACCTTTTTCTGAGTTAAACCATTTTACTGTACCTTGTTTCATGTGAGAAAACCTCCAAAAATAAATGTTAGCAATATATGATTTTTTCATGTACATGAAAAAATTCACATATTCCGAAGAGTACCGAACGAACGCGATCACTCTTTGGAATATGTGAACCATCTGTCTTTTACCGGTATTGCCTTCACTTGTTATTTTAATTATAGCATTTCCCTTATAATTGTCAATTCACTTTTCATCATTTCGTGAAACATTCGCGCAGTTTCGATTATTCAGTTTCCAATGGTGCGCGCTGTACAATAATGCCATGATAAAGCTGTGCATCGTCATCACACGCATCACAGAAAAATTGTTCATCGTCATGCCAAAATGCATAAAACATATTTTGACGGCATTCTTCATGCGGATATTTTGAGCGATATACATTTAAAAGTAGTGTTAAATGTTGTTCTAGCTCTTGCTCACTTTCAAATTGAAAACGTTCTATTATATATTCTTCCCAACCATCAAATTGCCACCATGGCTCATAGTCTGCTTCCATTACAATTAACTCATACATATTGACTTACCCCTTTAAATTGTGCTGATGCTTATTGTATCAAAAGTTTTGAAATTGTTCTATTGAAGCGTATTATCGCTATGTTACAATAGGCATAATAACAAAGAGTAATCCTTTTCACACAATACTAAAGGAGTGTTTATTGATGTTTTTCCAATCGAAAGAGAGCCCATTTTCACATAACCTATTACATGAAACTGATTTACACGCACATGGTCGTTTCCAACAAACGTTAGCACTCAATTCATTCCAGTCTCTTGATTTTGCAAACCTTCAACATATCTCACCAATCGTCGAACCGTTTTTACAGCAGCTGGTGAATGATTTCGATGAACGACTTGCATATATTCATGCATCAACGAAAAATCCAGTTGACCGTGATAGTATCACACGCTATATTGAGCGTTTTTTCGGACATGAGCGTGATAATATGTATGTTGAAAAAACATTAAGTTTCTTTTATCAATTCCGTAAGCATCACTTTGAACCTGGCAAATTACTTGTCGTCTTTAACCAATTTGGCTTTGACCTCATTAATATTTTGCATGTAAAACGAAAATCAAAGGCAACACCGTTCGTCCATTCTTTACAACTAGCCATTAATATCGACCAGCAATTATTAATCGAGCTGATGACCGAACGTATCGTTGAACATGTCGTACGTGAAATTTCAGATTTAATGGATACGAATGCACGTATTATGCAAATGAAAGACTTACTTCAAAGTTTAGATGAGCAAAATGCACAAATCCAACGTACAGCAAGTGCCACTGAGGAGTTGTCAGCAGCCGTTTCAGAAGTCGCGCGTACATCTACACGTATTTCAGAAAGCACAGCTGATTCTGCTCAACTTGCACTACAAGGTCAGCAAGAAATCGAAGCGGCATTAAATGATATTTTTAAAACAGAGCATACGTTTACAACCATTGTCGAGACATTTGGCGATTTACAAAAACGCGTGCAAGATATTGAATCTGTCGTGACGCTGATTAACGGCATTGCTGACCAAACCAATTTACTAGCGCTCAATGCGTCAATTGAAGCAGCTCGTGCTGGCGAGCATGGTAAAGGCTTTGCTGTTGTAGCACAAGAAGTACGTAAACTTGCAGAAAGTACGGTTACAGCACTGGATGAAGTACGTACAAATGTGAGCCATTTAAAACGCTTTTCAAATGAAGTGTCCAATTCGATTCATTCGACGAAAACGATTATTCACGAAGCAACAATGGATGCTAAACATTCCCTGCCTGTGCTAACAACGATTGTCGACGCGATTGAAAATATTAGTATGGACGTGACAACAACAGCAGCGGTTGCCGAACAGCAAGCGGCAGCGGTCGATGAAATTTCCACAAGCATGAATAAGATTGCGGCGCTTTCAGATGATGTACGCGGCTATGGTGAAGATACATCGATGGGTATTCATCGGCTTGGCGAAGAAATTAACCAATTCCGTTTACGCGTTATTGACAATAATAAAGTACAACTCTCAAGTATTGCACTATTACAACTATCCAAAGCTGACCATATTTTATGGAAGTGGCGTGTCTATAATATGTTTATGGGACTTGAAACGATTGAACCGGCTTCCGTGTCATCGCATAAAGATTGTCGCCTTGGCAAATGGTATACAGATGAACGAACGGTGACAAAATTTAAAAGCCATCCTGCGTATATACAAATGGATACGCATCATGCACAAGTTCATCAATCTGCTAAAGCAGCAGCAGAAAGCTTTCACGCACATCGCAACGAGCAGGCAGAGGAACATTTAGCTACATTAGAAGCAGCATCCGAACAAGTGCTAAACGCGATTAATGAGCTAATTACCGACTTACAAAATGAACGTCTTGATTCATAAAACGGATTGGCTAATATTGCGATAACCGTAACTTACGCCGATTTCTCGTTCACATAAATGAAATGTTTTGCTACTTCTTTTTGAAAAATGAAGCATATTATGAAACTTTTTTGGCGCATTCACGTAAAATATACAAGAACACTATTTTAAGGAGGCGCTCTTATATGTTACATGCAGGACATTTCGTCATGAGACATACAACGAGTTTTATTTTATCTTTTTTAGCATTAACTGCGTCGGTCCTCTTTTTTGATATCAATGCATTTGTGACATTTTTCTCGATGGCCGTGGTATATATCGGCTCCGCTTCCATGATAAAAGCCATCCAAAAAAGAAAGCAATTGCAACTATTCGGTCTAACAAAAGCGGAATATCATCATATAGAAGAACAGCTACAACTTGCACAGCAACGTTTAGCAGCACTTCAAAAACAGTATTTACGTGTACGTTCAGTAACATCCTTTAAGAAAATTTTAGAAATTGGACGTATCGGGAAACGCATTATTGCAACGGTCAAAAAAGACCCGCGCCGCTTTTATGCCGCAGAGCAATTTTTCTATGCACACTTAGAATCCGCGGTGACACTTACTGAGAAATATACACTGTTAACATCTCAGCCATTCAAAGATGCCGAGGTGAAAATGGCCTTACAACAAACACAGCAAACAATTGAACTGATGCATGAAACGATTGAAGGCGATTTAAAAAGTGTGTTAGCAAATGACATTGAACATTTAAAAATCGAAATTGACTTTGCGACAAGCATGGCCGAGCAAAAGAAAAAAACGATTGATATAGAGTAGGTGATGCGACATGGAACAGCCATTTGACGGACTAGATGAGATGCTACGCATGCCTAGCCCAACGAAAAGTCGCGAGGAGCGACCACTATTAGTCGAGTCGCTCCCCGCTTCACAGCAACAACAAGCACAACAGCTCGCTGAAACGATTGACGTCTTAAACTTCGAAAAAATGCTCGCATACGGTTCCGATGCCCAGTTAGCACTTTCTCGTTTTTCCAATCATTTACTTGCCCAAATTCAGCGTAAAGAACAAACTGGTGTCTCAAATGTATTAGAGCAGCTAACGGACACGCTTGAACAAATTAACCCACAATCGTTACAGCCACAGCAAGGAGGCTTTTTAAAGAAATTCTTTAAAAAGTCTCCTCCGCCTGTACAGCAATTGATGAGTAAATATAAACGTGTGAGCGTTCAAATTGACCGCCTTGCGATTCAACTGGAACGCTCAAAGCTAATGCTGCTTCGTGACTTAACGATGTTAGATACATTATTTGAACAAAATAAGCAGTATTTTGATGCACTGAACTTATATATTGCGGCGGCGGAAATTAAACGCAATGACTTACTTTATGAATATATCCCGCAGTTAGAAGCGGATGTAGCACGTAGCGAGGACCCAATGGCGCAGCAACAATTAAAAGATTGGTATGCGGCAATTGAACGATTTGAGGCGCGTATTTACGATTTGGAAATGGCACGGATGATGACCATCCAAAATGCACCACAAATTCGTTTAATTCAAGAAACATCACGCACGCTTGCTGATAAAATTCAAACTTCTGTACAAACGGCCATTCCCATTTGGAAAACCCAAATTAGTTTAACGTTAACGTTACACGAACAGCAAAAATCACTGCGGCAACATGCGCAACTAGATGATATTAGCAATCTACTTGAAACGAAAAATCCAGAAATGCTGGCACTTGCACAACGCGGCGATATTTACGATACACATACACAGCTATTGGCCAATATTCAAGATACAATCGCACTAGAACGCAAACAGCTTGAAACGAAGAAAAACTTACAATTGCATACGTCTGACGCCCCGCTATCACGCATGGCAAAACGACAACAGCCTTAAAACGCTAGAAGGAAAAATATACGCCTTCTAGCGTTTTTTTGTACATTTAACAAATTCTTTACAATCTATTTAATATGTAAATTTTTTATTTTTCCATAATTTATAGCACATATGCTTGACATTCATACATTTAAAATATTAGAATTGTCTGTAATTACAAAACAAATTTTTGGAAACTTTTAGCTATTTACTTCATAATTTGTTTCAACCAACTTTTATTTGGGTATAGTGTTCAAATAAAAATATACACTTTCACAAAAGGGGATGTTCATTATGGTAAAAGCAGCAGTCGGGGATCACATTACATTTACACGCTTTAATTTAGATTTAGCAGGTACGGTACAGAAATTATATGATAACTCCGTGCTTGTTGAGCTAACTGAAGATTCATTCAAGCTAGTGATGCATGAAATTCCAAATGAAATGACGGTTGTCAACCATCGCAATTATAAAATTGTCGAGCAAATGGACAAAGCAGTTTAATATGTCCACACGATTTATCGTCCATACATAAAAAAAACGCCCTCGCATATACCCGAGAGCGTTTTTTTATATTATAGTTCCTCGAAGTATTCTTTGTAGAACCCGCCAACTTTTCCTGTGTTATCGATAACGAAAATAAATTCTTCCGTTTCATTTTTCACTTCATATTGTTGACCGACTGTTAATACATTCGACACTAAATATTTCGATGCGTTTGTATGTACACACTTCACTGTACGAAGCGTTGGCGCATCTTTCCATTTTAAATGTAACATTGTTTGTCTAACCTCACTTTGCATGCGCAATAAAGCACAAAACTCTACTCCTTATTTTAAACGATTTTACATACTTTGTGGGGAAAAATACAGGAAACAATGCAATTTTTTGATAAAATATATATGAGGTGATTGAAATCGTATATTTATCAGGTATTAGCAGCGTACCAGAATGGTTTTACGCGCTAGCAATTGGCGTGATTATTTGTTTCTTTATTTATGGTGAATGGAATTCAAGACGATAAGTCACACAAATTGAATACAATGATACAGACGAGTCTCTATTCGCTTATGATAAAACGATTGGGGCTCGTCTATTTTTTTGTCACTTACGTTCTACTACATGACGTTATAATATCGTGAAAACGAGCAATAACGATGCCAAAACAATGCCCACAAATTGAATGGTCTCATAACGCTTATCCATTTCATCGCGACACATGCGTAGTAATAACCAATAAGCAATGGGCACACAAATACAACATGCTAGTAAAAATAATAACTTTGATTGTGGCGCTAAGTCTGTATAAAATAATAAACCAAATAATAAAATAAGTGGGGCAATTAATAATGTTTTATGTGTATAATACTGTACTTTTGATACGCGTGGGTATGCCCGTTTATCATCAAAGCGCGGACGATTCATGCGTTTATACTGTCGATTAATCCACCACTGTAACATCCACATTGGCAGTATATATAAACCCCATATCCATATAATGCGATGGTTTGGCGTGAGTAACAATGAAAAAATATCAATATCTCCTTCAGATAGATGATAGAGCTTCCCTGTATTGAGATGATAAATTTTCGTATCACTGATGGCAAATACTTCATTTGTTGTCGCTGTTCGCCCTACAGCATATAGATACATTTCTGCAAGGGTCGCTTCCTTGCGTTCAGGTGCGACTGTATCCCCTTGCAGTTGCCCTTTCATCATTCTTTCTAATAAGTGAATGAGCTGTTCGTCGTCAATTTTCTCAAGACCTGTATACAGTAGTTTAGAAGGTGGTAACAACCATTCCTCTTTCGGTGCATCCATGCTGTACAATACATCAATCGTTGTTGCATTTGCTTGTGGAGGCATTGTAGATTCTGGATTGATTATCGTGAGCCATATAAGGCAACATGTAACGAAAAGGGCTGCTACTGCGACAAACTGTGGTGTACGTTTTTTTACGTGATGCTTTTTACTCGTAATATTCATATACACACGCTTTTTCACCTGCTCATCCGCTTCTACCTGCTGTAGTTTCTTCCACATGTCGTCATGCTTCATCTTGCATCCCTCCTAGCAGTAGTTGTAGCTGTTTCATCGCGCTACGCTGTGTATTCGAGACCTTCGTTTCAGACCACCCTAAAATATGTGCCGTTTGCTGAATCGAGTAGCCTTCGAGTTTACGATAAATGAGCACATCTTTATACGATAGCTTTAATTGCTGCAACGCATTATATAACTGTTCGTGCTCCTCTTTTATGATAAGCACATCTTCAAGTGCTGTCGTTACTTGTTCATGCTTCTGTGTAAATGGTAACCATTGAATGAGTTTCTTCCTTCTGAAATGGTCGTACACAATACGCCGTGCAATTTGATGGACATATGTGCGCACACTGCTCTCCCCACGAAAGTCACTGCGGTAAAAACGCATAAAAGTCTCCTGTGTTAAATCTTCTGCTAGCTCTTTACTAGCCGTCATATAAAAAATATAGCGAAAAATTTCATCAAAATGCGTATCATACTGTTCTTCAAATGACATGCTTATCACCTCCCCTATATACATAGACGAACGACGTATAAAAATTTGTATTTTTATTCTAAACGTTTAGCAAAAAAGGTATAGCTTTATTTGTGATACAAAAAAGCGTCCGAGAAATCGTTCTCAGACGCCGTTTACTCTTCAAATGGCAACGAAAAGGGCTGGGACGATAATGGCGAGACAATTTGAACATTGCCGGTACTAGCCCCGTCATGTGCCGCCACACATAACATACCGTAAATCCGTACGTCAGCATCTGTTGCTACATGATGCATATACATTAATAGCTCCTGTAAGCCTTGCTTCATATATGCCTCATCTACGGTATACTTCACCTCACCAATCACAAGCGCGACTAGTTTATTCGTTTCCCGGTCGCTATATTCGATGATAAAATCCGGTCGCCCGCGCCACACAATTTGAGACGGCTTCCGCTGAAAAAATACGGACGCCGCTTCGTTATACTGTATTGCTTGCTGACGCGTAGCTGTTACATACGGATGGTCACCATCTAGCTCATGCAGCAATGTTTGAAACTGTGTGCGCAATGAGCCGGCATTGTTGTAATAAAGAGCGACGTCATGCTGCACGGTATGCCAGCTCGCTAACGCACGTGTATGTTTCGTCGCCATATGCATTGTCAGCTGTTGCTGCCGTTTTAAAATTTGCACAAGCCAGTACCACTCAAACAATACATCTTCATTCGTTGGGACAATTAAATGCTCATACAATGCTTGACGCAACACATAAGCATCATACTGTTCATCTTCAATTGCACAAATTTGCACGTATAATGTAGCGGCAAGGCGATAATACATTTTACGATGCTGTTGTACGCGCTGTAATTGACGTTGTGTGACACGCTTTTTCAGCGTTGTACGTAAATGCACTGCGGCTTGCTGAAGCTGTGGCAATGCCTCTTTTAGCGGAGCATACCAATTCCGCGTTTCAAAGCGTTGCATAAAATTGTCACGCGCTAGCCACTGCGCAAGCGTGATGATTACGTAAAACAGCACATTATTTTCAGGTAAATCCTGTGTGTGTGTCACTTCTACCGACACATAATGTTGGCGTGACTGTGTGACTTGCTCAATAATCGTTTGCTGCCAATGAATCGCGCCGCGAATATGTGGGCTGTGTGTTTGTCGCTCATCACGCCCTGTTCGTAACTCTCGCATCGCATCCGGTAAGGCGTGAAGGAGCTGATGCGTCTCGCGCTGTTTCCAAATCGCAATTTGTAATACGTGGTCGATGCTATCAATTGCCGGCATGCGTTCCACTAGCGCTGCCGCCTGTATACGACCGTCTTGTAAATACGTCACTAAATACGGCAGTACTTCATCGACTAGCACCTCATGCTTCATATAATGGCTCCATCTCAAAAAAGTCTTCACAAAAACTTGAAAGTATATCGATTGCGACAACATCATCAAAATCGGTCGCGAATGTTTGTAGCCACGCTTGTAGACGGTGCGGTGGCACACCTTCAAATTGTGGTAGCACATATAAAATGAGCGCAGAGGCAATATCTTCTTGCCCACTTTGTGCACAATAACGCGCTACATCTTCCATTAACGCCGGACCAATTTTGCGCACTGTATTAATATGCTGCCATAGCTGTGCAAGCAGTGGTGCCAGTGTTGTCGGTAATGCCCATTCCCGTAAATACGCCTCCATTAAGGATGTTGTAATCACACGCGGAATCGGTACAGGAATAAACGCAAATCGGCGCATAAAAGCATAGCTTAGTTCAAATAACGATGATTTGTCGCGTGTATTCATCGTGCCAATAATGCGCCAATCCGATGGGATGATATAATCCTCTTCCGCAGCAAAATCCGTCGTTTCCGCACGACGAATCGTAATCGCTCGTCCATTATCATGCTCGTATGGCAAGGTTACACTATCTCCTGCTAACACCGACAATAATGCACCAAATGCTTGATCAACGTTCGTGCGGTTAATTTCGTCGACAATGAGCCAAGAGGTAGTCGGCTTAATTGTTTTTAGCACAATACCTGGCTGAAATGTCAAGGTACCTTGGCGTGTCGGGTGATAACCGCCAAGCGTATCATAAGATGTCCAACTTGGCGAAGCAGTCGTCAATGTGTATGGCATATTCGCATAATCACAAATGCGCTTCGCTAATGTTGATTTCCCGGTGCCAGGTGCGCCCGTTAAAATAATATGTTTACCACTTTTTAACGCACTGTCAATTTGCGTCTTTAACACACCTGCTTCATCATCAAATACTAAACCCGCAAGCCAATCACGTTCAGTTGGCGTTTCATAACGGATATTGTCTTCTTGTACGACACTGCCTGCTTGCCAGCGCTCATATAGCTCCGCATTGTGATAATAGTGAACGGGTGTATATGTACCTTCTTCTTCTAATGCTTGGCGAATATCAAAGAGCTTACGGTCAATATCCTCCTCGGCATGCTTAATATATTGAAAGAATGCATTGGCAATTTGCTCTTTATGGCTACCGCTCGCAATACATTCATAATAATGAGGCGCGAGTAAATGCGCTAAAATATGATGCATTTGTACATTTTTTTCAGCGAACTGTTTTGCTTGCTCCAATACGCGCTTTAAATCGCTCTCCGGTCGGCGCAAAATGGCTGGGCGCTCTGAGGCTGGCACTTCCTTGAAGCCAAGTGCTACTTGTACAATATAAATAATTTCATGCCACTTTGCTGTATTGTAAAATGTACCGGTTGCGCCAAGCCCTAGCTTTAGCGCCTGTAGCATATCCTCTTGCTCTAGTAACGGTATATTGCCCCATGCTGCGACATCGTTTAGTTTACGCAATTTCGTTTCATAACGGACAGAGCCGCTATATGGAAATAAATAATAAATATACAGTACTTCGATTGCTAATTGATAAATGGACTGCGGTGCTCCAGCTAGCTGGAGCTGTAACTTCTCATCAAATGAGCGTTTATCCACGAGTGGTGTTTTCGTTAAACGTTCATAAAAGTGCTGTAAGTTTTCGGCTGTCCAAATCGGTGCATTCGTCCATAATGAACCATCTTTATATAAACACTGTTCCTTCCATCGTTCAACCGCTTCATAAATTGCTGCGCGGTCCCCTTCTGTTTCCCAATACATTTGTGCCATGCGTTTCACCTCTTATCCATTAGTGTAGCACGGGCGTTTCAAAAAGAAAAAGAGCTGCGATGCAAAATGCATCACAACTCTACCTTATTTTAATGTACGCGCTAAAAATGCCTTCGTACGTTCATGCTTCGGTTTTACTAACACATCATCAGGATGCCCTTCTTCTACAATAACCCCTTTATCCATAAAGACGATACGGTCCGATACTTCCTTCGCAAATTCCATTTCGTGCGTCACAATTAACATCGTACGCCCTTCATCTGCTAGCTGACGCATGACCTTTAACACTTCGCCGACCATTTCTGGGTCTAGTGCCGATGTTGGCTCGTCAAACAGCATGACTTCTGGATCCATCGCTAATGCACGTGCAATCGCCACACGCTGCTTTTGACCACCTGATAATTGGCGTGGCTTTGCATGAATATACTGCCCCATTCCAACGATATCTAAATATTTTTTGGCATTTTGTTCAGCAGTTGCTTGGTCACGCTTTAATACTTTGCGCTGCCCAACCGTACAATTGGCTAATACATTCATATTGTTAAATAAGTTAAACTGCTGGAACACCATACCTAAATGTGTACGATATGCTTCGACTTCGTGCTTATCATCTAAAATATTATTGCCATTAAAAATGATTTCCCCTGCGTTTGGCGTCTCAAGTAAGTTAATACAACGTAGCAATGTTGATTTCCCTGAACCTGACGACCCAATTAAGCAAACAACCTCCCCTTTTTTAACGGAGAAGTTTACATCACGTAATACTTCGTGCTGTCCAAATGCTTTATTTAAATGTTTGATATCAATCACTGTTTCCATTCGTTTCACCTACATTTCTGCTTTCTTTTCAACTTTATACGCATCTGGACCATCTAATTTACGCTCCATTAAACGTAATAAACGCGTCGCTGTAAATGTCATGACGAAGTAAATGACACATGCGATAAAGAATGATTCTGCAAAACGGAATGTTGCGCCTGCAATTGATTTCGTTTGGAAGAATAATTCTGTTACTGAAATAACATTTAATACCGCTGAATCTTTAATGTTCATCACAAGCTGATTACCCGTTGCCGGTAAAATATTACGCGCTACTTGTGGTAACACAACGTGAATCATAATTTGGAAATGGTTCATCCCGATTGCTTGCGCTGCCTCATACTGCCCTTTGTCAACAGAAACGATACCACCACGCACGATTTCCGCCATATATGCACCTGTATTTAAACCAACAACTACAAGTGCCGCTACGAAGCGGTCTAATTCTAAACCATATGCGGCTAACCCGTAGAACACGACCATCGCTTGTACAATCATCGGCGTACCACGGAAAATTTCTACATAGCATGTTAATAAGAAGTTAAAGATTTTGAGTACAACGCTTTTAAACGAACGCTTTTTCACCGGAATGGTATGCATAATACCAATAAAGAACCCAATTGCTGAACCAATTAGTGTACTAATAATGGCAATGGCAAGCGTAATTCCCGCACCGCGTAAAAACATCGGCCAGTTATTGACCAAAATATCCATCATAATTTCAAAACTCATTGTTGGAGCCTCCATCATGCCAATCATCGGCATTGTTATTCATCATTACTTAACAAAGGAGCCGTCCACAAAACGCAGACGACTCCTTTATGCATTATTGTGCTGCTGGTTGGTTCGCAATTGCTTGTTCCATTAAAGTTTGACGGTCTTCTTCAGAAATCTCTGCTAACGCTTCATTCATCGCTGCTAAGTTTTCGTCACCTTTACGTACACCAATTGCTACTGAAATTTGTGACTCCTCTACATCAAAGCCATCTTCTAGCTCTACATACGCAAAGTTTTCATTTGCTGCTGCAGCTGAAATCGCTTCTGGACGCTCTGCTACGTAACCATCAATAACGCCTGATTCAATCGCTACACGCATTGCTGGGAAGTTATCCATCGCTGTTTGCTTGTCAACGTTTGGAATTTGGTCGATCACATCATAGTTTGATGTGTTTAATTGTGCTGTAATTTTTGCGCCTTCAAAATCGGCTAACGTTTTAGCGTTCGCATATTCACTGCCTGCTTTTGTCACGATCACGAAATCTGATACGTAATATGTATCAGAGAAATCGATTGCTTCTTTACGTTCTTCTGTTGGTGACATCCCTGCAATGATGACATCAATAACGTTTGATTGTAATGCGGGTACTAAGCCATCCCATTCTGTTTTTACAATGACAAGCTCTTTCCCTAATTTATCGGCTACTTTTTTCGCGATTTCTACATCATAACCACCTGCGAATTCTTTTGAACCTTCAATGGCAACTGCGCCGTTTGAATCGTCGCTTTGCGTCCAGTTAAATGGCGCATACCCTGCTTCTAGTCCTACTTTTAATACATTATCATCTGATGATGACGATGATTCCTCATCCGAACCACACGCTACTAATACAACCGATAACAGTAGCATCAACATGAAAAGCCCATACTTTTTAGACATTTCTAAATCCCCCTTTTATTACGAATAATCAGACAAAAATCAAGAAAAAAGCGACCTAAGAAAATGGTACTCTTAGGTCGCGCATATTTTGCCTGCGTTATGCCACGTTTTCCCTAATGAGATAGCTCAACTTAATGAATTTGGTACAATCATTAAGACAGTCCTGCAATTATTCACTGCAGACCCAGCGCAATTACGTGAGGACGTAATAGTTGCTTCGGCGATGTCCCCTCCTCATAACGTCATAGTATCCTCATACTCTGTTATGGCTCTTGAACAACCGCGCCTCTACCTCACAAGCTGTGAGGCATCTAATATTTAAGTTATCTCGATAGTATAATATTCACAATATAATGTCAACGTCATTTTTCAAAAAACTTCAATTTTATTGAATGTCTTAAAATTGCGTCAATTCAGCTTTTTGTCATACATAAGTTACAAAAGTAAGTAATGTATTCATTCTTTCTAGCACAATATAAGGCAAATTATTACTTTTATAATATAATTTTATAAATGCTTGATTTGCTTTACTTCAACCGTTACCTCTAATGTATTATTACCGCCTTGATACACACCCTCTACTGGTGATACATCTCGAAAATCACGTCCTACACACACATTAATGTGATTTTCAAGCACTTCTACATTATTTGTCGGGTCTAAGCCTACCCAGCCAATACCAGGCACCATAATTTCGACCCAAGCATGTGTCGCAACGTCACCAATTAAATCATCACCTTCACCTACATACAAATAGCCGCTAATATAACGTGCTGGAATGCCACAGTGGCGCAACACCCCTAGCATAATTTGTGTGTAATCTTGGCATACACCGCGCTTCAATTCAAATGCTTGTTGTGCTGTCGTCGTTACATCGGTTGCTTCCGGATCATATGTCATTGTGTGGTATAAGTATGTCATTAAATCACATGCAAACTTCACCGGATTTTTTTTCGGCGAGCCGACAATGCGCAAAATTTGCTGTAGTTGCGCTTCCGATAACGTCGTATATTGTGACGTCATTAAATATGCTAAGTAATGCTCATGGAACAGCTGCGAATAAAAAATATTGCGCATCTCCTCAGAAAATTGTAGTTGATAAACATAAGGTGCCTTTTGTACACTCACGACAGAATGCGACACAATCGATAATTCATCATGTTTGCCTGCGATGAAGAAATTTTCGACATGATTGCGCCATATATCTAAATACTCCTTCGTTAGTGATACTGGATTAATTTTCACGTTATATGATACTAAACGTTGGCATTCATTATTACGTGGCTTCAAACGAATCGTATTGAGCGATTGTTCTACTGGACTTTCATATTTAAAAATATTTGTATGGATAATTTCATACTTCATAATGCGACCCCTTTGCTGTTATTGGCTCATTTGTTTGGTCGGCAGTCATTCGACTAACATTGGTACCGTTAAATAATACGTCTTTGAGAAAATAGGTCCTAAATGCATACATTTTGTATGAATTGTCGCAACCCATTCCTTCCGTTCAGCGACTGTCATATTGTGTGCATTTTGCTGAAGCAGTGCTTCTAACTCATCTAATGCAAATAACAAGTCCTCCGAGTGTGGCTGTAATGTTTCCTGTTCAATATCTAATACTGTGCGCTTAATTTTGCGAATGCCGTACGTCACTGAACGTGAACATTTACTATCACTCACTAAAAATTGAATAATATCTTCGGATTTTCGACTGCGGAAACGACGGGCATACTCTTCTAACGCATTCGTTAGCTGTAATGTTGTCGCCATTGTTGTATCGGTTGTTAATGTATCTTGTTGTTCTAACATACGTAGTAAAATAAGTGCTGTTTTTTCAGAGCGTTCAATCCACTTACCGATTTTAATAAATTGAAAGCCTTCATCACGTGTCATTAACGAATCAATCGTACCAGTAGCGGTTAATGCTGTTCGGCGAAGTTGCGTTAAAAACTCTGTTGTTTTAAGTACGGTATATGGTTGCGTTAACGGCTGCTGCATCATCGCTAAATAAAATGTATTCCATTCTTCCCATAAGCCATTCGGAATGCAATTGCGGGCATTTTTCGCATTGAAACGAATGCTATCAATCAATGCCGCAACAGAATTGAAATTTTGCTGATCGCTCACTAAATAATATAAAATATCTTCCGTTGTCGGTTGCTCATAGCGCGTATGGAAATCGTCTTGATAACCACAAATATCGAGCAATGTTTTCCAAAACGTATCGATATGTGGTGTATGGTGCTCCAGCATATTTTCAAGTTGACTTGTTGTCATATGCGCATTTGTTTCGACACGCTCCGCATAACGACCAAGCCAATAAAGTGAATCTGCTACTCGACTAAGCATGAACCTTTGCCTCCTTTAAAATCCACGTATCTTTTCCGCCTCCACCCTGTGATGAGTTCACGACAAGTGAGCCTTCCTTTAGTGCGACACGTGATAAGCCTCCTGGTAATATACTCGTTTCTTCACCGCGTACAACAAATACACGTAAATCAATATGGCATGGATAAAAGCGCCCATCTTGATATGCTGGTGCGCGCGATAATTTAATTGTTGGTTGTGCGATATATTGATGCGGTGCTTCTAAAATTTTCTCGCGGAATTTTTCGCGTAGCGCTGGCGTTGCATGCGGGCCAATCAACATATCATACCCCCCTGATGCACCGACATTTTTGATCACTAATTCATCTAAACGTTCCAGTACCCAATTACGCGTCTCTTCATCGTCTAAACGATACGTTTTGACATTTTGAATGATTGGCTCTTCGTTTAAATAAAAGCGAATCATATCAGGCACATAAATATACATCGCCTTGTCATCCGCGACGCCATTGCCCACCGCATTTAAAATGGCAACGTTGCCTGCCTTATACGCATTCATAATATGTGGTACACCGAGCATCGATTCTGCTAAAAATACTTCTGGGTCCAAATAATCGTCATCAATACGGCGATAAATAATATCTACTCGTTGTAACCCACGAATCGTTTTTAAATAAACGATATCATCAATTACCGTTAAATCACGACCTTCTACCAGTGGAATATTCATTTCTTTCGCTAAAAACACATGATCATAATAAGCAGAGTTATACACGCCTGCTGTTAATAACACCGCAAATGCTTCTTGTTGTTCTGGCAATTGTTGTGGACGGTGTGATAAAAGCGCTTGTTGCATCTTTGCTAAATTTTTATCCAATGTTTCAATTGAGTAATTATGGAAAAATTCCGGGTATGTTTTGCGCATCGCAAAACGATTTTGGTACACATAACTCATGCCGGATGGGTTACGCAAATTATCTTCGAGCACACAATAGTTTCCTTCTTCATCGCGAATTAAATCGATGCCAGCTAAAAAGATATGGTTGTTCAGCGGAACTGAAACACCGTCTACTTGCTTATAGTAATACGGATTTTGTTCGACTAACTCACGTGGCACAATGCCAGCTTCAATAATTTTTTGCTCATGATACACATCATGTAAAAAGGCGTTCAATGCTTCAACGCGTTGCTTCATACCAGCTTCAACCGTTTGCCATGTATCAGCTGGAATAATGATCGGAATAAAATCAAATGGCATCGTGCGTTCAGTGCCGCCTTCTTCGCCGTATACCGTAAACGTAATTCCTTGTCGTAAAAAGCTTGATTGTGCTGCTTTATGCTTTTCATATAATTCCGTGTGCGTCAATTTTAAAATTTGTTCATAAAATGGTGTGTAATGCTTTTTCGGACCATTTTGCGTCAACATCTCATCATAAAAGCCACTTGCGTCATACGAATGAAACATATTCATCGCCTCCAATTCAATTTGCTATAGTAATAAAATACAATATTGACATAAAAAAGTCCTTTTTTCTTCAACCAATTTTTCTTTTTAGTCAGAAAATTACAACTATTTTTCTTACATAGAAACGTTCTTAACAGTAAATGTAAGCGCTTTTCTTACATGTACATGTGACATTTATATAATTTCAAAAAAATTTTTTATGATGGTCATAAAATTTCCATGTTTCCGTATTGATTTTATGACGTGAGCCACCTATGCCCTGCTCACAGCTTCATAACGCTTGTATATTTAGACCATGCACTGAAATCAGTACGTATCTAAACGAATATATCGAAAGAAAAGTAGACGATATGCTGTTTCACAATAATGTTTCTACCTTTTCGTCATACTGTAAACGCTGGCGTATATTAAGTTATGGTAAAAAGAGCAAAAAAAAAGCACTATCCGATCGTTAAATCGGATAGTGCTTTTCAATGTATAAATTAAGAGTTTAATAATAAATCTTCTGGGTTCTCAATCATTTCTTTAACTGTTTTTAAGAAGCCTACAGAATCTTTACCATCGATGATACGGTGGTCATAAGAAAGTGCCACGTACATCATTGGACGAATTTCGATTTCACCGTTAACAGCTACTGGACGGTTAACGATTGAGTGCATACCTAAAATACCAGCTTGTGTACCGTTCATGATAGGTGTAGACATTAATGAACCGAATACACCACCGTTAGTGATTGTAAATGAACCACCAGCCATGTCGTTTAAGCCTAATTTTTTGTCACGTGCTTTTGCAGCTAAACCAGCGATATCTTTTTCGATTTCAGCGAAGTTTTTAGCGTTTGCATCACGCACGATTGGTACTACTAAACCTTCTTCAGTTGATACAGCGATACCGATATCGAAGAAGTTGTTTAAGTGAATTTCGTCACCTGAGATTTGAGCATTTACGTATGGGTATTTCTTAAGTGCCGCAACAACAGCTTTTGTGAAGAATGACATGAAACCAAGTTTGATGTCGTTTTCTTTTACGAAGCCATCTTGTTTACGCTTACGTAATGCCATGATGTTTGTCATGTCGATTTCGTTGAATGTTGTTAACATTGCAGTTGATTGTTTAACTTCTAATAAACGTTTTGCAATTGTTTGACGACGACGAGACATTTTTTCAATTGTTACGCGGTCAGTGTCTGCTGCTGGAGCGAAGATTACTGGACCGTTTGAAGCTGCTACTGGAGCCGCTGCTGGTGCAGTACCGTGTGCTGCTACGTCTTGTACACGTACGCGACCTTGTAAGTCAACTGGGTTCACGTCTGCAAGGTTGATACCTTTTTCACGAGCTAATTTACGAGCTGCTGGAGAAGCGATTACGCGTTCACCTGATTCTTCTACTACTGGTGCTGGTGCTGCAGCTTTTGGTGCTTCTTGAGCTGGTTTTTCTTCAGCTTTTGGAGCTGCTGGAGCTTCTTCTTTAGCTGGTGCTGGAGCAGCGCCTTCGCCTGCTTCTACTACTGCTACAACTTGACCTACTTGTACAGTGTCGCCTTCTTCAGCTAAAATTTGAGTTAATACGCCTGCTTCTTCAGAAATGATTTCAGCGTTTACTTTATCTGTTTCTAATTCCATGATGAACTCGCCTTTTTCTACGCGGTCACCAACTTTTTTCACCCACTGGGCGATAGTACCTTCTGTAATAGATTCTGCTAATTCAGGGATTTTAATTTCTGCCACGATCATTTTCCTCCTTATAATAAACAACCATTAAATGTTAGAGATGTGAGAGGCTTGTAAACCTCTCACCATATATAGTTATATTACTTTGCTACTGCTTCTGCAATTAATTTCGCTTGGTTTTCTTTATGTGAGTCTGCGTCACCTTCAGAAGTTGAAGACATTGCTGGACGACCAACGTATGATAATTTCTTACCTGCTGATACTTCAAGAAGTTGCTCTAAAGCGTAGTTCCAAACACCTTGGTTTTTCGGCTCTTCTTGTACCCATGCGATTTCTTTCACATTCGGGAAACGTGCAACGATTTCTTGAATTTGTGCAGTTGGGAATGGATATAATTGCTCTACACGTACGATGTGTAAGTGATCGAACCCTTCGCCATCTTTCACGCGGTCAGCAAGGTCAATTGTTACTTTACCAGTACCAAGTAATACTTTTTCTACCGCTTCTGCATTTTGGCCTAAGCCTGGTTGCTCGATTACTTCTTCAAACTTACCAGTCGCTAATTGCTCAGCTGATGCTGCTGCAAGTGGGTGACGTAATAAGTATTTAGGAGAAGCCACGATTAATGGACGAACACCTTCAGTATTTAATAATGCCGCTTGACGACGTAATAAGTGGTAGTAGTTACCTGCATTTGAACAGTTTGCTACGAACCAGTTGTTTTCAGCTGACATTTGTAAGAAACGCTCGATACGGCTTGAAGAGTGTTCTGGGCCTTGACCTTCGTACCCGTGTGGTAAAAGAATGACTAAGCCTGATTTTTGACCCCATTTAGAGCGAGCGCTAGAAATGAAGTTATCGAACATTACTTGTGCCATGTTCGCGAAGTCACCAAATTGTGCTTCCCAAACATTTAACGTATCTTTTGTTTCTAATGAGTAACCATACTCATAACCAACAACACCTGCTTCAGTAAGTGGTGAGTTGTGTACAGTGAATGATGCTTTCGCGCCATCAATGTGGTGTAACGGTGTGAATACTGAACCGTTGTTTTTGTCGTGTAACACTAAGTGACGTTGAGAGAACGTACCACGTTGTGCATCTTGACCAGTAAAGCGTACTGCTGTACCGTCTTGTAAAATTGTCGCATACGCTAATGTTTCTGCATGACCCCAGTCAATTTTCGCTGATGTATATGCTTCAGAACGTTTTGCTAAAATTTTACCTAATTTATTTTGTGGCTCGAAGCCTTCTTGGAATTTTAATAACTGCTCGTTGATTGCTACTAAGCGCTCAGCGTCTACAGTTGTGTCTACTTCTGGGAAGTTTACTTTTAATTCTTCTGGCATTTCAACGTGCTTGTGCTCGTCTGTTTTACCAACTTCTTTTACGTGGTCGTAAGCTGCTTGCATTTCTGCATAGATGTCTTTATCTAAAACATCTACTTGTTCAGCTGTTACGATACCAGCAGCTGCAAGTTCAGCACCGTACATTTTACGGATTGTGTCATGCTTCGCTACTAATTTATACGTATCAGGGTTTGTTACAGTCGGATCATCCGTTTCATTGTGTCCATAACGACGGTAACCGATTAAGTCGATTAAGATGTCTTTTTGGAATTTTTGACGGTATGCAACTGCAAAGCGACCTACGTTTACAACATCTTCTGGAGAGTCAGCGTTCACGTGGATTACTGGTACTTCATAACCTTTTGCAGGGTCAGAAGAGTAAACTGAAGAACGAGAATCATAATGTTCAGTTGTGAAACCGATCATGTTGTTTGCGATAATGTGAATTGTACCACCGTTCGTGAAACCTTCAGTTTGCGCAAAGTTTAATGTTTCAGTTACAATCCCTTGTCCTGGGAATGCAGCGTCACCGTGTACAATGATCCCTAATGCTTTTAATGCATCAAAGTCTACTGCACCAGCTTGTTGACGTTTGTCTTGTGCTGCACGCGTTTGACCCATAACAACAGGTGCACCCACTTCTAAGTGAGAAGGGTTATATGCTAAAGCTACGTTCATACCTGATTCACGGTTGTAAGATGCACCCATGTGGTATTTAACGTCACCTGTCCAACCTTTAGTGATTGATAAACGGCCATCTTCTGGTAAGAAGTAGTCGTTTGTTACGTGTGCGAAATCAGCGAACATCATCGCATATGGTTTGTTTAATACGTGTGTTAACACATTTAAACGACCGCGGTGAGCCATACCGATACGTACGTTTTCTACTTTTGCTGTTTCAGCAGCTTTTAAAATTTCATCAAATAAAATAACTTGCGTATCTAAACCTTCTCCAGAGAAACGTTTTTGACCAACAAATGTTTTGTGGATGAATTTCTCAAAGCCTTCGATACGTGTTAAACGCTCAAGAACTGCTTTTTTCTCATCATTTGAAAGTGTAGACTGTAAAGCGCCACCTTCAACTTGCGCTTGAATCCAAGCAAATTCTTCTTTATTCGAAACTTGACCGTATTCAAAACCAATTTTCCCTACATAAACTGATTTTAAGTAATCTACTGCTTCTTTACCATTTGTTACGCCAGCTGGTACTTGCTCAAAGAAGATTGTTGCTGGTAATGCTGCTAAATCAGCTGCTGATAAACCGTATGCGCTTTCTTCAATGCGAGAAGTATCTAGTTTACGATCTTTTAATGGATAAAGATCTGCTGCTAAGTGACCGTGTTGACGGATTGCTTGTGCAAGCTGTACAGCACCTAAGATTTTTTTGAAGTCCGCTTGTGCAACAGCTGTGCCAGCGCTTGTGATTTCAGCAGTAGCCACACCGTCTACAATAGGTGCTCCAAATTGTTCAAATAATGCTACAAGGTCTGGATCTACTTCTTCTGGTGTTTGAACGAATAACTCGTATTGTTCAAGCACATAACCAAGGTTTGGACCTGAGAAAGCTGACCAAACAGAACCTGCAGGCGTTACATTGTTCGACATGAAAATAACCTCCAAATTTTGCCTTTAGTAGGCAGTCCATTAATTTTGTTATCAATGAATCACTTACAATATTACCACGCTTCGTTGCGATTTATAAGCGTTTAAGCTGATAATATTAAGAACATTTTTTCCTTTTCAATCTTACTACTCTTCACAAAAAATACAACAGTTTTGCGTAAAAAAAGCATTTTTTTACGCTAGAGCGTATAACTCGTCTTAATTCAAGGTAATTTACGCCTTATTTTTATCAAATTCGACAATGAAAACGGTCCCAACGCCTAAAATAGACTTTACAAAGATTACCCCATTATGCTTTTCAACCATCGTTTTTACGATTGCAAGCCCTAACCCTGTGCCTTCGATGTCGCGTGAACGTGCATCATCAATCCGGTAAAAGCGCTCAAATATATGGGGTAAATGTGCATCACTAATCCCTGGGCCGTTGTCTTCCACTTCAATTTTACAGCGATTTTCTTCTATTTTAGTACGCACATGGATGTGAGGTTCCTGCCCGCTATACTTCACCGCATTTTCCAACATATTTTTCAGTATATGATGTAAGGCATTTTCTGGCACAGCGACTTCCACCTGCGGATCACAATCCATATGAAACTGTGCGTTCGGATAAAGCGCTGTAAGGTTTTGTGTAATTTGCGTCACCGTTTCATAGACGTTTGCAACGCCACCTTCATCTACCTGCTCTCGGCGCGCTAACGCTAATAATTCCTCGACCATCTTCTTCATGCGACGTGTTTCCATTAGCGATGTTGCAATCGATTCATCTAACACCGCTTCATCATGCTTGCCCCATCGCTGTATGAGCGCTAAATGCCCTTCAACAGCTTGCAGTGGTGTACGTAGCTCATGTGAAGCATCCGATACAAAACGCTGTTGTTGTTCAAATGATGTCTCTAATTGTTTCATCATGGCGTCATATACATGAAGCAGCTTGCCAATTTCATCGTCCGCTGTATACACTACATTTGCGCGTCCAATAAAGCCATTTTCTTTAATATCCATCATCTCTGCACTCAGTGCTGTAATGGGCTTCATTAAATATTGCGCCAGCTGATAACCGATAAGCGCTGATAATAATAGTGCCGCAAAGCCTGCAATGACCATCGCAATTAAAATATATTGCATTAATTGCTGAAATGCATGAAGAGGATGTAACACTTGTAAAATGCCTAAAAATGGACCGATTTGTATCGGGCGATTAAAAATAACCGCTTCATTTGTTTCAATAAATGTGCGCTGTGTATCCTCATAAATCGGCGCTTCATTATTAATCTGTACAACTGCATCACCGTCAATATTTAAAATATACGCGGTTTGACTACGGTCTACGATAGCATTCATTAAACCACTATTTTCTTGAATATCTTGAATCGTCAGGCGCGCGCCTTGCTCATCAATAAGTGCCACTAAATCATCGACCGTTCGCTTCGCCTCTCGCTCTTCCTGATAACTCAGCCAAGAATTTAATGAAATAAATACAACCGTACACATTAACGCATAGCTAATAAAAATAACAAATGCTGAAACCGCTGCCCATTTTTGTTTTAACGACATACGATTTATCCATGCTTGCATTGGCTAATCCCTCATCGTATAACCGACACCGCGTACCGTTTCAATATAAGGTGGCTCGCTTTGTGGTAATTTCGCACGTAAATGACGTATATAAACATCGACAACATTCGTTTCAACATCTGTTTGAAAGCCCCATACATGTTCAAGGATTTGGTCGCGCGTACAAACACGCTGCTGTGATGCTACTAAATATTTTAGTAAATCGTACTCGGTCTTCGTTAATTCTAATTTTTCATCACCAACTGTTGCACTATACGCCTCTTCATCAATCACAATATCACGAAACTGTAGCGGCGCTGACGTTTCTGCATGCTTTTTAGCACGGCGTAGCAAACTACGAATACGCGCAAGTAGCTCTTCAATCGCAAACGGCTTGACTAAATAATCATCCGCCCCTGCATCTAGTCCTGCCACACGGTCCATTACTGCATCTCTTGCTGTTAATAATAAAATCGGCACATCCGATACCGCACGAATGCGACGACATAGCTCGACACCATTCAATCCTGGTAGCATGACATCTAGCAGTAGCACATCAAATGCTTGCTGCTGTGCCATCATTAACCCTTCTCGCCCGTCATGGACAACGGTAACTTTAAAGCCTTCAAACTTCAATTCTAGTTCGACAAAACGCGCAATACTTTTATCATCTTCCACTACTAATATATGCTGCACTTTAATCCCCACCCATCTATATCTAAAAAAGCCTACCGCTTCAGCGATAGGCTTTCATCACTTCACGTTGTCCTTATTGTAGTCGGAACAACGAGAAGTTGCATTAAAATCACATTAAATTTTCGTATCCTCATAGAAGAAATGCCCGTTTTTGCCACGCTGTTTCGCCTGCAATAGCGCCAAATCAGACGCATCTAATAAACGTCGTAAATCCATGCCGTCTTCTGGGAAAAATGAAATCCCCATTGACGATGTCGGCGCAAAATGATTGCGCTCAATATGCCACCCTTGCGCTAAACGTTCATGAATGTCAGCAATCACTTGATACACTTGCTCCTTACGCATTTTACGGTCACGCGTTAAGCCTTTCACAACGATGGCAAACTCATCGCCACCGAGGCGCACAACCACATCATGCATACGAATACTTTGACGTAACGCCTTACCAAACTCACGTAAAAAGCTATCGCCAATATCATGGCCATATATATCGTTTACACCTTTAAAATTATCACCGTCTAAATAAATGATGGCAAAGCTCTCATTATATTGCAGCGCATCTTTTTTATATTGTGCAAACTCCTGCACTAAATAACGACGATTCGGCAAGCTTGTTAACGAATCATGGTATGCCATATACATTAATTCAGATTCTTTTTGCTTACGTTGTGTAATTTCGCGCGATGCCATCATAATTTGACTCACATTAGGTCGCATCGGATCATGGACAACAGCTAAACTCGTTTCAACTAAATAAACTTGGCCATCACGCCCTTCAATTTCAAACTC
Source organism: Caryophanon tenue (assembly GCF_001700315.1). Classification (GTDB taxonomy): domain Bacteria; phylum Bacillota; class Bacilli; order Bacillales_A; family Planococcaceae; genus Caryophanon; species Caryophanon tenue. The sequence goes on along the minus strand of NZ_MASJ01000001.1, from coordinate 494,016 downwards.
AAACGAATACTCGCCCTCTTTTGCAAACTCATTATACAATTTGCTATTCCAAAGATTCTTGCTCTTACCATGCAAAATCGTTGCATAAAACGTGCCTTGTAGCTCGTCTTGAGAATACTGTAAAAGTTTTGAGTACGATGGTGATACATAAATTAAAATGCCATCTTCATTTGTAATCGCAATTAAATCACTCGTATGTTCTGTAATCATACGGAAAATACGATCGACATTTCTTAACTCTGTCATAATCGCTTTTTTCTCAGAAATATTTAAGTTAATGCACATAAACTGATTAATGTGACCTTGCTCATCTTTTAATGGAATAATCGTTGTATCAACCCAATACGGCTCTCCGTATTTCGTATGATTACAAATTTCGCCACGCCAAATTTTGCCGGCCAACACCGTTTCCCATAAACCTTTAAAATACGACTTCGGATGTTTACGCGAATTTAATTTACGCATCGGCATATTCATTAGCTCATGGCGCTTATACTTCGTCCCCCGACAAAACGGTTCATTCACTTCCACAATCGTACCGTTTATATCGGTAACAACCATTTCAAGCGTCGAATCTAACGCTTGCTGCACATGTGCTAAATCACGCGATGTTAAACGTAATTGCTCTGTTTGAATATGGTAATTTGTCACATCTTGTAAAAGGACAAATATACCGGTTAAGCCGTCGCTTACTTGCATTTTATTCATTGAAATGAGCACGTATTTCGGCTCTTTTGTATTTTTTTGTAATGTTACCATAAGCGACGCTGAATATTGGTCATGATTAATTTGTACAATCGCTTCTTTAATTTTTATCGCGTCTATGCGCTCGAAAATCGGCAAAGTAAAAAATAATTTATTTGTTATATTATGTGTTGCAATCCCCATCTCTTCAAGCGCTTTCAAGCTCACTTCATAAATATTCCCCTCATTTGAGAGTAATATTGTGCTCAAAGAGGAGTTAAAAAACAGAGAACGGGTAAATAAATAATATTCACCTAGCTCTCGTTCATAACGCAGCGCTTTCGTGAATGCTAACACATAGTCGCCATCTTGCTGGTGAACCGGATACAAGGTCGTCTCAAATTTTTGCGCTTGATGAAAGTGCGTATAGTCTTGATAAGTTGTTTGTTCGGCTGTTTCAATTGCCTTATGATAAAAAGGGATCATATGTTGTACCGTATGTTCATCAATGACATCCGTTAAAAGTTGACCTACTGGATTTTGAGCAAATAGCGTCACAACGCTGTCGCTCACTGCCATATATCGATAATTTTCACACTCACGTTTCATGAAAAATACGTAGTCTTGACTGTGACGAAAAATCATATCAAATTGTTCAATTGTAAAGTTTTGTACGACCATTATTTCACCACCTACAACGACGTAATACTATCGTTCATAATTATTCTCTCGGAACTTTTAGTATAGCATAGAAAATGAAACGACATCCAAAAGTTCTAAAGTTAACAATGACTATTTTGTGATAAACTATGGAAAAGTCACTTTTTCAGATTTTTCCGAACTTGTTCACATTTACGAGCATTTTTTGTACACCGCATATAATTTTATTGCATAAATTGGGGTCTACCATTTATATTATAGATGTACAACTAATCTATTCTGTCACTGTAGGTTCATATCAGCAACAAGGGAGATTGACTACAAGTTTTTACTTGTATCGACGTCTAGTTCTGTGGGTTTGAATGACGAAAACGAAATTAGAAAGATCAGTTTAACAATTTCGCATCATTTATTTTTACAAAACCTATTTTCCCTAGATAAAGGAGGCGTTTCGCATGTTAAAACATCGAGACTTACATGAATGTAACGAATTATTTGAGTTAATGTCGCATCCTTCTGTGTTCCCGTATGTACGTCATAAAGCAAAATCTCCAGAAGAGTTTTTATTCATGACGAAACAGCTGATTGAAGACGAAAAGAATGGATTAGCAGTATCTCGCACAATCTTAGATGATTGGGGCCAAGTAATTGGCACGATTTCTATTTATGACGTTCAAGATAATGCAGGCTTTTTAGGCACGTGGCTTGGCAAAGAGTTCCAAGGCAAAGGCTATAACGAAAAAGCGAAAATCGCATTTTTAAATGAACTATTTTTTGAATTAGATTTCAACACTGTCTTTTTACGTATCCGTGTTGAAAATGCACGTTCTATCCGTGCTGCACAAAAACTGCCGTATGTGATGTCTGCTGAAGAATCACATAGCGCGTTATTAGATGAAATAAATGCTGGCGAAACAAAATTCCGCTTATTCAAAATCCCAAAAGATTTATTCTACTTAGTTACTGCACATCAGCAGGACGAAGAAGAAGAACAAGCGATGTAATCATATTAAAAAGCCCTCCGAAATTATCGGAGGGCTTTTTCACGCCTTATTTTTGCTTTTGAAACGATAAAATTAAATCAACCATTTCCTCTGGCGTTTTTGGTGGTGTGGCATTTGCCATCGCATCTAAAATTTGACCACTACGCCCTAGTAACTCTTCAAATGTTTTTGCAAATGTTTCAGTCGTTAATGATTCTTCCTCTAATACAACCGCAAACCCTTGCTTTGAAAATAAACGAGCGTTTAAAATTTGGTCGCCGCGTGATTTCGCCGCTGATAACGGAATTAACATCATCGGCTTATACAACGCTAAAAATTCAAAGATTGAATTTGACCCTGCACGTGAAATGACATAGTCACTTGCATATAATAAATCTGCAAGCTCTGTCGTCACATACTCAAACTGCGTATAGCCTTCTGTTTGCGTCAGCGCTTCATCAATATGCCCCTTGCCACATAAATGAATGACATCGAACTGCGGTGTTAAAATATGTAGATTTTCACGCACCGCATTATTTACAATTGCAGACCCTTGTGAGCCACCCATAATCAGTACGACTTGGCGCGTACCATCAAAACCGCAACGTGCTAACCCTCGTTCACGCGAGCCTTGGAATAACTCTGAACGAATAATCGAGCCCGTACATGTCGCTTTATGCTCTGGTAAATGGGCTAATGTTTCATTAAACACCGTAAAAATATGAGACACAAATGGTAATGCTAATTTATTCGCAAGTCCTGGTGTAACATCCGATTCATGATTGACAACTGGAATACCTAGCGCTTTTGCTGCCATAACAACTGGTACTGAAACGAAGCCACCTTTTGAAAATACAATGACCGGCTTAATTTTGCGTAAAATAGCCATCGTTTGTGTCACACCCGCTAGTACTTTAAATGGGTCTGAAAAGTTTTGCCACGAAAAATAGCGGCGTAGCTTACCACTTGAAATCGCGTGATACGTCACATCATTTGGAAAAGCTTGCGTAATTAAATCCTTTTCAATTCCCGCTTTTGACCCTACATAATGAACATCAAAGCCTTGTTTTAGTAACGTTGGAATAATCGCTTGGTTTAATGACACATGCCCCGCGGTTCCCCCACCCGTCAATACTATTGATTTGTTTTTCACTGTTTTATCTCCTAACTTTTTGGCATATTACTATGCACACTGCATATGAAGCAGTTTGTTCTTTTATGCTGCCAACGAAAACACCTTGTTTCCCTGTTTAGCAGGTGTATAATACACGACCATGAAAATGACCATTCCTATTGTAGCACAACTGTTACATTGAAAAAACCCTCACTTATCAGACCTTTCGTGACTTTGACATGTTCAGACCGCTTTATAAAAAATGAAGTGCCTGTGACAACAGACACTTCACGTATATACTATCGATCAATCCCTAATACTTGTACATCACCGATATTGTCACCAATTAACACAAGCTTCGGTGGCATATTCATAAATTCAGGTAGCCACTGCACCATACCATATGCGTATTGGAATAACATCGGATGTTTGACACCTTCTACCGGTACATACCCTTTCATGCGATAAACGGTATCCGGCAATTCGCGTACCCATTGTTCAAATGATTCTTGTGTGACACTACGCTCAAACGTCACAATACGTGAGCTTAATGTTAACTGCTTGCCAATGCGTGCTTCTTCGATTTGTTCTTTCGGAATTTGCGCTGTTGCTTCCATGCGCTCTAATAATGAAAGTGGCACTTTTCCATTTGTTGTTTGTAAAATAAACGCACTGCCGTTAAAGCCTTGCATTTCAAATACGGCGCGCGCTTGCTCTTCTTCTGTTAATAAATCCATTTTATTGGCAAGTAGTAAATGAGCATGACGAATTTGCTCCATAAATAATGTGCGTACTTGCGGTGTTAACGTTTGACGATTTAGCCATAAATGACTGTCTGCAACGGTCACGATGCCTTTAATATTTAATTGCTCAGCAAAAAGTGGTGAATACACCGCATCTAATGCTTCAACTGGATGTGCTGCACCCGTTGTCTCAATTAATAATACGTCCCATTCTGCTGTCATTAATAATGTTTGGATTTGTGCTTCTGTTTTTTCTGCACCTGAACAGCAAATACAGCCTTCTAGCATTTCGCGTAACGGCACATCCCTGTCTACTGCTTGCGAGTCAAATGGCAACTTGCCCAACTCGTTCATAATGACGGCTGGTTTTAGTCCTTTCGCCTTGAATTGTCGGATAACATCCGTTAGAAGTGATGTTTTACCACTACCTAAAAATCCACTAAATAAATATACATCTTTCATATCGTTAACCCTCTTCCGTATAAAAACAGCCGCCCGCAATGCTGGACGGCTGTGTTCATTATTCGTTGTCTGTTGAAGTTTGCTCTTCTTCAGTCGTTTCTCTTGTTGGTGCTTCATATGTGCCTGTTACAACATCCACCGCTGTGTTCAGTTGTTGGTCGTTTTTTTCTAAATAGTCGCGTAGTGCTGTCATTAACGCCGTTGTTGCTTCGCCCGTTAACACACCTGTTGCTTCTAGTTCTTTATCTTGTTGGAACTGTTGCACAGCTTCTGTTAATGCTGCATCATAGGCACCATCTACTGTACCAGGATCGTAACCAATTGCTTGTAGCATTTGCTCAGCAGCTTTTACCGACTCTGATAAAGCGCCTTCCTTCAACTCTACATCAGGGCTAATATAAGCAATTGATGCCGCTTCTGGATAACCCATTTCAACATCTGGCGTCACACCTGTTTCATTCACCCAATTGCCCTCTGGTGTTAACCATTTACCTGTCGTAAATTTCAATGTAGAACCATCTGCCATCGGAGCCGCTTCTTGCATTGTTCCTTTACCAAATGATGTTAACCCGACAATTGGTGCATCAATTGTTTCACTTAATGCCGCCGCTAAAATTTCAGATGCTGAGGCACTCCCGTTATCAATTAATACGGCAACCGGTATATCATACTTTTTACCGCCTGTTGCTGGGTATAATTCAGGCTCTTGCCCTTTTTGCTCTGTTTGTAAAATAATTTCATCTTTTGGCACGAATAAATTTGCAATATCATACGCAATATTTAAATAGCCACCTGGGTTTTGACGTACATCCAATACGATGCTTGTCATCCCTTCTTGCTCAAATTGTTCTAAATAAGTAACAAGTTCATTGTACGTATCATCACTAAATGACGTAATTTGCAGATGTGCAACGCCACCTTCTAGCAACTCGCCATATACTGTTTCTACTGGGATTTCATCGCGCACAATTGTCATCTCAATCGGTGCTTCTACCCCTGCGCGTTCAATTTTCATCTTCACTTCTGTGCCTTTTTCACCGCGAATTAATAGTACCGCTTCCGATGCCGTATAGCCTTGTAAGCTTTGACCGTCCACTTCTAAAATTAAGTCTTCCGGTAAAATACCCGCACGCTCTGCTGGTGAATTTTTAATCGGTGATACTACTTTAATATAGCCGCCACCTGCTTGGATTTCTGCACCAATACCTTGGAAGCTTGATGATAAATCCGCATTAAACTGCTCAGACTCTTTCGCATCCATATAATCTGAATACGGGTCTTCGAGTGAGCTGACTAAGCCGTCAATCGCGCCTTGCACAGCTTTCTCTTCATCGATATCTACATAATATTTAGTTGCTAGCTCATCGTATGCATCATACAATTTGCTAAATTCTTCACGCTCGACAGGAACTTTCACTTCTACAATTTTTTCCTCGCCAAACGTTAAAGCAAAAATGGTCAAACCAGCCGTCAGTAAAATCGTAAAGAACGTAAACATAATAAACGTAAACGGTTTAATTCGTAAAAAACGTCCTACTTTTTTCTCCTGTGGCTCTGTTGGCTGTTGATTTTGCTCTTCCATAATGTCACCACTCTCATTCTTTCCAGTTACGTTTGCACGCTATGTTCATCATATCAGTTTCTCTACAACGTGGAAAGAAAAGACGCATAAAAAGTCACGTAAACCCGTTATTTTTTGCGCATACGACTTGTAATGACAAAGCCAATTGCACCAACGATTAAACAAAGAAGCGCACGGACAACAATATTGAGCATAAATAAATCGACAAAGATTAGCTTTCCGAGTGCAATAACGAGTAATGCAAGTGCCATATAGCGTACTTGCGGTAACATAAAACGCTTCGCCAGCATAAAGCTGAGCAGTGATGCCATAAATAATAAAAATGTTTGGCACATGAGCTCAACGCTATGTGAAAACAGTTCAGCGATCACGAGCTGATGTAAAAAATTAAAGCTAATCGCTAGTGCGTACACACTAGCCCCAATAACAAACACTTGCTTTGGAATTTTCGGGAAGATCGCCTTCGTTAAAACACCGTACATAAGCGCAATGACAAATGCTAGTACAACTAATTGCATCACAGCATGTAACCATAATGGTCCTGACCAAATTGCTTCACTGACGGTAAACGATGTCAGTAGCGCCATCGCGAACGTGCCGTATATCAATACAACCGTACGATAACGTGACGGTAGTACATACACAAGCGCAATATACATTGCTTGTATAATAAATGCTACGTACGGCTTTGGTATATTAAACATCGCATTTAATACAAAGCTATAGCCGATTGCTAAACTTAGCACCCCGACACTCGCAACTTCTTTCACTGAAACTGTGCCCCATTGCTTTTCAGGCTGTTTCACAAGCCACTCATAAAGCATGACACCATAGCCAATTACGAGTAAAAATGCTAAATGGTCAAAAGCGTCTTGTGGTGATTGACGTGCATTTTGGTAAACGACAATGCTCATGAGAATGAATAACACAACATGTAATCGGTTTGTCAGTGGTAATGTATATTTGATACTACTGATAATACATACAAGACTAACGAGTGGCAGTACAAATAATAAAATATGCTCATCAAATGTCCAACTCATCCACGTAGCACCAAATAACAGTGACGCAATGACGATAAAAATATCGGTTCCGCGACGCTGTTTTTGGCGATACAACCATATCGCGCAGCCGACCATTAGTGCTGTTACACTTAGCATAAGTGCAATCGGTGGTTCATATAATAACCACACCCCAAGTGCTCCAATAAATAACAGCGGTAAAAAGCTTTGAATGACTTTTGATGGTACTTGCTTTGTCCACATCATCGTCACAACTGCTATCATAATAATTAGTAATACACAAATAACCGCCATGACGCTCGCATTCGCAGAAAAGCTCCACGTCGCGATAATTGACATCATAAACCCTATACATAATGCGTACCACTGTGCATACTTCATAATGACGACTTGCATGACGGCAAACATCACAATGATATAGCTAAAAATAATTGGATAACTCATATCCATATATTCTAATAAATATGGCAATAATAACGAGGTGAAGAGCACAAAGCTTGTGAGTGCTTCATTGCGACGCATATACGCAATAGCAATGCCATAAACAATGTATAAACACGCAATGACGAGTGCTACTGTTTCTGAAAACAAGCCGTACAATATAGCTGCTGCCGCTGTCGTTAAAATTCCGACGATAAACGCACCACCAAACAACGCATCAATCCCCGTAGCTTGCCACGTTGCTTTTTTCCAATACGCACCGGCTATCATGCTTATCGATAATACATAAGCACTGGCAATTTTCATGCCATTTGTAAACATGCCGTAATCACTCATTAATTTAAGTCCCCATAACACACCCAGCACTAAAATGACCATAAATAATTTCGGTAGCCACTGTGATAAGCGTTCTTCTAAAGAACGTGTTGGTGCGGTTGGTGGCACATGTTGCGGTGCTGGTACGCTTTGCTCCTCAACCACCACTGCCGGCTGCTCACTACGCTCACGTTTAACTGGCTCTTTTTGGAATAAAAAATCGCTTGCTTTTCGCTTTTTTCGTTCTGTATCTACAGATGGCTGCTGAAGCTTCGCCATTTGCTGCTGTAAATCCGCTACTTGCTCTTCTAGCTGCTGTACTCTTTTTTCAAGTGACATGTAAACCCACCTCATTTCGTTCGGTTTGCTTACTGCTACTATACCGCTTTTCCACGTACTTCATCCTAAATTATCGAAATTTTAAGAATTTATTAAGAAATAAAAACACACACAGCAACTTTTGCATCACTGTATGTGTCATTCAATTATATTTTTTCATAAAACTATGTAATTGGTCGCTCAAATCATTTAACTGCTCGATAATGGTGCTAAAATCTTGCACCGTTTCAGCTTGCTCTGTTGTTGCTTCATTCACTTGCGCAAGCGCTGATTGCAATGTCGTAATATGCTGTTGGATTGTTCGCAATGACGCATCAATTTCTGTTGTCGCTTGAGACGTTTCCATTAATAATTTGCGAACTTCCTGTGCCACTATATTAAAACCTGCTCCGTGTACACCTGCACGCGCCGCTTCAATCGAGGCATTTAACCCAAGTAAATTCGTTTGGCGCGATACATTTTTAATGACCTCTGTAATATGGTTAGAACGTTCCGCATCTTGACGTACATGCTCTGATTGTACATGAATTTCTTGCGTTGTTGCTGCAAGTTGCTGTGACTGTGCTGCCACAATATGTACACGGTCATGTAAACGCTGAATAATATCACGCATCGTCGCCATATATTGTTCTACTTGTAAGCGGTCCTCAATCGGCACCGCAAACCCAATAACGCCTACAATTTTCGTGCCTTCTTTGATCGGAAATGCATACGCATTAAATGCCACCCCGTATAACTCTTTCGGTAAATTTACATCCGGCTGCTCTCCTCGAAACGCTCTACGTAAATTTTCGTCCTCTTCATTAATACGCTGACCGATTCGATAGTTTACATCAATCACACTACTCGGCAAATAGCCTTGTACTGTTTTCGTTGCTGCATCTGCAACCACAATGGCAACATCCCCTTTAAATGCCGCATGTATATAGGGTAATGCCGTTACCAATGCCTGAACGTGCTCCTTGTATGTTCCTCCCTTTGAAAAACAATTTCTTTCATTGTAACGAATTTTTTCATTATTTTTACACAAAAATAAATGACGTCGCTTATACAAGCAACGCCACCATACGAGGATAATGTAAGTCAAACTGCTTTAGCACATACTCATGCAAATGTGGATATTGTATTAATAAGCCATGATAAATTTTTCGTTCTTGTGTTAATGTGTCTAGGGGCTCTTTTTCAAAAATAAAATGAAAATGTAACATTTGCATTGTTGCTACTTCAAATTCACGTAAATTCGTTATAAAACGAATATCCCAAATATGCGTATGTGCAATGTATTGGTTCACATAGTCACTTAACACCTTATACTGCTCACGGTCAACTTTCGTAAATAGTCGCTTATGCAACGCGACCGCCTGCAAATTAAAATCTTCAATGCGCTTATAAAATTCTTTTTCTTTTCGCTTCATTCGATTATCAATAAGCTTTGATGCTTCTTTGTTTAAAACAACCATAACATACTCCTTACACCACTCTTTTTTACCTAAAATAAGAGTTCATTATAAGGTATAATAGCACATTAAAAACCATAACTATAGACTTATACTTGTTCTTCCAAACATTATTTTTTAAATTTCAAGGTTAATTTTTTTAACCTTAAGAAGTGCATACATGGTACACTAAAAAGGAATGCATCACACATACGTATGATGCATTCACACTTTTCGTTGAAGGAGGCGGAGCAATTGCCAAACTGGTTACATAACACACTCTTTGTTATTTTAATCATTGTTACGATGGGTTGCGTCACAAGCGGCATGTCGTGGAAATCAACTAAAAGCGAAGTCGAAAGCTAATGCCTCCGCCTCGCTTTTATAGGTCACTATCTGCTTTTTCAGATAGTGGCTTCCTGTCGTTGTAAACATATTTCGTACTCACTGCTCCAAATAGGCCTACAGTTTCTACAAACCATGCTATTGCGCTGTTTCACCAAGCGCTGCGATAATTTGATCCATTAGCTGGTCTGTACCACTCGCACTAAAAGCGGCCACTTCATAAATATCCGCTACAAGCTGACCATACTGTTCATCCAGCGAATTAAATAATAATCGTGCCGATGCAAAATCAACTGCTGACGCTGTTCCTTCATACGCATAAATACGTAAATCATACATCGTCTCCTCCGTCTGTTGTCGCTCGTCTTCCATATCAACACAAGCCACAACAAATAATACATCCTCATATACTGCTTCAAAAGCCGAATCAAAGACGACATTTACGTCTGCTTCTTCAGCCAACTCTTGCTCATAATACGCTACTGCCTCATCGTAATACTGGTCTGATAAGTAATCCCACGTCATTTTATATGTTTTCGTACCAGATAGTATTGCTCGTAATGTTGCTTCAAATTTTTCGTTCATGTTTGATTCCTCCTAAAATGTCAGTATAACATTTTGTTCGTCATCATATACAAAGTAAATATGCTATCATAAAACATATATTACCTTTTAAGGAGTTGCGTGCAGTTGGGAAACAATGATTTTTCAAGTATCCTTTTGCTTTTTGTTCTTTTATTTATCGTGTTAACACTTTTTAATTATGTAACACGTAAACTATTACACGTTGAACGCCCACGCTCATTTTCTTATAACTATGTGAATACTACACACAAAAAAATCGATTGGTGGATGCGTGGCGTATTTACTGTCTTACTAGTCATTGTATCTTACATTGTCACAACAACAGACGATGTCGCTAGCTTTTGGCAATTCATTATCTTCGGCCTCATTATTACGTTTTTAGTCGTAACAGAATTACTACGCGCCTTTATGGAATGGAAACATGCTGATAATCAACGAGCTTTCCTCGCTACACTAATAGAGCTCGCTTTTGTTATCATCATGGTAACGCTACTTATTACAACGGATTCTTTAGGCTTATTTTAATGCTCCATATACACGTTTAAACATACAAATGGCAACAAAATTGCAAGGAATGTAAAAAAGATGCACAATGAAAAAACCCACTAAACAATTACTTGTCTAGTGAGTTCTACATGGCACGTTTGAAAGAGAATGTCCCTTTATAAATCTTAGTAACCTTCAAACCGTTGCGACGACTAGTCTTGAATCGCTGCTTCTAACGCGATAACCATCATGTCGTTGAATGTTGTTTGACGCTCTTCAGCTGATGTTACTTCGCCTGTTAAGATGTGGTCTGATACAGTTAATACTGTTAATGCTTTACGGCCGAATTTAGCAGCTAATGTGTAAAGTGCTGATGTTTCCATCTCTACAGCTAGTACACCGTATTTTGCTAATTTTTCGTTTTGTGCTTCGTCAGAATAGAACATATCTGCTGTGAAGATGTTACCAACACGTACAGCTAAGTCTGCATCTTTTGCAGCGTTGTAAGCTTTTAATAATAAATCGAAGTCTGCTGTTGGTGCGTAGTCGATGTTGCCACCGAAGATTACGCGGTTCATGCTAGAATCTGTTGAAGACGTTTGTGCAATAATTACGTCACGTACTTTTACATCTTGTTGGATTGCGCCACAAGTACCTACGCGGATTAATTTTTGTACGCCGTATTCTTGCATTAATTCTGTTGCATAAATAGAGATTGATGGTACACCCATACCTGTTCCTTGTACAGATACACGTTTACCTTTGTATGTACCTGTGAAGCCGAATGCGTTACGTACAGAGTTATATTGAACTACATCTTCTAAGAAAGTTTCTGCGATGTATTTCGCGCGTAGTGGATCTCCTGGAAGTAATACGATTTCTGCGATGTCGCCTTGTTGTGCATTAATATGAACGCTCATTTAATGACCTCTTTTCTATTTTTTATGTACTTCTTTATCATAACCGATGCATAAAGCTCTTTGCAATGAATCTGTGGTCTGACGTCCGAAGTTTATGTTTTCTGATAATTCGTTTACATGTATTTTGATACATAGCTTTCCCATAATTCATCAAACGTACGTGTCGTTAACGCCTCGTCAGAAAGCATCTCGATATAGGATGATAATTCATCATAATCCGTCGACTGTTTCGGAAACTGGCTATCGTGAAATGCCGCTTCTGCAAAGTGTGTCGCATCTTCTGCTACACTACCGCCACGATACGTTAACACGTATGTATAAAATGTCTTCGATGGCATTATACCCCATTCCTTTCATCGTTAGTCCTATTTTTTGCAAAAAATAACGACTAAGCAATGCGCCTAGTCGTCTGTTGTTAGCGGAATAATGATACGTACTCACCATATCCTTGTGCTTCTAATTCATCCACTGGTACGAAGCGTAATGCTGCGGAGTTAATACAATAGCGTAAGCCACCTTGTTCTTTCGGACCATCCGGGAATACATGTCCTAAGTGAGAGTTCGCTGTTTTTGAACGAACTTCAACGCGGCGCATGCCGTGACTTTCATCAAAATGCTCTGTCACTTCCGGCGCTTCAATTGGCTTTGTAAATGCTGGCCAACCGCAACCCGCATCGTATTTATCACGCGATGAAAATAAAGGCTTCCCCGATACGATGTCTACATAAATACCTTCATCAAAATGTTGGTCATATTCATTGCGATATGGTGGTTCCGTACCGTTTTGTTGTGTCACGTAATATTGCATATCGGTTAGTTGCTCTAAACGTTTTTCTTTGTTATCCACAATTATTTCCCCCAATGCGTTTGTTTAAAAGCTTCGCGCCCTGAACCGATTGCATATCGGTTATAATGCGCTGGATTCTTCTTATAATAATGCTGGTGATAGCTCTCTGCTTCATAAAATGGCTTCGCATCTAAAATTTTCACCGCAATCGGCTTTGAAAACTTACGAGAGGCCTCTAATTTTGCTTTTGATGCTTCTGCAATCGCGCGCTGTTCGTCATCATGTACGAAAATCGCCGTTGTATATGATTCACCACGGTCATAAAATTGTCCACCTGCATCCGTCGGGTCAATCAATGTCCAATACAACTCGACTAACTCTTCATACGGGTAAACAGCAGGGTCAAACGTAATTTGAACCGCTTCTAAATGTCCTGTCGTTTCACTGCATACTTGTTCATATGTTGGATTTTCAACATGACCGCCTGTATAGCCCGAAATGACAGATTCAATGCCTGGCTGTTCATCAAATGGCTTCACCATACACCAGAAACAACCGCCTGCAAATGTTGCTTTTGCCATGCTATTCGCCCTCTTTCGTCGTTGGAATAATTAATTCGATTTGAATTTTATTTGCCGCTAAATCAATTTCCTTTGCACGAACTCGTGTGCCAGAATCAATGTTTAAGCGTGATAAATCAACATAAATGGATGCATCAGATGGCTGTACTGTAATCCAATCTGGAAATTGAACAGCCTGCCCGATAAGCTTTAATACATATTGTGGTGGTAATGATAAGTTACCAATATTCATCCCTTGTTGTTCTAAACTAATATTACCATTTTCGTGAACAATCGGATCAAATGACATCGCAACTGGAATGTCTACACCGAATACTGCAAGTTCACTCGTTAAATTAACCGTTTCGTTAATCGAAAAGTCAAATGGGATTGGTGACTGTGTTAATGTATCCTGCATATAATAACGCGCAATCGCCTCAAATTCTGGCGCTGTCGTTTGGAGTGCAACAACATTCCCTTGATGTTGTTGTGCTGGTGGCGTAACAACTTGCTCTCCACTAAATAATAGAGCAACCGCTCCGCCAAGCGTTAGTACAATGAAACCCACTAACGCAAAAAACGCTATTTTCCATTTATTCACGTAATGTCATCCTTTCAAATCCAATACTACCATCTGACATTTGTTCAATGTCGCACCCTTGTAATGTTTCAATTACCCGTGTTGTCATGTTGTTATAGCCTTCTGCATTCGGATGAAAGAAATCAGTATGGTACACAAGGTCATCATTTGTTAAAAATAAATCATCTATCGGAATATAGCAAGCATTGACGTCTGTCAGTGCCATCGTTTCCATTACATTGTTCCAATCTTCCATCAGTGCATGAAAATCTGTTTGCTCATCGGTAATCAATGTAAACGGATTATAAAACCCTAAAATAATAAGAGGAGCTGTCGGATTTTGTTCACGTATATACGCTAAAATATCAATGTAGCGTTCTCGATAGGCCAATAACTCCTCTTTAAACGGTACAGTGGAGCTTAACCCAAATAAGTCTTTCTTCACCACTTTCATGACGTCATTTCCACCGATTGAAATAGATAATAAGCCTGCTTGCGCCAGCTCTTTATCATAATGCCCTTTTTCTAATAACTTTAAAAGTTGATCACTACGGCGACCATTTTTGCCACGGTTATCCAGCTCAACCGTTGAAATCATCGGCCATGGAATTAACGCATCCGACAGGCGACCTGTCCAACCATAATGATCTTCCTCATCACCGACACCTTGCGTCAAGGAGTCACCGAGTGCTAAATAATGTAAAACCTCTCCTTCTTGGTGTTCAATTAAAGGAATAGGCTTTTCAGGATTGTGCGCTTGCTGCTGTTTTTCTTCTAGTTCTTGTTGTGCTGCTTCTTCTTTTTGCTCCGCCAGTTGTTGCTGCATTAATTGCCATGCATTGAATGTTTCTGGTACATATTCGTCATCCTGCTGTTCCTCAGCCGGGTCAATCGTCACTGAGCAACCTGTAAGTAGAAAAGCACACAATAGAAAGACGAGCCATCTTTTCATACAAATCGCTCCTTTTCTTCCATTATAAATCGAAATCCGGCATCGGAAAACGATTCTTTCTTCACAATCGTACAAATTGTGAAAAAAAAGCTTCAATCCGATAAATCGGATTGAAACTTTGAACATTATTCTGCGAAGTAAATGAAACCAACTGCACCTGGGCCTGTATGTGTTGAAATCGTTGGGCACGTGAACGCAACGTCTACCGATGAAAAGCCTGTTTGTTCAACTAGCTCTTTCAGCGACTGTCCCATCGTCCCCATCCCATCTGCGTGTGAAATCCCTACTGCTTTTACTGTTTTTCCAGCGGTTTCTTGTTGGAACTGCTCGAAACAATATTTTACAACTTGCTTATGGCTACGTACTTTTGTTACTTGCACTAAATTTCCTTCGTCAAGTGTCGCAATTGGTTTAATATTGAGTAACGACCCAATCATTCCCATACCTTTACCAATACGTCCACCCTTGATTAAGTTTTCAAGCGTATCCACAATCACAAATAAACGCGTATTTTGACGTACATGTTCGACACGTGCAATAATTTCTTCTACGCTTGCGCCAGCATCACGTAAACGAGCCGCTTCACGTAATTGGAATGCAAGCCCCCATGCGATATAGCGTGAGTCAAACACCGTTACATCTGCATTTGCCATATCGGCTGCTTGACGCGCTGACTGAACCGTACCACTCATACCGCCCGTCATATGTATTGAAATGACTTGGTCGCCATCTTTCCCTAACGCTTCATATAGTTCGACAAACTTACCAGGAGCAGGCTGCGAACTTTTCGGCAACTCTTTTTCACTCTTCATTTTTTGTAAAAATTGTTCAGGTTGAATTTCTATGCGGTCAATATATGTTTGACTACCTAGTTGAATTGTTAATGGTACTACATGAATATTTAATTGCTCTAATTCTTCATTTGAAAGGTCACATGTTGAATCTGTTACAATGTGAATTCGTCCCATTCATATGCACATCCTTCTCTGTCGTTCCCTTCATTTTACAAGCTTTGTAACACTACTGTAAAGATGACATTTATCATGTCATGTCATTTCGCCGCTTTATTTTTCATAAATGCAATAACGGAATGTATATCCTTCTGGCGTTTCAATCGGCGCTTGTTCACGAATAAGCTGAAAGCCTGGGTACCGCGGGAAAAACGTATCCCCTTCAAATGTCGTATCAATATGCGTAATATATAAACGCGTTGCAAGTGGCAATGCCTCTGTAAAAATTTGCTGACCGCCGATGACCATTTGCTCTGGTGCATCGTTTGTTAGCGCAAGTGCCTCCGCTAACGAATACACTACTTCAATCCCTTCTGCGCTGTAATCACGATTACGTGTAATCACGATATTACGACGACCTGGCAATGGTCTGCCAATCGATTCAAATGTTTTACGTCCCATAATGACAGGTTTCCCCATTGTT
This sequence comes from Caryophanon tenue, assembly GCF_001700315.1. GTDB lineage: Bacteria > Bacillota > Bacilli > Bacillales_A > Planococcaceae > Caryophanon > Caryophanon tenue. The sequence continues at coordinate 477,586 of NZ_MASJ01000001.1, read as the reverse complement.
TGCGCTTTAAAATATTGTAAGTCCCCTGGTAAATGCCACGGCATATCATTATCTTTTCCGATAACATATTGCTCGTCATGTGCAACAATTAATGAAATCATGCTACTAGCCCCCTCTTTCACTTTATTGTGCCATATTCACCACTGTAATTCTAGCTGTATCACATAAGCCACGGCATTTCGAAATAATTAATGTTATAGCATAGAAAGGTCGCCATACAAAGTGACGGAGCAAACGGAATTTTGCGTTTTTTCATCAATAGTACAAATAAAAAGCCAAATATACTCGCAAATAAAAACATCGTAAATACATGTGCAACCCCAACAACGCTACCTAAAACAAAGGCTAACTTCACATCCCCTGCACCAATACCACCAGTTGTCAAATGCAATGTATACAGCATCGTAAATGCCAATATCCCTCCTAGTAAATGCTCATAAAATGAGGAAGAAAACATAACAATCAGCACGATTGGCACACCGATAAAACCAATAAATTGATTCGGCACAATCATATAATACCAATCCGCGACACTAATCATACAAAAGAACGCAAGTAATATAACCCCGAGGAAAAACGCCCATGAAAAACCATACACATTATATAATATCGCCGCGCTCATTGCCCCAAGCCACTCGACTAACACAATGCTGCGTTCAATCTTTACAGCACAGCGACGACACCGACCACGTTGCCACATATAGCTAACAATTGGTAACAATTCATATACTGTTAATACATGCTCACAATTATCACATTGCGAACGGCGAAACGCCCATTGTCGCCCGACTGGTTGATGCGCCCCAACGACATGACTAAATGAACCAATAACTGCGCCAATAATGATTGCGATTAGCATCGTATCACCTCTCGTCATCATTATAAAAATATATAGCGTTCATTGAGCAAAAGCCGTCAAAATTAAAATTTCTCTTACGTCTACTAATACTAGAACGCGCTTTTACAGACAAGGAAACGCACACAAGTAGACGGGGAAACGCCCAACATGATACACAAAAAGCCAACCGACATCAGGTCAGTTGGCTTTTGTGTATTATACCGCTATCGGCGCTTTAATCGCTGGGTGCGGATTATATCCTTCAATCACTAAATCCTCTAAATCCATGTCAAAAATTGATGTTTTTTCTGGATTGATTTTTAGTATTGGTAGCGCTCGTGGCTCGCGTGATAACTGCTCTTTTACTTGCTCAATATGATTTGAATAAATATGAGCGTCTCCAGCTGAGTGGATAAACTCACCCACTTCTAAACCACATTCGTGTGCGATTAAATGCGTTAGTAGCGCATATGATGCCACGTTAAACGGACAACCAAGTAGCGAGTCAACTGAACGCTGTGTCAGCATACAGCTTAGCTTCCCTTCTATTACATAAAACTGGAACATCACGTGACACGGCGGAAGTGCCGATTTACTGCCTTTTGCCCCCGCATTAACGACATCTTCTGGATTCCACGCATTGACGATCAAACGGCGGGAATCTGGATTCGATTTAATTTGATCGATCACGTCTTGTAATTGGTCAATATCATTACCTTCTGAGTCTGTCCATCGACGCCACTGCTTGCCATATACATTGCCTAAGTCGCCGTATTTTTGTGCAAAGTCATCATCCGTTAATACACGGTGACAGAAATCTTGCAATTCTTTCTCGTATAATACGTTGAATGCTTCATCTACTAAACAGCGACGACCAAAGTCCGTCATATCTGGACCATTATACTCATCTGATTCTACCCATTTTTTAAATGCCCATTCGTCCCAAATATGATTATTATGCTGTAATAAATATCGAATATTTGTATCGCCTTTTATGAACCACAATAGTTCACTGGCCACTAATTTAAAAGGTACGCGCTTTGTTGTAAATAACGGGAAGCCTGCCGATAAATCGTAGCGCATTTGATAGCCAAACACACTAATTGTCCCTGTGCCAGTACGGTCTTCTTTCTTTACACCGTTATCTAAAATATGTTGCAAAAAATCTAAATACGCTTGTTCTGACGTATTCGCCATCGTAAGCCACCTCCAAAATAATTTCCTTCTTCATTATAGATGAAAACATTCACTTTTGGCGGCATTATATGAGAAAAGGGGCTTTCGCCGCAAAACAAAAAAGACATATACAATTAAAGACGCTACTCGGTAATGATTGCTTGAGTAGCGTCTTTAATCAAATGTGTCTAAATCATCGTATAATTCAATTTGTTGTTCCAACGATTAAGTTGCCTCCTTTAAGATGTGTTTGTTATTTTCAAGAATTGAAAGCATTTGTAATAACACCTTTTCCTCCACTCGTCCTGGCATGTTTACTTCTCTTTCAATAATCTTGGTCAATTCTGTTACTGTATTTACGTCGATTCTATGTTTCTCTGCTAAGTGAAACGCTCGCTCTAGCTTACCGGTCAACATCGGCATTCCTCCAATATAATTTTAGTTGTACATATTTTGTACTATTTCTATTTTACAATGCTTTTTCTTAAATTTCATCCTTTTTACATAATCTTTACGCCCAAAGCTCAAAAAAAAGTAAGAGGTCGAACTTCGTTGGACGTAAAACGGACTATCACGTATAATGAAGGTCAATCCTATTAAAGTGAGGTTTTTCCTATGACAACATTTCCACAAGACGAAGATGGCTTAGTATTACAAGAGCTTGCAGATGAAGGTGTAGATTTTAACGTCCTACACGATATCGACTTTTTCGTCGGTGCGCCTTCAGAAAAAGCTGCAAATGATATTAAAGCTGCGATTGAAGAAGCTGATTTCTCTGCAGAAGTAGCGTTTGATGAAGAAGTAAATGATTGGACTGTCTTTGTGTATGTGTCTGCGCATTTAGATTATGATATTTTAAAAGAAATTCAAGAAACATTAGATGCGCTTGCAAAACCTTATGATGGCTTCTCGGACGGTTGGGCTGTTTTATTACCAGAACAAGAATAAGTTTACACATCTAAAAATGTGGTAAAGGATAATTACATTTCGTCAAAAGACACTAGTAATTGCTAGCGTTTTTTGCCCATTCAAGGTGCTCTTTGTAAAAGGAGCACCTTGCTTTTATTGTTTTTCCAAGAAAAAGCCCATGCACTTTAAATAGCGCATGGGCTTTTTCGTTATTTTAAGTTTTTACGTAAAAAGTCTTGTGTACGTGGGTGTTGCGGGTTTTCAAAGAATGTTTTTGGTTCGCCCGCTTCGACTACTTCACCATCAGCCATAAACATCACTTTATTGGCTACTTCTTTTGCGAAGCCCATCTCGTGTGTTACGACAATCATCGTCATATGCTCTTCTGCTAAATCTTTCATAACTTTCAATACTTCACCCGTTAACTCTGGGTCTAGTGCTGATGTTGGCTCATCAAATAGTAAAATTTGTGGATTTAACATAAGTGCACGCGCAATCGCAACACGCTGCTTTTGTCCGCCTGATAAATTCGCTGGGTAAGCGTCTGCTTTATCAGCTAGGCCTACCTTTTGTAATAAATCGTTGGCACGCGCACGAATCGCTTTTGGCGCTTCTGTTTTCAACATCTTTGGTGCTACTTCTAAATTATCACGTACCGATAAATGTGGGAATAAGTTAAAGTGTTGGAACACCATACCCATTTTGCCAGTAATGGTTTTAATTTGTTGTGTTGACGGATATTTACCTTGCTCAATTAAATACTCGCCGTCAATTTTCACCGTACCACCATCAATCGTTTCTAAGTTCACTAAGCTACGAAGCATCGTACTTTTCCCTGAACCTGAAGGACCGATTACTGCAATTACGTCGTTTTTATTCACTTGGAATGAAATATCTTTTAATACTTCTAATGGACCAAATGATTTTTTTAAGTTTTGTACGTCAATTAATGCCATCTGTGCACCTCTATTCAAACTTGAAGCGGCGCTCTAGCCACTTGAAGAATGCTGTTAATACTAAAGTAATGATTAAATATAATACGGCTGCCACTAAAAACGGTACGATTGTAAAGTCTCGGTTTACAACAGTTTGCGCGTAGTGTAGTAACTCTGGCACAGCTACCGCGTATAGCAGTGCTGTATCTTTTACTAATGTTACCGATTCATTCGCTACAGATGGTAACGCAATGCGGAACATTTGCGGTAAAATAATGCGCGTTGTCGTTTGGAATTTATTTAGTCCTAACACTTGCGCCGCCTCATACTGACCTTTATCAATCGCTAATAAGCCACCTCTAAAGATTTCAGCAAAGTACGCTGCATAGTTTAGCACAAAGCCTAAACATGCCGCAACGAAGCGGTCTAACACTAAATATTCACCAATAACGGGAATCATCGGTAAACCGAAACAAATAATTAATAGTTGTAATAATAGCGGCGTTCCACGCATCACATAAATATATGCTTGCGCAAACCAGCTAAGTGGTTTAAAACTGCTACGTACCGCAAGCGTTAGTAAAAAGCCGAGCGGAATTGACAGCACAATGGCAATTAAAAATAGTAATACCGTCATTTTTGCGCCCTCTAACATTGGCAGTAGCATTGACATAAAGTCTTCCATTTCTAGTAGTTCTCCTCCTTGTAAAAACGTCAGCAAGGACTTGTCGAAGAAAAAATTCTTCGACAAGCCCTTTGCACAGAAGATGGGAAATTAATATTTCCATCATAGAAGCACTGTCTCCTAAGCATTGCGCTTGAAACAGTGCTTCCTATTGGCTAATATTCTTTAGCAACGTCTACGATATTAATCTAGTACTTTGTCCTCACCAAACCATTTCACAGAAATCTCTTCCGCTTTGCCATTTTCGTTTAACGTATCTAGCGCTGCTTGTAAATCTGTTAATAGTTCTTCGTCATCTTTGCTCACACCAACACCGTATTGCTCAGGTGCTAAGTGCTCATCTAAAATTTTGAACGTACCGTCTTCTAATGTATTGTAATAGTTTGCTACAACTTCATCAATAACAACTGCATCAATTCGCTTTGTTTTTAAATCTGTTAATGCCATCACATTGTCACCAAACTCTGCAACCTCTGCTACAGTTTTTGACACTTCATTTCCGTTAAAAGCATCTAATGCTGATGAAAGTGCTTGTACACCAATATTTTTATCTGCTAAATCTGCTAATGCTGTAATGTCTGAATCTGCTAATGTCACCACGACTTGAGAGTTTTCTAAATATGGCTCTGTAAAGTTTACTTTTTCTTTACGCTCATCTGTAATTGTGTAACCGTTCCAAATTAAGTCGATACGACCTGACATTAATTCAGATTCTTTCGTTTTCCAGTCGATTGGTTGGAATGTTACCTCTACACCCATTTCTGTTGCAGCTGCGCGTGCATAGTCAATGTCGAAGCCGACGATTTCATTTTTATCGTCACGGAAGCCCATTGGTGCAAATTTATCGTCAATCCCAATAACTAATACTTCTTTTTCTTCACCGCTTGTTGTTTCTGTTTCTTCGTCGCCACAAGCCGCTAACATTGTTGTTAAAGCCAGTGGTAATGCTAACATTGTTGCCCATTTACGTTTTTTCATCTATTATTTCTTCCCTTCATTTATCAAAAAACACTTTCGCGTGCTAAATCACTAATGTGTTAATAGATTAACAAAAACATTACAATTCGTCAACAGTTAACGGCAAGATTTGCATTAGAAAAAATATTCTAACATATCAACGACTATGGTATACTCATAACGGTTACTTATTACCAGAAAATAATGTTATTTCGCCTAAATTTTACAGTAAAGGGGTTTTAGTGTATGAAGAAAAAGTGGATGCTCCCTGCTATTTTAGTTGCGATAATTTTACTTATCGGTGGTGGTATTTACGCATATATCGTAAATGCACAAAATAAAGAAGCAGAGGCATTGCAATCATTACGCGAACAATGGCTTGAAGCACTTGCTGAACAAGATTTTGATCGTTTACCTACACTTGTAACAGCGGCATCGCTCGAAAATACAGGTTATACGGAACAAGATTTCATTGAGAAATATACCAATATTTATAGCGGGATTGCGATTAGTAATATGACCTATACATTACGTGAAACAGATGAATGGTTGCTTGATTATACAGCTTCCTTTGACACGGCATTCGGACCAATCACAGATTTACCATATCAAGCGAAGATTGTCGAAGAAGGTGACGCATTTAAAATTGATTGGACAGCGGAACTCATTTTTCCAGACATGCTCGCAGATGATAAAGTACGCTACACTGTAGCACAACCACTTCGTGGCGAAATTACAGACCGTAACGGTGTCATTATCGCTGAAAATGGCGAACGTCCACGTGCCGGTGTTGTTCCTGGTCAACTCGGCACAGGTGAAACCCGTACAGCAACGATTGCCCGCATCGCACAAGCACTAAGTATTAGCCCAGCATTTATTGAAAAGCAATTACAACAAAACTGGGTGACAGACGAAACATTCGTACCATTAAAAACATTACCAACAAATGATACACCACCAATTGATGGCGTTCTTTACGATAAAATAGCGTCACGTTTATATCCATTCGCTGAAGCGACTGCACAATTAATCGGCTATGTCGGTAAAGTGACCGCTGAAGATATCGAAAAGAATCCAGCACTATCTGCAAATGATGTTATCGGACGCACTGGTTTAGAAATGACATTTGACGAACGTTTACGCGGACAAAAAGGTGGCGAAATTTATATTGAAAGCGCAAATGGCGATAAACGCGCAACGATTATTCAAAATGAGCCACAGCATGGTGAAACGATTCAACTAACAATCGATACGATCGCACAACAAAGTGCCTATGATGCTTTAGGGAATGCAGCTGGCACAACCGTATTAATGGCGCCTACAACAGGTGATTTATTAGCGCTTGTCAGCAAGCCTTCTTATAATCCAAACTTATTTGTGACAGGCATTTCACAAAGTCAGTACGATGTGTATAACAATAATGAAGATAAACCTTTCATTAGTCGTTTCTCAGCACGTTATGCACCTGGTTCAACGTTCAAGCCGATTACAGCTGCTATTGGTATTGAAGCCGGCACATTACAGCCAACTGAAGCATTAACCATTCCTGATATGAAATGGCAGCCTGACAATTCGTGGGGGAGCTACTTCGTTTCACGTTTAAACTTTGCGAATCCCGTTAATTTAGAAACAGCGCTTGTAAAATCCGATAATATTTATTTTGCACAGCAAGCATTAGCCATGACAGGTGAAAAATTTATTGGTGGCTTAGCAAAGCTTATCTTTACGGAGGACTTAGCGCTACCACTCGCGATGGAGCCGGCACAATTTTCAAATGATGATTCAATTTCTTCGGACATTTTATTAGCTGATACTGCTTATGGACAAGGCGAAATGCTTATTTCACCGATTCAAATGACGTCTATTTATAGCGTATTAGCAAATGATGGCCAACTTGCCTACCCACGCCTAGTGATGGATACTGAGTCAAAAACAAAGTCGGCATTTTCACCAGAAACGATTGCAACAATTGAACCTTCCCTTGTTAAAGTCGTTACACAGCAGGACGGCACAGGTCATGTACTGAATGTCGTACCAAATGTTGCCGCTAAAACCGGAACGGCGGAGTTAAAAGCGACACAAGAAGGACGCGGTATTGAAAACAGTTTGATTTTAGCGTATGATACAGCCGCTTCGAAATATGTCGCAGTGTCTATTGTCGAACGCCATCAAGAAGTCGGCAAAAGCGCAGCAGAACTTTTAATTCCTGTACTTCAACAACTTCAGTAATGACCGTATAAATACAAACAGGCACAGACGAATGAAATCTCGTCTGTGCCTGTTTACTATATATTATGCTTCTTTCATTAACTCGCTATGATGCACTTCTTGATCAATGACATCAAGTGTATGTGATAAGCTTTGGAAAGATTGCTCTAACGTTTCAATAAACTCATTGCCGTAAATATTACGTACAATAGCGGTCATTTCTAAAAACTCAGGGAAACGACCATATAACTCTTTCATTTTAACAGAGCCTTCTAATACGGCATGTGACGTATCAAAATAATGACGATTTGCTTCGTCAATCAGTTCCTTGCCCTGCTCGGTAATTTCAATGTATGTGTTGCGTTTATCATCATCGCGTTTTGAGAACGTTAATAAGCCACGTTCTTCCAATTTTTTCGAGAAATTAAAGGCTGTGGAAACATGCATCGAGCCATATTTCGCCACATCAGATACAGAGGCGCCCTTCATATAATATGTAATCGTTAAAATATGATGCTCATTGATGTTTAAATCATACGGTTTAATCCAACATTGCCAATCTTTTTCAATTACACGCCATAATGCCTTTGATAACTGTGCAACTCGCTGACTATACAATAGTTCTTCTTTATTTCTATAAACGAATTCTGACACACAACCACCCTTTTCTATATGTTTAGTTACCGATATTATATCAGAAAAACCTAAATTGTGAAACAATTCATGTTAAAATAATTCCACATACTTTTTATACAGCAAATAAACAACGAATGTAGCAAAAAAGAACCTATATGCATATTACACATAGATTCCATCAAAATTATTCTTTTCTAGACAAACACTTTTTATATACTGATATAACTTTTTACGCGTATCGTTGTAAAAAATGGGTTAATGTAGCAGAAGGATAAGATGCTTCTGTCCAAATGATAGTTGGCTGAATCGTTAATTCTAAATCTTGAATCGGCAGCCATGTTACTTGTTCTTTTTCATACGGCTGTAATCGTTATTTCGGCAAAATCGTTGCACACTGCTTACGCGCAACTAATGCTAACACAACGGCGATCGTCTCACATTCATATGCAATATGCACATCACTATTTAATGACAAGAGTGTTGTTTTTACTTGTTCATATATCGTATAGCCCTTCATCGGTATCAACATCGCTAACGGAAATTGCGTTAATGCCTCCATTGTAATTGCTTGTTGACCATCACACCATGCTGTCGGGAGTGCCGCTTCAAAAAATAGCTCACCAATTATTTTATGTGGAAGTAATAATGGTTTTTGTGGCTTTAATACATACGCACAATCTAAACGCTGTGCCTGTACTTGCTCTAACAGTTGCTCCGAGCTACCTTCAACTAACTTTATGATGACATTCGGATGGTGCTCTCGAAATAATGCGATGGCTTCTAAACATGTAGCGATACAGCTTGGTGCCATTCCAATGCGAAGCTCACCACGTTGTCCATCTACCAGTTCGCCAATATAGCGTTTCGCATGCGTAATCTTATTTTCCATCTGTTCTGCTAAGTCATATATAACTTTTCCAGCTTCCGTTAAACGCCATTTCGCTCGATACCGTTCGATTAACGTTGCACCAACCTCATCCTCTAGTTTCTTTAACATCTGGCTTAACGGTGGTTGTGCCATATGTAATTTTTCTGCTGCGCGCGTTAAGTTCCCTTCATCTACAATCACTTTAAAATAGTTTAATTGCCGTACGTCCATGCTGACACTCCAATGCAAATTTAACCAATGCTCATCGTTGGCTCATTAATAATTGTATATTCATATTGATGGCTTTGTAACCAAGCCATCACCGCGGCAAATAATGTTTGCAAGATGCCTTGTTTTCGACAAACGGGCGTTGTATAAAAATTTGACAATTTCACCAAATACTTTGCTTCTTCTCCAAAAGCGGCTTTCTTCACAACACGTTGTGCATAAATATGCCCAATAATATGTCCATTTTGTTCTGCAAGCCAAATTTTCCAGTCTGGGTTTGTCAATACCATTAATAAAAACGCACCGTAACGCTCTTGAAACGTTGCCTTGTCGTTATCGTTTATCTCTGTATATTCTTGCAATGCTTGCCACTTTAAATGACCTAACTGTGTAATATCACTTTTATTCGCTAAACGTAACATCATAAGCTTGCCCCCTCATTCGTGATATAGTCATATTCAATACACCCCAAAATATTCCTTCTTCTCCCTTTCAATTTAACTTTCTGTACAAAAAAACACTAGCCAAATAGCTAGTGTTTTTTTACGCATTATTTCTCTTCCGCTTCGATACGTGCGACATCTTCTGCAGAGACATTGACACGTTTTAAGAATAACGAAAGAATAAGTGCAAGTACGGTTACACCCGTTGCTACTAAGAAGGACATTTGAATCCCATGTAGTAAACTTTGCTGTGCAAGTAACGCTTGCTGTGATGGATCCACTAATTGTTCTGGCGTTAAGTTTGCGACTAATGATGCACCCTCTTTTGCTGCTTGGCTATTCATAATTGTCACAAATAATGCTGTACCAATTGCACCAACCACTTGTTGTGCTGTGTTATTAACAGCTGTACCATGTGGGTTTAGACGTGTTGGTAACTGGTTTAAACCATTTGTCATAATCGGCATCATAATCATCGACATACCGAACATACGCAATGTATAAATCACAACGATATATGTGTATGTTGAATCAAGTGTTAAAACCGATAGTAAATACGTTGAATACGCTGTAATGGCTAAACCGATAAATGCTAATACACGTGGACCAAACTTATCGAATAACTTACCAGTAATTGGCGACATTAATCCCATCACGATCGCACCTGGCAACATCATTAAACCTGAATCAAGCGGCGAAATACCACGTACAGATTGAACATATGCCGGTGTTAAAATCATCCCTGAGAACATCGCGATAGACGTTACCATTGAAATAATTGACCCTAATGCGAACATCGGGTATTTATACACACGTAAGTCTAATAATGGTTCGTCTAACTTTAATTGGCGTGTAATGAACAATGTTAACGCAATCGCACCAATAATAATTGGGCCTATTACATGTAATACATCGCTCCAACCTTCTGAACTTGCCATTGAGAAACCGTATAATAATCCCCCAAAACCAAGCACAGATAATAAGATTGATACAACATCTAATGATGGGTTGCGTGTTTCTAAAATATTTTCTAGTTTAAAGAATGCTAATACAATTGATGCAATCGCGAATGGTAAAATCATTTCGAAAAGTACGCGCCAGTCCCAATACTCAACAATATAACCTGATAATGTTGGACCAATGGCTGGTGCTGTAATCATAACAAGACCGAAAATCCCCATTGCTGCGCCACGTTTTTCACGTGGGAAGCTGACAAGCATAATATTCATTAATAATGGACCCATTACCGATGAACCAACTGCTTGCGTCATGCGCCCTGCTAATAATACACCAAAGTTTGGCGCAAACGCGGCAAGCGCTGTACCTAACGTGAAAATAACCATACTTGTTAAAAATAACGTACGGTTTTTAAACTTTGTAATTAAAAAGGCTGATACTGGAATTAATACGCCACTAACAAGCATATACCCTGTTGCAAGCCACTGAACGGTTGAATACTCTACATCAAAATCTGTCATTATGGTTGGTAACGCTACGTTTAATAATGAGTTATTTAAAAAGGCAACGAACGCACCAAAGAACAAAATGGCAATGACTAAGTACGGTGGTTTTTCTAAGTTTTTCATTTGTACTTTTGCTCCCTACTGTTCTTATCTAAAATTTATTCACTTTATGGATTTTATACTACCGGTATAATTTTGTCCACTTTAAAATACCCATAGTTCAAAATTAATTCGTGACAAGAAATATTCAGTTCAAAAATATTTGAACTAATACAATATGGATACCAACCGATCGTTAATAGTTGCGACTAAAAAATTCCTCAATCCATTTTTCAACCGCATATAGCGGATGTGCCACGTCGCGTGTACGTGCGACAATATACATATTGCGATTATATTTGTCCGGTAACCGTTCATACGGTAAATCGTCCACCGATAATTTCGAAACAACTGCTCGACCAACCCCTCGTTTTAATAATTGCTTCATCATCTCTCCATTATTAATGTACATATACGTTGGCGATAAACTATGCTCAGCAATATATAGTTCATTGAAGAAGCGAATACCGGAATGATTTTCACGCATAAGCCAATGTGGTGCAGTCGCTTTACCTGCTAGTACTAATTCATCTTTAAAAAGAACCTTCTTATATAATCCGGCTGTTTCAATTGGCTTCTCAATAAAGGCAAGGTCTGCTTCATGCTGATAGAGTTGCTGTACCGCTTCTTCAGAGTTCATAATTTTTAACGTAAATTCAACGTTTGGAAAACGCGCAATAAAACTTGGCATTAAATCGGGTAAATAATACAGCCCAAATGTGTTCGAGCATGCAATGGTACATGTAATCTCCTCTAAATCTTCGTGATGAAGAGCAAACGCTGTATCGTGCCAAAGCTCAATCATTTTCATCGATTGCTCATATAAGTAGTCAGCTTGCGCAGTTGGCTGAATGCTTTTTGGACCTTGACGTATAAATAAAGTTACTTGCAGTTGCTGTTCTAATTGCTTCATCTTTAATGAAATCGTTGGCTGCGAAATGAACAGCAATTCCGAAGCCTTTGTGAAATTACGACATTCATATACTTTCACAAATATTTGTAATAGTTCTAACATATAAACACCTCATCTAATTATTGAATATATTAATAATTATTATAACAAATATGTATTTTTCAAATAATAAAAAATAAATTATACTAAACATAACGAAAATGCAGGAGGTTTTAACGGCATGCGTCCATTTTTGAAGAAGATGCCGATTCCGACAAGCGGGCTAATGCTCGGCTTAATGTCGTTATCGAAGCTGTACGCATCGTTAGAATGGACACTGGCAAGCACGATTTTCTTTGCTTGTGGCGCCATTTTATTCGTACTGCTTGTGGCTAAAATTTTCTTCGCATTTTCCTCGGTGCTACAAGACTTACAAAATCCGATTATCGCTTCCGTTGCACCAACGTTTACGATGGGTACAATGGTCATGGCAAGCATGCTTGTTCCATATACAACGCTTGCTACATGGCTTTGGTTTTCTGCCATCGCATTACAAGTTGTACTGATTGGCTATTTTACGTACCGTTTTGTTATCAAACAAGTTGTGTCTCTACAAGAAGTATACCCAAGTTGGTTCATTCTATACGTAGGACTTGGCATTGTGCCAGTAACTGCAGGTGCATTTATGCCTGAGTTAACACAATTTTTATTCTGGGTTGTGCTTATTGGCTATGCGGTGTTACTTCCAATTATGCTCGTACGCTTACAAAAGCATGACATTGCAGAAGGTGCAAAACCATTAATTACGATTTTAGCTGCGCCCGGCTCACTTTGTTTAACAGGATATTTACAAGCATTTGAGCTTCATAACGTTTTTTTAGTAGCGACATTATTGTTAATCTCACAAGCATTATATGTTTTTGTGTTATGTCAATTACCAAAGCTATTAACACTTCCGTTTTATCCAAGCTATGCGGCATTCACATTCCCACTTGTAATTTGTGCAACTGCCTTATTTACAACAGCAAATGTCGTGAATGTTCCTGTTTTACAGTGGCTAGCGGTTATTGAACTGATCATCGCCTCTTGTGTAGTGGTCTATGTATTTGTTCGATATGCAGTCTTTTTCCATGCGATGCGAAAAGCGCAAGTATGATAAAAAAACCAATACCTCACTTATCCGACAACGGAAGGGACGGTATAGGCAATCATCATTTCACCGTATGATGTGACAACACAAGTATGGTCGGCTTGCTGTATGATATGACAACATAAGTACAGCATCTGTCTTTTCACCACATATGATGCGACAAACGCAAGTATGTTGGGAAATGCGAAGAGAGGTTGGGCTAAAACCCTTCTCTCAAATTAAATAAAACCACGGCGAAATTGTTCGCCGTGGTTTTATTTTGTTTTGCGTTCACTTTTTAACGACGCTTATACGCGACAATTTGTAAACGTTTATAATCTGCAAACCACATGCCATCTTTATATAATTGAGGTTTTACGAACGCTTCTACTTCCGCTATAAATTGCTGTTGTTGCTGTTCAGTCGTTGCTTGTAGTAATTCATCGCCAAACATCGCAAGCCAATTGCGCAATCCTTGCTCCCCTTGTAACATCGTTGGTCGGTCATAATGATACGCAAACGTTACATCAAAACCAACGCTCTCTAATAAGGTTGTATATTCACCGATTGTTGGAAAATACCACGGAAAGCGTTGTTCATCATAGCAAAGTCCATGAACTTCATACACATGACGTATAGCATTCGTAATGGTTGCTACGTTGCCATGTCCGCCAAATTCTGCAACAAAGCGTCCACCTAGCTTTAATGTATCATAAAATAAAGAGAGTGCTAGGTTATCCCTCGCACTCTCTTTTTATTATAAAGCTTCTTGCAATGACATGTCTTGCGATTTTTGCTTTTTCTTATTATTGAATGTTGGTACTAATGCTAACGCAATTGATGCAATTAAACCTGGAATAGCAAATGCTAAAAAGTATTGATAGTTCGGCAATGTCATCGTCAATAGCACACCACCCATAATTGGCCCTGTCATACCACCGATTCGTCCGATACCTGAAGCTGTCCCTAATGCTGTTGAACGAATAAATGCTGGGTAGTACTGTGATACATATGCTTGAACGATATTTTGTGAACCAATTGTCGCTGCCCCTGCTACCATTACTAAGAAGAATACCCAAGCTTGACTTCCACCAAAGCCTAATAGCGTAAGTGCTACTGCACCAGATGCATACATCGGTACAAGTACTTTCTTAAAGCCAATGCGGTCTGCAAGTGGCCCCATAATTAGTGAACCGATAATCGCACCGCCTTGTAATGCGACTAAAAATAGTAAACTTGATGTTAAGCCGTAGCCTGCTTGAATCATTAAATTTGGTAACCATGTATTTAAGCCGTATACCATTAGTAAACAGCAGAAGAAGGCTGTCCAAAATAATACTGTACTAAGACCACGTTTTTCATGGAAAAGTGCAAGTGGCCCTACTTTAGCTGCCTCTGTTTCTTCAATGATGAACTGCATTTGCGCCGTTACATTTGCTTGTGGCGCCATTTTATTTAATGTTGCTGCAAGCTCTTCAAAGCGCCCCTTTTTCACTAAATAGCGCGGTGTTTCCGGTAATTGCTTGTACATCATTGGTAAAAATAAAATTGGGAGTAATGCCACCCAGAAAATACTTTCCCATCCGAAGCTTGGCATTAATACAATGCCTAAAATTGGCGCTAAAATACCACCTACTGAATAACCACATAATACAATCGCTACAATTGTGCCGCGATATTTTTTCGGCGCATAATCCGTTAATAATGCGATTACGTTTGGCATAATACCACCTAAACCTAACCCTGCAATAAAGCGGAAAATCCCAAATAATTCTGGCGAATCAACAAAGCCACATAACCCCGTGAAAACACTAAATAACACTGTTGTTAAAACGATTACTTTTTTACGTCCTACACGGTCTGCAATAATCCCAAAGAAAATGGCACCAAACATCATACCGAATAAACCATAACTGCTCAGTGTCCCTGCATAAACAGATGAAATTCCCCACTCTTCAATTAAAACCGGTACCACTGTGCCATAGACGACAAGGTCATACCCGTCAAAGGCGATAATCGCAAAACTCCATAACAGTAGCATCCAATGAAATTTTGTAAATTTACTTTCTGCAATTAATTGTTGAATATGAACCGCTTTCATTTTTCTCCCCCTTTGTCCACAAATAAAGAACTCTATTCACCATTTATGATTTATTTGATTATAAAATGAATTTTCAAATATATCAATATATTTTATAACACAACAAAAAAAGTTTTTAAGTTAGCGAAAAGAACTATTTTAGAGAAATAAAAACAAAAAACTTGTACTACAACAATAACTACACCGTTTTTTCTCGAATTCACATTTTATTCATATTTATTGTCTTTGTCTTCATAATTCAGGGCATAAAATCAACATAATTCCCTGTAATTTACCATGCTTCTTGTCCGTTCAACTCTATACTAAACACGGTATTTTTTAATCAATATATTATTGTCGCTGCTATAATCGAACCAACATGAGCATGAGTCATAACATAAATGTTCACAATAGAGAAATAGCTTCATTCGCATCTATCTAATTTTGCATGCGATATTGAGTGTTCTGCTAATGATTATTTTTTAATAAAGGAATATGTTGGCAAGCGTTGTGAACGTGACGATGAAAGCAGAAAAGTGTTAGGAGAAATGATGAAATTTCTCCTAACACTTTGTTTTGTTTCTAATTTATTTTTAAGATTTTGTCCTACGCTCTTTATTATATAGGTTACGGTAGCGTTCGTTCAATAAATTGTGTAGCAATGGTTGTGGCTTCATCAATCGCACTTTGTAATGTTTCATGTAAGGAATGAAACACCGCTGGAATATGAGCTAGGTGCGCATCATTACTCGCGATAGTTTGATGCTCTAGCGGAATGCGTCCATCTGTAAAGCGAATAATAAAGCGATATTTACCGTTTAAATTATCGTGCACATCAATGGTCGCAATCGGCTCTCCCCCATATTCAAATTGATAATGCGATACTTTATATAGCTCGTCTTGTGGATGTTTATAGTTAAAATACATATGTATTGCTCCTCTCTTTTACTCTGTTTATACCCGCTTTTTAAGCACATATTCGCCTCTTCAATTGACTTAATCTTCTTTTTTTTCTTATAATTAACGTAATGATGTAGTTTAAAGGGGCTGATGATGAGACTTTATTCTGTACGTTTACACCATTTCTTATAACTTGAGACCATTGACAAATCATGTAGGCGGAAGGGGTTAGTTAGATGAAAGAGCGTATTTTTTATGAACCGTTACAACATAAAGTCGTATCAGCACAAGAGGCAGCAAGTTGGATTGAAGACGGCATGGTTGTCGGCATGAGTGGTTTCACACGTGCTGGTGATGCGAAGGTTGTCCCACTTGCACTTGTTGAACGTGCACAGCAGGAGAAATTACAAGTAGACGTCTATACAGGGGCTTCACTTGGGCCTGAAGTAGACGATAAAATGGCGGCAGCTGGCTTAATTCGTAAGCGTTCTCCCTATCAAGGAGACCCAGTCATTCGCGGGCTTATTAATAGCGGACAAGTACTCTATGCGGATGCCCATTTATCACATAATGCGGAGCTTGTACGTCAAGGCATTATTGGGCCAATTGATTACTTAATTATTGAAGCAACATTGATTACCGAAGAAGGACATATTGTACCGACAACATCTGTCGGGAACTCACCTATCTTCGCTCAATATGCGAAAAATATTATCGTTGAATTAAACATGGCACAGCCTGCAGATTTAGAAGGCTTGCACGATATTTATATACCGGATGTTCAAGGAAAACGTGAACCGATTCCGTTAACAGATGCTTCTACACGTATTGGTACAACAGCTATTCATGTAGACCCTGAAAAAATTAAAGGCATTGTTATTTCCGAAATTACCGATGCACCGTCATTAATTGTGCAGCCCGATGAGGAAACAGCACAAATTGCTAGTCACTTATTAGACTTCTTACGTGCAGAGATTGAAGCAGGTCGCTTAACAAATGAATTAGCACCGATTCAGTCTGGTGTCGGCTCTGTGGCAAATGCTGTGTTAAACGGCTTTTTACACGGCGAATTCGAAAACTTAGAAGTATACTCTGAAGTACTTCAAGATGCGGTATTTGAGCTACTAGATGCCGGAAAAGTGAAGTTCGCCTCTGCCACATCGATTACACTTAGTGAGGAATGTGGGAAACGTGTATACGGAAATCTAGGGAAATATAAGGACAAGTTAGTACTGCGTCCACAAGAAATTTCAAACCACCCTGAAATCATTCGCCGCTTAGGCTTAATTTCGATTAATACCGCACTTGAAGCTGATATCTACGGCAACGTAAACTCCACACACGTTAGCGGTACAAAAATGATGAACGGTCTTGGTGGTTCGGGTGACTTTGCCCGAAATGCGCGTCTTGGTATTTTCGTGACGAAGTCGTACGCTAAAGGTGGCGCCATTTCATCAATCGTGCCAATGGTATCACACGTTGACCACACAGAGCATGATGTGGATGTTATCGTAACAGAGCAAGGCATTGCAGACTTACGCGGTTTAGCGCCGAAAGAACGCGCAGCACGCATTATTGAAAACTGTATGCACCCTGATTTTAAAGAGCAAATGCGTGATTATTTCGACCGCGCTGTTGAGGCAACAGGCAATGCACAAACGCCGCATATTTTAGCAGAAGCGTTATCGTGGCACACACATTTAGCTGAGCAAAAAACGATGAAAAAATCATAATCCAAAAGTAAGTTGGTCGACGTTAAACGTGAGTTCTATTAGTGCAACGTGTGCGGAATATCCATTTTTTCGCTTGTTGTGAAAAATTAATTGGTGCCAACTCGACAATCTTTCAACAAACAAAGCTCCGGCGAATGTAGTATTCGCCGGAGCTTTGTCCAATGTAGAGGATGGTTTTTCCCAGTCTCCTATCCTCGTTACTTCACATTACGTGGGTCTAACGCATCTCGCAGTGCATCGCCAATATAGTTAATCGCTAGCACCGTTACTAAAATACATACACCAGGTGCAATCCAGAACCATGGCTGTGTCGTTAAAATCGAAACTGATTGCGCACTTGATAACATATTGCCCCAGCTTGCATCAGGTGGCTGTACGCCTAATCCTAAAAAGCTAAGTGCCGCTTCATCTAAAATCGCACCTGCTACACCACTTGTTGCATAAATTAAAATTGGTGCAATCGTATTTGGTAAAATATGTTTAAATAAAATACGTGGTGTGCTATAGCCAAGCGCCACACTTGCCTTGACATAATCTGATTGCTTAATAGCTAATACATTGCCTCGCACTAAACGCGCAATACCTGGCCAGCCGAGTATCCCTAAAATTAAAATAATATTCGTTAAGCCCGGCCCAACAATACTTGCTACTACTAAAATAAACATAATATATGGGAATGACATAAACACATCGGTAATACGCATAATGATCCCATCGATTAGACCACCAAAATAGCCCGATACTAAGCCAAGCACTGTTCCGATAATGGCTGAGATCGCCACAGCACCAATACCCACGACTAACGATACACGTGCGGCATATAACACGCGACTTAAAATATCGCGTCCGACTTGGTCTGTTCCTAGCCAATGTTGCATCGAAGGCGCGGCACTAAAATTACCGGTAATTTCATTTGGATCAAATGGCGCTAAAATCGGCGCTAAAATTGCACACATCGCAATGACTAATAACGTCCATAAGCTTACGACTGCCAGCTTATGCTTTTTAAAACGTTGCCAAAACACATGATGTGACGGGAAACTTTGTTCTTCTGACCACTGTACAGATTTCTGGGCATCATATTGTTTTTTATTAAAAAATCGTTGCCATATACTCATCGTTTCGACCCTCCTACATAACTTTTTCGAATGCGTGGATCTACAAAGGCATATGCAATGTCCGTTACAATATTCGCAGCAATGACGACAAAAGCAGCGACTAAGTTTAAGCCCATTAGCGTTGAATAATCACGATTCATAATAGAAGATAATGTCAATTGACCAATGCCTGGCCATGAAAAAATTTGCTCAACGACAACTGCACCGCCAAATAAAATCGGAATTTCTAATCCAATAATCGTTACGATTGGGATTAAGGCATTGCGCATCCCATGCTTATTGACAACGAAAAACTCTTTCACGCCTTTAGCACGTGCCGTACGTAAATAATCTTGCCCTAAAATTTCTAACATGCTTGAGCGTACATAGCGAATATTGCGCCCTGCGACACTTGCAACAAGTACGATTAACGGTAAAATCATATGAATGATTAACGTTGTGACACTACCGCTACTTCCAAGCTCTTTCATCCCACCAGATGGTAGCCAGTTTAATTGAATCGAAAAAACATAGACAAGTAATAGTGCTAAAAAAAAGTTCGGAATCGAAATGCCTAAAAATGACCCTGTTACAAATACATAATCTAACTTTGAATATTGTTTTGTCGCACTATAAATACCGACTGGGATGGCGATACATAAACCTAAAATAAGTGCCACGCCCATCAGCAATACAGTCGGGCCCATTCTGTCCCAAATCATCGTTGTTACTGGCTCATACGTAATCATCGAATAGCCTAAATCTTGATGTACTACTAAGTTTTTTAACCAGTTCCAATATTGAATATAAATCGGCTCATGTAGCCCAAGTTCAATCATTTTCGCTTCACGTGCGGCATCCGGTAGTTTCGGACTAACGAGCATGTCCACTGGATTTCCTGGCGCCATACGCATAATTAAGAAGTTAATAACCGTTACCCCAAACAACACAGGAACGGCAATTAGCAAACGTCGTACAATATAACCAATCATTCTAACGCTCCTTTTTGTGTTCGCTGAATAATACTGCGCTTTGTTGGGTCTGGATTTGGATAAGCACGTAATAATGTTTTCGTGTACGCATGCTGTGGGCGTAAGAAAATGTCTTCAGTTGTGCCCATTTCAACAATTTTCCCAGCGTACATCACAGCAATGCGATCACTAATATATTTCACTGCACCTAAACCATGGGCAATAAATAAATACGTTAGCCCTAGCTCTTGTTGCAATTGCTTAAATAAATTCATAATTTGCGCTTGAATCGACACGTCTAATGCAGATACCGGCTCATCACAAATGAGTAAACGTGGGCGTAGTGCTAACGCGCGCGCAATGCCGACACGCTGACGTTGCCCGCCTGAAAACTCATGCGGATAGCGTGATTTGGCAGTCGTTGGCAGTCCTACAAGCTGTAGCAATCGTTCCACTTCTTGTGGAATATCACGCGCAGCGACAATACGATGCACACGTAGTGGCTCAGCTAAAACATCCCCTATCGTTTGACGTGGATTTAGTGATGAATATGGGTCTTGAAATACGATTTGAATTTGCTTACTTAATGAAACACGGTCCGTACGATAATCCATCTGTTGACCATCAAAATAAATATGACCGTCTGTTATCGGCTCTAGTCCGATAATCGTTCGCCCAAGCGTTGATTTCCCACAGCCAGATTCTCCTACAAGCCCTACTGTTTCCCCTTCAAAAATATCAAATGATACACCGTCTACTGCTTTAACATAGTCTGTTTTTAAATTCATAAAGCCTGTCTTGATCGGATAATACGTTTTAACATTCTGTACGACTAAAAGTGGCTTTTTCGTAGTCATATTCCTCACTCTCCTCGCTGTAGCTGTTGCCATTCAAAGCAACGTGTTTTATGTCCTGGCACCACTTCAACTAATGGTGGCTGTGATGTGCGGCACGCTTCTGTCGCTAATGGACAACGATTCGCAAAACGACAACCTTGTAAATGTTGGTAATTTGCTGGAATTGCGCCGTTAATCGCCGTTAATTCCTTGTCATCAAAGTCCATTGACGGAATCGATGCAAGTAGCCCTTGTGTATACGGATGCAATGGTTCTCTAAATAATGTAAAGACATCAGTTTCTTCAACGATTTGTCCTGCATACATAACAATGACGCGGTCTGCCATTTCCGCCACGACACCTAAATCATGCGTAATGAGTAAAATGGCTGTGCCCATTTCCTCACAAAGCTGATTCATTAAGCGCATAATTTGCGCTTGTACCGTTACGTCTAATGCCGTTGTCGGCTCGTCAGCAATTAATAATTTCGGTTCACATACAAGTGCCATCGCAATCATGACACGTTGACGCATTCCGCCCGATAATGAGAAAGGAAATTGCTTCATCACACGCGCAGCATTTGGGATACCGACTTTATCGAGCATGTTTTGCGCTAACGTTTTTGCCTCTTTTTTATCAATGTTTACATGTAAACGAATCGCTTCAACTAATTGATGTCCAATTGTAAAAACAGGGTTTAGCGCGGTCATCGGCTCTTGGAAAATCATCGAAAGCTCATCACCACGAAGCTTTTGCATTTGCGCTTCCGACACAGTTTGTAACGATGCACCATCAAACTGTATATCACCACGCTCAATTTTTCCGCGCTTTCCTAATAGACGCATTAATGAGAGTGCCGTCACGCTTTTGCCACTGCCCGACTCGCCCACTAACGCCAATGTTTCACCATACTTTAACGTAAAACTTACGTCATCTACGCTAATAACCTTCCCATTTTCCGTTTCAAATGCTGTCGTAAGACCTTTTACGTTTAGCAAACTCTTCACGTTAACACGTCCCTTTACTTAGTAATAGGGCTGTGCGAGTAAATACTCTGCAACAGCCCCGTTGTTCAAATTATTGTACTGTCCACTCATGTACATTAATGAACATGCCGAAGTCGCTCGGTGTTGCCCCTTGTACACGCTTGTTTACTGCACCTAATGCTGTCGTTGCATAAATCGATGGCATCGGCACATCTTGTTGTGTAATCACTTGTAACTCATCGTATAGTGTTTGAATTTTCGCTTCATCTACTTCTGTTGATAACGCCACTAAAATTTCATTTACACGTGCATTGCTATACGCATTTGGATTGCCTTCTCCTAAGAAGTACGCAATATCCGGAAGTGGATTAATCGGTGTAATAGATACTGTTGAAATGGCTAAATCATATTCCATGCTCACAATTTCATTAATAATTGTACCGAAATCCATCATTTGAATTTCTGCTGTAATGCCTGCTTCACGTAAGTTTTCAACGATAATGTTCGCTGCTTGTTCTAGTGTTGCGTCACCTGATAATACAGCTAACTTTAATGTTTTACTTGTATCCCAGCCTGATTCTGCTAATAATTGCTTCGCTTTTTCTACATCGTGCGCAACTGGTGTTACCGCTTCATTTAAATATGGGCTAATGCTTGGGAAGAAGCCATCTGTTACTTCGCCAGCACCTTTTAATAAACTATCAACAATCATTTGACGATTCATTGCATATGAAATCGCTTGACGTTGTTTCGCGTCCGCTACAACATTTTCATTAATATACATGTATTGTGTTGCTAACGGCTCGCCGTAAGCGGTTGTTAATGTATCTAGCTCTTGTACTAATTCCATATCAGACACTGGAATAACACCAGCAGATGGAATGTTCATATCAATTTCACCGCTCTTTAATTGTGCGGCAATTTGGTTTCCTTGTAATACTTTAAAGTTTAATTGGTCTAATGATGACGCACCTTTAAAGTAGTCTTTATTTGGTACCATTTCGACATAGTGACTACGGTCAATATTCGCAATCACAAATGGACCTGATGTTACGGTTGGATTTTGCATAAAGTCACTTGCATTTAATTCCGCTACTGGAATCGTTTCAAGCTGTGCTTTCGGTAATGTTAATAAGTAACGACCGACTGTATCTTGGAAAATCGTTAATGTTGTTGGTTGCTTCGTCACAATTTGTACTGTGTCGTCATCCACTTTTGTCACACCTGAAATCGTTTCTTGTCCTTCTGCTAAGTAACCGCCTGCATCAAGACCTTCGATAATGCCAAACATATACGCATAGTTTGACGCGACAGTTGGGTTTGCCATTAACTGTAATGTGTACATAACATCATCCGCTGTAATGTCTGTGCCATCTGTCCATTTCGCTTCTTTGTTTAAGTGAATCGTAAATGTTTTGTTATCCTCTGTCGTAATCGCATCTGCAAGCATTGGTTGATAATTTAGCTCTGCATCTAAATCGACTAATGGTAAAAATAATAAATTTGCTACATATGTTGATACAAGACCCACTGGTTGTAATGGGTTAATATTGCTTGGTGCATATGTTACCCCAACATTCACAACGTTTTCGTCGCTGCTTGTACCTTCTTGAACCGTTTCCTCTTCACCGCTACATGCTGCAACAACAAGCATAACAGCCACTAACATCATGAAGAAAAACATGTTTTTTGAACGTTTGAACATCGTTAACACTCCTTTATTTGTTTATTTCATTGTGCCGAGCTTCTTCCAAGTCATCGGCACACTTTATGCACGATAGATGATATTTTTTTCGCCTGCCTCAATTGCTGTTTGAATGCGATTGCTAAACGGTGGCATCGGGCAATTGAAATGTGGTGAAAACGCACACGGTGGTAAAAAGGCACGATTAAAATCGAGCTTTACACGGTCATGTGCTAGTTGCTCAACAATGACCATGCGCCCCATGCCGTATGTGTCAGCACCACTTGTCGCATCACGAAACACAACGATGGCATAGTCACCGGATTGGAACGGACGCAGTGCATACGTTTGACCGCCAATCGTCACATCAATTGTGCCGATTGATGCGTGTGCACGAGATTGTCCGTTATCTGCTGTATGTGAAAAAGCAATCACTGCATCATCTCGCTGTAATGTTCCTTCTATAATAAACTGTGCATTTGGCTCATACGTATCAATACGACAAAACGACGCACGTGCTTCACATGTCGTATCCCAAACGGCTAATAAATGCAGTGATTCTGGCTGGCTCGTTGCCATTGCTGTACAGCTGTCACCGAATGCAATGACCGTTTCATCAGCGATTAATGTCACCGTGCCGTCGATCAGCTGTCCATTGACCGATAAGCCGTCTTCTTTTGTCGCAGTTACGCGTAAACCAGGAGCGTCTGCTGTAACTGGCTCCCATACGCCTGGTATTGCCTGTACGCTCATACGCGCTGTAATATCGTACATTGCAATAAGACTAATATCTCCTTGCGCACTTAGTATGTCTTCGTGGCGCTGTTGATGCCATGCTTGATAATCTGTCATACTATTCACCTTTACATAAAAACGCACGTACGACTTGTAAAAATTCTGCGTGTTCTTCAATAAATGGCATATGACCACTCTTCTCAAAGACAACAAGCTCTGAATTTGGTATTAAAGCATGCATTTCTTCTGATTGTGTTAACGGTGTAATCCAATCATGACGACCTGCAACGATTAATGTTGGCACTGCTAGCTCTTTAATTTGTGGACGTACATCATACTGTGGCATTAAATGCTTAAATGTATAGTTGGTAATATCTAATGAGCCAATCGGACGGTTGCCTGTGTCGCCACCAAGCTCCTCTTGATAGTCATACCAATATAAATCCCAACAAATTGACCACCACTGTGTTAAATGCTCATCATCACGAATATTGCCTTCAAACAGCTCTGGAATTGTGCGCACTTGCTCTTCTGTACCAATACGCTTTGCAAACGCTTTTGCTTCTTTATAAAATGCATAGCTTGGCGCTGTATTGATTAGTAATAATTTCGAAACAGATTGTGGATAACGTGTTGCATATACTTGGGCAATCATGCCACCGAATGAGTGACCTAACACCGCGATCTTATCAAGCCCTAAATACAGACGTAGCGCTTCAATATCATCCGCTAATTGGTCGTATGTCGCTGTTGTCACATCCACGCGCTCTGACTGCCCATTACAACGTTGGTCTAAATACACAATTTGATAATCTTCTGCTAATGGCGTTAACCACGGCTTAAAGTCCGAATGGTCACTCCCTGGTCCTCCGTGTACTGCCACTAAAACCGGTTTCTTTACCATAGTTGGTCCTACTGGGATATAACCTGAACCTTCTACATCAAAATAAATTTTCGTTCCATTTATTGCTGCGAACATAATGTGCCCCCGCCTACTTTTCTATTTTTAAAACAACATGTTCAATTATCTATATTCCTACTTGTCCGGTCAAGTTAATTATGCTAAACAACTAAAGTTTTATTACGAACGACTAACAATATGTAGGAATATTATCCAATTAAGTATATTTCCCCTTCTTTTATAAAGAGGGGCGCGAAAAAGTACATATTCTCAACAGCGAGCGAACGTGTTACGATAACACTATCCAAGTGCCTTGACACGAAAGAGAAAGGATTAGTTGCCTTGTTTAACTTTTTTTCAAAATCTAAAAAAAATAACAAACAGCAAGCTTACATAAAAGAGTTGGAAGAACAACTTGAAGTATATGAAAAAAACTTGCAAATTGAAACGACAAACGTTCAAAACTTAACTTATAAAAATGAATCTCTTACATTAAAGCTTAACGCTATGCAAGATGATGTGGGGCGTCTGCAATATATTGAACAAAGCTTGTTGCAACAACAACAGCAATACGACACACTTTATGATGAGCAACAACAACTGTTCGACCATTATGACCGTGTGTGTGCACAAAATAAACAACTGCAAGAAGAAATAACGTACTATAAGCATAGCGTTCAAAAAGCCGATACCGAGGCGCGTTCAAAATCATCATCGCTTCAGCAAGAACTAACAAAGCTACGCGACGAACTACATAAGGCACAAAAAGAATTAGCGGACACGTTAAAAACCCAAGATGCTAATGAAGAAGAGTTTGTTGCCTATGTCAATCAAACACAGCAAAAGCTTGCCGATTATAAAGCGCTTCTTATTGAAAAAGATGACAAACTTGCACAACAAGAGCAAGAAATTGCGCAGTTAATCGCCGAAATGGTCAAGCTAAAAGAACAATCTGTAGATGATACAATCGCACAGCAACAGCAAAAGCTCGCACAGCAAGAACAAGAAATTGCGGAACTGATTGCAGAGCTGGTGAAAGAAAAACAACGCCACGAACAACAAGCATAAACAATAGGTGCGTTCTAAAACAGAGCCAACTCGGTGATAGATAAATAACAAAAAAGCCGCAGCGAATGTCATATTCGCCGCGGCTTTGTTCAATTTAATCGAGAGAAGGATTTTGTATCAAGCGCTTTCGTTAGCTCAACCATTTAGGCGGTGTATCTTTTGCCCAAAAAATATCTGCTAATGTGTAGTGTGTGATAAAATTGTCTTCCACCGTATGGTAGTGAAAATTATAATAATAACCATCTAACGCACGTTTATCTGTTCGAACATGGAAACGAATAATATCGTCACCTGTTTGTTCGTTATAAATATGGAAAATCTTTTCTGCATATGCTCCCGAAGGCTTTTCTGTAATTGCGAGCTGTGATAAATCTGTATCATTCATACGGGCAACGGTTGCTTCAATTGCCTCTTCCATTTTCGGGAATACTACCTCTTCAAATTGTGATTCAATTTTTGGACCAATACGTGTTCCAAACTTTAAATATGCTTGCTCACGCGCTGCATTAACAAGCTGATATTGAATATCTTCGCGTGTTAGGCGTACCGGTTCGAGTGGTACAGGTGCTTCGTATTGTGCCGTTAATTCAGTATATGTAGGGGGCGCTGCTGCCACCGATTTTGTTTTTGTTTCAAACGCATCCCAAATTTCATGCGTCGGAGTAATTGAGCCAAGCGTCAGCATGGCAACAGTAATCATTAATCCTCTTTGTAACCACTTTTTCACAAACATCACCTGCTTTATTAGAATAAAACTCTCTTTGTAAATTACTACGTTTCTGCCATGAAAAGGTTTCAATAAATTTAGGAGTAGCGTATAATAATACTTATGAATAACTCTTTTTACCGTTTCATTTTAGTGACCATTTTAGCATGTATTTGACACGTATAAAGGGGGCGTCTTTATGACCGCATGGATTACAGTTGGCTTACTTGCAATGCTCGGTTATTTTATGACTTTATGCTTTACTGACTAATACTTCATAACGGGTACATACTATGTTTACCCACTTTTTTTGCAAATATGCCGATAAATTGGACAAGGGGCGTTATCCATAATGGATAACACCCCTTTAGTATTTAATAGATAACATTCATTCGATTGTTCGTTTCCACCCACTCATCTGGGGAAGTCTGTCGTTTGGATTGTTCGAGCAAGCTCGGTTTTAGCAAACGGACAGTGAAAAAAATATAAAAACAAGTATCCTTGTGTAAACTGTAATGCCGCGGTTCACTCCACTGTTATCTTCTAACTTAAGCAACGCAAACCCTACCTACTTTTGCGTCCTTGCAGCCCCGAAGCATGCGCCAGTGTGAATAAGTATGTTCAAAAATATTCAGCGAAATGCCAAATCGAATATTGCTACCTAAAATAGCACTTCCTTTATTATACCAGAATTATGTAGTATTCGTCAATGATTGTCTGTGTAGCGCACCATTGTCCACATACCTATATCCTCAAAGCCTAAACGTTTATAAATTTTCCCTGCTGCTGGATTATCGTAAAACAAACACAGTGACTTGCCTTCTGCGAGTAATTCCCTACATAACTTCTCCATACAATATGTAGCATATCCTTGTCTTGTATAACCAGGTTTTGTACCAACACCTACAATCATCGCAGATTGCGAGTTTTCAGCTGTTGTCGAAGCCGATGCGACAATCTGGCCATCTTGTCGCATTATATATGTACGTCCAGTTTTATACTGTGCCGCACGTTGACGCGCAGCAACCGAGATTTGTGCATGTTTAAATTCAGGAATCGATAACAGCATCTCGACTTCCTCTGCATAGTCTGCTGCTGTTAAACGCTCTACTGCTTGTAAATTACTATCATTTGGTTCGTATGCCAATGCATAACATGCCGCATAATATGTATCTTTTTGCTGAATAATAGCACAGTCAATTTGTGCAATAATTGGTTTGACAAGATGTGCTAGCCCGCTCACTTCAAATGGCCCTTCATGTTGCATAATTATTTGGCCAAAAGCGTCTACATTAAATGTACCTGTTGCATACGGGATGTAATTGCTATCATAGCGTAATAAAACAGCTATTAATGCCTCCCCTTCGAACTCTCCCCATATCGTTTGAATTGCATCATCATAGCCATAAGCTTCAATATCTCCGATCAAAAAAACATTTTCTGCAGCTTTCGGTTGTACAAGTGCCATTACTGCTTCGTGATCTTGCGCTGTTAAACGTCGTATCATAACTTACACCTCTTTTTTTCAGAACATTCTATCACAAACCAAAACAAAAAAATAGCCGCAGACATATGCTTCCATCTGCGGCTATGTAGATTATTATTCTTTTTCCCACACACCAAAATGAAACTTGGCGCTCTCTCGTTTTTGCTGTAAAAAGCCGTATTGTGTAAACCATGTAGATGTATAATGCGCCTTTAATACAACACGCTGACGTGCTACGCGCTTTGCTTCATGTACCCACTGCTCACTTAATGTAATATGTTCGCCCGCTTCACGTAACGCCGTAAAGTTTGTGGACTCTTCAATTACTTCTTCAAACATCGGGTCCATATATACAACGTCCACACTATTGTCAGGTTGCTGTTGTAAATACGCTACCGCTTCTGTCGCCACAACTTCAATATGGCGCATACAAGCAGTTAATGGCAATTCCGTCGTATCATACATATACATACCTTGCTTCACAATAAATGCGATATTTGTATTTGCTTCTAACCCTGTTACGCTGCCTTGTTCTCCGACAACGTATGCAGCAACTAAACTATCTGAGCCAATACCGAGCGTACAGTCTAAAAAGCTCATGCCTGCACGTAATACCGTTGCGTCTAAAAATGGCTCACGTTCTCCCCGCGCAATCCTTTTTAAACGAAACGCCGCTGAATTTGGATGAAAAAAGAAAGGCGCCGAAGCACCTTTCGCAAAATATTCATAGCGTTCTTTACCAGCTACGATAACATGCGCATCATAGTGGCTGCTTAACTTTTGCACAGAACGTTTTTGACGTGATACAAAGCGACACTGCAGCGCATTAGCTGCTTGCTGTGCGAGCGCTTCACTTTGTGCATCAGGTCGTCCTGCTGTTGTAACAATTGTTACTCCGCACATACTTGCTTTAATACGTCTGTTAAATGCGCTTTAATTTGCTCCATTGGGAAGCCCTCAATGTTTTCACGAGGAATGAAGTATGCTAATTGTCCATCTTTTAAAATCGCCATTGATGGTGAGCTTGGTGGTACTTCATCAAAGTAACCACGCATTGCTGCTGTCGCTTCAGGATCTTGACCAGCAAATACCGTTACTAAGTTATCTACTGCTACTTCTTCTACCGCTTCACGCGCTGCTGGACGAGCTAAACCTGCCGCACAACCACATACTGAGTTAATGACAACAAGAGATGTCCCTGTTTTTTCCGCCATAAATTCGTGTACAGCATCTGCTGTTGTTAATTCTGTAAAGCCAGCCTCTGTTAATTCTGCGCGCATTGGGCGGACTACTTGTTTCATATATTCATCGTAAGCGTTCATTAAAATACCCTCTTTCATTTCTATTCACAATGCCCATTATAGCAAGGATTTTCAGGGAAGTACAAACGTTTGAATTGCGCTATTAGTGATTTTAGTATGTATTTTTTAGCCAGCAAGCTATAATGAGAAGTAAGTATAAATGAGCCTTACACATAAATGGGGGGATTGTTCATGTTAATTCGTAAATTAACCGTAGATGACGCGACAGCTTATCAGGAGCTACGCTTACAAGCACTACAAAAAAATCCTGAAGTTTTCGGTTCTACCTATGAACGTGAAGTACAATTTTCAAATGATGATGTCGCCAAGCGCTTAGTCGAAATTCCAAATGAGCAGTTTGTAATCGGGGCATTTGACGCTGACCAAACATTGCGTGGCATCGTATCATTTAAACGCGAAATAAGCCAAAAAATGCGCCATAAAGGAACACTTTTTGCGATGTATGTGACGCAAGAAATGCGCAATCAAAAAGTAGGTCTTCAGCTGCTGATGCATTTCGTACGCGAATGTGAACTTATTGACGGACTTGAACAGCTTAATTTAAGTGTGATTTCAAGCAATGATAGCGCCATTGCTTTATATGAAAAAGTTGGTTTTGTGAAATACGGACACGAAAAAAATGCGCTCAAATATTTAGACCGCTACTACGATGAAGATTTAATGGTCGTTGACGTAAGTCGCGTTCATTTTTAAGTCATATGCAAAAGGAGTTATCATTACGTTTATAACTTGGCTGCAACGCCACCGTACCGATTATGCTGATGAAAACCTATAACAGCATATAACTTCTCTCTACACATTAAAACGCGCTATGCATCCATCTAAACGATAGCGTATAGCGCGCTTCTATTTATGATACGTCCTCTTTATCTGAAACCGGAGCTATATACACTAACAGCACATGTACAGTAAAAAATACGATGAAAAATAAGCCGAAGAAAATAATTGTTTGAACAATACTATGCACAGCAAGCGTTTCTGACCAATCCATTAACCACGCACCGATTCCAAAAATAATAGCATAGCCAATCAAATAGGCTGCGCTAAATTGAATGCGCTGTTTTTTCACTAATTTACGCAAACTATGTCGATCCATCAAAAGCCGAACACTTGCCACAAATATCCCAATCATGATCATGCCAACCATTCACATCACCCCTCTTACGTATACGTAGAGGCATCGTAAAAGGTTTCACCTACTCCTTCACACCAATAATGGTCACATAATGCAGTGCACCACTTGCTAGCGCTTTTCCTGCTGCTTGCTCTGCCGCTTCTTTTGTCGTGTATTTCCCCGACTGCACGCGGAATGCATTCGCACCTTCAACGACCGAATAATGCATATGCTGGTGAAAGCGTTGTGTGCGCAGTGCCGCTTCAATGCGAGCCACAAAAGAGGCCCATCTTTTTTCATCGCGTATACGATGCGGGCAATTCTTTTTAGACCAATGATAATGCTGCCGTAGACGGTCAACGCCCCAATTACGTTCTGCTAATAATACCGCAATATATTGCACCGCATTTTCCTCTGCCTGTTTATAACGTGCACCTCCAGACTTAGAGTAGCAAATTTCAATACTAATAGACGAACGGTTCCCTTCGCCGTTCGCACCGTCACCTGCGTGAAACGCATTGCGTGTATATGGAATAGCTTGCACAATCGACACATCATCTATCGCTGTATGAAACGACACGTACCGGTCATTTGTCGTCATATAATCAATCTCCCGCAGCGCAGACGCATCATTTGCTGTATTATGCACCGTAATCGTTTCAGCTTTCATCGCATAAGGACTTTTTTTCGCATATTGCGCAGATCCTATCCACTTTTCGATAAATTGCACCATTGTATCACCCTCCTTGCTCTTTATATAACGTCTACTTCATGAAAAGTGGACCGCTTCTTCCATTTTTTGATTTAATGCTATTCATTTTTATTTACTACATTGGCAAATGTAGCTAATATGGTACACTAATTTATAATAAAAAATATATGTGTAAAGGACTACTTCATGATGCACAAACAAATTCGCTGGCGCCCTGTTATCGTTATTTTTTTGACAATACTTATCGTCGTTCCGCTAACATGGGCAGTCAATCAATATATTACATTCCAAGAAACGCTCGAAAAAATCACAAAGCCAATTGAACATGAACTCGAACTAGCAACAGCGAACGATGACACCACTTCGAACGCTCTACTCATTGATGAGCAAACGGATGAGCTTCGTCCGTTTTCGGTATTGCTACTTGGTGTTGACGAACGTGACAATGATGTCGGTCGCAGTGACACGATGATTGTCTTAACGGTAAATCCACATGTAGGTACAATTAAAATGCTAAGTATTCCGCGTGATACACGTACAGAAATCGTCGGACATGGGACAGTTGAAAAAATCAATCACGCCTATGCACATGGCGGTGTCTCAATGGCACTGTCAACAGTCGAACATTTTTTACAAATGCCTATTGATTTTTATGTGAAAGTAAATATGGAAGGATTTTTAACACTGATTGATACATTTGGTGGCGTCGAAGTGGACAATGACCTTGCCTTAACTTACCGTAATTATCATTTCCCTAAAGGGCATATTACATTAAACGGTGACGAAGCACTTGTCTTTTCACGCATTCGCTATGAAGACCCGCGTGGAGATTTCGGTCGTCAAACGCGCCAACGTTTGTTATTACAAGCTGTTTTAGCAGAAGCGAAAAACCCTGCAACGCTTATAACAAAGCTCGACAATATGTTTGAAGTGCTTGGCAATAATGTACATATGAATGTGACATCTAAGCAATTACATGAACTTATTATGCGCTACAATGATTTTAACAAGCAAATCGAACAAATCCAGCTTGAAAAAGGGCACGGTCAAACGATTGATGAACTTTGGTATTATATTGCGGATGATGTAGAAGTCATGCAAGTCAGTCGCAAATTACAGCAACATCTTGCCGAAACACTATAAACGTAAAAGAGAGTACCGTCTGTAAACACTGTCAGACGGTACTCTCTTTTACTATGCAACCACATACATTACACTAAATTGTAACGCTCTGCGATTTCATTTAGTTTCATAATCATCTCTTGGTTGCCGTAGTTACGCGCGATAAAAATTTCTACAAGTAACGCCTTTACCTCTTCTTCTGATAATGATGCAAAAAGCGCTGTAATTTGCTGTGGTAAAATCATCGACGGTGGTCCTCCTTTTTGATATACACCTTTACTTTATGAACAACATATGAAAAATGCAAGAGGTGACTCTTTATATTTTACTACGGTGCTTTACGCGAAATTTGTAGCATGAATTTGATTTTTTTTAGCTAAAGGTCTCATTTTTTTGTATAACCCTATACTTTATTTATTATTTTTACTATTATTTATAATAAATACGTATATGAAGGAGTTGACAACTTTGCGCTTTATTCGAATCATATGCCTCAGTGTGCTATGCTTCGTAACAATGGCGCTTCCTACTCAAGCGAAGTTTACAGATGTTCCGAAAACGAACCCGTATCATACAATGCTTGAACAGCTTGCTTATGATGGTACAATTACCGGTTATGCTAACGGTACATTTGCTCCATCTGCCGTTGTAACGCGTGCACACGTAGCGGCTATATTAAACCGCGCGCTTCCATTAAAAGCGATTCGTCCTGCAACGACATTTTCAGATGTCCCAAGTACACATCCGTACTATAAAGACATTCAAGCATTATATCGTGCCGGTATAATAGACGGCAACAATGGGTTCTATTCACCAAATAATCCATTAACGCGTGGGCAACTCGCTAAAATTTTAGCAAATGCTTTCCAGTTAGAGCCGCAGTCTACTACTGCCTTCAAAGATGTGTTACCTTCACATCAATTTAATACATATATTGGCGCGTTAGTCACAACTGGTGCGACAACGGGCTATAGTGATAAAACATATCGCCCTGGTGTATATGTAACACGTCAGCACTTTGCTGTATTTTTTTATCGTTTGCAGTATGAAGATACACTCCCACTCTCACCTGTCCATGACAGTGAGTATGAAAAGTATTTAGAGAAGTTAACAAAAATCCAAACAAAATATGGCATGTTTTACGGCTCACCTTCGATTCCTTATGATTATGTAAAAGCATACGCAAATGCTTTCACAAATGAGGAAGTCCATCAAGCTGCCGCGTACTTTGGCTTTACGCCTTCGCAAAAAACACGCTTCCTTATTTTGGATTATGATAAAGATACGTATTTATACAAAGGGGAACTCATCGATGACCCGTTTATTTTAGGCTGGATTAATTCCATTGAAAATGTCATCGTCTTAACAACGAATTTACAAGAAAAACCATATACAAAACCAGACGTTACGCTTATGAACCATGAATACTTCCATTGGATGCTATTAAATGAGTACGAAAACTACATTAGTACTGTATGGGTTGAAGAAGCGATTGCTGATAATATCGGCGCTTTATTTGCTGAGAACAAACAATCGTTTACAGAGACAACACTATTTAGTAAATATGTTGCCATTATTAAAGAACAAGGCTTTATGGATGAATACGAACCCTATAGTGAAGAGTCGATTGTCGCAATTGCCCTTCTTGAAAAAAAATATGGTAAAGATGCGCTCTTAGAATATTTACAGCTGACAAAAAAGATGCCCGATAAAGACGCTTTTTATAAAGTGTATAATATGCGCTACAAAGATATGTTCCAGCTTGTAAAAGATTATATTCAGTAAGCAATTACGATAACAAGCTAGACAAGACTTCAAGACAAAAGCAAAAGAGATTGGGACAAAAGGAAATATCCTTCAGCAATGACAACTGCTGAAGGATATTTTTCTGCTTTGGGTGCTACGCCACATAGCGGACGCGTTTCGCAGGCATGGCCTGAGCCTGTAGTCTCAAGCTCATGCTATTCCTGCAGAAGTCGCCGCTTGTGTCGGAACGCACCCGCAAATTCTTATCATCTCAATACACTTATTTTCATCAGAAATAGGGTTCTGTCCCAGTCTCCTTTTGTACTTCTTACTACACGTGTATCAGACATTTTTCACTTTGCTTCTTGTCTACGTGCTACTTACAGCGTCCAGTCATCGCGCAGCTCAATTAACGTCCCTTCAGGTGCATAAACTTTCGCAAGTTTGCCACCTTCTACTTCGTAAATAGCACCACCATGCTTTTCTTTAAAGCGATAGCCTTGCTGCTGTAATAATTCAACGAGTGGCGCTAACTGCTCGACCCATAAACAAAAATGTGCTAGTCCAAGCTGATTGATGTTGGTGTCAGCAAGTGTCTCTCCTTCTTTTGGCGTTTGTAGTTCAATATGAAACCCATCAATCGCAAGCCACGTATTATAGCTTCGTGTATGAAAGCCTGGTGTTTCGTGAAGCACCGTAAAACCTAATGTTTTGTAAAACGTCATGCTGTCGTCGTACGTATTTGTTTGAATACATACATGGTGTGCACGTCTTGTCATTCATAAAACCTCTCTTCATTTGCTCGTAAAATTTGAAAAAAATAATGATTTAACTCTGCTGGTGTTAAACGGTAATCTTCCTCATGCCACTGCATAATCATGCCCATAATCATATTGGCAGATGTACTCGCCTGAAAGCGTCGTTGGCGTTCATCGCTTATTGATCCAATCGTCTCTTCCATCAGCTGTTTAATAAATGAAAAGAGCTGATGATAATATGTCATCGGCATATTTGGGTCGAGTGCTATCCGATAAAACGCTTCGAACTGTTTCACATGATGAAAAATACGAATCGTGTCCTTCTCAATGTGTGTGACATTATAATTCGCCACATTGAGCGGTGCATGATAGCTTTGTTCTAAATCCGCGATAATGCGACCAAAATACAAATCAAATACATCGTGTACATTCGAAAAATGCTTATAAAATGTCCCACGATTGACGTCCGCACAACGACATAATTCACTAACTGTAATGTCAACAAGTGGCTTTTCGCGAATTAACAGTAAAAGTGCCTCTTGTAAGTGATGCAGCGTTTTTTCAATTCGTTTGTCCATTCTTCTCTCCTTAATCAACAACTTTTACTACAACTGTTCATTAACTTAATAAGCAGTATGTTATCGCTAGTGTTCTATTTTCTCTTTGTATTATAGTGATTAGTGAACAGATGTTCAATAATTATTAGGGGGACATTCCAATGAAATTAGAAAACAAAGTAGCCATCGTTACAGGTGCTGCATCAGGTATGGGTAAAGCGATCGCCGAAGCATATGCAAAAGAAGGTGCGAAAGTAGTCGTATCAGATATGAACTTAGAAGGCGCTGAAACAGTAGCTGCTGGCATTACAGCTGCAGGTGGTACAGCGATCGCTGTTGCAACAAACGTCACAAATGATGACGATTTAAAAAAAATGTTCGATACAACAATTTCAACATACGGACGTTTAGATATTTTAGTCAATAACGCAGGTATTATGGACGGTATGGAAC
The DNA here is from genome assembly GCF_001700315.1 of Caryophanon tenue. Lineage (GTDB taxonomy): Bacteria > Bacillota > Bacilli > Bacillales_A > Planococcaceae > Caryophanon > Caryophanon tenue. The sequence goes on along the minus strand of NZ_MASJ01000001.1, from coordinate 441,153 downwards.
CCGTAAATGAAATTACAGATGCTCGCTGGGACTTAATCTTCGCTGTAAACACAACTTCCGTAATGAAAACAATGCGCACGGCTGTCGATTTATTCTTAGAGCAAAAGTCAGGTGTTATCATTAACAACATTTCTGCTGGTGGCTTAAACGGTGGTCGTGCAGGTGCAGCTTACACGGCATCGAAACACGCGGTTGTTGGTTTAACAAAAAATACAGCATTTATGTATGCTCAATCAGGTATTCGCGTAAACGGTATCGCACCAGGTGCTGTTAAAACAAATATCGGCGCTTCTATGACCAACATGAGCCAATATGGTGCAGGTCAACAACAAAAAGGTTCTGCGTTAATCCCGCGTGTAGGTGAGCCAGAAGAAATCGCACAATTAGCAGTATTCTTAGGTTCTGAAGACTCAAGCTTCATTAACGGACAAGTGATTACCGCTGATGCTGGTTGGACAACTTATTAAGACATTTTTCGCTCAAACAAAAAAGCAGTGCCCGCAATGGGTACTGCTTTTTTTGTATTAGAACGGGTTTGTATTCACAAAGCTCGCTGTTTTTACATACATACGTTGTGGTAATTGTAATTGCGCCACAATATACTGTGCTAAATCAGCTGGGTGCATCATTTGCTCTTTTTTATCTTCATTGATTAAGTTTGCATCTGTCGCAAGCTCCGTTACGATTGTGCTCGGCGCTAGTGCAGATACACGAATATTGTTACGACGTACTTCTTGCGCTAATGATTCTGTAAAGCCAATAACCGCAAATTTCGATGCACTATACGCACTTGATGTACCAGCACCCGATAAGCCGCTCGTTGATGAAATATTAATAATATCTCCAGCGTTTTTGTCGATTAATTGTGGCAATACCGCACGTGTAATATTGTATGTACCGAATAAGTTGACGTTAATAATATTTTGCCACGTTTGTGGGTCCATATCTAACACTGAACCGAACTCGCAAATGCCTGCGTTATTAATTAAAATATCCGCATTACCTAATTGCGCTTTTAATGATGCGACCGCCGCTTCTGCTTGTGGTAAATCTGACACATCTGCTGCTGCATATGCTACGTTTACTCCGTGTGCTTGTAACGCTTGTTGCGCTTCTACTAAATGTGCCTCTGTACGTGCGATTAAACCGATATGTACGCCTTGTGCTGCTAACGCTTCTGCTACTGCACGGCCAATACCACGCGCCGCACCTGTAATAATAGCTGTTTTTCCTGCTAATGTTTGTGTCATCTATTTCTCTCCCTTTTACATGATTCGCCTTTATTGTACGTCACCTCTTCTCAAGAACACAAGCTACGTGCTTAAACAAATCCTTTCTGTACAAAAAACAATCGTTTTATAGTAAAATGAGAGTTCTGAAATGAACAAAAAACGAGGTGTACTGTTGGTGGACAAATTTATACAAGCTGTGCAGCAATGTACGCTACTTTTAACAAATACAGCAAAAGACGCCCTATGCGCACATTTCCGCTCCGAACATACTTTATTTGAGACGCAGCCGGAACTTTTACTTTATATTGAAAAACGTGCGCAACATGCGCCTGGTGAAACAAATGTCACCATATATATTGATGGACGTGAACATGACGATTTACAACCGCTCCTTGGGAACCGCATTGCCGTATTACACGCTGTACTACGCAATACGGGCTTTTTAGCGACCGGCTTTTATATTGCTGACACGCGCTTCCCTCTTCAAACGACGCGTCGCTTACATGCACGTGTGACGTTTAATACGCGTACGACAAACGCACAAATGCCCATTCCCTTTTATAAAGCATTGCGACAATTACCAAATGCCGAAGAACAACAGCAGACGATCAAAAAACGTATTGCTAGTTGGGAAGGTTATTTAAAAATTCAGGAACAAAATGCGTCCATTGACGATATTGAAGCGACCTATAAAGATATTCATTACAATGATGACTTCACGCGCATGACGATGCAACTTCAGCAACTGTCACCGAAACAGTGGCGTGCTCTTGAAGGCTTAAGCGTCACCATTCCAGGATACGGCGATGCCATTGGTGATGTGACACGCGCACAAGCAAACCGCCAAACGATTGATATTGAGTTGCAGCCACGTATTACACAACGCCTACGTAAACAACAGTTACCAAAAGGTAGTGGTGCCATTGCGTTTAGTAATTTTGCAAGCTTAAGCCAAATTCGTCGTCTACGTAAAGGCTTCCAAGATTTAGCGAAAGGCTACGCGGCGAATCCAAATTTAGAAAATATTTTATTTGAAGAAATTCCGCAAATTGAAGTACCAACAAAACGCGCACAGCTGACATTTCATAACCAATTAAATGAATACCAGCAAGAGGCTGTTATCGGTGCGATGTCTGCCAATGATTTATATTGTATTCAAGGGCCTCCAGGTACAGGGAAAACGACTGTTATTTCCGAGATTTGCTATCAAAACGCGCAAGCTGGTTTAAAAACGCTTGTTGCATCTCAGTCAAACTTAGCGGTGGATAATGCGCTAAGTCGTTTACTCGCGCATAAAGACATTCGTATTTTACGTTACGGACGAACAGAGAGTATTGAAGAAGAAGGCAAAAAATTTATCGAAGAAAATATCGGTCATTACTGGTTATCTACAACACGCAGTGAAATTGACCGTCACCTGTATTCCCAGCAAGCTGAGGAGCAACAACTACAGCAAAAACTGCAAGCAATTGACGCACAACTACTCGACAATGAACAGCAGCAAAAACGCGCGGACGAACAAATTTCAGAAAAAGCGGCAGCCAAAATTGAACTACGGACACTCAATAGTAAAGTGTTACCGCTGCATACAAAAATCGATACACTTGTCGCACCACGTAAGCAATTAGAACAGCAATGGACGAAGTTATCAAACCAATATAACAAGTTGTATCACCAACGATTAGAGTTGGAAAATTATATTGAAAATACACTGGATGGCTCTGCCCTAACTGCTCAAATTGAGGCACTCAATGAGGTCATTCAAGTGACGCAGGCAAAACGAAAATATTTACAAACGGAACAGCTTTACAAACAATGCCAATATGAACAACAGCAACTTGCGGCTCAGCTTGCAGATTTACAATATCGCCTGTCAAATGAGCAAACGATTATCGAAACGATTCAAACATGTACGAGTGCACAAGCGCTCCGTACGATTGTTGAGCAGTATACATTATCGTGCTCTGCCCTTGCAGAGCGCCTACTCCAACAAGCGATTCAGCAACAACAGCAAGCGGCATTATTTATGCGCTTAAAAGAGGTCAATACGCGCCTTGTGAGTGCGATTACCTTTATCGAGCAAAAGCTTGGACACTACGCTAATGATGTATTAACAGCGTGGCTTGGCACGATTTCGATTGAGCAAATTGATGCGCTTATTTCTGCGATGAAAACTGCCATTACTACGCAAGGTCGCGTCACATTTGACGAGCTTGGTCATCATTTAGCACAGCTTCGCGGAGCAAAAGAGTCGCTCAATATACAAGGTCGTGCGCTGAAGCCACAAGCAGATGTGTATGACCAAACATTGCGACAAGCAACGGCAACAATCGCTAATGAAATTGCATCACAGCTCCGTTTTGCAGCGCGCGACACGGTACAGCTTGAACAGCAATTGCAATCATTGGCACAGCAATTACAAACGCATGAAGCAACGCTCGCACAGCTTTCGATGAAGTTTTCGTTACCCATTGAGGAAGATGCCAATTTATTAGCACGTTTAGCAAATGAATACGTCAATGACTATTCCGCCTTGCAAACACAAGCTGGCACATTGAAACAAAAACAAGCGGAAGTTGCGACACTACTGACAGAAGAATTGCCATTAAAAGAACAGCTTGATACGGTACGTGCAGCGCTTGATGACAATCTTCAACAAGAAACGCTCTTAATGGAGGAGCTTGAAGTGTTTGAACAGCAGCGCCGACATTACCGCGAAATTGCTGAAAGTGATCCTGAAAGCACGTTACAACGGCTAAAAGAGGCGCATGTGGAGCTAGTCAATGCACAAGCGCAGCTACAGCTTGAGCTACAACAATTACCAATCAAACAGGCACTTCAAAATGAGTGGCGTAGCTTGCTTGATGAAGCGACAGACCATGACGTAGATGAAATTAAAAAGTTATACATTAAACATGCGAATGTTATCGGCACAACATGTGTGCAATCGGCCCGAAAAGACTTTATCGACAGTTACCCTGAGTTTGATGTTGTCATTATTGATGAAGTTTCAAAGGCAACACCACCAGAATTACTTTTACCGATGTTAAAAGGGAAAAAGATTATTCTTGTCGGAGACCACCATCAATTACCGCCGCTTCTTGGTGATGATACACTTGAAGAAACATTAACAGCGGTAATGAAAGATAATGAACGTTTCGAAGGTCGCGATGAGCTAGAAGGTCTCTTACGTGAATCATTATTTGAACGTCTCTTTAAGGCACTACCTGACACAAATAAACAGATGCTCGCGATTCAATATCGTATGCATGCACAAATTATGGCAGGGATTACACCGTTTTATGCGCAGCAACAAGGTGGTTTACAATGTGGTTTAACTGATAGTGATGCGATGCGTGACCATTATTTAGAAGGTCGCTTTGTGTCGCGTCATGACCATTTAGTTTGGCTTGATTTACCGAGTAAAGCGCCATACTTTGAACAACGTGTCAAAGATGGCAATAGTTTATTTAACGAAGGTGAACTCGCAACGATTCGCGATGTATTACTAGATATGAATGACGCAACTGCACGCGCAAAAGCGCAAGGGCTACTGCCAGCTGATGCTCGAAAATCAGTCGGTGTTATTAGCTTCTACGGTGAGCAAGTGAAAAAAATCAACCGCCTCATTCAGCAAGAAGTACAGCTACCGCATTTACACATCCGCACAGGTACAGTTGATAAGTTCCAAGGGATGGAGATGGACGTCATTTTAGTGAGTATGGTACGTAATGTTGAGGCATCGAAAGGACAAATCGGCTTCGCGCGTGATTATCGCCGCTTAAATGTTGCCGTGTCACGTGCGCGTGAGTTATGTATGATGATTGGTAGCGTTGAAATGTTTACGCAAAAAGAGCGTAGTGACAATGCGCGCCTGATGTACAAAACACTGTATGATACCATTCATGCGACAAAAGGAATACGCCAAATCGAGGCAGTAGAGGTGAGCTAAGATGGAAAAACTTCAAAAAACGTTGCAACAAAAAGTGACAGCGCCTCGTCATATTACGCTTAAGCATACAGAACAATTCACCATTCCTATGCAGGTGCTTCATGTCACGTATGCACCTGTTGAACGTGTTACGATGGATATTTTAATGAAAATGTTATTGTTAACATTTAGTCGTATACGCGTCACAAACTTACAAACAGTGAGTGATTTACTCGCCGTGGAGCATTTATTTGTCGAGGATTTAACAACGAGTCTAATACGTAATGAACTCGTGTCATATACAGACAGCTATCAATTAACAATGCGCGGTGAACAGCAACTAGCAGACGGCATTTTTGAAAACGCACAAGAGGAACAACAAGCGACACTTATTTATAGCCCGCTTCACGAACGCTTTATTGACGGTTCACACGACGCACTCTATGATTATGATTTGCCAGAGCCTTACCCATATTTAGAAGAAGAAACGCTACAACAACTTCAAGTAGCCGAAGAAACGGTGATGACTAAACTGCAACAGCTCCAGCCTGCAACAGATGGTATTCAAACGTATATTTCTTCGTTGCGCACGCTCGCCATTGCAGAAGTGATTGAAGTGCCTTGTCTTGCTTTTGTGCTCTATAATGAGCAAGAAGAAACCTTTTTCACACGTATTTGGAATGTGCTATTTGAAAGCTATGACGATGTACTCGAAGCCCATTACACTGAGCATGAAATTGCGAATTGGCGCACAAAATTTTTATAAAGCAAAAGAGCTATCCGAAAAAATCGGATAGCTCTTTTCATTCTGCCCCATGCAGCACATTTTATGTAAATGACCTTTAAGCTGCGTCATCTACAAGGGAAATCCAGTAGCGCTTTATATAACGCCCATCTTCTGTAATATAATCTTCTATTGACACGCCACCATTATATTCAATCGCCTTTCGTGAGCCAATATTGTCCGCTTCGCACGTTAATAACACGCGCATTAAGCCTAACTCACGCGCTTGTTGCAACGCTAGGCGTAAAATCTCCGTTGCATACCCCTTTTGGCGCTGTGACGGACGAATCCCATAAACGATATGTCCACCTTCATTATATAAATAGTCTACTAGCTCATGGCGAATGTTAACAACACCGATGACTTGCTCATCATCAATCAGCCAATAGGTTGAGCTTTGCATCCATAACGGTTTAATGCCGACACCACGCTCATGATTGTGTAAAATGGCAAGCATCGTTTCAAACGGCTCAGGTCGATGCTCAATAATATATGGTACAAAGGCTTCCCCTGATGAAACCCACTCGTCATAAAAAGCGCGGTACATATGTGCGTACACAATGGCTGGCTTTACTAACTGCATGGCTTCACATCCTTTCTCGTCTTACCTTTTATGTACCCGTATGTAAAATTGCTTTAAACGTCTCAAAGTGGCTTTACTAAATTAAACCATGTAATGCCTGCGTGGCTAGAGCTCGATTGTCCTTCATTTTGATAGCCTAGTCGCTCATAAAACGGCACAAGAAACGCTTGGCATGTCAATGTGACTGTTTCTCGCTCCTGCGCTTTTGCCTGCTGTTCTAGTTCGTATAATAACCGCGCACCAATCCCTTGCTTACGGTAATGTGGATGCACAGCTACGCCCAGTACCGTTTGATGCCCACCGCGTGCTCGGTTCGGCTGAATATGCGTAAATAAATCATCGCTAATATAGCGTTCACTTACGACCGGACCATTAATAAGTCCTACCACTTCTCCGGCTAACTCTGCTACAAAAAAGCTATCGGAAATTAGTTGTATACGCTCTTGAAATGCTTCCTTTGTCGCCGCCTCTTCCGGTGTAAAAGACGCTTGTTCAATTACAACAAGCGCCTCTAAATCTGTCTCTGTTACGTGTCGTATGTTCATAAAAGCCGTCCTTTCGCTACGTTGTCCGATAAAAGCCAAAATTCATTGTAAATTGCTTAGGCGGTTGTAAACTTTCAATTTCAACGCCAATTGGTTGTATTTCATTTTCTTCTCGCTCTTTAAATTCCAAAATGATATTCGCAAGCTTCAATCGATTATCAATGACCTGCCCACCAATCAGTTGTTGCCATGCAATCACTGTTTCATATGGATTTGTGACTGCATAATACACCTTTGTAATTTCTCCGTTTTCATTCGAAAAGCTACCTGTATCTTTTAATTGCTTCAACCTTACATCATCCGGCTCTTCCCACTGAATGAAAAATGGAAAACGCACGTCTTGGTCTGGTTTGCCTACAAATAAAAGTTGCCATTTTAAAACACTGCCATCTGGTCGTTTACGCGTATAGTGCTCTGGTCCATACGTGTCATACCCAGCGGCTTCGAAACGTTCACGCATCGCATCAATTTCTGTCGTGCGTAATGCAATTGTGACATGACCATCTGCATAGTCATTTTCTGCAAACATATACGCTAAACTATACGGAACTTCCGCTGCTTTTTTCGCAATCTCCATATCATATACACCGATAAACTCAATATACGTTAAGCCAAAATAGCATAATGTATTATACGTACCCCATTGTGGATGATGCCCACCTTCCACAACATGAAAATTTTGATACTCCATAAATAGCTTTGCTTCTTTCGGATTCTCTACATAGTGCACAATATGATCAACATATACGTTTTGCATCATTTCACCTCATTTACAATCTCTATCTCGTTTTCAGTCTATACCCAACTCGCATCGTATACCGAACATTTTTTCATAATTTTCGTACATTCAGCGAAAAAAAGACGTAGTGGTAAATTAGCCCTCTACATCTTTTTTCGTTACATCCACTTACTTTTTTAATCGTTCATTTCGGCGTTGCCAGTTTTTATAGCCCCAAAATTCCATAAAAGCAATCCCAATTACAATAATAATAATTGGTGTTGCATAGTCTGTTGGTGGACCTAAAAATATGCTTGCTAACATAATAGCGGCAACTAATAAAATAATATACACGACGTTTAGTTTAATGCGATTTGCGATATACTGTTTTTTTGTCATTTGAAACTCCTTTATATCTACTTGCATCATAACAAATATTGCATATTGATGTAAACGAAAGACACTAAAATTTAACGTAATCGCTACAATTACATCGCTCATCTCGACTATTACGCTCAGCAAATAGAACTTGGCACAGAAACCGAAAAGCAGCAAACTGACATTTATCAGTTTGCTGCTTTTTATGAATAAAGCCATCTTTATATTTTCAACATGTACGTTATGTCCCACACTCACGTAGATGCTTTACACTATCAATTATAGTGGAATATTACCGTGTTTTTTGTACGGACGATCTTCTTGTTTTGTTGATAACATATCTAATGCTTGGATTAACTTAATACGTGTTTCACGTGGGTCGATTACATCATCAACCATACCGCGAGATGCTGCTACATAAGGGTTTGCGAATTTTTGCTTGTACTCTTCAATCTTCGCTGCACGCGTTGCTTCTGGGTCAGCAGACTTCGCAATTTCACCAGCGTGAATAATGTTTGCCGCACCAGCTGCACCCATTACTGCGATTTCAGCGTTTGGCCAAGCGAATACTAAGTCAGCGCCAATTGATTTTGAGTTAAGCGCTACATATGCACCGCCGTAAGCTTTACGTGTAATCACTGTAATTTTTGGTACAGTTGCTTCTGAGTAAGCGTAAAGGATTTTCGCGCCGTGACGGATGATACCACCGTGCTCTTGCTTAACGCCTGGGAAGAAGCCAGATACGTCTTCGAATGTAATAACTGGTACGTTAAATGCGTCACAAGTACGAACGAAACGTGCTAATTTGTCTGAAGAATCGATATCTAAACCACCCGCTAATACTTTTGGTTGGTTACATACAAGACCTACTGACTCACCTGCGATACGACCGAAGCCAACAACGATGTTTTTCGCAAATTCAGCTTGTACTTCCATCCAAGAATCAGCGTCAACAACTTGCTCAACCACTTTACGTACGTCGTATGGACGAGACGCATCAATTGGCACAACGTCAACAAGCTCTGAACGGTAGTCATCACCTTCTGGACGAGGTTGTTTTGGCGCTTTTTCTTTATTGTTTTGTGGTAAGTATGATAATAATTGTTGAATTTGTTTAATCGCTGCTTCTTCATTTTCTGCGCGGAAGTGTGCGTTACCAGAAATCGAGTTGTGGACTTTTGAACCGCCAAGACCTTCTGCAGAAATTTTTTCACCTGTTACTGTTTCGATTACTTTTGGTCCAGTAATGAACATTTGAGATGTTTTATCAACCATTAAAATAAAGTCTGTAATGGCTGGTGAGTAAACCGCACCACCTGCACATGGTCCCATAATTACTGAGATTTGTGGAATTACACCAGAGTAAATTGAGTTACGGTAGAAAATGTGACCGTAGCCGTCTAATGACAGTACGCCTTCTTGAATACGTGCGCCGCCTGAATCGTTAATGCCGATAAATGGTGTGCCGTTTTTCGCTGCTAAATCCATTACCGCTGCGATTTTTTTCGCATGCATTTCACCAAGTGCACCACCGAATACTGTGAAATCTTGTGCAAATAAGTAAACATTACGTCCGTTAATTTTACCGAAACCTGTTACAACACCATCACCAGGGCCTTCTAATTTTTCCATACCGAAATCAACTGTACGGTGTGTGATAAATGGATTAATTTCAACAAATGTACCGTCATCTAGTAACATCTCGATACGCTCACGTGCTGTCATTTTTCCTTTTTCATGTTGCTTCTCAATACGTGCGTCACCGCCACCAAGCTCGATTACTTGTTTACGGTCATATAATTCATTGATTTTATCAAACATATCTAAAGTTGTTGTCATGATTAGTGCTCCCCTTTTTTGCTTTTATCACATAATTCATAAAGTACACCGAATGAATCTTTCGGATGTAAGAAGGCTACCTCTGCGCCACCTGCACCTGGACCTGGCTCATCAGATAAAAGGCGTACACCTTTTTCTTTTAACTCTGCCATACGTTCACGAATGCCTGTTACGCCGAATGCTACGTGTTGAATCCCTTCGCCGCGCTTTTCAATGTGCTTATGAATCGCACTTTCTTCGCTCATTGGCTCAAGTAATTCAATTTTCACATTGCCTGCATCAAGAAATGCTACACGCACTTTTTGTGATGGTACTTCTTCTACCTTTAATAGCTTTAGCCCTAGTGTTTCTGTATAATACTTAATTTGCTCGTCTAAGTTTTTGACAGCAATTCCAATGTGGTCAACTCGTTCCACGTTGTACAACTCCCTTACGATAGCGTTTTATTTCTTGAGAATTTTACGAAATTTGATAAACTAATGGTAATGTATATGAAGGAGCGATAATTATGAGCAATAAGAAATTTCAAAAAGCCGTTATTTATGCGATGGTAGTCATTATGCTAGTCTCTACAATTGCAATGGGTGCTATGGCCGTAATGGGCTAACCTCACCAACAGTAGTCGCCAGTAGTGGCGGCTATTTTTTTATTGTAAACCTTTAAAATTTTGCTTAATGGCTAAATATTCATCCATTTCTTCAATAAATGTATATAAGCCCGCCATCGCTAAAAATGTATCATGGTCTTTTGGCAGTGGCATGTTCGCAAATTCTTCACGCACAATGTCTAACTTTTCGCGGTACGTACTTGCTGTGTTTCCCGAATGGATATTATCTGCTAAGTCCTGTATAAAGTCAGCGACCAATTCGCTTTGTTGTACTATAACAGGAAGTGTAGTTACTTTCGGTAAAACACGTTCAATGATCTCTAGCTGTCTTTCTCGCATATCAAAATACGTGTAATACAAATTATCTTTTCGTGTTAAATGGTTCTCAACTTCTAAATAGGCTAATGCTTTCGCTTTATTGAGCGTATCGGCTGCATGAATCAGCTCTGCTCCGTCCCACGAAGCATCTCCATTGCGTAAATATTTGACGATTTCTGAAAATATTACGCGGTAATCTTCCTCTACTTGACGTCGATACAAGTCAATCAGCTTTGTGTTATCAGGCATATTCATGTTCACGGCGAGTGCAACACCGTAACCGATGGCCATAATCCCAAGCTCATTTACAAGTAAAGACCATGTGAAGTCTCCAACGGCATATATATGCATTAAAATAACCGCACTTGAAACGAAACCTGCTGCTACTTTTAATGTCACAAGCATTGGAATAAGTAATAAAATCAAAATCCCTAAAATCAACGGATGATAACTAATGCCCTCAAATAATATGTAAGCGAGTATCATCACAACAAACGTTGCGACAACACGTGTATAAACAGCATGCAGTGATTTTTTCTTTGTCGTTTGAATGCAAAGAATGGTTAAAATTGCGGCAGAGCCGTAAAATTCAAGACCGGCATAATAACTAATTGTAACAGCGAGCATTACACCAATTGCTGTTTTTAATGTACGATACCCAATGGAAAATCGCTTCATTTGCCTATCTCCTTACGATAAAGTTGCTGGGGGAAAAGCCCCCCAACACTTCATGTAATTATAGTTCTTCGCAGAATTCGTCGAAATGACCTTGTAAGTTCGCTACAACTGATGATGGGTCATGCCCTTCAATTTCATAGCGCCCTACTTCTGCTACCACTTGTCCATCTTTTAATAAGACGAATGATGGAGAAGACGGAATATGATCTTCACCAAATAAATAACGCGCTTCTGCTGTTGCCTCTTTATCTTGGCCAGCAAACACTGTTACTAAATGGTCTGGACGTTTATCGTAATGTACAGCATACGTTGCTGCTGGACGTGCAATACCACCTGCACAACCACATACTGAGTTTACCATGACAAGCGTTGTTCCTGAGCGTTCAAACGCCGCTGCTACTGCTTCAGGCGTTTGTAATTGCTCATAACCTGCTGCTTCCATTTCATTACGTGCTGTTGTTGTAATTTCACGCATAAATAAATCGTAATCCATATTCATTTCAATCGAACTCCTTTGTAATTAGGCTATTGCCTTTTAGATTCTCCCTTATCATAACAAGGAATGCGTGTGATGCAAAGAAGTTGATTCCAAAAGTTTTACGATGTTACTTATCATCAAATAACGCGGCAACACCTTGAGATACGGTTAGCTCACCGTTTAGGATTTGACGCTCTAAATTGCTCACTTGCGCTTTATTTTGCGCATCTCCGTAAAATGTATCAATCAAATGATCCGTAATCATCGAACGGAACCAATCTCGCGTTTGTTCGTTACGACGAATATGGAAATAATCACTTTGTTCCCCAGTTTGTACGAACTCATTAATCGTTTCCCAAACATCTGTTAATCCCTTTTGTTCCAACGATGACACCGCTAAGGCACGCGTTACCCAACCTGGCGTTGCAGGCTGTAGGAAATGAAGAATTTGCTTATACTCTTGTACTGTACGTTTAGCAACACGAACATTATCGCCATCTGCCTTATGTACAACAATCGTATCTGCAAGCTCCATAATGCCCTTTTTCATACCTTGTAGCTCATCTCCTGCCCCTGTTAATACAAGTAACAAGAAGAAATCGACCATACCACGCACATATGTCTCACTTTGACCGACACCTACTGTTTCAATCAAAATAACATCATAGCCCGCTGCTTCACAAAGGAGCATCGTCTCACGCGTCTTTTTATGCACACCACCGAGCGTTCCGGCACTTGGCGACGGACGAACAAACGCATTTGGCTGCTTCACAAGCTCTTCCATACGTGTTTTATCCCCTAAAATACTGCCGCCTGATAGTGACGAACTTGGGTCGATAGCAAGTACTGCCACCTTTTTCCCCATTTTCGCTAACATCGTCCCGAAAGCTTCAATAAACGAGCTTTTCCCCGCACCAGGTACACCTGTAATACCAATACGTACAGCTTTTCCTGTATCCGGTAATAACTCTTGTAATAGCTTTTGTGCTTGCTGACGGTGCTCAAAATTTGAACTTTCGACAAGCGTAATCGCTTTTGACAATTGTAAGCGCGAACCCGATCTTACATCATCCGCTAGCTTTGGAATGTCCAGCTGCTCTTGCTGCTTCTTTTTAAAGCTGCGACGCGGTGTGGCGTGTAAACCATCATGGTTACGCCCCACACCTTTCATCACATGTAAAGCCGATTCATTATTGTTTGGCATTATTCAGCCACTTCCTCATACCCTAAGCGCGCATAAATAATTTCAATTAATTTCATTGACGCTACAGGTAATACTGTACCAGGTCCGAAAATTGCTGATGCACCGTTTTCATATAGGAAGTCATAATCTTGCGCTGGGATAACGCCGCCGCAAACGATAATAATATCTTCGCGACCTAATTTTTTCAGTTCGTCACGCAGTTCAGGTACTAATGTTTTATGTCCTGCTGCTAAGCTTGATACACCCACAACGTGAACGTCATTTTCAACAGCCATTTGTGCTGTTTCTGCTGGTGTCATAAATAATGGAGAAATATCTACGTCAAAGCCCATATCCGCGTAAGCTGTTGCTACAACTTTTGCACCGCGGTCGTGACCATCTTGACCCATTTTCGCCACTAAAATACGTGGACGACGCCCTTCGTTTTCTAAGAACTCTGCCGTCATTTGTTGTACTTCTGTAATTTGCTCAGACTCTGAGTAGTTTGCAGAATATACACCAGAAATTGAACGGATAACCGCTTTATGGCGACCAGATACCGCTTCAATCGCATCTGAAATTTCACCAAGTGACGCACGTGCACGAGCTGCGTCTACGGCTACTGCTAATAAGTTTTCAGAGCCATCTTTTGCTGCTTGTGTTAAACGAGCTAAATGCTTTTGCACTTCTTCTTCGTTACGTTCAGCTTTCATTTGCTCTAAACGCTTAATTTGTTGCTCACGAACTAACGCGTTGTCGATATCTAAAATTTCGATTGGCTCTTCTTGTGCTAAACGATATTTGTTTACACCAACGATTGTTTCTGAAGTCGAGTCGATTTTGGCTTGGCGTTTTGCCGCTGCTTCTTCAACTTTCATCTTCGGTAAGCCTGTTTCAATCGCTTTTGCCATACCGCCAAGCTCTTCAATTTCCTCGATTAATGCCCATGCTTTTTCCGTTAACTCATCCGTTAACTTCTCAACGTAGTAAGAGCCACCCCATGGATCGATTACTTTTGTCATACCTGTTTCTTCTTGTAAGAATAATTGTGTATTACGTGCAATACGAGCTGAGAAGTCTGTCGGTAACGCAATCGCTTCATCTAACGCGTTCGTGTGAAGTGATTGTGTATGTCCCATTGCAGAGGCATTCGCTTCAAATAATGTACGTGTTACGTTGTTGAATGGATCTTGCTCTGTTAATGACCATCCAGACGTTTGAGAGTGTGTACGTAATGCTAATGTTTTCGGATTTTTCGGGTTGAACGTTGACATCATTTGTGCCCAAATACGACGTGCTGCGCGCATTTTTGCCACTTCCATGTAATAGTTCATACCGATTGCCCAGAAGAATGATAAACGCGGTGCGAATGAATCGATGTCGATACCCGCCGCTAAACCTGTACGTACATATTCAAGACCATCTGCTAATGTATATGCTAACTCGATATCATTTGTCGCACCCGCCTCTTGAATGTGGTAGCCCGAAATTGAAATAGAGTTGAACTTTGGCATGAATTTTGATGTATATTCAAAAATATCAGCGATAATTTTCATCGACATTGCTGGTGGATAAATATACGTATTACGTACCATGTATTCCTTTAAGATGTCATTTTGAATTGTCCCTGCTAATTGCTCAGGTGTTACCCCTTGCTCTTCTGCTGCAACGATGTAGAATGCTAAGATTGGTAATACTGCCCCGTTCATTGTCATCGATACAGACATTTGGTCAAGTGGAATTGAGTCAAATAAAATTTTCATATCTTCTACTGAGTCAATTGCTACACCTGCTTTACCAACGTCACCTTTTACGCGCTCATGATCTGAGTCGTAACCACGGTGTGTGGCTAAGTCAAACGCTACCGATAAGCCTTTTTGACCCATCGCTAAGTTACGCTTGTAGAACGCATTTGATTCTTCTGCTGTAGAGAAACCAGCGTATTGGCGTACTGTCCAAGGACGAGCTACATACATTGTTGGGTAAGGTCCACGTGTATTTGGCGCAATACCAGCTACATCATCTAAATGTTTTAACCCTTCTGTATCTTGAGCTGTATAAACATTTTTCACTTCAATGCCTTCGTTTGTTAAAAACGTGCTTGAAGCGTGCTCGCTGTTTTGTGCTAATACATCTTCAATTGCGACTGTGTTAAAATTTGGCTTGCTCATCGCTGAACCTCCTTCGTTGTTGCTAGAACACCTTGTACTTTTTCAATAATATTTTGGCCTGCAAATACGTAACCATCAACACCTGCTTGTGCAAATGCTGCTTCGTCTTCTTTGAAACGACCCGCTACGTCTACAACTTGACCATCTTTTTTCGCTGTTAAAATCGCCGCGATATGCTCTTTCACATCATCATCTGTTGCTGCGATGATAATATATGATGCATCCGTTTGTGATAAGTATGCTTGTACTTCTTGTACTGTTGCAAACGGTGCTGTTTTTTCAGGCACGATGCCTACTGTATTTAAAATACCTGATACGAAATCAGCGCGTGGTTTTACTTTCTTTAACTCACCGAATGATACAACTGCAGCTTTTACGTTTGAAGCGACTGCTTCTGCACGTAATGTTTCAAATGGTATAGCAATACGTTGTACGTCTGCGAATTGACCATTTTCCTCTTGCGCTACTTCATCTTGTGGGTTGGCGTAAATATTTGTACCGATTAATGATTGCTTACGTGATTGTGTTGCTTTCACACGTGCTTCATATGCCGCTTGTACATCTGCGTCAAATTGTGCTGCGAACGCATCTAAGCCACCCGCTTCTTCAATTTGTAAGAAGTATGCCCATGCATCTTTTACAAGTGCTGCCGTTAAATCTTCAACGAAGTATGAACCACCAGCTGGGTCTTGTACTTTTAATACATGTGTTTCTTCTTTTAATACTAATTGTACGTTGCGTGCAATACGAATTGACTGCTCAGTCGGTTTTGATAACACATCATGTGGATGTACCGTGAAGAAGTCCACACCGCCGATTGCACCTGATAACGCTTCGTTACCAGCACGTAATAAGTTTACGTATACATCATATTTAGAGAAGCTACGTACTGACGTTTCCGCTACAACTGGTACAGCCCCGTTTGCACCATAAGCTGCCGTAAAGGCTTGCCATAACACTTTCATCGCACGAACTTTCGCTACTTCCATAAAGAATTGTGTGTCAATTGCGAAGTTTACGAAAAATTTTGATGCAAATGTGTCGAAATCTTGTTCTTCATTCGCATATTTAGCTGCCGATGCTAAAACATATGCTAATTCTTGAACTGCTGTTGCGCCTGCATTATGCACTGTAACAGCGTTTGCACAATAAGTTCGAACTTTTCCGAACTTTGAAAGCGTTACCGTTTCTGTTGAAATAATAAAGCCTTCCACTTGAGAAGCCTTGTCGTCCGCAATATAGTCAAATGCCTTTAATAGCGCATCATCTTGTCCTTGTACAATCAGTTTAAATGAATATTCAGTTAAATAATCTGCGATTTGTACAAGTACGGCTTCATCCCATATGAAGTTTACACGGCTATCAATTGTTAATGCTTCGTTACCACGTGCTAACGAATCCTTTAAGTTTTCAATAAAGCTTTCTGCCGTATCGCCGTATACTTGCTGTGCAACTGTAAAGTCATTTGAAAATTTATTCGCACGAACTGTTGCAACTTGCTTCTCTAATTGTTCACCTAAACGATCAATTAGCATTTGTTGTGTATACAGTGGCTCCAGAGTGATTCCTTCTGCCGTTTTTGTAAACAGTGATTCGAAAGGTTTTCCTTTCAATGCTTTCACTGCCGCGTCTTGCCACTCTGAATAAGAAGCAGCGTTAAATTCAATATTTTTCATCGTATTTGCCATAGTGGACGCTATACTAGCTTTCCCCCCTTAGATGTTTCTGTTTTCTATTCTATAACATAAATGCGAGAGTTCAAAGCAAAAAATTAGCGAAACCCTATATTTCATCGGGTTTCGCTGCGTTTTCAGTCGACTGACATCTGCTGTTTATCGAAGTTTTCGAGTAAAAATTTTACGTGCTGTAGAAATTTTCCGCAAATTAAGCCATCTAAAATTCTATGGTCAATTGATATACATAAATTTGTCATATATCGTCCTGCTAATACATTTTCTTCTATAAATACTGGTTTTTGATTAATAGATTCAATCTGTATTATAGCAGCTTGCGGATGGTTAATAATGCCTTTTGATAATGTAGAGCCAAATGCACCGGTGTTGTTTACTGTAAATGTACCGCCTTGCATTTGCTCCATCGTCATTGTACCTTCACGAACAGCTGTCGTTAAACGATTTAGCTGCTTCGCTAAGCCTCGTACTGAATAATCATCTGCGTGTTTAATAACAGGTACGTATAGCGCATCATCTGTTGCAACTGCAATGGAAATGTGTACATCTTTATGCTGACGAATGACATCGCCTTCCCATGTGCTGTTGAGAAGCGGGAATTTTTTTAATGCTTTCGCTACCGCTTCAATGAAGAACGGTAAGTATGTTAGCTTAAAACCTTCTCGTTCATAAAATGCATCTTTCACTTCATTGCGGTATTTCACTAAATTTGTCACATCAATTTCCATCGCCATCCATGCATGTGGAATTTCATGTAAGCTACGCGTCATTTTTTCGGCAATAGCACGGCGTACACTACTCACTGGGATTAATGTATCTCCGTTATCATCGAGCGTTTCTTTCGTAATTTTCTTTTGTGGTGCAGATGTTGTCGTTTGGGCTTGCTCAACAACTGCTTCTGCTCGTGCTGGTGCTGGTGTCGGAGCACTTACCGGTATGCCGTCTTCAATGACACGCTTAATATCGTTTCGTGTAATCCGACCGCTCGCTCCTGTGCCGACTACTTGCTGTAAATCAATATTATGCTCAGCAGCTAAACGCATCACTACCGGTGAATAACGTGCATGACTGCCTGCTTTTTTTGCTTGTGGTACAGCTGTTTGTTTTGATTGCTCTTGTGGCTTCGGTGTTTGCTGCGGTACGGGTGCTGACTCCTCAGTTGTCCCTTCGCCTGTATCAATCGTACAAATGACATCACCAACAGGTACGACATCGCCCACTTGTGCAATATGCTCACCCATTATGCCGCTAAACGAGCTTGGCACTTCCGCCATTACTTTATCCGTTTGTACTTCTGCAATCGGGTCATATTTCTCAACACGCTCACCCGGTTGTACAATCCATCGCTCAATCGTTCCTTCTGTAACACTTTCACCCAGCTGTGGCATCGTAATATTCTTCATCGCTTATCCCTCCTATTAAAATGCCGCAAGCTCGCGCATCGCATGTTCAATTTTATCTGGATTCATCATAAAGAATTTTTCCATTGTTGGTGCATACGGCATGGCTGGTACATCTGGGCCAGCTAAACGTCGAATCGGCGCATCTAAGTCGAATAAGCAATGCTCGCTAATAATGGCTGCCACCTCACTCATAATGCTGCCTTCTTTATTATCTTCCGTAACAAGTAATACCTTACCTGTCTTTTTCGCCGCTTCAATAATCGCTTCTTTATCGAGCGGGTACACTGTGCGTAAGTCAACAATCTCAACTTCAATGCCGTCACTTGCTAAACGATCCGCTGCCTGCATCGCAAAGTGAACACATAAGCCATACGTAATAACCGTTATATCACTGCCTTCACGTTTCACATCTGCTTTGCCTATCGGTACAATATAATCATCTTCTGGTACATTGCCTTTTAATAAACGATATGCACGCTTATGCTCAAAGAACAATACGGGATCCTCATCACGTACAGCTGCTTTTAACAACCCCTTGGCATCATATGGTGTAGACGGAATAACAATTTTTAAACCGGGTGTCCCTGCAAATAGCGCCTCCACAGATTGCGAATGATACAGCGCCCCATGAACGCCACCCCCAAATGGCGCACGCACAACAAGTGGACAATGCCAATCGTTATTTGAACGGTAACGCATCTTTGCTGCTTCCGATACAATTTGATTCACAGCGGGCATAATAAAATCCGCAAACTGCATTTCAGCAATCGGACGCTTGCCATACATCGCTGCTCCAATCGCTACACCGACAATCGCACTTTCCGCAAGTGGTGTGTCCAGTACACGTGCTTCGCCAAACTGTTCATGTAAGCCTTTTGTTGCTTTAAATACGCCACCTTTATGTCCAACGTCTTCCCCTAATACAAACACATTCGGGTCACGTTCCATTTCTTCCTTCATTGCCAGCGTAATCGCATCAATATAACTCATCATTGGCATCCGTCTCACTCCTCACCGTACACGTATTGTAATGCTGTCTCTGGTGTTGCATATGGCGCTTCCTCTGCATAATCTGTCGCTTCGTTCACCAGTTGTTTAATGTCTTGATGCATGTTTTCTAGTGCCGCGGTATCTAGTACACCGTGTTCGACTAAATACGCCTCA
The DNA here is from genome assembly GCF_001700315.1 of Caryophanon tenue. Lineage (GTDB taxonomy): Bacteria > Bacillota > Bacilli > Bacillales_A > Planococcaceae > Caryophanon > Caryophanon tenue. The sequence continues at coordinate 421,450 of NZ_MASJ01000001.1, read as the reverse complement.
AAACGTGGTAAAGGGTCTTGCTCCTTCTGTGCCTCTAACTCTTCACTTGAACGATATTGGCGTTGGTCATCATCCGAAGAATGCGCAGTGAGTCGCAATGTCATCGCTTCAATAATTGTGCCACCTTCGCCATTTTTCGCACGCGCTACCGCTTCCTTTGTGACGCGGTATACTTCTAACGGGTCTGTACCGTCAACGCGAACCCCTTGCATGCCATAGCTAGATGCACGTTCAGCAACCGTAGCAGATGCTACTTGCTTTTCAAACGGTACAGAAATAGCGTAACGATTATTTTCAACAAATGTAATGACCGGTAGTTTATGCACCCCTGCAAAGTTCAATCCTTCATGAAAATCCCCTTGGTTTGTTGACCCTTCGCCAAGCGATACAAATGTGACAAAATCTTTGCCATCCATTTTTCCTGCCAGCGCCACACCAACCGCATGTGGAATTTGCGTTGCAACCGGTGAAGAGCCTGATAAAATATTACCCTTTTTATAGCCAAAATGCCCCGGCATTTGACGCCCACCTGAGTTTGGGTCTTCTGCTTTTGCAAAGGCTGATAACATAATATGCTTCGCTGTCATACCGAAGCGTAAAACAACGGCTAAATCACGATAGTATGGTGCAACATAATCCTCTTGTGGGTTTAGCGCAAATGCCGCTCCTACTTGTGCCGCCTCTTGCCCTTGCCCCGAAATAACAAACGGTACTTTTCCTGAACGGTTGAGCAACCACATACGCTCATCTAACTTTCGTGCAAGTAGCATCGTGTAATACATATCAATGACTTGCTCATTCGATAAACCAAGTTCTTGATGCTTCATCTAACCATCCCCTGTCTGTTAAAAATGAATCGCGCGTTTATCAAGCAATAATGCCGCTTCGCCTAGCCCTTCTGCTACCGTTGGATGTGCCATAATCGCAAGCCCTACTTCTTCCCCACTTGCATTGACTGTCATCGCTAAGCTGCTATGAGCAATTAACTCGGTCGCTTGTGTGCCAACAATATGCACGCCGATAATATCGTTTGTCTCTGCATGTTCAATCACCTTAATAAAGCCTGCCGTTTCACCATGTACACGTGCTTTCCCAACCGCACTTAACGGCATTTTCGCAACGCGTATATTTTGGCTATAGGCTTCCTTTGCCTGCGCCTCTGTCATGCCGATATATGCAGCTTCTGGATAGCTATAAATACAGGCTGGTACATGCAATGGATTAACCGGCTCTATTTTCTGTCCTGCAATATGCTCTGCTGCTAGCATTCCTTCTCGCATTGCGACATGTGCCAGCTGCGGTGTTGCAATGCAATCGCCAATCGCGTATATATGTGCTTCTTTCGTTTGATAATGTTCATTGACACGAATATAGCCATGTTCCACAACAATTTCGGTATTTTGTAAACCTAAGTCTGTCACATTTGCTTCACGACCAATCGCTAAGCATGCTTTTTCTACGTCAATAACATGTTTCTCTTCACCTTGCACAATGGTAGCTGTTACACCATGTTGTTGCACGTCTACTGTTTCAAGCTGTAACGCCGCATTTGTATAAACCGTGACACCGCGTCCGCGTAATTGCTTCTCGACTTCTTTGGCAATATCCTTATCCGCCTGCGGTAAAATATGTGCAGCTGTCTCGACAAGCGTGACTTCAACACCGACATCAATAAACATCGATGCCCATTCAACACCAATTACGCCACCACCAACAATGAGTATGCTCGTTGGTAACTGCTCCATCTGAACTAAATGGTCCGAGGATACGATACGTTCACCATCAAATGATAACGCTTCCATTTTTCGAGGTTTGCTACCCGTTGCTACAATAATATGCTGTGGCAATAACATAATATTTTCTTCACCGTTTTCTTGTTCAACTGAAATCGTACCTGGCATTGGCGAGAAAATCGACGGTCCTAAAATACGTGCATAGCCGCTATACACACTAATTTTGCCCTTTTTTAGCAAGCTTTCAATACCTGCTTGTAACTCTGCTACAATGCGATTTTTCCGTGTAAAAGCAGCTTCAAACTGAAATGTTGGTGTATCGGTAATAATGCCGTACTCTGCTTGTTCACGTGCTTGGCGTAAACGCGTAGCAGACTCTAAATACGTCTTCGTTGGCATACAACCACGATGTAAACACGTGCCACCAACTGCTTCTTTTTCGACAAGCGCTACTTTCATCCCTAATTGTGCGGCACGAATCGCTGCACTATAGCCACCAGGGCCTCCTCCAATGACCACTACATCATAGTTTTCCGCCATACTCGGTCACCCCTTTTTCATGTTTAAAATATGTTTACCATTTTGTAAAAACTGACTACGTGATTTAGCAACTGATGCAATACGTTGCTCTGCTAAACGGTTCGCTGCTAAATATGTTGGAATCTTTTCGTCGTGTGAAATCGCAAATATTTTTTCTAAGCTGCCGTAAATTTTTTCAACGCGTGCTTTTGCTCGTTCGTGATTGTAGCCGTATAACTCATCCGCCACATTAATAACGCCACCTGCATTAATTACATAATCGGGCGCATACACAATACCGCGCTCGTATAAAATTTGTCCGTGACGCGATTCTGCTAATTGGTTGTTCGCCGAGCCTGCAATGACACGGAATTTCATTTGATCAAGCGTTGTATCATTCACAATTGCGCCTAATGCACATGGTGAGAAAATATCCGCTTCTTGCTTATAAATATCATTCGGGTCCACTGCCGTTGCACCAAACGCCTCAACTGCACGGTCTACTGCTGCTTTATTAATATCTGTCACAATTAGCTTGGCACCTTCTTTATGCAAATACTCGCACATTGAATAGGCTACATTCCCTAAACCTTGCACCGCAATTGTTTTGCCTTCTAACATATCGCTACCAAACGCCTCTTTTGCTGATGCTTTCATACCTAAGTACACACCATATGCAGTCATCGGTGATGGATTCCCTGACGAACCAAATGCTTCCGAAACGCCTGTTACATAATCGGTCTCTTCATGAATTAAATCCATGTCCATTACAGTTGTTCCAACGTCTTCTGCCGTAATGTAGCGACCATTCAGTCCTTGTACGAAACGCCCTAATGCGCGGAACATTTCTTCGTTTTTATCTTTAAACGGGTCACCGATAATTACGGTTTTCCCGCCGCCTAAATTTAACCCTGCTGCTGCATTTTTATATGTCATTCCACGCGCTAAGCGTAGAGCATCTTCAATTGCTTGATCTTCCGTTTGATACGTCCACATACGTGTCCCACCAAGTGCTGGACCTAATGTTGTGTCATGAATAGCAATAATTGCCTTTAACCCCGATGCTTTATCTTGGCAAAACACCACTTGTTCATAATCATATTTCTCCATGTATGCGAAAATCTCCATAACACTCATCCTCTCGAAAAATCATTTATTTTCTATAACATAACGTTTTATTGTCCAACAAGCAATTAAAAACTTTCTTATATAATATATTCAAAATTTTCAATATTTTCTAAATCGAAATCATCTCATATAGTGCCAAGAATAGATAGTGACGAATAACATTTTTTTCACATGACATGATTCACCAGTGGCATCTCATTTTTTTCGTGATATGCTTAAAGCAGAACGAAGCTTTACTACGACATCAAAGGGGTGGCTGTATGGGTCGTTTTTTAGCATTTTTAGTGTTATGTATTCCTGCTGTCCTAGCTGCATTCGGCATTAAATTAATGCGCGATACATTGTTTGGTATTTTAATGGCACCAATTCCGTGGCTATGGTTACAGTTTATTGTCGGCATTGTTAGCTTTGCGATTGGCTTCGGCTTCTTTGCAGGTTTTTTACTGCATCGTGACCGCAAAAATGGCAAAGTCGCACCAAAATTCCAGAAACAAAAAAAATCCGCACACGATTAAGTGTGCGAATTTTTTAGGTTTGGCGTTGAATGCGCGGCACAGCTGTTACATCATCAGCAATCCACCCGATGACAATATCATGCGGGGCTTGTAAAAACGATTCGTTGCCAACAATGCCGTAAAAACGACATGGCTTTTTTGCCGCCGCTGCTGCCTCTAGATTTTGTCGCTTGTACAAACGTTTATGAGCGTGAACCGCATCAACAAACGGATAGGCAGGTAACGATTGCCAATCAAATGCCTTTTTTACTAAATACGCGGTTTCTATATCAGGGCGACAATGCTTCACATACGCCAACACATCGATATGGAACGAGGAAACGTGGCTTCCTACTGGCAATGTAATCGATGAAAATAAATGATGAACCGCCTCTACTTGCCCGACAAATGTTTCCTTTAATTCAATATTGAGTGGCATTTGCTGTGCATTTGCCCATGCAACTACTTCATGAAATGTTAAAATTGGCGCACCGAAAAAACGACGGAAACGTTTCCCTACTTTTCGGCGCTGTAATTCTGCTAATGTAATCATATCCACTCGTCCAGCTTTCCCTGTTAGACGACGTAAATCTAAATCATGAAAAATAACGGCCTGTCCGTCTTTTGTTAATTGGACGTCTAATTCAATGCCATCTGCTTTGTGTATGAATGCAGTCTCAAATGCTTTTTGTGTATTTTCAAAAGCATGCAGCGACGCACCTCGATGCGCAAAAACTTGAATACTCACTTATACATTCAACTCCCCCATATCAATTTTAAATCGGCCATTTGTGCGCTTTGAAATACATTTACGCTTCTCACCAATCATTAAAATCGTACCCGGAAATACATCTTTTACAACATGAATTTCTTCATTTCCTGCATAACGCAATTCGCTCATTTCAATTTTCAGCTGACGGTCTAAATGCAAAGCACGTTCCGTCTGTGTGCGCAATGCGAGCTTTAATTCTTCAAATGCAACGAGCTGCTTTTGATTCAGACGCGATTCTAACGGTCGTAAACGTGTCAACTGCGTTTCAATTTCTTCAATTTGATCTTGAATCATTTTCAGCTCCGTCGCCTTTTTTTGAATATCATGCATCAGTAGCTCTTTATTGACCGCATCAATCCGTACTTCGGTTTTACGCTCATGTGAGTTTCCGAGAATGGCTACTTCAATCGAGCTTTTCGCACATGTCGTACCACCGATAATTTTACCTTTTACGGTATTCACAAACACTGAATGCCCTTGCAAATCTGAGCCGAGTGCATAAAAGCCAATATGTAATTCGTTTTCCGCTGTTACTTTTGCATCATTAATATGTTTCACATACACATTATTCCCAGCATATATTTCCGTTTGGCTTAACCCAAAAATACCACCACGAATATAAATATCTCCTTCATGCGATATAATTTTTGCCGCACCACTTGCCCCTTCTAAACTTTCAATCGAAATATCTCCCGTCGCAATCACAGAAAAGCCCGGGCTAACTGTACCAGACACTGTCACAGAACCATCAAAGTCAATATTGCCCGTACTTAACCCGACATCACCCTTAATCATTAAATGTTTGCTGACGCCCACAATCCCATGCGTCCGTTCAACAGCGCCATCAATACGTGAACGCAATATTATTTTGCCGTCCTCTTCTACTTCATACGCGGATTTACGGTCATATAACAGCGGCACATCGACACCTGGGGGAGCTGCTAACACCGTTCCATATATATTTTGGCCATCAATACCTGGCTGTGGGAATGTTTTTTCACCGAGCCATGCACCTTGCTTAATTTCATAAATAAAATTCATTTCATAATAATCTGCGCGACCGTCTTCACGTATAACAGGTTTACGTTCTGGTATTTCTAAATACGTAACAATCGCATCTTGCCCTCGCACTGGTTGTTGACCAATCGCAATTAAATGTGCTTTTCCTAAAGGTACGTTCATATAATCTAATTGCTGCACGCCAAACACAATGCCTTGCCGTTGTAATTCATCTTGAACATGAATCGCTGTAAACTGTGTAGCGATTTCATATAACGTAATTGTCGCAGTCATTTTATCACGTGATACATCGATAGAAAATGCTGGTTGCCATACACCAATTTCTACTGGTGCTGCTGTCGGCGTAGCCAATGCTTGCTTCAATGCTGTAAAATTTGTTAATTTAATGCGTGGGTATTGGCGCATAATTACGTCAAAGTTTTTCAAATCAAATCCTGATTGAAATGTCGTTACATATACAACTTGCTGTTGCTTCGATAACTCTAAATACTCATTACGATATATACTCATGGACTACCTCCCGCTCTTTCTGTCTCCTTATTATACCGTAATGGATTGTTGACAAAGAGGGGTAATAGTCCTTCATTATTTCTGCACCCTCTATTAACTTCCAATATTTTTACAGTAGAAAGTGTTATACCTTCTCGCTCAAACTCGTATTTTTATTTTTTTTTAATAAGATTTTATCATTACGCCCTATGCATATAAAAAAAAGACACTGTAAAATGAAAATCATTTCACAGTGTCTTTACAATTATAACGATTATGATTGTGCTATTTTTTGTTGTGCCTTACCCGCCACAAGCGCTATAAAGGCAGAGTTTTTTGGTTTCGTACATGTTTCATCTAGTTCTTTTCCCATAAGAACACGGCAAAACTCTTCCGCTTGCCTACTCCACGCGACTTCAATCGCATGCCGAATCGAACGCTCTACTCGTGTAGGTGTTGAGTCGCAGTATACAGCAATTTCTGGATACAGCACCTTTGTCACGGCTCCATTTAATAATGACGGCGTTTCACAGACCAATGCAACAGCATAACATAAATGTTTATATCCCCGAATGTGCATTGGGATACCTACCGCTTTTAAAATCTCTGAAATTTCATATTCTAACGGTGAAATGGATACTTGTTCTGTATGTAAAGAGTCTTTTTGAGGAAGTGCTCCAGTTGTCGTATAACCTGTCCACGTCAAAATCTTTGTTTCTAATTGTTCAAAGTCAAATGGCTTTAAAATTAAATATGTTGCCCCTAAGTTCAACACATGCTTCATAATATCTTCTTGACCAAATGCCGTTAACATCATAATCGATAAGTCTTTATACTTATCCATCATGCGTATTTTTTCCAATACCGCAATGCCATCTAAATGTGGCATAATAATATCGAGCAACAATAAATCCACATCGTGCTCTTCTAACATATCTAGACAAAGCTTTCCATTAGAGGCTGTTGCAACAATGTTAATTTGAGCATGATTGATAAAATATTCCTCAATACGGCGCACAAGTTCTTGATTGTCATCTGCAATCGCAACATTAATTTTTTTCACTTGTGTCCCCCCTCTAACGTTTTTCCTCTATTATGTCACATTTTTTTCGTAAAACATACCTCTTCGAAAAAAAGACATGAAAAAGACGTTTAGCGCTAAATTTTCAGCACTAAACATCTTGTTTTACATTTGTTGTTTTCGTTCCGCTGCCATTCGTAACAGCTCATTTGCATGTTGTAATGTTAAGTCCGTAATCTCTGTACCTGACATCATACGTGACAGCTCTTCCGTACGCTCTTGTCCAACAATTTCAGTTAACGTTGTAAAGGTGCGATTTTTTTCAACTTGCTTTTTAATAAAGTAATGATGGTCTGCCATCGCTGCAACTTGTGGAAGGTGTGAAATACAGAGTACTTGTGAGCCGCGCGAAATCGCTGCAATCTTTTCAGCAATCGCTTGTGCAACACGACCACTTACCCCTGTATCAACCTCATCAAAAATAATCGATGTAATGCCTGTTGTAGATGAAAAAATGGTTTTTAATGCTAGCATCATACGTGATAATTCGCCGCCGGATGCTACTTTGGGTAATGATTTTGGTGGTTCTCCAACATTCGTTGAAATATAAAATGCCACATAGTCTTGCCCATTACTATCGAGCGTCTCCTGCGGTAAAAATTTCACGATAAATTGGGCTTTTTCCATATGCAATGCACGAAGCTGTTGCATAATCGACTGCGCTAACAATTCACCTTGCTGCTCACGAATCACAGTCATTTCAGCGGCTAACACACGTAATTCTTTTTCCATTTTTTCTAGACGAACATCATTTTTTTGAATCATTTCGTCGCGGTTTAATAGCACTTGCAGTTCTGCATCAATTTTCGCATAGTACGCTAAAATTTCTTCAATCGTCGAGCCGTATTTGCGTTTTAATGATTGAATCAGTGCTAAACGCTGCTCCACTTCGTTTAAACGCTCCGGGTCAAACTCTAGCATATCCAGTGCATCTTTTACTTGATACGCAGCATCTTGCAATGCATAAAAAGCAGAAGACACCGCTTCTGATGATTCACTAAATTGCTGGTCAAGCTGGGCGACATCTTCTAACGCTGACATCGCATCGCCAATCCAGTCCAATCCTTTTTGCTCACCTAAAATGGCTTCATACGCAATATTCGTACGCTCGAATATTTTGTGGAAGTTTGACAGACGTTTTCGTTCATCTAGCAACTCATCTTCTTCATCTGGTTGCAAGTTGGCTTCTTCAAGCTCTTTAATTTGAAACTGGTATAAATCGATGCGCTGTGCAATGCGCTGTTCATCCATCGCTAGTTCTGCCGCTTCTCGCTTCAACTCGCGATAAGCAACAAAACGCTCTGCATACACTTGTTTTTTCTGAGCAATTGCATCGTGCGCGAAATGGTCTAATAAGTTAATATGAAATTTCTCATCCATCAGTTCTTGGTTTTCATGTTGGCCATGAATATCGATTAAACTGCCGCCAATCTCACGTAATATTGCCAGTGGGACAAGCTTACCATTAACACGACAAACGCTTTTGCCATTGCTGTTTAAATCACGGCGTAAAATAATCGTGCCTTCTTCCGCCTCAATTCCGAACTCTTCCAGTTTATTGTAAATCGGGTGCTCTGTTGCATGAATTTGGAATAAGCCTTCTAACTCCGCTTTTTTTTCTCCATGACGAATAAACTCCGCAGAGCCACGTCCTCCTGCAATTAAATGGACAGCATCAATAATAATTGATTTCCCTGCACCTGTTTCACCTGTTAATACTGTCAATCCTTCAGCAAAGCTAACCGTTAAATCATCAATAATGGCAAAGTTGCGTATACTTAGCTCTCTCAGCACATCCATCCATCCTTTATAGCATTTCTAGTAATCGGTTTTTAATCGCCTCTCGATTTTCCTCTGAGCGACACATAATTAAAATCGTATCATCGCCTGAAATTGTCCCTAAAATTTCGTCCCAATCCAATTGGTCAATCAACGCTGCAATCGCATTCGCATTTCCTGGAATCGCCTTCATCACTAAAAAGTGTGATGCACCATCAATTGAAATAAATGCATCTGCTAATGCACGATGTAATTTTTGAATCGGGTTAAAACGTTGGTCCGCAGGTAAGCTATATTTATAGCGTCCATCTGCTAATGGAACCTTCACTAAATGTAATTCCTTAATGTCGCGTGATACTGTTGCTTGTGTAACATTGTACCCTGCTGCTTTTAATTGAAACACTAAATCATCCTGTGTTTCAATATCATTTTTTGCAATAATGTCTCGAATACGAATATGTCGTTGGCCTTTATTCATGCAATCCACCTCTTATAAATAATTAAAGTATTGTATATTTACACTACCACCATTTCTGAAAAAGCACAAGAAAAAACACGGCTCAAAGACCGAGCTCGTGTCATTTCAGTTCACTATGAGCAGCATTTACTAGCCCTGCAAAATCTGTATAAGATTCTACATGTTGTCCCTCATGTGGATTCACTAAATGGAATAAAAATTCAATATTTCCTTCTCCACCAGTAATTGGGGAGAATGAGGCGTCCTTCACGACAAAGCCAAGACCTTCTGCCATTTTAGCTGTTTCTTCAAGTACCGCTAAATGCACTTTCGGTTCACGTACAATGCCTTTTTTCCCAACATTTTCTTTTCCTGCTTCGAATTGCGGCTTTACAAGCGCCATCACATCGCCACCTGGTACTAATAATGTCTTTAATACCGGTAAAATGAGTGATAACGAAATAAATGACACATCGATTGTCGCAAACTCTGGTAAACCTTCCACTAAATCTTCTGGCTTTGTATAACGGAAATTTGTTTTTTCCATCACTGTTACACGCTCATCAGAACGAATTTTCCATGCAAGCTGGTTAGAGCCGACATCTAGTGCATAACAATGACGCGCGCCGTTTTGAAGCGCACAATCGGTAAAACCACCTGTTGATGAACCGATATCTAGCATTAATTTGCCGTCTACAGTCATATCAAAGATGTCTAATGCTTTTTCTAATTTTAAGCCACCACGACTTACATACTTTAGCTGTGAGCCTTTTACTTGAAGCGGTGCGTCAGCCGGGATTTTTTCCCCGGCTTTATCAATACGCACTTCATTTGTAAAGACTAAACCTGCCATAATGGCGCGTTTTGCTTTTTCACGTGTTTCACATAAGCCACGTTCTACAAGCATAATGTCTACGCGCTCTTTCGGAGTTTTTGTCATGTATTACTGCCCTACTTTTTCTGTATTATTCACTAACGCCTCGATGCGACGTACTGCCTCATCTGCTGTTACGTTGATTTCTGCAAGTAACTCCGGCACATCACCATGCTCGATAAATTGGTCTGGAATACCCATACGCTCTATCGTCACATGTAACTTTTCATCATTCATAAATTCAAGTACTGCACTACCAAATCCACCTTGTAGTACAGACTCTTCAATTGTTAGTAACGGTAATTTACGTGCTGCTAGCTCACGTAACATCGCTTCGTCCATTGGCTTAATAAAGCGCGCATTCACAACTTCTACATCAATACCTTTTTCGGCTAATGCTTCCGCTGCTGCTAATGCCATTGGAATCGTCGTACCAAATGTTAAAATCGCTGCGTCTTTTCCTGCGCGTAGCACTTCCCAGCTACCAATTGGTAATGGCTGTAATGTCGCGTCCATCGGTACACCATAGCCGTTACCACGTGGATAACGTAGCGCAATCGGACCACCATCGTAATCAATTGCTGTCTTCACCATATGTTGTCCTTCATTTTCATCTTTTGGCATCATAATGACCATGTTTGGCATATGACGTAAGAATGAAATATCAAACACACCTTGATGTGTTTCACCATCCGCACCAACTAAACCAGCGCGATCGATGCCGATAATGACATTTAAGTTTGGACGTGCAATATCATGCAGTACTTGGTCGTATGCACGTTGTAAAAACGTCGAATAGATTGATAAAAACGGCTTCATTTTTTGTGTTGCAAGCCCAGCTGCCATTGTCGCTGCGTGTTGCTCAGCAATGCCGACATCATAAAAACGATGCGGGTAATCTTGGCGAATGCCCTCTAATTTTGACCCGACAGGCATGGCCGGTGTAATGACTGCGATACGGTTGTCATGTGCCATTTCCTTGCGCACCGTTTCAGCAATTAACGCTGACCAACCTGGACCTTTTGCAGCGGACTTCACAAAATCACCGGTTTCGATTTTGTATGGGCCCGTTCCATGCCAGTTACCGATTGTATCCTCTTCTGCTGGCTTGTAACCTTTACCTTTTTTCGTTAAGACGTGTACTAATACAGGTCCTTTTACTTTTTTCGCATATTCTAGATGATGTTCTAGTGCTTCAAAGTCATGTCCATCAATCGGCCCTAAATATTTAAAGCCCATCTCTTCAAAGAATACACCTGACACAACTAAATATTTTAAAGAATCTTTTACACGCTCCGCTGTTGAGGCAAGTTTCCCACCAACAAGCGGAATTTTTTGCATTAATGATTCTAATTCTTCTTTTGCTTTTGAGTAGTCGCGAGATGTGCGTAAACGACCTAACACACCATGTAACGCGCCAACATTCGGGGCAATTGACATTTCGTTATCATTTAAAATGACAATCATATTCGTTTTTTCATGACCAATATGGTTTAAAGCCTCCAGCGCCATCCCCCCGGTAAGCGCGCCGTCCCCAATAATTGGTACTACATAATTCGATTCCTTTTTGATATCACGTGCAGCTGCCATCCCCATAGCTGCTGATAATGACGTCGAGCTGTGTCCAGTTTCCCACTCATCATGTTCACTCTCGATAAGTTTCGGGAAGCCACATAAACCTTTATACTGGCGCAGTGTATCAAATTGCGATGCACGACCTGTTAAAATTTTGTGTACGTAAGCTTGATGGCCTACATCCCATAAAAACTTATCTGTCGGGCTATCGAAAATTTTGTGTAGCGCAATCGTTAACTCCACCACACCTAAATTCGGACCGATATGCCCGCCTGTTACAGAGCATTTTTCAATTAAAAACTTACGTACATCTTGTGCAAGTGATTTCAACTGCTCATGATTTAACTCTTTCAAAAAGGATGGACTAGTAATTGTTGTTAAATCCATCTCTTCACACACCTTTACTTTGGAATTCCTTTATAGTTGCTGTTTCCCCTATTATAGCAGTGATAATCGCATACTAAAAGTTTTTCACCTATCAAATTATTATGTGCTATACAACAGATAGCTATTTATTACGGTTGACGATATACGCAGCAAATTGTTGCAATAGCGTAGTATCAACAGTAAGTTGTGCTAATGCTGCTAATGCTAGCTCATAATGCTCGTTTAATTTTTCTTTCGCTCCGTCTAATGTTAACAATGCCGGATACGTGCTTTTTTCGCTCGCTACATCTTTACCCGCTGTTTTACCTAGCTGTTCCGTTGTTCCTTCAATATCTAAAATATCATCTTGGATTTGGAACGCTAAGCCGATATGGTGCGCATACGTAATAAGCGCTTGTCGTGTCGCCGCATCCGCTCCTGCAAGAATTGCACCCGATTCAATACTAAAACGTAGTAATGCGCCTGTTTTATTAATATGTACTTGCTCAAGCTCTTGTAAATTTAACAAACGCTTTTCGCCTTCCATATCTAAAACTTGACCGCCGACCATGCCGTTTGCTCCTGCTGTTTCACTTAATAGCTCCACTAATGCTACCTTTTGTTCCGCAGATACATCGGTACGTACTAATAATCCAAAACATAATGAGTTTAACGCATCTCCTGCTAATACTGCAACATCTTCGCCAAATACTTTATGATTCGTCGGCTTACCACGACGGAAATCGTCATCATCCATACATGGTAAATCATCATGAATTAATGAATACGTATGCATCATTTCAATTGCAGCAGCTACTGGCAATCCTTTTGTCAGCTCTTGTTCAAACATGTTTAGCACCGCTAGAACGTAAAGTGGTCGAATGCGTTTCCCCCCTGCATCTAGTGAATATTGCATCGACTCCTTCAATGAAGCCGGTCCTGATAAACGTGTAATTTCTTGCGCCATCGCTGCCTCAATTTGTGGTGTATATGTCGCAATAAATTGTTGTAACTGCTGTTCCATCATGTATTATTCTCCCTTCACCTGATCAAGTGTCATCTCATTACCATTTCGATCAACAATTGTTATTAATTGTTGCTCTGCATGTTGTAGTGTATCATGACAGCTCTTGGAAAGTGTCATACCACGCTTATATAAATCAATCGCCTGCTCAAGTGGGACATTGCCTTGCTCTAACTGACGTACAATTTCTTCTAACTGTTGCATCGACTCTTCAAATGTCATCGCATCTTTTGCCATTATCTTTCCTCCTGCTTAATTTGTTCAACGGTCGCATATAATGTACCATCTTTCATCGCCACTTGAATTGGCTGATTGTGTGATACATCGCTCACCGATGTGACAATATTGGACTGTTCATCATATACCGCCGCATAGCCACGGGATAAAATTTGGAGCGGATTCAATGCTTCCAGTGTACGTATTTGCGTTGTAAATTGTTGTTGTTTATCATGCAATATCGTTTGTAATACGCGTTGTAACTGTGCTTCTACTTGTACTAAACGGCGCTTTTCAGCTGTTAAACGCTGTTGTGGCGCTTGTTGCTGTAAGCGACTGTCGAGCTGAATAAATTGTTGCTTTTTCTTCATCAGAGACATATCCAACTGCTGTTGTAATAGCTGTTCTGCACGAATTAAACGCTCCATAAACGGACGATATAACCGTTCAGGCTGCGCCAAAGGGTACGACTGTGCTAAGCGGTCTAAACGCGCTCGTTCATGCGTTAACCGCGCTGAAATCATTTGGTGAATTTGTGCTTGCCTTGTTAAAATCGTGTGCACAACATCACGTTCATGCGGCACAGCGAGTTCTGCCGCCGCGGTTGGGGTCGGTGCGCGTAAATCCGCAACAAAATCTGCAATCGTTGTATCGGTCTCATGTCCAACAGCTGAAATAATCGGAATACGACTAGAAAAGATGGCACGCGCAACCACTTCTTCATTAAATGCCCATAAATCTTCAATCGAGCCTCCACCACGCCCAACAATTAACACATCACACTGCGCTTCTAAATTCGCCATTTCGATATTACTAGCAACAGATGCGGCTGCACCTTTCCCCTGCACAAGTGTTTCATAAATACGAATTTTCGTTTTCGGGTAGCGGCGCTGAATCGTTGAACAAATATCACGCACTGCTGCTCCGGTTGTCGCCGTAATAACGCCTACTGTTTCAGGGAAGTGTGGAATTGGTTGTTTCCATCTGCGCTCAAATAAACCTTCTTTTTCAAGCTGTTCTTTTAGCTGATTAAACGCTAAAAATAAGCCTCCAATTCCATCAGGCTCCATCGTTTGTACATATAATTGATAATTGCCCATCGCCTCATAAACATTCACTTCACCGCGAATAAATACTTGCATGCCCTCTTCAGGTCGAAATTTCAGCTGACCTGCTTGCGAGCGGAACATCGCAGCTTGTACGCGGGCATGTGCATCTTTTAACGTAAAATAAATATGTCCGGAAGTATGTATTTTCACATTCGAGAGCTCCCCTTTGACATATACATCTTTTAAATGCGGATCGGCATCGAATTTATATTTAATATATTTCGTTAACGCTTGCACCGTCAAATACGTCGTTGACATCGTTTTTGCCTCCTCGCTCTTTTGCCTATTCTATTATAATACAAAAAAGAAAAGAGTTGTGCTAAAAGTAACATACCTTTAGCGCAACTCTTTTTTCCATAGACTGTTTATCGTCGCGTTCCATCGTCGCCAAACATGCAGCAACCATTATCAGCGGGCGTTCGTTGCAACGTGGCAACTTGTATGAAATATGTGATTATTGATTCAGCTTCTGTTCAGCTGATTGAACTGTATTGTAAAGTAACATCGTAATTGTCATCGGACCAACGCCACCTGGCACTGGAGTAATGTGTGATGCAATGCCATCAACGCTTGCAAAATCCACATCACCAACAAGCTTATTATGTTCATCACGGTTAATGCCCACATCAATTACAACCGCACCTTCTTTTACGTGCTCAGCTGTAATAAAGTTTGGGCGACCTACCGCTGCGATAATAATATCCGCTTGCTTCGTATAGCATGGTAAATCCTTTGTCTTCGAGTGCGTGTACGTCACTGTGGCATCTTTTTGTAATAGTAGTTGCCCCATTGGTTTCCCAACGATATGGCTACGTCCTACGATTACAGCATGTTTGCCTGCAACTTCAATACCTGAATGCTCAAGTAATTTCATCACGCCAAAAGGTGTACAAGGTAAAAATGTTTCTTGCCCAAGCATCATTCTCCCGACGCTAATTGGACTAAAGCCATCCACGTCTTTTGATGGGTCAATTGCAGCAATAACTGCATCCTCATCAATATGCTTCGGTAGTGGTAATTGTACTAAAATCCCGTGAATATCATCACGTTCATTTAATGTTGCAATTTCTGCTAACAACGCTTCTTGCGTTGTTGCTTCGTCTAGCTTGATTAACTCTGAGAAAACACCAATTGCTTCACATGACTTTTGCTTGTTCGCAACGTATGTTTTTGATGCTGGATTATCACCCACTAGCACTACCGCTAGTCCTGGTGTTAAACCTTTTGCTGTTAAAGCCTCTACGCGCTGCGCTACCGCTTCGCGAATTTGTTGACCAATTTCTTTACCATTAATAATTGCACTTGACATTTCAGATGTTACCCCTTCCAACTATTCCCAACTATTTAGTTTCAATAAATTTAGAAAGCACGCCATTTACGAATTTACTTGATTTTTCGTCGCCGAATGTTTTCGAAAGCTCAATCGCTTCGTTTAACACTACACCATGTGGGGCGTCTTGTGAAAATCGTAATTCATAAACAGCAAGTCGTAATACCGTACGTTCAATCTTAGGTAAGCGGCTTAATGACCAGTTTTCAAGGTTGGCCGTTAATAGCTCATCAATTGCTTCTTTATGTTCAGTTGTTCCACGAACTAATTGCTCGAAAAATGAATTATACGCCGTTGCTTGTTCTTCTTCAAAAGAACGCTCTAGCGCGTGGTCCATTGCTTCTTCAAGTGTTAATTCCGTGTTGTCTAGCTGAAACAATGCTTGTAACGCTTTTTGTCGCGCTTCATGTCGTTTCATGGAAAACTCTCCTATCTAATTAACATTAGTTTTTATCATAGCACATTTTTTGTATATTAACAGTGCGCACTTGCAAATTTCGAAAAGTCAGTTTTATTTCATTAAAAATATGTGTCAATGAAGTGGCAACACTACATATTTGAGTGAAGTAATTGCTGTTCCTTAGCGGCAATATCCTGTAATTGATCATTCACTTCGCCTTGTTTTTCTGTTAACTTTTGCAATGTTTGGATAATGTCCTGCTTTGCTTGTATCACTTTACCCGCACTATTTTTAATTGTTTGGTGGATCGTAAGCGCTGAAAAAATGTCATCGAAGAAATAATCTGCAAAGCGAATTAAGCCATCTGGTTCAATTTGAAAAGATGTCGTCTCAAGCTCCGCCACATCTTGTAATTCATTATAAAACTGCTGAATGCGTTGCTGTGCATTGACAATATATAAATTTGCCTCATCAATTGCGTCATATTTTAAATAAGTCGCGACTAAGCTGCCACTCGTTAACATATCGACTGCTGAATAATCCTTCGTCTTCCCTAAATATTGCGCTACATCCACTAATGCTTGTAACGCCTTTTCTCCAGCACGAATCGCTTCTCGCAATTCCTTTTGCATTTGCTTGTAATAGCTTTCCGCTTCTTCATACTGCATTAACTTTTCATAAATGGCTGGTTTATGCTGTTCAATATACATTTTCTTTTGTAGCTTCACAAGCGTTAGACGTGCTTCAATTGCTTCAACATCAAGTTCATCAAGTGCCACCACAAGCTCGGTCAATTCTTCTTCAAATTGCTGAATCGACATCATTAACTGACGGCGATGAATGTCGAGTACCGCTAAACGGTCTTCCTGCTGCTTTTTTAGCCCGTCTAATTTCCCGCTCCATTGTCGTAGCCAATTGCGAAATGATACGCTATCTAGCCTTGTTAAATCCTCTTCATGCTGGCGTATTTGTACCACTAACTTCTCTGCATCTTGCTGTGCGTGCTGATATTGTCGTTCTAACGTTTCGAATAATTGTTTTTTCTTTTTAGCATCTTTTAACTGCAAGCGATATTGTTGCTCTTGTTCATTAAGCTGTTGCCACGTTGTCATAAAAAACATCTCCTATTCCGTATCCCATTCCTTTTGTATACGGTTTAGTACGCTAAAATGTTTCATATTCACCCGCAAGAAAAGAGCGTCCGAGAAACCACTTTCGGACACTCTTCCACATCACGACCATCACGACAGACAACTTACGTCTACTCATATACCTTCGCTTCAGCTATTGCTTGCTCTAATTGTTGCGTATAGCGACTGCGTTCTTCATCTGAATAAGACAGTTGCTCAGCCATCACATCCATAACAGCTGATGCGTAACGCTCGACTGACGCAATATCAAAATAAATCATTCCACGACGTCGCACAAAGAAATCTACTGGTGTCGCCGCCATTTCATAATCAATACTATAACGTAACGATGCGTATAAAGGTGCTGGTAAATCACTCGTCTCGTGCTCATACGACATCACTTGCGCAACATTTGTGCCGTACCATCTGACAAGCGCTTCGCTTTCTTCCTCTGTAAACCCATGCGTTACACCACGCTTCGTCCATGTATCTACATATTGCTCAAAAAACTTCGAGCCATTTAAATCGCCGCCTGATAACGGTAAATGTTTCGTGATACATTTTCCTGCCGTTAAATGCATCGACTTCACGACTTCATCGACAACACTTTGCGCCATTTTACGGTAACCTGTAAGTTTCCCACCTGCAATGGTAATGACACGCTGACCTGTATGCCAAATTTCATCTTTACGAGAAATTTCAGATGGGTCTTTCCCTTCTTTATGGACGAGCGGGCGCACACCTGCCCATGTCGATTCAATTTGGTCTTTTGTCAAACCAACACTTGGGAACATATACGCAACTGCTTGCAATAAATACATCACATCTTCATCCGTTGCTTGCACACGCTCGGCTGCTTCTTCGTAAAACGTATCAGTTGTGCCAATATACACTTTTCCTTCACGCGGAATCGCAAAAATCATACGACCATCTGCATTGTCAAAATACACCGGTTGGTCAAGTGGAAACGCATCGTGGCTTACAACAATATGTACCCCTTTTGTTAGCACTAAATGTTTTCCTTCAACCGGCTCTACAAGTTGACGCACTTCATCTACCCACGGACCAGCTGCATTGACCACACTTTTCGCCTTTAGCTGATATTCATTGCCATGTAATGTGTCCTGAACATATACCGACGTAAACGCTACATTTCTCTCGTCGATTCTTACAGCTTTCGCATAGTTTATTAGTTTTGCTCCGCGCTCTGCTGCCGCTTTTGCGACTTCAATCGTTAGGCGTGCATCATCCGTACGGTATTCCACATACATTCCACCGCCTAATAAACCTTGTTCACGTAGCATCGGCACACGTGTTAGCACATCTTCCTTTGACAACATCGTACGGCGCTCTGAACGTTTAACACCAGCGAGCAAATCATAAACTGTTAGGCCAAGCGCTGTTGTCGTCTTTTGGAATGTACCACCTTCATAAAAAGGCAATAACATCCATAAAGGCGTCGTCACATGCGGCGCATTTTCATACACAATCGCACGTTCTCGACCAAGCTCTGCTACTTCCTTTACTTGCGCCTGTTTTAAATAACGTAAACCGCCATGTACAAGCTTTGTCGAGCGGCTTGACGTTCCCTCTGCAAAGTCTTGCATCTCAACTAATGCCACCTTTAATCCGCGTGTGACAGCGTCAAGTGCCACGCCCACACCTGTAATACCACCTCCAATAATAACTAAATCGTAAAGCTCCTCATGCATCGTTTGTAAATAGTGTGTTCGTTCTTTATTCGAAAACATTGGCTCACTTCCTCCCATCGTTATCGTTCTTCCTTTTTGTTCCCTTTTTTAGCGCCATTAAACAGTTCCAATAAAAAAACGCCTGTTACCAAATGGCAACAAGCGTTTTTTTATTTTACGTCTTCTTGGTCAAATTGAATACCCGTAATGTGAACATTTACTTCGGCAGTTTCAATTGCTGTCATATTAAAAATCGTTTGACGAATATTCGTTTGAATTTCCTTTGCCACTTTTGGAATTGTTGCGCCGTATTTCACTGTGCAGTACACATCGACAATAATTTTACCATCTTCTGAAATATTCGTCTTAACACCTTTGCTATGTACCTTTTTACCAAAGCGTTCAACAACACCTGATGCAAAGTTACCACGCGTTGCAGCTACACCCTCAACTTCAGTAACAGCAATTCCAGCGATTACTTCAATTACTTCAGGAGCTACTTCAATTTGCCCTAGTTCTTCTTTCCCTACTGGTGTTGGTTGTTTGAAAGATTGTGGAAGCTTTTCAGCCATATAAATTCATCCTTTCTATTTGCATTATTTGTAGTATACTATAAAACGGTCAATTTATTGAGTGAAAACCACTTCCTTTCAATGAATGCGACTAATTTCACATTCCAAATAGAACGAGGGTAGCAGTCAGTCATGAAGAGATTTTTGATTACACTTCTTTTTTGCATCAGCTTTACGACAACAAGCTATGCACAGGAACATATTTTTATCGGTGAGCACGAAGCTCCCCATTGTAATGACATCGAATATTTAGAAGCCGTAGATATAACCATTGCATCTGCTTGTCAAAATGCAGTACCACACGAAGATCCGCCCCGCGAATTTCATTATTTAAAGGACGCTCAAGTACCTGCCATTACACAAGATTGGCCTTTTCAATATCATTTACAACAGCCGTCCTATCCCCAACTTGCCACTCTGACTTTAGCCATCATCGACACTGGTTTTTCCAGTACGAATCCTTGGTTATCCAAATATATTACATCAACCTATAATGTTGAAACGAATACAACCGACATTCCCGATATACGCGGTCGAGAGCATGGTACATTAGTGGCTACAGCCGCAATGATCGCTATGCACGAAGCACCTACAAATTTAATGCTTATTAAAGCAGACCGTAACGGCGCGCTTCCGACATCTAATATTGTCCGTGGTATTAATTATGCCATTGAAAATGGTGCGGATATTATTAATTTAAGTTTAGGTGGCCCAGGAAAACAAACCGCCGAACAACATGCTATTGAACAAGCACTTGCTGCTGGTATCACGATTGTCGCAGCTGCTGGAAATGGAGGCGATGGACGTAACCGTATCGAATATCCTGCTGGGTATGACGGTGTTATTTCTGTTGGAGCTGTAACAGAAAAACTACAACGTGCATCTTTTTCAACGTATAATGACCGTGTCAGCGTTGTCGCACCAGGTACTAATATGTTACTTATACGTAACGACTATTTAACACGCTATGCAAATGGCACATCATTTGCCGCCCCGTTTGTTGCCGGAACACTTGCAATGATGCAACAATATACACAGTTGTCACCCGTATTATTAAAGGAAGCAATCGAAGTGACTGCACGTGACCTTCACACAAAAGGTTATGATAACGAAACCGGTTACGGCTTTATACAAGGTAAAGAAGCGTTACAATATATTCGTTCTGTAACACGTGATATTATCCATGTAACATCAAATACAGTTCACGTAACATTCTCGCAATCACTTAAGACGTTACCATATAACACAGTAACACTTTATAATGGCATAAAAAAATCAACATATCTGTAGATATTATTGATAACACCTTACATATTACACCACTTGATGCTATACAGACCGATGAAATTTATTGGTTAAAGATTGACCGATCATTGCATTCTGTTAATGATTTACGTTTAACAGAAGCAGTCTATCAACCGGTAAAATTCCATTCACCTGTTAACTAAAAGGAGCTTATCGAAAAAGCCATCCACGCTCGAAAATCGCTGGATGGCTTTTATGTTATACAAAAAACCTCCTAACAAATACACGTTAAGAGGTAAAAAATCTGAATTTTTTATTTAAAGACGATTAAACATTCTCTGGTTTTTTCGTGTTTAAAATGTCGTTCTCTTCAAGGAATTTCGTGTTGAATTTCGCTGATTTGAACACATCGTTGTTCATTAACGCTTGGTGGAATGGAATCGTCGTGTTGATGCCAGGTCCTGCGATATCGAACTCTGATAATGCACGATCCATTTTCGCGATTGCTTCTTCACGTGTATCTGCATGCACGATTAGTTTCGCTACCATTGAATCGTAATATGGTGGGATTGTGTAACCTGGGTATACAGCTGAATCGATACGAACGCCATAACCACCTGGTGCTACATAAGTTGCTACTGTACCTGCTGAAGGCATGAAGTTTTTGTATGCATTTTCAGCGTTGATACGGCACTCAATTGCCCAACCGTTAATTTTAATATCTTCTTGTGCGAATGGTAATTTCTCACCAGATGCGATTTTTAATTGTTGTTGAACAAGGTCTACACCTGTAATCATTTCTGTTACTGGGTGTTCTACTTGAATACGTGTGTTCATTTCCATGAAGTAGAATTTATCTGCTTGGTAATCGTAAATGAACTCGATTGTACCCGCACCTTCATAGTTACAAGCTTTTGCAGCTTTCACTGCAGCTTCACCCATTTCAGCACGACGCTCTTCAGATAATGCTGGAGATGGCGCTTCTTCAACAAGCTTTTGCATACGACGTTGCACTGTGCAATCACGCTCACCTAAGTGAACAACATTGCCATGACCGTCTGCTAATACTTGAATTTCACAGTGACGGAAGTACTCGATGAATTTCTCTAAGTAAACACCTGGGTTACCGAAAGCTGCCGCAGCTTCTTTTTGAGTAATTTCGATGCCTTTTACAAGATCTTCTTCAGTACGTGCTACACGGATACCTTTACCGCCGCCGCCTGCTGTTGCTTTAATGATTACTGGGTAGCCAATGTTAGCTGCCCACTCTTTACCTGTTTCGATATCAGGAACAATACCTGTACCTGGAACTAAAGGTACGTTAGCTGCTTCCATTGTGTCGCGCGCTACGTCTTTAATACCCATGATTTTGATCGCATCAGATGATGGACCGATAAATTTAATACCTGCATTCTCACATGCTTCTGCGAACGCTGCGTTTTCTGCTAAGAAACCGTAACCTGGGTGAATTCCTTCAGCACCAGTTTTTTGCGCTACACCAAGCACTGCTGGGAAGCTTAAGTATGAGTCTTTTGATAAATGTGGTCCGATGCAATATGCTTCGTCCGCTAATTTTACGTGTAATGCATCTGCATCAGCTGTCGAGTATACTGCTACAGTTTTGATTCCTAATTCTTTACAAGCACGAATAATACGTACTGCAATTTCACCGCGGTTGGCAATTAAAACCTTTTTCATGCTTCTCGCAACTCCCTTATTAGTTAGCTTTTACTAGGAATAATGGTTGACCGAATTCTACTAATTCGCCATCTTTTACTAGAATTTCAACGATTTCGCCTTCGATTTCTGCTTCGATTTCATTGAATAACTTCATTGCTTCTACGATACATACGATTGTTTCGTTACCAACTTTGTCGCCAACTTGTACGTATGCTGGAGCATCTGGAGATGGAGCAGCGTAGAAAGTACCTACCATTGGAGATGTTACTTTATGTAATTCTGCGTCAGCTGCTACTTCTGCTTTTGGTGCTGGAGCTGCTTCCACTGCCTTTGGAGCTTCTGGTGCTTTTGGTGCTTCCACTGCTGGAGCTGCTACCGCTGCAGGTGCCGCTGCTTTCGGTGCTGCTACTGGAGCCTCAACTGCTACGCCATTTTTCTTAACCTTTAATTTTGCCCCTTCAACTTCGTACACAAACTCGTCTACTGAAGATGCATCTACTAATTTGATGATTTCACGAATTTCTTGAATTTTGAACATGTGCGAACTCTCCTTATAAATGAAAAATGATTACGTTTTCAATTGTACATTGTTTTCTCAAAATTTGAAATAGTTATGTGAAATTGTAGTAAAACTCAACACAAAGTAGAGTGATAAAAACATAAAGGACATGATTTCGACTGATATATAACAGCATTGTACCAATACATACTAGCGAGCGTGAAAACGATTTCATAAAGCATCTTTCAACAACTACAACTTTTAAATTGTACTGATACATGTTGTACTAACAACTTCCCTTTTTACATATAGCCGTTACTTCAACTGATTCACACAAACTATACTCATAGTACTCGCTTATGTGCGAGTTAGAATTTTTGTGCTTTGCCGACTCTTCTTTTATACTATATAACAGCGATTCCGCTAGAGAGGATGAACAAAATGAAAAAACGCTGGTTACTATCTTTAAGCCTTGTTGCTCTATTAGCAGCATGTGGCGATGATGACACAAAAGAACAATTAACCGACACAACGGTTTCTGATACAGGCACAACTGAAGGCGTAAATGGTGAGCTTACATGGACGGTTGTCGAGGAGCCAAATGAAGATGTACAAGTTGTATTAGATATGACAGAGGACACAACATTTGCATCGGTTATTTACAGTATGTATGCCGAGAGTTATTTAATTTTAAATGCACCTGGCACTGTTGATATTACATTAGACGATACAGAAAACATTTTAAATATTCGTGTAACGCATACAGAAGATGATACGCCTGACGACATCGAGCAAACGATTTATGAGTTATCATTTGCACAAGCTTATGACAAAATCATGGTTTATGAAAACGACGAAGAAATCCCGTTTGATATTTGGACAGAATAAATAAAAAGCAATCCAAGACAATGTCTTCGGATTGCTTTTTATTTGTTACACACCTAATTTTTTTAATACGCCCGCAACTGTTGTTTCTTCACATAAATACCCACGTTCACCAATTAAAATAGCAATTGACGGTTTATGCTGTTGCTCGACAGCTTTTTGACGAATCCCAATCGTTAAGTGATGCTGTAATGGATATGGTGCGATGACTTGCCCAACCATCTTTTCAACAAACTTATTATTGATAACACGAGCAAGCTTACCTGTAAAAGCAGTCGTCATAACAGTGTTATTAGAACTAGAATGCATAATCAACTGTTTTGAAATGGCCGGTACATCGCATTCATCTGTTATTAAAAACGCCGATCCTACCTGAAAATAGGCAGCACCTTCAGCTTCTAATTCTTTAATATCATCCGCATCAATAATCCCACCTGCTGCAATAATCGGAATTGTAATATGTGTCTTCATCAGACGAATAAGGTCACGCGTTGTATGAAATTCAAGTGGCTCCAAAAATGTACCGCGATGTCCACCAGCTTGTTGTCCTTGTGCGACTACATAATGACAACCTGCTTCCTCTACTGCTCGTGCCTCTGCTACTGAAGTCGCCGTGCCAATTAATGTGACACCAGCTTCCTTTAAGCGCGTAATTACATCTTTATTTGGTAAACCAAATGTAAAAGATACAATTGGTACTCTTTCATCTAACACTGCCTCAAGCTGTTCATCAAATACATTTGTCGCACATACACGTTGTACAGGATCTACACCAAGTTCTTCATAAGCAGGCAATAGTGCTTCTTTTGCTTGCTGTAATATAGAAATATCAATACGTGGTTCATCTTGAATAAAAAGATTTACTTGAAACGGTTTAGTCGTTAGCTGTTTCACTTGTTGAATAAATGCTCGTGTTTGTTGTCCATTTAAATACCCTGCTCCAATAGACCCTAACATTCCTGCATTACTACAAGCCGCTACTAATTTAGGCGTTGTTACTCCTGCCATTGGTGCTTGAATAATCGGTTTTTCCAATTGCATAACTTCACTACCTTTCTTTTCATCATACATGCTTCTTAAGTATATTCTAAAAACACGACTGATTTAAACAATAAAAAAACTAACTAGACTAAAATAACTAAAAAAAGTCACACCCGAAGAACTCTTCGGATGTGACTTTTTCGTTACAATTTATGAAACTTTAATCTTTGTTATTTAACAATTAACCACGAGAAACGTAAGAACCGTCAGTTGTGTTAATGATTAATTTGTCACCTTGGTTTACGAAGAATGGTACGTTTACGTATAAACCTGTTTCCATTTTCGCTGGTTTTGTACCGCCTGAAGCTGTATCACCTTTAATACCTGGCTCTGTTTCAGCAACTTCTAATGTTACTGTATTCGGTAATTCAACACCGATTAACTCACCTTGGTAAGATTGCATAGAAAGCTCCATGTTTTCTAATAGATACATTAACTCGTCTTCAATTTGAGTAGCCGCTAATGTTGTTTGGTCATAAGACTCCATATCCATGAATACATGCTCGTCACCTTGTGCATATAAATATTGCATTTTGCGGTTGTCGATCATTGCTTTTTCTACTTTTTCACCAGCACGGAATGTTTTTTCTGTTACGTTACCGTTACGTAGGTTACGTAATTTTGAACGTACGAATGCTGCACCTTTACCTGGTTTTACGTGTTGGAACTCTAATACGCGGAATAAGTTACCGTCAACGATAATTGTTAAACCTGTACGGAAATCGTTTACTGAGATCATTGAAAAAATCCTCCAATTTAATTATAAAATGATTAACTCTTTTGGCGAATGTGTTAAAACTTCATTACCCGTTTCAGTGATATAAATATCATCTTCAATACGACATCCACCTACACCTGAGATGTAAACGCCTGGTTCTACTGTAACACACATACCCGGTACAAGAATAGTGTCAGAACGGAATGACAGCCCTGGTTGCTCATGTACTTCTAAACCAATACCGTGTCCTGTAGAATGCCCGAAAGCCTCTCCGTAGCCACGTGATGTTAAATAGTCACGACATACCGCATCTGCTTCAATTCCCGTCATATTTGGGCCGATTTTTTCGACACCTAATAATTGAGACTGTAACACTGCATCATAAATATCACGTAACTTCTCTGAAACGTCACCTACAGCAACTGTACGTGTAATGTCAGAAATATAACCGTTATATAATGCACCGAAATCTAATGTTACAAGTTCACCTTTTTCGATTACTTTATCGGTAGCAACACCATGTGGTAACGCTGAACGTAATCCACTTGCTACAATAATGTCAAACGAAGATGATGTAGCACCTTGTTTACGCATGAAAAATTCTAGTTCATTCGACACGTCAAGTTCAGTTTTACCTGGCTTGATAAAGTCAAGAATATGTGTAAATGCGCTATCGGCAATTTCACATGCAACCTTAATAATATTAAGCTCTTGTGGCGTCTTAATCAAGCGAATTTTTTCGATTAAGCCTGAAACTGGCACAAAATCTGCTTTCACGGCTTGTTTGTACACTTCGTACACGCCAAATTGCATCGCATTTTTCTCAAAGCCTAATGCTTGAATGCCCATTGCTGCAACTTGTGCCGCAACTTCTTCATGAATCAACGCTGTATGTTGCACAATGCGGAAGTCTTTAATTTGCTCTGCAGCTTGCTCTGTATAACGGAAATCTGTAATAAATACCGCGTCGTTTTGCGATACGATAGCTACGCCCGCTGTTCCTGTAAAATCTGTCATATAGCGACGGTTATAATCACTTGTAATTAATAACGCATCAATATTGTGTGCTGTTAATTCTGCACGTAGTTTCTCTAATTTCACTATAAATTCCCTCTTTCTATGCTTGTACAAATGAACGTAGCGCTAATTCATACCCTTTTGTGCCAAGACCACAAATTTGTCCTACACAAACTGGAGCTAAATACGAATGATGTCGGAAAGTCTCTCGCTTATGAATGTTTGAAATATGTACTTCAATTGCCGGCACTGTAATTCCTGCTAACGCATCACGTAACGCAACCGATGTATGTGTGTAGGCTGCAGGGTTTATAATAATAGCATCATAGCGCTCGTCCTCTGCTTCATGAATCCAGTCTACAAGCTCTCCTTCATGATTTGACTGACGAAAATCAACCTCTGCGCCTAACTCTTTTCCAACTGCAATTAAAGATTGCTTCACATCTTCTAACGTTTCTGATCCATAAATTTCTGGCTCACGCTTTCCTAAACGATTTAAGTTCGGGCCATTTAAACACATAATCTTCACGACGACTCTTCCCTTCATTCCATTTACGCTTATTTTACCATAAAACAAACTATTTCGTATCCCTCAATATTTTGAATACTCGCTATTTTTTGCGCTTCCTTGCAACTTGTTCCATTGTGTATGCGTCAATGGTAGAGGTTTTAACAGTTTTTCAGTATAATAGACTACATAATTGAATTTTAGCGGAAAGAAAGTGATGACTTGAGTAACGAAGGCCCAAAATATGGTGGACAAGCTCAAATTGAAGGGGTCATGTTTGGCGGTAAAGAGCATACAGTCACAGCCATTCGTCGTAAAGACGATTCGATTGAATATTGTTATCATAAAAAACAATCAAAACCCATTTTCCAAAAACTAAAAAAAATTCCCTTTATTCGCGGTATCGTAGCACTTGTAGAATCTGCAGGTATGGGATCACGTCATATGCAATTCGCAAGCGACCGCTATGATGTAGAGCCTGGTGAAGAAGCAAGTGGCGAGGAAACGATGACGAAAATGCAAATGGTGCTCGGTGTAGCAGTTATTGGCGTAATCTCATTTATTTTTAGTAAATTTATTTTCACACTTGTACCGATGTTTATTGCAGAAGCGTTCTCTCCCGTGTTTCCTGGAAAAACAGAGCAAATTTTATTAGAAAGCTTCTTTAAGCTCATTCTACTACTGACGTATTTATACTTAATTTCATTAACACCCCTTATTCGCCGCGTCTTCCAGTATCACGGCGCGGAACATAAAGTAATCAACTGCTACGAAGCTGGCTTACCGATTACTGTACGTAATGTACAAGCGCAATCACGCTTACATTACCGCTGTGGTTCAAGCTTTATTTTATTCACAGTTATCGTTGGTATGTTTATTTACTTCCTTGTACCAACTGACCCGTTATGGCTACGTATCGTCAATCGTATTTTATTAATTCCAGTTGTCATTGGTGTATCATTTGAAGTGCTCCAAGCAACAAATGCAGTGCGCAATGTGCCCGTATTACGCTACTTAGGTTACCCAGGTTTATGGTTACAACTTTTAACAACAAAAGAACCAAAAGATGACCAAGTAGAAGTAGCTATCGCTTCATTTAATAAACTACGTGAAGTGGAAAAACAGCCAGAGTCTGCAAAAGAGCTGTATCAAGCATAAGAAAACCCCATCCGAACCAATGTCGGATGGGGTTTTCTATTATACTGTTATGCAAAAAAGACTGCATATAAAAAGACAAAGCCAAACGCAATTAATAACGCAAATGCTTGGATAAATGAAATGATATGATGATTCATATAACCAACATACTTTTTCTCTAGTATACCGCGCATCAGTAAAATAGCACTCATCGCGATTGGAATAAATGCGACAGACCAAATACCTAATGCTGGTGTCGTGATAAAAACAAGCAGTATTGCGAGTACAATAACTGCACATTCCGCCGGCAATTGCCACTTCGTTTTATAGTCATACCAAATCTTTGGCTCTTCTGGACGCTCATAACCAATTTTGCGCTTTAAAATTGGAATAAACACCCACTGGTAAAGTGCTACAATTGCTAAAATGATAAACAGTTCCATATCATCGTTCCTTTTCGTTCAAGTCGCTTTATTATACCGATTGAATGAATCTTCCTGCAACTGTCTACCCTTCTATGCTTACTTTTTAAAATTCCATTCATCTGTTGCGTATTTCTCTTGCTCAATTTGCTTGACAAACGCTAACTGCTCATCCGTTAATGTATACGGTACAAGCTCGATTTGTAGACTCTCCTCAAAACCACGTTTAAACGCTTCAACGCTTTGCGCAATTGTAATCGGTTTATCCGTCAAATCATTAATTGCTACCGCTTTTTCTGGTAGCTTTTTACGCATACGCTCTTTTTGTGCCTCTGTTGAGAAATTAAATACAGATAAGAGCTTTTCAATATCTACATCTAATAAGATAGCCCCGTGCTGTAAAATAACTCCTTGCTGACGTGTTTGTGCGCTCCCTGCAACCTTCTTACCTTCGACAACCAACTCATACCAGCTTGGCGCATCGAAGCATACAGCGCTCTTCGGCTGCTTTAAATCCGCGCGCTTTTCATCGGTATCAGGCACGCTAAAATACGCATCTAAGCCTAAATGATGGAATCCCTTTAAAATCCCTTCACTAATGACACGATACGCTTCGGTCACCGTTGTTGGCATGTTTGGATACGCCTCCGACACAATCACGCTATATGTTAACTCATGCTCATGTAATACAGCGCGTCCCCCAGTTGGTCTACGTACAAAGCCTAACCCTTGCTCATGCACCGCTTCTAAATTAATATCACGCGCTGCTTGCTGGAAATAACCAATTGATAATGTTGCTGGCGCCCATTCATAAAAGCGAATAACTGGTGGGATTTCCCCTTTACTATGTAATGTTAATAATGCTTCATCCATTGCCATATTGAATGAACCACTACATTTCCCTGAATGAATAAAATACCATTTCTCCATTACTTGCCCCTCCTTTAGTACGCCCTCATTTTAACATATTTCTCCGAATATTTGCGGAACTCATCGAAAATCTACTTTTTTTCAATTTTTTATTTTTCGCTATTGGACGAACGCATACGTATCTTTTATAATAAGAAGGTAAATAGAAAGGGGTCATGTTTCCGTGACATTTGTATACGTTTTAATCGGTGTAATCGTTGCAGTTGCCTTATACATTTTTTATAACGCCAGCAAACTTAAAAAAGCTGTTACACCATTAACAGAAGAACAATTTAAAGAAGGCTACCGTAAAGCACAACTAATCGACTTACGTGAGCCAAAAGAATTCGATGGCGGTCATATTTTAGGTGCTCGTAACATTCCTATGACACAAATGCGTCAACGCCACAAAGAAATTCGCCCTGATTTACCAGTATACTTATACTGCCAAAACTCAAGCCGTAGTGCTCGTGCTGCTCTTTACTTAAAAAAGCGTGGCTATGACCAAATTTATCAGCTTGATGGTGGCTTCCGTAAATGGACAGGCAAAATCAAATCAAAAAAATAACATGAAAAAAGACTGCTGAGAATTGCTTCTCAAGCAGTCTTTTTTTTATGCTTCTACTGTTTCAACAGTTGGCTTTACATAACGTAATACCGGGTTACGTGCTGCGCGTGTTTCATCTAAACGCGTCACAACTGTTGTATGTGGTGCATCTTGTACTTTTTCTGGTGTTTCTTGTGCTTCTTTTGCGATTTGAATCATCGCGTCACAGAAAGCATCTAATGTTTCTTTAGATTCTGTTTCCGTTGGCTCAATCATAATAGATTCCTCCACGTTTAGCGGGAAGTAGACTGTTGGTGGATGGTAGCCGAAATCTAACAGACGTTTTGCAATATCAAGTGTACGTACGCCTAATTTCTTTTGACGACGCCCTGATAATACAAACTCATGCTTACAATGACGGTTAAATGGTAAATCATAATGCTCTTCTAAACGACGCATCATGTAGTTTGCATTTAACACCGCATATTCTGTTACTGCCTTTAAGCCATCTGGACCCATTGAGCGGATATACGTGTAGGCACGCACATTAATGCCGAAGTTGCCGTAATACGGTTTTACACGTCCGATTGATTGTGGACGGTTGTAATCGAAGTGGAAACGACCTTCTTCTGTTTTCACAAGCACTGGCTTCGGTAAGAACGGAATTAATTCCTTCTTCACGCCAACTGGACCTGAACCTGGACCACCGCCACCGTGTGGACCTGTAAATGTTTTGTGTAAGTTTAAGTGAACACAGTCAAAGCCCATGTCGCCAGGACGTGCTTTTGCCATAACCGCGTTTAAGTTCGCTCCGTCATAATACACTTTACCGCCTACTTCATGCACAAGTGCGGCCATTTCTAAAATGTTTTCTTCAAATAAGCCAAGCGTGTTCGGATTTGTTAGCATTAATGCTGCTGTATCATCACCTAATACGCGCTTTAAGTCTTCTAAATCGACTAAGCCGTCTTCATTTGATTTTACTGTAATTGTGTCGTAGCCCGCTACTGTTGCAGAAGCTGGGTTCGTACCGTGCGCTGAGTCTGGTACGATTACTTTATTACGATGTCCTTCGCCATTTGCTTCGTGGAATGCACGAATCATCATCAGGGCTGTCCACTCCCCATGTGCGCCAGCTGCAGGTTGTAACGTTACTTCGTCCATCCCTGTAATTTCAACAAGTGATGTTTGTAAATCGTATAGTAACTCCATAGCACCTTGCACCGTATCTTCATCTTGTAATGGATGGACACTTGCAAAGCCTGCATAGCGTGCTACCGCTTCGTTAACTTTTGGGTTGTACTTCATCGTACAAGAGCCAAGTGGATAGAAGCCTGAGTCTACACCGTGATTACGACGAGATAATGCCGTATAGTGACGCATAATGTCTAATTCTGACACTTCTGGTAATTCCGCTGCTTCTTCACGCACATAGCCTTGTGGTAA
This sequence comes from Caryophanon tenue, assembly GCF_001700315.1. Lineage (GTDB taxonomy): Bacteria > Bacillota > Bacilli > Bacillales_A > Planococcaceae > Caryophanon > Caryophanon tenue. The sequence goes on along the minus strand of NZ_MASJ01000001.1, from coordinate 389,637 downwards.
TAAATCGGCTAAGTCATAGTCTTCTACGTCTAATGGCTCTAAGTTATAGCCTACGCGACCTTCACGCGTTAATTCAAAAATGAGTGGTTGGTTTTCGTTATGCATAAATAGCCCCCATCTCTGCAACTAGTGCATCAATTTCTTCTTTTGTACGAATTTCAGTTACTGCGATTAATGCGTGATTTTCAAGCTCTGGGTACGCGCGTCCTAAATCAAAGCCACCGATGATCCCTTTTTCAATTAATGCTTTATTAATTTCTTTAACAGAACCATTTGTTTTCACAACGATTTCGTTAAAGTGTGGGCCTTGGTAAACTACTTCAAAACCTGCACGCTCGAAAGCATTTTTCGCATAGCGTGTTTTCACAATGTTTTGCTTCGCCATTTCTTGAATGCCTTGTTTCCCCAGTGCTGTCATCGCAACAGATGCGGCAAGCGCCAGTAAGGCTTGGTTTGAACAAATATTTGATGTCGCTTTGTCACGACGAATATGTTGCTCACGTGCTTGTAATGTTAATACGTAACCGCGACGTCCTTCTTGGTCAACCGTTTCACCAACTAAACGTCCTGGTACTTTACGCACTAATTTATTGGTTACAGCAAAATAGCCACAGTGTGGACCACCAAATGCTTCTGCAATCCCAAATGGTTGTGCGTCACCTACTGTAATGTCTGCACCTAATTTACCTGGAGGTGTTAACACGCCAAGTGCTAACGGGTTTGACGATACAACTAATAAGCCTTTTAAGTCGTGAATAATGTCTCCAGCCGCTTGAATATCTTCCACTTGCCCGAAAAAGTTTGGATATTGCACGATAACTGCTGCTGCATCTACCGCTAACTCTTGTAATGCCTCTAAATCCGTATGACCGTCTTTTGCTGGCACTTCTACAACATCCACTGACTGACCGTATGCATACATTTTTACAACATCACGGTATTCTGGATGAACCGTTGATGAAATGACAATTTTTTTACGTTTCGTATGTCCTGCTGCAAGCATTGCTGCTTCAGCAAGTGATGTACCACCGTCATACATCGATGAGTTTGCTACGTCCATACCTGTTAATTCTGCAATCATCGTTTGGAATTCAAAAATAGCTTGTAATTCCCCTTGCGAAATTTCTGGTTGATATGGTGTATATGCTGTATAAAACTCAGAACGAGAAATAACATGGTCTACAATTACTGGTTTGTAGTGGTTATAAACACCTGCGCCAAGGAATGACACATTACTTTGTGTATCTTTGTTTTTCGCTGCAAGCTGCGCAAGCTCTTTCATTAAAGCTGCTTCTGATTTTGCTGGTTTAATGGCATAATCGCCTTGGAAACGTACGCTCTCTGGAATGTCTGCAAATAATGCATCCACTGACTCAACGCCAATTACTTGTAACATTTCTTGCTTATCTTGTTCCGTCATTGGTAAATAACGATGCTTCATGCTTATAAGCCCTCTTTCTCAACATAAATTATTTTGTGCGTTTATAAAATGGTATTTCTACTACTTGCGCTTTCACACGCTTGTTACGAATCTCTACTTCTACCTCAGTACCAACTGCTGTATATGTTGTATTTAATAACGCTAGCCCAATATTGCGTTTTGTCAGTGGTAATTGTGTACCCGTTGTGACTTCGCCAATTTCTTCATCGCCAACAAATACTTTATAACCGTGGCGTGGAATCCCTTTATCAATCATTTCAATACCGACTGATTTGCGTTGTAAACCTTGCTCTTTTTGTGCAACTAATGGCTCTTTGCCGATAAATTGCTCTTTATTTAACTTCACGGCGAAGCCAATACCTGCTTCTAGTGGTGAAATCGTTTGTGATAATTCTTGTCCATAAAGTGGTAAGCATGCTTCAAAGCGTAATGTATCACGCGCACCTAAACCTGTTGCACTTACTTCTTCTTCAGCTAATAATGTATGCCATAATGCTTCAATGGCTGTAGGTGTACCGTATAATTCAAAGCCATCTTCCCCTGTATAACCTGAACGTGATACAAGTACTGAATGTCCGGCTACATCTACGTTGTCTTCGAAGCGGAAATATTTAATCGTTGCTAAATCTGTCTTCGTAAAACGCTGTAATACTTCTTGTGCTAATGGACCTTGCAATGCAATTTGTGCATAATCGTCTGACGCATTTGTAATCGTCACCGTAAAGCTACGTACTTGTTCTTGCATCCACGCGAAGTCTTTTTCAATATTCGCAGCATTCACACATAGTAAGAAACGTTCATCCGCTAATTTGTAAACAAGTAAATCATCTACAATGCCACCTGTTTCATATAACATCGCATTATACTGCGCTTGATTGATGGCAATCTTCGAAATGTCATTACTTAAAAGATTCTGCAAATAAGGTAGTGCATCTGGCCCTTCTACAAAAATCTCGCCCATGTGTGACACATCAAATAAACCAGCTTTCGTACGTACCGCTTCATGTTCTTCCTTAATTGAAGAAAACTGTACAGGTAATTCCCAACCGCCAAAATCAATTGTTTTTGCACCATATTGCGCGTAAGCCTCAAATAATGGTGTGCGCTTTAACGCTGTTGTCATAGTATTGGCCTCCTTTATGAATAAGTCGTTACATGTTTAGATACTAAAAAAATACATTTTTTCATAATACAAGCTTCAATTGTCATGAAAAAAGGACAGAAGAATCCCATTGCGAGATTCTCTGTCCTTGCACCTGAAAGTATCACTTCTACACAAACACGCTAAGAAGCTTGCCCCGTTGGTGGTTGCACTAAAAGGCAACGCTCTCCAGAGTTGCGTCCAATACGAGTCCTTTTGCCTGAGAGATTCATAGTAATCGACTACTTGCTCCTTCGGCGACGCTGGTTGCGCACTCTCCCCGTATCATCATCCGCCTTGCTATTCTTGACGAAACATATACCGTACTTGCGTATATAGTAACATCGAAAGACTATTCAGGCAATTCATTTTTTATAATTCATAGAAAATTAGCACGTTTATTTTTTAACGTCGTCACCTTTTAAGCGATTCACTTGAAATCCGATATATTCGACAATTTGACGTAACGAACGCCCCTCTGTTAGCACTTGGATTTGCGCGCTTTCATGGTAATATTTACGACGTGATAAATAAAGTTCCTCTAATTCTTCGCGTGTCGAGCGACGCACAATCGGACGGTTTTTATCATTACGAATGCGCATGTAAATGTCGTTAAATGCAGCATCTAAGAAGAATACTAACCCCGTTCTACGCATAATCCGTCGATTTTCCTCTTTCATTGCGACACCGCCACCTGTTGCAATAATACAACGCTCATCGCGGAAATTTTCAAGAAATTCTGTTTCGATTTCTCGAAAACGTTCTTCTCCGTATGCCTCAAAAATTTCTGGTATACTCATTCCTTGCTGACGTACAATTTCTGTGTCCATATCGTAATAAGGTAATTTTAAATAATAACTTAAACGACGACCGATTGCACTTTTACCGCAGCCCATAAAGCCCACTAAATAAATCTTACGCATTCTTTCACCTTCTTCATGACTTCCTAACTGCCTACTTATTTCGATAATTATTGATTATCTCCATCGTAACACGAAGTTTCATGAATTCCAATGACTTATACGTTTGTAGTTTCGCTTCATAAGCAGATAAAAAGTACATGCCGTGCATCGTCGTAAACCACAGTAAGAACAATGATATGATAAAGATAAAACCAGCTTCACGACGTCGGTACAATAAAGGTACGCTCCTTTTTAGAACCATCTAAAAATGTCACTTCCATATATAAAGAATGCTGCTGTTGTGTAAAATAAATATCACGCACGTGAAACAATAAAAATTCATTCCCACCATTTTTAGAGTAGCGAAAAGATTGATTGACCACTTCAAATTCCTCGGTCACGACTTTACCATCTTCACCTAAATAGCTACGTGTGAGTTGACGATTTACACGAATGGTTAGTGGCTCCTCTGACACATATATTAATTCATCCATTTCAAAAATAAATAACTCCCATGCCGTATCACGCGCATAAAATGTTTGTTGGAACGAAAAGAACACCTGTATATACGTCAATAGTAATTGTACGATGATGGCCATTACGACTAATTGAAACAATGTTTCAATTAGCGTAAAGCCGTCGTCATGTCGATGTTTTCGCATCGTTCGTACTCCTCATACTCCATAGAATAGTGCACACAAACGTGTGTATCCATAATGCGATAATGATACATCATTGTATCGATTTTTACACTGCCACTGATTGCACCCGTCACTACTAAATTGCGTGCACCATATTGCATCGCTTCTACGACATGTACTTGTTGCTTCGCTTCAACTAATGACTGTCGTAAATCACTATACAGTGGTACAAAGAAAAGACCACATAAGCTCCAAATAAGTAAACTTAACAATACATCTGCCATTGAAAATCCATTTTCTTTATTCAATTCGAACACGCCCATTGATCGGTAAAATCGTTAAACTATATTGTCGTGACAACCCTTCATACTTAATTACCCCTGCTTTTCGTACACTTCCTACTTCCGTATATTGCAAATCAGCACCTAGATTATGACTCCTTAACATAGTGCCTGTCGGAAATACACGGTGAATATAGCGACCAGACGTATTGACTACATATTCATGTTGTCGCAGGAAAATACTTTTCGTACTTCGTTGTTGCTGTGCAGCGGTTTGCACCGCCAATACATCTAGTTCAAATTGAAAAATTGTACGCTCGTCAATGAAACGGTCGCTCACATGCTTCACCGCTAACATGCTAACACTACCAATGACCGCAATAATGGCTAACACAGCTAATGTTTCACTCAATGTAAAACCGTGCTGTTTTGTCATTGGTTTGCAGATGGTGTCGACGCTACTTGCTTCGCTACTAGACCATTAATCTCCACTTTGGTACCATCTGGACATGCGAATTCTCCTTGACTGTTTAATCCTTTTCCATCCGCAAAATAGTCATTCTTTAATTCTTCTAGCGCTACCTCCTGTACACCTGGATTTTCCAAATGATAGGAATCAATTTGTGCCTGAACCATTCTGACATAGGCATCGCAGCCTTTTTCATCAATTGTTGCGAAGTGTTTCGTTACGTTTGGAATCGTCACAATGACTAAAATCGAAATAATTAATAAAACAATTAACATTTCAACGAGTGTAAAGCCTTGCTGTTTTTGATAAATTTTCATCGTTCATTCGCTCCTTTACATAATCTCAATCATTTCGTACATCGGCAGTAAAATGGCTAAATACGCACCTACAATACAAAGTGCGACAATCGAAAATACAATGGGTTGAATTAAACTAACATATAATTTTTGGCGTTCCTGTTGTTGCTGTTCAATAATTTTGGCATAAAGCTGTAACTCAATACCGATATGTCCGTGAAATTCGCCATGCGCAATATAAGATGAAAAATCTTTACGGAAAAAAGACGTTTGCCTCGTAGCCTGTGATAATGTCGCGCCGTTTAAAACAAGATGCTTGAGTTCATGCGCGATAAAGCCAAGATGCGGCGACTTTGTTTGTTGTTCTATGTGCGTTAACGCTCGTTGCAAAGAGACGCCACTTTGCAAAAAACCACTAATAATATGCGCAAGATTTAATGTATGCATCGTCGCTAAATGTTGACGTATCCCTGGCACGGAATAAAGCAGTTGCAATTGGCGTGCCACCGGTTGTCTCTGAATATAGACCTTTGCAGCGTAACCGATGAACACCGCACTAATTGCAAGTAAAAATAAGATATCAGGCAACTTCAAAAATAACGTCGTGCTCCATAATTGTTGCTGTTCACCACGTGACATAAATAACGTTGTCATGTTCGGTAAAAAATATTGACGAAACAATAGTAAACTTACAAATAGCCCAATAAATAACGCCACCGGATACATCAATTTACGCTGAGTTTGCTTTTCTAACGCGATACGCGTAGCAATTTGATTTGCGCTCACTCGAAATACACGCTCCATATCACTATGTTCGGCAGCAAGCTCTAACAGCAGTAAATGTTGCGGAGCAATACCTAACTGCTCAAAAATCTCATGGATTGCTTTACCATCCTCAAAACTTTGGCGTACCACACGTTCCGCTTCCACTACATCGGTCGTATAATGTGGCAGTAACACATATAGTGCTTCTGCAAATGTATAGCCATCCTCTAATAAATCGCTTAATTTTTGCAAAAAAATATCATGCTTTTTTAAGAGTGGTCGTTTGCGTTGCCGCCATTTCAAGTAGCTTCACCGCCTCTCGTTGATATTCTAAGCGCTTCTGCATCGGCAGCTCATACGTATTTTTCTCACTGATACAATGAAGTGCTGCTTGTAATTCTTCCTGTATTAGCAGTTCAAAAATGGCCCGTTGACATATGCTTCCCTCTTCTTGTAGCATCACAAGACTTTGCGCAATAACGGCAAGTAATGTTTGGTGTAAATCCTCTAACGGCACCCCTAAATCGATTAATCGATGAATACAGCCTACTGTATCTTTTGCATGAATTGTCGCGAGCACAAGATGTCCAGTAAGTGCCGCGGTAATTGCGAGCTTCGCTGTCGCTTCATCACGTATTTCTCCGACCATAATAACATCGGGTGTATGACGCAAAATCGCACGTAAACCGCTTGCATAACTTACACCTGCTCGCTCATTAACTTGTATTTGTAGGACATGTGATTGAATGGATTCTACGGGGTCTTCTAATGAAATGACATGTTTGTGTAATTCGGTGGCAATATGGTGGATAAAAGCGTAGAGAGTGGTTGTTTTCCCAGAGTTTGTAGCGCCGGTAATAAAAATAATACCTTGTGATTTTGAGAGAAGTTGTTCGAAGTGTTCGGTCGTCGTAGGGAAATATGCGAGTTCACTCAATGGTAACGTAGCATATTGAAGATGAATGCGAATAACAATACTTTCTTTATTTCGCACAGAAGGTAATGTAGAAAGACGAAAGTGATAAGGCTGTTGGTCAATCGTTAAAAAAAATGCGCCACTTTGTGGTTTGCGACGTTCTGCAATATCAAGATTCGCTAAATATTTTAAATAAGTGACGATGCGTTCCGTTCGTGTATGTTCGTATATATGTCGCCTTTGTAATATGCCTTGCTGGCGAAACGCAATGTCATATGCGGTTTCAGTCGGGATAAAATGAATATCAGAAACTTGCTGCATACAAGCTTCTCTTAATAGCTGATACACATGTTGCTGCATTTGTTGTTCCATACATTGTCCCCCTTCTTTAGTGTTTTCTGTTCATGTATAGTATACGTGAAATGACGCGTTATCGTGCGAATCTATCAAAACTTAAAATTTACACCATACTTTTTAGTTATTTTTTGTAATTCCACCTCTATATCTATTGAAAATGCGTGAATCAGTTTGTTAAATAGTCTATAATCAAACTATATTAGCGAATCGTGACAGCTTGTCTCACTTGTCCGTTTTCAATAAAGGAGCTATCTATGATTATCCATCCCTTAAAAATCACAAGTACATTAGCAGATGAAACGCGCTACTCGATTTATGAATATATTTTACAACATCAGAAACCGGTAACCGTCCAGCACATTGCAGACACGTTCCATATTCATCCAAATGTAGCTCGTTTACACTTAACAAAATTAACTGAAATCGCCGTTATTAAAGCGGAATTTGAAAAAACCGGAAAAGGTGGGCGTCCTGGACGTATTTACTCCGCTTCTGATACCGGTGTATCACTTAGCTTCCCGCGTCAAGATTTCCATCACCTTGTCACATGGCTTTTTGCATTATTAAAAAAGCTCGGACCTGAAGCTGTTGAAGCATGTAAGGAAATCGCATATGCCAACGGAAAAGAAAATATTGAAAAAATGCTCTCTTTATCATTACGCGTTACGACATTTGAACAACGTGTTGAAATTTTAACAGATAGTGCATCATTAATTGGTTATGCAGTCAATATTGAAACGACTGAACAAGGTCGTACACTTTACTTCTCCTATTATAATTGTCCATATCGCTCGATGCTTGCTGAAGAAGGACCTCTTATTTGTGCGCTTCACGAAGCTTATTTACAAGGACAATTAGAAGCTTTGTTTGACGTTTCGGACTTTACACAAATTAGCAGTATGCAACGAAATTGCGAAAACTGTTTATACGCCATTAAAGTACGTGATTAATTTGTCAGTTTACTCCGCTTGCGAAATCACTTATAATAAGAAATATAAGTAATTTCGAGTAAAAGGAGGTATTTTTCATGGATAATATGTTCAAAGTAATGGCATTTTGGACAGCAATCTTTACCGTAATGTTTTATCTTGGTGGTATGAACGAAGTTGCACTTATCTTTTTAGCAAATACAGGTCTCTTTTTATTACTTGGTTTTATGAATCTTTCAGAACGTATGTATTTATATGTTTTCGGCGCATATTTAACGGTATTCTTCGCTGGGTTTACGTATTACACAACATTTATGCACACACCTGGCGCTGGACATTAAATATATGTAGCGATAACAAAAGCAATTAGAGCTTGAAAAAGAAGGCGAAAAAGCGCAAACTGACAGATGTCGGTTTGCGCTTTTTTGATAATGGCAACGTTCTTTTCGACGAACGCTTCCCGCAGGAGTCGCCCCTGTCATTCCCCTTGCTAGCATATTGTTTGCTAAAAAACTTAAAAGCCGTTTAAAAATGGATTACGTACCATTTCTTCTCCCGGTGTCGTATAAGATCCATGACCTGGATAAATAATTGTATCTTCTGGCAATGTTAAAAGCTTTGTATGAATGGCATTTAATAACACCTTCATCGATCCACCAATTAAATCTGTACGTCCTACACTTCCTTCAAAAAGAGTATCGCCAACAATCGCAAAATGCTCATCATCAAAAATATATGACACACTTCCTGGAGAATGCCCTGGCGTATGTACGATACGGAATGTGAAATCACCAATTTCGAATGTTTGCTCCTCCGTTAATACATGTTCAGGTGCTACCGGCTTTAATATGTAGTTTGGCAGTTCTGCATATTTGGCAGAGCCATTTTTCATCGGATCTATAAGCCAAGATGTTTCTTCCTTATGAATGTATACTGGAATATTGAATGTTTCACGTAGTTCGTCTACAGCGCCAATATGGTCAAAATGCGCATGTGTTAAGAAAATCGCTAATGGCTTTAGTTGTTGTTTGCGTATTTCCTTTACTAAGAATGCCGCTTCTTCACCTGGGTCAAAAATTAAACAATCTTTTTGCTTCGTTGATACGATATAACAATTTGTTTGAATCGGTCCTAAACCGTATGCTCGAATATTTAGCATGTCTTCACCTCCCTTTCATTATACGCAATGACTTGTTTTTTGCCTATGTTTCATTCAAATATACGAAAACAACAAAATTATTGTATTTTGTAGCAATTTTTTGAATATTTCTCGACAAATCCAACATAGCCTTATACAATTAAAAGAGAACTTTATTATTACTATCGTTCTCGAAAGGAGTGTCTGTAGTCATGAACTTATTAATGGTTATTTTCGGTTTAATTGCAATTTGTGGCGTGTTAGGTATTTTCCAATCGATTCGAGAAAAGAATATTTTAGCGTTAGTATTCAATGCAGGAGCGGCAGCCATTTTCGGTTGGTTTGTTATTATGACGCTTGTGAGCCAAGGTTTCCCACCGAAACTACATTAGTCCTCCTCTATAGGAGATAAAGCCACAGCGAATGTATCATTCGCCGTGGCTTTATTGCATTTATAGACGCGTCAGTTTGTCTGAGCTCATGCGATGATACACATCATAGCCTCTGACAACCTATACGCTGTTTTATTGATTTATTGTAAGCCATTGTAACGGCATGTCATTCCCAGTAATTACCCATTCATAAAAGTCACCGTAAACAAGAATATGTTGTTCAGCATGATGATAAAAAGGGACCGGTTTTGCTACCGTTAAAAGTGGCATCATATCGTTTAAAGTCGTTAATTCATAATGTTGTTGCTGTTGTGTCCATACATACATGTCTCCATGCTGTTCCTCTAGTGACACGATCGGTTGTAAAAGTGTAATCGCACCCTCACTCGTTATCAGTGTGTTCGGCGTTTGTTGCGTTACATAATAAACGCCTGTCGTTGTAATCTTCGCATACGTGACATCATTTGCTAGTACTTCTGTTAGGCCATCTTTTGTTTGCTGTAGTTTGCCTTCTGTTACTGTATATAATACATTATCACGCATTGATACAAATGGATATGGCACAGCAACTTGTTGCAATGTGCCCGCTGTAAACTGATAGACAGTCGCATCAAATTGGTCATTAAAAGCTGTGACTGCAAACTGTTGTGGATGTACTGTATCAAATGTTGTCAGTACTTCATATGATGGTATTTCTACTTCATACATTGCTTCAAATGTTAATGAATATAACGTAATGTTCGCAAGTGTTGCAGACGGTGCTGACACCACTAAAAATGTCTCACCAGACGGATGGACTTTCACATCACGAATTGGCATTTGTTGTGTATGTACCGTTTTTTGCTCACCCGTTAGCATATTGTATGTATACAGTTCGTATTGCTCGTCATTCGTTTGAAATAGGAATGTATGGTCGGCTAATGCAGAGATTAATGTTGTTTCTGAAGAAATGGCTGTTTGTTGAGGTTCAATCGCTGTCATTTCCGGCACTGCTAGAGGAACAGTTGGATCAGCATTTGTAGAAGAACAGCCTACTAATAATAGCGCAGTTGTTATGCATACTATATAAAAACGAGTGTACATGTCGACAACCTCCTTTCCCACACGTTTTTATTGTTACTTGTCAGAAACAACCATCATTATACACGTTTTTTGCATAAAAAAAAGCTATTTTCAATATTTCTGTTGAAAATAACTTTTTTATGACTTATTCGTCTTCAGCCGTTAGCACTTCACCCGTTAATTGACCAGTTGTATGGTCATAAAAACGTAGTAAATCGCCATTAATAATTTGGTCTGAATACTCTAATTCTGTATTCGCACGTTCAATATACGGCTGACATGCTGCGATATCTACTGGCTCACCCGTTGTCGCATCGTAACAAACTTCCCCAGCGTATACGACCTCATCTGTAATGAATCGACCATCACGGAAAATCACAAAGTTTTCATGTTCTTCCGAGAAAACATCTGAGCCAAGCTGCATATCTTTATCTGTTTCAATGCCTAATAAGTGAAGAACAGTTGGACGAATATCCACTTGCCCTGCAATTTTGTCGATTGGCTGTGCTTCTGTATAGCCTGGAATATGAATGAACATTGGCACAGATTGTAATTTTGCAACATCATATGCTGTTAATTCTTCCTTATTTAAAAACTGTGCCATCGCTTTATTATGGTTTTCAGAAATGCCGTAATGGTCTCCGTACATCACAATAATTGAATTATCATAAATGTCCGTTTCCTTTAGCTGCTCAAAGAAAAGTTCTAATGACTCATCCATATAACGCACCGTTTGGAAATAACGGTTCAGTGTACCAGACGTTGATGTATATTCTGGAATCGATTGGTCCGTTACATCTAATGTGAATGGGAAATGGTTTGTTAGCGTAATCATACGCGTAGCAAACGGCTGTGGCATGTTCTCCATTAATTCCACAGATTGCTCAAAGAACGGCTTATCTTTTAAGCCCCAGTTCACGGAGTTTTCGTCATTTACGTCATATGATTCTACATCATCAAATGACTCAATATTAAACGATTGATAAATCATATCACGGTTCCAGAATGAACGACTATTCGCATGCATAACGTTTGTATAATATCCGTTTTCCCCTAGCTTTTCGCTCATTGAATTATACGTATTCCCACCATGCGTAAAGAATACCGCACCACGTCCTAAGCCGAATAATGAGTTTTCAACAATAAACTCTGAATCAGACGTTTTCCCTAACCCTGTTTGGTGATACATATTATTGAAATAAAATGTGTCAGGGCTATTCGTTAACTCATTTAAAAACGGTGTAATTTCATGCCCGTTCATGTCTTCATTAATGACAAAGCTTTGTAGTGACTCCATCGATATGAAAATGACATTACGTCCTGCAAATTCACCAAACATGTTCTCATTGACATCCACTTGATTGGCTTTTACATAGTTGCTCACTTCAACTAATTCACTGCCATCTGCTAACGCACGCTGCGCAGATGATTTTGACTGAATATAAATATCGTATAAATGATAGTTATATGTCCCGATATTTTTCACTAATAATTCACGATCAAAACTACGCGTTAATAATTGTGGACGCTCCGTTTCAGCAAGCCCTAAGTTTAACACGAGTGTCGCAGCACTTAATGTAAAGTACATACGACGCACTTGTGAATCTACACGAACCGTCTCCATATCCGTTGTCTTCATCCATTTCATTGCCAAAATAATAATGACGATATCTAAAAAGTACAGTAAGTCAAAAATCGATACAATTTCCGCAGCCGATGTGCCTAAATCGCCAAAATTACTCGTTTGAAATAACACTGGTAACGTTACAAAATCATTATAGAATCGGTAGAAGGCCACATTCCCATATAATACGAGCCCTAAAATAACGCTCGTCGTTAAAATATATCGATTACGTGCTTTCGCCTTTTTAAAGAACAATGCAAAACCATAAATAAAGAGTAAGAAACTCAATGGATTTAACCATAAAATAAAATGCTGCATCGCATTCTCAATATTGAGGTCAAAGCTAATTTCATACGTAATCGCTGTTTTTAACCATGTCGCGACAATCGCGACTGCTAATATCGAATGTATTGGCCATTTTCTATCTTTCATAGCACGTACATCCCCTCGTATTTTCTTTTTGTAAAAATTCGTAAAAAACATATTATTCATATTAATTCTTTTTACCCTTTTATGCAATTTTAAACGCTGTCATAAATTGCATATAATATTATTGTATACGAAAATGCCGAAAAAAGGTTTCAATCCAACAAAAATAAGATAATTCTTTTTATATCACTAAACTAAAAAAATACGCATGCTTTACAGATTGTCTCTGCACAGCATGCGCTAGTTTATCGTTTTTTCATTTCGTATTTCGTTGCTTCTTGACGCAAAATAAGCATCGCCATCTGGTAATCTTTAATATCCATAATACCTGATTTATATAGCTCCTTCACTTCATCTTCCATTAAATGAAGGTCGCCTAAAAAGTCCGTTGTGTAAATAAACGTACCATATTGTTTTAATAACTGCATAATATCATATAAATTTTGCATTGCACTTTTCTCCTTTACGAACTAACAATAATTCCTTGTTCGGTCACAATGTATTGTACCGGACAGTCATGTGCTTCATGTGGAATAGCAGACCGTATTTGCTCCTCAAATGCGACAGAAATACGTGTCGCTGTTGTTGTTGGTAAATATCGGTCATAATAGCCACCACCGAAGCCAATTCGATAGCCATCCGTACTAAATACAACACCCGGCACAATCATAACATCTAATTGTCGTGGTGACACATAATTCGTCTGGATACGCTTTGGTTCATATAAATGTAAATACACTTGCTCAAGTTCATCAAACGATGTGAATTGATAAAAGTCCATTTGGCGGGTTTTAGCGTCACATTTTGGCGCGACAACCGTCTTTTGCTGTTGCCACAGCGCTTCAATAAATGGCTGTAAGGCGACCTCTGGAAAAGCCGAGATTGTAACTGCAATTACGCTCGCTTCTTGAATCGCTGGCATTTGTAACAATTGTGTCGTTAGCTGATGCGAACGTTCTATATATTGCTGCTGGTTCATCATACGTAATGTGTGTAATGTTTCATTTCGCAGTTGCTTTTTGTCCATGTCAATCCCTCACTTATGTATAAATTGAAAAAAGCCAAAACCACAAGTGGCTTTGGCTAATGTGCAATTACTTAGTTTCGCGGTGAAGAGTGCTCTTCTTTTCGCGAGAGCAATATTTTTTAAGTTCAAGACGCTCTGGATTGTTACGCTTGTTCTTTTTAGAAATGTAGTTACGTTCGCCGCATTCTGTGCAAGCTAAAGTAATGTTTACGCGCATCATTAACCCTCCCACTCTAAATCAAGAATCGTTTTATAAATTTTGAGCTGATTTATACGACTTTTCCATTATAATATATGTTTCATAAAAAATCTACACCTAATTCATATAAACTTTTAAACTTTCGTATGTTACAATGAAAAAAGAATTAGGCGTTTTACAGTTCTTTGTAAAATGTACGAAACAATGAGGTGACATATATGGATGTTGGTTTACTCTTAATGGCAGTTGGACTTGTCATTATCATCCTTTCATTCTTTTTGAAAGACCCATCAAAAAAGGTCGCAAAAGATGTCGAAAATTTATCGATGAGCATTTACCAAGAAACAAATCAGCTAAACAAACGAATTAAAGCGTTGGAAGAAGAAATGATGGTCGACACAGCTGTCGCTTTTAAAAAGAGCATGACATCTCCTGTAACAGCTGCGAAAAAAGCATACGCACCACAAGCGACGAAACATATTAATCCCATCATCCTCAGTCAAGTACTCGCTTTAAATAAGCAAGGTTTATCGATTACGGAGATTGGCACTCGCTCAAACTTATCAGAGGCGGAAGTGATTGCAGTTATTACAGAGCACGGAGGAAAAGCGGTATGAATAAACATTCCGTACGCAGCTTTGGCATCGCAACGTTCTTAATCGGTGGGTTATTTTACGGTGCACAAACGCTCAATATTGCGTTACCAGGTGTCACAACAATCGAACAGTCTACAGTCGCTGAAAAACAAGTCGATGCTTTAACTGCACAACTTGCCGAAGCACAACAAACGATTGACGACTTACAAAGCAAACAAACAGCTGACACATCTACCGAACAGCCAACTGTAGCTGCAGAGGATAACGAAAAAACACTTTATGAATCAAAACTCATTATTTACCGCGGCATTACGAGCTATGATATTAGTAAAAAATTAATGGATGCCAATATTATTACAAATGCCATTGAATTTGAAATGTTTCTCGTTAATGGCGGTTATCATAAACGCCTACAAGTCGGTGAATATCGTTTAAACTCCGACATGAGCTATGAACGTATTGCTGAGATTATCACAACGCCATAAAAAACAGGTTGCTAAAAGGATACGCCTTTTCGCAACCTTTTTTATTCAAACAATTCCTCAGCAAAGTACACATCATTAATAAACCAGTACTGTTGCTCATCAAATAGGCGCTCATTTAACACCAGTGCCGATACATCTACATTACGCATCGTTAAAAAGCTTTCTACCGCTTGTTTATACGTACTGTCTAAAAGACGCTGTTCACGAATCATACCGCCTTCTGTAATAAAGATAATATCGCTCCGTTGTTGCTCGTCGTTTTGCCGCAGAATGGTTAATGCAAAGCTTAGCGCTGGCAAAATATTCGCTTCTCCGTCTTCATAATGACGTACAAATTGACTCAACTCGTCCACCGGTATATTTCCTTTTTCAAAGTAATAATGACCCTTAACGTCATTTGCGTATGGAATGATACATAAATCACGTCCGTATTGTTTGGCTAAACGGCTGATTAAAAGTACAAGCGCTTTTGTTTGAATATCAAAGCGTTTGGTACGGGCTGTTTGCTCCAAACAAATAATATACGGTCCGTCCCCTTGTTGTGCGTTCTGAAATGGCACATAAATGACATTATTTCGATAATGTGACTGGAGCATCGTCTCTGCTGCTTTTTTCTTCTTCAAATATTCCGTCACTGTTTCTGGTGAGCCTTCAATAAAAAATCTATGTTGCATTAATTCAAACTCTGTCGTGTACGTGTCAGTCGCCATTGCACCGACTTCATCAATAATTTGCTGGAAAATACGACTATACTTCGCAATTTCTTTTGCTTCTTGCGTATCAGCAATTAATTCAGCAATGACAATTTGTTCCCGAAATTCATACATCCCTATATTAAAGTCAACTAATTCGTCAACACCTTGTATGACCATGCGCATCATTTCATAGGCACGCTCTACCTGTTCTTCCACGGTTGACGTTTCTAAATAGTCATCATGTACAAGTGGATAACAATATTCCGTAATATGATACGCTCCAACAAGCGCTGGCAACGATTCTTTCACGGTCATTCTTCGGCACATCACATAAGCATTGGTATCGAGCACCTTTGCTAATAAACGATGGTATGGTTGTTCAATCTCTTGAATGTGATAACTCATCTCTTCATAAAGCGCCACCCATATATCACGGAAAAAGAATAAAAAATCTTCCTCTTGCATCGTTTCTTCAATAAATAATTGTGTTTTTTTCGAGTACGAGACCGCTTCATAAAACCGCACTAAACTTTCTTCTGGACAACGCAGTGCACTGTCTGTTTTTTGTAAAGCATGTTCAATCATTCTCTGCATCTCTTGCACCCCCTACCTCTTTCCCATACTTTTCTATACCCATTTGTGAAATTATACAAGCGTTTCCACCAACAAAAAAATGCGTTCGGCGACAAACGTATAATTCAAATAAAGGCCAATGATGTTCGATGATAAAAATTCATATGTCGCCGTTAAACGAAGCGCGGACTTCTGACAGAACAGTACACGCGAGAGATTACAAAGGAACATCTACAAAGAACGAGATGTGATAAATATCGTGTTTGCCCCAAGCCATGTCTGCGAAAACGCGTCCGCTATGTGGCGTAGCACCAAATGCAAAAAAATATCCTTCAGCAATTGTCGTTGCAGAAGGATACTTCTTTTTGCTTACTCTCATTTTACTTTTTCACTCGGTTCGATAACACAATCAACTCGTTCCCATCGCCAGTTGTCGTTAATAATAAACCGACATCAGTCGCATAATAAGAAATGAGTACGCCTTGTGACGGACGCACTTGCTTCACAACAAGTACATTTGTATAACTCGTCCCGCGTACACTTAAAAAACCACGTGTGTTCAAAATCGTCACAGCTGTATTCGATGGATAATGTACTTGTACTTGCCCAATACGGAAAGGTGCTGGCACTTCTAATAAATAGCCCCCATAGCCTACAGTCGTTTCCCCATAAAAGGTTGCATCTTGTTTATAGGCATCTGTGTACAAATATATATTTGTCTGTTCATTATATATATCCCAATAATCCATCCCCTGCTTCGTATTGCTGTATTCATAACGATACGTTTTGCCATCTTGCTCATAATAATACGTATACGCAGTATTTTTTAGTACAGATGTTGTCGCACGTGACATCGCGCGCGCTAAAAATGCTGCAAAATGAGCGCGTGTAATTAAACGCTCCGGTAAAAATGTGCCATCTTCATAACCACCTGCAATTTGGTTCGATGCGACTTTTGAAATCGGTGTAAAAAATTCATTTGTCGCTGGTACATCGCGAAATGACGTATTAAAGGAGCCGATAACCACTTCTAGGTCATATGCTTTTGCGATAATTTTCGCCATAAATGCACGTGAAATGCTGCTATCTGGTTTGAAATTTTGTGCTTTTGAGAAAATACCTGCCGTATACCCTGCTGCAATTTCTTTATAATAGGCATGTGTCACTGGCACGTCAGCATAGCCAGGGTTTTTTATATTCGTTAATGGTAAATTCAACGCTTTTACGAGCATGGCTGCTATATGCTTTTTACTGATTGGTTCGTTCGGACGGAATGTGCCATCTTCATAGCCACGAATAATCCCTTCATCTACAAGAAAATGTATTTCTTCATATAAAGAACGTCCTTGTTCTACATCGCTAAATTGTGCCTTCGCTGTCATCGGTGGCAATACACTACTAAGCAACAGCACGATGACTAAACATGATATCCGTTTCATTAACAAGTCTCCTGTCTTTTCTATCTCGTATGTATCGACGTATATGTAACGTATCAAAGAACATTTTGAAATACAATACGACAAAACATTTGTTTTTTTGTATTTTCAGTTGGATTCATGAAATAGTGTCAAACAATCGACTTATATTCGACAATGACACAAAACATTCATTTAAAATATATGTTTTGTGACAGTTTTGTTAAAGATGTATTTATAATATTGCTTTAACAATAATATGCGCGTATATTGAAAGGCATAGAAGAAAGGACGTGTTCATAACATGTTACAACAACAAACAATTGAAACGATTAAAGCCACTGTACCCGTATTAGCCGAGCATGGTACAGCGATTACGAAAACCTTTTACAAAAATTTATTCGATGCACATCCACAATTATTAAATATTTTCAATCAGACGAATCAACGTAAAGGACGTCAACAAGGTGCATTAGCAAATACGGTGTATGCTGCAGCCGTACATATCGAAAACTTAGAAGCCATTTTACCTGCTGTGTTAAAAATTGCGCATAAACATCGCAGTTTAGGTATTTTACCAGAGCACTATCCAATCGTTGGTGAATTTTTACTAGCAGCGATTAAAGAGGTATTAGGAGATGCTGCTACTCCAGCCATTTTAGAAGCATGGGGACAAGCTTATGGCGTGATTGCTGATATTTTCATTTCCGTTGAGGAAGATTTATATGTACAAGCAGAGGCAAATGATGGTTGGCGCTTCTTTAAAGAATTTGTCATTACAAATAAGCAGGTACAAAGCGATGTAGCGACAACATTTACATTGCAGCGTGCAGACGGTGGAGAGGTGCCTCAAGCAACTGCAGGGCAATATATTTCATTACGTACAGCCATTCCTGGCGAAGAATTTTTATTTAACCGTCAATACACCGTAACAAAATCAACAGCAAACGCCTATGAAATTACTGTCAAGCGTGAAGATGCAGCAGATGCACATGGTACTATGTCGAATTATTTACACAATGCACCAATCGGCACAACTGTAGATGTAAGTGTTCCTGCAGGTGATTTTGTTTTAACAAATGAAGATGCACCTATCCTATTTATTAGTGGTGGTATCGGTGTAACACCACTATACGCCATGCTTCAAACTATAGAAAACCGTTCAGTATCGTTCCTACAATATGCCCGTAACGCTCAAGTTGCTGCATTTACACAACAAATTAGCGCGCATGTAGACACATTAAACGGTACATATGAGATCGTTTATTCAGATGAGTCAGGTCATATCGAAGCAAGTCAAATTGCGCCACTATTAACAGCTCATACACATGTTTATGTTTGTGGACCAACACCATTTATGGAAGCGACGTTACAACATTTACGTTCATTACATGTCGATCCTTCACACATTCATTTCGAATTTTTCGGTCCAGCGATTGCGTTCGCATAAACAAAAAAGTTGCCTGCAAATTGCGGGCAACTTTTTTAGTTAACTATTTAATTCGTAGTGCTCACCTTTTACTAAGTAAAATAGATGTTCACAAATATTCGTTGAGTGGTCTGCACAGCGCTCTAAGAAACGAGCAATGAACATTAAATGCGATACCACTTTAATATGTGATGATTCATTCACACTTTGCTGTAGTAATTCACGTACCGTTTTTCCATATAACTCATCGACTTGGTCGTCTAGCTCTGCTACTTCCTTCGCTTTAATCATATCGCGCGCTACGAAAGCATTCATCGAAGAACGTAACATTTGAATTGTTTTATGACACATTTCTTCGATATTTTTCAAGTCAATATGTGGCGAATTTTCACCAATACGAATTGTTTCCTTTGCAATATCAACTGCATAATCAGCCACGCGCTCCATATCAGAAGCCGCTTTAATAATCACCATTAGCTGACGTAAATCTTTTGAAACAGGTTGTTGCTTCGTAATTAATAGGATGGCTTGGTCATTAATCATTTCTTCTAAACGATTAATATGCATATCTTCTTCAATTACACTTAATGCTAAGTTTAAATCACGTGTACGTAATGCCTGACATGCCATTTCTAACGCAGAAATACTTAATTCACTTAACTCTGTCAATTGATGTTGAATCCCCATCAATGCGAGTTCAAAACGCTCTCTTACATTCACTCTCCATCGCTCCTTAACCAAATCGTCCTGAAATATAATCTTCTGTACGCTTATCACTTGGCGTTGAGAAAATTTTATTCGTTTCATCAAATTCTACTACTTCTCCGTTCAAGAAGAAAGCAGTTTTGTCTGAAATTCGTGCTGCTTGTTGCATATTGTGCGTTACGATAATGATTGAGTAATTATCTTTTAGCTCTTGCACAAGCTCTTCTACTTTTAATGTTGAAATAGGATCAAGTGCTGATGTTGGCTCGTCCATTAAAATAACGTCCGGCTCAATCGCTAAACAACGTGCGATACAAATACGTTGCTGCTGACCACCTGATAAGCCGTATGCATTTTCATGTAAACGGTCTTTTACTTCATCCCAAATCGCTGCACCGCGCAGTGATTTTTCAACAATTTCATCTAAAATTTGTTTATTTTTAATCCCATGAATACGTGGACCATATGCAATATTATCGTAAATTGATTTTGGGAATGGATTTGGCTTTTGGAAAACCATGCCCACTTTCGTACGTAATTCTTCCACTGTGTAGTTACGATCTAAAATATTACGGTCACGGTAGTTAATGACACCTGATGTACGAACGATTGGCACAAGCTCTACCATACGATTCAATGTTTTTAAGTACGTTGATTTACCACAACCTGAAGGTCCAATGATTGCCGTTACTTCATTTTCTTGAATACCTAAATTAATATTTTTTAACGCATGGTGCTCTCCATACCATAAATCTAATCCTACTGTATCAAACACATTCTTTTTTGGGCCTAAAGCTGGTGCGCCATTAACCTCAAGAATTTTGCCTTTTTTCACTTCGTTTGTGGCTAACTGTACCATACGTATCTACTCCTTAATAACGTTTTTGGAATTTATTTCGAATAAAGATTGCAATTGAGTTCATAATAATTAATAGCACCATTAAGACAATAATGCCGGCTGATGCGACAAACATAAATTCTTCTTGTGGACGTTTTGCCCAGTCGAAAATTTGCATTGGTAAAACCGTGAACGAACTTAGTAATCCATCCGGCAAGAACTGTAAAATAACTGGAATACCGATAACGACAAGTGGTGCTGTTTCACCAATTGCACGTGATAGAGCTAAAATACTACCTGTTAAAATACCTGGAATTGCCGCTGGTAATACAACGCGGACAATGGTTTGCCATTTCGTTGCACCCATGCCAAAACTTGCTTCACGTTGCTCATTTGGCACTGCACGAATCGCTTCTTGTGAGGCTACAATAATAACCGGTAAAATTAATAAACTCATCGTTAAGCCGGCTGCTAATACAGATTTTCCTAAATCAAGCATACGTACGAAAATCGTTAAACCTAATAAACCGAATACGATTGATGGTACACCTGCTAAGTTTGAAATATTCATGCGAATAAAATCATTTAATTTATTTTTCTTTGCATACTCTTCTAAATAAATCGCTGTGCCGATGCCTAAAGTCATCGATACGGGTGCTACAACTAACATTAACCAAAGAGAACCTATTAATGCCGCTTTAACCCCTGCTTGCTCTGGGAATCGAGAAGCAAAACTCGTTAAGAAATCCCATGTTAAATATTCTGTACCTTGTGTAATAATTCGGAAAAGTAACACAACAAGCGATGCTAATGCAATACCTACCGCTAACATAAACAAGTATTTCCATAGCTTATTTTTCGTTAAGCGCTTGCCCATATTGCGCATAACGCTTTCTTCTTCAATATAGCGCATTTTAGTACTCCTCTCTGAAGCGTTTTGAAATGTACTGTGCTAGTAAATTCATAATTAATGTGAAAACAAATAATGTGAAACCAACTGCATAAATTGAGTAGTAAATCGTTGTACCGTATCCAGCATCACCTGTTGATACTTGTACAATATATGCAGTCATCGTTTGAATTGAACCAGTAATATTGGCATCAAATGTTGGTGTCGAACCACCTGCAAGTGATACAATCATCGTCTCACCAATAGCACGTGAAATCGCTAATACGATTGACGCAACAATTCCTGATAACGCAGCCGGTAGCACCACTCTAATCGCCACTTCAAACTTTGTAGCACCTAATCCTAAGGCACCTTCACGAATTGATTTTGGTACGGATGTCATCGCATCTTCTGATAACGATGTAATCATTGGTAAAATCATAATACCAACAACAATCCCTGGGCTTAATGCGTTGAAAATCTTCACGTCTGGCATCACCATTTGTAAAACTGGCGTTACAAACGTTAAAGCAAAGAAACCGTAAACGATTGTCGGAATACCAGCTAGTACTTCTAAAACTGGCTTAATAATGCGACGCGCGCTATCTGACGCGTATTCACTTAAGTAAATCGCCGCTGCTAAACCTAATGGTACCGCTACAACAACGGCAATTGCGGTAATTTTCAAGGTCCCTAAAATTAAGGGTAAAATACCATACTTTGCATCCCCTGCGAATGGCAGCCATTGTGTTCCTGTAATAAACTCCATAAATGGAATGCGCGTAAAGAACTCGTACGTTTCAAAAATCAGTGTAAAAACAATTCCAAATGTAGTTAAAACTGAGATAAGTGCAGTAAGCAATAAAAGTTTTGGCATTGTTTTTTCTAATAGTACTTTGCCTTTTTTGTTTTTCGATGCTTCAATCATCGCTTGAACTGATTGTCCATTACTTGCGCTCATAAATGATACTCCTTTCGATAATAAAAGCGGTGTGACGCTTCAATATGAGCACCACACCGCTTTTGCAATTAGCGTAATCCTTCTAGAAGGTCTAAACCTGCTTGGTATTCATCATCATTTAGCGGCACATAACCAACTAATTCTGACATTTCACCGGCATTTTCTAACGTGAATTTCATGAAATCATATACAGCGTCGTCCGTTTTCACTGCTTCGTTGTTTACATAGACGTATAATGAACGTGATAATGGCGTGTAGTCGCCAGAAGCAATTGTTTCACCTGATGGCTCAACACCGTTAATCGATACTGGTTTTAATGAATCTTCGTTTGCGATGTAATATGCATAACCAAAGAATCCGATTGCATTTTTATCGCCACGTACACCTTGTACTAATACGTTATCATCTTCTGATAATGTTGCTGAGTTTACTAACTCTTCTTCTTCCAGTACTACTTCATTGAAGTAATCGAATGTACCTGAGTCAGCACCTGGTGAGTAGAATACGATTTCTTCGTCTGGCCATGATGGGTCGATATCAGACCATTTTTTCGTTGTGCCATCTTCTACCCAAATTGCTTTTAATTGTTCTAATGTTAAGTTCTCCGCCCATGTATTTTCAGGGTTTACAACAACTGATAACCCGTCATACGCTAGCTCAAGACCTGTATATTCAATGCCCGCTGCTTCAAGCTCAGCAATTTCTTCGTCCTTAATGTCACGTGATGCATTTGAGAAATCTGTTTCACCGTTGATAAATTTCTCAAATCCTCCACCTGTACCTGATACACCTACTGATACTCGTACATCCGGTTGTGCAGCGCTATATTCCTCTACTAAACCTTCTGTAATTGGCGCTACTGTTGAAGAACCATCACCAATTACTTCACCTGATAGTGCTGCTTCTTCTGTGCCAGCATCTGTGCCTTCTTCTGTTTCTGCGCCAGCATCTGTGTTTTCTGTGTCATCTCCACACGCTGCTAAAAATAACGCTGCACTTAATGTTGCTGTCATTGATAAATACTTCCACTTTTTCATTTGTAATAGCCTCCACATTCTCAGTTAAGTTTTACTTTGTTGTTATTTGCTTGTTGTTACTATCTACACTATAAACAGCCTGTATTGAGCACAAATAAACAAAATGTAAAGACTACATGAAGAAAAATACTTTAACAAAAAAAGACATCTACACGTCAAAAACGTGTAAATGTCGCACAACTCCTACTTTTCAGGCGGCTACAACCACCTATCAATTGTAAATTTAAATTTACAATTTATACATAAGATATACAAAGCATGACGATTAGCATAACCACAATCGCGATTACGTAGTAAAGAAGTTGGGCGCTAGCCGACCAAATCCATCGCCACGGCTTCGGATATGTTTTAGCTGCCCTCACATGAATCCACCAACCAGGTAAAGAAATAATAAAGCCTGCATATAAAAGGAATAATAAATCAGCTAACCACGGCGTCTCAATCGTTGTCGCAAAATACATTGCCCCAATGACGCCCCACATAACGAACGTTACGATTAAAACTATAATATAGGCAACATGAAGCAGCCACCAATTACGATGCGTTACTAACAAATGCCTTGCCGGTGCAGTTGCACGGTTCACCTTACCCCCTCCTTTACCTATAAGTGTAACGAGATTTTGGCTAAATTGCAAAACGCCATTACATAAAAAAGGAACTGCCACAGCAGCTCGCTTTTTCATGTAGTGATGTAATGTAGTTTTATCAAATTCCTTCCGTTTCTCCTACATCATTTTGTATGAATTCACCTTTGCTTTGGCGACAAGTGACGTATCAGCTACCTATAGATAAAAAAAGCTCCGACGAATATACTATTCGCCGGAGCTTTTTCAATTATAGAGAAGGGTTTATCCAAAACGCTTCTCTTATTCCGATGTGACTGTTTGCTCCTGTTCTTCTTCTTGAATTTTCTCTTCAGAATATGCTGGAAGAATTTTTTGTTGCGCACCGTCAATTGTCGGATCAATTTGCATATTTTTTTCTTTAATTTCATAATACTTATCTAAAATTTCACGCGCAATATCGCTCGCGTTTGTCATCGATGGGTTATACACCGTTGTTGCCCACGGAATTAATACAGCATATGCTACTTCTGGATTTTCGACTGGCGAGAAGCCGACATGTGCAATCGAAATCGCACTTGTTGCCCACGCATCTCGTTTCGGTCCGAAATAAACAACCTCAGCTGTACCTGTTTTACCACCCGCTTCATACGGTGCGTCCGCAAACGCTCGGCGTGCTGAACCTTGTGATCCTTGGTATACGCGACGCATACCTTCTTTTACGCGGTTAACTTCCGCTTCCGTATTATCAATACGATTCAGTACTTGTGTTTCCACTTCGCTAATTAACGGTCCTAATGTTTCGCCATCTGGAGACGGCTCACGAATCTCTTTTACGACATGTGGCTTCACACGGTAACCACCATTTGCAATTGTTGAAATATATTGCGCTAACTGCATTGGTGAATACGTATCAAACTGTCCAATCGCTAAATCGAGTAGTTTACCGCCCTCACGCGTTGGACCAATAACACCAGATGCTTCGTTTGGTAAATCAATCCCTGTACGAACGCCTAAACCGAATTTTGCATATTGATTACGTAGCACTTGGAAGGCTACTGGATCAATCGAGAAGCCCATGCCACGGTAATATGTTCGCCCAGCCATTGCCATCGCTATTTTAAACATGTATACGTTAGAAGAGCGTTCTAGCGCTGTTACGTCATCAATTGATACACGACCACCTTGGTTGAATAACGAACGTTTTACAGGCGTACCTGCTAAATAAATCGGTTCGTCAATCATACGTGTTCCTGGTGAAATCACATCTTCTGCATACCCTGCTAAAATTGTTGCACCTTTCACCGTCGAGCCTACTTCATAAGAGGTTGTAAATGTACCATATGAGTAATCGACAATATAACGCTCGCCTGTTTCTTCGTCCACTTCAATTTTTTTGCCGACCATTGATAAAATCTCACCCGTATTTGGATTCATCATGACATAAAATGCTCGGTCTAATAAACTAGATGCACGATAAGATTTCAATTGAAGTAAGTGCTTCTCTAAAATTTGGTCTGCTGCTTCATTCAGTTCAGAATCAATCGATAACACTAATTCCTTCCCTGGCTCTCCTTCAAATGTCGTCACAGTGTCAACAATTTGTCCGGCTTTATTCGTAATATTTTTGACAACTGCTTTTTGCCCTTGCAATAATTCTTCATATTGCGCTTCAATATACGATTCACCGACCCGGTCATTTCGTGAGTAGTCACGCGCTAAATAATAATACAACTTCGATTTCGGTACCCCTTTACTCGGCACAGAAGTTCGCCCTAAAATCGCAAGCGACGATAATTTCACACGCTTCCAATCCGTCGTTGTGTTAACGCCTGTCAGCTCGGTTAAACGTTCTGATACACGGGCAAATTCTTCATCTGTCACATTTTCACTTTTAATAATTTGTGGTGACAATGCATAACCAGATGACATTTCACGGTAAATCGCTAAAATTTCCAATTGCTCGTTCGGAATGGCATTTAACTCTTGTTCGGTAATGCGTTCACGCACTAATGCATCCAGCTTTCCATTAAACTGCGACTCCGTCATTTCTTCATCGCTCGCTCGAATAGCGTCTTGCTCTTCCTTTGACACACGACTATATGCTTCTTCTTTATTTTGCAAAATCCAAAAATCTTGCTTGTCGCGATACGTTACACGGTCAATTGGCATATCAATTAACACCGCTAGCTTTCCTGCTACATCTAACATTTCAGCTTGTTTTGTTGATGGCATTTTCGTGTATGTAATGGCATTTTCAGGCTGGTTATCGACTAAAATACGCCCCATGCTATCATAAATACGCCCACGTGCCACACTTGTATTTACTGCTATTTCCTCGGTCCGCTCTAGCTCGCGTACGTAATCTTCCCCTTTAACAATTTGCAAATATCCTAAACGAAAAATTAACGCGGAGAATATTAAAAAGATGGCGAAAAAAAGTACGTTCATTCGAAACGTTAAATTCGAACGTTGCTTCGTTTTTGCGGCTCGCTTTGTCGGTTGTTGCTTGCGCAAACCCCCCACCTCCAAAAAACAATCTACATGCTAGTATACCACTGTATGTGTAAGAAAAAAATGATAACAAAATGTTTTCACTTCTTTTATTGTGAACGTCTTTTACGCCATTTAGTTGCTCATTTCTGCCATAAAAAAAGAAACGATGCTGTAAACAGCACCGTTTCCTTATTTATACTGTGAACTAATTATTTCGCAGCTTGGAATTTAGCTTCTACTACATCCCAGTTTACTACGTTCCAGAACGCGCCGATGTAATCAGGACGACGGTTTTGGTAGTTTAAGTAGTAAGCGTGCTCCCATACGTCTAAACCTAAAACAGGTGTTTTGCCTTCCATTACTGGAGAGTCTTGGTTTGGAGTTGAAGTTACAGCAACGCCGTCACCGTCAACGATTAACCAAGCCCAACCTGAACCGAAACGAGTTGTTGCAGCTTTTGCGAACTCTTCTTTGAAAGCGTCGAAAGAACCGAATTTAGCGTCGATAGCAGCTGCTACTTCGCCTACTGGTGTGTTAGAACCGCCTGGAGCGATTACTTCCCAGAATAATGTGTGGTTAGCGTGACCGCCACCGTTGTTACGTACCGCTGTTTGCTTGTCAGCTGGTAAAGCGTCTAAGTTAGCGATTAATTCGTTGATGTCTTTGTCAGCGAATTCAGTGCCTTCTACAGCACCGTTTAAGTTTGTTACGTATGTAGCGTGGTGTTTAGAGTGGTGAATCTCCATTGTTTTTGCATCAATATGTGGCTCTAATGCATCATATGCGTATGATAATGGTTTTACTTCAAATGCCATGATAAAATTCCTCCTAAAGTTAAATATATGTGATTGCATAACTAGATTAACAAAAATAGTCACACCATTCAACGAAAAAAGCTTATAAATTTTCATTTCATACTTTCGGCGGAAAGCCTAATCTAGCAATGCTTTTTACTACTTCCCATTATTTTCTTGTTCTAAACATTAAAAACGGGCGCCTCTCATGTTAACGAGAGAACGTCCGCTACATTAAATGACCATGAAAAACACGATAATCATAAT
Source organism: Caryophanon tenue (assembly GCF_001700315.1). Classification (GTDB taxonomy): domain Bacteria; phylum Bacillota; class Bacilli; order Bacillales_A; family Planococcaceae; genus Caryophanon; species Caryophanon tenue. The sequence continues at coordinate 361,885 of NZ_MASJ01000001.1, read as the reverse complement.
TGCTTGGATAATCCCTTTTGTCACGACCGATGTTAAAAATCCAACAAGTGAGCCAACGCCCACTTTCATCGATTGTTGCATATCTGTCCGGTGAACAACTAGTTCTGCAATAACTGCACCTAAAAATGGACCGATTAAAATACCGGCAAATGGAATTACAAACGGACCAATTAATAAACCGATTGTACTTCCCCACATCGCTGCTTTACTGCCACCAAACTTTTTAACACCGACTAAATTCGATAATGTATCCGCACTAAATAATAAAATAACAAATAAACTTTGTCCGAGCCAGAACCACCATGGCAAGTCACTAAATGAATACACAAAGCCGTACACTAAAAAACCAGCTAAAATAAATAACACCGATGGAATAATTGGATAAATTAATCCGACAAACGCAATCACAAATAAGACCCCTATAACGATCCATGTAAGTACCGCTCCTGTCATGCGTATCCCTTCTTTCTCCTACTTAATTAGTTTTTATACGGCGAAATATCGAAAAAAGTTTCATTTTATAAATCAAGTACAGAGTTTGCAATACTTGCCGTACGGTCACTAATACGCTCTAAATGGCTCGCAATATCCGTTAACAATACACTGCCTGTCGGTGAAATCGCTTGCTGATCGAGTGATTCTACATATAAATGACGAATGCGATTTTCCCATTCATCAATTTTACGTTCTTGTTTAAATAACTTTTCGGCTAAATGACGGTCATTTGTGTTGACAATTTCAATCGCCATTTGAATATTTTCAATTGTTAATGTAAACATCGTTTTCACATCATTTAACGCAGATTCAGGCAACTCAATTTGCCATTGCTCTCGATAATGAATCAGTTCTAGTAAATTTTTAAAATGGTCGCCGATACGCTCGAAATCTTTCATTTGGTCGAGCAATGTATGATAGCGTCGAATATCGATATCGGTTAATGTTTGTTTTGATAACCGCATTAAATATGCGGTTGTTTTCTCATCCACATGGTTAATGGCATCCTCAAATTGAATGACGGCCACTTCATGTCGATGGTCATGCGTCAAGAAAAAGGCACGCGTTTCTTCAAGACCACGCATTGCATATACGCCCATACGCAGTACTTCTTCTTTTGCCTGTCCAATCGCAATAGACGGTGCTTGTGTTAAAAAAGCATCATCTAACTCCATCGCCTCGTCTGGTAACTTATCATTGCCAGATGGTAAAATTTTTGTCACAAGCCAAATCAAACCGCCAATAAACGGTAACTGTATACATGTATTCACAATATTAAATGTCCCGTGCGCAACAGCAATTTGCATTTTCGGCCCTAAATCTAGCCATTGCCCCATCGCCTCTACGTAACTATAAAATAATGGTAATAACAGCATAAATAAACACGCCCCGAATACATTAAAGAGTAAATGGGCTAATGCTGCACGTTTTGCATAAATGGTCGCACCCAGTGATGCTAAAATAGCCGTTACCGTCGTACCAATGTTATCACCAAACACAATTGGTAAAGCTGCATATAAGCCAATTAAATCATTGGCATACATTTCTTGTAAAATGGCAATGGTCGCCGAAGAACTTTGCATAATGAGCGTTAATGCAATACCCGCTATCACACCTAAAATCGGTGCATCAGCCATCGACAACATCAGATCATTAAAGCCTCCTGATAATCGTAATGGCTCTAAGCTTTCACTCATTAACTGTAAGCCTGCAAAAATACCACCGAAACCAAATAAAACCCGCCCTAAATTATCATATTTATGCTTTTTAAAGAAAAATAAAATAAATGCTCCGACTGCTAAAAACGGATAGCTATATTCCTCGAAATTAAACCCAATAATAAAGGCTGTTATTGTCGTACCAATATTCGCGCCCATAATGACCGCAATCGCTTGGCGTAATGTCATTAATCTTGCACTGACAAGACCAACTGTCAGCACTGTTGTTCCTGAGCTTGACTGAATAATCATCGTGACAAGCATACCGACTAATACTGCGCGTAATGGTGTGGACGTATAACGGTCTAACATGTCGCGTAAACGTGTTCCCGCTAATTTTTGAAAACCTTCCCCCATATATTGAATTGAAAATAGAAATAAACCTAATCCGCCAAGAAAGTGGAACAGCAGCGACTGCCAATCAATCTCCATATATTCATCTCCAGTCTAACTCTTTCCTTCTGTCTTTGAACATATCTAAACTCCTATGCATTGTAAAGTTATTCTGAAGGAATGTAATAAAAAGTTTACAAACACCTACGATTCTATCATAAATAATGACCCTTTTTATAACATATTTCCATTTACAATATGGTAATATATTGTTAAAAAGGAGGACTAATCTATGCAGTTATCGTTGTCACAATTATGTAAGTATAGCATTTTCTATCCGAAACGGCTTGCTGCTTTTCGAATGTTAACGATTGGTAAAACGATGCAATATGTCTTTTTCTTTATTACGTTCATTACGATTGCTACATTTCTTCATTTTGTGTTGACGCTCCAACATGGCTCCAACCAATTCGAAGCAGTTTTATCCTATATTGATGCGCAGCAAATGACATGGATTTTATATCCGTTTGCATTTATCGCGCTATTTGTCTCGAATACATTATTAATTATGTGCCAAATTTCGCTCTATGCGGCAATTGGGTATGGTATTGGCTACTTTCATTACCGCATCGAGTACAGACATTTGTGGCGCACTGCAGCCTTTGCGATGACGATTTATTATATACTGCACCTGATTAGCCCATTTTTAACAACGTCTTATTCGAATATGCTACAGCTGGTTGGTATCGCCATTACCATCACGTACATACTGATCGCGTTAAGAAAATATCCGAAAAAACCGCTTCCTGCAAAAAAGAAGGAATCTTTTTCTTCGCAATAAGCGTCTAAACATGAGAAAATAGACTTTGCCAGGCAAAGGTTAATTTGTTCCGCGCAAGAAAAAAACACCGAAATAGTGGAAACTTATTGTTTCTTCCTTGCCGACACTTACACACACTGCTAAAATAATTTTAGTGATGGCTACATACTAGAAATGAAAGCCTGAAAAGGAGAGAAATTTATAATGAGTGAAATCGTTCACCGTACAAAAACACGCCCTGTTCGTGTTGGTAACCTAACAATTGGTGGGAACAATGAAGTTGTCATCCAAAGTATGTGTACAACAAAAACACACGATGTTGAGGCAACGGTTGCTGAAATTAAGCGTTTAGAAGAGGCTGGTTGTCAAATCGTACGTGTAGCTGTACCAGACGAGCGCGCAGCAAATGCAATTGCTGATATAAAAAAACAAATCAATATTCCATTAGTAGCGGATATTCACTTTGACTATAAACTAGCATTAAAAGCAATTGAAAATGGCATTGATAAAGTACGTATTAATCCAGGAAACATCGGTCGTCGTGAAAAAGTTGAAGCGGTTGTAAACGCTGCAAAAGCAAAAGGTATTCCAATTCGTATCGGCGTAAACGCAGGGTCACTTGAGCGTCATATTTTAGAAAAATACGGCTACCCTACTGCTGACGGTATGGTTGAATCTGCCTTACATCATATTAAAATTTTAGAAGACCTAGACTTCCACGATATTATCGTATCGATGAAAGCATCAGATGTTAACTTAGCAATCGAAGCATATGAAAAAGCGTCGAAAGCATTTAGCTACCCTCTACACTTAGGTATTACAGAATCCGGCACATTATTTGCAGGTACTGTAAAATCTGCAGCAGGTCTTGGGGCTATTTTATCAAAAGGTATCGGTAATACATTACGTATTTCACTATCAGCTGACCCAGTGGAAGAAATTAAAGTTGCACGTGAATTATTAAAATCATTTGGTTTAGCATCAAATATGGCAACATTAATATCTTGCCCAACATGTGGACGTATTGAAATTGACTTAATTTCAATTGCCAACGAAGTAGAAGAATATATTTCAAAACTAAATGTACCATTAAAAGTTGCAGTACTTGGCTGTGCTGTAAACGGTCCTGGTGAAGCGCGTGAAGCAGATATCGGTATCGCTGGTGCACGTGGTGAAGGTCTGTTATTTATGAAAGGTAAAACAGTTCGTAAAGTGCCTGAAGAAACAATGGTAGAAGAGCTGAAAAAAGAAATTGATAAACTAGCTGCTGAAATGGTTGCAAAACGTGAAGCAGAGGCAGCTGAAACAAATGTCTAAAAAAGTTCGTTTCGGCATTGATATTGATGGAACAGTTACATGTCCATCGACACTGATTCCACATATTAATGCCCAGTATAACGTCAACTTAACATTAGATGATATAACAGAATATGATTTCACCTGTGCATTTGATGTCGATAAGCAGCATTTCCAACAATGGTTTAAAGAAAACGAACCGGCAATGTACCGTGTTTCGACATTAGCATCTGGCGCAAAAGAAGTGTTAACCGCTTGGCAGCACCAAGCTGAGCTATTATATATTTCCGCGCGCGGTGAAAATGTGCTGACATTAACCAATGAATGGTTTAATGAGCACAACGTTCCATATGACCGCATTACATGTATCGGAAAGCATGATAAACTCGCTATTGCGAAAGAGCAACAAGTTGAGGCATTCTTTGAAGATAAACATGATAATGCTGTTATGCTAGCTGAAGAGCTACAAATTCCTGTAATTTTATTTGACACCCCGTATAATCGTTTAGCGGTGCCGAATAATGTTATTCGCATCAACAATTGGTATGAAGCACAAGCTTGGATTAATGCACATTTCCAATTACGTTAAGACGAATGATGTCATCGTGTGGCAATAAAGACATAAGAGCTTGAGACAAAATAAAGTGTTAGGAGAAATGACAAAATTTCTCCTAACACTTTTTTCGTCGTACATTTTCGAGCAGGCAATTCTTTCGGTACGAAGGTAAAGCAGCTGTTCCATGTAGTCTCTCGCTCGTATTATTTCGCCAAAAGTCCGCTCTTCGTTTAACACGACGTATCATCTGTTTACCACCGAACATCGTTGGCATTTATTTGAATTATACATCTGTCCCATTCACTTTTTTCTGTTGTCATGTTTTTCACTTAAATAGGCTTTTTCACATGCGTCACTTCTGCACTTTATATCATCAAATTTTTATCATCTGGTCGAATTTATTTTATCGACCATAAAAAAGAAGCATACGTTTATGCGCATGCTTTGTCAGTGTTATTCCTGCATTCATTTATAATTCAATAATCCCACGTGCCCAACGATCTACAAACCTCTCGAATGTCAGCCCATACTCTTGATGAATATTATATCGCACAAAATAATTCCCTAAAATATCAATTGTTTCATCTGTATACGCAATTAGTGATTTCGCCATATTAAAGCCCCCTCTGCTACTATTCAATCGCTGACAAAGCATACTGCATATTTGTTTATACCCACTCTTCTTTTTATCAATCCTTGTTTTTCAACTTTTTCATCATGACTTCTATTAGATGATAAATAATTGCGCTCCCTTTTTTCACATTGTGTCACTTAACACTTGTCAATCGTAGCTAAATTTATGTATGATAAACAACATACATATTATGTTTAAAGGAGATGTATCCTATGCTAAATGACTTATTCAAAAACCTTGGTGATGTACAAAACATCAGCGACTTATTAAACAGCGATGCACTGAAAAGTTTACCGGTTCAAGAGATTTTAAACAATGAGTTTTTCCAAAAGTTCACGGATTTTCAATCGATTGAAGAATTCATTACAAAAAGTGGATTTTCTGTACAAGACTTATTAGCGTTTGTTCAAGGTCAACGTACAGAAGAAGCAGATGCTTTTATTGATAACAATTCGACATTCTCAACAATGACCGAATTTGTACAAAAAGCAATGGCTGAATATATGGCGAAAAAATAAGCTATATATACTTAAAAGGAGAGCTACCTCAGATATTTATTCTCAGGCAGCTCTTTTTATTTGCGTATCTCTCTTGAAAGGAGCACACAATGTCATTTTTATTATTTTTCATTCTATTATTTTGTGTTTTTTATATAAAAGAGCCACGGCGTATGTTTACAGTGATGTTATTTGGCGTTGTACTCTTTCTAGTAGCGCTTTATTACTTCACGTATCAGCTCGGGTTAGCCACATATCAAGTGGAAGATTATTATACGATTAATAACGTCTATCTTGTATTTGTTGCAATTTCAATTCCTGGCACGCTTTTAGCAATTAGTGTGTTACTCTTCGCAAACAATAAAACATTAATGCAAAAAGAGGGTCGCCGCATTCGTAATTTATTTAGTGCCGTCATTGCAGTAGCGTTACTATTTATACTTGGCTACTCCGTTTATTTCTTTGTTGCCTCGTTACAAGGGGTATCACTTACAAGCTCGTTCCTTTATGTGTATATCATGGGCTTACTGTGCTATTTTTTATGGTTTTTCTTTACGCTCGCGCTCTATGCTGTCCTATACAATGCGACACCACTCTTTAAAAAGCCTCAATACATTATTGTGCTTGGTTCTGGCTTAATCGGAGACAAGGTACCACCGTTATTAGCAAGTCGCTTAGACCGCGCTGTAAAGCTGTTTAAAAGCTATAATGAACAACCGCTACTCATTACATCTGGTGGACAAGGGCATGACGAACTTGTTGCTGAAGCGGTAGCAATGAAACAATATATGCTTGAACAACACGGACTACGTGATGATCAAGTTATCGTCGAAGACCAATCGACAACGACCTATGAAAACTTAGTGTTTTCGAAAAAAATCATTCACGACAAGCTTGGCACAGCAAATGGTTTCGGCGCTGTTGTCACAAATGACTTCCACGTACTTCGCGCTAGTATTTACACACGGAAAGTCGGCTTACAGGCAAAGGGTGTTGCAGCAAAAACAACCTTTTACTATGTGCCAAATGCCTTTACACGAGAATATATTGGCATGCTGCAAATGTATGTAAAGTGGCATAGTGCATTTTTAGCACTCTATACAGTCGCTTTTATTGGGCTTTATATGCTATTTCGTTAATACAAAAAAGGAGGCTGCGTGTAAGCAACCTCCTTTTTTATATGCTGTATACAATTACAGTTTCATAATTAATGCACGAACTGTATCTTTTAACTCTTCATCATAAGAAGATAAATCAACTAAGTTGTTTAAACGTTCTTGTAAAATGTGGCGCTCTACAACTAATTGCTCATCTAATACGTGCACAAGTAACTCGATTACTAAACGGTCACGAATTGCTAACCCCTCTTCAACGCGTGATTCAGTAATTTTACCCATGTTAATTTTCTTTGCCATGAAATAACCCTCCTTGTATGTATGCACTTTCATTTTAGCATAATCATTGAACTTTTGTGTAACATAATTTTAGGTTTCAGCAAGTTTTGTCGCAAGCGTGATTTCTCGCTACAAAATCGCGTCAATTCCTGCTATTTTAATGCAATTTCCCAAAAACCATTGTCACCAAGTGCGTCACCGGACGACGTTGTATGTGGCTGTGTATACGGTACAGGAATTTGCATCATTGCCTGCTCTGCGTCTTCATATACAGCAGCTGGAATAAGAAAGCTTACAACAAAACTTTTGTCTTGCTCAGAAAGAATTTCCACAGACTGGTTACTCCCTTCGCCAACTAAGCGTGCTGTTTCATTTACAAACTGCTTGTCGCCAATTTGCAGGAAAACATCAGGTGTATAATACACCGCTGTGTTGCCTGTATTGGTCACATGTAACGCCGCTTCAACGATATAGCTTCCTGCTGCGATATTGAGTGCTTGTTGTTCGTCTGTCGGCTCGTTTATACGCTGCACCTCATAATGGTCCATCGTCACAACGACTTGCTCCATTGTATGTTCATATGCATCATTTGCTGTATACACGCTTTGTAATGCTTGCTCTGCTTCACCACAGCCTGCTAACAATAAACTACTTAATACCGTAACCCCTAGCCATCTTTTCATACAACTCGCCCCTTTACTAATTCAGTAATTGTGCTTTTAAAAACTCCGCTAAATCCGCGACATTTTGTGGATTTACACCGTGTCCATCTTCATACGCTTTAAATGTCACAGTCGCACCACGTTCTTCTAATACTTCACGTGATTTTTCTGCCCATTCAAACGGCACGACATAATCGTATGTACCGTGTGACATAAATACTTTTGTACGTGCTGCGTCTGTTTTTGCATATTCATCAATAACAAACTTCGGTAAAAAGCCACTTAATGCGATAACGCCTGCAAGTACGCTACCCATTGTTACTGCTAATGTTTGTGCAATCACTGCGCCTTGGTTGAAGCCCATAATGTAAATACGCTCTAAATCTAAATCATATTCTTGAATCGCTTCAAAAATAAAGTTTTGCGTGTGCATGACAACTTGGTCAAAAATTTGGCGTACTGGCTCGCCTTCTTGCTCGACATAAAATGCATAGCCTGGTCTTGCTTCAATCGGTCCACGTAAGCTAAAAATATGGCATGCGCCATCAATGGCTGTCGTTAACTGGAATAAATCATCCTCGTTACTGCCCATGCCGTGTAATAAAAAGATTGCTGGTTGTTTTTCGTTCGCATATGTTGGTGCGATATGTTTAAAATCGTATGGTGATTTCATAAAGTTCTTTCCCTTCTACAACAGATTACTGCTATTTTAGCATATTTATACGCATAAAAACGTATCACCTCTGTTTTCAAGAGCTGATACGCGCGATTTTAAGCGAAATTCATATTGTTGACGATATTGCTGACATGATATTCAATTGTCCCGTCCATCACACGAATTGTTTCTGCTACATCAACCTCTAATAACACGGGTGAATTTGCAAATTTACGAATAAACTGTGTGGTAAAATCGGTACGTAATGAGTGCGCTAATGATTCAAATGCATATTCATAACAAATCGACTCACGCGTAAATTCAGGATTTTTATATTGCGGATGAAACTGCTCCGTATACGCTTGTTGCTTCTCGTCTAAATCTTGACGAATCATCATTTGTTGCGTTAACATTTCCTGCTCAAACGATTCAACTGCTAAAACTTCTTTGCCTGTAAACATGCTCTCCACAAGTACTTGCCAGCTTTTTTTATTTTCAAAGAAATACACAATATTTAACATTAACGCATCGTAAAATTGCGTTGTTGATGTCGTTGCTTGTTCTTTGGCAGCAAGGTTTTGTTGAATTACTTGTTCAAATTGCTCGACATTTACTTGTGCCGTTAATTGAAACAATGTTGCTTCAATCATTTTATTAACTACTTGTTGTGCACTTGACATGTTGACACTTCCTTCTTTATTCATTCACTTGCCTATCATATCACGGGGACGTTCGTTCAGAAAATAAAAAAGTGGTAGAAGAAACATTATCGTTTCTTCTACCACTTTTTATTGTCCGTTCTTTTGTTGTTTTACGCAAAAATGTACTCACGTGTTGTCTCAACTGTGTTTAGTAAAGCACTACGCAGCGATGTCTGGTCTTCACGGCATACTTGTTGTGCCGTATCCAGTGCGATTAAAGCATTCTCTAAAAAGGCTTCTTGTTGTAAGTCTTTATAAAGTTGTAATAGCACTAGTGAATGGTTCCAGTGCCAACGTGCATTATGCGCGTCTAGTGCAATAGCAGATTCGATATATGCTAACGATTCAAATGGCGTCCAACCGAAGCGACTCATCGTCTGCCCGGCAATGCCCCAATACACAGCATTAGACGGCTCATGTTTGACCGCTTGCATAAAGCAATGCGCACTTTCATTGTAATGATGCGCATTTAAAAACAGCATACCTTGTGTAAAGAAAGAGGCTGCTTTTTCTTCTGCTGTCCCTTCGCTTGCAGCTTTTTCGAGTGCTGCAATTTGTTGTTGAAACTGTTGTTCGTCGTGAAGCTCTTTTAAACGTGCATATTCATCCATTTGCGGATATGTTTCGTCTGCGCGTTCAACTGTATGATGACCTTTTGTATATGTAGGCAAAAGGTGGATATCATAATCCTCAAGTAATTGTTTGTATTTTTCGCTATGCGCTGTCTCTGGCTGTGTTAAAATTTCGGCATAGCAAGCACGAAATTGGCCATTAAAAAAATATTGTTCTACTTGATTCATCATCTATCCATCCTTTTACATGTTAAAGTTGTTGATAAAATGTTAAATTGAAATCGATATCAAAGGATTCAAAGCCTGTATCGATTGGTGCATATGCGTACTCACGTTCATCTGTCGGCCAATGTAGTGTCGCTAATAACTCTTCGCAACAAGCATCATTATTGCCAACGCGTTGCAAGCACTCAATATAGCTTGCGGCTAATTGTTCAAATGAATATTTACTCGCGGTCATCATAACAGCTCGCCCCCTTAAGTAAAATCAACAAAACTTTTTATTATTGTAACATGACTTTTTAAGAAAGTGTATCGCTTTTAAATTTTCTATTTATTTCAGTTGACAAAAAATTCTGACTACTGTATACTTCAAAGTGTAGAGATGAAAATCTCTCAGTTGGGTTAAACGTAATCGAACGACCAGCTCTTTCACGTATAAACACTCGTTCATTTGTGCATCGGAGGATTTACAACTTCATATAGTTTACACTGGTAATGCAGTTTGTTACCGCATTCAAACTCACAAAATTCATATTACTTTTAATATGATAAAGAATGACGAGACTTTGCTTTATATGTTGAACGTGCTATGAAGAACGATTATCTTTCATCCAAACATTTAGCCGTTTCACAAAAAATAAGTTCAAGCACTACCCTAAGCAACAAACAAATGTACAAACAAGCAACACCAAATGCAAGTTTTTGAAAGTAGGAAAAAAATGATTCAACTACAATCCGAACCGATGCACTAAAAAGCTGCTACTCACGCAAATAGATGAGCTAGCAGCTTTTTATATGCTATAAAATTGGTGAAATTAATCGCGCAATTGATTCTTGGAAACGTTTCTTTAGTGAGCGGTTTTCATAATCCGCTAATGTTAACGCACGACTATGCCCTAAATCACGCTCATAAATTTTACGCATTTCGTATGCTTTCTCGCCACTTAAGAAAAAGGCATTTACCTCAAAATTTAACGAAAAACTACGCACATCAAAATTTGTTGTGCCACATGTTGCGACCTCATCATCAATGACAACTGTTTTCGCGTGAATAAAGCCTTTCTCGTATAAATCGACTTTCGCACCAGCGCGTAAAAGATCGTCCATATAACTCATTGTTGCCCAATATACAATTTTATGATCTGGTACTGCCGGAATCATAATACGAACATCGACACCTGTTAAACTAGCAATACGAATTGCCTCCATTACCGCATCATCTGGTACAAAATAAGGCGTCTGTATGTAGACGTACTTCTTCGCCGATAAAATCATTTTAATGTAACTATTTTTAATGCTATCCCAGTCGCTATCTGGCCCGCTTGAAACGATTTGTACAGCGGTTGTACCGCGACGTGGAATCGCAGGATAATACGCTTCATCGTAGGCTACGCGCGCATGTTTTGCCGCCATATTCCAATCAATTAAAAAACGTGTCTGTAGCTCATGTGTGGCACTGCCTTCAATACGGCTATGTGTGTCGCGCCAATAGCCATATGTCGGGTCAATACCTAAATATTCGTTGCCGACATTAAAACCGCCTACATAGCTGATGGTACCATCAATAATGACGATTTTACGGTGATTGCGGAAATTTAAGCGCGGATTAAATAGCGGTAATACGGACGGGAAAAATACTTCGGTAAAGCCGCCCGCTTCTCGCAATGCTCGCAAATGACGTTTAAATAATTTATTTGAACCAATGGCGTCATATAAAAAGCGCACTTCGACACCTTGCTTTGCTTTCTTCTCTAGTGCACGTAATATTTGTTGCCCTAAATCATCATGTCGGAAAATATAATATTGCATATGTATATGATGCTTTGCTTGTTCAATATCGCGCAGTAATTGTGCAAACTTTTCATGTCCGTCAGTGTAAAGTGTCACATCATTATCTTGTGTTAATACCGCTTCATCATGCGTTAAATGCATATAGATTAAATCTCTATGTTTAGCTGCCGCCACATCATGAAAATCATATGTATTATCCTTTAACGCTGCTACTTGATACGTCATTAATTGATTTAACCCCATATATTTATCGCCACTAAAACGATATAAATGTTTTTTGCGTAAACGACGCCCTAATAATAAATAGCCAATAAAACCAATAAACGGCGCAAAAATTAACACAAACATCCATGCCCATGCTGAACTTGGGTGCTTCCGTTCAATGAACACAACCGCTAGGACAAAAAACATATTCGATATGAGTAAAATAAGCCCTGGTAAATCGAGTGATTGAATCAGCTGTCCCATCTATGTCACTCCTTCTTCTCCAAAATACAGTCCTTTTCTAGTGTACCTTACATGGCGACTAAAAATCGCGCTTTTACCACCGTTGTCGTTCAAAACAACACAGGTTGAGACAACACTGCGTGCTCGTGGTACTATGTGGCGTAGCATCAAAAGCACAAAAATATCCTTCAGCAGTTGTCGTTGCTGAAGGATAATTCTTTTTGTCTCAATCTCATTTTTCGGCTATTGTCCTACACTATATACTTAATGGAATCATATAACGTCCGATTTCGGCATCTTCGGTAAATGCCACACGCACATCATATACTTGTTGCATCATATCCGTTGTGATTACGTCTTTCGGATGTCCCTGTGCAACCATTTTCCCGTCTTTCATTAAAATAATATCATCGCTATATTGCATCGCTTGGTTAATATCATGTAATACCATCACAATCGTTAACCCGTAGTCTGCATTTAATTGTTTCACCAGCTCTAACAATTCAATTTGATAATAAATATCTAAATAGGTTGTCGGCTCATCTAAACATAAAATTTCAGAACGTTGTGCTAACGCCATCGCAATCCATACACGCTGGCGCTCACCACCGGATAATGCCGACACGTCATTGGCGCGCTTATGTAATAAATTGGTGCATGTAAGTGCCCATGTTACCGCTTCGTTATCCTCTGTATCGTTACGCTTCATAAACGTTTGATGCGGTAAACGACCGTAGCTGACTAACTGCTCTACTGTAATTTGCGGTGGAATGTCATTTTGTTGGTACACAATCGCAAGCTTTTTCGCAAATTCTTTTGGCTTATAATCAATCACATCTTTTTGTTCTAATTGAACAGTACCTGTTACCGGCTTATTATTGCGTGACACTAAACTTAACAGCGTTGACTTGCCACAGCCATTGGGGCCAATAATCGTTGTAATTTTTCCTGTTTGAACCGATGCACTAACACCATCTAGCTGATTACGTGTGCCATCGTGTGAGAAAACTACGTTGTGAATGTGCATATTAGTTTTTCTCCCTTCTCAATAAGAAAATTAAAAATGGTCCGCCGATAATCGCCATAATTGTTGACGCAGGAATTTCCTGTGGTGCTAATAATGTACGACCTAATGTATCAGCCATTAAAATGAGTAAGCCCCCTGCTAGTGCAGAAAACGGAATTAATACTTTATGGTCATGTCCGACTAAGCGACGGGCAATATGCGGAATTAATAATCCAACAAATGAAATAACGCCAACTGTCGCAGTAGCTACTCCCGCAAGTAATACGGCAACCGCTGCAATAATCACACGCGCGCGCGTAACGTTAAAGCCTAAGCTTTTTGCTGTTTTATCTTGTAAAATAAGTAAATTACACCATTTTGCTAATAGTGTCGCTACGATTAAACCGATAACGCCATAAAAGACGATAATTTCAACTTCATTCCATGTACGCATGGATAAATTAGATGATACCGTACCATCTACCATGACACCCATATAGCCACAGATGGTAACAAATGCTTCACGTAAGCCGGTAAACATTGCAGCAATCGCAATACCGACTAAAATAATTTTTAATGGGTTTAAGCCCGATTTAAACGATAACGAAAAGACTAAGAAGCAAGCAATAGCTCCCCCAATAAACGAGAATAATGGTCCATACATAAAGTAAGCTGGGAACATCGTTAATAAAAACGTCGTTACAAATGCAGAACCTGCTGAAATACCAATAACCCCTGCATCCGCTAATGGGTTACGCATAATCGCTTGTAACAGTACACCCGCAACCGATAACGCAGCACCGGCAAAAATCGCCACAATAATACGTGGGAAACGTAAATCGCGAATGACTTGCATTGTTTCATCATTTGGGTCAAATACAGTCTTGATGAACGACAATGTATCGACTTGAATACTGCCCGTCATTGTTGCATAAATCGTCATCGCGATCAGTGCAATAATGACCACAACAAAGCTTATTATTTTTTTCATCTTTTATTCCTCTTCATAGAAAATATTCACTAAATGTGCAATCGCTTCTGCGACATCTAAATTCGCGGTTGTGGCAAAGAGCGGTTCTTCTAAATCATAAACACGGTCATTTTTTACCGCATTAAAATGCTTCCAAATATCATTAGTTTGGAATTCTTCATCAAACATCGCAATGACTTCATCAGGCATCCCGTGTGCTAAACGTAAAATAATATCAGGGTTTGCCTCATGTAAATATTCTGTATTCGAGGCTAAATACTCTTGATTGAAATCCCCCATCACATTTTCGCCACCCGCAAGCTCAGTAATGTTCCCGATATAAGATTGGTCTGTTGCCACTAAATAAGAACCTGGCACACCAAGTAAAATCAATATTTTTGGTTTTACAGCGTCTGCTGGTACTGTTGCCACAGCCGCATCAATTTCTGCTTGTAGTGCATCTGTGACCTTTTTCGCTTGTGTTAAACGGTCATATTTATCGCCTAACATTAAAATATCACGCTTCATCGCTTCAATGCTTTGTAAGTTCATAAATGTCGCTGGTGCGTTAATCGCTTTGAATGGTCCTTCTAAATCATTTTGAAGCGTTGTCACCGATATAACATCTGTCGGCTTCATCGCAGCAAGTGTTTCCATATCAGGGTTCATTGCATTGCCAATCGTCGGTAAGCTTTCATAACGCGCTGGTAATGGCACAGACGTTTCCGGCACTGCAATGACATTGTCCATCTCTAATAAATCCAAAATATTCGCTACGACCGATGTCGCCGCAACAACACGTTGTTCTCCTGTTTGTGCTGCAGGAACGTCTTGTTCATCGACAACTACTTCACTTGAGCAGGCTGCTAACGCGAATATCATTACACTGAGTACACAAAATATGTACCACTTCTTCATACATAAACGCCTCCATTAAATAATGTAACTTCGCATGTCTTAATCGTTACGCGCTACTCTTATTGATATGCCAACATGAAACGAAACAGCTATAAATTTGGAAATGTGCCGAATTCAAGTATGCCATTTATTTTCATAAAAAAAATAAATAGGACATCACTATTTTGTCGATGGCTAGCGCTGGTACAAGCAGTATGTTCAGTCTATGATGTGTTGCTATTTTTTCTAGCTTTGTACCGCTACGATATTGCGACATTGGTGTCATTTTCACTAAACGATTATCATTCTCAATTGATAACAAAAGAAAAGAGATTAGCGCACTAATCACTCATTGAGAATTACTATCATTTATATCCTGCCACTTATCATAACGATGAATATAAACAGTGTCAAGACACAAAAAACAAACGAGATGCACCCTTTTGGATGCATCTCGTTTAAGAAGCTTTGCAAGTTGGACATTTGCCGTAAATTTCAAATTTATGTTTTTCAATCACGTATCCTGGTAATTTCGTTTCGACTACATCCATTGGACATAAATGCACCTCTGTAATATGACCACAGTCCATGCAAATAAAATGGTGATGGTGATGGTCGGATTCACATTGCATGCGGAAATTACGCTCGCCTGACAGCTCGGTTTCTTCTAAAATATCCAGTTCAACAAATGTCGCCAAGTTACGGTAAATAGTGTCAAAACTCATACCTGGATAATCTGGCTTTAATACGTTTAGTAAATCGCGAGCCGTTAAATACTTTGGTGTTTCTGCAAACATGTTTAATAACATTTCACGTTTATCTGTTTTTTTATACCCATTCTCTTTTAAAATTTCCCTTGCACGGTCTACGTTCATACAGTTGAATCTCCCTTCGCGGCAAATGCAAGCATCATGCGTTTTCCAATAATGACAAGTAATAAAATAATGATCGATGTCACAACAATTGTGCCACCTGGTGCTAAATCTAAATAAAAGGCTGCCACTAAACCGACAATGACCGATAATTCACCAAATACAATCGAATAAATAATCGCTTGCTTAAAGCCTTTTGCAACACGCATCGCTGCGGCAACTGGCAATGTCATTAATGACGACACTAATAAAATACCGACAATTCGCATTGATGCGGCAATAACAAGTGCGACAACGACCATAAACGTTAAGTGCACCCATTTCGCTGGTAAGCCACTTGCTTTGGCAAACTCTTCATCAAACGATAATAAAAATAATTCTTTAAACATAAAGAATAAAAAGACAATCACAACAAGTGCAATGCCAATGACAACATATAAATCTTGACGTGATACCGCTGATACCGAGCCAAATAAATAACTCATTAAATCTTGGTTAAAGCCTTGTGCCATCGAAATAAGAATGGCACTAATCCCAATACCACCCGACATAATAATCGGTATAGCTAACTCTTCATAGTGCTTATATAAACTGCGTAAGCGCTCGATTAAAATCGACCCCGATACCGATGCCACAATCCCTAAATAAATCGGATTAAGCAGTGCGAACGCTGGTACAGTTTGGCTTAAATACAAACTCCCAGCAATCCCTGCAAGTGTGACGTGCGACAGTGCATCTGCAATGAGCGATAAACGACGCACAACGATAAACACGCCGAGTAATGGTGCAATAACGCCGATAATTAAACCGGAGAAGAACGCATTTTGTAAAAACTCATAGTTAAAAATAGCTGAAATCATAACGTCCTCCTAATGCACTTTTCGCACTGCATGTCCGTACCATGCACTTAATTTTTCTTCTGGTAACGTATCAAATTCACGGCGATATCCGTGGAAGTGAATCGTTTGGTTTAAACACGCGACATGTGATATACGATTTGACACTGTATTGACATCGTGTGTCACAAGCACCATCGTAATGCCTTGCTCCTCGTTTAGCTTCACTAATAAATCATAAAAGGCTTGTACATTTTCATGGTCAATCCCAACTGTCGGCTCATCTAAAATGAGTAGCTTCGGCTCGCTAATCAGCGCACGTGCAATAAAAACACGTTGCTGCTGTCCACCCGATAAAGCGCCGATATTACGGTCAATAAAGCGCTCCATGCCAACAAGCTTCAATGCTTCTTCAGCGCGTTGATTTGCATCGCGTGGCAAACGCTTAAACAATCCAGTCTTTTTCGCTAGACCGCTGCGCACTACTTCACGCACCGTTGCTGGGAAGCCTGAGTTAAACGCATTCGACTTTTGCGATACATAGCCAATCCATTCACGTTGTTTAAATTTATCGGCATTCTCACCAAATAACTCGACAGACCCGCCCATTGGTTTTAATAACCCTAAAATTAATTTTAATAATGTTGATTTCCCTGAACCATTTGGACCAAGTAATGCTAAAAAATCACCTTGGCATACTTGCAGTGAAATATCATTTAATACATTCGTATATTCATATTGAAATGATACGTTACGAATATCAATTTGTACGTCTGACACGTCTTCATCTCTTCTTTCTAATTCAAAATCATTACGATTTAACAACTTCTTACTATACCGAAACTGTTACGATTTGTAAAGATAGATGCTTTTTCTCATAATAATCAGACAGCTTATGTAAATATCAACAAACTTAAAACAGCATGAAATGAACGTGAGACAAAAAGAAATACCCTTCAGCAACGGCTGAAGGATATTTTTCTGTATTCATCGTACACGTTCATCTTAAAAAGGAGCTTCGTCCAATATTCACTTCAGTTCCCTTGCGAATTTCGTTTAACGCATTGCGTCAATCAGCTCAGGTTTAAATGTTTTTGTACGTAGCATCTCAATTTCATATGCATACGGTGCTTTTTTATTTTTCGCATCTGGACCAACAAATGGCGTTTCTAAAATTTTCGGCACGTGCATCAACTTTTCATGATGCACAATATGGCATAATGCATCAAAGCCAATTTCACCAAAGCCAATATTTTCGTGACGGTCTTTCCCCGCACCACGCACATTTTTTGAATCATTAATGTGTAGCACTTTTAAACGGTCTAAGCCGATTAAACGGTCAAACTCCTCTAATACACCATCAAAGTCGTTCACGATATCATACCCCGCATCATGCACGTGACATGTATCAAAACATACCGATAAACGGTGATTATGTGTCACACCATCAAAAATACGCGCTAGTTCTTCAAAGTTACGACCAATTTCAGTGCCTTTACCCGCCATTGTTTCCAGTGCAATTTGTACTGGGAACTCCTGCGTTAACACTTCATTTAACCCTTCAATAATCCGGTCAATGCCGGTATCTACACCTGCGCCAACGTGAGCACCTGGGTGTAACACAATTTGTGTTACATCTAGTGCTGCTGTGCGCTCAATTTCTTGTTGTAAGAAGCTGACACCTAACTCGAATACTTCTGGTTTTGTTGTGTTTGCTAAATTAATAATATATGGTGCGTGCACAACGACGTTTGACATCCCGTTTTCCTGCATATGCACAAGCCCTGCTGGAATATTTAAATCACTAATCGGTTTGCGACGCGTATTTTGCGGTGCACCTGTATAAATCATAAATGTATTTGCGCCGTAAGAGGCTGCTTCTTGGCTAGCCGATAACAACATGCCCTTACCGCTCATTGAAACGTGTGAACCAATTAACATTCTGTCTTACCCCTTACTTTTTCTTGTTTGTTTTTGCTGTACTACGGTTTTTAATACGACGCTCACGCTTTTTAATTTTATCCATTTCCCAACGCATATTACGTTTGTAGCCTGGTTTTACTTTTTTCGGCTTGCGGACCATTGATTTTGCTTTTGCATCGATTTCGTCTTCTTTACGCTCGCCTTTACGGTTTGCACGGGCATGACGGTCTTTTAAGTCAATCCATTCACCGTTCTTTAAGTCTTTTTGTTCAAATGGAATACCCATTTTTTCAACACGTACTAATGCATCTTCATCAGATGGCTCGAATAATGTAATGGCAACACCTTTGTTACCAGCACGCGCTGTACGACCTACACGGTGAATGAAAAATTCTAAATCAGATGGAATTTCGTAGTTAATAACGTGTGAAATCCCTTGAATATCAATACCACGTGCAGCTAAATCTGTTGCCACGATGTATTGGTATTCTAAATCACGTACTTGTTTCATCATACGTGTACGTTCACGTGGTGCTAAGTCCCCGTGAATTTGTCCAACGCGAATGCCTTGCTCTGCTAAAAAGCCTGCAACCGCTTCTGCATTTTTACGTGTGTTACAGAAAATAACCGCTAAGTATGGATTGATCGACTCAATCACTTCCATTAGACGTTTATTTTTTGATTTTGAACGTACTGGTAATAAGTAGAAGTCGATATTTTCAGCTACTGGACGTTTATCGTTCATATGGATGTGTGCTGGTGAATCCATATATTTTTTTAAGAATGGTTGTAATTTCTCAGGGATCGTTGCTGAGAACACGAACATTTCTAACTTTTCTGGCATGTGGCTTGCGAAACCGTCGATATCTTCAATGAAGCCCATGTCGAATGCTAAATCCGCTTCATCGACTACTAAAATCGGTGCTGTATGAACAGATAACGCACCTTCTTTTACTAAGTCTTTAATACGACCTGGTGTACCTACGACGATTTGTGGTTGTGTTTTTAATTTATCGATTGAACGCTGTTTATCTGTACCACCAATAAATAGTTTCGCTGAAATATCTGAATGTGCGATTAATTGTTGTAATGCATCGAAAATTTGTTGTGCAAGCTCACGTGTTGGTGATGTAATCACGGCTTGTACTTCTTGTTTTTCCTCTACAATACGTTGCACGATTGGTAATAAGAAACTATGTGTTTTCCCTGTACCTGTATGCGCTTGACCGATTGCACTTTTTCCTTTTAATACTAACGGAATTATTTCCTTTTGAATCGGTGTTGGTTCTGTAAATCCTAACTCTGCAATAGCCTCTTGTAAAAACGGCTTAAATTGATAATCTGTATATTTACTCATAACTTTTTTCCGTACCTCCTGACAAATTCTTATTGTATGACGTTTCCTTACAATAAGACGAACATCACACAATCTTATCCTGTTCAAGTGTCATAAGTCAATGAAGTTGTCATACTTCTAGAAATTTTTCCTCAAAAACAAACGTTGTTGACGCACAATAGACAAAAAACATCGGCAGTTACCCAATCCATTTGTTAATGCCCTCTTTCGGTAGCTTTGTAAACAACTTTTTCAATTGGTAAAAAGAACACAGGAGAAAGATTCAGAAACTTTGTATTCGTTTGCTACGTCCGTTATAATGAAGGTACTGTAAGTTTTGAAAGGGGTCTCCAAACTATGAAAGTTATAAAAATTACACCGCGAGGATATTGCTATGGTGTTGTCGATGCAATGGTCATTGCACGTAACGCTGCATTAGATAAATCATTACCACGTCCAATTTATATTTTAGGAATGATTGTGCATAATAAACACGTAACGGATGCATTCGAACAAGATGGCATTATTACATTAGACGGCGAAAACCGTAAAGATATTATTGAAAAAGTAGAAACAGGTACCGTTATTTATACGGCACACGGCGTATCACCGGAAATTCGCGAAATCGCGCGTCGTAAAGGCTTAGTTGCGATTGATGCTACGTGTCCAGACGTAACAGTTACACATGATTTAATTCGTGAAAAAACGGCAGAAGGCTACGAAATCATTTACATCGGGAAAAAGGGTCATCCAGAACCTGAGGGCGCGATTGGTGTAGCACCTGATAAAGTACACTTAGTACAGTCAATGAAAGATATGGATGCGTTAAACTTCTCAAGCGACCAACGTATTTTAGTAACGAACCAAACAACGATGTCACAGTGGGATGTTGCATTCTTAATGGAAAGCATTGAAGAACGTTTCCCACATGTAGAAGTGCATAAAGAAATTTGTTTAGCGACACAAGTACGTCAAGAAGCTGTTGCTGAGCAAGCAGGTGCTGCTGAATTATTAATCGTTGTTGGTGACCCAAAATCAAACAACTCAAACCGCCTAACACAAGTATCAGTTGAAATCGCCGGTACACCTTCGTACCGCATTTCAGACCTTTCTGAGCTGAATGTAGAGTGGTTAATGAATATTGAAACGGTTGCTGTAACAGCGGGTGCTTCTACACCGACACCTATCGTAAAAGAAGTAATGGCATTTATCGAAAAGTTCGATAAAAATGACCCAAGTACACATGAAATCGTTCGTTCTGTAACACTCGATAAAATTTTACCGAAAATTAAAGCACCAAAACCAGTTGAAAAAATTATGCCGTACTAAAACAGCTATTTTCAAAACGATTGAGTATACACTAAATATCCTTCAGCAACGATAACTGCTGAAGGATATTTTTCTGCCTTTGGTGCCATTTCACATAGTTGACGCGTTTCGCAGGCATGGCTTGAGGCAAAGACGATGTTCCGCTTAAAAGCCCATGCTCCTGCGATACCTCGTTGCAAAAAAACATGACTTGTCCTGCTGAAGTCGCCGTTTTCGTCGGAACGCACCAGCACATTTTATCATCAGAAATAGGTTTCTGTCCCAGCCGTATTTTTCTGCTTTTCGTGCACACCACAGAACGGCCATACGCATCGATCACGCGTATCTGGATGTCCTCATAATTTTTTGTCAAAAAACCGTACATCCTTCGATTATTATTTGTTTCCGCCCGCCATGTGAGCTATAGTAATAGATGTTTGTAAATTATAAAAAAGGCGGTATACATAGATGTTTAAACAAGCTCCTTCTGTTGCTACCGGACAACAAAATCATCTATTACAACAAATGACAACTGAAAATGTATATCGTGCGAAACTATATGTTCGTTTTGTCATTGTTCTTGAAATTTTAATGCTTTTACGCAATTTTTATACATATGGTGTGTCCTTACACTATTATGTAATTTTATATTTATCCTTTTTAGCGGTCGCCATTTTAACACTAGTGTTTTTACACACAAGTGAGCGCATCGCACATATTCATCAGCGGGCGCGCTTACAGCATTATTACTTAATGGCTTTTTATAGCTTCACATTATTTTGGGGTGTCGTTGTCACATTAATTGACCAATCCTCCTATGGGCATGTGACGGCGTACTTAACCAATTTTCTTGTTGCAACCGTGTTATTTATCGTAAGCCGACGCTCGTTTATTTTGTTGCATTTCTTCCCTACAATTTTACTCATTGTCGGCATGTTTATTTGGCAAGAAAACACGAAAATTTTAACAGGTCACTTTATTAATATTACGATATTTTTTATTTTCGCGACACTTGGCTCACGAGTGTTATACAATAACCGTGTACGTACGTTTTCACAAAAGGTACTTTTACAAGAAGCCAATCAAGAAATGGCTACATTAAATCGCCACCTCCATCAGCTCGTGCTGCGTGATGAACTAACACGTATTCCAAATCGGCGTGGTTTATATGAATATATTCAAACACATACGACAACGCCTCAAAGCGCAGCTATCTATGTGCTAGATATTGATTCGTTTAAAACATACAACGATTTTTATGGACATTTAGCCGGTGACCAAGTGCTAAAACAAGTAGCACAGGCCATTGATACATGTATGCAGGAAAAAGGCTATTTTAGCGCGCGTTTTGGCGGTGAAGAGTTCGTTGTCGTTGCACTCCAAGTTGATGAACACACTGCTCAAGAAATTGCTACATGCATATTCAATACCGTCGCGCAGTTGCATATTCCACATGAAAAATCAGTATGCCATTCTGAAGTATCCATTAGTCTAGGCTATACGCTCGGCACGATTGAAAATCAGGCAACATTGGAATCCTTAATTAAAGAGGCTGATGACGCATTGTACGGATCAAAACAAGCGGGGCGTAATCAAATTCAACGATATAAAAAAGAGTAGCAAATCGCTACTCTTTTTTATGTGCTGTAATGGCGTATAAATTCATCGGCCTTCCAATTTGACCGTATTGAATATCGACTGACACAATTTGCTGTTTCTCTAAAAAATCTAAATAACGTCTTGCGGTCACACGCGCGATGCCAAGCTGAGAAGCAAGCTGCTCCGCTGATGTTGCTACCTGTAAGCCATGCAAATGTTGCAAAATTTTATCGAGCGTCGCTTTATTTAATCCTTTTGGCAACGCTTCCGTTAACGCAATATTTTCCACTTTTACGGGCGTCTCTGTTGTATGTAATAAACGGTCAAGCTGTTGCTGCGTAAAATCACGCTGCGTTGTTAATAACGCTTTATATGGTTTATATTTCTCCAATGCTTGTGCTACGCGCTCCATTGAAAATGGCTTTAAAATATAATCAAAAATACCTAAATGCATCGCGCGATTAATTGCTTCGACATTCGTCGCTGCTGTCACCATAATTACATCCGTTTCTGTGTCTTGCGCGCGAAGCAACGCAAGTGTCTCTAAACCATCTAGCTGTGGCATATAGACATCCATAAATACTAAATGTGGACGGAGCTGTTCAATTTTCTGCAAGCCTTCCTGTCCATCTTTTGCAAAATCAATGACTGTAAAACCTTCGACACGCTCAATAAATTGGCGATTCACTTCGCGCACCATTGGGTCATCTTCAATACATAATACTTTATACATAGTGCTCCTCCATTCACTCAAACGTAATCGTCATCGTTGTTCCGTATCCTAATTCACTTTCAACCGTTAATATTCCGTCTGCACGCTCAACAATTTGCCCCACTAAATACATACCAATGCCACGATTTTCACTTCCTTTTGTCGAAAATCCTCGTGTCAATAATTGTTGTTGTGTCGATGCCGTCATGCCGGTACCATTATCGCTCACCGATAACGCTAAACATGTCGCATCTCCTTCAATGCTAATTTCGACTTCTTTTGGCCCCGGACTATCACGCAACGCATCAAATGCATTTTCGATTAAATTGCCCAGCATAATGACAACATCATGCTGATCTAAACGAGGCGGTAAGGCTGTTACTTGCATTTGGCGATCTAACTGCACATGAATGCCTAGTTCATTGCCTGCCTGTACTTTACTTAAGAGCAGACCGGCAATTTGTTCATGTGCAATGCGTTGCTCAAGCATCGTTGTTAATTCTTCGTGTGCTTCTTTTACTTCTGTAATATAATGTAACGCCTCTTGTGGTTTATTGAGCTGCAACAATCCTGCAATCGTATGCAATTTATTTTTATATTCATGTGTTTGTACGCGCAACCCTTCCACGAATGCTTTTACTCCTGTAAGCTCTTCGGCTAATGCCTTCACTTCCGTACGGTCACGGAAAATAGCAATCGCCCCTACCGTCTCTCCGTTCACATGAATAGGTACACGGTTTGAAATAATCGGCGTTTGTTGAATGTAAATTTCTTGGTTATGTACTGCCTTGCCTGACACGATAATTTCAGGCAATCGTGTATCAATTAACACACGTTCAATGCGCTGACCAATAAAGTCGCCTTGAACACCCAATATATCACATGCTTTCGGATTAAAAATCGTAATGCGATGGTCTGTATCAATCGCGATAACTCCTTCTTGCATCGCATTAAAGGTTTCGGTACGTTCATGATATAACTTCGCGATTTCGTGTGGCTCTAGACCGTACATTTGTTGCTTCATATGGCGGCTTAACAATGTCGCACCACCGATGCTACATGCGATAGAAATAATAAGCGTTATCCAAATAAGTACTTGTGTTTCTTGAATGAGTTGCCACACATTTGGTAATAAATAACCAACAACGACAACACCTACTTGTTCATGGGACGTATTGACAATCGGTGCAAACGCTCGTATCATCTTTCCTTGTTCGCCAGCTGCCACCGTCGTATAATAATGTTCAGCAAAAGCTGGACTTAAATCCTCTGAATGTGATGCTGTACCAACCATTTGCTTACTTGGGTGTGTAAGCCGCACGCGTTCCATATTCATGACGACAATATACGATGCATTATTAATAGCCCGTAATTCGTCAATCGTACTTTCCATACTTGTCGATGCTTGCTCTGGTGGCAATGTCATCACATCTTGAATCAATGGAATTTCGCTTACGGTACGTGCCATTAACATCGCTTGCTCGGTCAATAAACTTTGTCGCTCATCCAACCATATTTTCAGTGAAAATGTGCCAGCAATCGTAAATGACACCGCTAAAATGCAACACATAAACAGTAATATTTTGCCATTCATTGGCACATTTTTAAAAGACATATAGCCCTCCTCAGTCAAACAAATGATATACTGCAACTAATCTTGCCAGAAAGGAGCTAGTTTGTGCGTTATTTTATCATAGTCATCGGCCTTTGCCTATGCATGTTTTTTGGCTTTCTTCTGTGGCCATCCACTACACAAACGTTACCATATGATGATGAACAGCAAGCACTGGATGAACAAATCACGATAAAAATTAGTCATGTCGTGGCACAAAATACACCAAAAGGGCTTGCTGCACAGCACTTTGCAAACTTAGTCGAACAAAAATCCAACGGTCATATTGATGTACAAGTATTTGCCAATGCCGTTTTATACAATGATGAAACGGAGCTAGCCGCGCTACAACATAACGATGTACAAATGATTATGCCAACCGTTTCAAAGATGACAACAGAAGTGCCGGCATGGGCGGTATTAGATATTCCGTATTTATTTCATGATGCACAGCATGTCGAACGCTTTTTCACAAGTGAAGAAGCACAGCAATTGCTCGCGATGTCCTCCGTAGATAACGTCATACCCCGCGCATTTTGGGCAAATGGCTTTAAACATTTTTTATCGGAACTGCCGATTACGAAAATTGATGACTTTCAGCAACAATACGTCCGTATTATGGATAGTCATATTTTGAAAGAACAATTCACATTATTAGACGCAACACCGATTACACTTGCCTTTCAAGATATTTTCTCAAATGCGAAGGCGCAAACATATACCATTCAAGAAAATACATTTTCAAACATCGCATCGAAAAATATCGATGGTTTTCAGCCGTATGTAACCGTATCAGCCCATGGACTTTTAAGCTATGTCGTGTTAATAAACGAGGATTTTTATACGCAATTACCACCAGACGTTCAACAAATTATTGATGAAGCATTGCACGAAACAACTGCGTGGCATTTCGCTCAATCTGCACAGTTAAATAAGCAAGCGTATGCTACTTTACAACAGCGTGCCGAAATCTCAACACTTTCTGACATAGAAAAAAGACGCTTCCAGCAGCGTATGGCGCCTATTTATGAAGCCTACGCAAATACACACTATAAACAAATTATTGATACATTTGCACAGTAGCTATTTTGGTCTTATTGGTCAAAATAGCTATTTTTATGACCGAAAACATTGTACTAATACAGAAATAAAAACAAAAAACTGTTTATAACAGTAGATTACTCAACGTTTCACATGTTGTACGTACCTCATTTTCAGAAACATTTTTAAAAACTTTATCACCAAAAAAGCATTTTTTGAAAGCATTGCTGTAAAGTGATGAAAACGTTAACAAAAAAACAATTCTGAAAAAAAAGGAGTTTGATAACATGCGTCTTAATTTAAAAAACTTGACGGTACAAGTGATTATCGCCATTATTCTTGGTATTATCGTGGGTGCATTGTTCCCTAGTTTTGGAGCAGAGCTGAAAATTCTTGCAGATGTCTTTATTAATTTAATTAAAATGTTAATTGCCCCGATTATTTTCTTAACAGTTGTTGTTGGGATCGGTAGTATGGGCGATATGAAAAAAGTAGGGAAAATTGGCGGGAAAGCATTGCTATACTTTGAAGTCGTGTCAACAATTTCTCTTGCAATCGGTTTAATCGTTGTCAATATTATTAAACCAGGTCAAGGTCTAGATACGTCAAATGTAAGTGCTGACGTTTCACAATACACAGACGCTGCTGAGCAGTCAGGTGGCACAGTAGACTTTTTAATGAGTATTATTCCTGAAAACTTTATTGGTTCACTTGCAAATGGTGAGCTATTACCAACATTATTATGTGCGGTATTATTCGGGGTTGCTGCTGCAGCTATCGGTGAGGAATCACGTCCTGTTATTCGCTTCTTTGAACAAGTATCAGAAATCTTCTTTAAAATCGTTGGTATCGTAATGAAAATTTCGCCAATCGGTGCATTCGGTGCAATGGCGTACACAATCGGTAAATTTGGTTTAAGTTCACTCACATCACTTGGTTTATTAATGGTGTCGGTGTACGCAACAATGTTCTTCTTTGTTATATTAGTACTTGGGGGCATTGCACGTTACTATAAATTTAGCATCTTTAAATTCATTGCGTATATGAAAGACGAAATTTTCTTAGTTATTGGAACGTCATCATCTGAATCGGCGTTACCAGCCATGATGCGCAAGCTCGAAAACTACGGCTGTTCGAAACAAGTTGTCGGGCTTGTTGTACCAACCGGCTACTCGTTCAACTTAGATGGCACATCGATTTACTTATCAATGGCTGCGATTTTCATCGCGCAAGCATACGGCATTGAACTATCAATTATCCAAATGCTTACGTTACTAGGTGTATTAATGATTACATCTAAAGGGGCTGCAGGTGTTACCGGCTCTGGCTTTATCACACTGGCTGCAACACTAGCCGCCTTCCCAATGATTCCGGTTGAAGGGATTGCACTATTAATTGGTGTCGACCGCTTCATGTCTGAAGCACGTGCTGTGACAAATTTAATCGGTAATGGTGTGGCAACAGTTGTTGTATCGAAAATGGAAAACGAATTTGATGTAGAGCAAGAGCAAATTGCATTATCGTCCAAAACAACACCTTCTGTTTAATTTACAGTAAAAAAGAATTGAAACAAACAAAAACATCCTTCAGCAACGACAACTGCTGAAGGATATTTTTGTGCGTTGGGTGCTACTCTACATATCGGACGCGTTTCGCAGGCATGAGCTTGAGCCTGTAGTCTCAAGCTCATCAGTTCCAGCTTCTTTTTTTACGCTTTGCGCTACACCGGACACGTTATTACATAAATAAAAATGGTTCCGTATTGACTGTTGATTCGATAAATTCAACATCTAATTTCGCACATAGCTCGGTCATTTTTTTCGCTACACCTGGAATCATTACTTTTTCGACATGATGTCCTGGGTCAACAATTTGTAAGCCCATTGTTTGTGCATCTTGTGCCACATGGAAATACATATCTCCTGTAACAAAAACGTCAGCACCTGCTCGTTTCGCTGCATAAATATATTTATTGCCGTCGCCACCAACAACCGCAACTTTTGATACGATTGAATCAGGGTCACCAACAATACGCACAGCTGGTACTTGTAGTGCTTCTTTTACATGACTGACAAAGTCACGCATTGTCATCGGTTGCGCTAAGCGCCCTACACGTCCTAAGCCCATTTCATTCACATCAATCGCCATCGTAAATAAATCATATGCTGGCTCTTCATAGGAATGCGTTGTGAGCATCGCTTTTAATACGCGATTTTTAATTGATTGTGGGAATACTACTTCGATACGTACCTCTTGCTCAATATGTGGCGTACCAACTTCCCCTTTTGTTGGATTCGCTCCCGCTTGCGCCGTATAACGACCTTCTCCGTGTGTTGTAAAGCTACACCCTGTATAATCGCCAATATTGCCTGCACCTGCTTTTGCAAGTGCTTCGCGTAAAGCATCTGCATTACTTTGTTGCTCAAATACAGCTAGCTTCATTAATTGCTCACGATATGTTTTTTCTAGCACTTCGCAATCAGTTAATTGTAGTGCCTCTGCTAGTAAATCATTGACACCACCTGTTGCCACATCTAAATTCGTATGCGCTGCATATACCGCAACATCGTGTTTAATAAGCTTTTCATACAACGCACCTGCTGGATTATCTGTACGAATATTCGCCAGTTTGCGGAAAATAGGTGGATGATGCGCAATAATTAACTCACAGCCTTGTGCAATCGCTTCATTTGCCACTGCATCATTAACGTCTAATGTAACGAGCACTTTCGACACCGGCTTATTTAATGTACCAATCGCTAAACCAATTGGGTCATTGTCCATGCATGCTAGTTTTTTTGGTGACCACGTTTCAAATAAACGGATAATTTCTTGTCCATTCACTGCCATGTTAACGTAACACTCCCTCTATCCATGTCATATATTGTGTAAGCTCTTGCTTTTTCGCTTCATTTTCTAGCGTTGCTTCTGCGCGTTCAATCGCACCATATACACGCTTCCAGTTGTCATATTCACGCGTCCATTTTTTAACGAATGCTGGTGCTTTACGTGCTGGTAAAAACTTACCTAATAAAATTTCTTGCTCAGTTAATGTCATCTCACCGCGCTGAAGCACTAGCACTTCGTAAATCTTTTCATCTTCTTCTAAAATCACTTCATCTATTAATGCCCAGCCATGTTGCAACGCCCACTCACGAATGACTTTTGCATGAATATTTGGTTGTAAAATTAAGCGTGTCACCGTTTCTAAACTTTCTGGATGCTTTTCTAAAATCGAGACGATTAATGGGCCACCCATACCAGCAATTGTTACTGTATCAACCTGGTCTTGTGGTGTTACCGCCGCTAAACCGTTTGCTAAACGCACCGTAATTTTATCTGCTAAACCTTCTGTGCGCACTTGACGCTCCGCTGATTCATATGGCCCTTGTACAACTTCACCTGCGATAGCACGTGACGCCACACCACGATGCACTAAATAGCACGGTAAATATGCGTGGTCGCTCCCGATATCTGCCACAACGGCTCCTGTTGGCACGAATGATGCCACTGTTTCTAAACGCTTCGATAATTTTTGTGCGTTCACAAAATCCCTACTTTCTTGTGTTTCAAATTAAATTTAGTATACCGTACTTCCTTTAGCAAAGAAAAGGCATTTGCGTGCTTTCAAAGAAAGCGTGAATATTCAAGCAACAAAAAGCGACTGTCGCAGAAATCCCTCTGCAACAATCGCTTTTTTTACCTGTTACGCTTAGAATCATACTTGCTTAGTCCATAGAAGCACACACGTCACTCCATATGTAAGCCGTATTTATTCTAATGTTAAAATATACTCCACAAGTGCATCTACTTGCGCTGGGTCTGACACTAAACCACCTGGCATTGTCCCTTGACCATTCGCAATTACATCACGAATATGTTCTTCATCACTTAAACCGACTAAACTTGGGCCGACGCTACCTGATAAATCGCCACCGTGACAGCCGATACAATTGGCTTGTGCAACTGCTTCTCCATCTGCCTCAGTCGTTTCGCCGCCTTCTTCTGTTTGCTCTTCTTCTGCTTTCTCTTCCTGATTCCCGACACCTTCCAAAGATAAGAAGAAAATTAAACCAATACCAAATGCCATAATCAAGATGTACGGAATGATTGGATTGTTTTTCATACGGTTTCCCCTCCTCAGCTTGCCTTGTCTCTTACAAAAAAGCTTCAACACTTTCATTGTACTAAATTCATTTGCAAACGAAAAGAGTTATAACAAAGTTTTCTATTTTATGCATGATTTTTCTCTAAAAAACCTCATTATAATAGTGATATAATTTCACATCGTAAAGAAGAAATGGGCAATCACAAACACTAAACCGATACTACCCGATAAAATAAAATACACCGCTTTTAATAAAAACCCACTAACTAACCATAGTCCACAGTTCATTAAAATGAAAATATATAACATACTTTCATCATTTGGGAAAAATGTCTGGCTCACTTGAATGGATACTGCAAACAACAATAACGCAGCTAATACTTGCAACACTGCCGCCATATTGCGCTGTTTTTTGACTAATAAAAAGGCACTTACCATAAAAACAATCGCTACGACCGCTCCAATAGCAGGCATCAACCAAGATACTGTTGTAAATTCAAATAAACTGTATAACAATAATGCGCTGACAATTGTTGCAAAAAGCAACCAAAGATGATTCTTGTTCGTTGTCGCTCGTTGTAATACAGCCTTTTGATGTGCTGGCTCCTCTAGTTGTTGCCCTTCGGTATACAGCGTCATTAAAAAATCACAATACTGTTCTGGTAATAGTTTATTTTGTTTCCAAAACGTGATTTCATTAATAATGATTTGTTTGCGCTGATTTGACATAAAATTCGACCCCATTATACGCAATTTCACTGTAGTTCTATACGTGTACTTTTTGTGTATCACTACCAAAAAAGCACACCTTCTCAACTAAGTCTACTGTAACTATCGGCTCATAAATGAGGTTCATTGAGTAAATTGACAAAAAAAGGGCATAAAGTTCTACTAAAGAACTGTATGCCCGTTACTTTCATTCTATTCTAAGAAGTCTTTCAAACGCTTCGAACGAGATGGGTGGCGTAATTTGCGTAACGCTTTCGCTTCGATTTGACGAATACGCTCGCGCGTAACACCGAATACTTTCCCTACTTCTTCTAACGTACGTGTACGACCATCATCTAAACCGAAACGTAAACGTAATACATTTTCTTCACGGTCTGTTAACGTATCTAACACATCTTCTAATTGCTCTTTTAATAACTCATATGCAGCATGGTCAGATGGTGATTGCGCTTCTGAGTCTTCAATGAAGTCTCCTAAATGTGAATCATCTTCTTCACCAATTGGCGTTTCAAGAGATACTGGCTCTTGTGCGATTTTTAAAATTTCGCGTACTTTTTCAGGCGTTAAATCCATTTCTTCACCGATTTCTTCTGGTGATGGCTCACGACCTAAATCTTGTAATAATTGACGTTGTACACGAATTAATTTGTTGATTGTTTCAACCATATGCACTGGGATACGAATTGTACGTGCTTGGTCAGCAATCGCACGTGTAATCGCTTGGCGAATCCACCATGTTGCATACGTCGAGAATTTAAATCCTTTGCGGTGATCGAACTTCTCAACCGCTTTAATTAGCCCCATATTTCCTTCTTGAATTAAGTCTAAGAATAACATGCCACGTCCAACATAGCGCTTTGCAATCGATACAACAAGACGTAAGTTTGCTTCTGCTAAACGTTTACGTGCTTCGTCGTCACCTTGCTCAATGCGTTCTGCTAAACGAACCTCTTCTGCAGCAGATAATAAGTCTACGCGTCCGATTTCTTTTAAATACATGCGGACAGGGTCGTTAATTTTCACGCCAGGTGGTACGCTTAAATCGTTTAAGTCGAACGTTTCTTCAGTCGCTTCTGTTTTCATGAGACTTTGCTCTTCAAACTCTTCCTTGCCCTCGATTGAAATATTTAACGTTTTCTCTAAATCTTCAGCAAAGTGGAAGATTTCTTCATTTTCAATGTCGAAGCCTGTTAATACCTCTTCGATTTCCTTCATTGACATTTCATGTTCTTTCTTTGCTTTAGCCGTTAAAATTTTCTTCGCTTCTTCTAAAGTTAACTCATTTTCTAATTCTTTTGAACGTTCAGACTTATCCGCCATAAACCTTCCTCCTTCTGACACTTCTACACATTACATTGAAGTATACGTAATTCTTAATTTCCTTACTTCTTCTGCTAGCGTAACAGCTTTCATAATATCATTCATTTTTTCTGCTTCAATCGCAAGCTGTTGTTTTTGCTCAATTTCTTGACGCAGTCGTTCTTTATTCAAGTAATGTAAGCAGTCTGTTACTTCTTGTTCCCCATGATCTGGGTCTCGCTCTACAATCGCAGACTCCAATGCAATTTTACGCAGCTCGATATCTTCTAGCTGCTCGATAAATCGTTGGTAGTCGGCACGATCATGTTGCTCATAAAACCCAATTAACCGAATATAAACAGCTGTAAATACATCATGTATAAATGGACTTTGAATCGTGCTCCGTTGTACACGATCCACAACGCTGACATTATGAAGCATATGACTTAGCAATCGACGTTCTGCTCGGTCTGTCGCGTTTAACTTCACTTGATGCGTCACAACAACCGGTGTAAATTGTTCCTTTTGTTGCTGTCGCTTCGAGCGCTGTGCCTCGTCTGACTCTTTTTGACGCAATGTTGCTAAAATCGCTTCTTCTGATAAATTCGTTTCATCCGCTAATTGGCGAATGTATAAATCTCGTTCTAATGGCGACGTATTGTGCACAAGTAAGTCGACAACCTCTTGTACATACTGCATCTTATCATTGTCAAATTGAAAGTTTTTGCCACGACGTGCATGCATTTTTACAAATGCAATATACGTATGCGGCTTGTCAATGATGTCCTCTTTAAAAGATGTAGCGCCGTGTTGTTTCACATAATCATCAGGGTCCAATTTTTCTGGTAGTACCGCAACTTCCGCTTTAATACGTGATTGTTGCAATAACTCCCCCGCTCGCTTCGCTGCTTCCCACCCAGCTCCGTCACCATCATAGCAAATAATTACTTGCTCCACTAAGCGTTTGAGCTTTGTGACATGCTGGGGTGTTAAGGCAGTACCCATCGTCGCGATAACATTTGGAATCCCTGCTCGAACAGCCGCTAATACATCAATGAATCCCTCCATAATAATGGCCTTATGCTGCTTACGAATCGACGCACGTGCCTTATCTAAGTTGAAAAACACTTGGCTTTTATGGAAAATTGGTGATTCAGGGCTATTCATATATTTCGCCTCTGATGTAGAAGCTTCTATTATACGACCTGAAAAAGCAATCGTCTTTCCACTTTCATCACGAATCGGAAACATAATACGTCCCCGGAAACGGTCAAAGCAAGAACCGTCTTGCTCACGTTGTATTAACAAACCACTTTCTGCAACTTCCGCTAAATCAAAGCCACGTGCTGTTAGCAAATTCGTTAATCCATCCCATGTTGGTAAGGCATATCCTATTTGATAATCCTCAATTAAAGTTTGACTAAAACCTCGGTCTTCTAAATATTGAAGTGCCTCCTCCCCATCTTCTGTATGCAGTAACATATGATGATAATATTCTGCAGCAATTTGATGAGCTTCTTTCATACGGCGATGGCGCTGACCTTCTGGCGATTGAACTTCTTCATCCTCTCGCTTTGGCGCAACCTCAACTTGAACACCGACACGGTCACCTAATTTGGCTACTGCGTCTGGAAATGCGATTTGCTCGATATCCATTACAAATGTAATAACATTTCCACCGGCTCCACATCCAAAACAGTGAAATATTTGCTTGTCCGTCGACACTGAAAACGAAGGGCTTTGCTCATGATGGAATGGACATAATCCAAACCAATTTCGCCCGCGCTTCGTTAAATGCATATAATCACTGATGACGTCGACAATATCCGAACTTGAACGAATTTCTTCAATCTTTTGTTCATCTATCTTTTGTGTCATTTCATCACCGTCAATTTCTAACATCAATACTTATTCGATATGATTTCGCAATTTCCTGCTAAATTTCAAAAAAACATTGATGAATAGCTTATTATTTTTTACCCACAATTCTCTTATTATAAAACAATGGTTATTTTTGTGCCATACTTTTGCTTTATTATTTTTATGGCGTTTTTATTAAGTTTCTTGCTTGCTGTATTGATTCCCATATGCTCTAAAATGAAACATATGTGACAAAAAGAAAAATTTGCCCACGATGTATCTTACGGACAAATTATCGTTACAAAACCCGCAACAAAACGCTGCCCATTCCGTTATACGTCGTGAGCAGCTGTTCGCGAAGCTATATTAATTTTAAACGCTGTAAAATATCATTCGCTGTTTCTTCCACCGCTTTATTCGTGACATCAATGACATCACAGCCAATACGGTCAACAACATGATAAAAGTGCGCAATTTCTGACTCGATGCGATTATCCGTTGCATAAATCGCATCGTCACGTAAACCAAGTGCAAGAAGACGTTCCTTCCGAATCGAATGTAATTTCTCTGACGAAATCACTAAGCCGAAACATTTTTTCGGATCGACCATATACAATTCTTCTGGTGGTTCAACTTCCGGCACAAGTGGAATGTTTGCTACTTTAATTTTTTTATGCGCTAAATATTGTGATAATGGTGTTTTCGACGTACGCGATACCCCGACTAACACAATATCCGCTTTTAAAATACCACGCGGGTCTTTGCCATCATCGTACTTTACTGCAAATTCAATGGCTTCAATTTTTTTAAAATAACCATCATCTAGCTGGTATACAAGCCCTGGTTCTTCAGCCGGCTTTTCATCTAATGTTTTCCCGACAGTCGATATAATAGGACCAAGCACATCAATCGCATCTAGTGCCGCTTTTTCCGCTTCTTCGTGCATATATTGACGCATTTTTTCGTGTACGAGTGTGTAAATAATAATGGCTTGTTGTTGTTGTGCAAGCTTCACAATATGATGAATATGCTCCATCGTATAAATGTGCGCAAACTTCCGAAAATCTACATCTTGCAACATTGGTCGAAATTGACTAATCGCCGCCTTCGCAACGTGTTCGCCTGTTTCACCAACAGAATCTGAGACAATAAATACCTTTAACTGCTTCTCCATACATCGTCCTCCTTACAGTTCATGTGTTTCTGCAAGTGAAATGAACGCTCGTGTAATACTTGTTTTTGTTAAACGACCAATAATCTCTAAACCATCTTCTTGCTCAACAATTACCGGTAAAGAGTCTACTTCACGTTCAATTAATTTTTTCGCCGTCGCAATTAGTGGATCACCTTTTGTACAGTATGCAATATTCGGCATACGTGTCATGATGATATGCACCGGAATGCTATTTAAATCTTGTGACCCAATGCTTGTACGCAATAGGTCTTTTCGTGATAATACACCTGCTAGACGCATCTGTTTATCCACGACAAATAATGTTCCGACATCTTCTAAAAACATATGACAAATCGCGTCATACACCGTCATATTTTCAGAAACAACAATCGGCATCGACATAAAATCTTTCACCTTTAGGCTTAACATATTTTCTGTTAATGCACCTGTTGTTTTTTTGCCAGCATAAAAATACCCAACACGTGGACGGGCATCCAAAAAGCCTGCCATCGTCAAAATTGCTAAGTCTGGGCGCAATGTTGCGCGCGTTAATCCGAGACGATCTGCAATTTGTTCGCCTGTGATAGGGCCGTTTTCTTTCACGATTTGTAAAATGTCTTCTTGACGTTTATTGAGTTCTATTGGACTCACCGCCTCAATCTATTATAATGTGTTATACTTTTCTCATTTAGTATATACTAATTCTTCACGTATTGCGAAGAAAAGTTTACCGTGTTACAATGATACCATGTTACAAAGTTTTTTGTATACAAATTGCATATGAGGCGATGAAGGGATTTTAATAAGTAACTTATAAGCGAAGCGAGCAGGGATGGTGAAAGCCTGTATCATAAGTGAAAAGGCACCCCAGAGCCAATTTTTATAAAAGAGGATATAAACAACATACATGAATATTCAAACAATTCAATGTATATGAACCAATCATTTTTGATTCGGATTAGACGTTTATATCAATCAGGGTGGAACCGCGGGTCATAGCACTCGTCCCTGGGCATGTTAAGTGCCCAGAGACGGGTGCTTTTCAGTTTTTTCACACAATTTTAGAGGAGGTCATTTTCATGGCAAAAACAATGGAAACAATCGTATCAATCGCAAAACAACGTGGTTTCGTCTTCCCAGGTTCTGAAATTTATGGTGGTTTAGCTAACACATGGGATTACGGTCCACTAGGTGTTGAACTTAAAAACAACGTAAAAAAAGCATGGTGGCAAAAATTCGTACAGGAGTCTGAGCACAACGTAGGTTTAGACGCTGCTATTTTAATGAATCCAAAAGCATGGGTTGCATCAGGTCATGTTGGTAACTTCAACGACCCAATGATCGACTGTAAAGCATGTAAAGCGCGTCACCGTGCTGACAAATTAATTGAAGATGCAAACCTTGCACAAACGGGCGAAGAAATTATCGTTGACG
The DNA here is from genome assembly GCF_001700315.1 of Caryophanon tenue. Lineage (GTDB taxonomy): Bacteria > Bacillota > Bacilli > Bacillales_A > Planococcaceae > Caryophanon > Caryophanon tenue. The sequence goes on along the minus strand of NZ_MASJ01000001.1, from coordinate 324,877 downwards.
GTATGACATTCGACCAAATGAAAGCAAAAATGGAAGAGCTATCAGTAACATGCCCAGAGTGTGACAAAGCTGACTGGACAGATATTCGTCAATTCAACTTAATGTTCAAAACATTCCAAGGTGTAACAGAATCTTCTACAAACGAAATTTTCTTACGTCCTGAAACAGCACAAGGGATCTTTGTAAACTTTAAAAACGTACAACGCTCAATGCGTAAAAAGATGCCATTTGGTATTGCGCAAGTTGGTAAATCATTCCGTAACGAAATTACACCAGGTAACTTCACATTCCGTACACGTGAATTCGAACAAATGGAACTTGAATTCTTCTGTAAACCAGGTGAAGACCTTGAGTGGCATGCATATTGGAAAGAATTTTGTAAAAACTGGTTATTAAACTTAGGCATGAAAGAAGAGTCTATGCGTTTACGTGACCACGAAGACGATGAGTTATCACACTACTCTAACGCAACAACAGATATCGAATTCCGCTTCCCATTCGGTTGGGGCGAGCTTTGGGGTATCGCTGACCGTACAGACTTCGACTTAAAACAACATATGGAGCATTCTGGTGAAGACTTCACATACATCGACCAAACGACAAACGAGCGTTACGTGCCATACTGCATCGAGCCATCTTTAGGTGCTGACCGTGTAACACTTGCCTTCCTTTGCGATGCATTTGATGAAGAAGAGCTAGAAGGCGGCGATGTACGTACAGTATTACGCTTCCACCCTGCTTTAGCACCATTTAAAGCAGCTGTATTACCATTATCAAAAAAATTATCAGAAGAAGCTGGTGACGTATGGGCTGACCTACGCAAATCATTCCCAGTAGACTTCGATGAGTCTCAATCAATCGGTAAACGTTACCGTCGTCAAGACGAAATCGGTACACCATTCTGTATCACATACGATTTCGATTCTAAAGAAGACGGTCAAGTAACAGTACGTCACCGCGATTCAATGGAGCAAGTACGTATGCCAATCGCAGACGTAAAAGCGTATATCGAGTCTCACTTACAATTTTAATCCACGATTATTTACGTAAGCACAAACACCCTTTCGAAAATTTTCGAAAGGGTGTTTTCTTGCTCTACACAAATTATACACATGCTCTTTTGTTATTGCGTCAATAAAAACGAGCAGTGAAAAGGTAATGTTCCTCTTCACTGCTCGCTTTTTTATTACACTTGTGCGTATTCTTGTTGTAATGCCGCTACACGTTCTGCCACTTCTTCTTGTGTTAAACCATGCTTTGCTACATAACGGTTATTTGGGCTTAATGTACATTCAATCGTACAGCCACCTAAATGTTTATGTTCGTTTTCCTCAGAGGCAATAATCTTTTTATTACATTGTGGGTTCGAACAGTTCATGCAACGCTCACAAGGTGTACCATCAAAGTGGTCCTTACCAACGATTACATGTTCAACTTGGTTAATCGGCACTGTTAAACGCTCATCAAAAACGTACATTTGACCGTCCCATAATTGACCTTTTGTTTCTTCATCTTTGGCATATGTCGCCACACCGCCGTGTAATTGTCCGACAGATTCACCGATACCTTCACGCTTTAACCAGCCTGAGAATTTTTCACAGCGAATACCACCTGTACAATATGTTAAAACGCGTTTACCTTCAAATAAATGCTTATTTTCAAGCACCCATTGCGGCGTGTCACGGAAAGTTTCAACATCTGGCATAATTGCGCCACGGAAGTGACCTACTTCATACTCATAGTTATTACGCACATCTAAAATGATTGTATCTTCTTTTTGCATTTCTTCCATAAATTCAGCCGGTGATAAATAATCACCTGTAATTTCATGTGGGTTAATATCGTTTTCTAAGCTTAAGTTTACAAGCTCTGGACGTGGGCGCACGTGCATCTTTTTGAATGCGTGGTGCTCCGCTGAGTCAATTTTGAAAACAATTCCTTCAAATACAGGATCGTTTTGCATCATTTCTGCGTATTTTTCTGTTTGTTCAATTGTGCCCGATACTGTACCGTTAATCCCTTCGTGCGCAACTAAAATTCGCCCTAATAAGCCGATTTCTTTACAGTCCGCTAAATGCTTTGCTGCAAATGCTTCTGGGTCTTCGATTTTTGTGTAATGATAATATAATAGTACTTGGTATTCCATTTCTGTCTTCCACCTATCATGTATATTTGCAGGATATCACTGATAGCCTTTTATGCGGATTTCGCATACACTTCAGCATACCATAAATAGATGGAATTTTTCCAGCACTATTTTTCAATTAAACGCGCTAACACCGTCGCTACGTGCGCGCGCGTCATTGTGCCGTTCGGACGGAATGTATCGCCATTGCCTTGCATAATGCCCGCTTGTTGTAATGCCGCAATCGCTGTGCGTTGTTGCAGGGTTACGGCTTCGATATCCGTATAACTTGCCGCTTCATTTGTAAATCGCTTGCCTTGCATTTGTAACACTTCATATAAAGCAACCGCAAAATCTGCACGTGTAATCGCTTTTCCTGGCTGTACTTGCTCATTCGTTGCTGTTAGTACACGCGTATAAAGTGCCCATTGTACAGCAGACGCATAATGCGCATTATCAGGAATATCCTTCACTTCAGGCGTCTGTGTAACCATGCCTTTCGTATAGCGCTGTAATGTTACAGCGACTTGTGCGCGTGTCATCACTTGTTGCGGCGCAAACTTCGCGGATGATACGCCTTTCATTAAGCCTGCCTCGTACACACGCTCAATCGATGCTTTCGCCCAGTTATTGCTGATATCTGTAAATGTCGGTGCTGGCATTGCTGGTTTATCGGTAATTGCAAATGTTGTTACCGTACCACTCACCTCATGTCCGACAACAAGTGTCGGCTTATCCCCACCAATAAATGCTAAGCCTTCTGGTGATACATCACCTGCTATATCCTCACTTACATCACGTGTACTAATATAATCAACAAACTTACTTTGCGCTGGTGTTGTAATATCATACATCATGACCCCACCAATACGCTCTAGTCCGATAAAGGCATAAATTTTGCCGTTCACTTCGCCAAGTTTCACATCTTCTGGTTCCGGCCCTTTTTTGCCACTGCGATTATCAAGCTTAACATTTGTGTTATTGGCATTGAAATGTTGTGGGAAACGTTGCGCTGTAATACGTTCAAAGTCGCTGCCGCTATCAAATACTAATTCCATTGTCGCTGCATCAAAAATCGAGAATGAACGTCCGCCAAAAATATATTGCGCTTCTTTATTCACACCGTCATATTCTGTCGGGTCAAAAAACACAATTTCGTTGCCATCAATTTCGATTTCTCGCTCATTAATATGTGTACCCCATTCACGTGCATCGCCTTCATTTGCTGTCACGATATAGTTTTTCCCCGCAACTGTGTAAACAGCCATCCCGTCTGGCATATATAACCCTTTATACGGTGCTGGTGCAATGTTAATAACATCGTCTTTGTGAATATCAAGTGCATTCTCCGGCTGTGAATGATCTTTTTCACCAAGCCCTTTGACATCAATAATTTTGCCAGCTTTTAAGTCAATCGTTGCGACCGCATTATTTTCTTGTAATGCCACATATGCAACATCGCTTGTCTCTGCAACAGCAATGTATTCTGGCTCTAAATCAACAGAAGGTGCTGTATGTTCTTTCATAATGACACCTGCATCTGCTAATTGTTGACGCGCCGTTTCCGTATCGAATGCTTCGAATGTTAAATGCTGTGCCGTCATATCATTCGTTACGTCGATAACTGTAATTGTACCTTGTGGGTCAACTGCAGGTGCGTCATAGCCTTCACGCGGTTCGCCTTCATTTGCCACTAAAATTTTTGTACCGTCTGGTGTAAATGTAATATTATCAGGTTGAATACCCGCTTCAATTGCGTGTAAAATATTACCTTCTGCATCTAAAATCACCGCTAAGCCAGCTTCATCATAGCTTGCTGCTTGTACAGCAACCGCAATCATATTCGTTGTTGGGGATACACTCACACTCGATAAATCACCGTATGTAAAGTCTGGTTTCACATCGCGTAACGCCTGTGCTAAATCAATCGATAATACCGGCTTATCCATCGCACCACGTTGCAACGCTTCTACCTTTTTCGTTGTACCATTCACAACATAAATCATGTCGTTATGTGTATTGTACGACACAATTTCCGTCGTACCACCATCTTCATTTTGTACACCTGAGTTGTATCTTTCTTGTTCTACTAACATCATAGCCTCTGTTTGTGTTGCCCCCCAAGTTGTTGTTAATGCCGTCATAACACCAAATGCCCAAATACCCTTTTTCATTTGTACATAGCCTCCTCTAATCATCTTTTGTCAGTGTAACGAACATGTATATGATTCATTTAAAGAACATGTAAAATATTTGTAAAAAGCACTACGTTTATTATTTTGGAAAAAGGGTATATGATAATACATGCATTTTAAAATAAAGGAGAGACCTATCAATGCAATTACTGACACCTTCAGTAGCGGCATTTAGTCGCTCTGTCCAACAAGCGTTCCAGCATGAGCATTTATCGTTTGCGATGCGCATGGTTAAAAGCTTAGAAGACCCAAGCTTTCGCAATATTACGTTCGTCGATTTTATGCAAGACTTTTCAACAAATGCGCACGGAAAATGTAAACATTGTGACGTTTTACAGCAATTATCACCGATACAATTACATATTGTACGGCAATTTTTACAAATGATTAAAACCTCTTGTCCTGATTGCTTTACATTACAAATTGGACACGCCTTCCAAAAAATTAATACTTTATTGCATAAACAACAATTATTATCGGTATAGCGTAGACGCTGATACTAAGACAAAAAAGTGGTAGAAGAAATGACGTCATTTCTTCTACCACTTTTCTATTTTCGTCGTCGTTTCCTGCGAACAAGTAATTCTTTGCATACAGAGATAAGCATACAATTTTCCACTCGTACTGGTCCGCTAGAAGTCCGCTCTTCTTGTCACGACGGCGTAGCCAATTTTTATTATAAAATCTTCGTTGCGTTGGTTTACATTCTACTTCCATCTACAACCACTATTGAATCTTTTGCTCAATCTTTTCGGCAGCGATGCGTAAATGCTTCGCTAATTTATCCAAATCGTACTGGTCAAAGCGCTCTTTTGGAATCGCCATTGTAATGGAACCAATTGGGCGCTCTACTAATATAATCGGCACACTAATTGAACATGTATGATTGACGCGTTCACCATAGCTCACGGCGTAGCCATTTTTGCGTACATCCACTAGTTGTTCACGTAATTGCGCCACTGTTCGTACCGTTTGTTCTGTACGTGGCTCAATTTCCACTTGTGCTAAATAAAGCTCTAATTCTTCATCGTGTAAAAATGCTAAAATACTTTTTGACGTTGCGCCCATATAAAGCGGTGCTGTGTTACCAACCGAGCTTTTCCGGCTATTTAAGTATACACTTTCATAACTAAGGACACAGCGTCTCTCATAGCCGTCAATAATATTGTAGCTCACACTTTCCCCTGAAAATTGGTTAAGCTCCTTTAAAATAGGCTTCACATGCTTCAAAATACTTGACTGTTTATCAACTAATCTGCCTAGAAATAGTACGGATAAACCAAGTTCATACTGCTTTGTTTGCTCATCTCGATGCAAAAACCCTTCATATACAAGTGTGGATAAAAACCTTTGCAAGCTTGAAATACCAATGCCCGTTTTTTTATGCAATTTCGTCAATGTCAAACGTGGTTCTTCATCGCTAAAGGCTCGTAAAATAACCCCTACTTTATGTACGGATTGCATCGTGTAATTTTTTTGAAATGTTATTTCATCCACGATATTCACCACCTATTTTCCCCTTTGATATGTCCATTGTAATCACTAAATTGCATAAAATCAACGCCTAAAGCATAAATAATACGCATTTTCGATAAAATATAAAACAAAAACGAGTATTTTTATGTTTTATAACTGTACTATAAAATTGTATTTCATTAAATGAAACATGTGCTAAAGCAACAGCTATAATGAAAAGAAACAGTTTAGAAATGGTTCTCTAAACTGTTTCTTTGGTGAGCACATATGGCTTCTGTATAGGATGCGATTTTTTTATGATTATTCTTTTGGTCTTCATCGCATTGCTTTTTTTCATCTTTTTGCTGTTTCAAAACTGTATTAGTAATAAAAAGGGGGTTGCTCTTAAACTTTTTCTACACTACGATAATAGTTTGTCACTTGCGTTAAGAAATTCTCAACCATTTTCGCGCCTGTTGCTGTGCCAATCGATTCAGGATGGAACTGCAAACCAAATAATGGATATTGTTCATGGCGAATCGCCATAATTTCACCGTCATCCGTTGTTTTCGCTTGAACGTGTAATTGCGTTGGTAACGTCTCAGGTGCAATAATTAGTGAATGATAACGCATTACTTCCACTTCCGCTGCTAGCCCTTCAAATAAATCCTGCCCACCATGCGTAATATATGACATTTTCCCGTGCATAATATGTTCAGCGCGAATAACAGATGCCCCAAATGCTTCGCCAATTGCTTGATGCCCTAAGCAAATACCTAAAATCGGGTATTTCGTATGGAGCTTTTGAATAATCTCAACGGTACGCCCAGCATCACGTGGATGTCCTGGTCCTGGTGATAAAATAATCGCTGTTGGCTGCAGTGCATCAATTTCGTCAATTGTGAGCGCATCGTTACGCACAACACGTACATCGTTATAAAGAGCACTTACTTGTTGGTATAAGTTATACGTAAATGAATCATAATTATCAATGAGTAAAATCATGCGCGCACCTCCAGCAATGCTTTTGCTTTATTTAATGTTTCTTCATATTCGCTTTCTGGTATAGAATCATACACAATGCCTGCTCCGGCTTGCACATGTGCTTTGCCGTCCTTGACAACCATCGTGCGAATTGCAAGTGCTAAATCCATATCACCGCTCAGTGAAATATAACCAACTGCTCCGGCATACACACCGCGCTTTACGTCTTCTTGCTCATTAATAATTTGCATCGCACGAATTTTCGGCGCACCTGATACCGTGCCTGCAGGTAATGCTGAAATTAACGCATCAATCGCGGTATAATCACGGCGCAGTTTCCCTGTTACTTCAGACACAATATGCATCACATGTTTATAGTATTCAATCGTCATATACTTACCAACATGCACCGAACCAATTTCAGAAATTTTCCCGATATCATTTCGCCCTAAATCGACAAGCATGCGGTGCTCGGCAATTTCCTTGTCGTCAGCTAATAAGCTTTTCGCAAGCGCTTCATCCTCCGCTTTTGTTTTCCCGCGAGGTTTCGTACCGGCAATCGGATTTGTCGTCACAAAGCCATCCTTTACTTTAATTAAACTTTCAGGAGATGTCCCTAAAATCGTATAATCGTCAAAGTCCATATAAAACATATACGGCGATGCATTCGATGTTCGTAATTTGCGGTATAGTGAAAATGGATTGCCGCTAAACGCCGATGTAAAGCGCTGTGACAGTACCACTTGGAAAATATCGCCGTTACGAATATGTTCCTTTGCTGTTTCTACCATTTCAATAAAGCGCGCTTTTCGTACAGTTGGCTCAAAATGCACAGTCGCCGCTTCTTCTTCTGTAAATACTTTCCCTGCATAAATATGTTGCTCCATCACAGCAACATTTTGTGTTAGCTGCTCATGTGTCGATTCGCCGAAAATATCAATCGATGCCAGTGTGACATGTTGTTGCAAATGGTCAAATATAATAAATGTATCGTAAAAATAGGCGTGTACATCCGGCATATCAAGCGGGTCTGGTAACGCATCGCCAATCTGTTCAAAATAAAAGGCGGTATCATAGCCAAAATGTCCAATTACACCACCGAAAAAGCTAAACGGTAAAGCTTCATCAACGGTTGGCATCACGGTACGTAAATACGTAATTGCATTTTCATCGACTTGTTCTGTTACCTCGCCTTTTGTAAATGTACACTGATTTCCTGTACCGACTAATTCTGCAACTGGGTTTAGCGCAATAAATGAATAGCGTCCACTTTCCTCATGCTTTGCTGATGATTCAAATAACATTTTGTGCTTGCCTTCTAACGCGCTATATAATGAAATCGGTGTTAATGTGTCACCTGCTAATTGCTTCGTCACATAGGCTCTCGTCTTTACTGTCATAAGCTCTCCCTCTTTCTCTACTCATCTCTACTCGTCTTGTACCACACAAAAAAGGCCCCTCGTCACAAAAAGGACGAGAGACCGTGGTGCCACCTTTATTGATTACAAATTGTAATCCTCTACTAGCGCATGTAACGTCCGCTACTCCGCCTTAGCATTATCCGCTAAGGAGCTCAAAAGTCCATTCACAATGCGTCACACTAGCTCTCACCAGCCGCTAGCTCTCTGAAGTGCCAAACAATTGCTACTACTCTTTTTCACAGCTTCAATATATGTCCAAAGTATACGTTAAATTATTCGAATATTCAATACTTTATTTCGCATTTAACGGAAAAATAGCTGTGTATAATACGGTTGCGTTTGGCTATTTACTGCTGAACCTATTGCCATGTGCGTCCATATTTTGTTCAGCATATTATCACGATGCCCTTTTGAGTTATGCAAGCTTTCAAACGCAAAAATCGCATTAAACTGTCCCATTGCGATATTTTCACCGACTGCTTTAAAGCTACCTGTGCCGCTTCGGTTATAGCGCTGTAGTGGACTTTCACCTTTTTTATTTGTATGGCTGAAGAACTTATTCGTTGCCATATCTTTACTATGATTTTGGGCAACGGCTTCATTGCCACTTGAAATTTGAAGCGCTGCTAGTCCTTGTGCTTGACGCGTTTGGTTCACAAGCATATACATAATCGCGTCGTAATCACGCAATGTATCCGCTGTTGGCTTGCCATAAAAACCTGCTTTTGCTTGCTCATACGCTTTATTCACCGTATAAATAGCGCGCACTTTATTTCCTGCGTGCACATCATAAAAGAAATACATATATTGTCCATCTACATCGACAACTGCATATTCTGACGATGCGGGTAATTTATAGTTCACATTGCCTTTTAGAATAGATGTTACTTTCTTTGTGTAACGCTTATCGACATGTGCCTTTGTTGATGTACCGACTACAATATCCCCGATACTATCGCCTTTTGCCGCGGTATAACTCGCAACATTTTTCGCTCCGTCAACACCACGTAAACGTAAATTTGCGCCTGCTGTTTGGACAGTCCAATCAAATGTGTACTCTGTATCATACGTTGTTGCGGTTGCCGTTGATGCTGATGTTCCTTGTGATGCTTTATATAAACGATACACAAAGGTCGAAAGCTGACTGTTTGTGACATTTTGCTTCGGCTTATAGTAGCCATTGTCACCGACTGTAATGCGATGTGACGCTAAAATACGTACAACATCATAATAGCCATCTGTCGCAGGGACATCACGGAATGTTAAAGCATTATTTTTATTTAACGTTAAATCAAAGGCATTCACGAGCACCTTCGCTAACTGGTCACGACGAATATTGGCATTCGGGCTATATTGACCGTTCGAGCCATCAAAAATACCTACCTCATACGACCACTTAATGGCATTATACATCGCGTGATTTCCTGGTACATCGCTAAACCCTTTATACGCACGTACTGGCTTTAGTTCGTCACGGTACAGCATATACAGTACTTGTGCAACCTCTGCACGTTTGGCATTTGCGGCTGCGTAAAATTTATTGCCCATATAATCAAATACATTTAGCTGATTAAAATAATGAATACCCTCATAGTGTGAGTTTGTTGCACTAATCGATGAAATATCTACTTTTGCTTCTGTTTGTGTCGGTGCTATTAGTAACGCTGCGGCGAGCGGTATGGCTAACCATTTTTTCATTGTTATACTCTCCTTTAGTTGAATAGCTTTTAAATAAAAAGTCATTTGTCCTAACTTTTCAAAAAGATAGGATTTTCGAACTTTTATTTTTTTCATTATCAACCGAAAGTCCATCTATTTCAACCTTCCACACAAAAAGGGGTAATTCCACATAAAAAAAGGAGAAACATCATCGTTTCTCCTCATCTGTCGCTGTTTTTGTTCTATGCAATTGTGGTGTTCGTTCTAATTGCTCAATAAAGTTACGTGTTTTTAATCGCAAACCACCCTGTTCCTCATAGATTGTTGACACAATTTTACGGATGAAATATTTCGTTTCCTTCTTGAGCGTCAATTTCCCTACTTGTTCAATTGGCAATTGATAAAACATGCGAATTAATTTAAGCTGTGTTGGCGTTAAGCGAATAATATAAGGATCTAATGAAAAGCAGCGATGGCATAAAAATCCACCTTGTGAAAATGAAAACGCGAATTCACCATCCGTTGCCCCACATCCTGCACATTGATGTAAAATTGGTTGCACACCGATAAACGGTAACATCTTCCACTCAACAAATAAGCTAATCGCTTCCGGGTCGTATTCTTCTTCTATCGCTTGCAATGCTTGCAGCAATACTTCATACGCATATGGCTGTGGTGACCCTTCTTCCACAACACGCTCGACTAGCTCTACAATAAAACTAGCATATGCCGTTGCGACAATATCTTCACGTATATGACGTAGTGTATGCAAATACTCGCCTTGTTGTAGCGTCCCCATCCCCGATGTATGCATCACCATATAACTGCCGACTGTAAAGGGCTGTGTGACCGATGCTAAACGACTTTTTGTCTTTTTTGCACCACGTGCCATCACTGCAACTTTGCCCGCTTCTCGCGTCATTAATGTGACAATTTTATTGGATTCACCGTAATCTCTTGTTTTTATGACAATGCCTTCCCATTTGTGAAGCAAAGGCACGCACATCCTCTCGCATAAATTTCAGAAAGAAAGGGCATGTCCATATATTCACTAGGACATCCCCTTCTTATTATACCATATTAATACTCGTCTTCACGGAATCCGAAATCGCGTAATTGCGTTGATTTATTGCGCCAGTCTTTTTGTACTTTTACCCATAGCTCTAAGTATACTTTTGAGCCAAGTAGCATTTCGATATCTTTACGCGCGCGTGTACCAATTTCTTTTAATAATGCGCCGCGTTTACCGATAACAATCCCTTTTTGTGAATCACGCTCCACCATAATGGTCGCCTGTACACGAATCATATTTTCCTTTTCATCGTCCGGCTTAATTTTATCAATAACAACAGCAATTGAATGTGGAATTTCTTCGCGTGTTAAGTGCAGTACCTTTTCACGAACTAATTCCGAAATGATAAAGCGTTCTGGATGGTCCGTTACTTGGTCAGCAGGGTAGTACTGAGGACCTTCTGGTAAATACGATTCAATCGTTGCTAATAAGTTTTCGACATTATTGCCTTGTAGTGCAGAAATCGGCACAATCTCAGCAAAGTCGAAACGCTCTTTATAGCCTTCAATAATGCCACTTAGCGCATCTGGATGCACTTGGTCAATTTTATTAATGACTAAAAATACCGGCGTTTTTGTGCCTTCTAATAGCTCCATAATGAACTCGTCACCTTTACCAAGCACTTGCTCAGCATTGACCATAAACATAATTAAATCGACTTCACGTAACGTATTTTTCGCTGTTTTCAGCATAAATTCGCCAAGCTTATGTTTTGGTTTATGAATACCTGGTGTATCAATGAAAATCATTTGGCTGTCTGTGTTTGTTAATACGCCTTGTACTTTATTACGTGTCGTTTGTGGCTTATCAGACATAATGGCAATTTTTTGCCCAATTACACGGTTTAAAAACGTCGATTTCCCAACATTTGGGCGACCGATAATTGAAATAAACCCTGATTTATAGCCTTGTTTTTGTTCTAACATTATTGTAAATCCTCCGGTGTAAAGGCACCTGGTAGTAACGCTTCAACAGTCGTTTCTAACACATCACCTTTTAAATTTGTTAAATATACTGGCATTGTTGGTGCACAAAATTCTGCGATTACTTGACGACATGCGCCACATGGTGAACATGGTCCTTCTGTATCCGCTACGATTGCGATTGCTTCAAACTCTTTTACGCCTTGCGACACCGCTTTAAAAATAGCTGTACGCTCTGCACAGTTCGTTAAACCGAAGCTCGCATTTTCGATGTTACAGCCTTCAAATACTGTACCATCTTTTGCAAGTAAGGCCGCACCTACTGGAAATTTTGAATATGGTACGTACGCATTTTGGCGAGCGACCTTTGATTGTTCCATTAATTCTAGTTTATTCATGCTGACGTCTCCTTTAACATGTGGTCTTTTTTATGCGACAAAAAAAATCAGTACGCCTATTATAACACTTACAAGCGCAAAAAGAAGCACTGCTCCTGCCGCTAAATCTTTCGCTGCCTTTGCCAATGGATGCAAAGAAGGTGAAGCAAGGTCAACAACGCGCTCAAGCGCACTGTTGACCATTTCTAAACAAAGCATTCCACCGATTACAAGTAACAGTATGCACCACTGCGTAATCGTCAGCCCTTTATAAAATCCCGCTAGTATCACACTAACTGTTGCTACTATGTGAAATATAAAATTTTGTTCTCGCATCGCTTCTTTGATTCCGGCAAACGCATAGCGAAATGAGCGAAAAAATTTACGCGCGTTCATTGCGGTCTCGACCTAAACCGTATGACTCTAAAATTTCATCTTGTTTGCCGAACATTTTCTTTTCATCCGCTTCATTCATATGGTCATAACCAAGTAAATGTAAAAAGCCATGTACTGCTAAAAAACCAAGCTCACGTTCAAATGAATGCCCAAAATCTGCCGCCTGCTCACGTGTACGGTCTGTTGAAATAATAATGTCCCCTAACATACGTGGCATGCCTTCAATCACGACTTCCATTTCGCCGTCCCCTAGCTCTTCCATTGCAAATGAAATTACATCTGTCGGCTGGTCTTTATCACGGTAATCACGATTAATTTCTTGAATCGCATCATTCGTCACAAACGTTACCGATACTTCTGTACCGTCTTCTACTTGTTCGATCGTTGCGGCATGTTGTAATAATGATGATACAAGCGCAATATGTGCTTCTTGTACGTCATTTGTTTCATCTAAAAAGTCAATGTGTAACATAGTTGTCCCTACTTTCATCCTTTTGGATATTCAATACGCGAATGAAAAATACCATTTAATGTTTCACAAAACACTTCGGTCATCATTTTCAATTCTTTTAATGAAATATCACATTCATCAAATTGATGGTCTGTTAAGCGATCACGAATAATCGACTGAACAAGGTCACGAATTTTCTCAGGTGTCGGCTCTTTCATTGAACGCACAGCTGCTTCGACGCTATCCGCAATGCTAATTACCGCCGCTTCTTTCGTCTGAGGCTTCGGCCCTGGATAACGGAATTGTGCATCTGCTACATCTATTCCCAATTCTTTGGCTTTATAGACAAAAAACTTTAATTCACTCGTTCCATGATGCTGTAACGCAATATCAATAATCTCTTTTGGCATTTTATGTTCTGCTAATAGCTCCGCACCATAAGTAGTATGCTCAATAATAATACGAGCACTTTCGTCTGGTGGCAAGTCATCATGTGGATTTTTTCCCATTTGATTTTCAATAAAATAATTCGGGCGCTGTGTTTTACCAATATCATGGTAATAACAGCCGACACGAGCAAGTAAACCGTCGGCACCAATTGCTTCACAAGCAGCATCCGCTAAATTCGCCACCATGAGACTATGATGATAGGTGCCCGGTGCTTCCGTTAAAATTTTCTTAAGTAACGGGTGATTCGGATTTGATAATTCAATTAAACGCATCGTTGATAAAATACCAAATGCGGATTCAAAGAATGGTAATAGCCCAATCGTTAATGCACCTGAACCTACACCCGAAACAATCGCTGCTGTCGCATAAAAAATAAGCTCCTTCATGCCATAGCTCGACTGTGTCATTACTAAATAAAAGAATACATAAATGATATTCATCGCACTGACCGTAATACACGCACGTAAAATATGCGATGATTTTTCGGTAGCACGTAAAATAAGCAATGATACGATACTGCTAAATAAAATATATAAGACGATTTCCACATACACAATCGCCCCTAATTGCGCGTTAAACATTAAGCCTGCTGATGCAGCGATTAACACGCTTACAATAAAGCCGACCTTTTCATTAATTAAAAGGCGCAGTAACATTGCTACTAACGCAGTCGGGAATAAAAAGGCTAGTTGCAGTGTAAATTGGTCATCTAATATGCTTAATATTTTCAAAAGCGTTAACGCTAATGTGTACACTAAAAACACAATGACAATAGCATTTTGTTTTTTCGCATTTGGCGCTTGCCAACGTCCAAACATCACGAATAAAATCATTAATTGAATGAGTGTTAACGTAATCACACCGATAAAAACACGTACATTCGATTGATGCTCTGTTAAACCAAGCAATGTTAATTGACGGTACATTTCAGCAGTAATGCGCTCCCCTTCTTGTACAATTACTTGCCCTTGTAAAATACGCGTCTCTTCGACTAAGTTTTTCGCCTGTTGACGACGCGCCTTTGTCATTTCTTCATTATAAACTTCTGTTTCAATAATCGCCGTACGTGCCATAACCACTAATACATTCAGCATGTCTGCTGGGAACATCGCCTGTGCGCGTACATTTTGTTCAATGCGACTTTGATATGACGCAATTTGCTGTTCACGAATAGGCTCTGATAATAGCTCGGTCACCATTGATGATAATAATGCGCGTGACGATTCCAACTCAACAATCGACTGGCGTAAAAATAACTTTAACTGTTCGTCTGTAAAACGAAACGTTAAATTTGCCTCATCAACTTGCGTTAAACGTTCACGTAATGCCACTAATTTTTCTTCTTCGGTTGCTTCATCATCACTGTTTGTAATCGTTTCAATAATATAACCAAAAAATGAATCCACACGTGCTGCCTGATTTTTAGCAATGCTTTCATCTAATGTATAGACAGGTTGCACTTGTTCAGCGGCGAGCGCCCGATCTTGCTCGGTTTTTTGTTCGTCAATTACCGTCTTCGGTGAACGAATTGTCTCGGTTGCTAGTTGTAATTCACGAATTTCATATGTATCTTCTCGTACACTGCTTTCCATAAAAAGAAACTGTACAATGCCAATTAGCGCTAATACAACTACTAAAAATGCACGAAAGCCAATATAGTCGCTAATTTTTTTTACTTTTCGTTGCACGTCTACACCTCCACATCTCCGTTACTATCATAACAACAACTTCTTGTAAATTCACAGTGTATCGTTGCTATTTTTTAAAAATTATCATTTTCTGCCGTTTCGCTCCAAAAATTTGTCAACAAGTCGTCATAAAATCGTATCACTATTGTACAATTTCTTTTTCACGTTTTTTACGCCGATGAAACAAAAAAAGGAAGCACCCATGAAAGGTTTGCTTTTCCATGGGTGCTTCTAACAGATTACGAGCGCTATATGCTACTCGTTGTATTTATCGTCAACGTTGTTATCGTGCGTCATCTTCTGCGTACGCCTCAATCACCTTGGCAACGAGTGGGTGACGCACAACATCCCCTTGCTCTAAAAACTGGAATTTAATATCAGGTACTTTCTTCAATGTTCGCTCTGCGACAATTAAGCCACTTTCAGTATTACGCGGTAAGTCGATTTGTGTTTTGTCGCCCGTAATCACCATTTTCGAACCGAAGCCAAGACGTGTTAAAAACATTTTCATCTGATGGTGCGTCGTATTTTGTGCTTCATCTAAAATAACGAAAGCATCATCTAGCGTACGCCCACGCATATACGCAAGCGGCGCAATTTCAATCGTACCACGCTCAATTAAACGTTGTGTTTGTTCTGCTCCGTACATGTCGTGTAATGCGTCATACAGCGGACGTAAATACGGGTCTACCTTTTCCTTTAAGTCCCCTGGTAAGAATCCTAATGACTCCCCAGCCTCTACTGCTGGACGCGTTAAAACAATACGCTTCACAAGACCGTTTTTCAGTGCTTGTGTAGCCATTACAACTGCTAAATACGTTTTGCCGGTACCAGCCGGGCCAATGCCGAATACAAGATCATTATGACGAATGGCATTAATATACGCACGTTGTCCCATCGTTTTCGCACGAATCGGCTTACCCTTTGTTGTACGACCGATTTCAACATCATACAACTCCGCAAAATATTCAATCGTTCCTTTATTGGTCATTTCAATTGCTGTTGCCACATCGCGCGTATCAATATTAATATTTTTACGCACAACTTGCAGTAATGCCATTAAAAGCTGCGTTACTTGCTCGCGCGCCTCATCCTCTCCTACAAGATGAATCGTCTCTCCACGTGTAATAATATGCACATGAAACGCTTCTTCAATCAGCTTTAAGTTTTGATCAGACATCCCAAGTAGCATCACCGCTTCAGCTGGGTTATCTAATAATAATGGCGAAATATTTTCTGTCATTCATTCAATCTCCCTTATGTTGTGACAAAATAGTCTATCTATTCTCACTCTATCATAGCTTTCTTACACTTTGTAATGTTATTTTACCTTTTCACACATGTTGCTGTCACAAAAAACGCCCACTTTTTCATAACAATCAAAAAATAAGCATGCATCATATCTGCTATGGATACGAACCCGCCAATCGTATAGCACAATAAAACATTTGAGGTACACATAAAGCCCTTCAGCAGTATGAATTGCTAAAGGGCCTTTTTATGACACTGTTTACATGTCTACTTCATTAAATTGATGAACGACGTTTCGCCTTTGGTTTCCCTAACACTTCCGCCATAATAATAGCACGGCGTAATTCCTGCTTACTAGATGCCATTTGAAACGCCGGCTTCGTCGGCTGGGTTTGCTCAATACGCATTACCACTTCGTCATCTCGTGTCATTGCTTCACGCACATACGGCACAGCTTCTTCAACCTTGTCCACAACCGCCTCCACAATCTCTTGTGGGCGCGCTTGTTCCTTTGGCTGTTGTGCCGATAACTGCCCTAATACTTCCCGTGTAAAATCTTCTAACGATTTAATTTGGGCATCCAATTTCGGGCGCTGCGAACGACTTGGCGTGGCAGGTGGTATTGTTGGTGAAACGGTTGTGTCCATGCTTTTTTGTGGCATAAACGGCTTCACTGGCGATGGTTTTTTCGACGTATCTTTTTTGCTTTTCCCATTTAAAATCGACGAGACAATCCCAATAATAAGGGCAATAATCAGTCCTTCCACGTAAAGGTCACATCCTTTCTACGCGATACCTTACTTGCCGTCTTTTTCTAATGACACATTGGCAATTGAATCACGCATTGATGTATCCGCTTCTACATTACGGTAGTTCATATAATCCATAATGCCAAGGTTACCGGTACGTAGTGCTTCTGCCATCGCCATTGGTACTTCTGCTTCTGCTTCAACTACTTTTGCTTTCATCTCTTGTACTTTCGCAATCATCTCTTGCTCTTGTGCTACGGCCATTGCACGACGCTCTTCCGCTTTCGCTTGGGCGATGTTTTTGTCCGCTTGCGCTTGCTCGATTTGTAGCTCGGCACCGATGTTTTTACCAACATCTACGTCGGCAATATCAATGGATAAGATTTCAAACGCTGTACCTGAATCTAAACCTTTTGCAAGTACTGTTTGTGAAATCATATCTGGATTTTCTAATACTTTTGCATGTGAGTCTACCGAACCAATCGTCGAGACAATCCCTTCACCTACACGGGCAACAATTGTTTCTTCCCCTGCACCACCGACTAAACGGTCTAAGTTTGCACGTACTGTAATACGCGCTTTTGCTTTTACTTCAATACCGTTCATTGCAACACCGGCGATAAATGGCGTTTCGATAACTTTCGGGTTTACCGACATTTGTACCGCTTCTAATACGTCACGCCCTGCTAAGTCAATCGCAGCTGCACGTTCAAACGTTAATTCGATATTGGCACGGTGCGCAGCAATTAATGCGTTAACAACGCGGTCTACGTTACCACCGGCTAAATAGTGAGACTCTAAGTGATTGATTTTCACATCAAGTCCTGCCTTATGTGCCTTAATTAATGGATTGACGATACGGCTTGGCGTTACACGACGTAAGCGCATACCGATTAATGTCATAATACTTACCTTTACACCTGCAGCAATTGCACTAATCCATAGTGCGACCGGTACGAACGTAAAGAAAATCGCTAATAAAATAAATACAACAACAATTGTAAAAATTAATCCTAATGAAGCAATTTCCACATCGATTCCCTCCTATACATGATCTACTTCTCGTACAACAATACGAGAACCTTCTACTTTTACTACTTCGACAGTTTTACCTTTTTCAATAAAGCGACCGTCCGATACGACATCTAGTCGTTCCTTTTCGATGTCCATGACACCTGCTGGACGTAATTGCGTTTGCGTAATGCCTTGACGTCCAATTAAATCAATGCGATTCACATTGGACACATAGCCCTCTTCTGTTGTTGTTGCATCGCGCAACACGAGCTTGTTTAACATATGCAGTTTTTTACCAAAGAATTTCATGACAACCACCATTCCAATCGCTGCAACAACCATTGCAACTAAAATAGAATACGCCATATGAGTGACACTTGCTCCTGCACCGAGCAAACCTGCAATCATAAGCCCTCCACCTACTATACCTACAACTCCTCCAGGCAAGAAGATTTCAGCAATGAGGAGACCGAAACCAATTACGAATAATAAAATCGATTCGTAACCGGCAAAGCCAGCCACTGTATGCCCAAAGAAAAATAAAATAAGTGCGGATAAACCAATTGCACCTGGCACACCAAAACCTGGAGAATAAAGCTCAAGTACCAATCCAAGACTTGCTAACGACAATAAAATGGGTACGATAATTGGATTCGTAATAAAACGTGCTAAATCCTCAGCAAATGTCGTTTCCATCGCGATCACTTCTGCACCTTCATAATCTTTTTGAGCCAGTAACTCATCGATTGTTTCTGCGATACCATTCGCATAGCCTTCATCAATCGCTTCAGATGCTGAAAAAGTGAGTAATGCACCTTCTCCTGCACGATATTGTGGTAAATCTACCGTAACATCTGCCATCGCTTGCGCAAATTGTGGGTCGCGTCCGTGTAACTCTGCAGCGCTACGCATTTGTGCAATCCATGCGCTATTCGCCTTTTGAGACGCGGCATTTCCTTGGCTATCAATGACTGCAGCTGCACCCATCGTACCATCCGGTGTCATATAAATTTCATCCGCATGTAACGCAATAAATGCACCCGCTGAATGCGCTTTCGTATTGACGTATGCTACAGTATCAATTGGAATTGTATCAATCAACTTCGCAATATCCGCCGCTGCCGCTACTTCTCCACCCGGTGTATGCACATCGAGTACAATCAAATCAGCTTCCTGCGCCATTGCCTCATCAAAAGAACGCTCCAAAAACGCATATAAACCACGTTCCACATTATCATGAATCGGAACGGTATACACCACTTCCTGCGTTTTCGCTGTCGTAAAAGAAGGGACAATGAGCAAGCAAGACATCATTAGGACACACAAATAACTAGCAATCCGTATGTTTCGCATAGTCTTCCTCCTTCCTTATTCTATTGTATAACTTTTCTACGTATTATTTCGTTGAAAGTTTCACTTTTTATAAATTTCTTTTAAAAAAATGCATATAAATATGCGAGCATTCCAAAACATAGACGAGCAAATACAAAAACAGCGCGAGCATTTTTCATGCTCAGCACTGTTTTGCGAATCACTCTATGCAGTTTTTGCATACATTATTGTGTTTTTAGCATGTTAAACACTTGCTCGACATCTTTGTCGCCGCGTCCTGAAACTGTCACAACGAGCACATCCTCTGGCGCTAACGTTGGCGCGAGTTTCATCGCATAAGCAACGGCATGTGAACTTTCAAGTGCTGGAATAATCCCTTCTGCACGGCTTAATAATTGGAACGCTTCTAATGCTTCTTGTCCCGAAACATTGACATATTCCGCGCGACCATTTTCTTTTAAATAGCTGTGTTCTGGTCCAACACCTGGGTAATCTAAACCTGCTGCAATCGAATACGTAGGCTGTGGATTGCCGTCTTCATCCAGTAACACATAGCATTTAAAACCGTGTAACTCAGCTGGCACGCCGTGTGCCATCGTTGCCGCTTCTGACGGCTCTACACCAATTAAACGCACTTCCGGGTCATCTAAATACGCTGCAAACGACCCAATCGCATTACTTCCGCCACCAATACACGCAATGACTGCTGTTGGTAGTTTTTGCTCCTTCGCTAACACTTGCTGGCGACTTTCAACGCTAATCACTTGTTGGAAATGCTTCACGATTGATGGAAATGGATGCGGTCCTACTGCTGAACCTAATAAATAAAATGTATGCTCATAGTTTTCCACTAAATCCGCAAATGCTTCGTCAACAGCATCTTTTAAACGCCCTTGCCCTTTATGTACGGCAACAACTTTCGCACCTAATAACTCCATACGGAAAACATTCAGCGCTTGGCGTTTCGTATCTTCTGCGCCCATATAAATGACACATTCCATGCCAAACATCGCACATGCCGTTGCCGTTGCAACGCCGTGCTGACCTGCGCCTGTTTCGGCAATGACACGTTTTGCACCCATATGTTTAGCGAGTAAAATTTGACCTAATACATTATTAATTTTATGTGAGCCTGTATGGTTTAAATCTTCACGTTTCAAATAAATTTTCGCACCACCTGCTTGCTTTGTTAAGTTTTCGGCAAAATATAGTGGCGATGTGCGTCCGATATATTCTTCGTGATAATACGCAAGCTCTTGTTGAAACGCCTCATCATCCTTTAAACGTTGAAAATTATCATCTAAATGCTGTAATACTTGCTGTAATGCAGGTGGCACAAAGCTCCCGCCAAATTGTCCAAAATAACCTTGTTGCGCTGTACTCATCTCAATCTCTCCTCCACCTCTTTTATTACGACTATTCATAATAAACAGTAAATTAAGTGTACTATGTTTTGAAAAGGGAGACAATGACTGCGACATAAAACGCAAAAAAGCAGACAAAACAAAAACAAGGCTAGCAATTGCTTGCTAGCCTTGTGTTCATTTGTCTGTTCAGTGAATCATAGAATTGCGTGGTTTGAACGTAGGGATTTTTTAGGAAATTACCACTTACGTTTACGTGCAGCTTCTGATTTCTTCTTACGTTTTACGCTAGGTTTTTCGTAGAACTCGCGCTTTCTAACTTCTTGAATTGTACCTGATTTTGATACAGTACGTTTGAAGCGGCGAAGAGCATCTTCAAGCGATTCGTTTTTGCGAACAACAGTTTTTGACATCTCTCTTTCCCTCCCTCCGAACACACGTCAGTACTCACACATTAGCGTTTCTAATGTGGGGTACTGAAATATTATAACTCATACATTTGTATAGGTCAACAATATCGTGTGAAAAATTAATAATTAGATTCTGACGTTAAACCGTTCATAATTGCAACGCCTGAAGAAGCACCAATACGTGTTGCACCGTTTGCAATCATTGCCTTCATATCTTCTAAACTACGTACGCCACCAGATGCTTTTACACCTAAGTCTGGACCTACAGTTTTACGCATTAATGCGATATCTTCTGGTGTAGCGCCACCCGTTGAGAAACCTGTAGATGTTTTCACGAAGTTCGCGCCTGCTGCTACTGATAATTCACAAGCTTTCACTTTCTCTTCATCTGTTAATAAACATGTTTCGATAATTACTTTTACTAATGTACCGTTAGCAGCGTCAACAACCGCTTTAATATCTTGGTGTACATAGTCAAAGTTACCGTCTTTTAGTTCGCCAACATTGATAACCATATCAATTTCCGTTGCACCTTTTTCAATCGCGTCACGCGTTTCGAACGCTTTAACCGCTGTTGTTGATGCGCCTAATGGGAAACCAATTACTGTACAAACGTCAACGCCTGTACCGTTTAATAATGCTGCTGCTGTTTCAATCCACGTAGGATTTACACATACTGATGCAAATTTGTATTCTTTTGCTTCTGCACAAATTTGTTCAATTTGAGCTTTCGTTGCATCTTGCTTTAATAATGTATGGTCAATCATTGCTGCATAGTTTGTCATGTTTAAATCTTCCTTTACATTTTAGTTGTCCGTACCTCTAATGTATCATACCATTTTTTTATATGTTATACCACTGTCTGAAAAAACAAACTTATTTTCGTCATTACGCATCCTATTCACAACCTGAGAGGTAATTTTTATGTTTATATGTTCTCTATACCCACTTTTCTAAGGCATTGCACATCTTTTTTACAACAAGCGTCCTACCTAAAAAGCAGTTGGAATCAAATAAAGTGACTGGGACAAAAAAATATCCTTCAGCAATTATCGTTGCTGAAGGATATTTTTCTGCATTTGGTTGCTACTTTACATATGCGGAAGCACCAACGTATTTTGATGTCCTACATCCTTACATTGCTTGCTCAATTTGTACATCGTCTTCTAACATACGCACAAATTGACCTTCATTGTATGGATAACCTGCTTTTGTAATTTTTACTTTCACAAGTTTACCAATCATATCTTCTGAGCCTTCAAAGACAATTTTTAAGTAGTTCGCTGTGTAGCCTACATATAAATTGCTGCCTTCGCTATCTTTAAAGCGTTCTTCTGGAATAACATCTAGCACTTCTTCTTCAAAGCGAGATGCGTATTGCTTCGCTAATTGGTCATTTAATGAAATTAAACGGTGTACGCGCTCATTTTTCACATCTTCATCAACAAACATATCTTCCATACGTGCAGCTGGTGTACCTGTACGTGGTGAGAATGGGAATACATGTAATTCTGAGAATTGGTGGTCTTTAATAAAGTTGTATGTTTCCATAAACTCTTCTTCAGTCTCACCTGGGAAACCAACGATAACATCCGATGTTACCGCTAAATCTGGTAACGCGTCTTCTAGTTTGCGTAAACGCTCTGAGAAGAATGCCATCGTATATTTACGACGCATACGCTTTAATACCGTATCTGAACCAGATTGAATCGGGATGTGTAAATGGTTCACGACAATTTTTGATTCTTTTAACACTTCAATCACTTCATCCGTTAATTGAGATGCTTCAATCGATGAAATACGCAAACGCTTTAACCCTGTTACTTGTGCTTCTAAGTCACGTAATAACTGCGCTAAATTGTAATCTTTAAAGTCTTGACCATATCCACCTGTGTGAATCCCTGTTAAGACAATTTCAAGATAGCCAGCATCAACTAATTGTTGTGCTTGGCGAATTACTTCTTGTGGATCACGAGAGCGCATTAAGCCACGTGCCCAAGGAATAATACAGAACGTACAGAAGTTGTTACAACCTTCTTGAATTTTGAGTGACGCGCGTGTACGGTCTGTAAACGCAGGTACATCTAACTCTTCATACACACGGTTTTTCATAATATTACGTACCGCATTAATTGGTTGACGCTCTTCTTTATATTGTTCTATTAACCCTAGTAATTTTGTACGGTCCTGTGTACCAACAACAATATCAACGCCAGGAATCGCCATAATTTCTGCTGGTGATGTTTGTGCGTAACAACCTGTTACACAAATAACAGCATCTGGGTTTTGACGAACAGCACGACGAATCACTTGACGTGACTTTTTATCTCCAGTGTTCGTTACTGTACATGTGTTAATGACATATACATCGGCTTGATGCTCAAAATCTGTGCGCTCATAGCCATCCTCTTTAAACAGCTGCCAAATTGCTTCTGTTTCATAATGATTTACTTTACATCCTAATGTGTGAAAAGCCACTTTAGACAAGGCTTAGACACCTCTTTCATTCAAATTCGTATGAGATTGCTGCAAGCGCATAAAGCGGTGCAGTTTCAGCACGTAAAATGCGAGGTCCTAAAGACATCGTTTGCGCGCCTGCTTGTATTAGCTGCTCTGATTCAGAACGAGCTATGCCCCCCTCAGGACCAAAAATACATAAAATCGATTTCGATTCTTTATCATACACGTTTTTTAGCTTCTCCGCAAACTTTGTGCGCTCCGCTAATTTCGCATCTTCTTCATCCGCAATAAACACCGCATCATAGTCCTTCACTTTTGCCAAAAGCTCTTTAAAGCTCACTGGATTTTCAACGACTGGTACATGTGTGCGATGCGATTGCTCCGCCGCTTCTAGTGCAATTTTTTGCAAGCGCTCCGTTTTCTTTTCGCCCTTTTTATCGTCCCATTTGACAATCGAACGCTCCGCCTTAAATGGCAGTAGTGAAAACATACCAAGTTCCGTGCCTTTTTGTGTAATTAACTCTAGCTTATCACCTTTTGGTAACCCGCAAGCAATCGTTACTTGCACCGGCATTTCAGGAGATGGTACTGTACGCCCTGTTTGCTCAACAGTAATCGCTGTATCAACATGTGTAATCACACAAATATGTGCTTCTCCATTGCTCACAACGATAATTTCGTCGCCCGCTGTCATACGCATGACTTTCGCGATATGTTTTGCACTATCGCCTGCCAATGTTGCGCTTTTCCCGTCAAAAGCTTGCTCAATAAAATAGCGTTGCATCTCTATTCCTCCGTTTCAACAAAAAAAGGTGTCCAATTTGCTGAACACCTTTTTCGTTACCTATGTTAGTGCCGTTTATTTCCGATTGCTTACGCTGGCTTACGCGCAATAATCGCGACCCAATCTTCCATCTCTAAAACTTCTTCAATTGTAAAGCCTGACGCTTGTAACGCTGCTTTCACCGCATCACGCTTCGCCCCAATAATACCCGATGTGACGAAAACACCGCCGTCTTTGACGATTGAATACGCATCATCGGTAAATGTCATAATAATTTCCGCTAAAATATTCGCAACAACCACATCTGCTGGCTCTTTTACCGTATCTAGTAAGTTGCCGTGGAATACTTCCACAATATGGTCCACTTTATTTAACGCGATATTTTCACGAGCTGAACGAACCGCTACTTCATCTAAATCAAGTGCATGTACCGCTTTAGCGCCAAGTAATGCTGCACCGATTGATAAGACACCTGAACCTGTACCAACATCGACAACTGTTTGCTCTGACTGTACAACTTTTTCAAGCGCCTGTAAACACATCACCGTTGTTGGATGTGTCCCTGTACCAAAGGCCATACCTGGGTCTAACTCAATAATTAATTCATCCGTTGCTACCGGCTGATAATCTTCCCATGTTGGTACAACCGTAAAGCGCTTCGAAATTTTCACAGGGTGGTAATATTGTTTCCACGCAGTTGCCCAATCTTCTTCATTTACTTCGCACATCGTCACGACATTATGTCCAATATCAATATTGAAATCTTTTAACGTTTCGATTGATAAACGGATACCTTCTACCGTTTCTGCAATAAAGCTTGATTCTGGTAAATATGCTTTTACAATCACACCATCTGTCGGGAAATCCTCTTGCTTTAGTGCATAAATTTCACCAAATTGGTCTGCGCGCTCTTTATCGAAGTCTACTGAGTCCTCAATAACAACCCCACTTGCTCCTGCTTCATGTAAAATATTTGATACAGCCTCAACTGCCTCATTTGTCGTGTGGATTGATACTTCTGTCCATTTCACGATTCGCTCAACTCCTCAATCATTATGTTTATTTCTCTAGGCGCGACAACTCTTCAAACAGCTCTTTTTCTCTATCTGTTAATTGTTGTGGCGTTTTCACGCGCACAACGACAAAATGATCGCCTTGTTCACCATTTTTCTTTTGAATCCCTTTACCACGTAGACGCAGTTTTGCTCCGCTTTGTGTACCTGCTGGGATATTTAAACTTACTTGACTCGTTAATGTTTTGACGGTCGCCTTCGTTCCAAGTGCCGCTTCTGAAAAACGAATCGTCACATCACTTTCGATATTTAAACCGTCACGTCTAAACGTAGCAGACGGACGAATATGACAGCTAATAATCACATCTCCAGCAGGACCGCCGTTATTACCTGGGTGTCCTTGGCCAGCTAAGCGCACCTTTTGCCCTTCGTCAATCCCTGCTGGAATGTTGACACTTAACGTTTTACCGTTAAGTGTCAACGACATCGTTTTGCCAAGTGCCGCTTCTAAAAAGTCCAGCGTTACGCGGTATTCAATGTCGTCACCTTTTCTTGGGCGCGTTGCTTGCTGTGAAAAGCCACCGCCAGCACCACCAAAGAAATCGCTGAAAATATCACTAAAGTCACCAAAACCGCCAAAACCACCGAAATCGTCTGCTGTTGCATCCCCGAACGGAGAGCCGCCAGTATATGTGCGACTACCACCACCTGTATAACCCCCACGCCCAAATGGCGAGTCTTGCAACCTATCATAGTCTTGACGTTTTTTCGGGTCACTTAATGTTTCGTACGCTTCATTGATTTCTTTAAATTTTTCATTTGCATCTGCCGCTTTATTAATATCGGGATGATATTGTTTTGACAGCTTTCGAAATGCTTTTTTTATATCATCTGCTGTCGCTGTTTTACTGACACCTAATACATCATAATAATTTTTCGCCATTGCATACGCCTCACTTTATATCGGAATCGTGCTAGTCGTTTTACTTGCATGATGTGTCAATTGCTTGATGTTACTTTTCTGTAAAACGCTTTTTCAGACGGTCAAATAATGAGCTGCTTTGCTCTTCTGGAATGTCACCACTAATTTCTGCAAACTCACGTAGTAATTCTTTTTGGCGTTCGCTTAAGTCTTGTGGCGTTTGTACACGAATAATAACATGTTGGTCACCTTGCCCGTAGCCATGGACGTTTTTAACACCTTTGCCTTTTAAGCGCATTTGTGTGCCTGTTTGTGTACCAGCTGGAATGCGTAATTTGACTTTACCATGTACAGTTGGCACTTCAATTTCATCACCAAGTGCTGCTTGCGCAAATGTTAATTTTAACTCGTAGTAAATATCATCGCCGTCACGCTCGAATTGTTCGTGCTGACGTACGCGGAATACGATATACAAGTCACCCGCTGGACCACCGTTAATACCTGGTTCACCTTGACCCGATACACGTAGCTGTTGACCATCGTCTACACCTGCAGGAATCGTTACTTTAATTTTCTTCGTTACTTTTACTTTACCGTTACCGTGACATGTACCACATTTGTCTGCGATAATTTTCCCTTCACCGCGACATGTGCGACATGTTGTACGGTTCATCATACGACCAAATGGTGTATCAACAGCTTGGTTTACTTCACCAGCGCCGCCACACGTTGAACATGTTTTCACATCTGAGCCAGGCTTAGCACCTGAGCCATTACATGTACCACAGTTTTCTTCTTTTGGAATTTCGATTTCTGTTTCCTTACCAAAAACAGCTTCCTCGAAATTAATGTTCATGCGGTACTGTAAGTCATCCCCTTTACGTGGCGCATTCGGGTCACGACGACCGCCACCACCGAAGAATGAGCTAAAAATATCATCGAAGCCGCCGAAACCGCCTCCGCCACCAAAGCCTGCACCTGGGTCTTGGTGTCCGAATTGGTCATAGCGCGATTTCTTTTGTGGGTCTGATAATACTTCATAGGCTTCTGCGATTTCTTTGAACTTCGCATCTGCGCCTTCTTCTTTATTAATGTCTGGATGGTATTGTTTTGATAATTTACGGTATGCTTTTTTAATTTCATCTGCTGACGCTGATTTAGCCACGCCTAGCACTTCGTAGTAATCACGTTTACTCATGGTTCACTCTCCGCTCTTTTTACATAAGGCTTATTGTAACACGCCTCGTTCAATTACA
This sequence comes from Caryophanon tenue, assembly GCF_001700315.1. GTDB lineage: Bacteria > Bacillota > Bacilli > Bacillales_A > Planococcaceae > Caryophanon > Caryophanon tenue. Next base: position 297,126 of record NZ_MASJ01000001.1, on the reverse strand, counting down.
ACATGCATTTTATAACATTTCACGTACCAATTACCACGAAAAAGCCAAAGCCGTTTGTACCGGTCTTTGGCTTTTCGTGTGCGTACGTATATTACGAATTATTTATCGTCTTTTACTTCTTCAAAGTCTGCATCTACAATGCCGTCATCTTTTTTGCCAGCGTCTTGTGCACCGTCAAAACCTTCGCCGCCTTGTGCTGCTTGTTGAGCCGCTGCTGCTTGCTCATACATTTTCATGATTAGAGGTTGTAAAATACCTTCTAATTTTTCTTTACCAGCTTTGATTGCTTCGATATCGTCGCCTTCTAATGCTTTTTTCAGCTCATCGCGTGCATCTTCAACTGATTTCTTTTCATCTTCGTTAATGTTTTCGCCTAAGTCTGTCACTGTTTTGTCCACTTGGAATGCAAGTTGGTCAGCTTCGTTACGTACTTCTGCTTCTTCTTTACGCTTCGCATCTGCTTCTGCATTTGCTTCTGCGTCTTTTACCATTTTTTCAATCTCTTCTTCTGTTAAACCAGAATCAGATTGAATTACGATTGTTTGCTCTTTATTTGTACCTAAGTCTTTCGCTTTAACTGATACGATACCGTTTTTGTCGATATCAAATGTTACTTCGATTTGAGGTACGCCACGTGGTGCTGGTGGGATATCCGCTAATTGGAAACGACCTAATGTTTTGTTGTCTGCTGACATTGGACGCTCACCTTGTAATACGTGAATGTCTACTGCTGGTTGGTTATCTGCTGCAGTTGAGAACACTTGTGATTTAGATGTTGGAATCGTTGTGTTACGCTCGATTAACTTCGTCATCACGCCACCCATCGTTTCAATACCAAGTGATAATGGTGTTACGTCAAGTAATACAACGCCTTCTACGTCACCTGTTAATACGCCACCTTGTACGGCTGCCCCCATTGCTACTACTTCGTCTGGGTTTACGCCACGGTGTGGGTCTTGGTTTGTTTCTTTCTTGATAGCATCTTGTACTGCTGGGATACGCGTAGAACCACCAACTAAAATGACTTTATCTAAGTCAGAAGCTGAAAGACCAGCATCTTTTAACGCTTGGCGAGTTGGTACGATTGTACGCTCTACAAGGTCGCGTGTAATGTCATCGAATTTCGCACGAGATAAAGAAGTTTCTAAGTGTAATGGACCTGCTTCACCAGCTGTGATGAATGGTAATGAAATTTGTGTAGATGTTACACCTGATAAGTCTTTTTTCGCTTTTTCAGCTGCATCTTTTAAACGCTGCATTGCCATTTTATCTTTTGATAAGTCAATGCCGTTTTCTTTTTTGAATTCTTCTACTAAGAAATCAATAATTTTTTGGTCGAAGTCGTCACCACCAAGTTTGTTGTCACCTGCTGTTGCTAATACTTCGAATACACCGTCACCTAACTCAAGAATTGATACGTCGAACGTACCGCCACCTAAGTCAAATACTAAGATTTTTTGGTCAACATCTTGTTTATCTAAACCGTATGCAAGTGCTGCTGCAGTTGGCTCGTTAATGATACGTTCAACTTCAAGACCTGCAATTTTACCAGCGTCTTTTGTCGCTTGGCGTTGTGCATCGTTGAAGTAAGCCGGTACTGTAATTACCGCTTTCGTTACTTTTTCGCCTAAGTAGTCTTCAGCATAGCCTTTTAAGTATTGTAAAATCATTGCTGATACTTCTTGTGGTGTATAGTCTTTATCTTCAACTGTTACTTTTTCGCTTGTACCCATTAATGATTTAACAGAGATGATTGTGTTTGGGTTTGTTACTGCTTGACGTTTCGCCACTTCACCAACTTGTTTTTCACCGTTTTTGAATGCAACTACAGATGGTGTTGTACGGTTACCTTCTGGGTTTGGAATAACGACTGGCTCGCCGCCTTCTAATACTGATACACATGAGTTAGTTGTTCCTAAGTCAATACCGATAATTTTGCTCATAATTCAAAATGCCTCCTAAAATTTAAATGGGAATTATTCGTTTACAGATACCATTGATGGGCGTAATACGCGGTCTTTCAATTGGTAACCTTTTTGTAATTCTTTTAAAACGATACCTGATGCTTGTTCAGGGTCATTTTCTTGCATCACTGCTTGGTGTACATTTGGGTCAAATTCAGCACCAACTGCTGGAATGACTGTTAAGCCTTCCTTTTCAGTAGCAGCTAATAATGTTTTATAAACCATTTCGACACCTTTATATAAAGATTGTGCCTCTTCAGATGTTACTTCCACCTGCATTGCACGTTCAAAGTTATCTAATACGGGAAGAAGCTCTGTCAGTAACGCTTGTGCGCGATACTTCTCTGCTGCTTGACGATCTTGCGCGACACGACGACGTTGGTTATCAAAGTCTGCGCGTAAACGTAAGTAGCGATTTTCCTCTTCTTCTACTTTTGCTTTTAATGCATCAATTTCAGCTTGAAGTTTTTGTTCTTCTGTAAGTTCAATCACTTCTTCAACTGTTTCTTCAGCTGCTTGTTCCGCCACAGTCGCTTCTGTTTCTGTCGTTTCCGCTTCTGTTTGTGGCGCGTCCTTTTTCATTTCCTCTGACACAGTTCATCCTCCTCTTAATTCGGTCTTAAATAATTCCGAGACAATTCTTGCCTCATGAAATCAAGTAATGCCACAACACGCTGGTAATCCATACGCGTTGGACCGATAATCGCAATCGCCCCTTCATCCTGTTCATTCGTTGTAAATGAAGCGGTAATGATACTGCAATCTTCCATCGCAAAATGGTTATTTTCAGTACCGATACGAATTTCAATATTCCGATTAGCTGGACGAATAATAGATGTTACTTTATTGTTCGTTTCATCCATCATGTCCATTAACGAACGGATTTTATCCAAATTATGAAACTCAGGCTGATTTAAAATGTTTAACTTTCCACCATATACTACTTTACCATTAGTTGTATCATCCGGCACGTTAAAGAACCCACGAATAAATTCATCCACTTGCCCAACATGACGATGCATTAACTGAATGACTTCTGATTCAATTTTCAAATGCACATCTGCAAGTGAAACACCTACGAGACGATCATTTAAAATATTGACCATCTTCTCCATTTCCTGTGGCGCTAAATGCGCGGGTACAGAAACAAGTCGATTTTCAACATGACCGTTGTCCGTCACAATAATAGCTACCGCATTGCCTTCAGTTAAAGGCACAAGTGAAAATTTCTTCACCTTATGCGAACTACTAGACGGGCCAAGCAATATCGATGTATACGACGTCAACTCCGATAGAATCGTGGCAGTTTTTCGAATGACCTGCTCCATCTCCATAATCTGGTCTGAAAAGACGGATTGGATTTGGCGAATATCTTCTGCTGTAATTACTTGAGGCTTAAGCAGATGGTCGACATAAAAACGATACCCTTTTTGAGAAGGGACACGACCTGAAGAGGTATGCGTTTTTTCTAAAAAACCAAGCTCTTCTAAGTCTGCCATTTCATTTCGAATTGTTGCGGGGCTAAATGAAATATCCTCGCGCTTCGAAATTTGTCGAGAACCAACTGGCTGAGCTGACGTAATAAAATCATCTACAATTACTCGTAAAATTTGTAACTGTCGATTTGATAGCATGTTCATCACCTCTGTTAGCACTCATTGAAGAAGAGTGCTAATACTGTTATTAATTTACCAAAGGGAGCGAAACCTGTCAACGATATCGCTCGAAATTCTAGAATAAAAATTGCTGAAATACTTCATTACCAACAAAGCGTCCTCTACGCGTTAATCGAACACCATCTGCATCCGCTTCTAAACGTCCATTTTTCACTTCTTCTGCGATGATATCGGCAAACAACTCGCTCATCGGCTCGTTAAATTTACGCGTAAATTCTGTATGTGTGACACCAGCTGTTTTACGCAGTCCTAAAAACATTTGCTCCTCGATACGTTCCTCACGCGTGACAGTATGCTCATGCACAAGTGGCTTCTCACCAGCTGCGACTGCTTCCATATATTTTTTAATCGGCCCGTGATTTGAATAACGTACGCCATCGACATAGCCGTGCGCGCCTGCACCAAAACCAGCGTATTCATCGTTATCCCAATAAATTTTATTATGAATCGAATCATAACCTGGTTGAGCGAAATTACTAATCTCATATTGATGCAGTCCATGACGTTCCATTTCATCCATTAAGCGTCCGTACATGTCTGCCTCCAAATCTTCTGTTGGCAAATGTAACTTTCCTTTATTGTATTGAATATAAAAAATCGTTTTCGGCTCAACAATTAACGAGTACGCCGACACATGTGGCAAGTTAAGTGCAAATGCTTTTTCCAACGTATCTTCCCACTGTGCCATCGTTTGCCCAGGTAAGCCGTACATTAAATCAATACTAATGTTTGTAAAGCCTACTTCCTTTGCTAGGCGCACCGTGTCATACACATGCTCATTACTATGTGTACGGCCGATTTTTTGCAGCAAGCCTTGGTCAAATGATTGAACACCCATACTTAAACGATTAACGCCTCCTGCTAAAAGCGCTTCTAATTTTTCACGCGATAGTTCGTCAGGATTGGCTTCAGATGTAAATTCAACGACTTGCTGCTGTGGAATGTACATACGAATCAATTCCAGCAAGCGCGTAATTTGCGAAGCGCTTAATGCCGTTGGTGTACCCCCACCTAAAAAAATCGTTTCCACCGCATCAAAGCGACCTGGTTGCTCAGCAGCGTACATGCGCAACTCTTCGCCTACGCTCTCGATGTATTCATCTACCGGCTGGTTTTTGAAAAAAACTTTATTAAAATCGCAGTAATTGCAAATTTGATGACAAAACGGTATGTGGATATAGACGCCACGTATCATAATGTTCCCTACTTTCTCTAAGTAACTTACTTTCATCTTATGCGCTTCTTGCGATATGATACATATAACAATGCTTCATTTATGAAATATGTTATTCATTTTAACATGCTATAAACATTTTTCTATACTATTCACCTCCGCAAAATAAAAGACTTAATACCTATTTCATAACGAAAAAGCTTTATACTATCGAATGATTCACGAAAAAGTGATACTTTAGATACAATATAAGACAGCGTATATATCATTTCTTTCACGAATTTCGCTATTTTCATTTGGAGGTGTGACATGGAAAAATATTCACATTCAATTCATTATCAACAAGCCCAGGAACTTGTGCACGAAGCATACTTACGCTCAACAGAGGGCCGATATGAAGAAAGCATTACGATGTTGCGTATTGCGAAAAATGATTTTCATAATTTAGGCGCATATGACGCCATGCTGAACAGCCACATTTTATTAGCGAAAGATTTCTTTAATATTGGTGACTTAAAAACTGCATTTCAACTTGTAAATGAATACGAATCACTTTGTACGAGACATCAAGTCAATCCAGACTTAACAAAACTTTTTCCAATGCTCGGCTTGCTATATAGACATCGCCAAGATTTTAAAAAGGCGAAAAATTATTTCCGTGAAGCGTATTTATTGGCACTCAAGCAATATGACTACGCAACCGCCGCGTACTGTTTAAATTTATACGCCGATTTATCACTCGCTGATGAACAATTTCACGAAACACTCGCTGCAACCGATTTAGCGATTGAATGCAGTAAACGTTGCCCAGTGTCATTACCGGTCGATTTATGTAGTGCCAAAAACATTAAAATTCGCGCATATTTAGCACAAGGTGCACTTGCAAATGCCAAAACAATTTTCGAATCGATTAACGGACGCGACTTTTATCACTCAGCGACGAAGCAACTTGCGATTACGTATAATTTGTATAGTATGTATTACGAACAGCTAAAAGAATATGAGCAAGCATTTCGCATGCAAAAACAAGCGGTGCGCTTAGTGCGTGAAAGCCATATGAAAGATTATGAGTTTGCTGCAAATTTACTCGAACATCAGCTTCAGCTCGCCAAAAAGCTCGCACAGCCGACTAAAATTTTAGCGACCTATGAAGAATATGTGAGTACATTGCAGGCGCTGCTCGACTATAATGCAAATGAAGAATTTGCACGTGCAACCGCAACACAACAAATGGCGGAAATTAAACAACAAGCAGAACGTGATTATTTAACGGGTGTGTACAATCGACGCTATTTAGAAGAGGTGGCGGAACAGTGGGCACAGCAAGCTGTCAACAGCAACAAGACGATTACGGTGGCGGTGTTTGATATTGATAAGTTTAAAAGGATTAACGACACGTATGGACATTTAGCCGGCGATGCGACTATTCAAGCACTCGCGAAAAAATGTAGCCAAAACGTCATTGCGGAAACAACGCTTGTCGCGCGCTACGGCGGAGATGAATTTGTCGTTGTTTTTCAGCGCCGTACACCGGATGAAGCTGTTGAACAGGCACAAATATTGTTTCAACAACTCTGTGGATTACAAGTGACATACCAAGATATTGTTATCGATATTTCAATTAGTATGGGGGTTGCCCATACGACGGATACCGCAACTAGCTTTAAACATATTTTTGAACAAGCGGACAATGCGCTTTATGCGTCAAAAGAAAATGGACGTGGTCGCTTAACAGTAGCCACATAAAAAAGGTGAAGCGATTAACGCTTCACCTTTTTTCATGCTCTTTATTTTGTGTCGTCCATTTTTAGTACAGCCATGAATGCTTCTTGTGGCACTTCTACAGAACCAACTTGCTTCATACGTTTCTTACCTGCTTTTTGCTTATCAAGTAACTTACGCTTACGAGAAATGTCACCACCGTAACATTTTGCAAGTACGTTTTTACCCATTGATTTAATTGTTGAACGTGCCACAATTTTTTGACCGATTGCCGCTTGAACAGGCACTTCGAATTGTTGACGTGGAATTAATTCTTTTAATTTCTCAACGATTACTTTTCCGCGCTCATATGCGAAATCACGGTGTACGATAAAGCTTAGTGCATCGACTTGCTCGCCATTTAATAAAATATCCATCTTGTTTAATTTAGATGGTTGGTAACCATTTAACTCATAGTCAAATGATGCATAACCTTTTGTATTTGACTTTAAGAAGTCGAAGAAATCATACACGATTTCTGCTAATGGCATATCGTATACAATTTTCACACGTGTTTCATCGATGTAATCCATCCCAACGAAGTTACCGCGTTTCTTTTGGCAAAGCTCCATTACCGCACCTACATAATCGTTCGGTACCATAATTGTTGCTTTTACATATGGCTCTTCGATTTTCTCGATTTTTTGTGGATCTGGCATCATCGACGGGTTGTCGACGTTTAACTCTGTGCCGTCTGTTTGCGTTACTTTGTAAATTACAGATGGTGCTGTTGTAATTAAATCGATATTAAACTCACGCTCAATACGTTCTTGAATAATTTCCATGTGTAATAAACCTAAGAAACCACAACGGAAACCGAAACCAAGTGCTTGAGACGTTTCTGCTTCGTATTGAAGAGCAGAGTCATTTAACTCTAACTTTTCTAACGCTTCACGTAAGTCATTATATTTTGATGTATCAATTGGATACAGACCGCAATATACCATTGGATTTAATTTACGGTAACCGTCTAATGGTGCTTCTGCGGGATTATTGACAGATGTTACTGTATCACCAACGCGTGTATCACCAACGTTTTTAATAGATGCTGTTAAGTAACCAACATCCCCTACTGTTAACTCCGATTGTGGCACTGCTTTTGGCGTGTGAATCCCTACTTCGATTACTTCAAATTCAGCACCTGTTGCCATCATGCGAATTTTGTCGCCAGCTTTTACAGTACCTTCCATAATACGAATTGAAATAATAACCCCTTTATAGGCATCATAGACAGAGTCAAAAATTAACGCTTGTAATGGCGCATCTGGATCGCCTTGTGGTGCTGGCACTTTTTCAACGATTTGTTCTAAAATATCTTCAATACCGATACCTGCTTTCGCAGACGCAAGTACTGCTTCTGATGCATCTAAACCGATAACATCTTCCACTTCTCCACGTACGCGCTCTGGATCTGCTGCTGGTAAATCAATTTTATTAATAACCGGTAAAATTTCTAAATCATTATCTAATGCTAAATAAACGTTTGCTAACGTTTGGGCTTCGATACCTTGTGCTGCATCGACAACTAAAATTGCACCTTCACATGCAGCTAATGAACGAGATACTTCATACGTGAAATCGACGTGTCCTGGTGTGTCGATTAAATGTAATGTATATGTTTCGCCATCTTTTGCTACATATTTCAATTGTACAGCATTTAATTTAATCGTAATGCCGCGCTCACGTTCTAAATCCATTGAATCTAGTAACTGTGACTTCATTTCACGCTGCGTAACTGTTTGCGTTCTTTCTAAAATACGGTCAGCTAATGTCGACTTTCCGTGGTCAATATGCGCGATAATAGAGAAGTTACGGATGTTCTCTTGGCGCTTTAAGCGATCTTGTCGATTCATTTATTTTTCACTCCTGCTCTAAACTATACTGAATTATACTATGAAATTTGCTCAAACGACAACAAGCGATGTACATAAATGTTGAAATATGCTGAAAAGCTATGGCAAATGCCGTGATTTAGTGACACATTTCTGCAAACGCTGAAATAGAAAGAAAATTCCCATATATAAAACAATAGCATTTCTGAAAAAATTATATAGCCTAATACTTCTGTTTCTTGTTAAAATGGAATTCAGCCTATGAAATAAGCGATATCCGTTCGTTTTACGGCGTTCTACGTGTCAAGTAAATATTCTTTGCATTTATCTATTGCAATTCCCTTCTACGTTTGGTAGAATGATTTTTGTTGTATTGACACATGAAATTAAAATGAGAAGAAATCATCTCGTACCTATTTTAGGAGGTGAAAGTTATGCCAAACATTAAATCTGCTATTAAACGTGTAAAAGTTGCTGAAAAAGCTAACGCTGCAAACGCTCAAGCTAAATCTGCAATGCGTACTACAGTGAAAAAAGCTGAGCAAGCATTAGTTGCTGGTGCTGAAAATGCTCCTGAATTAGTTGCTGCTGCTTCTAAAGCATTAGACAAAGCTGCTTCTAAAGGTCTTATCCACAAAAACGCTGCAGCTCGTAAAAAATCACGTCTTGCTGCTAAATAAGCCAAGCGTGTAACTAAGAGACAATCCTCGTGATTGTCTCTTTTTTCGTATACGCACATACATAAAAGCGCAGGCATAAACGAAATCATTCGTTCGTGCCTGCGCTTTTTATCATTTATAACGGCTGAATTAAAAATAATTCGAGATGTCGCTCACGATTGCCACCTGTTGTTTTTAATTTCAAATCCACATCCGCTAAACGATGCAATGCTTTTAATAACCGTTCCTCAGATGGGCGCTGACGATTTTCAACCATCAATTTCACGCGGTACGGATGGATTTTAAGCTGCTTCGCAATTTGCTGTGGATGATAGCCCTTTTTTTGCAAATAGTATACATTATTCATCGTACGAATATTAGATGCTAATAAACCAACAAGCATAATCGGCTCTTCTTTTTGTCGTAATAATTCATGATAAATCGTTACAGCCGTTGCCACATCACGCGCTAAATAAGCATTGAGCATTTTAAATGCATCATGCTCTAATGTTTTGGCAACTAAGTTTTCAACATCTTCTACTTGAATCACCGCGTCAGGACCAACAAATAATAATAATTTCTCGATTTCCATACGCATTTGCAGCATATTCGTGCCGACCATTTCCATCAGCTTTCCGATGGCATCTTCTGTAATTTGCCCTTGCTGCGCGCGAATCTCGTGTTGAATCCATATCGCTAAATCTTGCTCTTTCGGCACTTGTGCTTCTAGCAGTACCGCATGTTGCTTCAGTAATTTTGTTACCTTTTTACGTTCATCTAATTTTTCATATGGCGCTACAAAAACGGTCACACATTGCGCTGTCGGATGACCAAGCCATGCTTCTAAACGTTTTAAGTCGTGCTCTATTTTTTCTTTTCCTTTTTCTGTTGCGCGCAAAAAGCTCGCATTTCGTGCTACTACAAGCTTACGTTCCGAAAAAAACGGAATCGTATCTGCTTCGTCCATCACAAAATCTACTGGTTGCTCTGCACAATCAAACTGTGCATATTCTGCATCTTCTCCACCTAATGCTGCCCGTAATTTAGCAATTGTTTCATCAACATAATAGGCTTCTTCACCGACAAGCAGGTAGACTGGAGCGATATCGCCTTTTTGAATGTCGCGCCAAACTTTTGAAAACATGTGTCCACCTTCACTTTCTACTCCTCGTATTATACCGCTTGCCTTACAACGTATCAACACTTCATGGAAATTGATCATTTTCGAGCATATATGGCTTTTTTCTACTAAATATTTTATAATAAAAAAGAGAAAAGGAGGGAATGAAATGGCACAACCAACACATGTAAATGTCGAGACGCACAATCCTTTTGAAGGCAAAAATACAAATTGCAAACGAAATGATGCAATTGATGCAGGTGTAGGCTTCGTCGTATCGTTTGGCTTTTTTGCGACGATGTTTATTATTGCAACGATTATTCAATTTATTAACGCATAAGGAATTCCGATGAACGACGAAGCAAAGTTGCATGATGCAGCTTTGCTTTTATTGTTTAAGAAGCTGTACGTGCGGTGTAAGCGTAACTTTTAATGTTCCTTGCTCACCTGTTTGCCACATATAGGCGTCAATCGCTTGAAAACGTGCAACAACGTCGTTATGTGGGTGTCCATAGCGATTATCCTTCCCTGCACTAAAAATAACGACACGTGGCATCGTCGCTTGAATGAACGCCTCTGTACTGGACGTTTTACTGCCGTGATGCCCCGCCTTTAGCAAGGTTAATCCGCTGAGCGTTTGTCCGTAATCCTTCACAAGCTCTGCCTCACCACTTGCCTCTACATCTCCAGTTAGTAACACTTTATGCCACTTTGTTTGCAGTAGTAATACTAATGAGTCATCATTTCCTTCATATACGGTATCTTGCGGTGAAACATACTGCAAAAGAACATCTTTCGTTCCCCACTTATCGCCCGCGATTTTTTCATGTAACACAATGCGCTGCTCCTTTACGGTTTCAACAACATGTTGCATCGTATCCTCTTGCCACATATTCGGCGAAATATGCACGTCTTTTACACGCAGTTCTTCTAAAATTTCTTCTGCTCCCTCTATATGATCAGCGTCAGCATGTGTTAGCACAAGCGTATCAATCGTCGCAATACCAAGCCCTTTTATATACGGCACAACAATTTCTCTCCCCACTTCAAAATCACGTCCTCGCTGCCAGTCCTCTTCGTTAAAGCGTAGAACACCGCCTGCATCAACGAGAATAACCTTTTCACGGTACGGCAATTCAATGAGCACCGCGTCTCCTTGCCCGACATTGATAAAATGCAGTGTGACATGACGAACAGATAATACGCTCATCACTTCAATACAAAGAACCGGTACGAATAATATGACAGCGATTTTTCGCCAGCGCACACGACGTTCTATCGCGACAAATGTCATAAACACAGATACATAAGCAAGTACACAAAGCCCTAATGCAGGTCGCCCACTCACCCATTGCTGATATGGTAAGCTGCCTAACCAATAAATAAATTGTTGCAGTAATACACGCGGTGTTTCATAAAGAGGAAATAATCTATCACTCAAAAATTCGGGCAACACAAAAAATAGCACATTAATCGGTAAAATAATAAAAGAAAAAAGCGGGACAAAAATGACGTTCACAAAAAATGAGGATAGCGATAATGCGAAAAAATGATGGAGTAAAAGAGGATACGTAAGGAGTTGACATACAACCGTTACTAAAAACGATTGCATCCAAAAGTTTGAAGAGCGCTGTAAAATAGCGCCACTATAAAGTAACGCAAGTGAAGCTAAATACGATAATTGAAAGCCAATTTGAAACACAACACCTGGATTGACGAGAACATAGCCTAAAAAGCTAATGCAAATAATCGATGACAACGGAATCGGCTTCCGTAAAAACTGTAACAGTAACGCAATTTCAACAAAGCTAACCGCTCGCCAAACAGACGGTGCACCACCTGCTAACACGCCGTAAACAGGCAACATGATGAGCAACATAATATGAGCGATTTCCTTGCGCATACCACACCGCACACAAATGGCATATAACCCCCATGCTAACAAGGCGATATGCAACCCTGAAATCGCAAATAAATGCGTAATGCCGAGTGCTAAATAGGCCCGCTGCGCTTCTTCTTCCGTTTCTTGCTGGTCGCCAAACAATAATGCTTTCGCTTCTGGTGCTAGGCTTTGCGGAAATTTATTATCAATATATTGGTTCAACGTTAAACGCCATTTGTCGAGAAACTGCACGAGCGTTTGCTTCGACGTTTGTTCTTGCCAAGATATAACTTCATAGACACCTTGTGCGCGCTGTGACCGAATATAGGCATCCATTTGAAAACCATACTGGTGATTCGGCTCGCGCGGTGCGACAAGCTCGCCTTGCGCGTAAAATTGTCGTCCCGCTAAGCCTTCGTTCTCAAATTGTGTCTTCTCTTGCGCTGTTGTAAACTCATACATCACATACAATTTTTGTCGCTCAGTATTTGTCGCAAAGCCGCGCAATGTATCGCCACTAATCGTATAACGCCCCGTCCACGTTAATAGCTGTTCATGCGTAACTGGCTTTGTTAGCGTCCATTGCACGTATTCACTATAACTATATGCACATAAAAGCACGAGCACCGCACAGCCATACATTGTGCGCGTTTGTTTTTTATACAGTAACCAACCGACTAGTAATACGACTGCCAACAGTGCCTGCATATGTACATAGCTTGCGACAATACCAATCAATGCACTGACTGCTGCAATCAACCATTTATACGGATAATTGTTGCGCAAATAATTCGTTCACCCTTTGCTCAAAGGACCTCACTTTTTCTGGCAGAGCGCCATTTACACGCAATTCATCAAGCATTTCCATATAAAGCATTAATTTTTCTTGTTGTAAAAAATCAACGGTACGTTCGTCAAACGGCACTTGTACGACTTCAACGCCTGCCTGCTGTAACAGTTCAATCGCATACGCATGATTTTTATAATCTTGAGCATAATACACATGTGAAATACCTGCTTGAATGATCGATTTCGTACACGGCAAGCACGGGAAATGTGTGACATAAACTGCTGCGCCATTCGTTTGTGTGCCGTATTTTGCACATTGTAGTAAAGCATTCATCTCTGCATGAACGGTACGTACGCAGTGATTATCAATAACATAACAGCCATGGTCTATACAGTGGTCACCGCCAGAAATTGAACCGTTGTATCCGCCTGCAATGACGCGATGTTCCCGTACAATAATGGCACCTACTGCCAAACGGGTACATGTGCTACGTAATGCGAGTAAATGACTTTGTGCCATAAAAAATTGATTCCATGTAATGCGTTCCATATAACACCCTCCACTCTTTTATACGTTATTAGTGTAGACTGTTCCGAAAAGTTTGACTAGCGTTATTTCACTGTTATGAGGTCTGACAATTGTTCAAATGATTTATCACCAATACCGCTGACATCCTTCAAACCATCTGTCGTGGAAAATGTACCATGTTCTTGGCGATGCGCGACAATCGCAGCGGCTTTTGCTGGACCTATACCCGGAAGCTCTTGCAGCTGCTGTTCTGTCGCTGTATTAATATTAATGAGTGATGTACTTGAAGAGGCGTCAGCGGTCGCTACTGAGGCTGTTGGCAATACGGGTATCTCTTCTCCGTGACGCGGGACATAAATGATAAGCTCATCCGCTAATTTTTGCGCATGGTTAATAAGTGTACTATCCGCGTCATCTACATAGCCTCCAGCCGCTTCTATTGCGTCTACAATGCGCTGTTCTGCTGTAAATGTATATACACCTGGATAATGCACCGCGCCCTTTACATCGACTGTGACGTTTTGTGGTGGCTCTGCTTCAATGGGTTGTTGTTCTGACGTTTCGAGTTCTGTTTGTGGTGTAGCTTCAATTGGCGGGAGTGCCATTGGTTCAGTATCACGCTCGGTGATGAAGAAAAATAAAAAGAGGAGTATGGCGGCTGCTGGAACAGCGGCATATTTAACATAAGGCATCTTCAAAAAACCTCCGTACACATATAAAAGAGGAATCGGTTATATGGAGACACCTCCACTATAACTGATTCCTCTTTTATTGACTAGCCTTATTTTACAGCGCGAATAAAAATACGTTCGCTATCATCTTCAGGCGCTTCGTTTGACCAATCTGCTGTCACCGTTACATCGCTAAAGCCAATTTGCTGTAGCCACGTAACGTACTGCTCCGGCGCATAAGAACGCTGGTAATGCTCTTCATCAAAACGCTCGAATAAGCCCGACTGCTCACGTACAAAAAACGTAATTTGTGACGCGATAGCATGCGCCTCGTCTGTCGGCTCTGTGTGCCATACATACGTAATATCGCCGTCATCATACGTAAACGGACCATCTAAGAAAATATCATTCATTTTAAATAAAGAATGGACATCAAAGAACAGTTGACCACCGTTACGTAACGCCTTATAAATACGTTGAAGTGTTTCGATCACTGCCGCTTCCTCGCGTACGTAATTCAGTGAATCAATCGGAATGACCGCTACATCTAACGCCTCAAAGCCCTCTAGTTCATCCATTGACATCGCAAATAATGGAATCGATAAACCCATAGCGCTAAAACGCTCCTGCGCCACACTTAACATATCCTCTGATAAATCTAAGCCGCTGACGTGATAGCCCGCCTGTGCAAACATCGCAGCCAGTACGCCTGTACCACAGCCAATATCTAATAGCTTCGGAAACGAATCACACGGTGCATACTGCATCACCCATTCTACATACGTATCGTACGGGATATCGGTCATTAGCTCGTCATATACATGTGCGAAACGCTCATAGCTATTCATATTAAATCGTTTGAGCGTCTACGTTTAATTGCGGAGCATCTCCCCATAGGCGCTCTAAGTTATAGTAACCACGCTCATCTTTATGGAATACATGTGCAACAACGTCACCCATATCGACTAATACCCAACGACCTAAATCAAAACCTTCTACACGCTTCACATCAATACCTTCTTCACGTGCTTTTTCAACCATTTCACGTGCGATAGCTTGTACTTGACGCTCAGAGCTACCTTCACAGATTAAGAAGAAGTCCGCTAGTAACGAAATACCTTCCATATTTAAAACAACGATATCTTCAGCGCGCTTATCATCGGCTGCTTTATATACTACATTTAATAAATTTAAGTTTGACATTTATAAGTTCCTTTCTGACGACATTAAGTCGTTATAGCATTCGATCGATTGTGGGAATACCGCAATACCGCTTGCAATTAAATGCGTTAATGAATGCTTCACGCATGCTTCTAGCACGTCGTTAAGGTCATCATACATCATTTCGCGCAATTCATCGACTCCGGGGAATTGGCGGTTCGGCTCCAACATATCTGCTACATATAAAATTTTCTCTAAGTTGGACATATTCGCACGTCCGGTTGTATGGTAACGCATGGCATTTAATACATCTTCGTCGGTTATGCCGAATTCACGCGTAGCAATGACTGCCGCCACCGGACCATGAAGTAGTTCACTACCCCAACCGATTAAACGCATATCTAGCTGTTCATCACGTACGATTTGTTCCATCCACGCAACGTCCGCATACTTCGCCACGTCATGCAAAATGGCCGCTGTTTGTGCCGCTTCAACCGACGCGCCGTAATGCTTCGCAAGCTTCATCGCTGTTTCTTCCACACCCAATGTATGCATATAGCGTTTTTGTGGCATACGTTCTTTAATATAGGCCAAATAATCAAGTCGCCCCATACAAACCTTCCTTTCGAATATAGTGTTCTACAGCTTGTGGTAATAAATAGTTGACCGTATATGCTTGTAGTAGTCGTTCGCGTAAAAGAGTGGACGAGACATCTAGCTGTGGCGTGTCTAGCATGTGTACAGCATATGGTGACGTTGCCACATATCCTGGACGCATAATGCCGACAAATGTCACTAGCTTCACTAATTCCTCAATACGCACCCATGTATGCAATGTACTTACGGAATCGCCACCAATAATAAAGTAAAAGCGGCTTTCCGGCTCACGCTGCGTAAGAGCTGTCATCGTATCAACGGTATAGGATGTGCCACCTCGTTGTAACTCATATTGCTCGATGCAAAACTTTGGCTCTTGTTTGATTAATGCTTGTAACATCGCTATACGTTGCGCATCACTCGGCATATAGGCCACTTCTTTATGTGGTGGCACTGCATTTGGCATAAAACGTACCTCGTCTAAGCCAAGTGCATGCATCGCTTCATTTGCCATTAACAAATGTCCGACGTGTGGCGGATTAAATGTCCCACCTAAAATCCCAATCTTTTTCACGAATCGCTCGACTCCTTCTTACTTCGCAGCTTTCGGTAAAACGATTTTTTTATTTTCGCGTGATTCTTTATATAATACAACCGTTAAGCCGATTAATTGCACTAACTCTGCACGTGCACCTGTTGCTAATGCTT
The DNA here is from genome assembly GCF_001700315.1 of Caryophanon tenue. Taxonomy (GTDB): domain Bacteria; phylum Bacillota; class Bacilli; order Bacillales_A; family Planococcaceae; genus Caryophanon; species Caryophanon tenue. The sequence continues at coordinate 280,603 of NZ_MASJ01000001.1, read as the reverse complement.
TTGCTACATCGTTTTTATCTTCTTCACAGTTATCTAAAATACGTACTTTAATTAACTCACGTACCTCTAATACTTCACGAATACTTTTAATCATTTCGCCATTTACGCCGCCTTTTCCAACTTGGAAAACCGGTGTTAAATGATGTGCTTCTGCACGTAAAAAACGTTTTTGTTTACCTGTTAACATAATAAATTAATTTCCTCCTAATTGCTGCGTAATACGAGCAATCATTGCATTTGTATTTGGTGTTTTTTGTAGCCAATGCTCATAGGCAATAGCTCCTTGATGCACAAACATACCGACACCTGTAACGATTGTTGCGCCCTTTTGTTGTGCCGCTTCTAAAAACGGCGTCATCAGCGGATTATACACGATATCTGCCACAATTGCATGTGCCGCTAAATGATCCAGTGAAAACGGCATGCTAAATGCATCGTTTAAGCCCGCTGACGTTGTTTGCACTAAAATACCGTACTGCGCAAGTTGTTCACCCGCTTCAACAAGTGAACATGCCTGCCCAACGCCAAGCTCTTGAATAATCGCTTGCGCTTTTTCAACGGTACGATTAGCAATTGTAATATTTGTATAGCCAGAAGCGACAAGTGCAAAAGCAATGCCTCGCGCTGCGCCTCCAGCACCGATTAATAGTAGTGCACGATTCTTTTCGTTCGTGCCAACAGCCTCTTCTAATGAACGAACAAAGCCTAAGCCATCTGTGTTATAGCCTTTTAACGTACCATCTGCTTGACGCACAACGGTATTGACTGCCCCCATATGTTTTGCCTGCTCATCTAGCTCGTCTAAAAATGGGATGATTGCCTCTTTATGCGGAATCGTCACATTCCAGCCACTAATACCTAATACTTTCATCGACGTAACCGCCTGCTCTAATGTATCAGGTGTAACATGGATTGGCACATATGCCGCATCTTCTTGCAAATCATCATACCAGAAATGATGCATTTCCGGTGATTTTGAATGGTGAATCGGATCTCCAATAACAGCAAACCATTTTTTCATTATTTACAACCCCAGCTCTCTCCAAGAATGTGCTACTACTCGTTTAAATTAATGATGGACGAACAAATACTTCGACACCTTTTGGCGCGTACGCTGCGATGACAACATTTGCATGCTGTACCGTAATCCAGCCTAAGCCAGAAAATACAACGTCTGTTTTCGCATCTTTAATCGAAAATTCATGACGGACAAATTCCGGTAATTTATCAATATGCGCCGCAGTTGGTGGTGCTAATAAATCACCGCGGTGGTTCGCGTATAACTCATCTGCCTTCTCTAACTTCGTACGGTGAATTGGTAAATCATTCGCAATATGCACCGTAAACGCTGAACGCTCACCTTGAATGAAGTCAAAGCGCGCTAATGCACCGATGAATAATGTTTGTCCTGCATTTTGTTGATAGACTTTTGGTTTAATTTCTTTTTTCGGCATAATATATTTTAACTCAGACGCGTCTAAATAATGTGCCATTTGGTGATGATTAATAATCCCTGGTGTATCAAATAATGCCGCACCGTCATCAAGTGGGATACCAATCATATCAAGCGTTGTACCAGGGAAATGTGATGTGGTAATGACTTCACCTTCACCTGTTGCTTGTTTAATAATACGGTTAATAAATGTTGATTTCCCTACGTTTGTACAACCAACAACATATACGTCGCGGTCATTACGATATTCTTCAATCGCTTCGATCACGTCTGCCATACCGATCCCTTTATGTGCCGATACTAATTTAACATCGACCGCATTTAAACCAAGCGCTTTTGCTTCACGGCGTAACCAGTTAATCACTTTATTGTGTTTCACTGACTTCGGTAATAAATCGACTTTGTTCGCCACAAGTAGGACCGGATTTTTACCGACAAAGCGGTGAAGACCTGGTAACCAGCTACCATTAAAATCAAAAATATCTACGATTTTAACGATTAAACCATCCTGTTGTCCTAAACCGTTTAAAATACGTAAAAAGTCATCGTCCGTTAAACTCACTGGCTGAATTTCATTGTAGTTTTTTAAACGGAAACAGCGTTGACAAATAATCGTTTCCTTTTCTAATGATGAGGCTGGTGCATAGCCTAGTCCATTTTTATCTTCTGTTTGAATCTCTGCACCACAGCCGACACATTGTAATGTTTCGTTCATGTTAGTCCTCCCAAGTTGTAATACCTTTTCGTTGTAAATCATTAAAAACACGACGCTCGACAAAGCGGTTAAAGCGTGTCACAAAGCCATCTGACTGCGCTACTGGACGCACTAAAATTGTATATAGTTTTAAACGGTTTCCACCCATTACATCCGTTAGTAATTGGTCACCCACCATCGCGACTTCATGCTCACGTAATTTTAAGCGTACCATCGCCCGATAATATGCTGAACCGAGTGGCTTACGCGCTTTATGAATGTACGGTACACCGATAGGGTCCGCAAAACGTTTCACGCGCGCTTCGTTATTATTCGATACAATTATGACACGGATACCCGCTTCTTTCATTAATAATAACCACGTTTGAATTTCTTCTGTGGCATCTTCGCGGTCCCATTCAACTAATGTATTGTCTAAGTCTGTAATAATACCACGAATGCCAAGCGCCTCTAATTTTTCAGGCGTAATAGCAAAAATATTATTGACGTATTCCTTTGGCAATAAAAAATTATACACTGTTCTAGCCACCTTTTACTCTAGTTGTTCGCTACTTACGCGACACAATAAAATGAATTCACGCACAAAACGTGAATTCATTTAAACGTCTGTTGAAATTAACTAATCTATTATAACATATTTGCGAACGCTGTACCCATTCGAATCATCGAACCTTGCACAACATTTTCGGTAAATTCAACCGTTTCTTGCTCAAATAGCATGACAACTGTTGAGCCAAACGTGAAATACCCCACTTCTTCACCGCGCACCCACTCGTTCGATGTATTCGTTAGCGCAATGGAGTTCACAAACATGGCGCCCACTTTAATAAAATCCATCTGTACACCATTCGTTGCTTGTAACTGTGTCACCATTCGGTAGTTATGGGATAACGGCTTCTTCCCAAACGTTAAGCCCATTTCATTTACCGGATAAGAATTTTGCCCGAGTACATATTGACGAACAACATGTGCATCTACAGGGCTATGCATGCGATGATAATCTGCTGGGCTTAAATAGAAGACAATGTACCGCCCATTACGATAAGCGTTTGCGCGCTGCTCATTGCCGAGTAAATCCTCTAAACAATACGCTTTGCCTTTCACCATAAACACCATGTCATCGGTAATGTGCCCAAATGATTCGACTTTCGCGTCTACAGGACTTACAAGCGCATCGCCAGCATCAATTGGACGCGCATCTTCCTGTAATTCACGCGTAAAAAAATCATGTAAAGATGTAAATTCCTCAAGCGGTTTTGAAACCTCCGCAATATTAATATCGTATACTTTACTATACGAGGAAATCATACGCTTGCTGAATGATGATGTCACTGCTTTTTGCAAAACAACTGAAGACCAGCGTTTATTCGTTAGTTCAATACACTGTTGGTACAATTTTTCAATCATAAAATTCCTCACTTAAATTCATTCTTACATTTTTTCGCTATTCCAAGTATAATGAGAAAGATAAAGTTTTGGTATAAGTGTGTACATTTCTCACGAATTTCTATACACTTAAGGAATGTATGTGCTCTTTTTATTTAAACATGTCTGACCTTATTATACAATGCACATACGCATAGAATCACAAAAATGCTATAGGAATGGACGCGTTCATTATCCTATAATCCAAAGGAGTGTTTCCCCATGTTTCTTCTTCATATGGTGGATACAACGGTAAAAAAACTAAAATCGCAAGCTGCAAATATTTTAACGATTGCCAACATGTCATTTGGTGGCGCATCGATTATGGCAACATTCGAAGGCTATTATAGCTATGCCATTTTATTTATTTTCATTGCAGCACTACTAGACCGCTATGACGGCAAAGTGGCGCGTAAACTACAGCAAGAATCCGAGCTTGGTAAACAGCTTGATTCGATGAGTGATATTATTTCATTCGGCGTAGCGCCTGCCTTGCTTGCTTATCAAGTTGTGTTACATGATTTCAGTACAGTCGGGATGATTATGACCGTACTTTATATCGTTTGCGGTGCTTTACGTTTAGCTCGATTCAACGTTTCAGAGTCAAATGGCTATTTCACAGGGCTGCCAATTACAGCGGCTGGTTCTCTGCTAACGTTCACAATCTTCTTTTTAGATTTTGCGAATCCTGTTTTCTATATGTTTTTAACACCGATTTTAGCTATCCTCATGATCAGCACATTTACGATAAAAAAAGTGTAGTCCTTAATAAAGGGACTACACTTTTTATTTATTATAATGTTTCGATTGCTTTTAATACGACTTGTGTCGAATGTTTTGCGGCTACCGGTAAAAATTCATCAAAGCTAATGTTTGATTGTTGTCCTGCAATATCCGATAACGCACGAATGACAACAAATGGCGTACCAAATTGGTAACATACTTGTGCAACAGCTGCTGCTTCCATTTCGACAGCTTTCATTGTTGGGAATTGTCCACGTACAAGTTCTGCACGAACAGGGTCGCTCATAAATACATCACCTGAACAAATTAAGCCAACACCATATTTATGCTCACCTACTGCTTCAACCGCTTCTTTTGCCACCTCGATTAATTTCGCATCCGCTTTAAACGCTGCCGGCATTTGCGGTACTTGACCGATTTCATAGCCAAATACACATGCATCCACATCATGGTGACGCACTTCATCCGAAATAACAACTGCCCCTACTTCAAGTGTCGGATCATAACCACCTGCTGAACCTGTATTAATGACAACTGTTGGTTTATAGCGGTCTAGTAAAATTGCCGTTGACATTGCTGCGTTTACTTTACCAATACCACTCTTCATTAAAATGACATCTTTACCGGCATATGTACCCGTCGTATATTCTGTACCTGCGATTTTTTCAGTTGCGACATTTTCTAATGTGTCACGTAATAACTGTACTTCTTCTTCCATTGCACCAATTACTGCAATTTTCATACAAATTCCTCCTCGTTAAAAGAAGCCTGCACGCAGCAAGCTTCTTGATGTAATTCTATTATTGAATTTTAATGATTTTCACTTCCATGTCGCCACCAGGAGTCGCGATTTTCACAACATCGCCTACTTTACGCTCAAGTAAACCACGCGCGATTGGTGAGTCATTTGAAATTTTACCTTCAAATGGGTCAGCTTCCGCAGAACCAACGATTGTATATGACTCTTCGTCATCTTCGCCTACTTCTACGAATGTTACTGTTTTACCGATTGTCACAACTTCAGATGTTTTCTTTTCAGCGTCTACTTCTACAGTTGCTAAAAGCTCTTCCACTTTTTCAGCATACCATTTTTCAAGCTTTACTTTTTCATCTAATAACGCCGCTTCTTCTTTTGCGTTATTTTCTTTCGCTGTAACACTTGCTGCTTCGTACTCAGCTACTTTTTCTTGTGCTTCTGCTAAGTAAGCTTCTAATTTTGCTTTATCATCAAGTGAAATTTTTTCATCAATAATTTCAACAAAACGTAGCATATTGTTAATTGTTGCAATTCGACCTTCTAGGATTGATTGCTCTTCTTTTGCTGCATGGTACTCAGCATTTTCCGATAAATCTCCTAATTCACGCGCTTCTTTAATACGCGCTACGATTTCTGGACGGTTAATTTTAATTAACTGCTCCATTTCACGTTCTTTTTCTAATTTCCCTAAAATTGTCATAGGGTATTTTTTTTCATTAGACAACTTCATTCACTCCTTAGATTTTCACGCTTTAAAGCGATTACAAAATAGAAAAACTCGACCATTAGAGGAAACATCCCTAAAATGGTCGATTTTGTGTAAGCATTATATAGCGTTAATTGTAATGTATATAGGAAAAATTTTCAATAGCTTATCAATGAGCTATCGTTCATACTTTCCCTATCATATTACATAACGTCATTTGATTCAAGAATTGTTTTAATTTTTGTAATCAATAGGTCGATGGCTACTTCGTTACCGCCACCTTCTGGAATGATTAAATGCGCATGGCGCTTCGTTGGCTCAATAAATAAATTGTGCATCGGACGAACCGCTGATAAATATTGGTCAATTACTGAATCTGCTGTACGACCACGCTCTTTAATATCACGTTGAATACGACGAATAATACGTAAATCAGCATCTGTATCTACAAAGATTTTAATATTCATTAAATCGCGTAAACGCTCATCTTCTAACACTAAAATACCTTCGACGATAATTACATCAACTGGCTCTACTGCAATCACTTCTTCTGCACGCGTATGATTCACATAGTCATACACCGGCTTTTGTACAGGTTTACGATCAATTAATGATGTCACATGCTCGATTAATAAATCTGTATCAAACGCAAATGGGTGGTCATAGTTTGTTAATAAACGCTCATCAAACGTTAAGTGAGCTTGGTCTTTATAATAATAATCTTGCTCGATTACTACTACTGAATGTTCTTTAAATACTTCATATACGGCACGTGTAACACTTGTTTTACCTGAACAAGAGCCACCTGCGATACCGATTACTACAGGGCGTTTTGTCATACTTTTTTAAGCTCCTTACGCATCATATTATTTGGATAAACTGGGTGATCTACTTTAAAACGAATGGTTGCTAACGGATGACGGGCTGCATCAAGTGCTACCCCTTTGTCATCATAAATATCGCCAACCGTCATTTGATAACTTTGGATTTCTGGACCGAAAAATTCAATCGTGTCACCTGGTCGGAAGAAATTACGTTGCTGTAATGTCACCATTTGTGTAGTTGCATCATAGTCTAATACAACACCGGCAAAATCCCATGCTGCATTTTTTGTCTTCGCTGCCTCAGCACCGAACATTTGCTGGTCAACACCTGGCGCGTCTAAGAAGAACGATGATGCTGTATCACGGTTTGCACAACGGTCTAACTCTTCTAGCCATTCACGTTTGATTGTGAAGTTTTCAGGATCTGCGCAATACGCATCAATTACTTTACGATACACTGAAATAACAGTTGCTACGTAGTGAATCGATTTCATGCGCCCTTCTACTTTCAATGAATCAATACCAAGCTCAATCATGTGTGGAATAGATTCGATTAACTTTAAATCTTTCGGGCTCATGGCAAATGGCGCGTCCTCTTCGGTAAATAATGCTACCTCTTCGCCGTCTTGCTGTTCATATAAATCATAATCCCAGCGACAAGACTGGCAGCAGCCACCACGGTTTGAATCGCGCGCAGTCATATGGTTCGATAACACGCAACGACCAGAGTAAGCGATACACATCGCACCGTGCACGAACGCCTCGATTTCGATATCCACTTCCTCTTTCATTTTGCGCATTTCCTCGCCACCAACTTCACGTGCAAGTACAACACGGTGTAACCCTTCATCTTTCCAATACTTCACAGCTTTCCAGTTGGATAAGGACTGCTGCGTCGATAAGTGGATTTCAAGCTTCGGTGCGGCTTTACGGCATGTTTCAATAATAAGCGGATCCGCTACAATAATACCGCGTACACCTGCGCCTTCAATCGCTTGTAAGTATTCTGTTAAGCCATCCATATTTTCGTTATGTGCAAAAATATTCGTTGTGACATAAATAACAGCACCATACTTCTCCGCAAACTCTACCCCTTCACGCATTTCTTCAATCGTGAAGTTGCCGGCATTTGAACGTAGACCAAACTCTTGTCCGCCGATAAATACCGCGTCTGCGCCATAATGCACCGCTACTTTTAGCTTTTCTAAGTTGCCGGCAGGTGCTAATAATTCTGGCTTTTTCGTAATGACTGTTTTGCCGTCTACAACCGAACGAATTTTATCATTTTGAATTAGTTGTAACATCATGTACCCCCCTCGTCCTAATAAACCGTTTCTTTAAAAATGAAACCTGTATCTAGTGGACGTAATGCTGGTTGAATCTCCTCAATTTGTGCAAGTAAATCGTCTTTGATCTCCTCATACGCATCGACACCTTCGTCAAAATACGCATCAATTGCTTGACGATATAAATTTGTGACACGTACTGTGTACGCAAACTCTTGCAGCACAGCATCAAATTTCAACGCATCAATGCCTGCTTCAAACAGCTCTGTTAATTCATCAATAATACACATATCATTTGGTGAGAAAATGTGCGTACCATTCATATCTTCATAAATTGGGTATTTATTTTTACGCTCTTTGTCATGTAAAAACATATTGCGATTGTCTTTACGATTTTCGACTTCCATCACTTCATCGCGATATAAGAAGTAATTGCCTAGCAATGAACGCTTCGACTGGAACATACATGTCATGCCGTGCACTTGCACTTCAATGGCAACGTTCGCATGCTCCTTCGTTTCTAACACTTCCTCCATCGACAGCTCACGCGCTAATACCGCTCGTGTTGCTCCGCGCTCGCCCCAATAATTGCATTGGAACCAGTTTGTTGCAATTGTCTCTGGACTCCAGTGTAGTGGAATCGTAATGCCAAGTTCTCTAACCGCTACCACAACAGCAGGGTCACCGAATAACAACGCATCGACACCGATGTCTTGCATTTGCTGTAAATACACATCAAGCGCTTCTAAACGGTCATTATGAAACAGTACATTCACCGCTACGTATACTTTCTTACCTGCTGCATGAATAATCTTTGTTGCCTCACGTACTTCGTCTACCGTAAAGTCTCCAGCTAAACGTAGACCAAACTTTTGTTCACCAATGACAAATGCATCAGCGCCAGCTGCTAGTAAAGCTTCTACATGTGCCACAGATTGTGGCGTCACTAATAATTCAGGTTTTTTTGTCACGTTGCTCACCTCTTCAAACAAATTAAAATACCATCGCCAATCGGGAAGAAGGCAGATGTGTACTCCTCATGACTTAAAATCCAGTCTGAGAATGTTTTTAAATTTCGAATCATTGTACGCTTACGACGCGGTACTTCTTTAATATCTAAATCAGATAATCCATGCATATACATATTATCAATATATAAAATGCCGCCGCTCGGTACTAATGGCGAATATTTTTCAAAGAACTTTTGATACTGCCCTTTGGCTGCATCAATAAACACCGCATCATATTGTGGTAATAAATCAGCATTATCAACTTCTAATGCATCCCCTTCAATGACGCGAATTTGCGCGGCAACGTCTGAACGGCCAATAAAGTCGCGCGCCTTCTCGACACGGGCTGTATCGCGCTCAATCGTCGTAATGTGCACATTAGGCAATGCTTCTGCCATACGCATCGCTGAATAGCCAATTGCTGTACCGATTTCTAAAATCGTTGCTGGATTTTGAATGCGTAACAATTGTGCTAATGCTTCAATTCCGGCAAGTTGCATAATTGGTACATGGTGTTCTTCTGCATAGCGCTCCATTTCTAGTAACAATTCGCTACGCTCATGAATAAAGGTCGCAATGTAGTGATCAGATAATTCCATTTCACGTTACTCCTTACTTTTTTGAATGTCTCTATACTTTTCCTCTGCGAAAACGTCCACTTCTTCTGCCGTCAATATATGTTCATCGCTTACAGGGCAAAACATCACATATTTCTGCACAAAGTCCAAAAAATAGCCGTTTATACACAGAAAAAAGGAGAGCAGCACTTGCGCCCACCTTCATGTATCTTTTATCATTCAACAGTTGTTAAACATCAAAAAATCACAATCTATAATAACATGAAAATCAGAGGAAAGCGACTGTTCTTTCCTCTGACCCGTTGTTATTTTGAAATTGTGACAAATTGATGGGAAAGACTCATCTTTTCAATATACTGCATGCCTATTATTCGTATTGCGTATCAATGTATTTGGCAACATTTTGCTGATGCTCTTCGTATGTTTTCGCGAAGTAGTTTTTGCCATCTTTGTCCGCTAAGAAGAATAAATACTCCGTTTTTGATGGACTTAATGCGGCTTCCATTGACGCTGTACCTGGTGTTGCGATTGGTCCTGGTGGTAATCCTTGATTTTTATACGTGTTATATGGATTATCTACTTCTAAATCTGAATAAAGTACACGGTCCTTATGCTCACCTAACGCATATAAAACAGTTGGGTCCGTTTGTAATGGCATTCCTTCATCAAAACGGTTATAGAACACACTCGCAATCGTTGCGCGGTCTGTTGCGGCTGTCGCTTCTTTTTCAAGCAGTGACGCGAACGTTAAAAACTTATGTGCTGTGTTAATATCTTCAATCGCCGCAATTGCTTCTTGATACTGCACAACATATTTATTCGTTTCTTCTAACATTTGTTCAATAATCACTGTCAGTGGTGGATTTTCCTCATAGTACGGATATGTTGCAGGGTATAAATAGCCTTCTAGCGGATGACGTACATTCTCTGCAAGCATTTCTTCTGGATTAATTAATGTTGGATATTTCGCTGCAAGCTCTTGAATATATGCAGGGTCATCCACTTTTGCTAAAAAGTCTTCTGCTGTGTGCGTTGTTTTCTCAGCCACACGCTCTGCAATTTGTTCAACAGTCCAGCCTTCATTATACGTAATTGTAAATAATGGCTCACGGTATAATTTCCCAGACTTTAAACTTTCAATCAGTTCATCTAATGTCATTGCCTGTGATAAATCATATGTACCGGCTTGGAACTGTGATTCATTTTTAAACTTCGCATAGTATTTAAATATTTTCGCATCTTTTACGAGCTGATTGTCCTCTAAAATCGTCGCGATCGTTGTAACACCTGACCCTAATGGAATTTCAATTTCCACTGTTTCCTCAGAATCTGGATTCATCGGTTTTAATGCACTTGTAATATACGAATAGCCATAAATGCCAATGCCTAGCATGATGACAACAAAGGCTGCTGCTACGATTAAAAAGATTTTACGCGCTTTTTTCATTTCGCCTTTACGTTCCGCTATATTTTGGAACATTTGCTGTTTCTTTTCTGGTCCCACTTAGGTGATCCCCCCTACTTTTTTCTGTAAATAATCATACAAGATTCTGTCGCATGTGACAAACAAATCTATTATGCCGATAAAAGGTTCACGCTGTAAATAGATACACCGTCACCTTTTTTCCGCCTAACGTAAAAAAGATTGCCCGCTTACGTGGACAATCTTTTTCATTAAATCTTTTTCACGAACTCTGATTTTAAGCCCATTGCGCCAAAGCCATCAATTTTACAATCGATGTCATGACCATCTGTAGCATCTAGCACTAAACGAATATTTTTCACTTTCGTTCCTTGTTTAACAGCACTTGAGCTACCTTTTACTTTTAAATCTTTAATGACTGTTACTGTGTCGCCATCTTGAAGCACGTTGCCGTTTGCATCTTTAATGACTACCACTTCTTCCTCTTCTGGTGTTGTCGCCCACTCATGCGCGCATTCTGGACATACATAGTTCACACCATCTTCATACGTGTATGAAGAATTACATTTTGGACAATTTGGATACACGAAAAAAACCTCCTGCTATTGTTCACCTTGTAATGATTGTAATACCGCTTCAACAAATGCCCATTCATCATCTGTTTCAATCGGTAACAAGTCAAGTACTTCACCGTTATTACCAGATGCATAAGCCGATGCAAATACTTCTGTCACCATACCATTGTCATCTAAATCACCGTAAAACAAGTAATCTTTTTGCGTTTCTGGATGTTGGAAACGGTGTAAAATTTGGAATTCCACATCGTCACCTTGTTCATTTGTTACAGTAATAAAATTTTGTTGGTCTTCTGAGAATTCACTCACAATGGTGTTCATTACTTCTTCAACCATTGCCCACTCTTCATCTGTTTCGATGTCAGCAAAATCCGATAACTCACCGTTATCATCTAAAATATAACGTAATGCAGACACTTGACCTGTTTCATCGCCTACAACTGTAAATAACACATATGAGTGTTCTTCCGCATCAAATGTAAACACGACGCGACATGTTACATCTTCGCCCACTTCATTTTGTAATGTAAATGTTTGTTCTTCCACTGGAAAAACTCCCTTCTGCTCATCTATATTTCGTTACAGAAAAAGAGGAGAAGACAAACTGCCTTCTCCCAATTCTCTACGTATCGATTACTCTTCGTCTTCGTCTTCTAACGCGTTAATTTGGTCTTCGATTTCTTCCATTTTAGATTCTACGAAAGCCCACTCTTCTTCTGTTTCGATTGGGAAGATATCGCCACCTTCACCTGTTTCATCTTCCACATAAGAATATGCGTGAATTTCTACGTAGCCGTTTTCGTCTTCTTCAGCGCCTACTTCAGAAATAAATACGTATGATTTACCGTTTTCGTCGTTTGTGAATGTATCTAATACTTCAAATAACGTTTCGTTACCGTTTTCGTCTACTAATGTGATGTTGCGATTTTCTTGTTCTGCCATGTTGAGTTCCTCTTTTCTATTCACTGTTAGTTTTTGCTGTCTAAATAACCTTGTAAAATCATTACAGCTGCCATTTTATCAATGACTTGCTTGCGCTTTTTGCGGCTAACATCCGCCTCAATGAGCATACGTTCTGCCGCCATTGTTGTCAAGCGTTCGTCCCATAGTTTCACTGGGAAACCAAAGCGCTCTTCCAGCATTTTTTTGTAGTTTTCCGATGCTTCGCCACGCGGACCGATTGTATTGTTCATGTTCTTCGGATACCCTACAACAAATTCCGTTACAGTATATTCCTTCACAAGTTCTGCAATACGTTCAATACCAAATTCAGCTTCCACTTCGTTAATTTTAATCGTTTCAACGCCTTGTGCTGTCCAGCCGAACGCATCACTTACTGCTACGCCGACTGTTTTTGAGCCAACGTCTAATCCCATAATTCTCATTTTGATTCCTCGTTATGTTTAATATAAAATTTGACGAGCTCTTCTAAGATTTCATCACGTTCCAGCTTACGAATTAAATTACGCGCATCTTGGTGACGAGGAATATATGCCGGATCGCCAGAGAGCAAGTAACCAACGATCTGGTTAATTGGGTTATAACCCTTCTCCTCTAAAGATGTATGCACCTTTAACATTACTTGCTTGACTTCCTGCTCCATCGATTCTTCAGGGAAATTAAATTTCATTGTGTGATCGAATGAATCCATGCCCAGCACCTCGCTTTCAGAAATAAGGAGATGCAAACGAGTCGCATCTCCTTTTTCCTCAGTATACATGATTTAAAAGACTTAATAAATGAATTTGCCTAAATTCATGTGAAGTCTAGAAAATTAAACAAAACTTCCTAAATTTTCAGGTCATAACCACTATACCGTATCATCGTGTGTCGTTTTGTTCAGACGCTTACGCAAAAATTGGTAGTTCATATACAGATGCTAATGCTGCTTCTAGCTTATCTGCATCCTTCGCACCAGCCATTGCCATATCTGGGCGTCCGCCGCCTTTACCGCCACATTGCTCTGCAACGTGCTTCACGATATTACCTGCGTGGTAGTCACCACCAGCAATTTCTTTTGAAACCCCTGCACATAACATTACTTTATCGCCATCTGTAGCACCTAAAACGATAACGGCTTTATCCATTTTCGCTTTTAAGTCATCCATCATTTGGCGTAATTGGTTGTTATCTTTCGCTTCAACTACTGTTGATAACACCGTTACATCACCGAATGTTTTCGCTGCATCTAATACTGCACCTGCTTGAGCATTGGCGATTTTTTGTGATAATGATTCGTTTTCACGTTGTAATTCTTTGTAGTCAGCTTGTAATGACGCAACACGTGTTGCCACATCTTTTGCATTCGCTTTTAATAATGCAGCTGCTTCAAGTAATACCGCTTCTTCTTCTTTTACTGCTTCGTACGCTGCTTTACCAGTAACTGCCTCGATACGACGAGTACCTGCACCGATACCACCTTCAGAAACAATTTTGAAGAAGCCGATTTCAGATGAACGTTGTACGTGTAAACCACCACAAAGCTCGATTGAGTAATCTGAAACGGCTACGACACGTACAACATCTCCGTATTTTTCACCGAATAATGCCATTGCGCCCATCGCTTTTGCAGAATCAATATCCATTTCTTGAATTACTACTTCAATGTCATCCCAAATTTTTTCGTTTACTGCGCGCTCTACTTGTGCAAGCTCTTCTTTCGTTGCTGCACCGAAGTGAGAGAAGTCAAAGCGTAAACGGTCTGGACCTACGTAAGAACCTGCTTGTGCTACATGGTCACCTAATACGTCTTTTAATGCGCGGTGCATTAAATGTGTTGCTGTGTGGTTTTTCAAGATTAATTTACGTTTTGCTTCGTCGACATTTGCAGTTGCCACGTCGCCTACATTCATTTCACCAGACTCGATCACAACTGTGTGTAACGGTTGTCCATTTGGTGCTTTTTGTACGTCTTTAACAACCGCTTTAAATGTATCTGATTCGATAACACCCGTGTCGGCGATTTGTCCACCCATCTCTGCGTAGAACGGTGTTTCTGATAAGATCACTAATGCTTCTTCACCTTCAGAAGCTGTATTTGTTTCTTGACCGTTAACAACGATTGCTGCCACTGTGCCTTGTAATGAATACGCATCATATACAAATGTAGAAGCTTGCGTTAAGTTCGCTAACACTTCGCTTTGCACTTGCATTGAATCTACGTCTGCACGTGCGTTACGTGCACGCTCACGTTGTTGCTCCATCGCTTGCTCAAAACCTGCTTGGTCAACTGTCATGCCTGCTTCTTCTGCATATTCTTCCGTTAACTCAATCGGGAAGCCGAATGTGTCATATAGTTTGAATGCATCCGCACCTGGAATAACCGTTTCACCTTTTGCTTTTTGTGACGCAATTACATCTGAAAGAATCGCTAAACCACCGTCAAGTGTTTCGTGGAAGCGGTCTTCTTCGTTTTTAATTACGCGTGCAACAAATTCTGCTTTCGCTGTTACTTCTGGGTAGAAGTCTTCCATAATCGCACCAACAGTCGGCACTAATTTGTACATAAACGGCTTATCAATACCGATTTGTTTTGCATAACGTACCGCACGACGTAGTAAACGACGTAATACATAACCGCGACCTTCATTTGATGGTAATGCACCGTCACCGATTGCAAATGCTACTGTACGAATATGGTCAGCAATTACTTTGAATGGTGTGTTAATATCTTCTGTTGAACCGAAGATTTCTTTTAAATCTACTTCGCTTGGACGTTTATATTTACGGTTCGCAAACTCTTCTACTTTTTCAATGATTGGCATGAATAAGTCTGTATCGAAGTTTGTTGGTACATTTTGTACAACGGATACGATACGCTCTAACCCCATCCCTGTATCAATGTTTTGCTTTGGTAGTGGCGTATATGTGCCATCTGGATTGTGGTTAAATTGAGAGAATACAAGGTTCCAAATTTCTAAGTAACGTTCATTCTCGCCACCTGGATACATTTCTTCTTCTGGTGTACCAAAGCCATATACTTCACCGCGGTCATAGAAGATTTCTGAGTTTGGACCAGATGGACCTTCACCGATATCCCAGAAGTTCCCTTCAATACGAATTAAACGCTCTTCTGGAATCCCAATTTCATTTGCCCATACATCATATGCTTCTTGGTCTTCCGGGTGTAATGTAATTGATAATTTTTCAGGGTCAAAGCCCATCCATTTTTTATCAGTTAAAAACTCCCATGCAAAGTGAATAGATTCTTTTTTGAAGTAATCACCGATTGAGAAGTTCCCTAACATTTCAAAGAATGTATGGTGACGCGCTGTTTTCCCAACGTTTTCAATATCATTTGTACGAATTGATTTTTGTGCATTTGTAATACGTGGGTTGTCTGGAATAACACGGCCATCAAAATATGGCTTTAATGTCGCAACACCTGAGTTAATCCAAAGTAATGACGGGTCATTAATTGGTACAAGTGGTGCTGACGGTTCTAAATGGTGATTTTTCTCTTGGAAAAATTCTAAATAAAGACGACGAATTTCTGAAGCTTTCATGGTTGTTTTCCTCCTAAAGTTAACTGTGAATACATACATGGCATTCTTTATTGCATAAAAAAAGCCCCCATCCCTAAAAAAGGGACGAAGACTGTTATCTCGCGGTACCACCCTAGTTTATGCTTGTACACAGACAAACATATCTCTAAGCACTTTAACGCAGTGAACGGCAGGGATTAGCTGCACTCAGGAGTAGCTTTCGGTTTATATGCCTGGTTGCTCTTTCAGCCTTTGGAACAACTCTCTTACATCAGTCACAATTAAACGTACTTTCTCCGTCAATGTATTCATTCATATTCTACGTTAAATTATATGTACAAATAAACAAGCTGTCAATGCACAGCTTATACATTTTGCAATATTTATATAGGTAGAAACAAAAAAGTTGCCCTTCCGTAATGGAAGAGCAACTTCACTATTTATTAAATAAACATACCTGCAATTGCAGCACTTAGTAATGATGCTAATGTACCTGCGATTACCGCTTTAAATGCTAATTTCGCGATAACTGGACGACGCTCTGGCGCCATCGAACCTAAACCACCAATTAAAATTGCCATTGAACTTAAGTTTGCGAAACCACATAATGCAAATGAAACAATCATCGCTGTTTTGTCTGTTAAGTTTGGAATTTCTGGTGCGAAGTTTGTATAAGCAACAAATTCGTTTAATACCAATTTTTGACCGATGAATGAACCAGCTTTAACTGCTTCTTCCCACGGTACACCGATGATAAACGCAATTGGTGCAAATACGAAACCTAATAATTTTTCAATTGTAACGCCTTCTAAACCGAAAATACCTGTTGTAAAACCTAAAATACCATTTAATAAAGCAATTAATGCGATGAATGCTAATAACATTGCACCGACATTCAAAGCAAGTTGCATACCATCACCCGCACCACGCGCTGCTGCGTCGATAACGTTTGCTGATTGTGTATCTTTTTCCATCTTGAAGTTAGTTGCATCTACTTCTTCTGTTTCAGGCATTAATAATTTCGCCATTACTAAACCTGCTGGCGCTGCCATGAATGAAGCGGCAATTAAATATTCTAATGGAACACCTAATAATGAATAACCAACTAATACCGAACCTGATACAGATGCTAAACCACCTGTCATTACGGCGAATAATTCTGATTTTGTCATTTTCGCTAAGAACGGACGAATAACTAATGGTGCCTCTGTTTGTCCAACGAAAATGTTTGCTGCTGCGTTTACTGATTCTGCTTGGCTCGTACCTAATACTTTCGATAAGAAACCACCGATGAATTTAATAATGATTTGCATAATTCCTAAATAGTATAATACTGAAATTAATGCTGAGAAGAAAATAATAACTGTTAATACGTTAATCGCAAAAACGAAACCTACATTATTCGCATCTGCTAAACCACCAAATACGAATACAATCCCTTCGTTCGCATAGCTAATTAAATTTTGTACCGCATCTGATACAAACATTAACGCCTCGCGTCCTGCTTCCCATTTCAATACGATAAATGCAAAGATTAACTGAACTGATAAACCTGCGATAATTGTGCGCCATTTAACGCTTGCACGGGCACTTGAGAAAATGAAACCTAATGCTAAAATGACGAAAATACCGCCAATTCCCCATAAAATGTTCATTATAGAAAGACACCTTCTTATATAATTTTGTGTAATCTGTATAACTCTTTTACTTGTTTGAAGTAAGAAGTCATACATCTGATTTCTTAAACAGATAATAGCACTTATTAGGTCATTTTCAAATTAATAATATTTTACGATTTTTCAGATATTAAACCGGTTACATAGTCATTTATTTAAATTTTATTTTTTTGCTTCTCCGTTTGGATATTTTTATGAAAAACTAAAATGCATCGAAATAAAAACACGAACATAAAACTCTATAAAAAAGTGAACGTTCGTCAAAAAAAATTATAAAAAATAACGCAAGCGGACGCTTTTCGCCCCACTTACGTTACACAAATTACAGCATATTGACAAAACGGGACAAAACGAGCCACTCATTCGTCATATAATGTCCCAGTTTTCACTTTGAAAGACGAGTATGATATCACGATTATTGAATTGGTATGTCCTTTTCATACAATAATACATGCTACATAGTATCAAAAAGGCTCTTTCCACTGTAATTAATCCTTATCGTTTAAAAAATCATACGGTGATATATGCTCCATTCCAATCATCGGATGAATATGTGGCAATGTTTCTACCGACAGATGCTGTGGTAGTTCGTGTTTAACCGTTTCCAGTGGTATTACATCTTCTTTCACAGCAGTTGTATGGTCGTCTGCTTGCCCATATTCTGCTTCTGTCAAGTCACTGGCATGTAAACGTGCACGTAACGTCGTTAAACGTTGTAAATCATCCGTACGTTGTAGACCTTGAATTAATACATCCGGCTCGCCACATAAAATTAAGAAGTTCTTTGCACGCGTAATGCCGGTATACAGTAAATTACGGCGCAGCATTTTCGCATAGCCACGTACAACTGGCATAATCACCATCGCAAATTCCGAACCTTGTGATTTATGAATCGAGCAACAGTATGCTAACGTAATTTGATTTAAATCACCGCGCTGATACGTCACTTCAATACCGTCATAGCTGACAATCATCGTATCTTGCTTCTCTACCGTTTCATTCGCTTTAATAATGGAAATAATTTCGCCCATGTCACCGTTAAAGACATTGCTCTCTGGTTGGTTCACGAGCTGCAGCACTTTGTCCCCTACACGGAAAATTGTATCACCAAACGCTAGCTCACGACGTTTGCCATCGTCATTTGGATTGACAAGCGCTTGAATTTCTTTGTTTAGCATATCAATACCGGCAGGTCCTTTATACATGGGCGCAAGCACTTGTACATCACGAATGCTATAACCCTTCTTTAAAGCACTCTGTACGACTTGTGTCACCGCACTTGCTACTTGATTAACGCCAGCTTGAATAAAACTACGGTCCGATGTTTTAGCGGTTAAATTATCTGGAATTTTATTTTGTTTAATTTGATGTGCAATTTCAATAATCGTCGACCCTTCCGCTTGTCGGTACACATCGGTTAGCTCGACTGTTGGTACTTCATTTGACGCTAATAAATCTTTTAATACTTGTCCAGGTCCTACAGGTGGTAATTGGTCTTGGTCGCCTACAAATACAACTTGTACATCTTCAGACAAAGCTTTCAATAATTGATGTGCAAGCCATGTATCAACCATCGACATTTCATCAATAATGAGTAAACGGCCGCCAATTTCACGCTCTGTTTCTTCATCCTTCTCCTGCCCCGTAAAGCCAAGCAAGCGGTGAATCGTCATCGCTGGAAGTTCTGTTGATTCTGCTAAACGCTTCGCTGCTCGACCCGTTGGTGCAACAAGTGTAATCGGAAATGGCTCTTCTTTTTGCGCATAATACTGTGGGTCTAATGATAGACCATGCAGTTCAGCATAAACATTAACAAGACCGCGAATCACCGTTGTTTTTCCCGTTCCAGGTCCTCCCGTTAAAATCATTACTGATGAATTGAGTGCTGTTTCAATCGCTTGTACTTGTGTTGGTGCATACGTCACACCATTTAATTCTTCAATATCGCCAAT
This sequence comes from Caryophanon tenue, assembly GCF_001700315.1. GTDB lineage: Bacteria > Bacillota > Bacilli > Bacillales_A > Planococcaceae > Caryophanon > Caryophanon tenue. The sequence continues at coordinate 260,995 of NZ_MASJ01000001.1, read as the reverse complement.
CGCATGACGAATGGCATCGGTTGGGAATGTCGAATGCTCTTTATTTTTTTCGAGTAACGTTATAATTTTTGAAGCGATGCCGACTTCTGAAAAATAAAGAGATGGTAAATAAGCACGCGTTTCCTCGCCGCATATTTTGCTCTCTTCACGCATTTCAATGAGCACTTGTGTAATTAAATCATACGTAATTTCCTCACGCTGGCTTTGCTCTAGCATGCTCTTAACAGTCGGTAAAATATGCTCGGCATCTAAATATACATGCCCTTCTGACAATGCTCCGTTCGTTAACACATGTAAAATCCCTGCTGCGACACGGTCTTTATGCGTACCTGTAATACCTAACTTTGCCCCAAGTTCATCTGCTTTAAAAAAGCCGACACCCTCCACATCTTCAATGAGGCGGTACGGATTTTCATTTAATAGCTCAATCGTTTGTTCACGATACGTTTGATAAATTTTCATGCCTAGCTGTGGTCCGAATCCCCACTCGTTTAATTGAATCATGACACGTTCAAGCCCTAAATTTTGCTCAATCGTTTCGCGCAGCATATTTTTCTTTTCTTGCGACAATCTTGGTACTTCATCTAGTGCATACGGGTCTTCTAAAATACGTGTAATGGCATTGACACCTAGCTTCTCGACAATTAACTCTGCTGTTTTGCGTCCAATACCGGTAAATAAATCACTCGACAAATAATGGACAACGCCTTGCTCAGTCGCAGGCACTTCCTTTGTAAATGTATCCGCTGCAAATTGTTGTCCGTATTTTGGATGTTGGCGCAATTGTCCAGTAAAACGATATAACTCATCATTTTGAAGTGGTGGGAAGTAACCAACGACAATTAACTCTTTTTCATCAAACGCAACATTCGTTTCTTGTATTTTAATACGCACAATCGAATACATATTTTGGTTATTATGAAAAATGGATACAATTGGACGACCAAGCACGAATAATTTATTTTGTTCAAATAAATCCATATTTTGCGTCATAATCTTCCCTCCTTCGATTGTTTTTCTGTTTATTTTACCATAGAATACGAGCAACCGTTCGTGAACTGAAGATTTTAAACTTGAATAAATATTCAAATATTAAGATAATAGGTAAAAGAAAGGGTTGAGTTTATGGAATTTAGACCTTGTATTGATTTACATGATGGCAAAGTAAAACAAATCGTTGGAAGTACACTTGGCTACAGTGACCAAAAAGTCATTGAAAACTTTGTGTCTGCGCACGATTCACACTATTACGCAGAACTATTTAAAAAAGATGGCTTAACTGGCGGACATGTCATTATGCTGGGCAGTGGCAATGAGCAAGCTGCAAAGGAAGCACTTGCTGCGTATCCTGGAGGTTTACAAATCGGTGGTGGCATTACTGCTGAAAATGCGAAAAGCTATATTGATGCAGGCGCTTCACATGTCATTGTGACATCGTATATTTTCCATGATGGCGCGCTGCATATGGAACGTTTACAAAAGCTGATTGACGCAGTTGGCAAACAGCATATTGTCCTTGATTTAAGCTGTCGCCAAAAAGATGGTCACTGGTATGTTGTGACAGATAAATGGACAAAGTTTAGTGATTTTATTGTCAACGAAGCATCCATTCGCCAACTGGAGCAATACTGTGATGAATTTTTAATTCACGCAGTCGATGTTGAGGGCAAAAAAAGTGGTATGCAAGAAGAGCTTGTACGCGATTTAGCACAGTGGGTACATATTCCAACGACGTATGCAGGGGGCGTACGTTCACTTGAAGACTTACGTCAATTTGACGCAGTAGCAAACGGCAAGCTACATGTCACAATTGGTAGTGCGTTATCTATTTTTGGTGGCGACTTGTCGTATGACGAAGTAGTCGCATTTTGTGCAAAATAATTTTTTCTGGAGGATTTCGGCAATGAATATTATTTACAAGCATTATAAATTTCCATTTGAAGACACAAATTTAGAACGTATTATTGACGGAGAATATTTTAAAATTGACCGTGAAGATTACGAGGATGAAGAAGCCATTGTTGTGCACTTAAATAATGAGCGCATGTTATTGGAATTCTCGAAGTCATTAAAAGCAACATGTGGGCTTGTACAAGATTGTGAAACGATGTCCTATATTGAAGCAAACTTGAAGCTTGAAGATTTCGTTCAGCATTTTAACAAATTATATAAATTGAATGCGACGATTCAAGCGATGCCAAAAGAAGAAACGATTACACCAGATAAACCTGCACCACGTCCAAATGAAGAATCGGAACCACAGCCAGAATAAAAAACAGCCTGCTTGCGCTTTTACGCATAAGCAGGCTGTTTTTTAGTTTTTCTTTTGCAGTAACATATTATAAATTTCATGCGCTTGTACAAATTCAGGCTGTAACGTAAACGCTTGTTTTAAATGATACAATGCGTCGTCTAGCTGGTCTGTCGATACTGCATATAAAATCCCTAAATTATAATGGGCATCTGCATTATTCCAGTCTTCTTCAATAACAAAGTCTAGCTCCGCTTTTGCTTGTGGGAATAGTTCTAATGTACATAATAAAATGCCGTATGATAAACGAATTTGTAAATCTTGCGGTGCTAGCTCTGCTGCACGTTGCATATACGGTAATGCTAATTTATAGTTTTCTTCACGCTCAAAGCACTTCGCTAACATATAAAAAGCATCTGCCCCTTCAATACCATTATCAATTGACTTTTGGTATAACTTCGCAGCTTCGACAAAGCGTTCTGCATTAAAGTAAAGATTCGCTAAGCCGTAGTACGCTGTTGCAGCGCCTTCATCTAATGTAATCGCTTTTTGGAAAAAGCGCTCTGCACGCTCCGCTTCGTTCATCGTTGCAAGTAAGTTCCCAAAGTTTACGTAGCCTACTGCGTTTTCTGGCTCTGCTTCAATTGCCTGTGTAAAATATTTCGCTGCATCTTCGTAACGACGCTCTTGAATGGCTTGAATGCCTTGTTCGTTAAAATCCATGTAAATGATACCCCTTTCGACTGTAAAAATCGGCGGAGAAACGAGTTCTCCACCGACATGCATTACCCTACGTATGTTAATGCTTGACTACCTTTTAATACTTTATCAATTGTACCGCCACCGATACACTCTTCACCGTCGTATAATACAACCGCTTGACCTGGTGTAATCGCACGTTGTGGCTCTGCAAATGTAATCAGTGCTGAACCATCTGGCTGCATTTCTACTGTTACCGGTGAATCATCTTGGCGGTAACGGAATTTCGCTGTACATGTAAATGTTTGTGGCTTCGGCTCATTTGATGTAAAGCCTAAATTCACTGCGGTTAACGCATCTGAATATAGTTTTTCGTGATGGAACCCTTGTCCAACATATAACACATTACGTGATAAGTCTTTTCCTAATACGAACCAAGGTTCACCGTCGCCACCGATACCTAAACCGTGGCGTTGTCCTAATGTATAATACATTAAGCCGTCATGTGTTCCTTTTACCTCACCATCAAATGTTTCCATATTGCCTGGTTGCGCTGGTAAGTATTGTGATAAAAACTCTTTAAAGTTACGCTCACCGATGAAGCAAATACCTGTTGAGTCTTTTTTCTTCGCTGTTGCAAGACCCGCTTCTTCAGCAATTTTACGCACTTCTTTTTTCTCGATATTACCAATTGGGAACATCACATGTGATAACTGTTCTTGTGATAATTGATTTAAGAAATACGTTTGGTCTTTATTATTATCGACACCGCGCAGCATCTTCACTTCATCACCTGTACGGTCTACACGTGCATAGTGACCTGTTGCTAAATAATCTGCCCCTAAATTCATCGCGTGTTCAAGGAATGCTTTAAACTTAATTTCCTTATTACACATCACGTCTGGATTCGGTGTACGACCTGCTTTATATTCTTCAAGGAAGTACGTAAATACTTTATCCCAATATTGCTTTTCAAAGTTTACAGCATAATACGGAATGCCAATTTGGTTACAAACGGCAATTACGTCTTCATAATCTTCTGTTGCGGTACAAAAACCATTTTCGTCTGTGTCATCCCAGTTTTTCATAAAGATGCCGACAACATCATAGCCTTGTTCCTTTAATAAATGAGCTGTTACAGATGAGTCTACGCCACCTGACATTCCAACGACCACACGGATTTGTGATGGGTCTCTTGTTTCGTTCATACTATTCACCTTTTCGTTTAGACAAACTCGCGTAAAAGGCGCGAAGTCTTTATTTACCCCTAATCGGGCAAACTCTATTATTTCACAAGTCGTTGTACAATAGCAACTACTCGATTTGCTGCATCGCGAATTATTTCGTCACTTAACCCTTGACCAAAGCTGAAGCGAATAGAGCTACGTAATTCTTCGGCTTGCTCACCGTACATGGCCACTAACACGTGTGACGGGTCAATCGAACCTGCTGTACATGCTGAACCGCTTGATACAAGCACACCGCTCATATCTAAATTAATTAAAAAGGACTCAACATGTGTACCTGCAAACATGATGTTTAGAACATGCGCTAACCCTTGCTCACCGTTCACTTTATATGCAATGCCTGCTTGCTCAAACGTATCCAGTAAAATGGTACGGTACTGTTTATATGCTGTAATTGCGGCGTCACGTTTTACGGCTGCCTCGGTTACCGCTGTAGCAAAGCCAATAACGGCCGGTACATTTTCTGTTCCCGCGCGACGCTTTCGTTCTTGTGAGCCACCGTATAATAAATTTGTACATTTTGTGTTTGTACGTACATATAAAAAACCGATACCTTTTGGACCGTTCAATTTATGTGCGGACACACTTAGTAAATCGACACCTAATGCATCCACTTGCATATCCAGTAAGCCGTATGCTTGCACAGCATCTGTATGGAATGTTGCGGGATGATTTTGAAGTAGCGCGCCAATTTCGGCAATTGGCTGCACAGCACCTACTTCATTATTACCGTACATAATCGTCACTAAAATCGTATCGTCGCGCAGTGCTGCTTCGACGTCCGCAACTGAGACAACACCGTACTCATTTACAGGTAGGTACGTAACGTCGTAGCCCTTTTTCTGTAATTTTTCGCACGCATGAAGTACCGCGTGATGTTCGATTTGCGTTGTAATAATGTGTTTTCCTTCGTGCGCTCTTGCTTCTGCTACACCGAAGATTGCGGTATTATCCGCTTCCGTTCCACCGCTCGTTAGTAAAATTTCCGTTGGCTTCGCACCAATTGATGCGGCAAGTACCGCGCGTGCTGCATCAAGCTGCTTACGTGCGTCACGACCAACACGATGAATACTCGATGCATTGCCATAGTCATTTGCCATTGCGTCTGCCATTGCAGCGATGACAGTTGGTGACATCGGTGTCGTTGCCGCATGGTCAAGATAAATTGCGTTCATTATACTATCTCCTTAAATATAGAACATATAGCCTTCTAATGGCTCTGCGTCCGTATGTGTTGCTAAATCTTCTAAGCTCGTTGTATCCAATACGTTTTTTACAGCGTCACGGATACGAATCCATAGCTCACGCTGTGGTGACTCTTCTTCTTCGATACCTTCAACTGGTTGAATCGGCCCTTCTAATACGCGAATAACGTCCGCAGCTGAAATATCTGCCGGTGGATGAGCCAACATATAACCGCCGTATGCTCCACGTACACTTTTTACTAAGCCTGAATTGCGAAGTGGTGATACAAGCTGCTCTAAATATGCTTCTGATAAGTTTTTATCAGCCGCAATTTGACGGAGCGGTAATGGACCTTGTCCGTAATGTTTTGCTAGCTCAATCATAATCGTTAAGCCGTAGCGACCCTTAGTAGAAATTTTCATATAATTACACCTCAAAAGTTAATAGTCATAGTAGTTAACGTATCGTTTCGCTACTAAGCGTGATAAATCCTATTTACCACATTGTTCAAATAGATTACCTATAAATCATATCAACTTATTATAACATATATTTTTTCGACCGCTTACCATAAGCATAGCGTTTTGCGCAACGATTTTTGCACATGCTATACTACAGATATAAAAGGAGGGATACTATGGCAATTGAACCACTTGCCTATCGCATGCGTCCAAAAACGCTCGATGATGTTATTGGGCAGCAACATCTCATTGGCCCTCATACGCCACTTTATAAAATGATTACACAAGGGCATGTCCCTTCCATATTGTTATACGGAGAGCCTGGCATCGGTAAAACATCGATTGCATACGCGATTGCCGGCTCTAGCAATTTACCATTCTTTGCCCTAAACGCGACACAGTCTGGGAAGAAAGATATTGAAGATATCGTCGTAGAAGTGCGCTTACATGGAAAAGTTTTATTATTTTTAGATGAAATTCATCGCTTTAATAAATTACAACAAGACACGCTGTTACCACATGTGGAAAGTGGCGGCATCGTATTAATTGGTGCGACGACTGAAAATCCGTTTCATGATGTCAACCCTGCCATTCGCTCACGCTGTGGTGAAATTGCACAATTAAAGCGACTTACGGTGGAAGAAATGTGCACAGTGCTGCAACGTGCACTTACAGACCGCGAGCGTGGACTTGGTAAATATGCGATTGATATTCGTGAGGAGCAGCTGACGATGATTGCTACTGCGTCAAATGGTGATGCGCGAAAAGCGTTAACGTTACTAGAATCTGTGTACTATGCTTCTGATGACGTTGACAATACGACCGTCATTAGTGACCGCGCAATTGAAAGTTTAGCAAAGCGCATTGGTGTATATGGCGACCAAAAAGGCTCACACTTTTATAATTTATTATCGGCACTTCAAAAATCCGTACGTGGTAGTGATATCGATGCGGCGATGTATTATTTGGCACATTTATTAGAGTCTGGTGATTTAGTTGCCGTTAATCGTCGCTTGCTCGTCATGGCGTATGAGGATGTCGGCATTGCCAATCCATCTGTCGGTGCACATGTACTTGCCGCTGTTCAAGCAGCCGAGCGCCTCGGTATGCCAGAAGCGCGCATTCCGCTTGCAAATGCCGTCGCAATGATGTGCTTAAACGAGAAATCAAACTCGGCTTATAAAGCAGTGGATGCCGCTACACGTGCGATTCACGAAGGCAAAACAGGCGATATTCCGCTTCATTTACGCGATACACATTATGCAGGAGCGACTACACTTGGCCATGGCGGTTATCAATACCCACACGATTTCCCGATTGGCTCGTTTGGCGGTTGGGTGAACCAACAATATTTACCTGATGAATTAGTTGGTACACAATTTTATACACCAACGTCTGCTGGTGAAGAAAAACGGCTCGCCGCCATTTATGAACGCCTGCAGCAATTTAAACGTACATGATCGTAACAAGCGTTCAGGATTAGCACTTTATTTCTGCTAACACTACGTTTATAGAGATGATCATGATTTGCTCGTGCGTCCGCTACGTGAAGTAGCACGTAGCAAAAAATAAAGGATGGGACAGAACTCTATTTCTTATGAAAATGAGTGTATTGAGATGATAAGAATTTGCGGGTGCGTCCCGACACAAGCGGCGACTTCTGCAGGAAAAGCAATGTTTTTCTGCGACGAGTAACCGCAGGAGCATGTGCTTTTAAGCGGAACATCTGCCAAAAACGCCACGTCGTGTGGCAAGGCAGATGTGACAAACATCGTGTTTGCCTCAAGCCATGCCTGCGAAACGCGTCCGCTATGTGGAGTAGCACCAAAAGCAGAAAAATATCCTTCAGCAACGACAACGGCTGAAGGATATTTCTTTTTGTCTCATACTCTTTTTACGTTTGTCTCAGATTATTAATTCATTCACGCTTTACACATCAAATTTTTGTACTGTTTGCGATAAATTATGAATGACTAAACCACTTCGCTCTGTTTCGTGCTGCACTTGCACCATAATTTGTAGCATTTTCTCCATCGCTTGCTCCACATTTTTAGCAGCACGCACATTTTGTTCACTGCTTGCCGCAATACTTCGAACAATATCGCGCATTTGCTCGGTCACTTCTGGATGATTTTGTCCTTGATGTGACATCGCCAGCAACACCGATTTTACATCATCAATATAGATCGCACCTTGTTGCACCTCTTCTGTCCCTTGTCCGATTGCTTGCTCAACTGCCACCGCACTATGCTCAATTTGGCGTAATGTCTCATCAATATCACCGGTCGCTACTTTCGTTTCATTTGCAAGCTTACGAATTTCGTCCGCTACGACCGCAAAGCCTTTGCCATGCTCGCCGGCACGCGCTGCTTCAATTGACGCATTTAATGCTAACAAATTCGTTTGGTCCGCTATCGCCCGAATCGATGTCACAACACCTTCAATACTACGTGATGATACCGAGAACGCCTTGGTCATATGTTGCGCTTGACGTACTTCCTGCACAATAGCGCCCATTTTATGACTAATACCGGCTACTTGTGTTTGGACTTCATGTAGCTGTGTCAATGACGATTGTTCCAGCATTTCCATCGACGTTCGAATTTCATCAATGCGTGTCATTGCAGTATGAACATCATGTAATTGCTGGTCCATCGCACTAAACATTTCTTGTACATCTTCTTGTACGTGTAAAGACTGTTGCTCGACTTGTGACGATTTTTGACGCAATACTTCATTTGTTTGTGTAACGCGGTCTGTCGTTTGCTGCACTTTCGCTAATAATAAGCTTTGCGAGTCAACAAAATTGTTCACCCACCGTCCCATCATGCCAACTTCGTTATTCGTAAGCATATCAGCAGAAATGCGCCTCGTTAAATCGCCACCACCTTCTGCAATCATTTGAATACCGGTCGTCATTGTACGCACTTGCTGTACAATTGGCTTCAGTCGTTTTTTAATAAAAAACATGCCACCACCTATCACATAAACAACATTCACTAAAAATATTGCAAGTGGCGGTACATTTAGCATCATTAACAATTGAAACAATATAATATTCGCTAACATAAACATCATAAAGCTCGCACCAAGCGTCACGCCAATCGAACGTGTGCGATATACTTCCTCTAAATCCGCTTCACACATCATGCCCCACGAATCTAAACTATGTGGCAACTGAAACGTCACCCCTTTTCCAATGACCGGGATATGCCGGTAATCTGAGTAACCAGGAAACTCAACCATTAAATTATCGCCATGTTCAATAGTCCGTTGAACACCCGGATGAAGCTCCTTTGTTGCAGGGTCGGTGAAGCGAATTTCAAATTCTGTATGCTGTTGAATTTTCACAATCCCCCAGTGCTTTGTCTTGATTCCGCCCTTTAAATTATCCCCGAGCGAAAAGGATGCATCTTCAAAACGGCTACGCGACAATGCCGTACCAGGTAAGATGTCTTTTTGAAAATACGGCTTGACCATAAACACATAATTATCGCCAGACTCCGCATAAATATGCCCTGCTTCTCGTTGAATTAAATCGCCAATGACATCATTTGGCACACGCGCAGCTAAAATATGTGTCGTGTTGTCTTCTACCATAATCGGTAGCAAAAATAACAGTGTCACCGCATCATGAAACTTTGATGTACGCCCACCAATCTCCTCTGTTAATGCATCCACAAACGGTCCATATAACAATGGTTGCTTTGTTGCCAATACATGCGCAATTGCTTGTTCGTATAAAGCTGTGGAAGCTTCCGCCCGTGCATAGCTTGATGCATACACATGATGCGCTTCATTGATTAAAAATAACTCCGTAAAATATGTACTACGCTCCTTCGATGTCACTAAAAATGCCGGTAAATCTTCTTGCTGCACATAACGCATTTCCTCTTGGCGACTATATAACGAAGTCCATCTATCAGTCGTCCATTCCGTTAATGTACTCACTCGATTTTTCGCGATGTTTTCAAAAATCATTTCTTTTTCCGCAATTGTATGTTTATTTAAAGTCGTTGATAGCCAAAGCGGGAATCCTTCTTTTAATGATAGCCAGCCAAACATCCCCATGCGCATCCCCTCCAACAAGTTATACCTTTAATTTTAGGTATTAATATCTAAAAATTCAATATATACACCATGATGTTAGTACTAACAAAAGACAAATACATGCGTTTATGAAGTGGGAATACTTCTTTCACATCGAAAAAAACTTTTTGCGACCTGCCATCTAGATGTTAGAAAAAAGCGGGATATTATGACAACATAGAAAAAACGCGAACGAAATCAATTCGTCCGCGTTGTTATGAGTGCCGTGTTATACGTCTATTTATAATAAGTGTTTCACAATATATGACAAGCAATCTGCTGTTGTCATATTTCTGTTCAATGCTTCTTTGTGTAAATCAATAACTGTGTCAAATTGTTGTTCCTGTTGGAAGACGGTATAATTTGCCGAAACATCTTCCAAAATTTCTTCATTAACTGCTGTCGCTTTATTCGGAAGGACATATACGCTCGCTAAAAATAACGTATTGATTTCGTCCACTGTTCCTTTTTGTAGCTTCCACATAGAAAATGCCGTGAAATAAGAAATTTTTGATATAAGCGTGGCATATAAAGTCCAATACGTATTACTTTTTGGGAGTTCCCCATTATTTTCTTGCATATATTTTTTTAAATACGCTAATCCTTCATCCAATTTCGGTGCCAACGCTTTATACGCCTGCTCATAATTATTCGATGTATCGATATGATTAAAAACGATTTCATCGACGAATTCTCGAACTGACATTAAATCAACTCTGTTGTTTTTCGTTTTCATTTCCATATATGGTCATCCCCTTATTCATTCTACTTCCCCCACAAAATATTATAGCAGTGAACTATTTGAAAACGAGGCGCTTGTCTGAAATAAGGCAAATTTGTGAATAAAACATAGAAAAACAGCATTCATTAACATTAAATGCAAATCTTCTTCATCATATGTTTTTTTTTACCATTTACATTATCAATGCTTCCACTGATAATTTTTGTACAAAAATGACTGCTGGCTTTTCCAATTATATTCGTACCAGCGGGCGTCTACATAGCGTAAAATAACGCTTTTATTTGAGTAAAATACCCAGTCAACTTTTTTAATCCACTCCTCAAAATTAATAATATCTATTAGTATGTACTTCTTATGAAACAGTACCTTTGCACATGCGAATGTTTCATCTGAAAATGTATACGCTTTCTTTTGATAATCGTATGCTGGCTCACATACATACTGTTTATCCAAAACATGGATGCGATTGGCAGTTGTATCAAATGTAATTTGAACAACACCCATTTCATCCATCATATTTAATCCGTTATATATTAATTTTGGCATTGTTTCCACCGCTCATCACTCCTTTCAATTGAAAAAGACTTGCTTAAGATTGCTCTTAAACAAGTCAACTGTACGCGATTAACCTTGTACGCGTGTAATCGTTACATCTTTTAAAATCGTATTAATCACCCAGCTTGCTGCGATTAAGCCGGCAACTGATGGTACAAACGCATTTGATGATGGCGGTAATTGCGCTTTGCGAATTTCCGCTTCTGGTTTCCCAACGTATTGTGCAACGTCTGGACGTACAACGATTGGTGACTCATCTGAGAACACAACCGTTACCCCTTTTTTAATGCCTTCTTTACGTAATTTCGTACGAATCACTTTTGCAAGTGGGTCTGTATGCGTTTTTGAAATATCGGCAATTTGGAAACGTGTTGGGTCCATTTTATTCGCTGCACCCATACTTGAAATAATTGGAATGTTACGCTTTAAACATTCCTTCATAATGTGAATTTTATACATAACTGTATCACTTGCATCAATTACGTAATCAATCCCTTGTGCGAAAAACTCCTCATATGTCTCTTCTGTATAGAACATATGCATATCAATAACTTCACATTCAGGGTTAATATCAGCAATACGCTCTTTCATTACACCTGACTTTGATTGACCTACTGTTGATAAATAAGCGACTAATTGACGGTTTACATTTGTAATATCTACATTATCTTTGTCGACTAAAATAATGCGACCTACGCCACTGCGCGCACATGCTTCTGCTGCAAATGACCCTACGCCACCGACACCTAAAATCGCGACTGTTGTATTTTTTAATTTCTCCAAGCCCTCTGTCCCAATCGCAAGCTCGTTACGAGAAAATTGATGTAGCATTTGTCATTCCACCTTTAATTATATAACTGCGCAAAAATTTACGTCGTTTAAAATATAACTAAATTTATCGGAATTAGCAAGCAACATTCCTAAAAACTATGGCGATACACGTTGACCGATTTATGACGAATTACGTATATGAAAAAGGCAATGATGGATTAGTGCACCATCATTGCCTCATTAGCATGCGATTAATTATTTTATCGCTACTGGTAATTTTAAATCTGTGTAGATCACGACGTTTGGATGATTGTTTAAAATCGATACCGGCACTTCTACTGTTACGTTTCCGTCAACAAGTGCTTCCATTGCTTGGCGTTTATTTTCACCACAAGCAATTAAAATAATTTCGTCTGCATCTAAAATTGATGCAATGCCCATTGTAACAGCATGTGTTGGTACTTCATCTAAAGATGAGAAGAAACGTGCATTGGCTTCACGCGTTGATGGCGTTAATTCAATTACATGTGTTTCACTATCAAATGATGTACCTGGCTCGTTAAAAGCAATATGTCCGTTCTCTCCAACGCCTAATAATTGAATGTGACGCTTGTTTGCTTGTAATAACGCTTCGTATTTACGCGCTTCTGCGTCTACATCGTCTGCATCGCCTACAGGTACATATGACGCTGCAAATGGTTTTGCATTGAATAATTGCTCATGCATATATGTGTAGTAGCTATGTGGTGAGTTTTTATCAATGCCTGCATACTCATCTAAGTTAAAGCTTGTGCATGTTGAAAAATCCACGTCACTGTTACGTAAGTTTTCATATAATGGCTCCATCGTGCCACCTGTTGCTAATCCAAATGTTGTTGCACCGTTTGCAACTGCTTGTTGAAAATGTTCGCTTACCGCTGTGTAAAGCGCTGTACGATCATCAAAATAACGAATATCCATCGTTTTGTGTTCACTCCTAGTTTACATGTCTATGTAATGTTTACATTGCAATTTATAATAGCGTATGAATATGTTCCTGTACAATATTCTCACTAATATTCGTACAAATTTTGTCGTAATTTTGTAACAAAATCGACATTTTCTTCCTTACATCCTGTTGTCATAACAGGCTAAGTACAACAAGCAGTGTGAGACAAGAGTAAATATCCTTCAGCAGTGGAATTGCTGAAGGATATTATATGGGCTTTATACTATTTCACAATCTTATGTCGTCATGCACTAGCAAAGTATAATTATGTTCATCAACCTATTTTTATGAAAAATACGGTTTCATTGTAGACTACAACATAAAACGAACCACAGCTTATCTACCCCTTACAAAATCTTGAACCCGCTCGATAGCAGGTGGGTGCCCGCACGATTACATTAAACTTCCCGCTCCATTGGGGCATGTTCGCTGTAACACAAATGTTAAGCTCCCTATGTTCAAATGTTCGGTCAAATAAATACGTAAGGGTTTGGATATAGATAAGTGTGATTCGCTATTACAGTTATGTTATCACAACATATTTTATTACGCCATCATTTTGTTTAATTTTTCTGAAAAATGATGCGAAAGCCTATAATTCTGCTAGAAATATTATATATCTTCTGTAAAGAACCAATATTTTAAGTCATTCGTCACTTTATTTTGTTTCAAATATATATGAAAAAATGACTTTTTTGTCGTAATAAATCTACTTTCACTCTTATCAATGAGTGCTACTTCATCATCACAAAACCGACTAAATAAAAAGCGGTATGAGAAATTTTCTACGTTCTCATACCACTTTTTACGTGTAACGATTATTTATTTACGAGCGGTTGCGCTAATGCGTAAGCTTAACTCGTCTAATTGTGCTGCTGATACTTCTGATGGTGCTGATGTTAATAAGCAGCTTGCTGTTGCCGTTTTCGGGAACGCGATTGTGTCACGTAAGTTTGTGCGACCAGCAAGTAACATAACAAAACGGTCAAGACCGAATGCTAAACCACCATGTGGAGGAACGCCGTACTCAAATGCTTCTAATAAGAAACCGAATTGCGCATGTGCTTCTTCTTCAGAGAATCCAAGTAATTCGAACATTTTATTTTGTAATTCTGGTTCGAAAATACGTAATGAACCGCCACCAAGCTCATAACCGTTTAACACGATATCATATGCTTGTGCACGTACTGCTGCTGGGTTTGTATCCATTAATGCGATATCTTCATCGAATGGACGTGTGAATGGGTGGTGCGCTGCATAGTAGCGACCTTCTTCTGCGTCGTATTCGAATAATGGCCAGTCAACAATCCATAAGAACTCATAACGTGTTTCATCAATGAAGCCAAGCTCACGGCCTAATTTTAAACGTAATGCGCCTAATGCATCTGCAACGATATTAAATTGGTCTGCACCGAATAATAATAAATCGCCTGCTTTTGCATCCATTTTTTCAAGTAATTGCGCTGTTAACTCTTCAGTAAAGAATTTTGCAACCGGACCTTGTACGCCCTCTTCTGTTACTTTTAACCATGCTAAACCTTTTGCTTTATAGATAGCTACAAATTCAGCTAAGCCGTCTAAGTCTTTACGTGTAAATTTATCTGCAGAACCCGTTACGTTAATCGCTTTAACAACGCCGCCCGCTTCAACAGCTGATTCAAATACTTTCATACCTGTCGCAGCAGCAACGTCTGAAACGTCTACTAGTTCTAAACCGAAGCGTACATCTGGCTTATCTGAACCGAAACGACTCATCGCTTCTTGGTATGGCATACGTTTGAATGGTGCTGGAATATCAACACCTTTTACGTCTTTCATGACCGCTTGGATTAAACGTTCATTCATTTCTAAAATTTCATCCATTGACATGAATGAAGTTTCAATATCTACTTGTGTGAACTCAGGCTGACGGTCAGCACGTAAATCTTCATCACGGAAGCAACGAGCGATTTGGAAGTATTTCTCGAAACCACCAACCATTAATAATTGCTTAAATAATTGTGGCGATTGTGGTAAAGCATAAAATTCACCATCGTGTACACGAGATGGTACTAAATAGTCACGTGCTCCTTCTGGCGTTGATTTCGTTAAGATTGGTGTTTCTACTTCTAAGAAGCCTTCTGTTTGTAAGAAGTTACGAATTGTACGTGTTACGTCAGAACGCATTTTGAATGTATCGTACATAACTGGGCGACGTAAATCTAAATAACGGTATTTTAAACGCAAATCTTCGTTTACTTCTACATCATTTTCAATGGCAAATGGTGTTGTTTTTGCTTTATTAATTATTGTTAATGAAGAAGCTAATACTTCAATTTCGCCTGTTGGCACGTTCGGATTTACTTGGCTTGCATCACGTTTTACAACTGTCCCTACAACTTCGATTACATATTCGCTACGCACTTTGTCTGCAATTTCAAGTGCTTCTTTTGCGTGGTCGCCAAATACCACTTGTACGATACCAGAACGGTCACGCATATCTATGAAAATTAATCCACCAAGGTCACGACGTTTTTGTACCCACCCTTTTAATACTACTTCTTGTTCTACTTGTGCAACTGTTACTTCGCCACAAGCATGTGTGCGTTTTGCCATTGTCTTTTGCTCCCTACTGTTATTATTTATTTGCTTGTACAAACGATGCTAAATCTGCAAATGCCACTTGTTGTTGGTCACCTGTTGCCATCGTTTTCACATTAACGGCTTGCTGTTCTAATTCAGATTCTCCTAAAACAATCACAAATTTGGCTGCTTGTCGGTCTGCGGCTTTCATTTGTGCTTTCATTTTACGGTTTAAATAATCCATCTCTGCTGTAATCCCTGCTTTACGGAAGTTCGCCACTAGCTCAACTGCTTTTGCTTTCGCTTCCTCATTCATCGCCACTACATACATATCTAAATTATTTTCTGTTTCAAGCTCGATACCTTTCGCTTCAAGTGCTAATAATAAGCGCTCAATCGACATCGCAAAGCCAATACCAGGTGATTCAGGACCACCAATATCTTCAACTAAACCATTGTAACGACCACCACCACAAAGCGTTGTAATCGTACCGAAGCCGTCACCTGTAATCATAATTTCAAACGCCGTATGATTGTAATAATCTAAGCCACGTACTAAGTTTGGATCCACTTCGTACGGAATACCTAAAATATCTAAATACTTTTTCACATCCGCAAAGTACGTTGCAGAGTCAGCTGTTAAATAATTTGTTAACGCTGGTGCTGTTGCCATTGCTGGGTGTTTTGCATCCACTTTACAATCAAGTACACGTAGCGGATTTTTGGCTAAACGGCTTTGGCAATCTGCACATAGCTCGTCTTTTACTGGTGCGAAATGTTCCACTAATGCCGCGCGGTGTGCATCACGTGTTTCTTTATCACCAAGTGAGTTAATCACTAATTTTAATTCTGTTAAGCCAAGTGTTTTATACACATCCATCGCTAGTGCCATTACTTCTGCATCAATTGCAGGGTCCTTTGAGCCAATTGCCTCTACCCCAAATTGAACGAACTGACGGTAACGCCCCGCTTGCTGACGCTCATAACGGAACATTGGACCTGTATAATAAAGCTTTACAGGTTGGTCGGCACTACCGAACATTTTGTGCTCCACGTATGCACGAACAGACGACGCTGTACCTTCTGGACGTAACGTTAATGAACGTCCACCCTTATCCTCAAATGTGTACATTTCCTTTTGTACGATATCGGTCGTATCACCAACACCACGTTGGAATAACTCTGTTGATTCAAACATCGGTGTACGAATTTCGTTATAACGATATACATTACATAAGTCGCGAATAACGCGTTCTACTTTTTGCCATTTTTCCGTTTGTCCCGGTAAAATGTCTTGTGTGCCTTTAGGTACTTTAAAGCTCATCGTAATAGCCTCCTTGTAAATTTGTTGATGTTTACGCTAATGGTTTCTTTTTCTAAAAAAATACAAAAAGCTCCCGTCCTTAGCGTTTACATACGCTAGGGACGAGAGCTGAATAATAGCTTCCGCGGTTCCACCCTAGTTGACATAGAAATACGCTCTATGCCCCCTTCATTATCGAATAACGGTCGATTCGCCGGCTTCCCCTACTAAGTATGTCACTTTTCGAAAAAACGCCTCTTGAGTGTTATTCGTCGTTACGTGCTTCGGAAAAGATTTCAGCCATGTCTTTTCTCTCTTTTAACCACACCTGTAAAAACTACTTGCTCCGTCATTGGCTTTTTATAATTGATTACACTTTATCTTAATAATGGACTATAAGAATGTCAACTTAATTCTTTAAATGCATGAAAAAACGGCATATTTGCCCTTAAAATCTTGTGAAAATATCTGTATACTCTTATACGTAGTACAACATGACTCTACATAATAGGAGGTTTTGCATGTTACATAAATGGATGAAAATCATTATCGCAGCCATTTTACTTCTTACGATTGCAACGTCATTTAATACGTCTATTATAAAAGCGTCGAATGATTTAATCGTTGGCGCAGATGAAGTGAATTTGCGTAGCGGACCTGGCTTATCGTATAGCGTTATTGCCTCGTTACAACGTGGAGAAGTGCTAACATCGTTGGACCGTCAAGGCGACTGGATTCAAGTAGCAAGTGGCAATCACAAAGGGTGGGTTGCGTCTTGGCTTGTTGTATCAAATACAACGAAACAAGGAACAACGTCAAAAGTGGCTGTATCACAAGCGAATAATTTAAACATTCGTGCGGAAGCCTCTATTTCTTCAAGCGTACTTGGACAGCTATCATTAGGCAGCCAAGCAACGGTGTTACAAGAAAAATCAAATTGGGTTCAAATTCAGCACAATGGTATTACAGGTTGGGTATCGAAAGACTATATTGCCTTTAAAAATGACAACACAACGACAAATACGTCAAATGATGCATTAACATTTACGGTCGAAGTACCTGTATTAAATATTCGTGAAGACAGTTCATTACGCGCTAAAAAATTAGCTACTGTTCAAAAAGGACAAACGTTCAATGTGTTAAAACAATCGAATCAATGGATTCAAATTGAGTATACGCAAGGCAAAACTGGTTGGGTGTATAGCTTTTACGGCACGTTATCCGAAGGCGGCAAATCACTCAATACATCAGCAACACCTAGCACAAAACAAATTCAAACGATTTATAATGGCACAAACCTACGGACTGGACCTGCCACAAACTACAACGTTCTCGCGCGTGTAGATGCGGGTGAAACATTTACAACGGTTAGTGAACAAGACGGCTGGTATAAAATTTCGTACAATGGACAGCCTGCATTTATTGCGTCATCGGTTGTTACATCCGCTATCCAAGGCGATACAGCAGCGAAAAAAAGCCGTCAGCCAGGTACATTACGCGGTTTAACAATTGTGATTGACCCTGGACACGGTGGAAATGATAGTGGCACAATTGGTGTACGTAACACGCTTGAGAAAAAAGTAAATTTACAAGTTTCTGTTTTACTTGCTTCGAAGCTACGTTCAGCAGGTGCAGATGTTGTTATGACGCGTGAATCGGATAAATATATGTCGCTGCCATCCCGTGTATCCATTGCGCATCAATACGCAGCGGATGCCTTTGTCAGCATTCACCACGATGCACATGAAGACCATTCAATTCGTGGCTTTACAACATACTACACAAATAGCTATCAACAAGACTTGGCAGAAGCGCTAAACGATGGGCTTGCCTCACAATTAACGATTAAAAGTCGCGGCGCACAATTTGGAAACTATTATATTACGCGAGAAAATCGTCAAAAAGCGGTACTTGTTGAGCTGGGCTATTTATCAAACAGCTCTGAAGAACAAATATTACGTTCAAGTCAGTTCCAAGACCAAGCAGCTTACGGTTTATACCGCGGACTTCTTGATTTCTTTAATTAAATAAGCCGCATAAAAAGACTCCTCGAAATATTCAACGTTTCGAGGAGTCTTTTTTACTATTATGATTTGGTATTACTTAACTGATGTAACTCATCACTTAAATTACGTAACTCACCAGTTGCTTGCACGACTTGTCCAATCCAAGAAGCTTCTTGTGCTAACGCTTGCACAATTTCTTCCGTAATTTGTGTATTTTCCTCAGATAATTGGACTAGTTGTTGCAACTGCTCTTTCGAATACGTAAATACTGTCGCCACACCTTCAAGTTGACGTGTATTGTTTGTCAGCTGTGCACTCGTTTCAGTCGCCGATTCAGCGGTCATTTCTAATTGCTGTGCAATATTTCGTAACAACGCACTGCCCTTTTCTACCGCTTCATGCCCAGCATGTGCTTGTTGTTGTGCTGAGGTTGCTTCTGTCATCACGCGTGTCGTCACATCATAAATATGTTGCGTTAACTGTGCAGATTGCTCCGCTAACTTTCGTACCTCATCCGCAACCACCGCAAACCCTTTTCCTGCATCTCCTGCTCTCGCCGATTCGATCGCCGCATTTAACGCTAATAAATTCGTTTGGTCTGCCACAGTACGAATGCCACCTAACAGCTCATTTACTTCTGCTAAACGCTGCATAAGCCCATCAACGGTTTGTGTTGTCGCGGTCACCGTTTGTTGTACCGTTTCCATATAGGTCGTGACCGTTGTCGTACGCTCCGATGTTTCTTGCATGACATCGACCATTTTCATCGCTTGCGCGGCTACTTCTGTTGTGGCCTCAATTGAATCGTTAATTTGTGCAGACGAGTCGTGCACTTTTGCATACACTTGTGCAATCGTCGTTGCTTCACGCTCAATTTGTGCCGCAATGGCTGTCGTGCTATTTAACACTTCTTCACTGCTTAGTTGCATCGTTTGCATATGTTGTTCTACTTCTGTTGCTTCTTGTTGTACGGTGCTTGCGCCATGCTTAACCGCTTGCAACGTTTCTTCAAGTTGCTGTAGTAGCGCTTCTGACTGTTTATGTTTTGCTTCCGCTTCTTCAATAAATTTACTTGCTGATATGGTAATAAAATACAAGCTCGCAATCATGCCCATATACACGACAAATACGGTTACAAATACCGTTAAACGATTGTTCTCACCTAAAAATCCAGCAGGTGCTCCTATATAGATGACTAGTAAACCAATTAACAATAAAATACTATATTGCCATAAAATATGACGATTAAAATAGACCGCCGCCATCATCAATGTAATGACTAAAAAATAATGTTTATTAATGGCAAAACCATCTAAATAGAATAAAGCAATAATGACAACTAACGGTAGTGCCGGAAAGAGTAGTGCTTTCATATGGTCTGCATAACGAATGCGATAATTAATCGTTGCCAGCACAATAATGGTCGTTCCTGCAATTGAATATTGCAATGTCGGCATCAAACCAAATTCAAAAATAAATGGCAAAACAACCATGACAACAATAATATAAATCATCAGTAAATTCAGCTGATGTGCGCGTTTCATATGTCGAGCTGCTTGGCTCATGAACATTCCCTCCTAAAACAAATGACAATTTATTCATCATATTATGGGAACTTCTAACAAATCACATCGGAACTTTGAACCAAATGCATGGACTACGCACCGTATTTACGTATCTACAAAAAGACTTTTGACCTATTAAATAACAAAAATAATCCTTACACTTAACGTTGGTGTGTATCTAAAATAATTGTTACTGGGCCATCATTTATTAATTGCACATCCATCATCGCACCAAAAATGCCTGTTTCTACATGCAACTCATATTGTGTGCGTAATACATCATTAAATTTTTCCCACATCGGCTTTGCAAAATCTGGATGTGCAGCTTTCGTAAAACTTGGACGGCGCCCTTTTTTCGTCTCAGCATACAATGTAAATTGCGACACCGATAAAATTTGTCCACTGACTTCTTTAATGCCTAAATTCATTTTGCCCTCTGCATCTTCAAATAGACGCAACTCTGCCACCTTTTTCGCAGCATAGGCAATGTCTTCGTCTGTATCCTCTGCTGTAATGCCAACAAGTAACACATACCCTTTAGCAATTTCTCCTGTTACTTGTCCCTCCACTGTTACCGATGCTGCATGACTACGCTGTAAAACAATTTTCATCTTTTCTTTCTCCTTTTCACATAAAAACAGCAAAGCGAATGCATCGCTTTGCCGTCTATTTCATTAATTAATAACGCGTTGCACCGAATAAATATCCGGCAGTTGTTTAATGCGCTCGACGACTTTGTGTAAATGCGCGACATTGGAAATACCTATCGTTAAATGAATTGTCGCGATCTTCTCACGGTCCGAACGTCCATTTACCGCATTAATATTTGTTTTTGTTTCACTTACACATTGCATCACTTCATTTAAAATACCCGGTCTATCATATGCAGAAATTTCAATATCTACTGGGTATTCTTTACGATTTGGTGCTAAGTTCGACTCCCACTGCACATCAATTAAACGCTCCTCATGTCCTTCTGCATGGATATTTGGACAGTCTGCACGGTGAACCGATACACCTCTCCCTTTTGTAATAAAGCCGACAATTTCGTCGCCTGGTACCGGTGTACAGCAGCGTGATAAACGAATGAGTAAGTTTTCAAGCCCTGGTACAATTACGCCTGTTTCTGTACGTTTTTGTTGCTGTGGGTTTTTCATTTCTTTTTGAATTTTTTCAAGAGCCTCTTCTTGCTCACGCTCTTTCCGCTGCTTCTCTGCTAGTCGATTAATGACTTGTTGTGCGGTAATCGCGCCAACACCGACAGAAGCGTACATATCATCTTCATGCGTATAGTTAAACTTTTCATAGACGCGTTTAATATTGTCAGGTGTGAAAATTTCTTTTGCGTCCCACTCTTGGGATTTTAGCTCCTGCTGAACCATTTCTTTCCCTTTTACAATATTATCTTCACGTAAATGACGTTTAAAGAACGCCTTAATTTTATTTTTCGCCTGCGATGATTGCGCGAGCTTTAACCAATCACGTGACGGACCAAATGACTGTTTTGACGTTAAAATTTCAATAATATCACCGGTATGAAGCTCCGTATCAAGCGGTACCATCTTACCGTTTACTTTTGCGCCAATTGTTTTATTGCCGATTTCTGAGTGGACACGGTACGCAAAGTCAATCGGTACAGAACCAGCTGGCAATTCAATAACATCACCTTTTGGCGTAAAGACATACACCATGTCCGAAAATAAATCGAACTTCAGTGACTCCATAAACTCCTGCGCATCCGATGAATCTTGTTGGAACTCTAAAATTTCGCGGAACCACGTTAGTTTTTGATCAATCGTTTCTTTATGAGACTCCACTGTACGTCCTTCTTTATACGCCCAATGTGCCGCAACCCCGTATTCTGCAAATTTATGCATTTCCTTTGTGCGGATTTGCACTTCTAATGGGTCACCATATGGACCGATGACCGTTGTATGCAGCGATTGATATAAATTTTGCTTCGGCATCGCAATATAGTCTTTAAAACGACCTGGCATCGGCTTCCATAATGTATGAATAATGCCTAATACCGCATAACAGTCTTTAATGCTATCGACTAATACGCGCACTGCTAATAAATCATAAATTTCATTAAACTGTTTTTCTTGCATTTGCATTTTGCGGTAAATACTATAAATATGCTTTGGACGCCCATAAATATCCGCTTGAATTTCCACGTCATCTAGTTGGGACTGCACTTCAGCTATAATATTATCTAAATATGCTTCACGTTCATTGCGCTTTTTCTTCATTAAACTCACGATGCGGTAATATTGCTGTGGGTCTAAATAACGTAGTGCTGTATCTTCAAGCTCCCATTTCACTTTTGAAATTCCAAGGCGGTGAGCAAGTGGTGCAAAAATCTCTAATGTTTCTTTAGAAATACGGCGCTGCTTTTCGGTTGGCAAATGCTTCAATGTACGCATATTGTGCAAACGGTCTGCTAGCTTGATTAAAATTACACGAATATCTTGTGCCATTGCAACAACCATTTTGCGGTGGTTTTCCGCTTGCTGCGCTTCTTTTGACATATACTTAATTTTTTCTAATTTGGTTACCCCGTCAACGAGAAGGGCAACATCTTCATTAAACTGCTCTACGATATCTTCACGTGTAACCGTTGTATCTTCTACAACGTCATGTAAAAACCCTGCTGAAACCGTTTCAGGGTCCATTTGCAGCTCTGCTAAAATACCAGCCACTTGGACTGGATGAATAATATACGGTTCTCCCGAGCTACGGAATTGCTCGATGTGTGCATCACGTGCCACATCGTATGCTTTCTTCACAAACGCAACGTTTTGTGCGTTCATATAGGTTTCGACCATTCCGAAAACTTCTTCTGGAGTCATAATGTGCTCTTTCGCCATACCTTGCCCACCTTGCTCATCATTATTTCGAATCATTGTATACACTATTGTAAAAAAAGGACAGTGCTTTGTAAAGTTGTCAGTTTATAATTATTCTAAAGTAAGACTGTTCTGTTTATTGTAACACACTCTTTGACAGAATGAATGACTGTTTGCTTTTGTCGTCAAATCGACAAAAAGGACTTATCCGAGAAACCTTTCTCGAATAAGCCCTTCCTTACTATTTTATCGTAATTAGTATTGAATTAATGTTTTAATATCAACGTTTTGAATTTTTTCGCGACCGTTCAAGTCTAGTAATTCGATGATGAATGCAGCACCGACTACTTCGCCGCCTAATTCTTCAATTAAACGCACTGTTGCTTCAACCGTACCACCTGTTGCTAATAAATCGTCACAGATTAATACTTTTTGACCTGGTTTGATCGCATCTTTGTGCATTGTTAATGTATCTGTACCGTACTCTAAACCGTAATCTGCTGAAATGACTTCACGTGGTAATTTACCTGGTTTACGCACTGGTGCAAAACCGATTTCTAAAGCGTAAGCAACCGGACAACCGATAATGAAACCACGAGCTTCAGGACCTACAATAATTTCTGCACCGCGCTCTTTCGCGTATGCTACGATTTCGTCTGTTGCGTATTTGTACGCAGGACCGTTATCCATAATTGTTGTGATGTCTTTGAAACTAATGCCTTCTTTTGGCCAGTTTTCAACCGTTGTTACATATTGCTTTAAATCCATTTATTGTTCCTCCTCAAGAACGGTGAGAATGCAAGTGCATCCATTTTGTTACATATTGTTATTGTGCATATTAGCAGTAAACCACTGCTTAAGTTCGGCATACGGAGCATATAAAAGTAATTGCTCTAATTCAATGCGCGACTGACGCTCTTTGTATGCTGGTGCTTCTGTTAATGCCATCTTTTGTGGTGATGGGTTCACAGAGATCAGACCTTTATCTATTCTAACAAATTCTAACTCAAAAAACACCTTTGTCATAAACTTTAATAAATCTTCTTGAATTCCAAATTGGGTCGCAATTTTTGGGAAATGTTCCCTCCAATGAAGATTCGGATTTTGCTTTAATAATTTGAAAAACCACGCAAACTGCTCACGTGACGGCATTCCACTAAAATAGTGCGAATCTTTCACAAAAAAGTGTGCGTAAATACGAGCCGGCTTTTTTTCCAATAATAGTGTCTGCAACATTTGAACATTTTGTGGCAAATCAAGCAATACAACAAATCCATGCGTACTAATTTCTTCATCATTGCGTAGTACATGCAAAATCGGCTTCGGTAATAACGACGCATAATGTGTAATTGTGACATCCTCAAATGCAATAAATTGTACATCTTCAATCGGTAGTTGCTGCAACCAGCGAGACGTTTGACGAATGCCCCGAATATCAAATAGTTGCCATTCTTCAGACTGCACATCACTCACTTTAAATTGTGGCTTTTTACGTCCTTGCCATTCGTTAATCGAAACATCCCCGACAAACGACACATTGACACCATATGTCAACTCATCTGCTAAATGACCATTATTAAAGCTCACCGCATCAATCGACAAAGCACCGTCTGTAATTTCTAATTTCAAATGATTATGTGCTGCACCAATTTTTTTCATCGACGCGATTTGCATTTGTTCAAGTGCATATATAGGTTTGGCAAAATGCATACCGAACGGGCCAAGTTTTGCAATATCTTCAATCGCATCAACCGTAATTTCTTCAAGTGTTAATGGAATATCAACGAATAATTTTGCTTGTAGCTGCTCCTCGGTTAAACAAGCTCGAGCCTGTGTATCTAAACGACGTCGTAATTCATCAACATGTTCTGCTGGGAATGTCATCCCTGCTGCCATTGGATGCCCACCAAAATGCGGTACTAAATCACGATTTTTCGCTAATTCATTATACAAATGATAGCCTTCGATACTACGTGCAGAACCTTTTGCTGTCCCTTTTTCTTCGTCAATGCACAGCACGATTGTTGGCTTATAATATTCTTCGACTAAACGAGACGCCACAATCCCAACAACACCTGGATTCCACCCTTTTTGCGCAACAACCAGTACTAAACTATTTTTTAATACGTCATCACTTTCAATCATTGCAATGGCTTCATCGGTAATTGTTTTCACTAAATCTTTGCGGTCGGTATTCGCATCATTTAATGTTTTTGCAAGTGCCATTGCCTTTGTTTCATCATCACTCATTAATAACTCAACTGCGGGGCGTGCTTCTCCTAAACGACCTACCGCATTTAAACGTGGACCAAATAAAAAGCCAATCGATTCTTCATCAATTTTTTGTTGGTCTTGTCCAGACACCTCACACATTGCGTGTACCCACGGGTTATAGGAATGACGAAGTGCTTCTAAACCACGTTTTACGAAATAACGGTTTTCGCCTTCTAACGGTACTAAATCCGCTACTGTACCAATTGCGACATACTCAAATAAATGCTCTGGTAGCTCCCCGTACAATGCATGTGCTAGCTTAAATGCAACACCTACACCCGCAAGCTCGCCAAATGGGTAACTGTCCTCTGGTACACGTGGATGTAAAATAACATCCGCTTCTGGTAATACATCCCCTGGCTCATGATGATCTGTAATAATGACATCCATACCTAAGTCTTTTGCATAGCGGACTTGGTCAACTGCCGAAATACCGTTATCTACCGTAATAATTAAACGGACGCCTTCATCATACGCTTCTTGGAATAAATCAATATGAGGACCGTACCCGTGTGTAAAACGGTTTGGGATTTTAAAGATTACATCTGCACCTAAATCATACAACACATCTAACAGGACTTTTGTACTAGTTACGCCGTCCGCGTCATAGTCACCATATACTAATATTTTTTCACCTTCATCTAAAGCTTGCTCAATGCGAAATACTGCTTCGTCCATACCGTTCATTAAAAATGGGTCGTGTATCGCTTGCTCATCCATGTGTAACCAAGATGTTGCTTGCTCAATGGATGTAAAACCGCGCGCTGCTAAAATTTTCGCAGCCATTGTTGATAAGCCTAAACCTGTCGTTAATGTTTGGACAATTTGGTCATCAGGCTTTTGTATATGCCATTTCTTTTTTGACTGAATCATGCCTTCACTTCCTTCACGCCCTTTATTATACATCGTGAAGGTAGGAGACACTATAAAAAAGACACACGAAAAAAGCTGTGCTTTTTCGTGTGTCTCGTTTGTTTATCATCGCTCCGATTTATCAAGAAGCATCGGATCTTTGTTCATTACACGCTGCTCTAACGTATAAAACTCATCATTACGGCGTGTTAATTCTGCATCTTTCAATGCGAGCAGCTCACGTAATTCGCGTAACTCCTGTTGTAATTCCGGTTCTTTTTGGTCAAGTTGTTTACGTAATTGCTTCGCTTCACGTTGCAATGAAAAAATGCGTACAAGTGAAAACGATGCGCTAATAATAGCACCGATTAACGCTGAGCCTAAAATGACTAAAATCAGTGGCCAATACGCTTCCCCAAACATATAATTTACCGGTACATCTTCAATGTTCACCATCGCAAAAAGTGCAATAATAATTGCAAAAATAAGTCCTAAAATTAATGCCCATTGTATCTTCATATTTTATCACCTCATGGCTCTTTTCCCAATTGTTGGCGCTTTATAAACCTGATTTGCGTGAACAAAAAAATGCTTGCGCAGCAAAGCGCAAGCATTGAAAATCATTTATACTACTGGCTCATCTGAACCCCAAGAACTTTTCTCTTTCTTCTTCACTGAACCGCCCTTTTTGTCCATTTCGCGCACTTTTAACGTGTACCAAATTTGAGCAGCGATACAAATTGAAGAATACATGCCTGTTACTAAACCAATTAATAACGCAATCGAGAAGTTTTGAATCGACGGAGCACCTAAGAAAATTAATGCTACAACAACGATAATAACTGTTAATACCGTATTTACCGAACGTCCCATTGTTTGACGAAGTGATTTGTTCACGACAAGCGCTAACTCTTCCTTCGTCTTAATTTCCCCGACACGGTCGACGTTTTCACGAATACGGTCAAACGTAACAATTGTATCGTTAATTGAGTAACCGACAATGGTTAACACTGCGGCAATAAACGTTAAGTCTACTTCTAGACGGAACATTGAGAATGCCACAACAATAAAGAATACGTCATGCAGTAACGATACAATCGCACCCACACCCATACGCCATTCGAAACGAATCGCTACATAAATGATAATGCCTAATGCAGCAATCGCTAATGACATGATGGCATTTTTCACAAGCTCACGTCCAACTGTTGGCGATACGTTGCTGACACTTGGCTCAGCTCCGAAATCTTCTGCCACTTGTGCTTTAAATGCCAGTGTTTCCGCTTGAGAGAAGTCTTCTTTAAAGCGGATAACGGCTGTATCTTTATCATCACCCGAAATAACAACATCTTCTGACGGATGACCAATCTCTTCTAAATAATCAATGATTTCTTGCTGTGTTACTTCTTCTGTTGCTAAAATCTCAACACGCGTACCACTTGAGAAATCAATGCCTAAATTCAATTTGAATATACCAATGACAATTGCACCAGCTATTAAAATCCCCATTGATAACGTGTAGAACTTTTTACGGTTGCCTACAAAATCAATTTTGTCAAACTTCGTTGTTAAATCCAATGTATCGACATTTTCTTCTGGCGCATGTTGCTTCGCCTTTGAAATGCCGTACCAAGCTGGATTATCAAAGTAACCGCTGTTAATAAGTAACCCTATTAATACACGAGAACCCCATACAGCTGTTACGAAGCTTAATAAAATCGAGATGATTAACGTTGTCGCAAATCCTTTTACAGAGCTTTGACCAAAATAGAATAATACAGCAGCTGCTAATAATGTTGTTAACTGCGCATCAACAATAGCTGTTAGTGACTGTTTTGACCCTAATTTGTATGCTTGCTTAATCGTGCGACCGACACGTAATTCTTCACGAATACGTTCCGCCGTTAAAATGTTCGCATCTACCGCCATACCGATACCGAGTACGATCGCGGCAATACCTGGTAACGTTAATACTGCATTAATCCAGTCAAAGATTAATAGTACTAAATATGTGAACACAGTTAATGTAATAACGGATACGAAACCTGGTAAACGATAGTAGAATAACATAAACGCGAAGATTGCTAATACACCGACAATCCCTGCAAGCACTGTATCTTCTAATGCTTGCTCACCGAATTGTGCACCAACAGATGTTGAGTAAATCTCTGTTAATTGCACCGGTAATGCACCTGCATCAAGTACACCTGCAATTTGCTTTGTTTCTTCTACTGTGAATGACCCTGAAATCATAACATCAGTCGTTTGTAATTTTTGTGTTACCGATGCAGCAGAAATGAATTTCGGCTCTGGCTTCATCGCTTCTGCAGCATATGAATCAACACCTTCTTCAAAGTCTAACCAAATAACGAGTAAGTTTTCACCGGCTGGCTTCGTCGCTAATGCCTGTGTAATTTCACCAAACTTATCTGCATCTTTTAATGTTAGTGTAACAATTGGACGGTTTTGCTCATCAAATGATGCTGCAGCGCCACCTTCTTTTAAATCTGAACCATCAAGTAGTACTTCATCATTGACGTTACGAATTGTTAAGTTCGCTGTACTCGATAAAATTTCACGTGCTGAGTTTTGGTCTTCAACGCCCGCTAACTGCACACGAATACGGTCTTCCCCTTCTACCTGAATGCTAGGTTCACTAACCCCAATCGCGTTAATACGATTGCCTAAAGCGGTTGTTGTATCTGCGAGTGTGTCTGACGATGGTTTATCGCCATCTAATGTACGCACCTCATACAGTACTTCAAAGCCACCTTGCAAGTCTAGACCGAGCTTAATGTCACCTAGAATGCCTTGCACCGTTGTACTCATCGAACCTGCGAGTACTGCTACGATCAAAATGAACGCAATAATACGGCTTCTTAATTTCATGTAAAATCCTCCTCAATTCATACGAAACCATCGCACTTTCAACTTTGACGTTTTCACGTACAAAAAGTTGCCGAGTGTGTGCCTCGTATCCAACAGGACTATCAATATGATATCCTTTTTGCCAAATCAATTTGACTGACGAAAAAAGCGCAACAAATTCATTATGAAACACGTTCTCGCTTGTGTCAAACGACCTCATAATAAAAATTCGTAAATTTTCTATACTTTTATCCTTTTGCAAGTAACGCAGTCATTTCGTCGACTGTCACATTTTGAAACATGACGTTTTGCTGTTGAGCAGTTAACTTATCATATTGATGAATTTCTGCTACTTGTACCGTAAAAATACTCGCAACCATTTTATGTACTGCATATGTCGGAATATCAAGATGTTGCCATTTATATTCGACACAATATCGCCAAAGATGGTCAATCGTAATATGAGGATATCCCAGTTGTTGACACTCACTAACCTTACTTTCAAGCGCTGGTTTAACGTAGTTCATTTGCTGTTCATACTGCATTACTTCATCTCCTGACGTATCCCTATTTGGATATCATTACCTTTTACTTAAATAGAATGCGTATTATTTCCATTTTACGTCAAAATAAAAAGAGCGTCCCAACTCGCATTGGTAGCCCTCTTTATTTTTATTTGTCAACGCGACCGATTGCTGCTTTTTCGAAGCGTACGTTTGTACCTTCAGCAATGTTCACAATCACCGTTGTATCGTCTACCGCTTCTACTGTACCGTGTAAACCACCAACCGTTACAACACGGTCGCCACGTTGGATGCTATTTTGCATTTCGAGTGTTTGCTTTTGACGTTTTTGTGCTGGGCGGATTAAAATAAACCACATTGCCACAAACATAATAATAATCGGTAATAAACTAATTAATGTTTCCATCTTGTCTTCATCCTCCCTTCCAAAAAACTCACCCTTTAAGTATAAGCTATTTCATGCAAAAATGGCTCGTTTTTACACACGTTTTTTTCGATTTTTTTGTAAAAAAGCTAGAAAATACACAGACGTGCTAAAAGGAGCATGTCGGAAAAAGAAAGGGTTTATGATAGAACATACTGCTCTAGAAGAATCTGTTCATCTATCTACCCTACATGTACAAGTTCGTGACAACACAAGCGGCGACTTCAGCAACAGTAGCGGAAACCACATTCGTTTCTGTGGCATAGCACGTAACAAAAAAACATCCTTCAGCAATACTTATTGCTGAAAGATGTTTCCTATTGTCCCAAACTTTTTTCTATCAAATTAGAAGTTTTTCGGGTTCGGTACATTATAGCCGTATTTTTCAAAGAACTCTTCTTTAAAATCACCTAAACGGTCTTCGCGAATTGCTTCACGCACTTGCTCCATTAAGTTAATTAAGAAGCGTAAGTTATGGTAGCTCGTTAAACGTAAGCCGAATGTTTCTTCCGTACGTAATAAATGGCGTACATACGCACGTGTGTAGTTTTTACATGTGTAGCAATCACAGTTTTCATCGATTGGACGGAAATCACGCGCGAATTTCGCGTTTTTAATCACCATACGTCCTTCAGATGTCATCAGTGTACCGTTACGTGCAATACGTGTTGGTAATACACAGTCAAACATATCAATACCGCGCATTGCACCGTCGATTAATGAGTCTGGTGAACCAACGCCCATTAAATAACGTGGCTTATCAGCTGGCATCATAGGTGCTGTAAAGTCTAGCACTTTATTCATAATATCTTTTGGCTCACCTACTGATAAACCGCCGATTGCGTAACCTGGGAAGTCTAATTCAATTAGCGCTTCTGCTGAACGGCGACGTAAATCTTCATACTCGCCACCTTGAATAATTCCGAATAAACCTTGCTCGTCTGGACGTTGATGTGCTTCTTTACAACGCTTTGCCCAACGAGTTGTACGGTCTACAGACTTTAACATATACTCATGTGTTGCTGGGAATGGTGGACACTCATCAAATGCCATCATAATATCTGAGCCTAAGTCGTTTTGAATTTCCATCGCTTTTTCTGGAGATAAGAATAACTTATCACCATTTAAGTGGTTACGGAAATGTACGCCTTCTTCTTCGATTTTACGGAATTTACTTAATGAGAATACTTGGAAGCCGCCTGAAT
This sequence comes from Caryophanon tenue, assembly GCF_001700315.1. Taxonomy (GTDB): domain Bacteria; phylum Bacillota; class Bacilli; order Bacillales_A; family Planococcaceae; genus Caryophanon; species Caryophanon tenue. Next base: position 229,575 of record NZ_MASJ01000001.1, on the reverse strand, counting down.
CTGTTAAAATTGGACGGTCCCAGTTCATAAATTTGTGTAAGCCGCCCGCTTCTTTCACGATGTCATTCCCTGGACGTAACCATAAATGATATGTGTTTGATAAAATGATGCCGGCATTCATTTCTTTTAACTCTTCTGGTGACATTGCTTTTACCGTTGCTTGTGTGCCAACAGGCATAAATGTCGGTGTTTCAAATGAACCGTGTGGTGTGTGTACGATCCCTAAACGTGCGCCTGTTTGTGCACATGTTTTAATAAGCTCGTAACGAATTGGTGGTTGTGTCATGATTAATTCTCTCCTAAAACTAAAGTAAAAACAGTACTTCGTTTTTATAGGTGCTCTTGTATTCCCTGTTTTCTCGAAATACGAAGCGACACCTGATTATGCAAAAAATACACAATGGTACTATTATCGCACAGGTCGTATAAACATTGCATCTCCAAAGCTGAAGAAACGATATTTTTCGTCAACGGCTTTAGCGTACGCATCTAAAATAAGGTCACGATTCGCAAGTGACGATACAAGCATCACAAGTGTAGATTTCGGTAAATGGAAGTTCGTCAGTAAACCGTCGACACATTTCCATTCATAGCCTGGGTAAATGAAAATCGATGTCCAGCCTTGCTCCGCCACAATTTGACCGTTATGACGGCTTGCCACCGTTTCAAGTGTACGTGTTGATGTTGTACCAACTGAAATGACTTTGCCGCCATTTGCTTTTGTACGGTTAATAATGGCTGCCGCTTCCTCTGTTACCGAATAAAACTCTGAGTGCATATCATGATTATCAATATCATCAACACTTACTGGACGGAATGTACCAAGTCCAACATGTAGTGTAATAAAGACAATTTCAACACCTTTTGCGCGAATTGCCGCTAAAATCTCTTCGGTAAAATGTAAACCTGCCGTCGGTGCTGCGGCTGAGCCACGCTCTTTTGCGAACACTGTTTGGTAGCGGTCTTGGTCATCTAACTTTTCACGAATATACGGTGGTAACGGCATTTCACCTAATTGATCTAAAATTTCATAGAAAATACCATCATAGATGAATTTAAAAATACGTCCGCCGTGGTCAAGCTCCCCGATACATTCCGCTTGAAGTAAGCCATCACCGAAGCTCACAACCGTACCAATCTTTACGCGCTTTGCTGGCTTCGCTAACGTTTCCCAAACATCTTCTTCATTTTGCTTGAGTAATAATAACTCAATGTTCGCGCCAGTCGGTTCTTTTGTACCCATTAAACGCGCTGGTAATACGCGAGTATCATTTAATACTAAACAGTCTCCTGCTTGTATCTCGTTTAAAATTTGTGGGAAATGGTGATGCTCTACTTCCCCTACTTGTTTATCCACAACCATTAAGCGACTCGCTGTACGGTCAAGTAATGGTGTTTGTGCAATTAATTCTTCCGGTAAGTGAAAATCAAAATCTTCTACTTTCATCATTCAAAACTTCTTTCTATTTATGATTGTGGCTGTTCATAGCCAAAATGCTCATACGCTAAATACGTGGCAACTCGTCCACGCGGCGTACGCTGTAAAAAGCCAATTTGCATTAAATACGGTTCATATACATCTTCAATCGTCATTGATTCTTCGCCAATGGACGCAGCAAGTGTATCAACACCTGCAGGACCGCCACGGAAACGCTCAATTAAGCATTGAATAAGTTTATGGTCGATATGGTCTAAGCCGCGGGGGTCTACTTGTAATAGCTCTAATGCTTGGTTCGCTAAACCATGTGTAATGTCCCCGTTTCCGAGTACTTGTGCATAATCACGCACCCGCTTTAATAAACGGTTCGCAATACGCGGGGTCCCACGAGAACGACGCGCAATTTCATCGGACGCTTGTGTATCAATCGTAACATCAAATAATGTCGCGCTACGACGAACGATTTCCGCTAGGCTATCATCGTCATAATACTCCAGACGTAATAATACACCAAAACGGTCGCGAAGTGGTGCAGAAAGAGCGCCCGCACGTGTTGTTGCACCAACTAATGTAAAAGGTGGTAAATCTAAACGTACCGTACGCGCTTCTGGCCCTTTCCCGACAACAATATCTAAACAAAAGTCTTCCATTGCAGAGTATAACACTTCTTCAATCGCGCGTGGCAAGCGATGAATTTCATCAATAAACAACACATCTCCTGGTTCAAGTGCACTTAAAATGGCCGCTAAATCGCCAGGGCGTTCAATTGCAGGGCCGCTTGTCATACGAACCCCTACTTGCATTTCGTTCGCAATGACATAGGCGAGCGTTGTCTTTCCCAACCCTGGAGGCCCATAAAGTAATACATGGTCTAAGCTTTCTTCACGCATTTTTGCCGCATCGATAAAAATACGTAAATTATCTTTCACTTTATGTTGACCGATATATTGCGCTAAACGTTGTGGACGTAACGACAGTTCAAACTGCTCATCAAAACTTGATACTTCTCCCGAAACTGTTCGATCTGACATTATCAGCTACCTCCTTTATGTTAATTTCAACAATAATTTTAATGCCTCTTTTATATATGCATCTGTTGTCGTTAATGTGTCACATTCTTCTAATTTCGGTTTCACTTTCGCTAACTCACGCTCTGAGTATCCTAAAGCCGCAAGCGCTAATAATGATTCTTCCAATTCATTTTCATACGGATTCACACCGAATAACGGCAATTCGGTATCAGAACTTGGTAAAGTAATTTCGTCCATTAATGCACCTAATTTGCCTTTTAAATCTAAAATAATTTGTCGCGCTGTCTTTTTGCCGACACCTGGGAATTTAATTAAAAACGCTTCGTCTTCTAATTCAATCGCTTGCATCACATGACTTGGCTCACCTGTCGCTAAAATCGCTAGCGCACCCTTCGGACCAATGCCTGACACTTGAATTAGCTTTCGGAATAAATCACGTTGGTTTAATGTTTGAAAACCATATAATGTGTGCGCATCTTCACGCACACTTAAATGTACAAAAACTTGTACAGTATCGTTTTTTGTAAATGCATATGGGTTTGGCGTGAAGATTTGCCAGCCTGTTTGCATTTGTTCTACTACTATATATTCTGGGGTAATACGTGTGACATTACCAATTAAATAATCGTACATACTTTCGCCCTTTCTTTTACCGATTTCGATTATAGCATACTTATGCGTCGTTTGCCTTTGTCTCTACATGAAAATGAGCAAATCTAACATCATTTCATGCTACAATAAGTGTAATGATTTTTTGTCTGTTGGAGGTTCATCATTATGAAAAAAATATTAGGCGAACAACGCCGTAATTTATTACTCAACCATTTAAAACAAGCGACTGCGCCGATTACCGGAACAGACCTCGCGAAGCTCGCGAACGTGTCGCGTCAAGTAATTGTCAACGATATCACGCTCTTAAAAGCACGTCATGAGCCAATTTTATCGACAAGTCAAGGCTATGTCTATTTAGCACAATCTGCTGAAACGCCACAGTTTGAACGAACTATTGCTTGTTTACATACACAAGCAGATACCGAAGATGAAATGTTCACGATTGTTGATTTTGGTGTCACGATTAAAAGCGTCACAGTCGAGCACCCTGTATACGGTGAAATTACTGCGCGCATGCACGTCTCAAACCGTCATGAAGTGCGTGACTTTATCGAAAAGGTTACTGCATCAAATGCCTCATATTTATCATCATTAACAGGCGGTACGCATTTACATGTTTTATGTGCCCCTTCTGAACAAGCACTTGACCAAGCAATTGAGGCATTACGTCAAAAAGGATATTTAATAGAAGATTCTTTGTAACAATCCTTCAAAATATTACGTATTATACATGACCAACAATGAGGAGGACATACGATGCGTAAAACATTCACCGTAACAGCACTTACAGCGACATTTTTATTAGCTGCATGTGGTACAGAAGACGACACAACGAACGAAGAAATACTAACCGAAGAGCTGCAAGTCACACCGGCAGCAGACGAAACAAATGCGGCACCACAAACAGATACGGAGGTTGAACAAATGACCACATTCACACCGAAACAAGGGACAATCCAGTCCATTGAACAGCTAGACGGCGCAACGCAGTTATCGTTTAAAGAAGGCGACGATGAATTTACATTTTGGTTAGCCGATGACACACCGATTGTTGATGACTTTGGGAATACAGTCACGTTAACGCAAGGCATGACAGTTAATGGCTATATGTATACAAATGGTGCAATGGTGATGATTTATCCGCCGCGCTACACACCAGCGATTGTTGTGGCAACAACTGCTGACAAAGGCTTTTATGATGTCGCAGCGTACGATGAAACGCTGACAAATGACACGAATACATTGAAGCTAAATATCGACGAGCGCGTTGTCATTGAAGGGGTAGAAGAAGTTGTAGCAGGCAATTATGCTGTATTTTACGGACCTGCTACGCGCAGTATTCCTGCACAAACGACACCAACAAAAGTAATTGCGATTCCTGACATGCGTCAATAATACATGCAAGTTTGTTCATTTGGTCGTTCGTTGTCAAAAATGATACACTACGTATAGAAAGTGTGGTGTTGATATGCGTTTAACGTTATACACGGATTATTCATTGCGTGTATTATTATATATTGGCGCAAAAGACCGAGCTGCTTTATCGACCATCCAAGAAATCGCCGATGCGTATCATATTTCCAAAAACCATTTAATGAAAGTAACACATGAGCTAGGTCGCCTTGGCTATGTGGAAACGGTTCGAGGACGTGGTGGTGGGATTCGGTTAGCCCAAGAGCCTGAGCACATTAATATCGGCGCTGTTGTCCGCCAAACCGAGGAAGATTTTCATATTGTTGAATGTTTTGATGAAGCTAATAATTTATGTCGCCTGTCTTCGCATTGTCGCTTAAAAGGTGTACTTTACGAAGCGTTACAGGCTTATTTAGCGGTGCTCGACCGTTACACATTAGCAGATTGTCTTGCAGGACAACAAGACCTTCTCGCGTTACTACGTTAAGTAGCGATGCGAGAAGGTCTTTGTTTTACGCTAAAAATTTTACACGCTCCGCAGCAGTCGGTAATTTACATGCGGTTACTTCACCAAAGAAGCGATAACGATTTTTTGCAATGAGCTTATAGGCAGCGTATCGAATCGGTTTTGGTACAATTTTTGCTACTTGGCCAAGACGATATGGCAACGGTAAATGTGGTACTAAAGCAATCGCCGCGTCATCATAAATCATCGCGCGTTCTTTATAGATGACAACAACACTATCTACATCTGCTGAAATACCATAGCGCTTACGATATATAACACCTGTTTCGCTATCAAGTGCCGCAAAATAAAAGCGGTTTTTCACATCATGCGCTAGTAAAAATTGTACAATGCCATCACACAGACCACAACTTCCATCATATAACACTAATACATCATCGCTTCTCAAGTAATACCGTCTCCTTTTCACGTTCATATTTCGCTACATCTGTATCAAGTTCTAAACGTAAACGTTCGTTTTCTAATAACAATGTTTTTTGCTTCTGTTCTTCTAATAAACGTTCCTCTTGTAATAAGCTTGCTCGAATTTCAAGTGTCTTCTTCTGGTTTTTCAAATAGTCTTTATACGCTTCGCCGACAATTGCGGCTACCGCAATGACGGTTATCATCATCCACATATTTTATCACCTCTTACTTGTGTTATACGGCTCACTTACTAAAAAGTTTCACGGTGTTTCATATGTATAATATGTTCCTAATGGTTTTACAGTGCAACCTAACGCACCAAGCTCTTCCATCGCGCCTCTCATCATCGGCTCTTCTTCATCCGCTAATACATCAATTAAGAAAAAATACTCTCCTAACGCTGTTTTTAATGGACGTGATTCGATTTTACTTAAGTTTAGTTGTCGCCATGCAAAGACAGATAAGACTTGATGCAATGCCCCTGAACGGTCTGTTGGTAACGTCAGTAAAATCGTTGTTTTCTTATCTGGACGTTTATGCGCCTCGTCAATACGTGTGTTTTCACGCGAAATAACGAAGAAACGCGTATGATTGAAATGGAAATCATGAATATTTTCTTGCGCGATCGTTAAGCCATATTTCTCAGCAGCGGATGCATTTGCAATCGCACCAATTAATTGATCTGGATTTTCCGCAACTAGCTTTGCCGCTGCAGCTGTTGAGCCATATTGTTGCAGTGGCACTTGGCTTAAGCGGTAGTATAAATATTTGTGACATTGCGCAAGTGCATGTGGGTGTGAATAAATTTTTTCAAGTTGTTCCCAGCGTTCTGCATTTTGTGGATGCACGAGTAAATGCTGCTGGATTTTTGAGACAAGCTCCCCAATAACAAACACATTCACTTCATGGAATAAATAATCAAGTGTTAATGGCACAGTACCCTCTAATGTGTTTTCAATCGGCACAACGGCTAAATCTACTTTTCCTTCCGCTACGGCTTCAATACATTCTGGAATTGACGTAAACGGCTGTAAGTTTTCTTGTGGGAAAATTCCCTTCGCTGCTAAATATGTAAATGATGCTTCTGGTCCTAAATAGGCGATGTCTTTTACTGCCATATCAATAACTCCCTTTTTCACTGTCTGAACTCGTTCCCTATTTAGTAGCACATTCTTTATGTTGCACTAAATAAAGAACCTTTCAAATTTTCAGTCTTATAGTAATAACAAAAAAGGGCTGTCTAAAAGAATTTCTTTTAGACCGTCCCTTTTACATTGTCTGTCTAGTATAGCGCGATTATTTTTAGAAAACAAGCTTGTTACAGCGCACCCGAACTAATAACTTCCGCCGATTCAACGAAGTCTAATCGTTTCAACGATTGAATTAATTCTTCTAAGTCACCATACATACTTGTTACATCAAGTGATAACGTCACGTTTGCACGTCCTTGAATCGGAATCGTTTGGTGAATTGTTAACACATTACAATGCGCTTCGGTAATCGTTTCAAGCAATTTCGCTAGTGTGCCTTTACGGTCTTGAATTTGTAAAAAGACTGTTAAAATGCGTTCTTGCACAATTGAGTGAAACGGAAAAACAGCATCACGATATTTATAAAATGCACTGCGTGATAAGTCAACTTCTTTTACTGCATCCCATATAGATGCGACAGCGCCAGTTTGTAATAGGTGCTTTGCCTCTAATGTTTTTTGCATCGCGTCTGTTAACACGTCTTCACGCACTAAATAATATCGCTGATTGGAAACATCTTTCATACTGCTCCCCCTTTACCTTTTATTAGTCAATAAAGTCAAATTCGAATTCTAATAGACGTACTGTATCGCCGTGTTCTGCACCAGCTTTACGTAATGCTTCATCAACGCCCATTGCACGTAATTGACGCGCAAATCGACGAATACCATCTTCACGGCTGAAGTCAGTCATTTTGAATAGACGTTCGATTGTTGTACCAGAAATAACGAATGAACCATCATCATCACGTGATACCTCGAATTCACGATCTTGTACAGTATGTTTGTATAATACTGTTGTATCTGTTTCTTCTACTTCTTCGTGGAATAATGGGAACTCGCTTGTTACTTCTAATAAGTCTGCAATATCAAATAGTAACGGTTTTAAGCCTTGACGAGAAACCGCTGATACTGGTAATACTTTTACATCGTCGCCCACTTTTTTGCGGAACTCGATTAAGTTTTCTTCTGCATCTGGCATATCCATTTTGTTGGCAACAACAATTTGTGGACGCTCTAATAAACGCATATTGTATTGGTTTAACTCTTCATTAATTGTAATGAAATCTTCATATGGGTCGCGGCCTTCCATACCACTCATATCAATTACGTGCACGATAACACGTGTACGCTCAATATGACGTAAGAATTGGTGACCTAAGCCGACACCTTGGTGCGCGCCTTCGATTAAACCTGGTAAGTCTGCCATTGCGAAACTACGGCCGTCTTCCGTCTCAACCATCCCTAGGTTCGGTACGATTGTTGTGAAGTGGTACGCGCCGATTTTTGGCTTCGCTGCTGACACAACTGATAATAATGTTGATTTACCAACAGATGGGAAACCTACTAAGCCTACATCTGCTAATACTTTCAATTCTAAAATAACGTCTAACTCTTGACCAGGTTCACCTTTTTCAGCTAATTCAGGTGCTGGGTTCGCTGGTGTAGCAAAACGACAGTTTCCGCGTCCACCACGTCCTGATTTTGCGATAACCGCACGTTGACCATGCTCAACTAAGTCTGCAATAACCGTATCTGTTTCTGCGTTTTTCACAACAGTACCCGGTGGAACTTTTACAACTAAGTCTTCTGCTTTGCGTCCGTGCATCCCTTTACTCATCCCGTGTTCACCACGTTCTGCTTTGAAGATACGTTTGTAACGGAAATCCATTAACGTACGTAAACCTTCTTCTACTTCAAATATAACGTTACCACCATGACCGCCATCGCCACCTGCTGGGCCACCATTTGGTACATATTTTTCTCGACGGAAGGCAACCATACCATCGCCACCGTCGCCACCTTTAACGTAAATCTTTACGTGATCGACGAACATATTTGTCACTCCTCATTGCCATGTAACTTTATATGAAAAGCATTCTTCCGTTGCTTCTTCAATTAGTACACGCATTATTTGATCATCGTTTAGCTGTAATGGTGCAATATCCCATGCCCCTTCTAAGCAAACGACTAATTTCTTTGTGTTGTGTGTTACCATTACATCAATGCTTAGTTCTGTTTCGACACTCGCATTTAAATGGTCATAGTAATGGAGCACTGTTTTTTCCAAGTATTCGACTAATGGCTGATCGTATATTGCTTCTAGTGCCTCTTCCACACTACACGTCATTTGTACATGCAAGTTTGGATAGCGCCATTTGCATGTTTGTAACCATACTGTTAATTGGGGGCTTGCTAGACGATTCAGCTCAGATAACATTCTTGTACTTTCTGCATATTGCTCAATTAATGCTTTTGCTGCATCTGTATGCCCTAAATCTAAGTTCATTTTGATGACTTGTAACCGATTCATAAAATCATGATTGGCATAACGTATCACTTCTTGAACTGTTAATTCATCGCTCGGCATGTTGACTCACTCCAATTCAGCACTATATTCAGTATAACAAGATGTGCATGAATTTTCTTTCATGACACTCATTTCAATTGAATACTATAAAGAAAATTCCAATGTTCCATTTTTCAATAGAAAGAAAGATACAACTCGCGCCAAAGAGCGCGAGTTGCTGTTTCATCTGTCCTACAAAAAAGGTGTCCCGACACTGCGGGACACCTTACTGTGTGCAGATTAAGCTTCTTGACCTACTGGGTATACAGAAACTTTTTTCTTGTCACGGCCCATACGTTCGAATTTAACTACGCCGTCAGCTGTTGCGAAAAGAGTATCGTCACCACCACGACCTACGTTTGTACCTGGGTAAATTTTTGTACCGCGTTGACGGTAAAGAATTGAACCACCAGTTACGAACTGACCATCAGCACGTTTAGCGCCAAGGCGTTTAGACTCAGAGTCACGTCCGTTCTTTGTAGAACCTACACCTTTTTTAGATGCGAAGAACTGAAGATCTAATGTTAATAACATTTCCATTGTGTTCCACCTCCTACACCATTTTATATTTTAGTTCGATATAGTCACTATAACTAGCAACCATTGTATAAAATTGCGTTACCATAGTATTTAAAATAACTTGTAACGTCTCGTCTTGTTTTTCAGTCAATTCAGCAGGATTGATTTGAACAGATAAATATCCGCCCTCCGCACCTTGCTCGATTTGTGGCGTGATTTGTACTAATTGGCCGATTGCATTCACAGCGCCAAAGGCAACTGCTGAAGCGCCAGCACAAACTAGATCGCGACCATAAACGTCAGACAATGCATGTCCTGAAATGTCAAAACCATACGATTTGCGATTTTCATCGCTATGAATCGTAACTGTGATCATGTCTATCACCTCACTATTAAGCGTTGATTGCTTCAACTACTAATTTAGTGTATGGTTGACGGTGACCTTGTTTACGACGGTAGTTTTTCTTAGCTTTCATTTTGAAAACAGTGATTTTTTTAGCACGGCCTTCTTTAACAACTTTCGCTGTTACAGTTGCGCCTGCAACAGTTGGAGCACCAACTTTTACTGTTTCGCCACCTACGAATAATACTTTATCAAAAGTTACCACTTCGCCAGCTTCTACACCTAATTTTTCGATGAAGATTTCTTGACCTGCTTCTACTTTGATTTGTTTACCACCAGTTTCGATAATTGCGTACATTTTACTGCACCTCCTCTTAGACTAAGACTCGCCCGAACTAAGGTGATCAAGAAGATACTTAAAAACCTCGTCAGTGCGGTTGTAGCACGGGTGCGCTACAAACTAACATTATAGATACTATCATAAAAAAGAACGTTGCGTCAACTCATTTAACAACAAAAGTGGCAAAAATACAGCGATTCACCAATACGTCGAATTTTCTGTTTTTATGTACTTACTAACATTCTATGTGAAAAGTACAAAAAGACGTCAGCAAGCACAAAAAGAGCCTACTAACGTCTTCATTTTACATTAACGTGAGAAAATTGCTTTTAGCTTCGAGAAGAATCCTTGCTTTTCATCTTCAATCGACATTAACGGCACGGATTCACCTAAAATACGTCTTGCAATATTACGATAGCCAAGTGATGCACGGTTTGTTGCATCCATTACGATTGGCTCTCCCTTATTCGATGAGCTAATTACATTTTCATTATCAATAATGACCCCTAATAAATCAATTGATAAATGTGTCGTAATTTCACTTACATCCATCGCTTCCCCATTCTTCATTAAATGATGACGAATGCGGTTAATAATTAATTTCGGCGGTTCAATATTTTCTAATTCTAATAACCCGATAATACGGTCCGCATCACGCACTGCTGAAATCTCTGGCGTTGTAATAACAATGGCACGGTCTGCACCAGCTACTGCATTACGGTAGCCTTGTTCAATTCCTGCAGGGCAATCGATTAAAATAAAATCAAACTCTTTCTTTAACTCTTCAATTAGAATCTTCATCTGTTCTGGTGTTACATCATTTTTATCGGCTGTTTGTGCAGCTGGTAATAAGTATAATTGGTCATCGACACGCTTATCTTTTACAAGCGCTTGATGGATTTTACAACGTCCTTCTACAACATCGACTAAATCATAAATAATACGATTTTCGAGCCCTAATACAACATCTAAGTTACGTAGTCCGATATCTGTATCTACTAGACATACGCGCTTGCCTTGAAGGGCTAATGCAGTCCCAAGGTTGGCAGTTGTTGTTGTTTTACCAACACCGCCTTTACCGGATGTAATTACGATTGCTTCCCCCAAATTAGAGACCTCCTTTAGCCATTTCTAACGATTGACGCACATGTTTTAACATTTGTAGACGATTAAAATCAATTCGTCCATGTTCATCAATAAATGCACAGCCGTAATGTGGCTGTACAGCAATTTTTTCATTCTCATCAAACATAATTTCAAGTTGGTCTGCAATGCGAACTTGCGTTGGCTTAAAATAAGAAGCCGCAATAACTGCTTCTTCATTCCCTTCCACACCTGCATGTGCAATGCCGACTAACTTCCCTAATACATAAATGCTACCGGTTGCCGCTACTTTTCCATTCGGATTGACATCGCCTACAACAAATAAATCGCCTGCTGCTTGAACAACTTGCCCTGAACGTACAACACCCATATGTATTTGTGATCGGTTTTCTAGTAATTTATCATTGCTTTCTTTTACTGTAATGACTTCGCTCACTACTTTTGACACACGCATATCGCTATGCGTATGCACAATTTGCATTAACTGTTGCTTCTGCTCATCTGTACAATAGCGGTAGCCTAATTGCAACTGAACATTGATTGGTTCTTCGGACGCTTCTTTTACTTTTTCTGTTAACTCTTCAACTACATCTTCAAATACACATTGGTCATCAAGACGTAAAACAAGGCCATCTTTCGTCCCTTTCATATGAACAAGCGCTTTTTTCATGTCGTCACCTCTTTTTTCGCTCTTATCTTCCTTCTTCTATGCGTTGTAACACGCGGACACTACTTAAATATTTAAATATCCACCCTAACATTACCAGGAAAATTAAGTTAGCGCCAATTGTTGGAAGTAGGCGGTCGTAAAAGAATGTATCAAACGGCATCGTCGTATACGATATTAATCGGAAAAATTGGTATAACAAAAACTCAAATACAGACATTAATACAATAGCTAAGCTCGTTGTAATCGCTAAATGATGATGTACATAATGCACCGCCCATGCTGCGACAAAACAAATCGCTGGATAAAGCACTGTATATAAGCCAATAATATTTAAGTAAAAGACATCGAATAAAATACCAAACACTAAGCCATACTGCATCGCTCTTTTTCGATCATAATAAACCGCAATAAAAATTAAATATAGAATGAGAAAACGTGGCACTAAATAAATCGTGCGGTCTCCCCATTCAAGTGGTGAAAAAAGCGCAAAATTCGATTCTAAAAAAAAGAGTACCAATGCAACCAGTGGGATTAGAAGGCGAATAATCATGATTCGCTATCCTCCTCCACTGGTTCATTCGTCAAATCTTGACCGGTATTATCGCCATCATAGCCGTCAATTGCTGTGACGCTACGCTTCGCAATAATTACATGGTCTAGTAAAGAAAAATCTGCCGCTGGTTTAATGTAAGCTAATTTCGTTAAACCGAAGTCATCTGTTGTTACTTCCGTTACTTCCCCAATTAAAATACCTTTCGGGAAAATACCGCCTAAGCCTGATGATACAACTTTCTCGCCTTCTTCTATGCTGGCATCTGAGTCAATACGTTTCATCATTAACTCACCACGCTCTACGTCGTATCCTTCGATTAAGCCGTATACTTCTTCTTTTTCACCTAATATCATTGATGAAACACGATAATTCGGATTATTTGTGAAAAGTAGTTCTACTTCCGATGTGAATGGTGTAACTAAGACAACTTTACCAACAAGACCTGTCGCTGTTTGTACTGCCATATTTACTTCCACACCTTGTGCAGATCCTTTATCTAAAATAATTTTTTCTTCCCATTGATCTGGATTCCGAGCAATTACAGTCGCTTGAATCGACTCATAATCACTTAAATCTTCCGTTTTCTCTACAACAGCACGAAGTTTCTCATTTTCTAACTGAAGTTCACTCACTTGTGCTTCCAGTACCGCAAACTCATCTAAACGCGCCTTTAAACGTTCATTTTCATCATACGTATTTAAAATGTTATTCATACTGACAAACATGTCCGTTACAAAATTCATCGGCTTCGAGACAATAGTTTGCCCAAAGCCGACAGAATCCTTAATAATTTGCTCTGGTAACGAAGCATGGTCGCGGTCACGTAGAGAAAAACCAATCAATGCCACAAGAAAAATCGTTCCGAATAATAACATTAACATTTTCTTATTTTGGAAAAATCGTGGCATTGCTCACACGTCCTTTTACCCTTTTACTTGCTGAGAGCGAATTAAATCAATATGATCTAATGCTTGACCCGTACCGATTGCAACACAATCTAATGGGTTTTCTGCGATAAATACTGGCATGTTTGTTTCGTCACTAATTACTTTGTCTAAGTTGCGTAATAATGCGCCACCACCCGTTAATACGATACCGCGCTCCATTACGTCTGCTGATAATTCTGGAGGTGTTTGCTCTAACGTCTTTTTCACACCTTCAATAATTTGCGTTACACATTCACGTAATGACTCTGAAATTTCAGAAGATGTAATTTCAATCGTTTTCGGTAAACCTGTTACTAGGTCACGTCCACGAATCTCCATTTGTTCATTCGTGCCACCTTCTAATGATGCTGTACCAACTTCCATTTTCACAGCTTCTGCCGTACGTTCACCAATAGTTAAGTTATACGTTTTACGGATGTACGCAATAATCGCGTGGTCCATTGCGTCACCGCCACAACGTACTGATTCAGACGTTACGATACCACCAAGTGAAATGACAGCTACTTCTGTTGTACCACCACCGATATCAACAACCATTGACCCTGTTGGATCCCATACTGGTAAGCTTGCGCCAATTGCCGCTGCAAATGGTTCTTCAATTGTAAATGCTTCTTTTGCGCCAGCTTTACGTGATGCATCAATAACCGCACGTTGTTCTACAGATGTAATACCATAAGGAACACAAATCATAACATTTGGCTTTTTCCAGTTAGAGCCTGAAACTTTTAACGCTTCTTTTAAATAATATTCAATCATTGTTGCTGTAATATCAAAATCAGAGATAACGCCGTCTTTCATTGGGCGAATCGCTACAATTGAGCCTGGCGTACGACCAATCATATTTTTGGCATCATTACCAACCGCAACAATGTCTCCTGTTTTTGTGTTTTTTGCTACTACTGATGGCTCGCGTAAAACGATGCCTTTCCCTTTTACGAATACTAATGTGTTAGCTGTACCTAAGTCGATACCGACATCTTTACTTCCTAATCCGAACAATTTGTGTACTCCCTTTCTATATCACTTACTCGTCGTAAGCCCTCATTTATCAAATCATACGCTTAATTATAGCGGAAAGAATGACAAAATTACAGTGTCACTTCTATACTTTCCGTTAGAAACTCACGAATAATTACGCGATTGTTCCAAATAGCAAGCTTTTTCTTGCGTTTTATTCATGACAGCTAGAAAAATTCGTGTTTTGCCTACGTACTTGGGTTTAGCTACTTCTACTATGTACGTATAATGTGATGTGAAAAAATACGCCTGTAGCCTTGACGCACACTTATGAAAAAAGTTCCCTTTCACATAAAAATACAAATAGAAGGATTGTCTCAACAAGTGTAGTATTGCGAGACAATCCTTCTTTACACTATATAGCCTTTTTCCTTCAACGACAAGTAGTCATAATCACCAATAATTAAATGGTCAACAACTTCGATTCCGACAAGCTTTCCGACTTCCACTAAGCGGGTCGTCACATCTAAATCTTCAGGACTTGGTGTTGTCGTACCACTCGGATGGTTATGCGCGACTAAAATGCTTGCTGCAGAACGTTTAATCGCATTGCGGAAAATTTCTCGCGGGTGTACAAGACTCGCATTTAAGCTACCGATAAAGACGACTTCTTTATGCAGTACATGATTTTTTACATTTAAATACATTACTAAAAAATGCTCTTGCTGTAAACCCGTTAAATCTTCCATGACATAAGCTGCTGCATCAGCCGGTGAACGGATCGTATAGCGCTCTAACGGATTTTTTGACGCTATCCGTTTGCCAAGCTCCACTGCCGCAAGCAATTGCACCGCTTTAATGGTGCCGATCCCTTTTGTTTTTGTCAGTTCCTCAAGTGTTGTCATCTTGAGCGCTTGTATATGCTCTAGCTGTTGCATAAGACGGCTTGCAATTTGTAATACGGGCTCATCTTTTGTGCCACTACGTAAAATAAGCGCAATGAGCTCTTCATTCGATACACTAGCTGCTCCTTGATATAAAAAACGCTCACGTGGACGGTCAATATCAGCTCGTTCTGTCAGTTTTAACGGGACATGTTGCACATCGTCATCTCCTTGTTATACGAGTGTTAGTAATTGCTGCGCTACAAGTTGCTCACACAAGGATGCAACCGGTAAGCCAACAACGTTTAAATAGTCTCCTTCAATACGTTCAACTAAAAACATACCATCTGTTTGAATACCATAGCCGCCTGCCTTATCAAACGGGTCACCCGTTGCAATATAGGCATGTAAAAGAGCATCTGAAAATTGCTTAAACTGCACAATCGTTCGTTCAACGATTACCGTCTCTGTTCCGTTCGGTTCAATAATCGCAACCGCTGTAAATACATCATGTTGCTGACCGCGCAGTGTCGTTAAGTGGGTAACTGCCTCGTCAACTCCGCTCGGTTTATGCAGCAGTATACCGTTAAATGCAACGGTCGTATCTGCGCCAATAATCACTGCTTCTGGATGATTCGCTGCGACTGCACGCGCTTTTAATAACGCAACATCGCGTACATATTGTTCAGGCGACACAACAGCAATGCTTTGCTCGTCAACATCTGCCGTTTCAATCGTGAACGGGATGCCAAATTGGCTAAAAAGTTCCTTTCTTCGCGGGGATGCTGACGCTAAAATAAATGTCGCGGTTGTTTGAAATTGCATAAATCGTTCCTCCAAATGTATTGTATAAAATCTGTGTGTATTTGCAACGACACGTTCGCTGCTAAAAATTTAAATTTCAACTGCGAAAAAAGGCAGAATTTCTTCTTTTCTCTATGTCACATTGCGAATATGCATCGTTTACAAGTTGAAAATAAAAAGATGAAAGGGTTGCCCCCTTCACCATTATGCAGATACTACAGTTGCTAATAAATAAAGGGAGCCCGTAACGACAACAACTTCACCATTAGCTAAAGCAATCGCTTCATCTAACGTCGCCACCTCTTTACTACCAGGTATCATACTCGCTAATTGCGTAGCACTTAACGCACGCGGATGTGAAAAAGGCACACATGTAAAGGATGCGGCAACAGGTGCTAATACATTAAGAATGCCCTGTATATCTTTATCCGCAAGTATACCGATAACAAAATGAACGCGTTGTTCGCCAAACATCTCACGAATCGTCGCTACAAGTGCTTCTGCCGCCGCCACATTATGCGCACCGTCCACGTATACATGATCGCGAATTTGTTCAAAGCGATATGGTACATGTACTTGTGACACAGCTTGTTGCACGCGTTTAGGTGCAATATGTAGCTTCATGCGTATACAAAACTGCTCAAATGCAGCAATCGCAAGTGCCATATTATGAAGCTGATGCTCGCCATGTAACGATGGTGTTAAATCATGAATCGTTAATGCTTCGCTACGATAGACGTTGTCTTCCACCTGAAAATCTTGCGCATATACAAATAGCGGCGCATGTAATTTATTTGCCGTTTGTGCGATGACGCTCGCTGCTTCTTGTGACACAGCCCCTTGAATAATCGGTACACCACGCTTAATAATGCCTGCTTTATGCGTAGCAATGTCTTTAAGTGTTGTACCTAAAAAGTTTGTATGCTCCAGCGCCACTGTCGTAATCACACTTACCACCGGCTTCACCACATTTGTCGCATCGAGCAAGCCGCCCATACCCGCTTCAATAATCGCAACATCGACGTTCGCTTGTGAAAAGGCAACATATGCTACAACCGTCAGCAATTCAAAATCCGTTAAATCACGTACATTCGCTGCCGCTACTGTTTCCATGGCCGCTTCTAGTTGCGCAGGGGTGATGTGCTGTCCATTTAGTCGTAGTTGATCATGTACATCAATAAAAGCAGGTGATGTAAATACGCCAACTTGTAACTGACGTGTTGTACATAATTGTTCTAAAAAGCCGATTGTTGAACCCTTTCCATTTGTACCTGCTACATGAATAATATGTAGAGATTTCTCTGGATTTCCTAAAGCGCGTAATGCCGCTTCTACACGTGACAATCCTGGTGTAATCACCGCTGTACTTGCTACGCCAAACATTTCTTTATAGTGAGCCAATCCTTGAATTTCCATACTGTTACGCCTCCAATTGTTGCATAAATGGTCGTGCTTCTGAAATAAAGTACAGGGAGCCCGTCACAATGAGTAGGTCCTGCGGTGTAAGCTGCTTTATACGCGATGTAATTGCTTGCTGCCAATCCGTTGTATAAGTTTTTTGTCGATGTGTCGAGAGTGCGTATAGTGCCTCTGCTGTCGCTGCACGAGGCATTGGCAATGTCGTAAACGTTATCGTTTCTGCAATCGCATCCATTTGTGCAATGCTTTTCGCATGGTCTTTATCACTCATTGCTGCGTAAATAAAATGATAGCGCTTTGCCGGATACATTTGCGTTAATGTTTCTACTAATGCTGCTGTTCCTTGCTCATTATGGGCACCGTCAATAAACACACGCGAACGTATTTCTTCAAAACGTCCTGCCCACATCGCGCGGGCTAAACCTTGCTGCATGTGCTCGTTTGTAAGCTGCACGTACGGTGCTAAACAATCAATGCACGCAATCGCTGCTGCTGCATTACGCATTTGATGTGCACCTTGCATTTGCAGTGTAAATCTAAGCTCTCGGTTATCTGACTGGTACTGTATATGCTCACTTTTTTGTTCAACCGTAAAATGGTTACCGTAACCATAATACGGTGCCTGCTGCTGACGAGCGGTTTGTTCAAGTACCGCTATCGCCTCTTGTTGTAAAACCGTTGAAACGACGGGCACATGCGCTTTAATAATCCCTGCCTTTTCACTAGCAATCTCGGTTAATGTTTCCCCGAGCATATCAATATGGTCAAAGCCAATCGATGTAATAATGGAAGCAAGCGGTGTCGCTACATTTGTTGAGTCAAGACGTCCGCCAATCCCGACTTCCATTAACGCAATATCCACTTGCTGTTCAGCAAAATAGCGCCAAGCCATGACTGTTATCACTTCAAAGAAATTTGGCGATAATTGTTGTTCCTGCATAACCGCCATCAGTTCATTCACATAGCGAATAAATGTAGCATCATCTATATACACACCGTTAATGCGAATTCGCTCATTCACCTGCTCTAAATGTGGTGATGTAAAGGCACCCACACGCACATTCCCTGCTATTAGCATTTCTTGTAAAAAATTTACCGTTGAACCTTTCCCATTTGTGCCGGCAATATGCACAAACGGTACTTGTTGCTGCGGATTGTTAAACGCTTCAAGTAAAGCTTGTACAACCGCTAAAGGCTCGTCACGCTTGTCGCCACCACGCAGTTGAAATAAATAATTTTCGCATTGTGTCACTGTTACAAAGTGTTGCAAATCCGTTCACGACCTCTCGTCTCTATATATCCTCCGTAATTGTAGCGAATGAAGTCCATCGGGTCAACGGCGTTCAGCAAAGTACTGTCTTTTCCACAATCCCTCATAAAAAGAGATGCCCGAACAATGCTCGGACATCTCTGCTTCAATAATTATAGTGCTTTTAATTCTTCTAAACGTTTTTCAACTGACGCGTGTTTTGCTTCATAATCCGCTAATTTTTCACGCTCTGCATTTACTAATGCTTCCGGTGCTTTTGAAACGAATTTTTCGTTTGATAATTTACCGTTTACAAGTTTAACTTCCTTCGCCCATTTCTCTAGCTCTTTTTCTAAACGAGCTACTTCTTCGTCGATGTTAATTAAACCAGCAAGTGGTAAGAATAGTTCAGCGCCTGATACAACTGCTGACATTGATTGCTCTGGTGCTGTAAAATCATGCCCGATTGTTAACTCTTCCGGGTTACAGAACTTCTCAATATACGCACGGTTTTCTTCTAACACTGCTGCTGTTTGTGCATCTTTTGCTAAAATGCTTAAGTTTACTTTTTTGCTCATTGGCGTATTTACTTCCGCACGAATGTTACGTACAGAGCGAATCATTTCTGTTAATAACTTCATATGTTGTGCTTCTTGTTCGAAGTTAAATGCAGGGTTTACTGTTGGCCATGCTGCAACTGTAATTGATTCACCTTCGTGTGGTAAGTGCTGCCAAATCTCTTCCGTTACGAATGGCATGAATGGGTGTAATAAGCGCATTGTGTTATCAAGTACGTACGCTAATACTGAGCGTGTTGTTAACTTCGCTGCTTCATCATCACCGTAAAGTGGTAACTTCGCCATTTCGATATACCAAGAACAGAAATCATCCCAAATGAAGTTATATAATTCACGACCAACTTCACCGAACTCGTACTTTTCAGCTAATGCTGTTACGCGCTCAATCGTTTCATTTAAGCGAGATAAAATCCACTTATCTGCTACGTTTAAGTTGCCATCTAGATTAATTTCTTCAAATGTTAAACCTTCCATGTTCATTAATGCGAAACGAGAAGCGTTCCAAATTTTATTAATGAAGTTCCATGTCGATTCTACTTTTTCTGTTGAGTAACGTAAATCTTGTCCTGGTGAAGAACCAGTTGCTAAGAAGTAACGTAATGCATCTGCACCGTATTGGTCGATAACATCCATTGGGTCAACACCGTTACCAAGAGACTTCGACATTTTACGTCCTTCAGCGTCACGTACTAAGCCGTGAATTAATACATCTTTAAATGGACGCTCACCTGTGAATTCTTTTCCTTGGAAAATCATACGGCTTACCCAGAAGAAGATGATATCGTAACCTGTTACAAGTGCATCTGTTGGGTAGTAACGTTTAAAGTCAGCTGCTTCTTTATCCGGCCAACCCATTGTTGAGAACGGCCATAATGCAGATGAGAACCACGTATCAAGAACGTCTTCATCGCGTGTCCAGTTGTCTGCATCTGCTGGTGCTTCCTTACCAACGTATACTTCTCCTGTTTCATTGTTGTACCATGCTGGGATTTGGTGACCCCACCATAGTTGACGAGAAATACACCAGTCATGAATGTTTTCCATCCAGCGGTTATACGTGTTTTCGAAGCGATTTGGTACGAAGTTTACCTTTTCGTCTTCCTTCGCTTGCATGTTTAATGCTTCTTCAGCAAGTGGTGCCATTTTTACGAACCATTGTTTTGATAAGTATGGCTCTACAACTGCGTTTGTACGCTCAGAGTGACCTACTTGGTGTGTGTGTGGCTCAATTTCCACTAATACGCCAGCTTCTTGTAAATCTGCTACGATTTGTTTACGACATTCGAAGCGGTCCATGCCTGCATATTTGCCAGCAAGGTCGTTCATTGTACCATCTTCATTCATTACTAAAATGCGCTCTAAGTTGTGACGGTTCCCAACTTCAAAGTCGTTCGGATCGTGGGCTGGTGTCATTTTCACAACGCCTGTACCGAAATCTTTATCTACGTAGTCATCTGCTACAATTGGAATTTCACGGTTCATAATTGGTAAAATAACTGTTTTCCCTACTAAATGTGCATAACGCTCATCTTCAGGGTGTACTGCAACACCAGAGTCACCTAACATTGTTTCTGGACGAGTTGTTGCAACGCGTAATGTACCAGAACCATCTGCTAACGGATATTCCATATGGTAGAATGCGCCTTCTACTTCTTTATGAATTACTTCGATATCTGATAACGCTGTTTTCGCTGCTGGGTCCCAGTTAATGATGCGTTCACCACGGTAGATTAAACCTTTTTCGTATAATGTTACGAATACTTCGTTTACCGCTTCGTTTAAACCTTCATCTAATGTAAAACGCTCACGTGTGTAATCTAAACCTAAGCCTAATTTCGCCCATTGTTCACGAATGTGAGAAGCATATTCTTCTTTCCATTCCCATGTTTTTTCTAGGAATGCTTCGCGTCCTAAATCATAACGAGAAATGCCTTCGCTGCGTAGCTTTTCTTCTACTTTCGCTTGTGTCGCAATCCCTGCATGGTCCATCCCTGGTAACCAAAGTGCGTCAAAGCCTTGCATGCGCTTCATACGTACTAAAATATCTTGTAATGTTGTATCCCATGCATGCCCTAAGTGTAATTTACCAGTTACGTTCGGTGGTGGAATTACGATTGAGTATGGTGTTTTACCACTTTCTGGTTGCGCTTCGAAAAATTTGCCTTCTAGCCACCAGTCATAGCGACCTTGTTCAACGTTTTGTGGCTCATATTTCGTTGGCATTGAAATGTTTTGTTGTTCTGTCATCACGTTTCTCTCCTTTTGTTGTTTTACATTGCCTAGGCAACATAAAAAACTCCCGTCGTCTATTCAAAAGGACGAGGGAGTTAATCGCGGTACCACCTTTAATTCTGCTAAGGTCCAGTCAAGCGTTCGCCCACTTTTCCCTATCAGCACTTCATTATCGATAACGGTGTTTAACCGGCACTTTACTACTGTTAGTTCATAAAGGCTGCTCCTAGGCTACGTTCAAATGGGCTACTTTAGAAACTTTTCAGCTACCGTTTCCTCTCTATAAAGCGCGTTCATTTTACTCTTCCTATTCGTTGCATCAACTATTTAGAATACCGCTATTATAATCAATTCTTACTTATTTTTCAAGCGTTTGTGTCATCGCTTGTTCATGATCGTGAATCTGAAAATGATTCCGTCCACTCTGTTTAACGGCATATAACGCATGATCTGCAGACTTGTAAAAATAGTCTAAGCAGTCCACATGAGATGCTTGACCATAAAAGCCACCGATACTTACGGTAATATGCGGCGAAATAGGTGAACGTTCATGCGCAATCGCCAATGTCTCAACCGCTTGTGCAATGGCATGCAATACTTTATCGCCTTGCGCGTGACCGTAGCGATCATTATATTGTTTAAAATAATCGACATCAATAATAAAATGGTACTGTATATATAAACATTGACGATAATTCGATACATTCGAGCGGTCAGAGGTGACAATGAAAAACGATAAAAATAATAGACACAGATGTTTAATAAAATAAGCAAGCCATACACAAGAAGATACCCTTTAAAATACGGTTCCTCTCGCACTTGAGTCATACTGCCAATCCAATTAATGATGCCTAATATAACACTAATAAAAATGACAATCTTCGCCATTACATATATACGTTTTGCATTGAATTGCACAATCTCATCTGTTCTTGATTCGATGACCCCCACCTCCTATTCCTTATGTTACACATTTCTCCAAACATTTGAAAAAAGACCTATTTTCACGAACACAAAATAGGTCTTAACATATAAAAAGCGCCCTAGCAATTACTCTAGGACGCTTCTTTTTAAACATGTATGCGTGAATTAACGCGCTAATTTTTCAAAAACAGTATGGAATGCCGCAACTGTTTTTGCAATATGTTCTTCTGTGTGCGCTGTTGAAATAAATAACCCTTCAAATTGTGATGGTGGTAAGAAGATCCCTTCTTCTGCCATTAATTTAAAGTATTCCGCAAATAGCGCTAAATCCGATGTTTTCGCTGATTCAAAATCTACTACTTCTTCGTTTGTGAAGAAGAAACCAATCATTGAGCCAGCACGGTTTACAGTATGTGGAATATTATATTTCGTTGCTGCTGCTCGGAAACCTTCTTCTAATTGGTCACCAAGCTTTTGGAAGTATTCATATGACGCAGGTGTTAATTGCGCTAACGTCGTATAACCCGCTGTCATCGCAAGTGGGTTACCTGATAATGTGCCTGCTTGATAAATCGGACCTGCTGGCGCGATTTGCTCCATAATTTCACGCTTCCCTGCAAATGCACCAACCGGTAAACCGCCACCGATTACTTTACCAAGTGTCGTTAAATCTGGTGTCACACCATAATAACCTTGTGCACAACCATAATCAACGCGGAAACCTGTCATAACTTCATCGAAAATTAAAATCGTCCCGTATTGCTCTGTTAGTGCACGTAAGCCTGTTAAAAACTCCGGCTTCGGTGGCACAACTCCCATATTTCCAGCAACTGGCTCAACAATCACTGCTGCTAAATCATCGCCGTATTTTTCAAATACAAGCTTCGCTGAGGCTAAATCGTTGTAAGCAACTGTTAATGTATTTTTCGCAATATCCGCCGGTACACCTGGTGAATCCGGTAAGCCTAGTGTCGCAACCCCTGAACCCGCTTTAATTAATAATGAATCACCATGTCCGTGGTAAGAACCTTCAAACTTTAAAATTTTATCACGTCCTGTCACACCACGTGCTAAACGTAATGCCGACATTGTTGCTTCTGTTCCTGATGATACGAAACGAATCATTTCAATGCCAGGTACACGTTCCATTACCAGTTTCGCAAGTTCTGTTTCCGATAAAGATGGTGCACCAAATGACGTCGCTTTCATCGCTTGCTGTTGAATCGCTGCGACTACTTTCGGCTCTGAATGCCCTAAAATAAGCGGTCCCCATGATAATACATAGTCAATGTACTCATTCCCATCGATATCTGTAATCATCGCGCCTTTACCTGAATCCATAAAAATAGGATCCATGTTTACTGATTTAAATGCTCGTACTGGTGAGTTTACACCACCTGGCATCAAGTCAACTGCTTCTGTATAAGCTTGTTTTGATTTTTCATATGAACGCATACAATTATTCTCCTTTTAACCAACGTGCCGCGTCTTTTGCGTGGTACGTAATAATTAAATCTGACCCGGCACGTTTCATGCCAAGTAATGTTTCTAATACAACTGCCTTCTCGTCTACCCAACCATTAAGCGCTGCTGCTTTCACCATCGCATACTCGCCTGATACGTTATAGGCAACAATTGGTAGTGTATGTGTATTTTTCATATCGCGAATAATATCTAAATATGATAATGCTGGCTTCACGATTAAGAAGTCCGCCCCTTCGTCTACATCCGATTGTGCTTCACGGAATGCTTCTTGACGATTTGATGGGTCCATTTGATACGTTTTACGGTCACCAAATTGTGGTGCGCCATCTGCTGCTTCACGGAATGGCCCGTAATAGCTCGATGCGTATTTCACGGCATATGACATAATCGGAATGTGTTGGAACCCTGCTGCATCTAGTGCTTCACGAATGGCTACAACGAAACCATCCATCATGTTTGATGGCGCAATAATGTCTGCGCCTGCTTTCGCTTGAGAAACAGCTGTACGTGCTAATAAATCAAGTGATGGGTCATTTAAAATTTGCTCGCCTTCGACAACACCACAATGTCCGTGGTCTGTGTATTCACATAAACATGTGTCTGCAACGACTAATAGGTCTGGATATAATTCTTTCGCACGGCGTGTTGCTTTTTGTACAATACCGTGGTCATGGAATGCACCTGTTCCTTCTGCATCCTTTTCTGCTGGTAAGCCAAATAAAATCACCGCTTGAATCCCTAAATCAACGACTTCCTTTAGTTCTTGCTCAAATGTATCTAATGAAAACTGATATACGCCTGGCATTGAGTTAATCGGATTTTTAATGCCCTCGCCCTCTGCCACGAAAATTGGATAGATGAAATCTTCTACGTGTAAGTATGTTTCTTTCACCATTGAACGAAGCGCTGCTGTATGGCGCAAACGGCGGTGACGTTTAAATTGTAAATTTGTCATGAAATTCCCTCACTTTGTTGAATAATCAGCTCGGCAACTGCCTGCATCGTATATGTGCTCGGCTGCAAAATCGTTGTCGCCCCTGCACGTTGTAATGCAGCTGTCGTAATATGCCCAATTGAAGCAACATGGATATGCTGCCAATCAATGCTCGGCAAAACTGACCTTGTATATAGTTGTACAGCGGACGGACTTGAAAAGATAACCGTTACAGTAGCGGTTGTTTGTTGTAAAAACGTCCGTAATTGCTGTGCATGTTCTTCATGTTCTAACGTATCATAAACAATCCATGACTGTACAGAGAATGGCAGCTGTTCAATCGTATTTTTCGCTAAATTCCCTTTACAAAATAAACAATTTGCCTGTTCATCAGCAATTGCTGGAAATTCAGTAATAAAGACATCTGCACTAAATACAGACGGCACAAAATCAACGGTAAAACCATATGTAGTAAGCGCTTGTTTTGTCTTTGTGCCGACAGCTGCGATCTTCGCCTTAATCATAGCGATGTCCACGTCATGACGCTGGCATTTCGCATAAAATGCATCAACCGCATTTTGACTCGTAAAAATAAGCCAGTCATAGCTCGGTAGCGCGTCTAAATACATTGCATCGTCTTCATTTAGACGTTCTTGCGTCACAAGAAGGGGCAAGTAAAGTACTTGCCCCCCGTGTGATTCAATGAGTGCGTCGATACTCTGCGTTTTCGCTGTACCTGTGACAACCACTGTATGATTCATTAAATTATTCGGCATTTTGCTCAGCCTTTACGCGCTGAATTAAGTCAAATGCTCCTTGCTCTGTTAACTTTTCAGCTACAGCACGCCCAACTGCTTGTGCATCTGTACCTGTAACCGTTTCTTTATACGTAATCGACGCATCTGGTGCCGCTACAAATCCTGTTAATGTTACGTTGTCACCATCTACCGTCGCATATCCTGCGATTGGCACTTGGCATCCACCATCCATCTCTGCAAGGAATGTACGCTCTGCATGTGCTGTCGTCCAAGTCGTTGCATCTGTTAACTTCGCTAATTGTTCTAAAAGCTCTGTATCATCACCGCGACACTCAATACCTAGTGACCCTTGTGCAACTGCTGGTAAACAAATATCTGTTTCTAAATATTCCGTTACAATATCATCGCTCCAGCCAAGACGTTTTAAGCCTGCTGCTGCTAAAATAATCGCATCGAATCCTTCTGTTTTTAATTTATTTAAGCGTGTATCTACGTTACCGCGAATCCACTTAATTGTTAAGTCTGGACGCACTGCTAATAATTGCGCTGAACGACGTAATGAACTTGTTCCAACGACTGCACCTTCTGGTAAATCTGCAAATTTCACATGACCATTTGAAATAAATGCATCACGCGCATCTTCACGTGGTGGGATACAACCGATGACTAAGCCTTCTGGTAAAACAGATGGCATATCCTTCATTGAATGCACCGCAAAATCGATTTCTTTGTCATATAGTGCTTGCTCAATTTCTTTTACGAATAACCCTTTACCGCCCACTTTTGATAGTTGGACATCTAAAATACGGTCGCCTTTTGTTACGATTTCTTTAATTTCAAATTCAAACGGTACACCTGCCGCTTTTAACTCATTAATAAACCAATTTGTTTGCGTTAATGCTAATTTACTTTTACGTGAACCGACAATAATTTTTCTCACAATAATCCAACCTTTCTGCTCTTAATACCAAACGTGAAAGTTCGATAAAGAGTTTCCTAAAAAGAAATTAATAATTAATAAAATATACGTATAAATGTGTACCCATGCATACTTTGTACCGAGTAAACGGCCTGTACGATTTCGGTACCAAATAGCGCTATAAATCAGAACTAAAACAAAAGAGGCGATAATTTTCATATCTAATAAAGATACATGCTCCAATGTTAATAATGCCCATTCTGAGCCTAATATTAAACTAATAACTAGTAAACAGATGCCGATTAATGTGCTAATATGCATCCATTTACTTGTAACTTCAAGCGATGGTAGACGGCTCCACTGCTTTGAAAACTTTTTTTGTTTTAGCATGCGATATAATAAAATATACAAAATCGCAAACACAAAACATAATGAAAAGGCAGCATATGCCATAATACCAAATGCAATATGGATAAGAAGCATTTCTGACACCATTGACGAAGCAACCACATTGGCATTTTCCGGTGCAAATGTATGAATCGTCGCAAAGACAAACCCGAGAATATTGACGAAAAACACCGGTAAATCTTCACGTGCAAAACAATGCAGCACGATTGAAAGCGTCACTAACAACCATGAATAAAAGAAAATACCTTCATATAGTGACAATATCGGGAATCGTTTTGCTTCCCAAATAAAATTTATTAAAAACATTGTTTGGGCAATCCAAACAAATGATACTAACCAAAATGCACGGCGCTTTGCTTTAGGCATTTTATATAAATAATCGAATATATATAAAATAATGCCGATTGCATATACAATGACCATCAGCTCATATAGCCCGGCAGTCATAACACCTGTCATAAGCAATCCCTTCTTTGTGTAATAGAAGTATACATGGTGAAAAAATCACCATGGTGTGAACGGGAAATTCCGTTTACGCTTATTTATTGAACACGAACACCTACAAAATAAGCGTTTCCGTATCTAGTGTAACATACCGATACGAAAACGCTGTTCCATTTACGCTACGTTTGTGCGTCATTTCGATCAATTAAAATGATACTTCTGTACGTAATTGTGTTGCTTGCATTTTTACCGTTTTTCGCTGTTCAACCTCTTGCTCTAACGCTTCTTCAATACCGAAGATTTGCTGGAACAACGCTAAATTATCAGCTGCACTTTTGCCGTTCGCTAATTCTTTCGCTTGTAAAATCGGGTCTTTTAGCAACTGGTTCACAATGGACTTTGTATGCTTGTTTAAAATTTTGCGCTCACGCTCTGTTAAATCAGGCATTTTATTTTCAATACTTGCCATTGTTTCTTCTTGAATACGCGCTGCTTTTTTACGTAATGCAGAAATAACCGGTACAACACCTAATGTTGTCACCCAATCTTTAAATTGTGAGACTTCCACATCAATCATATTGTCAATTTGCGCTGCGGCACGTTGACGCTCTGCTAAGTTTGCCTCAACGATATCTTGTAAGTCGTCAATATCGTATAAGAAAACATTCGGCAAATCGCCTACACGTGGATCAATATCACGCGGTACAGCGATATCCACTAAAAATAGCGGTTTTCCTTTACGTAAACGGTCCACATACTGCATTAACTCAAAGTCAATAACATATTGCGTAGCGCCCGTAGACGTAATTAAAATATCCGCTTCTAATAATGTGCATTGTAATTCTTGCATTGATTTCGCCTGGCCATTAAATTTTGTGGCTAGTGATTCAGCCTTTTCAAGTGTACGATTGACAACCGTTACTTTGCCGACGCCGTTACCATATAGGTTTTCAATTG
The DNA here is from genome assembly GCF_001700315.1 of Caryophanon tenue. GTDB lineage: Bacteria > Bacillota > Bacilli > Bacillales_A > Planococcaceae > Caryophanon > Caryophanon tenue. Next base: position 201,123 of record NZ_MASJ01000001.1, on the reverse strand, counting down.
CTAGTTCACCCATTTGGCCAGCACCTAAAATCGCTACATGCTTCTTCTTTAACGAACCGAAAATTTTCTTCGCTAGCTCCACCGCTGCGTACGACACAGAAACCGCATTTTCTCCGATAGCTGTTTCCGTATGTGCGCGCTTCGCAAACGTCACTGCTTGTTTAAATAAATGATTATAGACTGTTCCTGTTGAACCTAGCTCTTGTCCGCTTAAAAAGCTTTTCTTCACTTGCCCTAAAATTTGTGTTTCGCCTAAAACCATTGAGTCAATACCTGCTGACACACGGAATAAATGTTGCACCGCTTCGTCCTGCTCTTTAATGACTAAATGGGGTGAAAACTCCTCCATTGGCACTTGGAACCACTCTGCTAAAAATTGCTTGATATAATAGCGACCTGTATGTACTTGGTCAACTACCGCATAAATCTCCGTACGGTTACATGTCGACACAATGACATTTTCTAAAATGCTTTTTTGCTGTTGTAATGCGACCATTGCGTCAGGAATTGTATGCTCCGCAAATGATAATTTCTCTCGGATTTCAACAGGCGCTGTTTTATAATTCAAGCCTACGACTAATGTATGCATGAATCCCCTACACCTCACACGTTCAATTTCATAATGATTATTATAACATACGAAGGCGATGTTCAGACATGTAATTGTGAACACCGTTCGAACCATTTTCTTAATTAGAATTATTATAAACAAAGTGTAACAAACCGTTATTAAAAAAGCAATGTCCTTGCTTATTGTTGTATAACCTTTTGTCCTTTTTGTCCAAATGTTGACGACAACACCGCGTTTTATCATCAAAAGATGAGACGGTTTATCGGCAAAATGACATTCTCAATAAAGAAACAGCGCGCGTATTTATTTTCATTCACACAACTCGTGTTGATAGTGTGAAACCCCTTCTTTACAACTGATAGGCTGGGACAGAAGGATAAATTCAAATCACTCCCAACGATGTTCGATGATAAATAGTTGATACGTCGTCGTTAAATGAAGAGCGGACTTCTAGCGGAACAGTACGAGCGAGAGACTACAGGGGTCATCTGCAAAGAACGCCACATCGTGTGGCAAAGCAGATGTGACAAACTTCGTGTTTGCCTCCGTACCGCAGAAAAGCCTGCTCGAAAATTTACGACGACGAAAGCAGAAAAGTGTTAGGAGAAATGACGACATTTCTCCTAACACTTTGTTTTGTCTCAACCTCTTTGTTCAATTTAGAGTTAGTTTTGCAATTAACGATTTGGTAAAGCTTGCGTCACTTGACGACTCGCTAATACATTCCCTTCATCATCACGTGCTTGAATTTCAAACTGGTCATACACGGCTAAGCTTGATAATTGACGTCGCTTCATTGTTAAGCGATAGTTCCCTTCATTGCGCGGCTTCAATATGAATTCGGTGCTGCCTCGTGGGAGTTCATATGCTACGACAATTTGTGCAACATCGTCACATGCTTCATTAATCTTCGCCGTAATCGCCATTAGCGAACGCGTCGCATTGACAGAAACATTTGTAAACATGGACGCATCATACACACAGCTATCAACGACTTCTTCGCATAAAACAATTTGGCTAATGACTTCATATGCGTTGTGTAATTGTGCTGCAGACGTTACGTTGAAATATTGACCGCCTGTTTCATCTGCTAGACGACGTAATGCACGGTCATTAATTTGTGAACCTGTACCATAGGCAACTGTATATACTTTAATGCCTCGTTGATTTAATTGGGTAATCATACTATCTAAATTCGTCATACGTGTTTTACCGTCTGACACAATAATCATCGCTTTTTCCGTATCACCTGCTGAGTAATGCGTAAACGTCGATTGAATGGCCGCTGGAATATCGGTAACGCCGCGTGACGCTACATTATGGAATGGCTTTTTCGCGACAACATCTTGCGTATTGCCTTTCGCTTGCAATGAAGCTGTACGCCCGAAGCTCATGGCAATATGTGTCGCATTTTGCATATGTGCGATAAGCTTATGCGTTTCACTTGCACGTACATTCTCTTGGTCAACACGATTCATCGACCCAGAATAGTCTAGTAAATATGATATTTCGACTTTCTTCGGGCAATATTTCCCTGAAAACGGTTGACTTGTATAAAATGTTTTTGATGCCACTGTATTCGTAATGTCTTTTAAAATCGATGCATATGCTTCATCGGGTGTTACAATTTGCGCTGTTACGGTTGAATCACCGTGAACGATTGAATCAAAGTATGCGACAGCGACACCACCAGAGCCTGTGCCTGTTGCATGGTCTGTTGTATTTGTTGTAAATTTGACGATTTGTGACTCACCATTAAAATTAATTTCTACTGAGCCTTGATAATCTGTCACTACTTGACCACCTGGACGTACCAGCGTCACCATTACTTTTGTATAGCCGTTAAAGCCCGGTGGTACATCCGCTTTATCATTCGCTTCAATTAATGCTTCCATTTTTGCAAATAAACTTTGTAAGTCTGCATAAGAGCCACCTTTCCCGTAAAGCAGGTAACTTTCCTTATCAAACCCTGAAAGCCCGTTAAAGACGCCGCGTAAAATATCGACAGACTCACGGTTTCCGATTGTCACACTCTCTGCTGTTGGTACAAATAATTGCATGACCATCAGTGGTGTAAACGCATAATATTCATCTGCCGCTTCGTGAATTGGGAAGTATTGATGAAGACCTGTAATATCAAATTGAATACGCCCTTCATCATTTACCGAGTACAATACTTGTAGCTCATCATCGACTTCAACAATATCAAGTTCTGTGTTTCCAAATAAATACGTTTCGACAATGCCTTCAAAAATTTCAGGTGTAATGCTGTACCCTTCGTAACGAAGCGACGCATACTCATAATCTACATATCCTGTAATCGTTTCATTATTTTGCACTGTGCCGTAATCATCCGTATACGACTCTAACGTACGCGCACGGAATGTACGGTTCGTTGGGTCAATATCAATAATGTCCATTTCGCCTTCAGACATAAACACTTCTGTACCTGTTTGCCCTACACCAAATGGTAAACCTGGCAGTGGATCTGGCAGTGGCGCAACGTCACCTTGGTCTTCCTGTGGCTGTTGCGGGTCAAACACTTCATAGTTAATAACCATTTCTGCTTTAGGTGTGTACTGAAGTTGCGTTGTAATTGGGACAAGTGTGAAACATTTCGTCGCTTCTGTTGCCGTTGCTTCTGTCATCGTAAACGAAATCGTATCGACAACTGAACGTGTTAATGACGGAGCAACAATATTCGCTGAAATCGTACCGCCATCTGACTGTACTGTTTTTGTGACAGCGCCTGATGAATCAATTACCTGTGCACCGTATTTTGAAGTCACCTCAAATGTATACGATTGGTTATCTGCAATCGCACCAGCTGTACAGCTATTAAATTCAAATGAAATATTTACGGTATCGCGTCCATTTGGATTTAATTCTGTTTTTGTGACTTCCATATTTTTCACACGTGTGTTCCAATGCGGGTTATTCGATTGGTCGTTCGTGCCTGTTCCGTTACCTGTCTCGATATCTTCAACTGGCTTTGATGTGAAGCCCGCAGGTAATGTAATTTTGTTGTTGTCTTTTCCTGTTGCTGTAGCTGAAATTCCTTTTACAGAGAATTTCCCTTTGCGTGAAATATTGTAAAGAAGTTGAGCTGCTTGCTGTCTCGTTAATGTCGCAGCAGGGTCAAAGTCTTCATACGTACGTTTCCCCGTTTTGCCTGTCGACACTTCATTCATATACAAATACTGCACTGCATACACTTCTGTTAAATCAAAACCTTTAAATGCGGCATAAAGACGCGCAAAGTCCCCACGTGTAATCGTTTGGTTTCGTGATGGGTTGTTATGCGTGCCTTTATACGGAATATGATATTCATCGTAAAAATTATAAATCATCGACGTATCATACCCATTGAATGCCGGGAAACTGTCATCTAAACGCGCGAACGCTTTTGCTAATTGTAGCTCGTTCATATAGGCTTGTGGTAAAAATTGATTGCCCTCATACACATCTTGTAGCACATTGTCAGCTGCCCACTGAATGGCACGATAATTTGCGTGTGAGCTTGGTACATCTGATAGAGTAGCTGCATTTGTTTGTGTTGGTAAAATTGCTGTAAGTGCAACCACCAATAGGATACAAATGGCTAGCCAATGTCGAATGGTCATCTTCATATTTGCTCACCTTTCTTACTGATTGAATAATAAAACATCATCGCGATAATTCACTTTTAAATCTTCTTCTAAATACTGTAGGAAACGAATAATAATTGCTGATGCTTGCGCGCGTGTTAGCGGCTTATGCGGATTAAACATATTTGTCGTTGGGTCGCCCATCATAATGCTTAACTCCTGCATAATGTACACACCGTCTCGTGCATAATCAGAAATACGTGCATCATCTAAATACGACGTTTGGTAACCTGGGTCTGGCGCACGATGCTCCAACCCTAATGCACGCACAATAATCGATGCCGCTTGCTGACGCGTTAAAGAATTGTTCGGCTTAAACATACCGTTTTCGCCACGAATAACATCCTTCTCGACAATGCTCGCAAAGTAGGCATAATCTTCTTTTTCTGCTGCACGTGTTGGCACTTTCACATCGCTAAATAATGATTTTGCAGCCGTATTTTTCTTATTCTTTTCTTCTAACTCGACACGTAAATCAATCGCTTTCGCTACTGCTACCGCGAAGTCATAACGCTGCATTGGCGTACCTGGTGAAAAGAAATTACTTTCATCTTTATACACACCTAATGAATAAAGCTTTTCAATATCTGGCTTTGCCCAATGCGTCGCTAAATCACGGAACTTCGGCACAACAAGACGTTCAATACGGTCACTATACGATGTCGCCAACTCGACTTGCCCCGACAATTCATTTTCTGGAATATCATATGTATATTCTGACAGCACATCAGATGACGTCACAACAACATAGCCACCTTCAAAGCTTGATAAAGACGGCAAGCTCTCTTCATACGTCAGTGTCTTTGTTTTGCTATTCGATACACGACTTTGTACAGTAAATGTCCCTAACTCATCATGCTGATACACAGCGTCTGTGAATTTCGTTTCAGTGGCGCCCCAGAAGTTTTCATAGCCGTCATTACGACTCGTCAACTCGACAATCACACGTTTTGGTACATCTTCATCTGTTTCGTAAATTTTACGCACAATGCCATTCCCCGAATAGTACGTATTGGCAGGACGTAAATCGCGTAAAATACCGTTTGAGAATTGATAGTCCTCTAGTACATACGTGATACCGTTTAACGTCACTTCTTCTTTCATCGAACGGATTGTACCATTTTCGGTATTTTGTCCGATGGCTGCATTACTTTGAATATCGTACACATATGAGAATGTACGTGTTAATTCATCATCTGGTGATTGCCCATCTGCACGTACTAATTTTAACGAGTGCGTTTCTGTACGTGTACCATTTCGAATCGTTTCATTAATTTTGACATTTTTAATTGTGCCACGGAATAAAATCGGTTCTCCTGAAAGAAACACGACCTCTTCATATTCATATTCGTTCATAATGCCACCATATACATCTGGTGCCTTCGCTTCTGTTTCATTCACGCCTATCGCTAATGTAAGCGCAAACGTGGCAGCGAGGCTTGTCGCAATGGTTGTAAATCGCTTTTTTAACATGTGCTGATTTCGCCTCTTTCATTTAGCGGCAACGAGAAAGCTCCCGTTGCCATTATTTTAATTAACAAATATAAGCTGTGCTTCACCGTTCATATTTGTTAGTACATAAACATGGTCATTTTTCGCAATGTCACGCATTGTAACAACACGACCATCCTTCACAATTAATGCTGTATCTGTATTGAGTGATAGCGTTGCATCTACTGTCTCCCAGTTACCGTTCACCCATTCACTTGCAGATTGAATCGTTAGTTCTGTTGGTTGATTTGCTTTCACATTGCTAACATTTCCGGTCATCACAATGCCTGCTTCCGTACTGTCAGGGAAGTAAATGGCTTCAATGACACCATCTTGTACATAGAAATACGCATACTCACCTAAATACAACTCTAACTCTGTTTCGACATCTACATTTAAATTCGTGCCATTTGCATTTTCATGTGCAGCTGTTGTATTTGTATAAGCTAACGGTAAGAAGCCATCTTCTAGTTCTGTACCGATATAGCGCCAATTATTGCTGTCTAACTTTAACACATCATATAGCTCAACACCGTAGCCATCAACCCAATCTAGCGCTGCATAATACACGTCATGATCGGCTAAACTCGCTGATGTAAAACCATTCGTTGTCATATAAATCATATTCGCTACTTCTGTATTTCCTTGTGGCTGTGTTACCGCAAATGCTTGCCCTTGTGCCACTAAACTTGTTGGCTCAATTAGTCGCCCATTACGGACTAAAATCGAACCGTCATGATAGTATAAATAATTAAGCGTATTTAAACGCATATATTTATACGCTGTGCTTACTTGCTCAATAATGCCTGTGTATGTACGTTCGCGCATACTTAACACAATCACTTTTTCAACCGTTTCTTGCCCAAACATATTTGTCGTTACGTAATACACATCACTGCCCCGATAATTGCGTAGCTGGTTTTTCGACACTTTCATACCACCAACATAATACGTTGTACGGCTCGTTGTTTTATACGCCTTTAATTTACGAGCGTTCGTTGCTTGGAAATCCCAATTGGCAAACTGTTGCTCCCCGCGAATCGTCATACGGTTCGTCGTGCTCGCAAATAATTGCAATGTTCCTTTATAAATACCGGCTACTTTTTTCCCTTCGTCAGACATACGTAACTGTGATACAGTCGATGATGTAGACGATGACAAACGAATTTGTACGCGGTCACCAACAAATAGCCCCGCTAATGTCGTTTGATTATTCGCTTTGAAATATTGTGTATCACGGTTTAAATAATACTGCGTTTCTTGCTTATTATCTGGCTTTACCGTTACAAACATACCGTACGGGTCAATTTCTGTGACAATGCCCGAAACCGAACGACTATTGGCTGGAATTTGCCCTTCTGTTGACGTATTGCCCTCTTCAAACTCATGTGTTTCGCCTGAATTGTCTACAGATGTTCCGCGTAATTCCGTGACACGCGCTAATGTAATTTTTGCGATAACCGGCATGCCCGGTTTAAATCCTGCAATCGTTGTTTGCGTATTGTTAATATACATATTCGCCAAATCATTCATAAAAAACTCGCGCTCATGGCCGTTTTTTCGCAGAATGATTTTATGTAATTCTTCCCCAATGACATTTTGCTTGTCATCAAGCACATCTTGGTATACTGCCTCTACAAACTCCCCATCAAATGTTGCTGCTGATGCAGTTGAAAATGGCATCGCCAAAAAGCACAACAGTACGAGTAGTAACCCATATACATATTTGTTATTCACTTTTGTTCCTCCTACACATTTGTCAATATGTAAAACCGTTGTACAAACCGCAAAAGCTGTCACGAAAAAACCGTAGACAGCTCATGTTTGTTAGACGGAAATATCGATTGTTTGGCCTAATGTCGGATGCGGTGCTGGTACACTTGTTTCAAGTGACTCCACTAAATCCGTCGACATTTGCTGTTGTGCGTCCATTGCCATATTTGTTACGGCAAGAGAGACATTTTGCATTAAATTGACTTGTGCTAACTGTGTTGATAAAGCTGCGATATCCATAGCTTACACCTCCATGCATTTTGTATCGGCTACTTTCATTAAAACTCTAGTGTTTTTTTGATTTCCTTAAAGTCGCGACCATTCGCCTAAACAATTTCTAAATTACACAAAAAAAGAAACGCACCAAGAAAAATTTCTTAGCACGCTCCTTTTTAATCCTTACATACGTTTTTCAATTTCAGCCCAAGCTTCGTCGTATCCTAATCCTTTTTCTGATGAGAAGACGATTAGTGGGTCATTTGGGTCCATATCTAAACCTTGTCGTACGATTTTTTTATGTTTGTCCCATTTACCTTTTGGAATTTTATCCGCTTTTGTTGCAATGATGATCACTGGAATGTTGTAATGTTTTAAGAAATCATACATCATGCAATCATCTGTCGTTGGCTCGTGGCGAATATCAATAATTTGTACAACTGCTTTCAGTGGCTCACGACCTGTGAAATAGCGTTCAATCATTTTGCCCCAAGCTTCACGCTCACGTTTTGATACTTTCGCATAACCATAGCCTGGTACGTCAACGAAAAACAATTGCTCTTCAATTTTATAAAAGTTTAATGTTTGTGTTTTCCCTGGCTTTGAAGAAATACGCGCTAGCGCTTTTCGTCCAATCATACGGTTAATAAATGATGATTTCCCTACATTTGAGCGTCCTGCTAAGGCAAACTCAGGGTAGCCATCTTCTGGGTATTGGTCTGGTCTAACAGCACTAATAACCATTTCTACGTTATGCACTTTCATTGTTTAAAAACCTCCGTCTAACGCAGCCGCAAGTACTTCGTCTGCTGTAGATACTAATTTGAATGTTAGTTCTTGACGGACGCTTTCTGGAATATCATCAATGTCACGTTCATTATCTTTCGGTAAAATAATTGTCGTTAAGCCTGCACGATGCGCACTTAATGACTTCTCTTTTAATCCACCAATTGGTAATACACGACCTCGCAGTGTAATTTCACCTGTCATCCCTACTTCACGACGAACCGCTTTCCCTGAAATCGCTGAAACGATTGCAGTTGTCATCGTAATACCTGCTGACGGGCCATCTTTTGGCACAGCGCCTTCTGGTACGTGAATATGAATGTCATGTTTATCAAAATAATCTTCTGCTAACGCTAATTTATGCTGTAACGAACGTACATATGTTAGCGCGATTGATGCAGATTCCTTCATCACGTCGCCAAGCTTTCCTGTTAACTGAAGTTTGCCCTTACCTGGCGTAATTGAAACTTCAATTTGCAACGTATCGCCACCTACTGTTGTATAAGCAAGACCTGTTGCGACACCGACTTGATTTTCTGTTTCTGCTTGTCCATGACGGAAGCGATGTTTGCCTAAAAACTCAATAACTGCTTTAGACGATACTGTCACGCGTTTTTTATCCCCTGAAACAATAATTTTAGCAGCTTTACGACAAATCGTTGCGACTTGACGCTCTAAACTACGTACACCTGCTTCACGTGTATAATAACGTACAACATCTTGTACCGCTTCTTCTTTGAACGTAATTTGCGCTTTCTTTAATCCATGCTCTTTCATTTGCTTCGGAATTAAATGATGGCGCGCAATATCCATCTTCTCTACTTCTGTATAACCAGAGATTGAGATAATTTCCATACGGTCACGTAACGGCCCTGGAATCGTACTTAAATCATTCGCTGTTGCGATAAATAGTACTTTGGATAAATCATACGGCTCTTCAATGTAGTGGTCGCTAAACGTATTGTTTTGCTCTGGATCCAGCACCTCTAACATCGCGGCAGACGGGTCTCCGCGGAAATCATTCGACATTTTATCAATTTCATCTAGTAAAAATACTGGATTCACTGTACCTGCCTTTTTCATCCCTTGAATGACACGTCCTGGCATCGCCCCAACGTACGTACGACGGTGACCACGAATTTCAGATTCATCACGTACACCACCAAGTGAAATACGTACAAATTCACGCCCTAAGCTTTCTGCAACTGAACGCGCTAAACTTGTTTTACCTACCCCTGGAGGTCCAGCTAAACAAATAATTGGACCGCGTAATGAGTTCATTAATTGACGCACAGATAAATATTCTAAAATACGCTCTTTTACTTTTTCAAGTCCATCATGGTCGCGGTTTAAAATTTCTTCTGCGTGTGTAATATCTAAACGGTCTTCTGTTTCTTTCGACCATGGAATATTCACAAGCCACTCAATATAGTTACGGATAACGCCTGACTCAGCACTTGCTGTTGGTAATTTCTCGTAACGGTCAAGCTCTTTTAATGCGACTGCCTTTGTCGATTCTGGCATGCCAGCTTCTTCAATGCGCTTCATTAAATCGGATACTTCACCTGTTTTACCGTCGCGGTCACCAAGTTCTTTTTGAATGACTTTCATCTGCTCACGCAAGTAGTATTCTTTTTGCGTACGCTCCATCGCTTGCTTCACTTTTGTGTTAATGGTACGTTCTAAATTTAACACTTCTTGCTCATCATGCAAACGAATCATTAAATCATCCAAACGTTTTTTCACACTTAATGTTTCTAAAATCTCTTGTTTCTCTTGGATTTTAAGTGGTAAATGTGTAGCGATTGTATCCGCAAACTTGCCTGGCTCTTCAATCGCTGTCACCGTTTCAATCGTCTCGGTTGTAATCTTGTTTGACGTTTTCGCATATTTTTCAAAGTACGTTAACGTGGCGCGCATTAACGCTTCCGTTTCTGTATCTTTTTCCGTGCTATCCGCAAGCAATTCTACATCCGCAACGGCAAACTTCGATTCTTCACGATACGCAAGCATTTTTGCTCGTGAAATACCTTCAACTAAAATGCGTAATGTACCGTTTGGCAATTTCAGCATTTGCTTCACAAAAGCCATCGTACCAATTTCATAAATGTCTTGTTGCTTTGGCTGTTCCGTACGCATATCTTGCTGTGTTGTTAAAAAAATGATGCGGTCTTCGTTCATCGTATGCTCTAAGGCAGCTACTGAACGGTCACGGCCAACATCAATATGTAACACCATTGTTGGATAAACAAGCAAACCACGTAACGGTAATAATGGGATATTCGTTGTATTTTTAATTCTCTTCATGTAGGCGTACACCTCCGTTAAATTTCTCACCATAACAATATGTATAGACACAGTGTACCATGACAACTGCATTTCAACACATCATTACACTTGCGATACGTCAAATTAGTAGAAAAATACATTTCGCACAACCATGTGCAAAATGCTTCTCATTTAACGCTATAAAGTACGGGTATAACAGGATACCCACATCATGAAAAATGATTGTATATAACCGATCATGCTCTCACTACTATATAGATAGCTCCGCAAAATCAGCAAAAAATGCAAAAACAAAGCTGACTTCGGACACATTTGTGCAATGCTTGCACAAAAGCCAAAGTCAGCTTGTCATTTGTGGTTTATTAGGCTGAAGTTTTACCTTCTTGCTCTAGCACAGTACCGTCTGCTAACACTAATTTTGGTGTCGCTTTTTCTGTAATTGTTTTAGCTGTAATGATACATTTTGCAATATCATCACGAGACGGTAATTCAAACATCATATCAAGCATCGTCGCTTCAATGATTGAACGTAAACCACGCGCACCTGTTTTACGCTCGATTGCTTCTTTTGCAATCGCAACAAGTGCATCGTCTTCAAATTCTAACTCAACATCATCTAGCTCAAACATTTTTTGGTATTGCTTCGCTAGTGCATTTTTTGGCTGTGTTAAAATTTGCACTAAAGCTTCTACGTCTAACTGCTCTAGTGATGCTAACACTGGTAGACGACCGATAAATTCTGGGATTAAACCAAACTTTAATAAGTCTTCTGGGATTAATTGTGATAAGTACGAATCTGCATCCGCTACTTTTGAATTGTTCGCACCAAAGCCGATTACCTTTTGGCCTTGACGACGCTTAATAATTTGCTCGATGCCATCAAATGCACCACCTACGATGAATAAAATATTCGTCGTATCAATTTGTAGGAACTCTTGGTGTGGGTGCTTACGTCCGCCTTGTGGTGGTACGCTCGCCACTGTGCCTTCTAGAATTTTTAATAACGCTTGTTGAACACCTTCACCTGATACATCACGTGTAATCGATGGGTTTTCTGACTTACGCGCTACTTTATCGATTTCATCGATGTAAATAATCCCTTTTTCAGCACGTTCAATATCATAATCTGCTGCTTGGATTAATTTTAGTAAAATGTTCTCAACATCTTCCCCTACATAACCAGCTTCTGTTAATGACGTTGCATCTGCAATTGCAAATGGTACGTTCAGAATACGTGCTAATGTTTGAGCAAGTAATGTTTTACCAGACCCTGTTGGTCCAATAAGAACGATATTTGATTTTGATAATTCGACATCATCGATTTTCGAGTTTGAGTTAATACGTTTGTAGTGGTTGTAAACAGCTACAGATAATGCCTTTTTCGCACGTTCTTGACCGATTACATATTCATCTAACGTATTTAAAATTTCCTTTGGTTTCGGAACTTCTTTTAACTCAACTTCTTCTTCTACACCTAGTTCTTCTACGACAATTTCAGAACATAACTCGATACATTCGTCGCAAATGTACACGCCAGGTCCTGCTACTAATTTACGTACCTGTTCCTGTGGCTTCCCACAGAATGAACATTTTAAATTGCCTTTTTCATCATTAAATTTAAACAATGTTGGTCACCCCTATTCAAGCAACAATCTTACAAGATTTAGTTTGTTTTATCAAATATATTGATTGCTCCATTTATTTTCACTCATTTGCACATTTGCAAACAATTTTTCACATGCTTTTTTTACTTTTCAGACGTATTGAGTATGTAGCGTTTCATGGGCACAAAACGATGCTAAAAAGAAAATGTCGCTTATATGTATAGTAAGTATTAATTTTATCATTCTTCCACAAAAATGGCACGTATATGTTTTCAAAAAGCAATGGTTTTGCTAAAAATATTACACTATGTATAGAAATAGGTACAAAACAAGGCACGATTGCTCGTACCTTGTTCTGTGTTACTATTTCATGCTTTGCATCACGCAGCAAAATGTCTAAAAATTATTCAGAAATTTTAGCGTTGTCTACTAAGAATTGAACTGTTTTTTGAGGTACTAATTGAGCTTTAATTGCGTCAGTACCACCTAAAGCAGTGATGATTTGCTCTTCAGTCATACCGAATTGAGCTACTAAGTTAGAAACTTCTTTGTTGATATCTTCTTCAGAAACTTCGATAGCTTCTGCGATAGCGATAGCTTCAACAACTAAGTTTTCTAATACACGTTGTTCTGCTTCTGGTTTCATTTGAGCTTCTAATGCCGCAGCATCTTGACCAGTGAATTGGTAGAATAACTCAAGGTTTAAACCTTGTTGAGATAAACGTTGTTCGAATTCACGCTTCATTTGCTCGATTTCAGTATCGAACATAGCAGCTGGGATTTCAACTTTAGCGTTTTCAGCAGCTTTAGCTACTAAGTCAGCACGTAATTGAGCGTCAGCTTCGAATTCTTTTTGGTCAGCTGTAGCTGCTTTTAATTTAGCACGTAAAGCGTCTAAACCTTCAACTTCAGCGTCCATTTCTTTTGCGAACTCGTCGTTTAATTCTGGTAATACTTTTGTTTTGATTTCTTTAACAGTTACTACGAATTTCGCTTCTTTACCAGCTAATTCAGCAGCGTGGTACTCTTCTGGGAAAGTAACTAAAACGTCTTTAGTTTCGCCAGTTGCAGCACCTACTAATTGTTCTTCAAAACCTGGGATGAATGAACCAGAACCGATTTCTAAAGCGTAATCTTCGCCTTTTCCACCTTCAAATGCTTCTTCACCTACGAAACCTTCGAAGTCGATTACAGCTGTGTCGCCTTCAACAACAGTGCCTTCTTCTTTGATTTCTAATTCAGCTTTTTTCGCTAATTCAGCTTCGATTTGAGCTTCGATTTCTTCATCAGTTACAGTAGCGTCTTGTTTCGTTACTTCTAAACCTTTGTATTCGCCAAGCTCAACTTCTGGCTTTAATGTTACGTTCGCAGTGAATGTGAACGCAGTGTCTTTTTGTAAAGACTCGAAATCGAAGTCGATTTCTGGTTGTGCTACTGGGAAAATATCCGCTTCTTCTACTGCTTTAGAGTAGAATTCTGGGATAATTAGGTCTAATGCATCTTCAGCTAAGTATGCAACACCGTATTTTTTGTCGAATAACGCGCGAGGCATTTTACCTTTACGGAAACCAGGCTCGTTGATTTTTACTACTACTTTTTTGAACGCAGCATCTAATGCTTTGTTTACTGATTCTGCTGGTACTTCAACAGTTAAAACACCAGTGTTTGATTCTTGCTTTTCGAATTTTACAGACATGTATATACCCTCCAAAATTAAATTTCACTTGTTAGACAACTTACTTAACGATTAAGATTTGACAACCACTTTAGTATAACACAGATGATTCCAGATTCAACAAATTTCCTTACATCTCAATATTCATACTTATCTCCATACGCTGAATACAGTCAATTAAGTCGACATCCATTTCCTGAATTTTACCAAATAGCATCTCTACGTAGTCTACATAACCATCCAACATTTCGTTTGTAGTATAGCCGCAAATGCTTTCCCAATCAAGCGGATACACATACAATGCATGGCGTTTAATCAAGTCAAGCACCATTTCGAGCTTTGTCGGATCATCATCTAATTGTTGCTCCGCAAGTTCCATTAACGCGCTATATTGCGGCATATCAAATGGTCCGCCTGGTAAATGCGTCGGGTTTATCGTAATCGTACGGTCCTCTAGAGGATACACAAGCTCCACATCGATTTGCTGTTCTGCTAATACGGTTAACAGCATCGCTCGAATAAGTGGGTGCAATGATTCTGTCTCAATATAACGGACTATATGTTGCTGATACGGTCGAATATTTTGTTGAAACAACTGGCTGACAAATTGGTCTTGTTCATGAATATTTAGCGTTAAAAATTCATCGAGCTGCTCATCAATCGTCTGGCGTGTTTGCATGCGTTCCACAATTTTTTGATTTAACATTAAAATACGCTCGATACGCGCGCGTTGTTCTTCCTCTAATGATTGCTGCAATAAACTTGTCGCAAGTGTCGTCACATGCGCATAATCTTTTAACTCCATGCAAACCGTTAAATATAATTCCATGACTTCCACCATCGGAATATTTTTATGTGTCAGCACTTGTTCGCATATTTCTCGTGCATCTTGAAAACGTCTTACTTCATATAAGCAATATGCGTACGCCAATAAAGAATGTGTGCTTGGCTCACTAAGTCCAAACGCTTTTTCAAACTCTTCTACCGCTTGATCATAACGATAATGCTCCGCATGTTCATGCGCGCTATCGAGTATTCGTTCAATCACGCCCGGCAGTAAAATCATATTGCCCTTCTTTTGTAACGGCTCTTTTCGTTTCATTTTCTTCCACCTACTATCTCTCAAACGTCTTCGCTCACTTCATAAACAAAACACTGTCCATCCGTTTCACCATTCGTTATACTCTAAAGATGCAAGTTACACATAAAGGAGTTTTAGAAGATGAACTATGGTTTTATCGGTCTTGGTAATATGGCGAGTGCTATTATTAAAGGCATGTGCCAATCAAATATTTTTGCCCCTGAAACAATTATCGGCATAAATCGCTCTGTCGAAAAAACAAATCAGTTAGTTGAAGCATACGGCATTTCGGCACGATTTTCTACTAAAGAAGTTTTAGAAAGCGCAGATGTCATTATTTTAGCAGTGAAGCCAGATATGCTGGCGAGCGTCTTACAAGAGATGCAAGCGTATGTACAGCCACATCATTTATTTATTTCAATTGCTGCTGGCAAACCGCTGACGTTTTACGAGCATTACTTACCAAACAATATAGTTTTCCGCGTCATGCCAAATATTAATGCCATGGTTGGCGCATCAACAAGTTGCTTCTCTGCACCTGCAACAGCAACTGCCGAGCAAAAACAAATTGTGCGCACATTGTTTTCGACAGTTGGCTCAATCGTTGAATTACCAGAATCACAATTTGCCATTTTCACTGCCACTGGCTGCTCGTCACCTGCATTTACGTATATGTATATTGATGCTATTGCACGCGCTGGCGTACGTGACGGCTTACCAAAAGCAGTCGCACTTGAAATTGCAGCGAGTTCTGTTCTTGGAAGTGCCAAAATGGTATTAGAATCTATCGGCGAACAACATCCATATGACTTAGTCGACCAAGTGTGTTCACCAGGTGGTACAACAATTGAAGGTGTTATGACACTACAAGACCAGCAGTTTGAACATACGATTCACGAAGCAATCCGTGCCGTGATGAACAAAGATGCTGTGTTAAAATAATCATTACACATACAAAAGGCTAGCGAAACGTTACTGGTTTTCGCTAGCCTTTTTCTTATTCTGCTTTAAATACTTGACGCCATTCATCTTTTTTCGCTAAAAACTCTTGTGCAAGTGCCTTTGCTCCCTCTAGGCTATGGCTCGCTGCCCAGCCACATTGCACTTCATTACAAGCTGGCACTGCATCAGCATCTAACACATCTTGTGCCGTTTTTGCTAAAATATCGAGTACCTCTTCATAATTATCATGATTCATCATTGATAAATAAAAACCTGTTTGACAACCCATTGGCGATAAATCTACCACTTGGTCGGTATGATTACGAATGCGGTCTGCCATTAAATGTTCTAACGAATGTAGTGCTGGCATTTCCATATGCTCGATGTTTGGTTGCTTTAAGCGAATATCATATTTGCGTACTTCATCGCCGCGTTCTCCCACTTTCACACCTGCTAAGCGAACGTACGGTGCCGCCACTTTTGTATGGTCTAAGTCAAAGCTCTCTACATTTGTTTTATCTTTCGTCATCATATTGCCTCCTAAATTCACAGAAAAAACGAACTTTTCTCGTTATTCTAAATAGTATATAACTAGTTCACTATGTCAGTAAAGTAAATATTGGAAATGTTGACGTTTCAACACGCTGAATTTTATGTTGTGCCACTAAATAATGCAGCATCGCAACCACTTGTGCATATGTCGAATGGCGTGCTTTTTTATAAATAGCAACGGTAATGTCTTCTAATGTTGCATGACCATTTGCTACCGCTTCATACGTTTGGGCAACACGCTTTAAATGATGTGCTTGCAATCGTTCGACACGTGCAGCAAAATCAGGCACAATTTGCAAATGTCCTGGCAATGCGTGTTGAACACGGTACGTGCGCAACTCTTCTAATGAAGCTAAATATGCACCTAACGGATTTAAAAAATACGGCGTTGCGAGTAACACTGGATTAATGGCTTCAATAACATGGTCGCCTAAAAATAACGTTTCATGCGCTTCATTATAAAAACAGACATGGTCATCTGCATGGCCTGGTGTATACAGCACGCGGTACATGTCATCGCCGAGTGCAATTAGATCGTTCGTTGTAAAGACAACATCTGGCTCGACAATATATGGACGTAAATCTTTATCCGTACTAATTTCACGTAGTGGCATATTGACCCCGTACGTAGCAAATACTTTCGTCGTCAAATTATCGTAGTAACCATGTTCATAGCCGTAACGTAAATGCTCCATACGCTCAACCGTTTTATCAAACATATAGATTGTTGCGCCGTACGTATCACGCAACCAATTCGCACAGCCTAAATGGTCACCATGCCCATGTGTCAATACCACTTTCTCCACAATACGCGTACCGATAATTTGTTGCCAGATTGCTTTCGTTTCCTCATTATGCTCACCCGTATCAAGTATCGTTAATCCCTGTTGCCCTTCAATAACATAACTATTCATCGACAATAAATCATACGGTAATGGTAATGGCACGCGTGTAATGTGCGCCGTAATTCGTTCTGTTTCAACGATTTGAACCATCTCTTCTCCCCCTTATCGGTGCAGTAACTGGTGCTTCACCAGCTGTATATGTTGTGGGTGTGCCGTCGCACGATGCGCATATGACATTGCTTCTTCCACAACATTTTCACAAACTTCTTGAATTATTCCCCAACGATATGCTTGCTGTGCATCAAAACGCTCCGCCGTTAATGCTAAATGAAGTGCCTTTGCAAGCGATGTTGCACGCGGCAAGCTTTGCGTGCCTCCTGCTGCTGGCATCATCCCAATTGAAACTTCCGGCAACGCAAATATCGTTGTCGCTGTCGCAAAACGAATATCACATAACATCGCAAGCTCAATACCAGAGCCAACCGCAAACCCATGCATTGCCACAATCGTTAACTTTGGACAACTACGAATAAGCTCCCATACATCATGTTGTTGACGAATACGCCGCTTCTTTAACACCGATAATTCATCACTAAACTCCTGCAAATCTGCCCCTGCACAAAACCCTTTTCCATTACCACTCAATACAACAGCATGTATAGTTGCATCGTCCTGCACATATAAAAACGCTTCATACAGCGCATCACGCATCGGTGCATCAATGGCATTACGCGACGCTGGTCGGTCTAACTGTATATGTAGTACTGCTCCGTCACGCGTGAGCTGTAATGACATCTTATTCCCCCTTAAACTGTGGTGGTCGTTTTTGTAAATATGCCTCTACACCTTCTAATCGGTCATGGGACGTTTGTAAAAGCATGTATAAATCCATCTCATGTTGCAGTGCTTGATGAAATGTCATATCAACACCGCGTACAATACTTTCCTTCGTATATTGTAGCCCTAACGCCGATTGCTCACATAAACGCTCGCAAAAGGCTTGTGTTTCTTGTGTACTCGCTGACAGCAATGCAAAACCTCTTGCAACTGCTTGCTCAGCTGTTAACGTCGCACCGCCAACGAGCAAATGCATCGCTGTACTATAATCCAGTAATTGTGCTAATCGTCTCGTGACACCGCCAATCGGTATTTCTTTTTGCTGCAATGCCTCACTATAAAACTCCGTATGTGGTTGAATAAAACGAAAATCCGCCAAGCAAGCAAAGGCTAAACCGTAGTGACCACATTTGCCTTCAATGTCCATGACAATCGGTTGGCGAATGCGTACCCATGCTTCGCATAACCGACTAAATTGTCGTGATAATTGATAATCAACAATATCGGTTTCGTCATGCGCCACACTATGCCAAAAACGTGGTGCTTCACTACGAACGTGCACAACCGAAATCGTTTCGTCATATTGAATTTGCTGGGCAATATCACGCAGCGCGACAATCATCGTCACATCTAAAAACGGCTGCGTTAACGTAATCGTCAGCAAGGCACCTGTTTTTTGTTGTTGTATCATACTGTTTCACCTCGCTTATACAGCGTATTATGGGCGCCAAGTGTAGGTGCTTCATGCAATTCTTCAGGAAGCTCCGCACATTCATAAAAAAAGGCTCCTCGTTTTGTGCGGTTTTCTACTAATCGACCACACACAGTTTTCACAGACGAGGCACTTAATGAACGCTGTTTCGGGGCGCGCTCATATAACGC
The DNA here is from genome assembly GCF_001700315.1 of Caryophanon tenue. Classification (GTDB taxonomy): domain Bacteria; phylum Bacillota; class Bacilli; order Bacillales_A; family Planococcaceae; genus Caryophanon; species Caryophanon tenue. Next base: position 181,932 of record NZ_MASJ01000001.1, on the reverse strand, counting down.
ATTACCAAGCATCGTCACCGCCACTTCATATTGCGACACATCAATGCGTTTGACCGTACCTCGTGTTTTTGCGCTGTACAACGCAAACATAGTCGCCACTGCTCCGAAAATACCTGCCGCAAAGTCACTGACCGAAAACCCAGGAAGCCACGGTGTTTCACCGTAGCCCGTTATACTAGCAAGCCCCCCCATTGCTTCAAGCGTTGGACCATAACCGACATAATCTTTATAGTCACCCGTTTGCCCGAATGCCGATAACGACGTAATATGTAACGATGGATTCACTGCATGCAGCGCAGCAGCTGTATAGCCAAAGTTCTCCATCACACGCGGACTGAAATTTTCAATTAAAATATCCGCTGTGCGTACAAGCTCTTCAAACTGCACTTTATCCTCTTGTTGCTGTAAGTTTAGCGTAATCGCCTTTTTATTGCGGTTCAGCTCTTGGAAAAACGGCGCAAATGACCCTTGTTCTTTGCGAATGCCATCCGGTCGATGAGGCGCTTCAATTTTGATAACCTCTGCACCTAAATCCGCAAATAAACGACTACAATAAGGTCCTGCCCACATCGACGTTAAATCGAGTATCCGTAGTTTGCGCATCGGTTTATGGACAGGTGCTTGCACCGTTAACACACGCTCTTTCCACGGAATGCGCCGTTTAAAATAACCACGCTCCTGCAGTTGCGGACACGCTCGTACTTGCTCCGGTGTTTGCACTTTCGCGAACGGCAGTCGAAATGCTTGTCCGACGAAAAAAAGCTCGTCGGCGAGTTGTGGACGTGCCCATGCTGCCAATTGTTGTTCAATCACTTGTCGATTTTTAGCGCGACCATCGTCTGTGTTATACGCGTCATTTTCCACCTCTGCCCAACGCGCTAATAACTCCCACTTTTCCGCTGTTGGTGCGCCAATAAAAATAAAGTCTTGCTGTGCTTTTGTAATAAACATCGGAATTAAGCCTTGGTGTCGATTGCCATTTCTTCGACGTTCTGCGCGCTTATGTACATACTGTGTTGCCGCTCCTTCTAACGCACTGACAAGAATTTCTTCGCTATAGATGGTTAATGGTGTACGAATTTCTTCGTACAGTGCAACCCCAATTAAAAACGCGGTATGTGCACCAATAACGACCGATGCAGGTGCACCACCAATAATGAGTGCATCATCGTCTGACTTCCCGGTTAAGCTCGCCCAACCGTGGTCTGCCTGTAGCATTTCTTCGGTCGCTTCAAGCGCATTGCCGATTTGTAAAAAGCAATGCAGCGCGGTTTTCTGTGCGCGTTTTACAAACTGCTGCGTATGCATATCTGTCGCGCTATCCATCAACACAACATCAAAAGGTTGCAGCAAAATCGTCATCAGCTCATCCGTTTCATGCAGCTTTTTTTGCGCGCACGTAAACGGGCTAGCATCCGCTGGCAACGCGACAATTTTATGAACGGTCGCACCATTCATCGCCAATAATCCCCCTGCATAACTACCTGCTACACTACGGGTTAATTCAAGCACGCGCACATGCTGTAGTGACTCATTCATCCGATCACCTCTTTAATCTGCGGTTGGCAATGCTGCTGGCTTTTTCAGCTCCATTGGCTGATTACAACATGTGACACTGCCTTCTCCTGCTTTTGTACATAAAATTTCTGTCCCACAAACGCGACATTCAAAGCGTTTGCCTAATTGATTTGCCATTCTCAATGCCCCCTTTACTTTTTTGTCAATGCCTGACCGCAACATGTTAATGTCGCCTCTCCTGCCTTCGTGACAATAAATTCACTTTTACACGTTTCACATACTAATTTTGTGCCCATTTTCATGCGTTATTCACCTCATTTTTATGTGTTTCATTCGATCGTTTCGGATTATTCTTCTGTTTGACAAGCAAGCTGTTGTAAACGTCGTCGGTCAATTTTGCCAGTAGCATTTAACGGCATCTCCGTTAAACGAATCCATTGTTGTGGTACTTGAAAGCTTGCCATGTATCCTTTCACATATGCTTGTAACGCCTCATCACATACATCATCGTTACAAATAATTGCCGCTGCAACGCGCTGTCCCCATCTCGCATCCTCTACACCAAACACAATCACCTGTTCAATCGCTTCATGCTGTAGAAGTACCGCTTCAATTGACTGTGGCATAATGTTCTCACCACCGCGCACAATGACATCACTACTACGGCCCGTTATAAACAAATACCCATCTTCATCGACATAACCAACATCATGTGTCACAAACCATTCTGTAGGCAATGTATGCGCGTAATGATTTAACCGACTTGTTGCTACTTCAATGATGCCTTCTTCGTTTGGCAAACAGATGGTATCACCGCGGCGAATACGAATGATAACATCTTCAACCACACGTCCAACCGATGCTAAACGGCGCTCTTTTTGCGCGCGATTTCCAATGTGCAACTGATGGTCTTCCGGGGCTAATACCGCAATCGTTGCCGTCGTTTCTGTTAAGCCAAAAGCATTGGAAAACGCAATATGCGGCAAACGCTCAATTGCCTGCCGAATTAATGTCACAGGCATCGGCGCGCCCCCATATGTCATATGTGTAAGCGACGTGCAACATGTTTCTAGTTGCGGATGTTGCAGTAGATCATAAAGCATCGTCGGCACAACAAATGTGTGCGTCACATGCTCTTGCTGAATCGTTTGTAGCCATGTTTGTGCATGAAAGCCTTCTTGCATAATAACTGTACGCCCTGCAAAGAGTGCATTCAGTACTGCTGTCAAACCTGTAATATGGAAAAGGGGTACGGTATTCAAATATACTCCTTTATCCGTACCATCTATCGTGTCTTGATGATTCAAAATATAGCCGCTCAACACTTCATGGAATATTCGGACTTTTTTAGGTGTGCCACTTGAACCACTTGTATATAAATAAAAGGCAACTTCATATTCGCGCTCCTCATACTGCCCTGAAAGAAACTGGTCTTGCCCTACTACAAATGCTGGCACAGCAAATGAAAAATCGCGATAACGCTGCTCCGTTATGACATACTGCGCGTCCTGTAAAAACACATCGAGTTCTTGCTGCGACGAACGATTATTAATCGGCATCGCGATAACGCCACTTGCCCAGCAACCTAAAATAGCCGCCATATATTGTGTGCTATTCGTAAGCAAGATTGCAACGGTATCACCTACTGCAACGACTTGCTGCAAATGCCTTGCATATTGCTGTGCGCGCTCTAATAACGCTGCATATGTCCACGCGTGCCGTTCATCCTTTATTGCTAACTGCTCAGGGGCAATGCTCGCTGGAATTGTCACTACGAATAAACCGTTCATACAACACCTCCCTACGTACTATCATATCGAACTTTTTCCGATGTGCAAAGAAGGGGATGTCGCAAATTATCGACATCCCCTTGTCATTATTATTTTGCACGAAGCTGTTTCAATTGCTGTGTGATCTCTTGAAACTTCTGGTCTAACACATCATATTGTACGTCATTCCGCGAAATTACACTTAATTTCCCAAGAATATATTGTAACTCAGTCTCTAACGCTAACTGACGCGCTTGAGACGTTTCTTGCGGCGCAGCAGTTGGATAATGAATTGTGCGTTGGCGAATTTCCCATGCTTCTGTTGTTACTTTTTCTCGAAAATAACGGTCATGTGATACGACAATAATCGTGCCACGATATTGATTCAAAGTTTCTTCAAATTGTTCACGTGATGGCAAGTCTAAATGGTTTGTCGGCTCGTCTAATACTAAACAATCTGTCCCTGCTACTATATAATGCATCAATTTTAGTTTGACACGTTCGCCCATACTCATCTTCGAAATCGGTGACTGCCACTGTACCGCATGAAATCCAAGCTGATGCATGAATGTTTGAACCATACCACGTGCTTCGAATGTTTGTTGCTGAAAGAGCTGGGCAGGCGTTTGCGTATCATCTAAATCAAACACTTGCTGTGATAAATACCCGACCGTCACAGATGGCGAACGCCAAACTTCTCCGCTTGTCGGTTCTTCTTGTTGAAGTAGTAACCGCAAGAAAGTTGATTTTCCTGCCCCATTCATGCCAGTAAGTGCTATTCGTTGCCCATGTAAAATATGACCGGTGATATTTGTTAAAATCGTCTTGTCGTTATATTTTTTCGAAACATCTTGCCATGTAAATAAACGTTTCCCTCCTTGTTCTGTATGCCGTAGTTCAAAATGTACACGATGCTCCGGCACAACAGCCGTGACTTCGCTTGTTGCCAGCTCCTTTTCCAGTCGACGTCGTTTCGATTTAATTTGAGCATCCATCCGCTTTGCTGATAAACGATAATATTCTTTTGCGCCTTCCTGCTTTGTTGAATCGCGATGTGCGCTGTTAGACCACCCTGTTAACTGTGCTATTTCTTGCTCAATACGCTGTTTTTTCTGTTGTTGCTTATGATATGCACGCTGTTGCGTTTCACGACGCTTTCGCCGCACTTGCTCATAATGACTATAATTCCCTATTTGTTCATATACTGTGCCATCTTCAAGTGCCCATATTTTTGTCGCCACCTCATCTAAAAAGTAACGGTCATGCGACACAATAATAACGCTTCCTTTATTATATAAACGTATTTCCTTCACTAAACGCTTAAGCGATACTTCGTCTAAATGATTTGTCGGCTCGTCTAGCAATAGCAACGAGGCTTGTGTTAAAAAGCCATTCACAAGTCGATACTTTAACTGTTGTCCGCCACTCATTGCACTGTACGCAATATCCGGCACATGCCATTTTCGGTGCATCGATGTGTATACAGTCGTTTCTACATGCGCTACTTCCTGAGCTACTTCTGTGACTGATTGCTTCTGAAACCATTGTATTTGCCCTGCTGTCGGTTGGAGCGCTCCGGTTAATAACGATAACAACGTAGACTTTCCTGCACCATTTTTGCCGATAATGCCAATGACTTCTCCTGCTTGTATTGATACCGAAACATGCTGTAATAACGCTTCCTCATCGTAGCTAAATGCTACATCATTTGCTTTCATCCATTCCATTTATATTCACCTCGGTTTGGATTAGCCACACCATTCGTTAGTTCAACAAAAAAATCCTACCGCGTATCGCGATAGGATTAGAAAATATGCGCAACCAAAAATTGCACACAAAGCCGATAAAGAAAAAATGGGCATACTAATCCTATTTGTTCGTTGCTGAAAAATTTTTCAAATACGTGACAAAATAGATTAGTTAATCATCGTCCACCCATCATTCCTTTCTATTAAAGTCTCATTAGTATAACAGCTTTGCAATAAATTGCAATTGCCGTACACTAAAGAAAAGGAGTGAAGCTTATGAAAACAATTGTTATTACTGGCGCAGCACAAGGGATTGGCTACGGCATTGCCCATGCATTTGCACTAGCAGGTCACCACGTGATTTTGACCGATATAAACGAGCAACAAGGGACGCAAGCATTATGTACTCTTACACAACAAGGGTTTAATGCTTCCTTTTATACGCTCGATGTGACCGATACTGACGCCATTGAACAGCTTTTTGCACAAATTGCCGAGCGCTTCGGTACAATTGATGTCTTGATTAACAATGCAGGAGTTAGCACATGGCATGACCCACTTACGCTACCGATTGAACAATTTGATACCGTTTTTCAAACGAATGCGCGCAGTGTGTTTGCATGCTCGCGTGAAGCTGCTAAATATATGAAAGCTACAGGCGGTGCGATCATTTCAATGGCATCCACCCGCGCCTTTATGTCTGAGCCACATTCTGAAAGCTACGCTGCGTCAAAGGGAGCAATCGTTGCACTTACGCATGCACTTGCTGCCTCGTTTGCCGATTATCGTATTACCGTAAACTGCATTTCTCCTGGTTGGATTGAAACAGCAGACTACGCAAATTTACGAGACATCGACCATCAACAGCATTTCTCGCGCCGCGTCGGCACAGTCGAAGATATTGCAAATATGTGCTTGTTCTTAAGTGATGTCCGCAATAATTTTATTACTGGACAAAACATCACAATCGACGGCGGTATGACGAAGAAAATGATATATGAGCAGTAACATTTGCTGCAAAAAAGGTACGAGAAACACTAATATTTCTCGTACCTCTTATATAGAAATCGATTCAACTACTTACTTCACAATAAAAATAATTAACTGAGGATGACTCTTCAAAAAATGTTGCACCACTTCTTCTGCTAATTGCACACTGCGCTCAGCTGGAAAACCTGCTTGTTCACTGCAAAATACCGGCACAGCAATCGACTGGATGCGCTGAGTCACCGCATCTTGTAACACACGTGCATAACAAAGAGAAATCGCTTCCTCTCCGTGTTCTATCCATTCAGGTGTCACGACATGAAAAATCCATTTCACATGTAAACGATACCCTTGCGTCACTAAAATTTCATCCGCATGCAGTGGCGCTAACTTCGTACAATCTTGCTGTAACGCTGGACCTGCATGCTCGGCAATACGGGCACTTACCCCATCTGTAAACTGCATCACAACATTCGTTGGATTTACAACAGCTTCTACATTTAGCGATTCAATCGGTACATCAATGATTTCATAAGGCATAGAAAATCCCCTCCGTTTACGTCTTATAATCAGTGTAAAGCAATTACGTGCGACTTTCCAATACACATGCAAAAAAAGATACCGACGAATGTCGATACCTTTTTACACGTTTTATGTTCCGCAATACGTCACAAACGGCTTATCATCTTCTGGCCCTTGTGCATAACGCGCATGCTGTGGTGCGAGTGCATACGGGTCACGTAACACTTCGAGCAATGTTTGCACAAGCGCCAGATTGCCCATTTCCGCCGCTTCTAACGCTTCTTCGACAAGATGATTACGCGGAATGACAATCGGGTTCACCGCCTGCATTTGCGCTTGTACATCCGCAAATGAACGCTCCTCTTGGCGTAAACGCTGTTGCCATTTCATTTCCCAATCGAAAAATTCACCCGCTTCAAATAAAGGCGTCTCAGGGTAATCGCCTTCTGCTAACGCACGGAATGTTGATGTATAATCCGCTTCAAACTGCGTCATGAGCTCTAATAATTCTTTCACAAGTGCCCCGTCTGCTGACGACACATGTAAAATGCCAAGCTTTTCGCCCATCAAGTTCAGCCACTCTTCATTGAAATGTTGTGGGAATGTATTTAATGCCTGCTGTGCAATATGTGCTGCCTGCTCCTCATCTTCAGCAAGAAGCGGTAATACACTTTCTGCTAAACGCGCGACATTCCACCCTGCCATTTGTGGCTGTTTGCCAAATGCATATCGGCCATTACGGTCAATCGAGCTAAACACAATTTCAGGATGATACGTATCTAAAAAGGCACATGGTCCGTAATCAATCGTTTCACCGCTAATCGTCATATTATCAGTATTCATGACGCCATGAACAAAACCAACTGCCTGCCACTGCGCGACTAATTTTGCTTGGCGCTGAATGACACGCTGTAAAAACTGAGCATATTTATTCGGTGCATCAACTAAATCTGCATCATGACGCGCAATCGCATAATCTGCTAACGCCTCTAAATGTGCCACATCACCAAATTGACGCGCATACTGGAATGTCCCAACACGTAAATGACTGTCTGCGACGCGTGTTAGCACCGCGCCTGGAAGTGCTGTTTCACGAAAAACTGGTTCTCCTGTCACCGTTACCGCTAAGCTACGTGTTGTCGGAATACGCAGTGCATACATCGCTTCACTAATAATAAATTCACGCAACATTGGACCAAGTGCTGCACGACCATCGCCTCCACGAGAAAATGGTGTTTCTCCAGCTCCTTTTAGTTGAATATCACGCAGTCCATACGCCGTTTGTTGTTCACCAATTAATAATGCGCGCCCATCACCAAGCATATTGAAATGACCAAACTGATGCCCCGCATATGCCTGGGCAATTTGTGACGCCCCTGCTGGCATCTCATTCCCTGCTAGCACATCTACTTGCGATTTTAATTCCTCAACATCTAACGCCAACTCCTGCGCTAACTGCCCATTTAATAACACAAGCTGTGGTGCTTCCACTTTATTTAACGCTACCTCCGCATAAAACATCGTCGGCAACTCTTTATATGTTTGTGCTAACTTCCATGAAGTCATGTCAATCACCCTTTCTGTCTTTACTATACAAGGAATTAGAAAGTGTGGCGAGGGAGAGGGTTTCACTATTTCAATAAAACAAGTTAACATGGTATGATAATGAAAATATTGTAAAAGGAGATACATATAATGCCTTTTAGAAAAATTGATGCACAGCTTCCCATCTTTCAAGAAACGAAGGAAAAACATAAAGATTTTTACGAAAAATTTGTATCATATGCGGATATGCTAACGAAAGCAAACGGTAAAGCTTCAAAAAAAGTGGCAAAGCTTCCGCCTATGCGCGCTATTTAATGCGCTTTATCATTTTATATGAGGAACATTTCGAGCAAGACGTCCCGTCACTTCATACCTTTCACGCTGTTAAGCAATTAGAACGACTAACGGTACTTGACGGATTCCAGCAATACAATAAAGATGAAAACCATTTCCCCAGTGCGGCTTTTGGCTGTTACCGCTCATACGTCACACACCTACATACATTAGAGGATGATATTCCAGAAATCGATGCAAAACAACATGATACAGTGTATGAGCAATCCATTAATTAAGACATCTTAATCGAAAGCCCGACAAAAAAGCCAAAGAAACTACAAGAAAGCGCAGGCAGTCGTTACCCTCGTAATAAAAATGAATACAGTGCCGCAAAAGCTCGTACACACTACACATGTGAAATGGATGACAACCATACAACTTTTTTAGTAGAAGGCTCTCTTAAACCTTATATTGAAGGTCATCATTTAATCCCAATGGCGGCACAAGATTATTTTGAATATACAATTGATTTTGCTGACAACATCGTCACACTTTGCCCGACATGTCACCGCAAGATTCATTATGCAACCGCCGATGTAAAAGCTGAAATGCTCAAAACATTATTCAACCAACGTGCAGCACTTTATCCTAAATACGGCATTTCTGTTAATACGAAGCTACTAGAAAGTTTTTACGGCATTATTTAATACAATATATATACACAAATATCTGGAGGGAATCATCATGCTGAAAAAAATAATAAGTAAAAAGAAACGCCAGCTCAAAAAACAAGCAAAAAAAGCGCTAGCTGAAACGACTGGCATCAAACCGCTGAAAATCAAAAAACCAAAATCTCCGCTCAAGAAAAAACGAAAACCTTCGTTAAAACGCACACTCAAAAAATTATTTTAACGCTCAAAAAATCCCGCTTCTGCTAAAAGAAGTAGGGATTTTTCATATACTTATTTAATTTTCTCGATTAATTCACGCGCTGCTTCGTCGCCACCGTACCATTTTTCAATCACAGTGTCTGTATCAAGCGCGAATAAGTCTCTAATAAATGCCGCTTCGTTATTCGTACCATCACCTGCGATAAAATCTGTTGCTGTTTCAGCTACAGTATCGTGGTTTAACTCACATGAAATTAATGGGACACGTAGTAATGCCTCTGCTAAACGTGCACCGTCTAATTGTTGAATTTTCATCTAAAAAACACCTCTCTCTTTTCCTATATTATACAAGATAGAGAATCCTAATATATGCGTACATTTCCAACATTTTATGTACAAACTTAACAATTAGGTATATATAAATTTTTACAATTATTCAAAACTTATTACACAAAAATTATCCCCTATATGGTAATATAGAATCAAAAGGAGTGGTAATTATGAAGAAAATCTTTTCACTAGCAGTAATTTGTCTTATCAGTTTCACATTAGTTACACCTACATTTGCATTTAACGATGTACCGAAGACTCACTCAAACTACGAAGATATCATGTACTTACTGAATAATGGTATCATTGAAGACAGCGCTGCTTTTGGCGTAAAAGAAATTGTGACGCGTGAGGAAGTAGCCATTATGATTGCCAAAGCAAAAGGGCTAAACAGCACACCTGTCGATACAGATTTTTCTGACGTCAAGAAGACAAATAAAAATTCTGGCTATATTCAAGCAGCTAAAGATTTAGGGATTATTAATGGTTATGAGGATGGCACATTCAGACCGAACGCTAAAGTAACGCGTGGTCATATGGCAGCATTCATTTCACGAGCATTCGATTTACCTACTGGGACAAAAACATTTAAGGATGTACCTGTGAACCACACAGCATATGTAGCAGTAAGTGAATTAGCAGCAGCTAACATTACAACTGGTTATGAAGATGGCACATTCAAACCTCAAAATAACTTAACACGCGCACATATCGTAGCATTTTTAGCACGCACCGTGAAATATACAAAAGGCATAGCACCAATTTCTCCAACACCAGCACCAACAAAACCAGCACCTGCTCCAACGAAACCAACAGGCGATATTAACAGTGGTACATACGTTATTCCAGGCGCACCAACAGGCTTCAAAAACTGTACAGCCTTACGCGAATATTACCCATCTGGCGTACAAAAGGGACACCCTGCTTACGATACAAAACATGACCGTGATAAAGATAATTGGGCATGTGAGAAATAAAAATAACAACCCCCATCCAATCGCTAAAACACAGCGGTTCGATGGGGGTTTATATACTCAAAATGTATATTAAATTTATACAAATACATTATTAATAAACGTTATATGTCTGCTGAAATTTTACATATTGAAGCGTAATATCATTCAAATGTTCCACTAAACTAACCATATTACTTTCATTAAAATGTGTAATGTAAAATGCTTTCTTCCTTTTAACTGTATATTCACATTTCATTTTGTTATAAAGAATGTCACACCCAACTTTAAATTTGTTGTTCAAGGTATATTGCCATATATGTTTTATAACAGATGTCATAATCTCCTTATTCATCTCAATATTTCCGTAATTCAAATCATATTCGTTTACTAAGAACACTAAGTCACCTGTAGCGCGATTAGCCCGAAACTTTTCATTATCTTTATGCACAACATTATTTCCAATTACCATTAATTTTCTTTCCGTATAGTGCCAATAGCTCCCTTGCATTTCAAAAACTAAGCGTTGCCCTGAGCGGAACTCAACCACACAGTCATTACGAAAACTCGTTTCTGGCACGAGTGCCTCTACACTTACTTTTTCATTTTGAAAAAGCTCAAAAATTACTTCTTTCATTAATTTTCCTGCAAAAGATTCACGTTCGTTCAAAAAGCATCGTAAGCAGCGGCTGTTAAATGCCGTCCTTGCATCAATCGAACTTTTCCAACTATGACCCTTTTTACATTTCCACCAGTACTCTCTGTTAGAAGCAAAACTTATAAATTGAGGTAAAGCACCATTTTTTGCTTCATCCCATTCCGCTGCGATATGTGGAAACTTTGTTGAAAGGGAGTTGCACCGAGTACATGTAAACGATGCATAAAAATGACCGTTTCTTTTTAAGGTCGTATATTTATTTGGCGTTGTTGCGTCTTCAATCGTTTGAATATAATGACAGTCTAAACAGCTAAGAAAGATTTTTTTCTTACTGCCCTTTCGTACTTCTTTAAATAAAACATTATCATTATACTCCGGATTATAATGTACCTCTAACTCAGGTCTCACTTCAAACAACCACTTTGTTTTATGTTGTTCACGCTCATATTTCTGAAAAATACACATGCAAACCGTACATAGAGGCAATGCAAAATCCGACATAAAATCTTTATACGTTCGCTCACAAACATTTTCACAATTGAGACGACAGCATGCAACAGTTACACGTGTTGCCGTACCATTTACTGTATCAATCGAAATAACGTTAAATCCATTCTCTCGTAAATTCCGCTGTAATGTCTCTTTTGTATGCTTTTTAGCACGCACATCACGATTAGTTACACGCGGTATAGTAAATTCATAAACTGCTTCTCCGTCATACGAAAATGTATACCCTTGCACAGATTTTCTATTCCCCTTTAAAACTTCATTTACCTTTCCTACTTGTTTAATATTTAGTGCTTTCGCTGCTTCCATTGACGTTACAAACGGTCCGTACTTTTCTCCACACTCACCATTCTCTTTCATTACTGGCTGTCCTACAACGAAGCGATGAACAACTGTATGTTTCATGTACATAGTTACACCACCTAAAAAAGAACGTATATTCTTACTTTTTCCAAAGAACATGAAAATCAAACTCTTTTTCTCACAATATTTATACCGAAAAATAAAAAAGCACACCACGCTATTTTATAAAAAATAGTGTGATGTGCTTTTATGTACGTCCCAGGAGGGATTCGAACCCACGGCCAACGCCTTAGCTTACTACTACAGTTTTCACTGCTTATACATATTTGTATAATTTGTTAGTCTGGACTATAACTTCACCATTTCAGGTGCGACACGTTTAGTCTCTACGGAACCTCTCGCAAATTACTTTGCTACAATGATTGTACCTGCTTGCGCCATTCCAATCATCTCGTTTCCTCGGTATTGCCATCAGCATTATCTGTTAAGGTTTCACCGATACGGTGTCGTCCACTTTATACGTTACTTTTCCGTATAAAGGCTCCTATTACTTAAAGGGCGGTGCTCTATCCAGCTGAGCTACTGAGACATGTACTCTCTATTACGAAAGACAATTATTATTATATGGTACGAATAGGTAGAAGTCAACAGTATTCAGGAAAAAAATATTGCTGTTTTTACTTTTTTTCTATAACAATTAGAAAAAGCGCATATCTTCGTTCTATGCGCTTTTACCAACGTATTCATACGTTTATTGTGTTTGCTTTTTCATTGAAAATAAATGGCTTGATATAATATCTCCGGTTTCACTAATGAAGCTGACCTTGTATTCAGAAGACGATTCAATTTCAATAAGTGCGTATGATTTTGCTTTACCGCCACGTGGGGCAACTAAGCTGCCTGGATTGACAAATAAGACATTATCAATCATCTCTGCACCGTATAAATGCGAATGACCGAATAATACAATATCAGCACCGACTTCTTGCGCTTTATAGTGCAGTGTCATTAAGGAGGACTTCACATTATGTAAATGTCCGTGCACCATTAACACCTTTTTATCGCCACATTGTGCAAGCTTTTCTTCTGGAAAACGTGTATCGGTATCGCAGTTACCACGCACCCGATGCACATATAAAAAAGCATCGTGGTCATACGGTAACTCGCTATCACCGCAATGAAATTGATAATCCACCGAGTGCATTTTCTTCACCTGTTCGATAATGTCAGCATTTCCATGTGTGTCACTTAAAACGAGTAAACGCATATAACCACGCTCCTTCTTATTGTTGTAATAATGTTGGTAAAACGTCTGCTAGTTTGCGAATGGCATTACCACGATGTGAAATCGCTGCTTTTTCGCTTGGCTCTAGCTCTGCCATTGCACGGTCTAATTGTGGAACATAAAACACAGGGTCATAGCCGAAGCCATTTGTGCCGCGTTTTTGTTCTAAAATTACACCTTCACATGTACCGAATACCGTTTGTGTCTCCATGCCTGGTCCTGCAATCGCTAATGCACACATAAAGCGCGCTGTACGTTCTTCTGTTGGCACGCCTTGCAGTTTTTCCAGTACCTTTACTATATTCGCCTCATCGTCGTGATCTCCTGCATAACGCGCAGAATATACACCAGGTTCCCCGTTTAATGCATCAACCATTAAGCCACTGTCATCTGCAATGACAAGTGTATTTAATGTATTTGCGAGTGTCTCCGCCTTTAAAATCGCGTTTTCTTCAAACGTTGTGCCTGTTTCGTCAATTTCCATATCAGGCGCAACATCGAACATTGTTACAACTTCAATGCCAAACGGATTGAATAATGCTTCAAAGTCCTTTGCCTTGCCTTTGTTTTTCGTTGCGATTACTACTTGCTTCATAGCTGCTGCCTCCTTATTTCCCTACGCGTAATGCGATGTCACCTAGCGCTTCTTTTTGTAGCTCGACTAATGCCGCTACACCTTGCTCGCCTAGTGCTAATAAGTCGTTTAGTTCTTGACGTGAGAATGTTGCTTCCTCACCTGTTCCTTGAAGCTCTACAAAGCGTCCAGCACCCGTCATAACGATGTTCATATCAACCGCTGCATCTACGTCTTCTACATAGTTTAAATCAAGTACAGCGCCAATCTCGTCAATCATACCAACGCTTGTCGCTGCTAAATAATCTGTTACAGGGAATTTCGGTAATTCTTTCATATCAGCGAATTTTGCGATTGCTTGTGTCATCGCAACAAACGCACCTGTAATAGAAGCTGTACGTGTACCGCCATCTGCTTGAATGACATCACAGTCAATCCAAATTGTGCGCTCACCTAATGCTTCTAAGTCTACAACAGCACGTAATGCACGGCCGATTAAACGTTGAATTTCCATCGTGCGACCGCTTACTTTTCCTGCTGACGCTTCACGACGTGTGCGTGATTCTGTTGCACGTGGTAGCATTGAATATTCTGCTGTAATCCAACCTTTTCCTTGACCGCGTAAAAAGCCCGGTACTTTATCTTCAATCGTCGCTGTACAAATTACCTTTGTATTCCCAACTGTAATTAATACAGAACCTTCTGGGTGCATTAAATAGTTTGTATCCATCTGAACTGGGCGTAACTCTGCCACAGCTCGTCCATCATGTCTTGTCACGTATAATTTCCTCCTAAAGCGCATTTGCGTTACCCATCTTATCATATTTTCACGAAAAATGAGCACTCTAAACAAAAAGAGCATCTTGAAATTTCTTCGAAGATGCTGTGAGAGATGCCACTATTTTTTAGATGGCAATTGAATTTTTTCGATATGTAGCTCACCAAGCTCTAACCAGTCTTCCGCAATCGAACGGAAAATCGGCACAGACCCCGTAGCAAAAAACTTATGCTGTGGATTTTGATTCACTGCTAGTTGATGATTATACGTTAAATAATGGTCAACATCATACGCTGTTTCTTCTGCTGAAGATAACACCGTTACACCTGGTCCAACTGCAGCTTCAATATGCTTTTGTAAAATTGGATAGTGTGTACAACCTAAGATCACCGTATCAAAACGTTCCTCTTTTAAAGGCTCTAACCCTTCCGCAATTAATTGCGTTGCAAAATCACTGCGATACTCACCTGATTCTACAAGTGGCACAAATGTCGGGCAAGCAAGTGGAATAACATGTGATGATGTGCTGAGTGATAAAACAGCCTCTTCATACGCACCACTTTTTACTGTACCCTCTGTTGCTAATACAACAATTTCATGTGTTTTTGTTTTTTTAATGGCTGCACGTGCACCGGCATTAATAACACCGAGCACTGGAAACGGCATATGCTTTTGCAGCGAATCGAGTGAAACGGCTGTTGCTGTATTGCACGCAATCACCAACATCTTCACACCCATATCACGCAGTGCCTCTGCCATTTGCCATGTGAATTCACGTACTTCTTTTTTTGAACGAGGCCCATATGGACATCTCGCTGTATCGCCAATGTAATAAATAGTTTCTTCCGGTAGTAGCTTCATAATTTGTTTAGCAACTGTTAATCCACCTACACCTGAGTCAATAACGCCAATCGGAGCATTCACGATTTACCGCCTCAATCCTTTTTCATTTCTAAATGTAAACGTTGAAGTAATGATGAAAAGACAATCGTTTCTTCTTCGTTAAATTGTGTGAATACATCACGTAAATAATCTTGTCGCTTTTCAATTACTTCTTGAATCACACGTGCGCCTTCTGGCAATAAGTGAATGCGTACAACACGACGATCGTGCTCATCACGCACACGTTGTACAAGCTCATTGCGTTCCATACGATCAACTAAATCCGTTGTCGTTGAAAATGCTAAGTACATTTTATTTGATAGTTCACCAATGGTCATATCGCCTAATTCATGAAGCCATTGAAGCGCGATGAATTGCGGCGGAGTAATTGTATAGTTGCTTAAAATTTCTCGCCCTTTTTGTTTAATGAGTGCTGAAATATAACGAAGCTCTTTTTCAAGCAACGCAATTGTTTCAGTATCATGTTGAAATTCAGGTTCTTTTGACATACCACAAACACTCCTCTTGTCTAGCAATTCCATACATCTATTTTGTCGCTTTTTTGCACAAATAGCAAGAGGATAAAAGGCGAGTTGTTTGTATTATCAATCGTTTTCGTCACAAATATTGTTCGTCCACCATGTATACAGACGTTCTGTCATGCGATTTTGTTCGCACACATAAATAATTATATGAAAAAACAGCCCCACTCCGAGGAGTGAGGCTGTTCAAACATTTCTATTAGTCTACCATGTGGTCAGAACCGAAGAAGTTCTTGAACATTTGAACTGATGCTGCACGGTTAAGTGAAGCGATAGAAGTTGTTAACGGAATACCTTTTGGACATGCCGCTACACAGTTTTGAGAGTTACCACAGTTAGCTAAACCACCGTCACCCATAATTTCTGCTAAACGCTCGTCTTTATTCATTGCACCTGTTGGGTGTGTGTTGAATAAACGAACTTGAGAAAGTGGTGCTGGACCGATGAATGAAGACTTTTCAGATACGTTTGGACATGCTTCCATACATACACCACAAGTCATACATTTCGCTAATTCGTAAGCCCATTGACGTTTGCGCTCTGGCATACGTGGACCTTCGCTTAAATCGTAAGTACCATCGATTGGTACCCAAGCTTTCACTTTCTTAAGTGCGTTGAACATACGGCTACGGTCAACTTGTAAGTCACGAATAACCGGGAATGTTGCCATAGGTTCTAAACGAATTGGTGTTTCTAAACGGTCAATTAATGCCGAACAAGATTGTTGTGGACGGCCGTTGATAACCATAGAACATGCACCACATACTTCCTCAAGACAGTTCATATCCCAAGTAATTGGTGTTGTACTTTTACCATCAGCTGTTACAGGATTTTTTTGAATCTCCATTAATAAAGAGATTACGTTCATCCCGTGGCGGTATGGCACTTTGAATTTTTCCCAACGAGTAGGGCCGTTCTCCGTGTCTTGACGTAAAATTTCTACATCAATAATACGCCCAGTATTTGCTTCTGTTGCCATGATTTATTTCCCCCCTCTTATGCTGAATAGTCACGTTTACGTGGTGGAATTAACGAAACGTCTACTTCACGATAAGTAATAATTGGTTCACCAGTAGCTGGGTCGAATTTTGCCATTGTTGTTTTTAAGAATTGCTCATCGTCACGCTCTGGGAATTCTGGTTTGTAGTGTGCACCACGAGATTCATTACGTAATAAAGCACCTTTTGTCATAACTTTTGCAAGGTATAACATGTTCTTTAATTGACGAGTGAAGTGAGCACCTTGGTTAGACCATTTTTGAGTATCGTTGATGTTGATGTTTTCCCAACGTTGTTGTAACTCAGTTAATTTTGCATATGTTTGTTCAAGCTTGTCGTTGAAGCGTACTACTGTCATGTTGTCAGTCATCCACTCACCAAGCTCTTTATGAATTAGGTAAGCATTTTCAGTACCATCCATTTTCAGGATAGCTTCCCACTTAGCTGTTTCTTCTTGTACGCGAGCGTCGAAGATAGATTGTGGTAAGTCTTCAGCATGCTTTTTAAGACCTTTAACATATTTTACTGCGTTTGGACCAGCAACTGAACCACCATAGATTGCAGATAATAATGAGTTCGCTCCTAAACGGTTACCACCGTGTTGAGAGTAATCACATTCACCAGCTGCGAATAATCCTGGGATTTCTGTCATTTGGTCGTAGTCTACGAATAAACCACCCATTGAGTAGTGTACCGCAGGGAAGATTTTCATTGGTAATTTACGTGGGTCATCCCCTACGAATTTTTCGTAGATTTCGATGATACCACCTAATTTGATGTCTAACTCATGTGGATCTTTATGAGATAAGTCTAGGTATACCATGTTTTCACCGTTGATACCTAATTTTTGGTTAACACATACGTCGAAGATTTCACGAGTAGCGATATCACGAGGTACTAAGTTACCGTAAGCTGGGTATTTTTCTTCTAAGAAGTACCAAGGCTTACCGTCTTTGTATGTCCAAACACGACCACCTTCACCACGAGCAGATTCTGACATCAGACGGTTTTTGTCATCACCAGGAATCGCTGTTGGGTGAATTTGGATGAACTCACCGTTTGCATAAGAAACACCTTGTTGGTATACGATTGAAGCCGCAGAACCAGTGTTGATGATTGAGTTAGTTGTTTTACCGAAGATGATACCAGGACCACCAGTACACATAATTACTGCGTCTGCACGGAATGAACGAATTTCTTCTGTACGCATATCTTGTGCTACGATACCGCGACATACGCCTTCGTCATCCTTGATAATACCAAGGAATTCCCAGTGCTCATACTTCGTTACTAAACCAGCTACTTCGTGTGAACGAACTTGCTCGTCTAGTGCGTATAAAAGTTGTTGACCTGTTGTTGCACCAGAGAATGCTGTACGGTGCATTAACGTACCGCCGAAACGACGGAAGTCAATTAAACCTTCTGGCGTACGGTTGAACATTACACCCATACGGTCGAATAAGTGGATGATACCAGGGGCAGCATCACACATTGCTTTAACTGGTGGTTGGTCAGCTAAGAAGTCCCCACCATATACTGTATCGTCAAAGTGGATCCATGGAGAATCCCCTTCACCTTTTGTATTTACTGCGCCATTAATTCCGCCCTGTGCACATACAGAGTGCGAACGTTTTACCGGAACTAATGAGAATAATTCAACATCAGTGCCCATTTCAGCTGCTTTAACTGTTGACATTAAACCAGCTAGACCGCCACCGACAACAATTACTTTGCTTTTTGCCATGTTAATTCTCACTCCTCAAAAATATTGCCTTGCTATACGCTTATTAAACGAACGCTAAAATTGCCATTACACCTACAACACTTAAGATAATGAAGAATCCAATTGTGATGTACGTAACAATTTTTTGTGATTTTGGAGATTGAGTAATACCCCAGCTCACTAAGAATGACCATAAACCGTTAGATAAGTGGAACGTTGCAGATAAAATACCTACGATGTAGAATGCTAACATCCAAGGATTTGCTACGATGTCCGCCATCATATCAAAGTCTACAGTGTCACCTAAAGCTTTTTGGATACGAGTTTGCCAGATGTGCCAAGCAACGAATACAACTAGGAAAATACCTGTCATACGTTGAATGCGGAACATCCAGTTACGGAACGTACCGAAACGCTTTGTATTATGCGTCGCTGTGAAAGCAATATATACTCCGTAGAACGCATGGAACATTAATGGGATGTAGATGATTACCCATTCCATAACTAATAACAACCAGTGTGGAATTAATTCCATTACGCCAGTTGCACTGTTATAAGATTCTTCACCGCCTGTAGCTGTGAAGTTCAGTGATAAGTGGAACACCAAGAACAGACCTACTGGAATTACACCAAGTAAAGAATGTAGTCGGCGCCATAAAAACTCACGATTTTTCGACAAGACTGTTACCCCCCTTAGTACTTAAAACTTGCAGCCTAAATTGTTAAAGATTCTCCTAATTGAAAACGTTCTCAATTGTTGACTACCCGTTTCATCATGGTACAATATTATGACATGTTTATTGTACTCTCAACATGTGGGGGCGTCAAGGTTGCTTTCAGTTTTCCCACCGTCTGAATATAGCGAAAAATTTCTACTTTAGACACATTTTTACTACATAGAGAATACAATTCCGTTTAAAATCGATTTATCAATAAATTTCAATACAAAAAATGCAGAGAGAAGGCCCAATATTTATGCAAGTAGAAAACACAAAAACTGTTCCTAGCTTTGGCTATGAGATTCTTCGTGAGGATGTATTACGTTCGATTTTAGGAAAAAATGAAGAAGATATTCTTTATTGGGCAGGAAAAGACGTTGCCCGCAAATACCCTTTATCTGATGAGCTAGCGATTGCAGAGTTTTTCATTAAAGCTGGCTGGGGATTACTCACATTAGAAAAAGAGAAGAAGGACGAGCGTCTATACAAAATCTCTGGTAACCAAGAGCTATTACGCATTGATACGCGTTGCTTCCGTTTAGAAGCTGGCTTCCTTGCAGAACAGCATGAACGTATGACTGGTTTTTTAACCGAGTGCTATTGTGAAGTAGATACGAAACATAAAGTGGTGTATTTAACAATTCGTACGGATTATAAAGAACCGATTACACAGCGCTAAAAAAGATGTGCGACTCCAAACGAAACAACGTGACTGCAATAAGATGCCATCTTTGATAAAAATAAATTGATTGAGATGATAAAAATTCGCTCGTACGTCCCGACACAAATGACAACTTCAGCAGGATAAGCAAAGCAATGCTTTTTTGCGACGAGGTATCGCAAGAACAGGCGCTTATATACGGAACATCTGCTAAAATGCTATATCGGGTGGCAAAATAGATGTGACAAACCTTGTGTTTGCCGCGAGCCGTGCCCTCTAAAACAAACCTCACCGTTATCAAAAACAGCAAACCGACAAATATCGGTTTGCTGTTTTTCTGCTTCTATCCTACACTCTTTTTACGTTTCAATATTTACACACGGACGCTGCCGACTAAGTTAAATTCATCATGTAATGCATTCGCTGCGCGTACCATATCATCTTGTGGAATAATGACCGACACTTTAATTTCAGATGTTGATACCATTTTCACCGTAATGTCTTCTTTACGTAAACGGTCAAAGATGCGTGCCGCAACACCAGGGTTTAACATCATACCTGAGCCAGCTACCGAAATTTTCGCTAAGCCTACTTCGAAATCCGCAAACGTAAAGCCAAGCGACGCCTTACTTTGCTCTAGCACTTCCAGACATTCTGCAAATTGCTCTTTAGCGATGGAGAAAGAAACGGTTGGATTAATCCCATTTAGTAACGACTGCACAATTAAATCGACATTAATACCATGCTCTGCTAACACTTTAAAAATGGTCGCAAGTGAGGTCTCAGAACTTTCCTCATATCCTACTGTTAAACGAATAACATCTGATTCATATGCAATCCCTTGTACTAATAATGCTTGTTCCACATTTTTCTCCTCCTTTAATAACGTACCTGTCGCATCTTGTGCAAGTGAACGAACAATAAGTGGCATTTTAAATTGCTTTGCTAGTTCCACTGCACATGGATGAATAATGCGCGCGCCAAGCTGTGCAAGCTCCAACATCGCCTCATACGATAACTCATCAATTTTCGCCGCCTTTGGCACAACTAATGGGTCTGCTGTATACACACCATCCACTTGTGAATACAATTCTACACGTGCCGCCTGTAACGCTACCGCAAGTGCAACAGCAACTGTTTCTGTCCCACCGTCACCGAGCGTTGTAATATCCCCGTATTCATCAATTCCTTGATACCCCGCGACGACCACTACTTTACCTTCTTCTAAATATTGTGTCACTTTTTTAGGGTTTACGTTCGAAATACGTGCTACACGATGCGTCGAATCTGTTTCAATACCCGCTTGCCATCCTGTTAACTGAATTGCATCAATCCCTGCATCTTGTAATGCAATGGACATTAACGCACTTGACACAGATGTTGCTGAAGCATAAATTACATCCAGTTCGCGCTTTGCCGGGATATTGGTGATCGTTGTTGCCGCCTTAACAATATGGTCACGCATTGACTTGATGGATGACGGAACAATGACTAACTGATGTCCCGCTTCTTGCATGCGCTTTACATGTGCTACCACTTGCGTCAATTCCTCAGGTGTCGTTAAGGTTGAACCGCCAAACTTCATTACTATGATTGTCATTTACTCGTCTCCCTTTCTATTTTCAGAAAGTTTTCGTCCTTCAATAGCTTGTGAATAAAAAAAGAGACAGCGAATAGTTCGCTGTCTCTGTACATGACGATTCATACGGATGTAAAAAAATCGTGCATGTGAGATAGCTCTCCAGAATTCACTCTGACAGTCGTACATCTCTTAAATGCACAACCAGCAATAACTAGGAACAAACTAATTATCACTTCGGCAACGATTCCTTTCCGAACATATTCCAAATGAGCTTGTTCTGCTCTTATATGTCCGTACTATTAATAGTTGCACCTCTATCATCACTGTATATAGTAGATGTACTCACACTATAGCACACTTACTTTTGCGCTTCAATGTTCTGCGCAAAATATTGCACAATTTGCTCTGCTACCTTCGCAGGAATATCCGCTTCAATTAACTCGAGCTCGCTCGCTGCTTTAATCTTCTTTACCGAACCAAACGCTTTCATTAATTGTTGCTTACGCTTCGGCCCTACACCTGGGATATGATCCAGCGCTGATGTAATCGTCCCCCGCTCATGCGTTTGACGTAAAAACGTAATCGCAAAACGATGTACCTCATCTTGAATACGCTGCAATAAATAAAAACCGTCGCTCGTTCTCTTTAACGGCACTACTTCCGCTGGGTCACCGAATAACAGCTGCGCCGTCTTATGCTTATCATCCTTCGCCAAGCCTGCAATTGGAATCGATAAACCAAGCTCATGCTCTAGTACATCTCGTGCCACTTGCATTTGCCCTTTGCCTCCATCAATAACAATTAGCTGCGGAATAGGCAAACCATCCTTCAACACACGACGATAACGACGACGAATCACCTCTGCCATCGCCCCGTAATCATCATGCGCCGCTACGTGCTGATGCTTATATTTGCGATACTGCTTTTTCGCCGGCTTTCCATCAATAAACACAACCATCGCCGACACTCCATCCACGCCGTGAATATGTGAGTTATCGAACGCTTCAATATGCAGTGGTGTTGGAATGTGTAATGCCTCGCCGATTTCTTCACATGCCCCAACTGTTCGTTCTTCTTGACGCTCCATCAGCTGGAACTTCTCTTGAATACCGATATGCGCATTTTTCATCGCCATCTCCACAAGCTCTTTTTTATGCCCACGCTTTGGCTCTATTACTTTGACTGCCAATAGCTGTTGTAAAATTGCGCTATCAACCACACTCGGCACTAAAATTTCTTTCGGTTTTAAATGCTCCGGCTTTTCATAAAAACGACCGATAAACGTCAGTAACTCTTCTTCTGGGTCTTGATGAATTGGAAACAGCGAAACGTCTCGCTCAATGACTTTCCCTTGTCGTACAAAAAATACTTGTACACACATCCATCCTTTATCAACGGCATACCCAAATACATCACGATTCGCCACATCACCTGACGTAATCTTTTGCTTCTCCATAATCGTATCAATATGAGCAATTTGGTCACGTAGCTCTTTGGCACGCTCAAATTCTAACTTCTCAGCAGCGTCCATCATTTTCTGTGTGAGCTCGCCTTTAATTTCATCTTGACCGCCACTTAAAAATTTTGTCATTTTGCCAATTACCTCATCATATGTTGCTTGTGGCACTTCCTTGACACACGGCGCCATGCATTGTCCGATATGATAGTATAAGCATACTTGTGCCGGCATCGTCGCACATTTTCGTAGCGGAAACATGCGGTCTAATAACTTTTTCGTCTCATGTGCCGCATAGCCATTTGGATACGGACCAAAGTATTTCGCTTTATCTTTTTTTACTTTGCGCACGACAAGCAGACGTGGATGCTTTTCATTTGTGATTTTTAAATAAGGATATGTTTTATCGTCTGTTAACAGCACATTATACTTCGGGTCATGTAATTTAATTAAATTTAATTCTAAAATAAGCGCCTCTAAGTCGGAGCTTGTTACGATATATTCAAAGTCAACAATCTCTGCAACGAGACGTTGTGTTTTCCCTTCATGCGAACCGGTAAAATACGAGCGCACTCGATTTTTCAACACCTTCGCCTTGCCGACATAAATAATCGTTCCTTGCTGGTCTTTCATTAAATAACACCCTGGTTGGTCTGGCAATATCGCGAGCTTCGCCTTTAATAAATCATTCACCGTTTTCACCTCTTTATACTGCTTGCTCATAGCCCTCATTATATCGGATATGTAGGATGCTTTGTATTGATACGCTTAAAAGTTGACCTTATTTGACTTTTAAATTCGTGGCATGTATACTGTAAATATCTCAGTATTGAGATTCTTAAAACGAAAGGATGTTATTTCAATGATTGCATCATTACCACGTATTAATGAGCTTGCAGAACGTGAGCGTACGATTGGTTTAACATATGACGAAATACGCGAGCGTTCTATTTTACGCCAACAATATTTAACGGAAATCCGTGGACAAGTATTTTCAACGATGAAAGGCATGACTGTTGTTGACGAGACTGGCACAGATATTACACCGACTAAATTACGCAATGTACAGCGTGACCTATAACAGAAAGGGTTCATCTGAGAATAACTTCTCAGATGAACCCTTTTTTACTGACTATTATTATAATAGAAGAAACTAATAAAAGAAGGTGTGCCTAGGCACACCTTACTTTGTATTACTTGTTGTTTTCGATGAATTCGATTAACGCTTCTTTTGGTTGGTAACCAGCTGTTTTACCTTTTAATTCACCGTCTACGAATAATAGTAATGATGGAATTGACATAATGCCATACTCACCAGCAGTTACTTGGTTTTCATCAACGTCTACTTTTACGATTTTAACATCGTTGCCGATTTCTGTATCAAGCTCTTCAAGAACAGGAGCGATCATTTTACATGGTCCGCACCAAGCTGCCCAGAAGTCTACTAATACTGTACCTTGTGAAATTTCTTGTCCGAAGTTTTGGTCTGTACCTTTTACGATTGCCATTTGAAATAGCCTCCTTAAATGTCTATGTAATGCATGCATGTAGTATAGCACGCACAAAATAACAGATGCGAGTATTTTGCTCGCACGTCAGTCATTTTTTATAACCACTAAATATTAACATGCTTAACGGATTTTTGATAGATATGATTTTTATAACTGTTATTATGACAAATAACGCTAGCGAAAAAACCTCGCTAGCGTTGTTTTGTGCTATAATTATGCGTTTACTTTTAACGCTTTGAATTCTTCAATTAAAAGCGGCACAACTTCGAATAAGTCACCTACGATACCGTAGTCAGCTACTTTGAAGATGTTTGCTTCTGGATCTTTGTTAATTGCAACGATTACTTTCGAGTTCGACATCCCCGCTAAATGCTGGATAGCCCCTGAAATACCTGCTGCAATGTACAGGTCTGGTGTTACAACCTTACCTGTTTGACCGATTTGTAATGAGTAGTCACAGTATTCAGCGTCACATGCACCACGTGATGCACCAACTGCTCCACCAAGTACGCTTGCTAGCTCTTTTAATGGCTCAAAACCTTCTTCAGATTTCACGCCACGTCCACCAGCAACCACTACTTTCGCTTCTGATAAATCAACGCCATCTGTTGATTTACGTACAACTTCTTTAATGATTGAACGTAAGTTTTGAACATCTACCGATACACTTGATACGTCACCTGAACGACCTGCATCTTTTGCAAGCGGTGCAATGTTGTTTGGACGAATTGATACGAATACTGTACCATCAGCGATTTTCACTTTTTCAAATGCTTTACCAGAGTAAATTGGACGAATAAACACTGCATCAGCGCCTTCACCTTCAATATCTGTTACATCTGAAATTAAACCAATTTGTAAACGACTTGCCACTTTTGGTGATAAATCTTTACCAATCGCTGTGTGACCGAAAACAATTGCCCCTGGAGACTCTTGTTCAACTACCGCTAAAACGGCTTGTGAATACCCATCAGATGTATAATGAGCTAAGTTTGGGTGTTCAACAGTAATTACGCGATCTGCACCGTATGCGATTAGCTCTTGTGCTAAGTCAGCTACTGCGTCACCTACTAATAGCCCTACTACTTCATCCCCTAATTTCTTACCTGCTGCGATTGCCTCGAATGATACATTACGTAAAGCCCCTTCACGAGCTTCTCCTAGAACTAACACTTTTGACATGTGAATTTACCCCTTTCGTACGCACGTTTTCAAATGAATTCTCAATTAAACTACTTTTGCTTCTGTGTGTAATAAGTTAACAAGCTCTTTTACTTGATCTTGTAACTCCCCTTGTAATACACGACCTGCTGCTTTTTGAGGTGGTAAATAGATTTCAACTGTCTCTACTTTTACTTCCACATCATCTTCATCGATATCTAAATCGTCTAGCTCTAGCTCATCTAATGGCTTTTTCTTCGCCTTCATGATACCTGGTAAAGATGGGTAACGTGGCTCATTTAAGCCTTGTTGAGCTGTCACTAATAACGGTAACGATGTTGTTAATGTTTCAGAATCCCCTTCTACGTCACGTACGATTGTTACGTCAGTTCCATTAATGTCTAAGTTTGTAATTGTTGTTACGTAGTTAATACCTAGTAAGTCTGCAACACGTGGTCCAACTTGTCCCGAACCGCCATCAATTGCTACGTTACCAGCTAAAATTAAATCTGCTTCTTTATCTTTAAGGTACTCAGCTAAAATATGAGCAGCCCCGAATTGGTCTAAGTCATCTAAATCTTCTGCGTTAATTAATACAGCACTGTCTGCCCCCATTGCTAATGCTGTACGTAATTGCTTTTCTGCTTCTTCGTCACCGATTGTCACGACTGTTACAGTACCACCTTGTGCATCACGCACTTGGATAGCTTCTTCAATTGCGTACTCATCGTATGGGTTAATGATGAATTCTGCCCCACCTTCATCAATTTGACCACCGTTTACAACGATTTTTTCTTCTGTATCGAAAGTACGTTTAACTAATACGAAAATGTTCATAATTTACAGACCCCCTGAAGCGATTTTATTTACCGACAAATTGCGGTTTACGTTTTTCAATAAATGCTTGAATGCCTTCTTTCGCATCCTCTGAGACAAATACTTGTCCAAAGCTCTCTGCTTCCACCTGTAAGCCAGCATCAAAAGTACTCGTTTTACTGTATTGAAGCGTTTTAATCGCCGCAGCAAGCGCAATCGGACTTTTTTGTGCCATCTTTTTAGCAATTGCTAATGTTTGTGGTAACAGTTCTTCATCATCAAATGCGCGAGTCGCCAATCCAAACTGAACGGCTTCCTCACCCGTAATAGCATCACTTGTAAACATCATTTCAGCTGCTTTAGCTGCACCAACAAAGCGTGGTAAACGTTGCGTACCGCCAAAACCTGGAATTAATCCTAAGTTTAGTTCTGGTAAGCCTAGCTTTGCCGACTTCGTCACATAACGAATATGACAGCCCATCGCAAGCTCTAGTCCTCCACCTAATGCTGCCCCGTGAATTGCCGCAATGATTGGTTTACTAAATGATTCCATACGATCGAAGACAATTTGCCCGTTACGAGCTAATTTCGTAAATTCTTCGCCAGATGAGACCTCTGTAAATTCTTTAATGTCCGCTCCTGCCGAGAAGAAGCGTCCTTCACCATGAAGCACAACAACACGTACTTCGTCTTTCACTGCAAGCTCATCCAGTAGCGCATCCATTTCGCTAATAATTGCACGAGCTAGAGCATTCGCTGGCGGACGGTTAATTGTTACAATTGCAACTCCGTCTTCTACTGACCAACGTAAAAATTCCATTTCTCCCACACCCTTTTTATGTTGCTTGTAAGCCTCGTAAAATTAATGTTTGAACTTTCGGTGCAAGTTCCGTCAAGCTATAGCGTTGCTCATTCATGACCCATGTCGTAATCGTTTCATCGATTGTGCCAAAAACCATTGAACGTGCTAAACGCACATCCATCGTTGCATGAAATTCACCTTTCACCATGCCTTCAATTAAAATTTCATCTAAAAGCTTTAAATAATCTTTTAAAATGGCATTAATTTTTTGGCGAAGCACCTTGTTTGACTGACGTAGTTCAAGTTGCGTAACAACAGCTAAGTGAGCATCACTCGCAAGCACCGTAAAATGGTTTTCGATCATGCGGCATAACTTATCCGCTGAACTACTCTCCGTTTTAATAATATATTGTAGCGATTCCGTAAATACGGACATTTTGTCGCTAAATACCGAAATTAAAATATCTTCTTTGTTTTTGAAATATAAATAGATTGTGCCATCAGCTACCCCTGCTTGTTTCGCAATTTTTGAAACTTGCGCTTGATGGTATCCATTTTCTGCGATGACAACGATGGCTGCATCGATAATCTGCCTATACTTCGGTTTGTCATTCTTCAAAACCGTTCACCACCACTACTAATTCAAAAATGAATGACTATTCATTCATGTTTTTATAATATTATCCCAGCACATTTTTGTCAACTATTTCTGCAACATGATTTCAGTTCGCTTGAAGATGCGACTTTTCCTGTTCTTCGTCGATTAGTTGACGGCGTAAAATCTTACCAACAGCAGTCTTCGGCAATTCTTCGCGGAAGTCGTATGCTCTTGGAACTTTGTACGCAGCTAAGTTTTCACGGCAGTATTTGTTTAATTCGTCAGCCGTGACAGAATATCCTTCTTTTAAAACAATATATGCTTTGACTGTTTCGCCACGATACGGATCTGGAATTCCTGCAACGACACATTCTTGAATAGCTGGATGCTCATAAAGCACTTCTTCTACTTCACGCGGGTAAATATTGTATCCCCCTGCAATAATCATATCCTTTTTACGATCAACTACATAAAAGAAGCCGTCTTCATCCATATAACCTAAGTCACCTGTAAAGAACCAGCCATCTTTAAACACCGCTTCTGTCTCTTCTGGTCGATTCCAGTATCCTTGCATCACCTGTGGACCTTTCACAGCAATTTCACCAATTTCGCCAATCGGTAATCGCTCCGTGCTTCCACTTTGGAAAACAGCTGCATCAGTATTTGGCCACGGCACACCGATTGAGCCATTTACACGATGGTCCCAAATAAAGTTCGCATGTGTCACGGGTGACGTTTCCGTTAAACCGTATCCTTCGACAAGTTTACCACCTGTAATCTCTTCGAATTGCTGTTGAACTTCTATTGGCAACGGCGCTGATCCACTAATACATGCTTTAATTGATGAAAGGTCATATTTTTTCAGCAACGGATGCGCTAAAATGCCGATGTACATTGTCGGTGCGCCAGGGAATAATGTTGGTTTTTGCTTATCAATCGTTTTTAACGTCGTATCTACATCAAACTTCGGCAATAGCACCATTTTGCTCGCTAGCTTCATTGAAAGGATTAATACAGTCGTCATACCGTATACATGAAAAAATGGTAAAATCCCTAAAATGATTTCTTCTCCGTATTGACAGCGGTACATCCATTCACCGCACATCTCTACATTGGAGACTAAATTGCGATGTGTTAACATGACACCTTTTGGATACCCTGTTGTGCCACCCGTGTATTGCAACAACGCTAAATCATCTGACGTTACATCTACGTGTACTGGCTCAGATGACGACGCTTTCATAATTTCTGTAAATAAATGATTTTTCCCTTGGTGCTCGACATTTACGGTAAAACCATATTGCTTCTTTTGCATAAGTGGATACACCATATTTTTCGGGAATGGTAAATAATCTTTAATCGCTGTCACAATAACATGTTCAATATTTGTAGTTGCCAGCACTTTGGAAATACGCGGATATAAAATATCCAAACCTAAAATAATTTTTGCGCCAGAGTCTTTCATTTGATACGATAATTCGCGCTCTGTATATAGTGGATTCGTTTGTACAACGACACCTCCTGCATACATTGTGCCGAAGTATGCCATCACCGCTTGTGGACAGTTTGGCAACATAATCGCGACACGGTCTCCCTTTTGTAACCCTAATGACTGCAAATAATTCGCAAACTTCTGTGCACCATCATATACTTCCTGAAACGTCATTTCTTTTCCCATAAAATGAAGAGCTGTTGCTTGTGGACGGTCTTCCTTCGCATTGGTCATGTATTGATGAACTGTAAAATCTCCAATACTGATTTCTGATGCAATGTCTGACGGATACCATTTTAACCATGGCTTTGTTGTCATCGTACGTCACTCCCTCTCTTATTGGTCACATACTGGCACATTCACTACGCTGTGAACACAAAATTTGTTGTTTCTGATTTTATTATAATGAAATTATTTACAAAATCAAACACAAAAGAGAAATTTAGCGCATTTTAGAGAATTTAACAACAAATAGTGATAACATCGTTTTTTTACAATAAAAAATAAAGCACTTCGACACATGAAAAAACACCGACGAAAATAAATTCGTCGGTGCGTATGTTTCGCTATACTGTGATTATATAATACATACCTATGCTAAAGAAAATAATCGCTACAATGACAAGTATAATCGCTAATTTTTTCATCATCTATCACTCCTATGCAATACTCGCACCAATAACAAAGGATAGCCCTAATGAAATTGTAAACGAGATAAAGCCAACAGAGCGGTTGTCGTTCGCAATTTCTTCATCAACATTAAAACGTGGCGTAAAAAATTCAAATAATAAATAGGCAAAGATTAATAAAACAAAGCCGTATAATCCCCACATCAGCATTTCTAACAGTGAATTATGCTGTGAAATAGAGTAGCGGAATATATTACAGACGCCTAAAATTTTACCACCTGTTGCGAGTGCCACTGCCACATTTCCACTTTTAATTTCCTGCCAGTTTTTATACTTTGTTACGACTTCAAATGCAGCCATCGACAGGACAAGACATAACACAACAACACTAAAATAGCCTGCGGTTTCGACAATTGGATGTGTCCAAAACTGCTCCATCTTTGTAGCCCCCTTTTATTTTCTCTACCTGCACTTATTTCAATTCAACGACCGTTACACCGAAGCCACCTTCACCTGCTTCACCAAATCGGAAGTTTTTCACGCGACTATGCCCTTTTAAATACGTTTGAATCCCTTGGCGTAATGCACCTGTTCCTTTACCATGAATAATCGAAACGCGGTGATAATTTGCAAGTAGTGCATCATCAATATATTTTTCAGTACGTAAAATAGCATCTTCGTAACGCTCTCCACGTAAATCAAGCTCTAGCTTCACGGCAGAAGAACGGTTTTTCACATTCGTCATCGCACGAACAGGTTGCTCTTTTTCTGGTTTTACATATTGTAAATCATGACGCGGTAATTTCATTTTTAAAATACCAATTTGCACAACATATTCGTCGTCAGAAATCTTTTCAAGCACGCTACCTTTTTGACCATAGCTTAAGACGCGCACTTCATCACCAACTTGTAAGTTTTCTTGACGCTCCTGAATTTGCGCTTGCTTTTTCAGCACACGGTTTTCTTTCGGCCCTACACCATCTAAACGCTTCTTCGCATCAATTAACTCATGCTCTTTCACAGCGCGTGACGCGTTTTTGCTCATTTCACGAAGCTCAGCAATAATTTGTTCGGCTTCTCGCTTCGCTTCATCCACAATACGGTGCGCTTTATCTTTCGCCTTTTTCTCAAGCGCTTCTTTACGGTCTTCATAGTTTTGTACTTTGCGCTCTAACGCTTCACGCAATGTTGCCGCTTCTTCTAATAATGCGTGTGCCTCGTCCGCTTCACGTTCTGAACGTAAACGACTTTCTTCAAGCGATGCAATCATCGACTCGACTTCGTGGCGGTCTGTGCCGGTAAATGATTTCGCACGGTCAATGATTGATGTTGGTAAGCCTAAACGATTTGAAATTTCAAATGCATTCGAGCGCCCCGGTACACCAATTAACAAACGATATGTCGGACTTAATGTTTCTACATCAAACTCTACGGATGCATTGACCACTTGTGGGCGGTTGTAGCCGTACGCCTTTAGTTCTGGATAATGTGTTGTCGCCATCACACGTGCGCCTCGGTCAACTACTTCGTCTAAAATCGAAATAGCTAGTGCTGCACCTTCTTGTGGGTCTGTTCCTGCACCTAATTCATCAAACAATACTAATGAACGGTCATCGAACTTCGCTAAAATATCAACAATATTCACCATATGAGAAGAGAACGTTGATAAGCTTTGTTCAATCGACTGTTCATCGCCAATATCTGCAAATAATTGGTCAAATACCGCAAGCTCTGAGCCGTCAAGTGCTGGAACTGGGATGCCGGCTTGTGCCATTAACGTACAAAGTCCAACTGTTTTTAAGGTTACCGTTTTACCACCCGTGTTCGGACCTGTAATAACGATTGCTGTATAATCTTTACCAAACTCAATCGTATTTGGCACAGCGACATTACGGTCAATTAACGGATGACGCGCACGTACTAAACGAATATAGCCATCTTGATTCATTTTCGGCATCGTACATTTATGTGCTTGCCCGTATTTACCTTTGGCTAAAATTACGTCAATATCACCTAAAATTTGCACAAGGACAAATAAATCATGCCCGACTTCGCTAACCTTCTCTGATAACGCGAGTAAAATACGTTCTATTTCTGCTTTTTCTTTCAGCTTTTGACGATTCACTTCATTATTCGCTTGCACAACTGCATCTGGTTCAATAAATAATGTTTGCCCTGACGACGATTGGTCATGAACAATGCCGCCGTAATGATGACGGTATTCTTGCTTTACAGGAATTACGTAACGGTCATTTCGCATCGTCACAATCGCATCTGATAACATTTTAGAAGCATTTGCACCACGTACTAAATTTTCAAGCTTTGACTTAACCTTCGCTTCTTCCGCGCGTAATGTTTGACGAATTTGACGTAATTGTTGGCTCGCTGAATCCATTACTTGCGCATTGTCATCGATGCATGAATTAATCTCGTGCTGAATCCCCGTTAAAACAGGCAATGCTTCCTTACGCTCGATAAAATGTGGAATGTGTAGTTCCCCTTCATCTTCGATACCTTCAATAAATTCACGGAATATACGGCTTGCACGAATCGTACTTGCAATTTCCATCAATTCTGTTGCCGATAACATGCCACCAATTTGCGCGCGTCGTGCATGTGGACGCACATCAAAAATACCACCTAATGGCACATTTGCTTTCACACGTAAAATAGATAGCCCTTCATCCATTTCTTCTAATAGCTCTACTACTCGATCATATTGAGTTTCTGGTACAAGCTCTTCAATAGCCCCTCGACCAATTGAAGATGTACAAAAGTTTGCAACCTGTGCACGAACTTTATCATACTCAAGTGTTTTCAATGCGCGTTCTGCGATCATTAAAAACGCCTCCTTATTCTAGTTGTCTTTATGTTTACGGATGAACGCCTCAAATTGTTCCGTCGTCCATGTATTTACAATTAATTCTTTTTTCACCCATGCTTTTTGACTGTAGCGTACCCCTA
Organism: Caryophanon tenue; assembly: GCF_001700315.1. Taxonomy (GTDB): domain Bacteria; phylum Bacillota; class Bacilli; order Bacillales_A; family Planococcaceae; genus Caryophanon; species Caryophanon tenue. Next base: position 148,753 of record NZ_MASJ01000001.1, on the reverse strand, counting down.
AATCCATAAAGCGTAATTGGTCAATCGCATGCGCGTCTGTATTAATGGCAATCGGCACGCCAAGCTCCATCGCATATACTAAATGTTCGGTCGCTAAATCTAAACGATACGGGTTGGCATTTAACTCTAAAATTTTGCCATATGCTTTTGCCCATTCGATTAATGTTTTCACATCTGGGTCATAACCATTACGCTCTCCAACGATACGCCCTGTTGGATGTGCAATCATGTGTACATATGGGTTTTCCATCGCCGTTAATAAACGTGCCATGATTTTATCTTGTGATTGTGTAAAACTTGAGTGAATCGATGCAATGACGAAATCTAACTCTTTTAAGACATCATCTTCAAAATCTAATGTGCCGTCTGGTAAAATATCCATCTCTGTGCCAGCATATAATCGGAACTGTGGATGTGCTGCATTAAACACATCGATTTCAAGACGCTGTTTCGCTAAACGTTCGGGTGTTAAACCGTTCGCTACTTTTAAATATTGAGAATGGTCTGTAATAACACCATGACTATAGCCGCGCGCAATTAATGCTTCGCCCATTTCATGAACCGCGTGTGCACCGTCTGACCATGTTGTATGCATATGTAAATCAGATGTAATATCCTGTACTGTTGCCAGCTGCGCTAATTCATCAAGGCGGTCTAACTCACTGCCATTTTCACGAACAGCTGGTGGAATAAACGGCAAGTTAAAATGTGCAAAAAAGGCTTCTTCACTCTCAAATGTTACGACAGAGCCATCCTGTTGTTCAACGCCGTATTCACTAATTTTTTTACCCATTGATTTTGCTAATTGGCGCATGCGTACATTATGGTCTTTTGAGCCGGTGAAATGATGCAAGGCGGATGCATATTCGTCAGCTGTGACTAATCGGAAATCCACACTAATTGGTTCTTCACGGTCTAAAATAACAGACACTTTCGTATCACCTGCTGCGACAACTTCTAAAATGACGAGCTGTGCTAATAATTGCTCACGGACAGCTTGAGCATTCGTTGTGGCAACAATAAAATCAATATCTTTACTCGTCTCTTTCACACGACGGAATGAGCCAGCTACTGATGCTTTTTCAACTTCTGGCATCGCTTGTAGTAACGCTTCAATTTCTATGACAGCTGGCTCTAATTGCCAAATAGGTAGACGCTCTGCACGTGTGCCAAATGTCCCTAATTCCTTTAAAATCTTTTCTTCTGTTTTCGCACCAAAGCCTGCTAACTTTTGAACTTCTCCTGCTTCACACACCTCTTTTAAACGTTCAGCAGAATCCACGCCTAATTCTTGATACAGTTTCGCGAGCTTTTTACCGCCTAAACCTGGTAGTTTCATTAGCGGTACTAACCCTTTTGGCGTGTTTGCCTCTAGCTCTTCAAGTACGGTCGATTTTTCCGTGTCAATCAGTTCGGTAATCACCGCAGCCGTTCCTTTACCGATGCCCTTTAATTTTGTAACATCATCGATTTCTGCTAATGAACGCTCGTCTGCTTCGAGTGCAGCCGCCGCTTTGCGAAATGCTGATACTTTAAATGGGTTTTCCCCTTGTAATTCTAAATACAACGCAATTTTTTCAAGCGTACGAATAATAATTTTTTTATTCATATAGTCCACTCCTTTTTCATATAAAAAGGATGTGCTAAAAGCTTTTGCACTTTTAGCACATCCTCAACTACGTTCTGTTTACTATGGCAATTTGTGCTCAAGCAGCAACGCGATCGTTTTACAATATCGCTCTGCCATCCTTCACTAAACGTATAAATACCAAAGTTTTTGGCAAATTGCCGTTAAAATTGGTGTGTACTCAACAATGAGTCCTACAAAGAATGAATTTTCTAAGCGCGATGTAATAAATGACAGCGGCAGCATTGCAAGTAAGTATAATACCATAAACATCACTATGTAAAATTCAATAAATGCTAGTATTGCGCCACCGATACGATTCCAATCTTTTAAAACAGGTAAGTATGAAAACTTATGGAACATCGACGCAATAACTTGCAACAACATCTTTGCCACAATAAAAATTAATACGAAAGCAAATAAACGGTAAAATGTACGGTCTACATCAATATCAGCAACCGATAAAATCAAATCGGTATCCGATGTTACACCAGGATACGGTATTAACATTTCAAAGTGGTCTGATAAAGGCTTATAGTAAATCCAAGCAATGATAAAGGAAATGGCGACTCCTAATAAATGAATCGCTTGAACGATTAATCCTCGGCGGATGCCGACAATAAGGCTAGCGATTAATACGATAATAATTAATAAATCTAACATGTTCTCAGCCCTTCAGTTTTTTCAATTCTTGTTCTAATTGTTCAACATATTTTTGAAGCTCGACGTATTCATTAACTGCATTGACGGCTGTTAAAACGGCTAATCTTGCTGTATCTAAATTGGGATTCATCTCACTAATTTCCGTCATTTTGTCATTCACTAATGATGCGACTAAACGAATTTGCTCCACTGACTCAGTCCCGATGATTTTATAGGAAGTTCCATGAATGGTTACATCGATTCTATTTTTCTGTCCATTTGCCATCGTCATGCCCCCTTTATGCAATTTCACTTTTAAAACAATCGCCATGTTGTTCGTCAAAGCGGTACAATATATAAGAATGATTTTTACGAAAATCTATTGTTTATGATACCACGAACATAGCAAACTTGTGAATTGCAAAACAAGTGATGTGACGTGAAAAGGAGAAAAAAATGGCAAATATCGTCTTACAACTATCAAATACAACACAGCAACAAGTTGAACGCACATACGCACCGTATCTCATCGAACGTAAAGCACCTGGTGTCGTGTTTGCAGCAAAATTACAAGATACAGCGATTACAAGCTATAAATCGGGCAAAGTGATGTTCCAAGGTGCTGGCGCTGAACGTGAAGCAGCTAAATGGCAACAACTTGCGACTGCGCCAGTGAAAGCCGTAACAAAAGGAGATACCCTACCTGAAAAGTTTGCCGAGCTATCCGTCATCGGCTCAGACGAAACAGGGACAGGTGATTATTTTGGCCCGATCACTGTGGCCGCTGCATACGTACCTGCCGAAAAAATTGCACTTGTGCGCGAACTAGGTGTCAAAGACTCGAAACAATTAACGGACGATTATATTCGCCAAATTGCGCCAGATTTAATGCATGCACTTCATTATAGCTTACTTATTCTCCGAAATGAAAAGTATAATGACCTACAGCAAAAAGGCTATTCACAAGGAAAAATGAAAGGGCTCCTGCATAATCAAGCACTACAAAAGCTCCTCACGAAAATTGCGCCAGAGAAGCCCGACTATATTTTAATTGACCAATTTGCAGAGCGCGGCGTCTATTACAATTATTTAAAAGGAAGTAAAGCGATCGTCGAGGAAAATGTGCTGTTCTCAACAAAAGCGGAAAACTTACATGTTGCTGTTGCGACCGCTTCAATTATTGCGCGTTACGCATTCTTACTCGAAATGGACAAACTTTCCGACAAAGTAGGTTTCACACTTCCAAAAGGTGCAGGAGCGAAAGTGGATGACATAGCAGCACGCATTTTACGAAAATCAGGTGAACAACAGCTACAATTACTCACAAAATGGCATTTTGCCAATACCGAAAAAGCAAAAAAAATCGCGTATAAACGATGAAAATATACACGTTTCCTATAAAATCATTGTAATCCTCCGATGTATTCCATACAATATACTTAATCGTAAGTATTATGCAAAAGGAGGCTCTTCTATGAATATGCAAGCACTCTTTAAAAGTACTTTTATCGTTAGTCTATCCTTAATTGGTGGCATTATCGGATTACTCGTCGGCATTTTTTGGACCGATATGATTCCAGCAAGCCTTGGTCTAGGTATCTTCATGGGCGGCATTATTGGCATTATGGCGGATGCTTTTACTGGTCGCGACCATAAACACTGGAAGAAAGCGTAATAATATTTGAAGTAAAAAAAACTGCGACAAAAGCCGAAAACCAGCAAACTGACAAATGTCTGTTTGCTGGTTTTTTTGATATTGGCAAAGCTCGTTTCAACGGACGCGGAGACGAACACTCAACATAACATGCAAAATCATATAAATACGAATGAAGCACTCTTTATATTTTCAATATTTACGTTATGTCATAGGTTTTCTTGACGTGCACGAATTATCGTACTTCTGCCCTAGCTTCCGCTAAAGCTGCAACGACTTTATTGTAAGCTGCTTCTACTTCTTCTACTGTTAATGTACGTTCTGGGTCAAAGAATGTTAATGAGAAGGCAACTGATTTTTTGCCTGCTTCCATTTTATCACCTTCATATACGTCAAATACGCGCACGTCTTTTAATAACTTCGTGCCTGCTTTTTCAATGATTGCTACAATTTCACCTGCTGCTGTATCGCTGTTTAACACTAATGCAACGTCACGTGTCATTGCTGGGAAACGTGGTACTGGTTTATATGTTAAAACATCTGTATCTGCTGCTAAAATTGCTGCTAAATTCATCTCAAATACATACGCATCTTTTAAATCTAAATCTTTTTGCTCTTGTGGGTGTAAACCGCCAATGATGCCGACTTTATTGCCGTCTAATTGAATTTCAGCTGTACGACCTGGGTGTAATCCGTCCACTTGTGCTTTCACAAATGTTACGCGGTTTTGCAAGCTTAATTTCGCAAATACACTTTCAACAATACCTTTTAATACGAAGAAGTCTACTTGTTTCTTCTCACCTTGCCATGCATGATCTACCCATTTGCCTGTAATGATACCGGCAACATGCTCCACTTCACGTGGTAATTCTTCAGCTGTTTTGCCTAAGAATACTGAGCCAATTTCATATAATGCTACATTTTCTTGAGAGCGTGCAACATTGTATGAAGCTGCTTCTAGTAAATGTGGAATTAAGCTTTGGCGTAATGTTGAACGGTCTTCAGACATTGGCATTAACAAACGTGTTGTATCTTCTGCTTGTAACGCGAATTTTTGTGATAATGCTGCTGACGTTAATGAGTATGTCACCGCTTGGTATAAACCAACGCCTTCTAATTGGTTACGTACTGTACGACGCGCTGCTTGGTACGGTGTTAAACGACCTGCAACATTTGAAGCTGGTAATGTCGTTGGAATTTCATCATAGCCGTAAAGACGCGCGATTTCTTCCACGATATCTTCTTCAATTTTAATGTCTTGACGACGTGTCGGTGCATCAATAATTAATACGCCATTTGCCGCTTCCACTTTAAATTGTAAACGATTTAAAATGTCTAGCATTTCTTCTAATGAAATTTTCATGCCTAAACGATTGTTAATGAAATCTGGTGACACAACAACACGCGCTGGCTCTTTTGATAATTCATCGACTAACACAGTACCTTCTAACACTTCACCACCTGCAAGCTCTGCAAGTAATTGTGCTGCGCGCTCTGCTGCTGGTAACACGCGGTTCGGGTCAACGCCTTTTTCAAAACGTGCTGAAGAATCTGAACGTAAGCCTACCTCTTTAGAAGTTTGGCGTACTGATAAACCTTGGAAATATGCTGATTCGATCACAACTGTTGTCGTTTCATCTGATACTTCTGATTCAGCGCCACCCATCACACCTGCGATTGCTTGTGCTGTTTTGCCATTCGTAATCACTACGTTATTTGACTTTAACGTACGCTCTTGGCCATCTAATGTTGTAATTGTTTCGCCGTCTTGTGCGTAACGAACAACGATTTCTTTTGTCGCTAATTTATCGTAGTCAAATGCATGTAACGGTTGACCGTATTCCATTAATACGTAGTTTGTAATATCAACTACGTTATTGTGTGGACGTACGCCAGCTGCCATTAAACGCTCTTGTAACCACATTGGTGATTCTTTTACCGTAATGTTTTTAACAACTTTCGCTGCATACATTGGGTTGGCATCAATTGCATCCACACGTAATGATAAAACGTCTGCTGCTTTTTCTGTTGACGTTGTGTAGCTAATTTCAGGAAGCTTGACATCTTCACTTAAAATTGCCGCTACTTCATACGCTACCCCTAACATTGATAATGCATCCGAACGGTTTGGTGTTAAGCCTAACTCTAGTACTGTGTCGCGTAAGCCTAAGTATGCTAATGCGTCACTACCAACTTCAGCATCTTCTGGTAATACATAAATACCTTCTGCGTAAGCTTTTGGTACAACGCGCCCCTCAATACCTAACTCTTGTAATGAACAAATCATACCGTTTGATTCTTGGCCACGTAATTTTGATTTTTTAATTTTAATGCCGCCTGGTAATTTTGCCCCTGGACGTGCCACGATTACTTTTTGACCTGCGTCAACATTCGGTGCGCCACAAACAATTTGCTGAATGCCGTCTTCACCAACGTTTACTTGGCAAACGTTTAAACGGTCTGCTTCTGGGTGCTTTTCCTTCGACTCTACATAACCAACAACAACATTTTGAATGCCGCTTGCACGGTCAATGACTGCGTCAACTTCAATACCAGAACGTGTAATGCGCTCTGCTAACTCTTCGTTCGGTAAATCTTGTGTATTTACATACTGTTTTAACCAGTTTAATGATACTAACATGTGTGTGCCTCCTACTGTTCTGTGCGGTGGAATTGTTCTAAGAAACGTACGTCATTTGTGTAGAAATGACGAATATCATCCACGCCATATTTTAACATTGCGATACGTTCTGCCCCGATACCAAATGCGAAGCCAGAAACTTTTTTCGAATCATAACCAGCCATTTCAAGCACGTTTGGATGTACCATACCTGCACCTAAAATTTCAATCCATCCTGTTGCTTTACATACGTTACAGCCTTTACCGCCACATTTGTGACATGATACGTCAACTTCTACAGATGGTTCTGTGAATGGGAAGAATGATGGACGTAAACGGATTTCACGCTCGTCACCGAACATTTTTTTCGCTAACACGCCTAACGTGCCTTTTAAATCGCTCATTGAGACATTTTCTTCAATCACTAAGCCTTCAATTTGCATAAATTGGTGTGAATGTGTCGCGTCATCATTGTCACGACGGAATACTTTCCCTGGGCAAATCATGCGGATGTTTTCGCCTTTTTTCTTTTCCATCATACGTGCCTGTACTGGTGATGTATGTGTACGTAATAATGTCTCGTCAGAAATATAGAACGAATCTTGCATATCACGTGCTGGGTGACCTTTTGGTAAGTTCATCGCTTCAAAGTTATAGTAGTCTTTTTCCACTTCTGGACCTTCTGCTACTTCGTAACCCATACCAATGAATAAATCTTCAATTTCTTCAATAACACGCGTTAATGGATGACGGTTTCCAACGTTTGCTGGACGACCTGGTAATGATACGTCAATCGACTCCGCTTCTAATTGCGCTGTAATGGCCGCTTCTTCTAGTAATGCCTTTTTCGCTTCTAACTTTTCCGTAATGCTTTCGCGCACTGTATTTACTAGCGCACCCATTTTCGGACGTTCTTCTGCTGAAAGTTTCCCCATCCCTTTTAATAAATCTGTAATCGGACCTTTTTTCCCTAAATATGCAACACGTACATCATTTAATGATTTTAAGTCTGCTGCTGCTTCGATTTTTGCCAGCACTTCTTGCTCTAACTGTTGTAATTGCGCTTCCATTTAAAATTGCCTCCTTCAAAATGTAACGTTATAAACGTTCATCATGCATCTAACCACTTGTAACGACAAAAAAATCCCGCCCCTAAAAAAGGGACGAGATATAATCGCGGTACCACCCTCGTTATTGCCAATTTACTCAACAATCACTCAGTTCAAATAACGGCTTGTCACCGGCACTACTTTTCTGCAGCGCTGCTCACGAGGTGAACTTCATTACGCTATGATGCAAGTAGCTCCCAGTCTACGGCTACTATTCCCTCATCCATCTAGTGTGTAATTACTCTTCTCGGTCAATGCATTTACTATTTCATTCAACTCTCATCATACGCTAAATTCATCGTACATTCAACCAATATTAATGTGTTTTCGCAAATTCAACAAGGTCCACAGACATTTTATTAATTTCATCTACAGACGTATTCACCTGCTCTGCTAATGATGCTTGTGTTTGCGCTAAGTCATTGATAACACCCATTTGATGAATAATCATTTCAATCGATGTTTTTTCGTTAAAAAATATTTTCTTCATCCTAAGCAGTTAGGGTATTACATACTTAGTATAATTTTTTAGTCCCATTTTTCCAACTGTAAAATACAATAGAAATGACGTGCAGATAACTAACATGCCTTGTTGCATTATTGTACAAAACTTTATTTTATCGAAATAATTAAACAAAGTGGCAGGAGAAATTTTATCTCTCCTACCACTTTTTCACCGGTACAACTAACTGTTTATAAAAATATGAGCACCACTTTATTTAGCTAAACGCGTATAATAAAATACCTGTTGCGACCGCTACATTTAATGATTCCGCTTGACCTTTTAATGGAATAATAACATTTTGGTCTGTTTTCGCTAACAGTTGTGGCGAAATACCCGAACCTTCATTGCCCATAATTAATGCAAATTTGCCATCTGTTTGAACATCTGTAAATGGTACGGCTTCTTCTAATGCTGTCCCGTACACTCGAATTCCATCGTCTTGTACACGCTCTACCCACTCATCTAACTCACCACGTACAACGGGAATGTGGAAGTGTGAACCTTGTGCTGAGCGTAATGTTTTCGCATTATATAAATCTGCCGTACCTTTCCCTAAAATCACTGCATCAATTCCTGCCGCATCCGCTGTGCGAATCATTGTACCAATATTGCCTGGGTCTTGCACCGCATCGACAAATAAAAACTTCTTCCATGCAGCCATTTCGATTTCCGTATGCTCCACTTGGCGTAAATGTGCGAACACACCTTGTGTTTTTTCTGTTTCAGCTAACTCTTTCGCTACTGCTTCTGTTACAGTCACCATTTGAATATCATCAATATCCCATAGTAACGGTAAGTCGACACCTTCTGTCACGATTAAATGTAAAATTTGTGTTTTATGCTTTAATGCTTCCTCTACTAAATGGAAACCTTCAATCATATACTCACCCATTTTTTCGCGCTCTTTGCGTAATTGCGCAAGCTTTTTCCATGCTTTCACTTGTGCATTTTGTGTTGATTCAATTCGTTTCATACGTCAACCGTCCTTTATCCATAATCCCTTATTGTACAGGATGGCGCTCGTGAATTAAAGCATTAAGTGTATGAGCGAGCGCATCAATTTGCGCGAGTGTCGTCGTAGGTCCATAAGAAATACGGATAAATTGTCTCGCTTCGTCCATTGTTTTTCCCATCGCTAAAATAGCTTTTGTGCCCGATGCACTATGAATATCGCAAGCACTGCCCGTTGAGATAGCAATGCCTTTTTCATTACAGCGAAGCATAACAAGCTGCCCTTCTATTCCATGAATACACATGCCAATAATTGATGGTAATTGCTGATGGCTAGGCGCTTCAATCCATTCGTGATTATGCGGATGTAACGACAGCCGTAGTTGTTCGCGCAGCTTTTCATAGGTTGACTGGTCATATGTATACGCATCAATCGCAGCACTAAATGCTAAAATAGCTGGCACATCTAACGTCCCTCCGCGTAAACCACGTTCATGTGTCATTCCTGGAAAAATCGGTACAGTACGGCAACTCGGATTTATATAAATCGCACCACAGCCTCGTGGACCTGCAATTTTATGTGCAGAAATTGTTATGCTATCGACAGCACAATGTAATGCCCGTTTGCAAAAAGACTGCACACAATCTACATGTAGCAATATGTTATGTGCTTTTGCCAATGTAGCAATTTCTTCAATCGGTTGCACAGCGCCAATTTCAGAATTAATATGTTGAAACGAAAAGAGCGCGGTATCCTCAGTAATCGCGCTTTCTAACATCTGGCAACATACAACGCCCTGGTCCGTTAACGGCAATCGCGTGATAACAAATCCGTGTTGTTCTAAATAATTCATCGCCGCGTGTAACGATGTATGCTCTGCCTCGCTTGTAATAATATGACGTTTCGGCTGCGCTAACGCTATGCTAACAATCGCAAGCCAATTACCTTCTGTGCCACTGCCGGTAAAATAAATCCCCTCTTTTTCTACACGTAACTTCTCGGCAATTTGCTGACGTACCGCTTCTACATAAAGCATCGCTTCGCCACCCGCATCATGTAAACTCGCTGTATTACCGTAAAGCTTTGTTGCTGCTTCTGTATATGCTTGTATCGCCTCCGGACACATCGGTGTCGTTGCGGCAAAATCAAAATAGATCATCTTTGTCCCTCCAACTAATTCAGTCTTGTCTAAATATTCATTTTATGTAAAGATAGGTGTAAAGACAACTGTAAAGAAGGGATATTTTGAAACAACACGCAACTATATTGATTATCGGCTGTGGTATCGCTGCACTTCAAACTGCCAAGCATTTACAACACGTAGCACATGTACATATTTTTGCAAAAGGCACACTACAAGAAACAAGTTCGTACCGCGCACAAGGCGGCATCGCAGCAGCCATCGCTCCTGATGATACCGTGCAATTACATATTGACGATACACTCCAAGCAGGCTTACATCATCAGCAACATGCTGCTGTAGAACGTCTGGTTATAGATGGTAAAGACATCATGAAGCAACTTATTGAGGATGGCTTACCGATCGATACACTTCACGGACAGCCACTCTTCGGCTTAGAAGGTGCACATTCAACAAAGCGTATTGTCCATGCAGGCGGTGATGCAACAGGACGCATCACCACACAATTTTTATATGCCCAATGTACACAGGTGCAGTTCCACTTCAATGAAATGGTCACAAACTTATTGTTAAACGATGCTAGAGAATGTATCGGCATACAAACAGAACACGAGGATTATTATGCAGATTATGTGGTGCTCGCTACAGGTGGTGCTGGTGATTTATACCGCTTCACATCGAATTGTGACGGTGCAGTTGGTGATGGTCTTGCCCTCGCGTATCAATCGGGTGCTGTTCTTACAGATATGGAATTTATACAGTTCCATCCTACCCTTCTATATGAACAAGGACGTGCTTCTTCATTAGTATCTGAAGCGTTGCGCGGGGCTGGTGCTACACTCATTAATGACAAAGGTGAACGCATCGTTGACTGGCATCCACTGAAGGAGCTAGCACCGCGCCATATTACAGCACATGCCATTCATGAACAATATGCACAAGGACGCACTGTATTTCTCGATGCGACGGCTATTCATCATGTGACGCAACGTTTTCCAACAGTTGCTCAAAACTGCGCGCAAACAGGCATTGATATTGCGACAATGCCCATACCCGTCGTACCGGGTAGCCATTTTTTAATGGGTGGTGTTGTGACAAATGATGTTGGCGAAACAGCTGTGCCAAGACTATTTGCGGTCGGTGAAGTAGCTTGGACAGGTGTACACGGTGCGAACCGACTAGCAAGCAATTCTTTACTTGAATGCATCACATTCGGCAAACGCTGCGCTACTTATTTAGCAGCAAATGCACAGCTTCAAACAAATTGGTCTGTCGTTACACCTACACGTAATCAGGTTGAATTGTTACCGAAAGAGCAATTGCAACAGCTAATGATGCAACACGCAGGGATTTTACGTCATGCGGATGGCTTACACACATTACGTGCTACACTGCCGACGTATGCTGCATTGTATCATGCGACTGCGAACGATAAAGCGTTGCTAGCAATGCATATTACAGCCGCGTTGGTTGTCGATGCCGCCGCAACACGCGATGAAACAAGAGGCGCGCATATCCGAACAGATTACGGTGCTGGAAAGGACTTTTGGAAGCACCGCTACATTATGTATCAAAATGGACAAAAAGAAGTGAGGCTTATACATGAATCAACTAAAACTAAAACATATGCTTGAACAATTTTTTCATGAAGATATTGGCGATGGTGACTTATCGTCTGAATTACTCTTTCCACCATTCGCACAAGGTCAGTTTACACTCTACGCCAAAGAAGAGGGCATTTTTTGCGGGGCAACTATTATTACAACAGGCTTTCACCTTCTCGATGCTTCCATTCAGATTACATTTTATAAGCAAGATGGTGACCGCCTAACAGTTGGTGATAAAATTGCCGATATTGACGGAGCGATTCGGACACTCTTAACTGGCGAACGCGTCATTCTTAACTTAATTCAGCGGATGAGTGGTATTGCAACGATGAGTGCAAAAGCCGTTGCTGAAACAGTAGGTACACAAGCCAATATTGTTGATACTCGAAAAACAATGCCCGGCTTACGAATGCTCGATAAATACGCTGTGCGAACTGGCGGTGCATTTAATCATCGCAGCGGTTTATATGACTGCATTATGCTAAAGGACAATCACATTGCGCTCGCTGGCAGTATTACGGAGGCTGTGCAACGTGTGAAGCAACAAATTGGGCATACGGTAAAGGTCGAAGTAGAAATTGAAACGAAGGAACAGCTTCAAGAAGCGATTGATGCAGGGGCGGATATGATTATGTTTGATAACCGCACACCGGAAGAAATTAAACGCTGGTTACCACTCGTACCAGCCCACATCGCAACCGAAGCATCCGGCGGTATTACATTACATACAATTCGTGCATATGCACAAAGCGGTGTGCAATGGATTTCGATTGGTGCGTTAACACATTCGGTTGAAGCACTCGATATTAGCGCACTTGTAACACTGAAAGGGGCAATCGTATAAATGACTTTATTACAACAAATTAACATGTTACCGCAACGTTATCGACAGCTTTCGATTGAAGAAATGGAAGCACGTATTCATATAATTAAAAAGCAGTTAGGCGATGAATTGTTCATCCCTGGACATCATTACCAAAAAGATGAAGTCATTCAATTTGCCGATGCGGTTGGTGACTCGTTACAATTAGCACAGGTCGCTGCAGCAAACAAACGCGCAAAACATATCGTTTTTTGCGGTGTGCATTTTATGGCAGAAACAGCGGATATGCTAACAACAAGGGAGCAAACGGTTTATTTACCCGATATGCGTGCAGGGTGCTCAATGGCGGATATGGCAAATATTTATGACACGGAGCGTGCATGGGAAGCGCTCCAACAATTATTTGGTAACACCATTATTCCACTAACTTACGTCAATTCAACGGCTGCCATTAAAGCGTTTACCGGGAAACATGGCGGTGCTTGTGTCACATCATCAAATGCAAAAACGATGGTCGAATGGGCATTTACACAAAAGGAGCGCTTATTATTTTTACCGGACCAGCATTTAGGGCGTAATACCGCATATGATTTAGGTGTACCACTCGAACAAATGGCAATTTGGAACCCTCGAACAAATGCGTTAGAGGCGAACTGTGCGATAGAAGATGTCAAAGTGATTTTATGGAAGGGACATTGCTCGGTTCATGAAGGCTTTACCGTAAAACATATTGAACAATTACGTCAAAGTCGACCAAACATGCGTATTATTGTGCACCCGGAGTGTAGTCGTGAAGTTGTTGCTGCCTCGGATGATAACGGCTCGACAAAATACATCGTCGATACGATTGAAGCAGCTCCAGCAGGCTCACAATGGGCAATCGGCACAGAAATGAACCTTGTAAAACGCATTATTCAGCAACACCCAGACAAAACAATTATTTCGTTAAATGAAAATATGTGTCCTTGTTTAACGATGAATCGTATTGATTTACCACATTTACTGTGGTCACTTGAAACAATTGTGGCACAACAAGAAGGAAATATTATTACAGTGGATGAACAAACCGCTGAGCTTGCACGCCTGTCACTTGAAAGAATGCTAGCACGTGCGTAATGTACACACATACTCTTCGTACGTCTATATAGGCAAGAGTTCATCGTAAAATAGCTTATGCGATGGACTCTTTTTTACTGTCTTTTTGCAACAGCGTACAGTACACTGAAGATAACGAAGCGAGGTGTTTAACAATGCAAATAAGCATGAAAATTTTATTGCTGATTTTATATAGTTTTCCGTTTATGGGGATAGCGATGTATATTGATTTCCAGCGCCATTCGATGCTCGGATATGCGATGACGATGCTCGCCACCTTAGCCCTTACGTATGTAGCAATAAAACGTAGCGCGCTTTTTATCATTATTACCGGCAATATTTTTTCGGCCATTTTCTCTTACATACTCGTCCAAATGATGGCAACATATGAAGGCTGGGACGGCTTTTTCAAACCACTTAGCGCGTTACAGCTATTATTTGTTGTAACGATTTTATACATGATGCTGCAATGGATTGTTATTCACCTCGTCAAACAAACCGTTTCGCCTACACAATAAAAAATAAACCGCACACCAGCGTCTCCCGGTGTGCGGTTTCTATGTAGCGACGACATAACCCATCTTGATTATTTTAGTCGCGCCTTATGCTATCACTATGAAAGCCACAACCCGTAGCTTCCATACTGTGAACGCCTTCTCCAGCTTGAGAATTTGTTCGATTGAGACGTTGTAAGTTCCGCGAGTCCCCTTCCCTCACTGCCTCTATATTGTAAGTTCCTCGCCGTTTCACAAGGACTACATATGTCTTAAGCTAAAATAGATACAAGTACTGCCTTTTGTGCATGTAAACGATTTTCCGCTTGTGTGAAAATATGTGAGTTCGGTCCGTCAATGACAGAAGCCGTTACTTCTTCTTCACGGTGTGCTGGTAAACAATGTAAAAACATATAATCTGCTTTTGCATGCGCTACTAATGCGTCGTTAATTTGGTAATCTTTAAAGTCGATTAAACGCTGTTGTGTTTCTTCTTCTTGACCCATTGACGTCCAAACATCTGCATAAATAACATCTGCTTGTGTCGCTGCTTCAATCGGATCATATGTGACTGTCACTGTACCACCATTTTTTTCAGCGATTGCTGATGCTTTTTCAATAATTGCTGCATCGCACTCATATCCTTTTGGCGTTGCAACAACTACATCCATGCCTACATGTGCTGATGCAATCACTAATGAATGTGCAACGTTATTTCCATCACCAATATAAGCAATCTTTAGGCCTTTTAATTCACCTTTATGCTCAACAATTGTTTCTAAATCCGCTAATGCTTGGCATGGGTGGAAAATGTCTGTTAAGCCATTAATAACTGGAATAGATGCATGCTCTGCAAGCTCTTTTACCATTTCATGTGAGTTAGCACGAATCATAATACCGTCTAAGTATCCTGATAATACTTTTCCTGTATCTGAGATTGGCTCGCCACGTCCGATTTGCATATCGCGGGCGTTCATATACATACCATATCCGCCTAATTGTTGCATACCGACCTCGAAAGAAACGCGTGTACGTGTAGAACTTTTCTCAAAGATCATCCCTAATGTTTTACCTTCTAGTAAACGTGGGCACTTGCCTGCTTTTGTTAATACTTTTAATTGTGTAGCAAGTGTTAATAAACCTTGTACTTCTTCTGATGTGTAATCTAATAACGTCAGTAAGTCTTTTCCTTTTAAGCTTGCGACTGGCTTTAGTTGCACTTCCTCTAATAATTTCATAATAAACGCTCCTTGCATTGCTTAATGTTAATTTCATTATACATATGTATTTTTATAAAATCAAGTGAATAATTATGTTTATTTTCATTTTATAGAAAAGACTGATATTTTATAGCGTATTCATTCAAAAACGATGATTTTCTGTATTAATTGCAAATTAAAACACATATTAAAACAAAAAACTGTATATGAATACGATGTAGATCGCATTCATATACAGTTTACATGTATTAACCGAAAATAATTTCTTTCACGGCATCTTTATCTAATTTCTTAATCACTTCAACAATTAACTTCACAGCATTGTCGAAATCGTCACGATGTAAAATACCCGCGTGACTATGAATATAGCGTGTTGCCACACCGATTGCTAAAGATGGTACACCGTTAGCTGTGATGTGGATTGAGCCTGCATCCGTACCACCGCCAGCGATTGCTTCAAATTGGTACGGAATGTTATTCGCTTCTGCTGTATCAATCACAAAGTCACGTAAACCCGTATGCGCAACCATTGATGCATCGAAAATAACGATTTGTGGACCTGCCCCCATTTTTGATGTTGATTCTTTTGGCGTTACACCTGGTGTGTCACCTGCAATACCAACATCTACTGCAAAGCCGATATCTGGTTTGATTTTATGCGCTGCTGTTTTTGCTCCGCGTAAACCAACTTCTTCTTGTACTGTGCCAACACCGTATACAATGTTTGGATGTTGTTCGTCTTTTAATTGACGAAGTACTTCAATCGCAATAGCACAGCCAATACGATTATCCCACGCTTTTGCGAGTAAATGCTTTTCGTTTTTCATCACATGGAATTCGAAGTACGGTGTTACCATATCACCTGGTAACACACCCCAAGACATCGCTTCTTCTTTTGATGCTGCACCGATATCAATGAACATATCTTTAATATCAACTGGTTTGTTACGCACTTCTGCTGGTAAAATATGTGGTGGTTTCGAACCGATAACCCCAATAATTTCTTCGCCTTTACGTGTTGTAATCGTTACGCGCTGTGCAAGCATAACTTGCCCCCACCAGCCGCCAACTGTTTGGAACTTTAAGAAACCACGGTCATCAATTTGCGTTATCATAAAGCCAACTTCATCTAAGTGACCAGCAACCATAATTTTCGGGCCGTTTTCATCGCCTACTTTTTTCGCGATTAAGCCACCTAAGTTATCATATTCTAATTCATCTGCAAATGGCTCGATATGACGCTTCATCACTTCGCGTGGTGCGCGTTCATTACCAGGAATGCCGTTTGCATCTGTTAATTCTTTTAACATTTGTAATGTCTGGTCCATTTTACTTCGACCTCCTAAATAAATTTCCTTCTTTATTATAAGCGATTGCCGAATATTTGAGTAGTCAGAACACACTGTTTTCGCAAAAATTCCATTCTTTTTACGAAAAAGTGAAACTATTGCCAGTTCTAAACGTAAATAATACATTACGCTCGCATAAGAAGGGAGGGTGGTCATATGATTCCACTACTTATTCGTCTAGCCATTTTAGTTCTCATTGTTTGTGTCATTGTATATGGGCTGCGCTTTTTAACAAATAAACGTCGCAAACTAGAGGCTGCGCAGGCAAAACATGCTTTTTACTTTTATGACGAGGCGAAAAATGCACGACAGAACTTTTTCATTACGTATAAAGGTGCATTATTTGAAGGCGAAAAATATTTAGGCGCTACTGCTAATACCTTGGATGTCACAACTATTTTCATTGACATTGTGGATGACTTTCAATTACAAGGCTTTACGAAAGAAGACTTCCTTTTTTTAGAGCAGCAAATTCAAGTACATTACCCACACGCAACAATTAACTGGAAGAGTACGATTGAGCAGTTATTACAACGTACACCTACGCAGCCGTAAATGCTTGCGTAAACAGCGTATATTCCAAAAAACCGATTGAAACAAAAGCAAATGAAATTGGAATAGAACCCTATCTCTGATGAAAATGAGTGTATTGAGATAATAAAAATACGCTGGTGCGTCCCGACACAAGCGGCGACTTCAGCAGGAAAAGCAATGTTTTTCTGCGACGAGTAACCGCAGGAGCATGCGCTTTTAAGCGGAACATCTGCCAAAAACGCCACGTCGTGTGGCAAGGCAGATGTGAACAAACATCGTGTTTGCCTCAAGCCATGCCTGCGAAACGCGTCCGCTATGTGGAGTAGCACTCAAAACAGAAAAATATCCTTCAGCCGTCGTAATGGCTGAAGGATATTTCTTTTTGTCCCATCCTCATTTTTCTACAGTGCTGCTAAACGTACTAATAAAAATACATGAATCGCTCCTAAAAGTGGTAAGCCAAATGCAAATTTATTATGCTTCGTTTTATGACGGAATAAATACATCGCCAACACGCCGCCTAACGCACCACCTAATATAGCCATTGTCATTAATGTATTTTCAGATACACGCCATTCGTTATTTTTCGCACGTTCTTTATCATATGCCATTAGCGCACATAGCACGACTGACATAATAATGATAAACACTAATGTTCCATTAAACATATTCCACCTACTTTACTTGCCGAATACTTTTATTGTATGTGCCTTTCTCAAAAAAGACACTAAAAAAGACTGATAGGTTTCCCCATCAGTCTTGTATATGTGCTAATTATTTAACAGCGTTTTTAGCTGCATCTGCTAATTGAGCGAATGCTGCAGCGTCGTTTACTGCTAAGTCAGCTAACATTTTACGGTTAACTTCGATACCAGCAACTTTTAAACCGTGCATTAAACGAGAGTAAGATAAACCGTTAATGCGAGCAGCCGCGTTAATACGAGTGATCCATAATTTACGGAAATCACGTTTCTTTTGACGACGGTCACGGTATGCATAAGAACCTGACTTCATTACTGCTTGGTTAGCTACTTTGTATAAAGTATGTTTTGAACCATAATAACCTTTAGCTAATTTTAAAACCTTTTTGCGACGAGCGCGTGTTACTGTTCCGCCTTTTACGCGTGGCATAGCAATTACCTCCTGCTAATTCTTTTGAATTATGTTGTATTTTTTTTAAAACATTTGTCCGGTCTGAATACCGAAACAGAATTACTTCATGTAAGTTAATAAAGTACGGATGCGTTTGAAGTCACCAGAAGTAACAACCTTCGCTTTACGTAAGTGACGCTTAGCTTTTGTAGACTTGTTAGCGAATAAGTGGCTACCATAAGCACGGTCAAATTTTAATTTACCAGTACCAGTTTTTTTGAAACGCTTTGCAGCGCCACGGTGAGTTTTCATTTTTGGCATGTCAGTTTCCTCCTAAATCAAATGAATATTATTTCTCGTTCTTTGGTGCAAGAACTAAGAACATGCTACGGCCTTCCATCTTCGGTTTAGATTCAACCGTCGATACTTCAGCACAAGCTTCAGCAAAACGATCTAATACACGTTGACCAATGTCTTTATGTGTAATAGCGCGACCTTTGAAACGTAATGATGCTTTCACTTTGTCACCTTTTTCAAGGAACTTGATCGCGTTACGTAATTTCGTTTGGAAATCGTTCTCATCAATTGTTGGGCTCAGACGAACCTCTTTAATACTGATGACCTTTTGATTTTTACGAATTTCGCGATCTTTCTTTTGCTGCTCAAATTTAAATTTACCATAGTCCATGATACGAGCGACTGGTGGCTTGGCTTGAGGGGCCACAAGGACAAGATCCAAGTTAACGCGAGTAGCAAGTTCAAGCGCCTCGTTTCGTGTTTTAACACCTAATTGTTCACCTTGATGATCGATCAGACGAACCTCGCGTGCGCGAATACCTTCGTTTACATACATGTCTTTGCTAATAGTAATCCACCTCCAAGTAGTAGTCGCGAATACCGATGTGTGAGTATATGTTACCCGGTGTTGAACGGATCATCTAGAGTCCGCGGTCCATAAAAAAAGGACGGACACATGAGATGTCCGCCCGCTATATGTTCATACGCAAACGCTTGCGTAATCAATTCAACGTGTCAAACCTGCCAACAACAATAAAGTGTCAGACACAGGTGAGAAGCGGGCAGCCTCTACTTGTCACAAACTTGTATTCTTTAACCTAGACAATAATATCACGTCTATGGAAACGTGTCAACAAAAAGAACGCTGTTTTTTTTGTTGCTTTCTTTGCATAGCTTTGACTATTCAGCAGTGATGAACCCATTATATCAAGTATGTATCCGTAACTGACGAAGTAGTTGCTTCGATTACGGATCTTTCACAGCATGTTTAACAATTTTCCTAACGCATTAAAAGAAGCTGAGACAAAAGGAAATATCCTTCAGCTATGACAACTGCTGAAGGATATTTTTTCATGAAATTATTTTGTAATTTCAGCTTTAATCGTTGTTAAGAACTCTTCAAATGATACCGTTTCAGAGTCTTTTGAGCCGTAACGACGAATGTTAACAGCGCCCTCTTCCACTTCTTTGTCCCCTAATACTAACATGTACGGGATTTTCTTCATTTGAGATTCACGGATTTTATAACCTAATTTTTCTTCACGGTCATCCATTTCAACACGTACACCAGCTGCTTGTAATTTTTCCACAACTTCACGTGCGTAGTCATAGTGTACAGCGTTTGATACTGGAATAACTGTTGCTTGTACTGGTGCTAACCATGTTGGGAATGCACCTTTGTACTCCTCGATTAAGAACGCTACGAAACGCTCCATTGTCGATACAACACCACGGTGAATAACAACTGGACGTTGTTGCTGACCATCTTCACCAATGTAAGATAAGTCGAAGCGTTGTGGTAATAAGAAGTCAAGTTGCGCTGTTGATAATGTTTCTTCTTTACCAATCGCTGTTTTCACTTGTACGTCTAATTTCGGTCCGTAGAATGCTGCTTCGTCTTCTGCGATGAAGTAGTCATACCCTAGTTCGTCCATTGCTTCTTTTAACATTGACTGTGCTGTTTCCCACATATTATCGTCATCGAAGTATTTCTCTTTGTTGTTCGGGTCACGGTATGATAAACGGAATGAGAAGTCTTTTAATTCGAAGTCTTTATATACTTCTAAAATTAACTCAACTACTTTTTTGAATTCCGCTTTAATTTGGTCTGGACGCACGAAAATATGCGCATCGTTTAACGTCATCCCACGTACACGTTGAAGTCCTGATACAGCGCCTGACATTTCGTAACGGTGCATTGTACCAAGCTCTGCAATACGAATTGGTAAATGACGGTATGAATGTAAACCGTTTTTGAAGACCATCATATGGTGAGGACAGTTCATTGGACGTAACACTAATGTTTCGTTATCCATTTCCATTGGTGGGAACATGCCGTCTTGATAGTGCTCCCAGTGACCTGATGTTTCGTATAATTTTTTCGAACCAAGTACTGGTGTGTATACGTGCTTATAGCCAAGTGATAATTCTTTATCGACGATATAACGCTCAATTGTACGACGAATTGTTGCACCATTTGGTAACCAAAGTGGTAAACCTTGACCAACCGTTTGTGACGTCATGAATAAATCTAATTCTTTACCGATTTTACGGTGATCACGCTCTTTTGCTTCTTCAAGCATTTGTAGATGGTGCTTTAACTCTTCTTTTGTGAAGAATGCAGTACCATATACACGTTGTAACATTTTATTATCTGAGTTTCCGCGCCAGTAAGCACCTGCAAGTGATAACAGTTTGAACTCTTTTAATTTATTTGTTGATGGTACGTGTACGCCACGGCAAAGGTCAAAGAAATCGCCTTGGTAATAAATTGATACTTGCTCCCCTTCAGGAATCGCATCTAATAATTCTAATTTGTACTCGTCACCAACTTGTTCATAAATCGCTTGTGCATCTTCACGAGACACTTCTTTACGCTCAATTTCGATATTTTCAGCGATGATTTTTTTCATTTCTTTTTCGATCGCTGGTAAGTCGTCCATCGTTAATGGTGTTTCTAAGTCAATGTCGTAGTAGAAACCAGAATCAATGACTGGACCAATACCTAATTTCACTTCTGGATATAGACGCTTAATCGCTTGAGCTGTTAAGTGAGCTGTTGAGTGGCGTAAAATTTCTAACGCCTCATCTGATTTATTTGTAATAATTTCGATAGCCGCATCTTCTGTAATCGGTGTTTTCGCGTCGATTAATGTACCGTTTACTTTACCTGCAAGTGTTGATTTTTTTAAACCTGGGCTAATTGAGCCTGCAACATCTAAAGTTGTTGTACCTGCAGCAAATTCCTTTACTGCGCCATCAGGGAATGTTAATTGAATCATTTCTGACATGTTTGTTCTCTCCTTTTAAGTTAAAATTGTGGCGTGTCACCGCTTTTTACGCACAAAAAAGCACCGTCCAACAAAGGGACGATGCGTATATGCTCGTGGTGCCACCCTTCTTCCTTCCAAAGAAATTCTTTGAACGAAGCTCGGACAGTTAACGCACTGTTAGACGTTGATGGATTAGCCCCATCAATGCTCCAAGGTAGTAAAATAAATGTCGTCTTTAGGAAGCTTCCAGCCACTGACTTCCCTCTCTAAAAAAGCGGTTCACTTATTTATTGTCCTCTTCAACGCAATTGTTATGTTAATTACTTTAAGAGTATACGCCCGTTCACACAAAAATGCAACAGCGAAAATGTCACACGCGGCGATTATTACCCATCATTTCAACTGGCTCTGTCATCGCACGAATACGCTCCATAATACGCGCCGCTTTAATCGGTTCGTGGTCACCTTTTTGCGTCTGTGTTAAGTGCTCTTCTAATGCCTTATAGTTGAAGTTCGACGTAATAAACGTCGGCAACTCCTCACTCATACGATAATGTAAAATCGTCGCTAAAATTTCGTCACGTGTCCATGCCGTTAGCGACTCTGCCCCTAAATCATCCAGCATTAAAACAGGCGCTTTTTTAACAAATTCAATTTTTTGCTGCAATGTATTGTCGCCGATTGCTGTTTTTAATTCCCGTAAAAACTCAGGAACGAACACCATGACCGTTTGGATCCCTAAACGCGCTAATTCATTCGCAAGCGCGCCAAGTACAAATGACTTCCCAACACCGAATTTACCGTAAATATAAAAGCCTTTCGTCGGCATAGCACCTTCACTCGCAGCTTTTGCAAAATCTGTGACACGTTCAAATACTTCAATACGTGAATGGTCAAATGTTAAATCCTTTAACGTTGCCTTCAGCACATCTTTTGGCATGTGCATGCTAGCAATACGTTCCGATACAGCGCGTCGATCATCTTCTAGTTTACGCTGGGCACATGGTTTATAGCGTAAATCAATCGTTCCTCGAATCACATACAACTCGGGAATCATCCCATTCATCATATTTGTACAAGCACCCGTTGAACTCGCGCCACAACATGTGTTAGATTGCTCTAAAAATTCCTGTAACTTCCCAATCCCTCGGTCAATTGATTGCTCCGTTAACTCAGCACGATTGGCCAGCAAAAACGAACGCACACGCGGCTCTTCTAAAATCGTTTGCTTTAACTGTTCATAACGCTCTTTAAAATTCACCGGCATCGCCCGCTTCATCGCTTCATTAAGTGGTTCCATTATTCATTCACCTCTCCATCATCCAATCCTAACTTTTGTAACATACGCTTTCGTGCCGCTGCTAGTTCTTCTTCTTGTTGTGTCGTTAATTGCTCATCTTTTTGTTCATGGCGTGTCTCAAACCAATCTGGCAATTTTTCTTCACGACGATTTGTATATTTACGCCCAGTCGATTGCGTCGAGGTCGTTGCTTTCACTTCTGCTTTTTCTTTCCAGCCTTTGTACTGTTCATGCTCTTTTCTTGCTAGCTCCATCGCTTGCTGCGTCGTTTGGACATTTTTACGTCGCCAATGGTCCGCAATCGTCTGCACATATTTACGCGGCAGCTTCATATCAGTCGTCAACATGACATACTCGACCAGCGCGTTGACAACTGCTGGTTCCATGCCATAATCAAGCACTAAATTTTCGACTAGCTCTAGTGAAGTCGGCATTGGATCATTCCCACCACTAAAATCGCGCAACACTTGCACAGGTGGCGTTGTTTGCCAGTAACGATGACGCTTTTCTTCTTTCGTCTCTGGCTGTGTCGGTGCTTCTATCATAGGCATCTCCACACGTTTTTGTAACTGTGGCGCTTTTTTCGATACCGTCACTTTATAATATTCTTTTGCTTCTTTCTTTAAACGTTCATCGGTTAAATGATTATGTTCATCTAATGCTGCTAACACAACCTTTTGCATATCGATTGGCGTTAACTCATATAAAAATGCAAGCTTCGTAATCATTATTTTCGCTGAGGGTGTTAATGCTGACGATGGTACAAGCTGCTCTGACAAACCGACACGCAACATATTAAAATCAAAATCTGCATAATGAAATGGATATGCCTCTTGCTTCGGTTGATTTTCTGCAGCAGTCACATCACTCGGCATATTCGCATGTACAGGTGTAAACACATCAATAAATGAACGTGTCACTTCTTCATATTGCGCATCTCGCTGCGGCCTTAAAAAACGTGTACGTAGCTTACGATACGGTTGTTCACCAATTTTACTAAATAAAAACATCGATAATAATGGGTCATTAAAAAACTGCTCCGCCCCAAGTGGACGAACAATCTCATATAAAAAATGACGCCCGTTTGCGTCCTGTCGTTTAAATGTGCGTAATAAGCCAATCGCTTCTAAAATGGCACGCGTTTCAAAAATCTTTTGTAATGGCTGCCCAAGTACATTCATTAAATAGTAATGCACTTGTGGAGACGTTTCAAATTCTGCTTCTGTCCACATCGTTAAATACATCGTTACGGCGTTCGCACCAATAATTGGCTGATAAAACATCGTCACGATTTGTCGTTCATACGTTGAAAGATGATGAGGTAGACGAATTTCATACGAATCCGTAGGCTGAAGCTCCTTCAGTATATGCATATGTGTATTCGTCCCTTTCCTCGTACATTACTTGTCTTGCTGTTTCGAGCGCAGTTCTTTCAGCTCGGTAATAAAGACATTAATATCTTGGTATTGGCGATACACCGATGCAAAGCGCACATAGGCAACTTCATCAATGACCGATAAACGCTCCATCGTCATTTCACCAACTACTTCCGATTGTACTTCTGATTGTCCAAGGCGACGTAATTCATTTTCAATCGAATGCACAATACTTTCTAACGTTGCTAATTCAATCGGGCGCTTTTCACACGCACGAATTAGTCCACGTAAAATTTTCTCGCGCGAAAACTCCTCACGTGAGCCGTCTTTTTTTACAACAATTAATGGCGTTTCTTCAATCTTTTCAAATGTAGTAAAACGAAACGCGCATGCCTCACATTCACGACGTCGACGAATTTCCTTATTATCATCAACGGGTCTAGAATCGACAACACGCGTCCCATTATGTTGACATGCGGGACATCTCATATTCGTTTCTCCTGCTCTATTGTACAAATTTATTATCTTTATTATAACAAACATCACCTGGATGCATGTACTATTTCTTCTTTTATCTTTTCGCTAAAGGATTTACTATTTTACCATAAAATAGCGCAATTGAAAATACGCTGTTCCAGGAAGTCCGCCAACGAAAAAAAGCTTTCGACAGTTTTCGTGTCGAAAGCTTTTTTATACTCATTAAGCTTGTACAGCGTCTAATTCTTTTACAACTTTGCGTGTTAAGTCTACAACACGTGCAGAGTAACCCCACTCGTTATCGTACCAAGCTAATACTTTTACTTTACGGTCACCTAATACCATTGTTGTTAAACCATCAACAGTAGAAGAGAATTTTGTTGTGTTGAAATCAGAAGATACTAATGGCTCCATTGTGAAGTTTAAAATGCCGTTCATTTTGCCTTCAGCTGCTTTTTGGAACGCTGCGTTTACTTCTTCCACTGTTACGTCACGCTCTAAATCAACAACTAAGTCAACTAATGACACGTTTGGTGTTGGTACACGTAATGCCATGCCGTGAATTTTACCATCTAATTCTGGTAATACTAAGCGTAATGCTTTTGCTGCACCAGTAGACGTTGGAATAATCGATTGTGCACAAGAACGCGCACGACGTAAATCTTTATGTGGATTGTCTAAGTTCTTTTGGTCATTTGTGTATGCGTGAACTGTTGTCATTAAACCATTTACGATCCCGAACTCATCGTTTAACACTTTCGCAACTGGTGCTAAACAGTTTGTTGTACAAGATGCATTTGAAATAACATCGTGTTTTGCTAAATCTAATTTATCGTCATTTACACCTAAAACAACTGTAATGTCTTCGTTTTTACCAGGAGCTGTTAAAATTACTTTTTTCGCGCCTGCTTCTAAATGTTTCGCAGCACCGCTACGCTCGTTGAATTTACCTGTCGCTTCGATGACTAAATCAACGTTTAGTTCTTTCCAAGGTAATAATAATGGGTCACGCTCGCTTACGATTTTCACTTCTTTACCGTTTACGATTAACGCACCTTCAGCAGTTTCTACTGTACCTTCATAAGTACCGTGTGTTGTATCATATTTAATTAAGTGTGCTAATGTTTCAACTGGGTAGCTCGCGTTAATAGCCACTACATGTAAATCATCCTGCATCATTGCTTGACGGAACACCATACGTCCGATACGTCCAAAACCATTAATTGCGATAGAAACTGTCATTATAATTTCCTCCTGATATGCCTTGTTTATATAGTATTTTTTATATGCATTTTGTTATCTGTGAATTAGTATAACATATTCATTGCAAAAGCCAACAATAATATGACACAAATAAAGTAATAAAACTTTTCAGAAAACAATCAATCTCACAAATACGCAGATTTCCTACACTTTAAGCATAAAAAAAGCCCAGATACTAGCATCCGGGCTCTTACACACTCGGGCTAAATTACGCCCCACTTCATTAAAATTTCATGTAATTGCGCTCGTGTTTCGTCCAATGTACCATTATTTTGCAGGACACCATCCGCACCAGCTACTTTTTCCGCCACTGGTATTTGTGACGCAATACGCGCTTTCGCTTCCTGTTCAGAAAAGCCATTACGCGCCATTAAACGACGAAGCTGTGTGTCTTCATCGACTGCGACAACAAGGATTTTCTCCACAAAATGTTGTAACTTACTTTCAAACAATAGCGGAATATCCATCACAACATGTTTGCCTTGCGCCACATATTCATCACGTTGGCGTATCATCTCCGCTCGGATTGCCGGATGAATAATGCCATTTAATACCACTCGTTTATCTGGCTCGTGAAAAATTTGCTCCCCTATATATGGGCGGTTCATTGTCCCATCTGCTAAAATTGTTGCTGGTCCGAACGCCTCTGCAATTTTTGCAAGCGTGTCACTTCCTGGCTCTACCACTTGACGCGCAATCACATCCGCATCAACAATCGGTAAATTATATGAACGTAACATGTCTGCTACGGCACTTTTACCGGTTGCAATGCTGCCCGTTAACCCGATGATCATCGTACTCCCCCTTATTGTTGACACAGTGGACAATACACAGATGTACGTCCCGCAATCGTTAAGCTTTCTGTTTCTGTGCCACAGCTACATATTTTTTTACCATACATTTTCAAACGATGCTGCATGCCACCCGCTTCTCCGTTTACATTGCGATAGTCTGAAATTGTCGAACCACCCGCATCAATACTTTCTTGTAAAATACGCGCAATTTCCGCAAATAATGCACGCTTCTCTGCATCACTTAAATCGCTCGTTTTCGTTTGCGGACGGATTTTTTGATAATATAACGCTTCCGTCGCATAAATATTGCCGCAGCCCGAAATAACATGTCCATCCATAATAACTGCTTTAATCGCTTTATTCGCATATTTTTTCGTGTTGCTCTTATCGATAAAGTAATCACATGCATGTGCTTCAAACGGCTCAGGTGCCATCGCTAAAAGCGGCGCATAATCCGCCTCCTCACGTAGTAAACGTAACTCACCGAAACGACGAATATCTGAATACACAAGTAAACGTCCATCATTCATCGTAAAAATAACATGCGCGTGCTTTTCATATTTAGCATCCGGAATATCACTAAGGTTCGCCACATCAAACCATGCGCCACTCATCCCTAAATGGCTCACCAGTAAATACGTGTCACCATTTTTAGACAACGTCATATAAATATATTTTGCACGGCGTTCGACACGCTCAATGGTCATACCGGTCACTGCATATTCAAAATCTTGTGGTGCAAGCGTTTTGACAATACAGTCTTTCCCTTGCGCTTTTGATGTATAAATTGTTTCAGATAACGCGACTGCTGTAATCACTTTCTTTTCTGCGACAGGGCGTAATTGGCGTACGACTCCTTCTACTTCTGGTAATTCTGGCATAATATCTCCTTACTTTGCATCGTACCACGTTTTGCCGTAACTGAAATCCACTTTTAATGGCACAGCTAGCTCAATTGCTTGCTCCATCACTTCCGGAACAATTTTCGCTAACACTTCCATCTCTTCTAACGGACCTTCAAAAATAAGCTCATCGTGTACTTGTAATAATAATGTCGATTGTAATCCTTCTGCTTTTAAGCGTGCATCCATATCAATCATCGCTTTTTTAATAATATCTGCTGCTGAACCTTGAATTGGTGTATTCATCGCTGTACGTTCCGCAAAGCTACGTAAATTAAAGTTCGAGCTATTAATTTCTGGTAAATAACGACGACGATTTAAAATCGTTGTCACAAAGCCGTCTGTTTTTGCTTGTTTAACAACGGCATCCATATAATTTTGTACACCTGGGAAACTTTCTAAATAACGTGTAATAAAGTCAGCCGCTTCTTTTCGTGTAATATTTAAATTTTGTGATAAACCATAATCACTAATGCCGTATACAATGCCGAAGTTTACCGCCTTTGCCGCACGTCGCATATTGCTATCAACAGCATCTGCTTCTACGTGGAAGACATCCATCGCTGTACGGGTATGAATATCCATCCCTTCACGGAACGCTTCAATTAACGCTGCATCGCCGCACATATGCGCTAATACGCGTAGCTCAATTTGCGAATAGTCCGCCGCAAATAAATACCAATCTGGATTTGACGGTACGAACGCCTGGCGAATTTTACGCCCTTCCTCTAAACGAATCGGAATGTTTTGGAGGTTCGGTTCAATCGAGCTTAAACGCCCTGTTGATGTCAGTGCTTGTTGGAAGCGTGTATGCACTTTCCCATCAGCATGAATTTCTTTCAGTAAGCCTTCAATATATGTCGACTGTAGCTTCGCTAATTGGCGGTATAATAAAATATGCTCAATAATGGCGTGCTCACCTTGTAATTTATCTAATACATCCGCTGCTGTTGAATAGCCCGTTTTCGTTTTCTTAATAACTGGCAATCCAAGCTTCTCAAATAAAATAACACCAAGTTGCTTCGGTGAGTTAATATTGAATGTTTCACCAGCCGCCTCATAAATTGCCGCTTCAATATGTGCGACACGCTCAGTTAAGGCGGCACCCATCGCTTGAAGTGTCTCTTTACTTACTGTGATACCTTCTGATTCCATCTCACCTAAAATACGTGCAAGTGGTAGCTCTAGCTCTTTATACAATTCGTACTGCTGATTTTGGCGTAAGCGCTCTTCAATCGTTTCGCGTAATGTCCATACAGCAAATGCTTTTCGGCTTGCGTGTTCCGCTACTACATCGTCTGCAGGAATTGCACGCTTCGCTCCTTTTCCGTACACATCTTCATTCGCTTTAACATCGCGATAACCAAACTCTGATACAAGCGTTGCTACATCGTCACCCGATAAAGATGGGTTTACGATATACGTGGCTAATAATAAATCGAATGCTACACCGTTTAATGCCAAATTAAAACGTGCAAGTGCTGCTTGTGTCGCTTTACGGTCGGTCACATATTTTGTGACTTGCTCATCTGCTAACCACGCTTGTACAACATCTGATTGTTGCATCACATCAAATGGAATATAGATTGTTCCTGCATCTGATGATACCGACATCCCTAACACTGCACATGTATGATAATGCTCGTTTTCTAATTCGACATGTAACGCTGCTTGCTGCGGTAATTGTTCCACCGTCTGTAATACTGTAAAAACAAGGTCCTCTTGTTGCTGTTCTTCGATATCAAAATCTGTTTTTTCAAGCAATGTTTTAAACCCAAGTTCCTGATAAATCGCACGTAGCTCTTCATCATGCGCACCGTTATACGCTAAATCCGCAAGCGTAATGGTTAACGGCGCTTCGGTATGAATGGTCGCAAGCTCTTTACTCATATACGCTTGCTGTTCATTGGCAATCAGCTTTTCCTTTAATTTCGCTCCACTCACTGCGTCCATATTGGCATATACCCCTTCAACTGTGCCATGCGCTGTTAATAATTTAATCGCTGTTTTTTCACCAACACCTGGCACACCTGGAATATTATCAGATGCATCGCCCATTAAGCCCTTCATATCAATAATTTGCGCAGGGGTTAAACCATATTTTTCTTCAATATGCGCAGGCGTATACACTTCAATATCGGTCATCCCTTTACGTGTAATATAAACCGTTACGTTATCCGTTGCGAGCTGTGTTAAGTCTTTATCCCCGGATACGATAATGACATCCATCTTTTCAGTTGCTGCTTGTTTCGCCAATGTACCGATAATATCATCTGCCTCATATTGTTCTAATTCATAACGTTGAATGCCGTATGCATCAATTAATTTTCGAACATATGGAAATTGCTCTGATAATTCTGGTGGCGTTTTTTGACGACCGCCTTTATATTCCGTAAATGTGCTATGACGAAATGTTGTTTTTCCCGCATCGAATGCAACGAGCATCTTTGTCGGCTGTTCCTCTGTAATAATTTTTTGAAGCATTGTTGTAAATCCGTACACAGCGTTCGTATGAATCCCTTGTTGATTTGTTAGTGGTGGTAATGCAAAAAAAGCTCGATACGCTAAGCTGTTACCATCTAGTAGAAGCAATTTTTCCTTTGTCATAGTGTTCTCCTTTACATGTTCAATCTCTTCTTTATTATACATGAGCGATTGCGAATACGCGAAGTTTGAAGGCATACATACGTTCTTTTTTTCACGTAAACATATGCAATTTTCTCCAAACGAAAAGCACTACGCTAACATTTCCCTGTTAGCGTAGTGCTCCATTTATTTATAGATTCATCCCATTATAATTGCTGCATTAATGATTCAAAGCTCTGCACTTCTCCTGTTTGTAAACCTGTGAAATATGGCTGTAAAAAATCTAGAAGTTTCTGTGGCTGCGTCGGATTCGCATTTGATATCATCGACCATTTCAATAATTGATTTGTTCGTTTATCGTACAGTTCAAATTCAAGTTCTCGTGTACAGCTAAAACGCAAAATTCCTTTTGCAAAGCGCGACATATGAATCATCGTAACAGATGGTTTATTTGTATCTACTTGAATGTCTGCTGTTCGCACACCTGTTGTATGTAATTGCTCATTCACGTCATGCATCCATAAACCAAAGAGTGTAATACTCATACAAATGTCGCTCCTTTTATAGAAATTTATCGATAGTTTATTATACCCACTTACCTGTAGTGAGTAAACACTATACACACATTAAAAACCCCTAAAAATGACCATGTTCTTGTCATTATCTTTAGTATGCCATACCTATATGTCATTTTGATGTCAAACTAGTAACAAATGGATAAAAAAATAAGCGTATGAGAGAGAATTTCTCACATACACTTCATAAAAACAGCATTATTTTAATTTTTTAAACTTATAAGCTTGTACTTTTTCTGGCGCTTCGTAAAAAAATTCTTCGTATACAACCGTCAATAAAAAGGAATTCATAAACGCAAATATAATGTATAACGGCATGCCACCTAGATCAGCAGACATCCAGCTACGCATAAACACTTCGACAACGCCAATTTGTACTGTGAAGAATAATGCGCCCATTCCTACTTGCCACAATGCACGTGGGTCTGGACGTTTTTCGTAGCGAAATACTTTATTGACCGCCATTCGTATATCATCGGCAATGACATAATTCAGCATCCATGCCGCCATGAAAAAAATTGATACCCCAAATACATTCGCTTCCATAAACCCAAACTGCGTCCCATTGAATAAAGCCGTTAACGAAGACGCCATCATAAACGCAATTAATCCATTTCGTATATAGTGCTCTACTTTACGTGCAACTAGCAATATACCCCTCCTACAACGTGTGTAAACTTATTAATTTTTAGTATAGCAGGTTTTATATTATTTCATAGTATCAAAATTTAAAAATCCTCTTTTTCTCGTCAAATGTTGACAACTTTTTGGAGGAGAATTTTGACAACACGAAAGCACCCAAATTGTATGCAGCAATTCGGGTGCTTTATTCTAGCCGTTTATGTTAGTAGGGGGTTTCTACACTTCCTACTATACGGTGATTTTATAAAGACGGTATATACAATATGTTAAGAGATTGTAAATTACGGTTTTGGAATATGCACCGTCATTTTCGTGCCTTTTCCAACTTCACTATCGACCTTAATTTTGCCATCATGCGCTTCAATTAAGTGTTTGACGATGGCTAACCCTAAGCCTGTGCCACCTGAATTACGACTACGCGCGCGGTCAACACGGTAAAAGCGTTCGAAAATACGTGGAATTTCAGCAGGCTCAATTCCAATTCCCTCATCCTCGACCTCGACAACACCATAGCCATCCTCTTCATATAAACGAATTGTGACCGTCGTATTTTCTGGAGAATAATTAATGGCATTGGCAATTAAGTTTGTGAAGATTTGCATTAAACGATTTGGGTCTCCTAATATCGCAATATCTTTCGGCATATCGACCGAGAACTCCATATTTTTTTCTTCTAAACGCGCGCCCGTTAAATCAGCCGCATTTAAAATAATATCTTGCAAGCTCGTTTCAATAATATCAACGGAGAATCCGTGCTGTTCAATTTTAGATAGCTCTAATAATTCTTGCACAAGCATTTGAATGCGGTCACTCTCTTTATAAATAATTTCTAAAAATGACAGTAACATCGCTTCATCTTTATACGCACCATCTAACAATGTTTCCGAGAATCCTTTAATCGACGTAATTGGCGTGCGCAGCTCATGCGACACATTCGCAACGAAATCTTTACGAATTTGCTCTAAACGCATTAGTTCCGTCACATCGTGAATGACAAGTACAACACCGAGCCAACGCCCATGGTCACCAACAACAGGCGCACCGTAAATTTCATTATGGCGAATTTCATGCCCAATCTGCACCGCAATTTGCTTACGAATCGCCGTTTCCGTTAAAAACACATGCTCAACAACTTGCACGATATCATTTGGCAATTGAATATTGCGGAAGCCTTTGCCACGAATCGCCTCGTAGTCACAGTTAAAGCGCTTTAAAAACACGCGGTTAACGATGGAAATTGTACCTTCGCGACCAATCATCATTAGGGAGCTACCCATATTTTCAATTAATGTTTTTAAACGCTCGTCCTCGATTTCTCGCATCGTCGTCATATCTTGTAAATTGCGTGCCAAAATATTAATAGACTTACTCAGTTGCATTGTTTTGCCCATACCATTTTCAAATGCGCGTGCACGATAATTTCCTTTGGCTAGCTCTAACGCTGTGCGCGTCGCATTATCAATCGGTTCCGCAAATACACGAACTGCACGATTCATGACAATACCGATAATGGCAAGTGCGATGAAACTACAAAAAATCATTGTCGCTAAATAGCGTTTTTTCGCACTCGTAATGAGGTCTTCCTGTTCCATCACTTTCGTGGCCGCAATTAATTGGCGCTGTTCCTCATCGGTCACATCTAGCCCAAGCTCTTCAATCGTTTGCACGAGGGCGCGTTCCTCGGCAGCTGTTGAGCGTTCGACGTAATCACCGACATAAATAGGAAAAAGCTGACCCATGACGATGCCAAGGACAGCTAAAATTACGCCGATTAGCGCCATAAAGGACACGAATAATCGCGTACTTAATGTTTTCATACCGCTTTTGGTTCCTCAAACTTATAACCAAGCCCACGAATCGTTTTAATGAAGATAGGCTTTCGGCTGTTTTCCTCAATTTTGTCGCGCAAATGACTAATATGTACATCTACAATTCGCGTATCACCCGCAAAATCATAGTTCCATACTGCACTTAATAATTGGTCACGTGTTAATACACGGTTTTTATTTTCAATTAAGTATACTAATAACTCAAATTCTTTCGGTGTAAATTCTAACGGTTCGTTTTGTAACAACACTTCAAAACGGTCTGGATACACACGTAAACCACCGAATTCATAAATTTTTTCAGATGACTCCGACACAGCTGCCGTTACTTGTGGTGAGAAACGACGTAATACTGCCTTCACGCGTGCAATGACTTCACGTGGACTAAATGGCTTTGTCATATAATCATCCGCACCTAGTTCAAGACCTAATACTTTATCAAATTCATCATCACGGGCTGTTAGCATAATAATAGGTGTATTCATTTTTTGCATGCGTAATTCCTTACATACTTCCATGCCATCAAGCTTAGGTAACATCACATCTAACAACATTAAGTCTGGTTTGATTTCTAATGCTTTTTCTAAACCCGCTTGTCCGTCATGTGCTAACTCTACTTGATAACCCGCTTGCTCTAAATTGTACTTCAGTAATGTGGCAATTGATAATTCATCTTCTACAACTAAAATATTTTTTGACATAATGTTCCTCCGATATGCGGTATTTGAAACCCCCATTCCAAATAGGCCGTTCGTTAATCAATCGCAGGTGGGGCGAGCACAGAAACTGTCCCTTCTACAACTGTTTGCTGTTCTCGGTTCATTGCATGAATGGAGACAACAATGGTTTTTGCTTCGACATCAACTTCCACGATTTCCAAATCAAACTCAATCGTATCGTAATGATACACGGGGTTTGGAAACTGTAAATGTTGCGCTATGACATGGGAACCGGGTCCAGGTACATACTTTGAAATCGCCGATGTAATAAAGCCGA
Source organism: Caryophanon tenue (assembly GCF_001700315.1). Lineage (GTDB taxonomy): Bacteria > Bacillota > Bacilli > Bacillales_A > Planococcaceae > Caryophanon > Caryophanon tenue. The sequence goes on along the minus strand of NZ_MASJ01000001.1, from coordinate 114,262 downwards.
CTAGCATAATCGTCGGGATAATCGGACGTTCATATGGTGTCAACGCTGCTAAGTCATGCTGGATGTATAGCGGATTATTATCATTCGTTAACCCTAAATATAACAATAAATCTTTGTCTGTCATCTTTTCAGTTAAATGAATGGTTTCGCCAACTTCTAATTTATCAATTGTTCTACCTAATGTACGCCTTTTTCCAAGCAATCGCGGCCAACTCCTTTATTCAAAACTATAGCTCTATCATATCATATTCAGACATTTTATGAATAGTTTGAGAATACTCCGTAAAGAATATTATCAAATATTGACAAGCACCTTCACTTTTTATCAAAAAAAGCATTACACCACAGTACTTTATGGCGTAACGCTTTATTATTTTTTTGACACATTCACCACGTTATTACAGTAGCGCATCTTTTACATCACGTACGGCCGCTGCTGATGCATCTAGTTGTTGTTGCTCTTCATCTGTTAACTGCAGTTCATAAATTTTTTCGATACCATTTGCACCAAGTAATGTTGGTACACCTAAATATAAATCATGTAAACCGTACTCACCTTCTAAATACGCGATAGACGGTAAAATGCGCTTTTGATCTTTTAAAATCGCCTCTGCCATTTCTACCATCGCAGCAGCAGGCGCGTAATACGCTGAACCGTTACCTAACAAACTGACGATTTCTCCGCCACCTTTACGTGTGCGGTCTACAATCGCCTCTAAACGTTCTTTTGAAAGCAACGTCTCAAGTGGAATACCGCCTGCAAATGAATAACGTGTCAGTGGCACCATTGTATCGCCATGTCCACCTAATACAAAACCTGATACATCTTTGACAGACACTTGTAACTCTTCAGCTACAAATGCTCTAAAACGTGCTGTATCTAATACGCCTGATTGGCCAATCACGCGGTTTTTCGGAAAACCTGTCTCTTTAAACATCGTATATGTCATTGCATCAACTGGATTTGTTAATACGATGATGATTGCTTCTGGTGCATGTTCTTTAATTTGCTTCGCTACGTCTGTCATTACCTTTTGATTTGTTTGTACTAAATCGTCACGCGTCATGCCGGGTTTTCGGGCAATGCCTGCTGTTACAAGTACAACTGCCGCCCCTGCAATTTCAGCATAATCGGCTGTTCCCGTTACATAAGCATCAAACCCTTGAATCGGTGCTGTTTCCCACATGTCGAGTGCTTTTCCTTGTGCAGGCTTTTCAGCTGCTGGAATATCCACGAGTACAACATCCCCTAACTCTTTTTGCGCTGCTAAAAATGCTGCTGTTGCGCCAGTAAAGCCACTACCAATGACTGCGATTTTTTTACGTTGTAATGTCATGTCCCTAACCCCTTTGCAAATTAAATATGTTCTTCTTCATTGTAACGCTCACATTTAATTGCGCAAGTATTCCGACACTTTTGTAAAGATTTAGTCACAACCATTCACATTTCCATTTCTTTTATATATAACTGTAAAATAAACATAAAAAAGCACCCCTCCGAAGAGAGATGCTTTTTTTCCTAGATTAATGTTCCAACAATGTGAAACGGATTAATTAGAAGTTTTCGATTAATTTAGTAGCGAATTCAGAACATTTAACTTCTGTAGCGCCATCCATTAAACGTGCGAAGTCATAAGTTACGTATTTAGAAGAGATTGTTTTCTCAACTGAAGCAGTAATTAAGTCCGCAGCTTCTTGCCATCCTAAGTGCTCAAGCATTAATACGCCTGATAATAATACTGAAGATGGGTTTACTTTATCTTGACCAGCGTACTTCGGTGCAGTACCGTGAGTAGCTTCAAAGATAGCGTGACCAGTTAAGTAGTTAATGTTAGCGCCTGGAGCGATACCAATACCACCAACTTGAGCAGCTAATGCGTCAGAGATGTAGTCACCGTTTAAGTTCATTGTAGCAACAACGTCGAACTCGTTTGGACGAGTTAAGATTTGTTGTAAGAAGATATCAGCGATAGAATCTTTTACGATGATTTTGCCAGCAGCTTCAGCAGCAGCTTGTGCTTCGTTAGCAGCAGCTTCGCCTTGCTCAGCTTTAATTGCATCGTATTGGTTCCAAGTGAATACTTTGTCGCCGAATTCAGCTTCAGCTACATCGTAACCCCATTGCTTGAATCCACCTTCAGTGAACTTCATGATGTTACCTTTGTGTACTAAAGTAACAGATGGTTTGTTATGTTGGATTGCATATTCGATAGCAGAACGTACTAAACGCTCAGTACCTTCTTTAGAAACTGGTTTGATACCTAAACCAGAAGTTTCTGGGAAGCGGATTTTGTTAACGCCTAGTTCAGTTTGTAAGAAGTTTAATAATTTCTTTTGCTCGTCTGAACCAGCTTTGTACTCGATACCAGCGTAGATATCTTCAGTGTTTTCACGGAAGATTACCATGTTTACATCTTCAGGACGTTTAACTGGAGATGGAACACCATCAAAGTGACGTACTGGACGTAAGCATACATAAAGGTCTAACTCTTGACGTAATGCTACGTTAAGTGAACGGATACCGCCACCGATTGGAGTTGTTAAAGGTCCTTTGATTGCGATTAAGTATTCGTTGATTTTTTCTAAAGTTTCTGCAGGTAACCATTCACCAGTTTGGTTGAATGCTTTTTCACCAGCTAATACTTCTAACCACTCGATTTTCTTTTCGCCGTTGTAAGCTTTTTCTACAGCTGCGTCGATAACGCGAGAAGCTGCTGCCCAGATGTCTGGACCAATTCCGTCACCCTCGATGAAAGGAATAACAGGGTTATTTGGTACGTTTAATACGCCGTTTTCAACTACAATTTTGCCGTTTGTCATTGATAAATTGCCTCCTAATAATCATAAATCTAGGACTTTGCGAGAACACTTCTCACAACAGTCCTAGACAGTTTAGCATATTTTTTTTAATTACGCTATACGTGTAAGAAAGATTAACGCTCTTCTACTGGCACGTAAGTTTGCATATCTGGACCAACGTACTCTGCACGTGGACGGATTAAGCGGTTGTTTGCATACTGTTCTAAAATATGAGCTACCCAACCTGAAGTACGAGATACTGCGAAGATTGGTGTGAATAAATCGTGCTCGATACCTAAAGAATCGTAAACTGATGCTGAGAAGAAGTCTACGTTAGCTGGTAATTTCTTTTGTTCTACGATCATGTCGTGGATTTTCACTGACATATCGTATAATTCTGGTTTACCAGTTAATTTTGTTAATTTCTCAGACATTACACGTAAATGTGGTGCACGTGGGTCGCCTTTGCGGTATACGCGGTGACCGAAGCCCATGATTTTTTCTTTATTGTCTAACTTGTTTTGTACCCAAGCTTCAACGTTATCTAATGAACCGATTTCAGTTAACATTTTCATAACTTGCTCGTTTGCACCACCGTGTAATGGGCCTTTTAATGCGCCAATTGCAGATGTTACACCAGAGTAAACGTCAGATAATGTAGCTACACATACACGTGCAGTGAATGTAGAAGCGTTTAATTCGTGGTCAGCGTGTAAAATTAACGCTTTGTCGAATGCTTCGATAGCGATTGCTTCTGGCTCTTCACCAGTTAACATGTATAAGAAGTTAGCTGCATAGCCTAATTCTGGCTTTGGAGCGATTACTTCTTTACCTTGACGTACGCGAGCGAAAGTCGTTACAACAGTACCGATTTTAGCTTGTAAACGGATTGCTTTGCGGTAGTTCGCTTCTGCTTCCATTACATCTGCTTCTTCGTCAAATGCACCTAGCATAGATACAGCTGTACGTAATGCAGCCATTGGGTGTACTGTGTTAAGTGGCATAGATTTGAATAAATCTGTGATTGCTGCTGGAATCTCCATGTTTGCTGCTAATTCAGCTTTTAAGTTAGCTAATTCTTCAGCGTTTGGTAAACGTGTGTTCCATAATAAAAATACTACTTCCTCGAAAGAAGCGTTGTTTGTTAAATCGTCGATACCATAACCAACGTAAGTTAATGTGTCGTCGATGATAGAGCTGATTTTAGATTCAGCTGCTACGATGCCTTCTAAACCTTTAGTTGCTGACATAGGATAATCTCTCCCTTTTCATTTTGTTATCACAGGTCACTGCTCATTGACCTGTACTAATTGTTCTGCTCATGAACCGATAAGTAAATCGCTTACATTCACATTATAATCATTTTTGACGGCTTTGTGAATGCTCTAACCAACTTTAATTAAAAACCGCTTTTTTCGATTGAATTCAACCTTTTTTCGAGAATAAAAATATCAAAAACTAAATGAGAAAATGACATTTTTAACCGTTTCCATAACGTCATTTTGAAAAAAATAAACTGTTTTTCAAAGCCATTTTTTCAGCACTTCGTCCACGCTTTTGACAAAATTAACTCGAAAAATCATTATTATTGTAACATATATTTTCAGAAAACATCAAAAAAAGCGCTCTGTTTATAACAGAGCACCCCTTTTTAACGCTGTACAATAACAACAGATGAATGTTTTGTTTTTTTGCGTAAGTAATTATATAAAATCGGTTTTAGCAATTTTCGTGTGAATGGCAAAATAAAAATAATCCCTAAAATATCGGTTAAAAACCCTGGCAAAATTAAAATGATACCCCCGATTAATGTCAGCGCAGCATCAATTAATGCAGGTGCAGGTGGTTGCCCACTTTGTACAGATGCTTGAAGATTGCGTACAGCTTTAAAGCCTTCTTTACGCGATAAATAAATACCAAGCGCCCCTGTCCCTACAATAATGAGCAATGTCGGTAAAATTCCTACTTGGTTTCCTAATAAAATAAACACCGCAATTTCTGCAATGGTTAATGTCATAACAGCTATGCCTAATTTTTTGAGCATGTTATATGCCTGCCTTTCCGTAATGTCTACCTATCAATACGTAGCATACCGAAAAAAGTTTCAAAAGAAAATAAATACGCCCTTGTCCATACGCCTTTTTTCCGAGAAAAAAGACACCGGCAAAATGAATTTTGCCGATGCCTTTTTAGACAACTTATAGTACGCTTGCGTGTCCTTTATAAATGACACCTGTTTCTGCGTCTAATGTAATTTCTTGGTCTTGTTCAATTAATGTTGTCGCTTCCTTCACACCAACGATGACTGGAATACCTAAGCTCAGTCCAACAACCGCCGCATGAGATGTTAAGCCACCTTCTTCTGTAATAATACCTGCACAACGCTCAATCGCCGGCATCATTTCACGGTCTGTACCGATTGTAACAAGTACACAACCTTCTAAATCATATGCTAATGCTTCTTCTGCATTGCGTGCAACAACCGCTTTCCCAACAACTGTTGATTTGCCGATTCCTTGTCCACGCGCTAATAAGTCACCGATAATGTGCACTTTCATTAAGTTTGTTGTGCCCGCTTCACCTACTGGTACACCTGCAGTAATTACAACCACATCACCATGATTTACATAACCATAACGTAAACTTTCATCTACTGCTAGCTCTAGAATTTCATCCGTTGTTTCTACGCGGTGCGTCGCAATTGGACGTACACCCCATACTAACGTTAATGCACGCGCTGTTTTTTCAGAGCCTGTAATGGCAATAATGTCGCGACCTGGACGATATTTAGAAATGACACGTGCTGTATTGCCGCTTTCTGTCGGTGCAAGTACAGCCTTTGCATTTAAGCCCATCGCTGTATATGACACAGATTGAGAAATCGCATCCGTCATTGTCGTTTCCATTTCTTTACTACGTGCCGAAACAATTGCACGGTAGTCCATTGAATCTTCTGCGCGCTCTGCAATTTTATGCATCGTCTGCACAGATTCTACTGGATAAAGACCTGCTGCTGTTTCACCTGAAAGCATAATCGCATCTGTACCATCTAAAATTGCATTTGCTACGTCTGACGCTTCTGCGCGGGTTGGACGCGGGTTGCGTTGCATTGAATCTAACATTTGTGTTGCTGTAATAACTGGTTTTCCTACACGGTTACATTTCGCAATTAATGTTTTTTGAACAAGTGGCACTTCTTCTGCTGGAATTTCTACGCCTAAGTCACCACGAGCAACCATTAAACCGTCTGATACTTCGATAATCGCGTCAATGTTATCTACGCCTTCTTGATTCTCGATTTTTGGAATGATTTGAATGTATGAACCATTATTTTTCTCAAGTAATTCACGAATTTCTAATACATCTGAGGCACGGCGCACGAATGACGCCGCAATAAAGTCTACTTCTTGCTCAATCCCGAATAAAATATCTTGTGCGTCTTTTTCTGTAATCCCTGGTAATTGTACAGAAACGTTCGGTACGTTAACGCCTTTTTTATTTTTTAATACACCTGCATTTTCAACGATTGTTGTAATGATGCCTTTTGTTTCATCTTTTGCTAACACGCGTAATTCGATTAAGCCGTCATCTAATAAAATGATTGAACCTTGGTTAACATCCTCGATTAATTTCTCGTATGAAATCGAGAACATCGCCTCTGTGCCAAGTACCTCTGTCATTGAAATATCAATCACTTGACCTGTTTTTAAATGTACTTCGCCGTTTTCCATATTATGTGTACGAATTTCAGGTCCTTTTGTGTCTAATAAGATACCGACATGCTTCCCTAATTTCTCAGCAACTGCGCGAATTGTTGCGATGCGTACTGCATGTTCTTCATGTGAGCCGTGTGAGAAGTTTAAACGCGCAACGTTCATGCCCGCTTCGATTAGTTGTTCTAACGTTTCTGGTGATTCACTTGCTGGTCCAATTGTACAAACGATTTTTGTTTTTCTCATAAGTTTGTGTCACTCCATAATGTTTTTTTAAATTGATAATTGCTCCGATAATGTGTATAGCGATACATCTGCTTGGTGCTTACTTTCATACGCTTCTGGTAAATCATAATCGACTAAATTATGATTGCGAATCCCTACTGCCACCCCTGCTTTTCCTTCCAGTAATAACTCGACAGCACGTGCACCAAATCGACTAGCTAACACACGGTCCCTTGCCGTTGGGGAACCGCCTCGTTGCATATGTCCCAATACCGATACACGCGTTTCAATACCTGCTTTTTCCTTTAGCAGATTCGCTAATGTATGCCCCGACATGACGCCTTCCGCAACGATGATAATACTATGTTTCTTTCCTCGATCGGCACTGCGTTGTAATCGAGAAATGACCATATCGATATCAAAATCGACTTCAGGGATAACGACAGTTTCCGCACCAGCTGCGACACCGGCCCATACTGCAATATCACCTGCATCGCGTCCCATTACTTCCACGATAAATGAATTTTCGTGTGATGTCGCTGTATCACGGATTTTATCAATTGAATACATAACCGTGTTTAGTGCTGTGTCAAAACCAATTGTATATTCCGTGCCGGGAATATCATTGTCAATTGTGCCTGGTACACCGACACAAGGAAAACCTTTTTCTGTTAATGACATTGCACCACGATAAGAACCGTCACCGCCAATGACAATTAAGCCATCAATGCCTTCTTCACGAAGAATCGAAATTGCTTCGGCTTGTACAGCGTCCTCTTTAAACTGTGGGAAACGGGCAGAATAAAGCTTCGTGCCACCTCGTTGAATAATATCCCCTACAGCGCCTAGAGTCATCGCTTCAAAGTTCCTTTCTAAAATCCCTTGGTAGCCTTGCTTAATGCCAACTACTTCTAGTCCTTCATAAATCGCTTTACGTACAACCGCACGTATTGCGGCGTTCATGCCAGGTGCATCTCCGCCACTTGTTAATACTGCAATTTTTTTCATCGTTTTAAAGCCCCCTAAATATCGAACTTCATCTATATCTATCTATCACATTAACAGAAATACGCCTCATTTGTAAGTACCTCAGCCTTTGTTTTTACACAACTTCACATAAAAAATAAAAGACATATGCTTGACTTCTCATTTCATTCGTCATCCGAATGATTTGAAAACGTTTTCAGCATATGTCCTTCTATTATTCTTCTAGAAAATGTCCAATTTTCTTAAATTTCTCATAGCGATGTGTAACAAGTTCGTCTGGTGACAGTTGTTGTAACGTCGCAAAAACATCTGTCACGTAACCCTTTAAAATAGTTGCTTGTTGTGTCATATCTTTATGTGCACCACCAAGTACTTCTGGAATAATCTCATCAATCACTGCCAGCTTAAGTAAATGAGGCGCAGTAATTTGCATCGCTTCTGCTGCCTTTTGAGCAAGTGATGCATCTTTCCATAATATTGATGCAGCCCCTTCTGGTGATATAACTGAATACGTTGCATTTTCAAGCATATAGACAACATTTGCAACACCGAGTGCTAATGCGCCACCACTGCCACCTTCGCCAATGACAATGCTCACTACCGGTACCGTTAAACCAGCCATCTCGACTAAATTACGGGCAATTGCCTCGCTTTGCCCACGCTCTTCGGCAGCCTTCCCTGGATACGCGCCCTTTGTATCAATTAAGCATAAAATTGGACGATTAAATTTTTCAGCTTGCTTCATTAAACGTAACGCTTTACGGTAACCTTCTGGGTGTGGCATACCGAAATTACGTTTAATATTTTCCTTCGTATTACGTCCACGCTGATGCCCAATAATCGTGTACGCAACACCATCAATTGTGCCAATACCACCAATAATGGCGGCATCATCTGCATAAGAACGGTCGCCGTGCAGTTCAATAAACTCCTCACAAATATGCGAGATATAATCTAGTGTCGTTGGACGTTCCGCATGACGTGCAATTTGCACACGGTCCCATACCGGTAAATCATCATAAATCGATTGTTCCAACTGCGCTAGCTTTTGTTCTAAGCTTGCCACTTCATCGGACATATCCAAATCCGCTGCTTGTGACACCCGCTTCACTTCTTCAATTTTACCACGTAATTGTTCTAATGGCTGTTCAAATGGTAATAATTTAGACTGTGACATGAACGTTCCCTCCTACATGCATGCGAACAAGCTGACTCAGCTGCTTGCGTAATTCGTGGCGATGAATAACGGCATCTAGCTGACCATGCTCTAACAAAAATTCAGCTGTTTGGAAGTTTGTCGGTAGCTTCTCACGGACCGTTTGTTCAATGACACGACGCCCAGCGAAACCAATTAACGCTTGTGGCTCAGCAATATTAATATCACCTACAGATGCAAAGCTAGCGGATACACCACCCGTTGTTGGATGTGTCATCACCGAAATAAACAATAAACGGTGCTGTGCATGGCGCTGTAAAGCCACACTTGTTTTAGCCATTTGCATCAATGATAATACGCCTTCTTGCATGCGCGCACCACCGCTTGCCGTAAAAATAATAAAAGGCACACGTAATGCTGTCGCTTTTTCAATGGCACGTGTAATTTTTTCACCGACAACAGAGCCCATCGACCCCATACGGAAATGAGCGTCCATAACTGCAACGACCACTTGCTCACCGTCTAATGTCACCGTACCGGTTTTCACGGCTTCATTCATGCCTGTTTTTTGTTGGTCCGCCTGCACTTTTTCAACATACTGCGGGAACTGTAATGGATTCGTTGTTTGTAAATGTGTATCCATTTCTTCTAAACTATTTTCATCAAATATATAATCAATGCGCTCCTGTGCGGTCATTTTCATATGATACCCACACTTTACACATACTTTGCCGTTTTGTTCTAATTCCTTTGTGTATTGAATATGTCGACATGCCTCACATTTTGTCACCATGCCTTCTGGTACTACAAGTTCTTCTGATGCTGCATGTTTTCGCTTACGTAGTGATAATAAATCACGAATTCCTGCCATACATATACCCCTTTCTTAGCTGTAGCGTACTTGTCCCCATTGTTTATGTGCTGTTGTTGCCTCCATTATATAGCCAAGCTGCATTGCCTTGATGAGCTGTTCTAAAAATGGTTTTTCCTCTTCGGTTGTGAATGTTGCTTGCTCCCCACTGAAAGCAACTAATTGTCGCCAAATTTTCAAGCTCAACCGATTACCCGATGTAATAATTAATTCTTGTACAAACTGCATACGGTCAATTGCGCCCTCTACTGCTAGCTGGTTAAAATAACTATCCCATACCGGCAATGTGCGCAATGTTTTATCCATTGTAATGACCATAATTGCTTCTCGCTCGTGCATATGCGTTGTTGCAAGCACTTCATCACGTTGCTGCTGTGTTTGTAAAATAAACATTGATAATACTTCAACGAGTTGATGCTGTTGAAAGTTGGCTAAAAATGTGCCACCTCCGTGTTTTGTTTCGATTAAGCCGAGCAGGTCTAAACTGCGTAGCGCTTCACGAATCGCTGAACGAGACACACCTAACTGCTCTGCTAATACACGTTCAGATGGTAATTTTTCACCTGGCTGAATTTGCTGCGCATCAATGAGTTCACGTAACTGTGTGACCAATTCTACAAAACGTTTCGGTTGTTGCTCTGCCACGCCATTCACCTCCAATGGTCCTACCACTTTTAAATAAAAAAGATAAAGTGGTACGACCACTTTTCATTACGTAGTTTAACGAACTTTTTTATAAAAGTAAAGAAAAGACATTAAAAATGCCATTCGAAATCGTTCATTCCGAATGGCATCCATCTCTTTATAATATATTTACTTGTTTTGCTTTTAACTGCACCTTCCCAAAACGTTGTTCGACTTGTCCTTCTGCACGAAAGAACTGCCCTTCTTGTAATACATGTGACACCTGCGCAAATACTTGTGGAAACAATGTGACACTCACTTGCCCAACTTCATCTTCAAGCGTCATAAATGCCATTTGCTCTCCTTTTTTCGTGCGCAGTACACGCAGTTGTTCAAGAGAGCCAATCACCTTCGCAAAGCTCCCGTCTCGTAAATGTGCTAATTGATTCATCGGTACACGCCCTTGTAACACATGTGCATCTAGTTGTTCAATTGGATGCGCTGACATATAAAAGCCGAACACATCCTTTTCATACTGCAATAGTTCTTTTTGTGGTAACGGTGGCACACGCACATATTTTAGTCGCATTTGTGCGACGCTTTCCATCATCGCGCTCTCTTCGGTTGGTCGATAAAGCTGCGCATGTTGCACCGCGCCGTCAATCGTTGCCAAAATCGTCGCACGGTCTTTACCAAAATCATCGAACACGCCCGCTTTCGCTAATGGCTCAATATGCTTATGTGTAAATTGCTGCGCAGATAAATAAATCGCAAGCTCATATAAACTTGTAAATGGTGCTTCACGATTTTTACGTAGCTGTAAAAGCTTTTGTAAAAACGGCTGTGGTACACCTTTTATGGCAGACAAGCTATAACGAATCGCACCGTCTTCGACAATAAAAATACGCTGACTTTTTGAAAGTGACGGCGGCAATATACGAATGCCCCGCGCTTTTGCTTCCTGTATATATTGCTGTAGCTTTTCTTGGTTGCCAATTGCACTCGTACAAAGTGCCGCATAAAAGTTCGCAGGGAAATTGGCTTTTAAATAGGCTAAGTAATACGAAATATAACTGTAGGCAACCGCATGGCTTTTCGGGAAACCATAATCAGCAAAACGCTCGATTAACGTATATACTTCGGTCGCAACATCTATAGAAAACCCTTTTTGCTGCGCGCCTGTAATAAACTTTTCACGCTGCGCCTGCATCACCTGTTCATTCTTTTTACTAATGGCTCGACGCAGTAAATCCGCTTCGCCAAATGTAAACCCTGCCATCACCGACGCAATTTTCATAATTTGCTCTTGATAAATAATAACACCATACGTTTCTTCTAAAATCGGGCGTAGCGCTTCATGTGGCATGACGACCTGCTCTTCACCGCGTTTACGCCTCGCATAGCTTGGAATAAAATCCATCGGGCCTGGGCGATACAATGCATTGACCGCCACAATGTCGAGAAAATGTGTTGGACAAATATCCCGTAACGCGGCTTTCATTCCCTCTGACTCTAGCTGGAAGATGCCGACTGTATCGCCGCGCTGTAATAATTGGAACGTCGCTTCATTTTGAAACGGAATTTTCTCAAACTGCAATGTACGATGATGTGTATATTGAATCGAACGGCGAATATGGTCAAGTAGTGTCAAGTTACGTAAACCTAAAAAGTCCATCTTCAGTAAACCTGCTGCTTCTACATCCTGCATCGGCCATTGTGTTAAATAAACGCCATCATGCCCATCCTCTACCGGAATGAGTTCCACTAAAGGCTTCGGTGATAATACAACTCCAGCTGCGTGTGTAGACGCATTTCGTGGTAAACCTTCTAACTCTTTTGCTACCGTAAACCATTGCTGATAGCGCGTACTTTGTTGCACAAGCTGTTGCAGTGGCACTGATTGTCTATATGCCTCTGCCAATGTAATGCCTGCTTTATTTGGAATCGCTTTTGAAATCGCATCAAGCTCCTCCGGTGTAAAGTTAAACATACGCGCAACATCACGAGCGACCGCTTTAGCAGATAATGTACCGAACGTGATAATTTGCGCGACATATTGCTTACCATATTTTTGAGCCACATATTGAATCACTTCATTACGGCGCGTATCGACAAAGTCAATATCAATATCTGGCATCGTTACACGCTCTGGATTTAAAAAGCGCTCAAATACTAAGCCGTACTGCAACGGGTCTACATGTGTAATATACGTCACGTACGCCACTAACGAACTGGCAGACGAGCCTCGACCTGGACCAGTTAAAATGTTTTCCTCACGGGCAAAACGCATAAAATCTGCAACAATTAAAAAATAATCACTATAGCCCATACGCGCAATAACGTCTAACTCATACTGTAAACGTTCGTAATACGCTTCTGTTGCTTGTGGAAGCCGCTCCTGTAAGCCTTGCATTGCTAGCTTACGCAACGCTTCATCTGCCGTTTGCTCATCTAAAGGATACTGTGGCATTTGACGTTCATATGCAGGCATTGGCACGTCACAGCTCATTAGCATTTGCTTCGCTGTCTCTAGCCAATGTGGCACATCGTGGAACGCTTCTTGCCACTGCATAGCGGTCGGCATGTAATGCTCTGGCTGTGCATATTGTACATCTTCTTCATTTAATTTTTGCCCACTTGCAATCGCTTGTGCCACTTGATATGCAAATAAGCCTTGCTCTTCGATATAACGATTTTGCTGTGTGGCAACAATTGGTAATGCCAATGTATTTGCTAGCTCAATGGCACGCTCCTCATAAATCGCTCGTTTACCATGTGGACGCGCAATACCCATATAAAGTGCTTGCTCAAAAGCTTGTTGTATTGCCACAATGGTTGACTGCTCAATAAACCCTTCTGAAAAAGGTAATAATGCGATTAGCCCTTGCTGATACGCCTTTAGCCAAGCGAGTGGCAATGTTCCCTCTTGACGCGTTGAAATGGCACTCGAAATTTTTAATAAATGCTGGTATCCTTGCGTTGTTTGCGCATATAAAACAACAGGCACTTGCTCCTGTTCGATATCAAGCATCACTTCTAAGCCAATAACGGTATGAATATGAGCATCACGCATGAAACGCCAAAAAGGCATCAGCCCGTACATTGTCGAATTGACAATTGCACACGCCTCTGCCTTTTGTGCGACTAAAAATTGCTGACATGCTTCTGGGCGAATTGTACTTTGCAGTAAATCCGCACTCGTCTTAATTTGTGGATACACCACCATACAAAACGCCTCCTTTCTTACTGTGCTTCTTTATAGTCACAAACGATTTCTTGTAAACGTGCAACTACGCGGTCTGCTTCTTCCCATGAGTACGCTGTTGCACCGGAAGCTAGTGGATGACCGCCACCATTAAACTCCTTGGCAAGCGTATTAATAACCGGACCTTTTGAGCGTAAACGCACGCGGATTGAATCGCCTTCTTCGATGAAAATTACCCAAGCCGTAATGCCTTTTACATTGCCTAACGAGCCGACTAATAATGATGCCTCTGATGGTGTCGCATCAAACTGTGCAAGCGCTTCTTTCGTTAAACGGACATATGCCATCCCTTTATCAGTCATTTCAAAGTTTTGGTATAAATAGCCTTGTAAGTTTAATAACTTACGGTCCATTTCATACATACCGTTGAACACATGATTACGGTTAAAGCCGTACTCGACTAAATCACCTGCTGTGCGGAATGTTTTTAAAGTCGTCGATGGGAACATAAAACGTCCCGTATCACCTACAATACCTGCAAATAATAATTGTGCTACTTCCTCATTCATCGTCCAATTGAACTGCGCACGCGCTTCTTCAAATAATTCGTAAATCATTTCACTACAAGAACTTGCCGATGTATCCACCCATAATAAATCACCGTATTGGTCATCATTTGGATGGTGGTCAATTTTAATGACATACGCACCGTTTGTATAGCGTTGGTCGTCAACACGCTCCGTATTTGCCGTATCTGTCACAATTACTAATGCCCCTTCATACACATCATCAGCGATTGTATCCGGCGTTGCCATAAATGTTAATGAATCATCATGCTCCCCTACTGCATAAACAGCCTTTTGTGGGAAGTTTGCTTGAATCAATGTTTTTAAACCGTGCTGTGAACCATAAGCATCCGGGTCTGGTCGTACATGTCGGTGAATAATAATCGTGTCATATTGTTGTATTTTTTCGATGATTTGCTGTTTCATGATTTCTTTTCCTCCAAATTGCCTTTTCCTTCTAAAGTCGCTACAATAAATAAGACAAATCATCGCCTCATCAGTGCGCCCGTCAAAGGAGGACATTATGTATTTTAATTTCATTTGTGTGGTACTCATTATTTTCTCATTGATGTTTTATTTATACAATAAAACGAGACAACTACGCACACCTGCTGCCTTAGAAATTCGCCATAAATATTACAAAGCAAAAGCAAATATTTGGCTAGGTGCTTTTATTTTAACATTTGGCGTGAATCAAATCATTTTATTTTCTGGCTTTGTAACGTATGCAATCGCAGGCATTTTCATTGTGCTCGGCGCGCTTGTTATTTACGATAACTATAAACGCTCAAAGCACTATGCACCGTTCTTACAAGAAGAACAACAATTATATGAAGCTGCACAGCAAGACGCTGCCTCTCATTAAAAAAACGTGATGACCTCCTGAAAAGGCATCACGTTTTTATTTATCGCTCTAATAATTGGAATGTCATCATCGCTTTTCCGACCAATGTATTATGATTATACACTTCAAAATCCATTTTCACGAACTTACGTGACATATCTAAAATCATTGGACGTACCGTTAATTTACTTTCCATTTGCACCGGTTTAATGAAGTAAATCGTTAAGTTTTCAGCAATCGCATCGCCGCGCTTATGACGCTTCAACGCAAATGCACCCGCTTCCGCTAATAATGTCGTAAACGCTCCGTACGAAATGGCACCGTATTGGTTCGTCATTTGCGGCGTTACTTTAAACTCCACAAAAATATCATCTTCACCAAGCACTTTCATTTCATTCTTCACTAAATCATCAATCGTCTCGCCGTTATGAGGCTGACGCTGTGCAAGCTGTAATGCCTTTAATACGTCTTGACGCGAAATAACACCTTTTAATGTATTATCTTCATCGACGATTGGCAATAAATCAATACCTTCCCAAATCATGCGGTGACCTGCTGCTGCAACCGACGTTTTCATCGAACCAGCAATTGGGTTTTTCGTCATTACTTTATCAAGCGGTTCAGTGCTCGGCTTGCCAATAACGTCCTTTACCGTAATCATGCCGACCAATTTATTTTGGTTTGTAACAACTGGGTATGCCCCGTGTGTCGTTGCTGTATTTTGGTCATGGAAGTGCTGTACGGTTTCATCAGCACGCAAGACAGATGTGTCTTCAAGTGGTACATAAATATCTTCAATTAATAAAATATCTTTTTTGATTAACTGGTCATAAATAGCACGGTTAATCATTGTCGCTACGGTAAATGTATCATAGCTTGTTGAAATAATCGGCAACTGTAATTCATCCGCTAAGCGTTTATTTTCTTCGCTCGTTTCGAAGCCACCTGTTACTAAAATCGCAGCACCTGCTGTTAACGCTAGCTGATGCGCCTTCACACGGTTTCCGACGATTAATAAACTACCCGCATCTGTGTAACGCATCATATCGTCTAATTGCATCGCACCAATAACAAATTTCGTTAATGTTTTATGCAGACCATCACGTCCACCTAATACTTGCCCATCAACAATATTCACAATTTCTGCGAATGTTAAGCGTTCGATATTTTCTTTTTTCTTTTTCTCGATACGAATTGTACCGACACGTTCAATTGAACTTACTAAACGGCTATTTTCAGCTTCTTTAATGGCGCGGTAAGCCGTTCCTTCACTTACTTGCATTTCTTTTGCAATTTGTCGCACAGATATTTTCGTGCCAACCGGTAATGATTCAATGTATTGTAAAATCTTCTCGTGTTTTGTAGACAATTTTATCACCTATTTTCCAATCTATCATCATAGTTATAGTGTATCATATATTTCTGTTGAAATATAGAAACAACCTATAATACTTGATGATTATTTCTATAGGTAGCTCATTAAATCTCTACGCTTCCGCCTGGTGCTAATACTTGTACTTTCGCGTCTTTCACTAATTCTGCGAAATGATTTGGGTCCGCTTTAATCGGTGGGAATGTATCGTAATGAACTGGTACAACGATTTTTGGTTTTAATAATGATACAGCATATGCTGCATCCTCAGCATCCATCGTGAAGTGACCGCCGATTGGTAAAAATGCAACGTCAATTGGGTGACGGCGACCGATTAATTCTAAGTCACCAAACAATGCTGTATCACCTGCATGGTAAATTGTTAAACCATTGACAAATAATAAAATGCCCCCTGCAACACCCATATAATGCACCACACCAGCATCATCTGTATACGATGAACTATGGAATGCTTGGACGTACTTTAACTTGGCATAACCTAAATCAAATGTGCCACCTAAGCCAAGTGGTACTGCATTTTCAACACCTTGTTTGCTTAAATAATCTGCTGCTTCAACCGGTGCTACAACTGTGGCATTATTTTTGGCTGCAAGCGCCACCGTATCACCGACATGATCATTATGTCCATGTGTTAATAAAATCGCATCGGCTTGTTCTGTCTGTGCAGATAAATCCGTTAAACTATTACCCGTTAAAAATGGGTCAATTAAAATCGTCTTGCCCTCTACTTCTACTTTTACAACTGAATGTCCATGATATGAAATATTCATTGTCGTCATGAGCCTCCTACATCGTGTAATATTTTTATGCTATCGCCTATAATTTCGGCTTTTTTAATGATTTTCCTGCTTTTTTACCGTATTTTTTTGTACATTGTGTAAAATTAAGCGTAATATAAACAATGAATTCACTTTTTGGAGGCTTTACATATGAACAAATTACAACGTATACAACAACATTTACAACAGCACAATATCGATGCCGTTTTTATTACAACACCAGATAACGTTTTTTACGTTTCTGGCTTCCTAAGTAACCCCCATGAGCGTCTACTAGGTGTCATGGTATTCCAACATGCGGAACCATTTTTAATTTGTCCAAAAATGGAAATGCCTGACGCAGTCGCTGCAGGCTGGAAACATGAAGTTGTCGGTCATGAAGATACACAAAATGCATGGGATATCGTAAAAGATGCATGCATTCGTCGTGGCGTTTCGCTACAAACAATTGCCATTGAAAAAGACCATATGACGGTTGCTCGCCACGAAGCGATGCAAGCACAATTTGACACAGCTACATTTACCGCATTTGACGCACAAATCAACGACATGCGTGTATGTAAAGATGCTGAAGAGTTACACAAAATGCGTGAAGCAGCGAAGCTTGCAGATTTTGCCATTGAAGTAGGTGTTGCCAATATTCAAGAAGGTCGCACTGAAATGGACATTTTAAATGCAATTGAAAGTGCTGTAAAAGCAAAAGGCTATGCGATGTCATTTGAGACGATGGTACTTGCTGGGGAAAAGAGTGCTTCACCACATGGCACTCCAGGTGACCGTAAAATTCAGCGCGGTGATATGATTTTATTTGATTTAGGGATTATTTATGAAGGTTACTGCTCGGATATTACACGTACAGTAGCATTTGGTGAAGTAAGCGAAGCACAGAAGGATATTTATAACACGGTACGTCGTGCGAATGAGCAAGCCATTGCGGCAGTGCGTCCAGGCGTCACAGCAATGGCCCTCGATAAAATTGCACGTGACGTCATTACGGAAGCAGGCTATGGTGACTATTTCACACACCGTCTTGGTCATGGTCTTGGCATTTCGGTACACGAATTCCCTTCTATTAATGGTGCCAACCCATATGAACTACAAGTAGGCACAGTCTTTACGATTGAGCCAGGCGTTTATAAAGCAGACGTAACGGGCGTTCGTATTGAAGATGATGTCGTTGTAACAGAAGATGGCGTTGAAGTCTTAACGAGCTATACGAAAGAACTTGTCATCGTTGAATAATTGGCCGTACAGTGTGCGACGACGAAAGTAGAAAAGTGTTTGGAGAAATTTCGTCATTTCTCCAAACACTTTATTTTGTCTCAAGCTCTTTTCATATTCATGAAAATTCCTTCTAGAGTATTGTCATTTTGTTGTCACATAATCTGTCCATTTAATCGTTTCCACTATCGCTATTGTGTAAAATTGACACATCAATACTTTACCATCATATTCTTACTAATAATAACAAATAAACAATATTCAAAATCATATGCACAACAACAAAATACATACAATTTATACAACATGATTAACACAAAGTACAAATATGAAACATTTTTATAGAAACCACACTTTCATTTTTGTTACTTTTTGTTATACTTAAGCTATAAATCTCAAGGGGGTAATATGAAATGGCATTATCATATAATAACATCGTTGTAGCAGTAGACGGCTCAAAAGAGGCAAACTTTGCATTCAAAAAAGCGAAGGAAATGGCAAAGCGTCACGAAGCGGCTTTACACTTAGTAAACGTTATTGACACGCGCTCGTTTGCAGCAATCGAAGCGTATGACCGTTCAATCGCTGAGCGCGCACAAGCTCATTCTGAAGAACTTTTAGAAACATACAAAAAAGAAGCGTTAGAATATGGTATTACAGATGTAAAAGCAATCATTGAACACGGTTCTCCAAAAACAATCATCACTCGTGAACTAGCGAAGCTAACTGACGCTGATTTAATCGTATGTGGTGCAACTGGTTTAAATGCTGTTGAGCGTTTCTTAATCGGTTCTGTATCGGAAGCAATCGTACGTTCTGCTCCTTGTGACGTATTAGTTGTACGTACACCAGAAAACTAATCGTTCTATATAGAAAAAGCTCTCGCCTGTCGCGAGAGCTTTTTTCATTATTTATTTTCTTTCCAAATACGTACCTTTTCAAAGAACATCGCTAATGCCTCTTTGTTTTGCATATTCGGCACTTTTGCAAGTAATACTTCCTTTGGTGCACGTAGCTCAGCTGATTTCTTCTGTAATACTAAAATACTCTTTTCATGCGCACGTGCTGTGAATAGATTTTCTGGTAATTGAATCACCGATTGAATCCACACATGCTTCTTTAAATATTTGTGTAACTGCGGTGCTTGCTCCGACTCAAATAATGTCGCAGGAATTAAGAAGAATAAATAGCCGCCGTCCTTCACATAGTTTACCGACTGCTCAATAAATAAATGATGTGCAAAGCTCATGCCTTCTGGTGCACATAATTCATAATCAAGTGCTACTTCCTCATTTGGATAATAGCCATATGGTAAATCACATACGATTGCATCTGCTGGGTCAATCAATAAATCCGTTAATGCATCTTGGTGATGTAGCTCCACTGGTTGTTCTAAAACGTTTGCTGTCGCCGCTGCTAATTGAATAAGTAATTCATCAACCTCTACGCCTGTCGCCTCAATTTTCCCATCCATCGCATTCATTAATGTATAGAGTAAATTCCCTGTACCAACAGCTAAGTCCGTTACTTTTAATGTTTCTTTTTTCGCTAATTTATCTTCAAATGCTTGCTCAACGAAAAACGATAGTAAAAACCCGAATGTATCAGGTGTCATTTGATGGTTTGGCTGTGTGCTTTTACGCATGCCTTTTAAAATGGCAATTTGAATCGCCTTACGCATTTCCTCTTTTGGTAAACCGTCTACATGAATATCACGTTCACCGTCTAGCCATTCGTCTAGTGTTGCTAATAATCCTTCTAAATAGTTATCAGCTTTTTCTGCTTCTGTATTTAAAATGGCAAATAATGTTTCAAAATTTCGCATGTGAAACGTCCCTTCTATTTGTGCATTTGTTCATTATAACAAGTTTTATCGTGAATGCACTACGATAAATACTCACACGAAAAAACAGGCAAGGAAAACATTCGTTTCCCCTACCTGTTTATACGTATCATCTAATTACGCTAATGCTTTAACCGCTGCGATTGCTGCATCGTAATCTGGGTGGTTTGTTGCTTCTGATACGTACTCTACATATGTAACAGTACCTTCAGCGTCTACAACGAAAATAGAGCGCGCTAGTAAGCGTAATTCTTCAATTGCTACGCCGTAAGCTTGACCGAATGAAAGCTCGCGGTGGTCCGATAATGTTTGAACATTTTCGATACCTGCTGCTGCACACCAACGCTTTTGTGCGAATGGTAAGTCTACAGAAACTGTTAAAACAACAACGTTTTCACCAAGCTCTGCTGCCGCTTCATTGAACTTACGTGTTTGCTGGTCACATACACCTGTGTCAATTGATGGTACAACTGAAATTAAACGAATTTTACCTGCAGTATCTTCTAAAGTTACAGGTGATAAATCATTTGCTAATATTGAAAAGTTTGGTGCTTTGTCGCCTACTTTTACTTCAGTACCTAATAACGTCACAGGATTGTTTTTAAATGTAATGTTTGCCATGAAATTGTACGCCTCCTAAAATTGGGTTATCTTTATCTTACTAAACTACTTGGGCTTTCTGCAACTAAAGCTCATTAGAAATATAAAATAAAAAACGTAGCACAGCACATCGGATTGTGCTACGCTACGTTCCAAGCTTATGAAGTTGGCATTGTTGTATCGCTCGGTGCTGATTTCCACACCGGTTCTTCTTCCTTCTCTTTACGTAAATATGTTTCTTCGTGTACAACAACTGTATCTGCGATTAAATCGTGTAAGCCTTTATTATTCGGTAATACTGCTACCAACACATAGAAAATAACAGTTTTCACAGAAATAAAACGACCAATCCATTCGCGGAATAATACAGCGCCCCACGTTAATTTTTTGCCGTTATCTGCGACAACGCGTAAACCAAAAATCATCTTGCCAACCGTTTGCCCTGTAAATTTTGTCATCAAGACAAAATAGCCATAAAATATAACAGCAGAGGCAATCGTAAATGGTGCATACCATGTATATTCATCGGTCGTTGTGCCAATGACATAAAAAATTGGCTTCACGATAATCGATGTTAATGCAAAAATGATTAATAAATCGATGATATATGCCCAAAAACGCATCCAAAAGCCGGCTGTTTTTGCTTCTAATACAAGTTCTTTTTTATGTTTACGTGCCGGTGTTATCATGACAGCTTCTTCTGAAGGCGTGACATCACGTGCTGGTTGTTGCTCGTCATTTTGTGTAAATTCAGACATGCTTTGTCGCCTCCTTATTCACCGTATAAGTACATTGCTCGTGGTGCTTCATAGTCAGATAATAACTTATTTAACACACGCTCTTCTGCTGAAGGACCAAAGAATTCTGCTACTTTCACACCTAATAATGAACTCCATGATTCATCTGTATAACCATATTCAAACACCATTGCATCTTCTAAATCGAAATCTGCTTTTAATGCAGCTAACGTATCTTCTTGACTGCCAATTTCATCGACTAAGCCATTTTCTTTCGCTTGAGATGCTGTATAAATACGTCCATCTGCTACTTGTTTCACTTGCGCTTCACTCATACCACGACCTGCTTCAATGACATCCACAAAGTCTTCGTATGCTTCATCCACTAATGTTTGCATAATTGCACGTTCATCATCGGTCATTGGACGTGTTGAGCTCATAATGTCTTTATATGGACCTGATTTTAATGTTTCAAATACAATGCCGTAATCTTCTGCAAGTTGACCATAGTTAATCCCTTGCATAATAACACCGATTGAACCTGTCCATGTTTCAGAATACGCATAAATTTTGTCTGCTGGTGCAGCGATGTAATAACCACCTGATGCAGCCATTGACCCCATTGACACGTAAATTGGAATATCGCGCTGTTCTTTAATTTCCATAATAGCATCGTATAATTCACGTGACTCATACACACCGCCACCTGGTGAATCTACATGCAATTGCACCGCTTTAATCGTGTCATCCTCTAACACAGATTGTAATTGATTTAATGTGAAATTATGGTCGTATTCAACTGCTGATAATAACGAACCGCTGCCAACATCTTGAATAGCACCGTCTACAGTAATGACCGCAATTCGGTTGTCAACATCGCCATCTTCTAACATATTTTCGCTACCAGCAATCGATGTGCCTAGCAATTCATTCGGGTCTACTACTGCGTCCCAATCAAATGAAGCAATGCTAATTAATGAATTCATACCAATTGAAACTACAAGTAATACAACCGCCCCTAATAAGGCAAGCCAACGTTTAATATTCATCTTCTCACTCCTTTTGCCATTTCTACGTACTAGTGTAGCAAAAAGTTTCACATTGCGTCGATGTTTCGCATGGATTTCTCGAATTGTTCATCGCTTCGTAAAATGAAATGTAAAAAAGATAAACAGAACAATAAAAAACCTTCAGCATATTACAACTGCTAAAGGCTTCATTTTCGCGCGTTATACTACTCCATCTAGCGACTACGTTTTACAAGCTTTACGTTAACGATTCATAGTTTTTTAAATCTTCACGTAACTGTGCTTTTAAAAATTTACCGACAGACGTTTTCGGAATTTCATCTAAAAAGATCACATCATCAGGAATCCATATTTTACGGAACTTTCCTTCTAAGCTTTCAAGTAACTCCTCTTTCGTAATGCTTTCTTTATGCTCTGGCTTCGGTACAACACACGCAATCGGACGCTCTAGCCATTTTTCATGAGGCACTGCTACAACGGCTGCTTCAAATACTTTCGGATGTGTCATTAATACATTTTCAATTTCGATAGAAGAAATCCATTCGCCGCCAGACTTAATTAAATCTTTCGTGCGGTCCGTAATACGAATATAGCCGTCCTCGGTAAATACAGCAATGTCCCCGGTATGCAACCATCCATCCACAAACGCTTCTTGCGTGCGCTCATCTTTATAATATTCTGCTGCAATCCACGGACCTCGCACAATGATTTCACCCATCGTCTCTCCATCCCACGGCACATCACCATTTTCATTAATAATGCGCGTTTCAACTAGCGGGAATGTTAAACCTTGTGTTTCACGAATCGCTAAACGTTCATCAAACGAATAGTTTGCCGTTTTCGATGTGAAAATCGATAAGCTTACAAGTGGTGACGTTTCGGTCATACCATAGCCTGTATAATAGCTAACACCTATTTCCTCAAAGCCTTTAATTAAGCCGAGTGGTGATGCAGAACCGCCACAAATAACAGCGCGTAATCGTGATAAGTCACGCGCATTTTGTTGTTGCTCTTGCAATACACCTAACCAAATCGTCGGTACACCTGCTGAAATCGACACTTTATATTCTTCAAATAAGTCTAAAATTAGTTGTGGCGTAAACATGGGACCAGGCAACACTTGTGTCGCGCCAAATGCGACTGATGCGAACGGTAAGCCCCACGCATTAGCATGGAACATCGGCACAACTGGCAACACAATATCTCGCTCCGTTAAGCCAACACCATCTGCTAACCCCATGGCCATACTGTGCAATACAATGCTTCGATGCGTATACACAACACCTTTAGGCATGCCTGTTGTTGCACTTGTGTAACACATACCAGCTGGGCTATTTTCATCTAAATCTTCTGGGAATGTGAATTCGTCCGATGCTTCCGCTAATAATGCTTCGTAACTATATGCGTTTGGCAATGTTGTTTTCGTTACATCGACATTATCCCCACAAATGATGAATGCTTTCACCGTTGTAAAATGTGGCGCAACCGCTTCTAGTAATGGCAATAATGAATCATCCACTAAAATAATTTCATCTTCTGCATGATTCACAACATAAATAATATGCTCTGGGAATAAACGAATATTGACCATATGCAAAATCGCACCGCTACATGGCACAGCAAAATACGCTTCTAAATGCCGGTGATGATTCCAACAAAATGTTGCAACCTTTGTACCACGGGTTACGCCTAACGTTGCAAGGGCATTTGCAAGCTTGCGTGTACGCTTTGCATATTCTCCGTACGTAAATTCATGAATTTGTCCTTCTCCTGTACGTGAAATAATTGTTTTGTGACGATATTGACGTTCTGCTCGCTTTAAAAAACTTGTTAATAATAACGGGGTATCCATCATATGCATTGTCAACACTCCATTCAAGTTTGTTTAGTTTGTTAGCTTTAAGTTTTTCGCAATAATCGTTTTCATAATTTCATTCGTACCTGCATAAATCGGGAACACGGCCACATCTCGGTAACGTCGTGCAATTTTATATTCTTCCATAAAGCCATAGCCACCGTGAAGTTGCATACACTGTGCTGCCATATCACGCGCTTGCTCAGATAAACGGTATTTCGCCATTGACACTTCGGTGACGATATTGTCACCATTCATATGACGCTGAATCAACTTCTCAACAAATGTGCGCCCCATTTCAATCGTCGTTGCCATTTCAGCAAGCGCAAATTGCGTATTTTGGAAATGGCTAATCGGCTGTCCAAATGCGTGACGCTCTTTCACATAAGCTGTCGTATGTGCCAACATATCTTCCATCGCAATGACCGAGGCAATCGCTACACCTAAACGCTCTGGCTGCAAATTTTGCATTAAATAATAAAAGCCTTGTCCTTCTTCACCGAGTAAATTTTCAACTGGAACACGACAGTTATCAAAAAACAGCTCGGCCGTATCCTGTGCATGTTGCCCTACTTTTTCTAACGCTCGACCACGTGTAAACCCTTCTGTGCCTTCTTCAATAACGAGTAAGCTAATGCCTTTATGACCTGCTGCTTTATCCGTGCTCACCACAGTAATAATGATATTGCTATACAGACCATTTGAAATAAACGTTTTTGAGCCATTTACAATGTAATGATCACCGTCTTTTACAGCCGTCGTTTGTACACCGGCTAAATTGGAACCGACACCTGGCTCGGTCATCGCAATGGCTGTAATAATATCGCCACGAACACACCCTGGTAACCATCGTTCTTTTTGCGAAGCATTCCCGAACTTTTCAACGTAAGGCACAATAATATCGCTATGTAAGCCAAAACCCATCAGCCCTGAACCAACACGCTCTAACTCTTCGGCAATGATGACGTTATACACATAGTCAAGTCCAAGTCCGCCGTATACTTCTTCCACTTGTGGACATAAATAGCCCATGTCCCCCATTTGCTTCCACATGGAAAACGGAATAGCCCCTTCCTTATCCCACTTTGCATAATGAGGGGCAATCTCTGCCTCTAAAAATTTGCGAAAGCTTTTCCGAAATTGCTGGTGTTCTGCTGTTTCAAATGCATAGGTCACCTGCATCACTCCTCTACGTAGCGTTCGATAATTGTGGCATTCGCCATACCCATTCCTTCACAAATCGCGAGTAATCCATAGCGTAATTGCTCTCGTTCCATACGGTATAGCATCGTTGTTAATAGCTTCGTGCCTGTTGCCCCAAGTGGATGCCCTAACGCAATTGCTCCGCCATCTGGATTTAACTTTTGCGGGTCTGCTTGTAGCTCTTGTTGCCAAACGATTGGTACTGGCGCAAATGCCTCATTCACCTCATATGTGTCGATATCATTAAGTGTTAAATTTGCTTTTTGGAGCACACGCTTTGTCGCTTCAATCGGTCCTGTTAACATCAGGCGTGGGTCTGAACCGATGACTGTACGAGCAATAATTTTAGCAAGCGGCTTAATGCCAAGTTCTTTTGCTTTGTCGCTCGACATCACAACAACTGCGGATGCACCATCACTCATTTGTGAAGCATTACCAGCTGAAATGACCCCACCTTCTTTAAATACTTTCTTTAAGTTATTTAAGACATCTACTGTCGTGCTCGGACGTGGACCTTCATCCTTTGTGACGTCACCTACTGCTACCACTTCAGCATTAAACTTGCCTGCTTCAATTGCCGCGATGGCACGTTGATGACTTGCTACCGCATATTCATTTAATTGTTGTTCCGTTAAGTTCCATTGCTCAGCAATTAGCTCTGCTGAAAGCCCTTGATGCACAAGCTCATACTTTTCTAAACGTGCCGAATCATGCGCGCCTTTTGCATTTGACCCCATTGGTGCACGCGTCATACTTTCAACCCCACCAGCAATGACAATATCCATATCGCCAGCTAAAATGGCTTGCGCTGCAAAATGAACTGCCTGTAAGCTTGAGCCACATTGGCGGTCAATTGTAACACCAGGCACTTCAATTGGGAAGCCTGCTGCGAGCGTCGCCGTACGTGCAATATTCGCACCTTGTTCTCCCGTTTGTGTGACACACCCTAAAATAACGTCGTCAACTTGTGCTTTGTTAATATTGGCCCGTGCGACAACTTCCTCTAATACCGTTGCGGCTAACTCATCTGGTCGTACTTCAGCTAAACCACCTTTTGTACGACCTACTGCTGTACGTGCTGCTGCGACAATTACTGCTTCTCTCATTTCTAATATCCCCCTTTAACTTCCCACTGTTTATTGCTTTGTTAATTGCTCTCGCAAATGATATTTCAATACTTTTCCAGATGCATTGCGTGGTAAGATAGCCACTTCAATCATATGGCGCGGAACTTTATACCCAGCTAAATGCTCTCGACAAAATGCTTGAATCTCTTCTAACGTTAATGTAGCGCCCTCTTTTAACACGACAATTGCCGTCACGACCTCGCCCCACTGCGTATCTGGTAAGCCAACAATCGCCACTTCAACAACATCAGGGTGCGCATCTAACACTTGTTCGACTTCAACCGAATAAATATTTTCACCACCAGAAATAATCATGTCCTTTTTGCGGTCTACAAGTGTTATATAACCTTCTTCATCGATTGTTGCTAAATCTCCGGTAAGCAGCCAACCATTTCGAAACGCTTTTTGTGTTTCTTCGGGCTTTTTATAGTATTCCTTCATAATCGAGCTACTCCGTAAAATAAACTCCCCGACTTCTCCCGGTGCCACATCTGTGAAGTCATCGCGTACAACACGAGCATTTAAAAACGGCATTGCTTTTCCTGCTGCACCGATTTTTGTCGCATGTTCTTCCGGTAAAAGTAATACGCCACCTGGGCCCGCTTCCGTTAAACCACAGCAATTATAAAATTGGTCAGTGCCAAAATAATCAATTGATGCTTCAATTAACGACGGAGACATCGGTGCTGCCCCGTAATTACACGCACGGATACTCGATAAGTTAAACATGCCCTTTGGTACTTGTAAAATGGCGTTATACATTGCAGGCACAGCAAAAAACATCGTCACTTTATGCTGCTGCACGGCCTTTTGTGCTTCTACTGGATGGAAATCGCGCTGTACGACTAATGTCGCACCGGCAAACAATGTCGTTGTTACAATCATGTTTAAACCAGCGGAGTGAAACGCTGGTGCAATTAATAAATACACATCGTCGCGCTGTAACTTCGTCATATACGTTACCGACATATTGACAGCAATAATATTGCTATGGGTAAACAATGCTCCTTTTGGCTTCCCTGTTGTGCCGGATGTGTACAAAATTTGGGCATCATCTGTTGGCAATAATGCTATATTTGGCTCGTTGACATCATCTGAACGATAACTTTGCCAATTTACAACATGCGGTGCGTCCTCTCCGACAACAGCAATTTCTAAATCATGTTCAACAAGTTGGACTGCTTGTCTTGCTGTTTCGATGAGTTCGGCATCACTCAATACAAGAATCGAATCAGACTGCTCCAAAATATACGCTAGCTCCGGTGCAGTTAGGCGGAAGTTAATGGGCACAACAACTGCACCAATGCGCCACAATGCGTATGCGGCAATGACGAATTGGTCTGAGTTTTTTAAATATAAACTGACTTTGTCTCCCTTTTTAATGCCTTTCATGTGAAGTCCATGACTAAAGCGATTAATTTCTTTATTCAATTGTTCATACGTATACGTGTTTTCTTCATAAATAAGTGCAATATGATTCGGTGTACTAGAGGCATGATATAAGATTGCTTTTGCTAAATCCAAAAAATCTCCCCCTTACAGAAAATGACGTATTTCAATTACAATTATGTCATAAGAGAGAATATTTTGACAGTTTTATTTTAAAACGTTTTCACACATATAAGAAACGAGATTGAGAAAAAAATAACTGAGGTTGGGAGAAAACTCTATTTATAGTGACAATGCGTTGATCGAGATGATACACATTTACAGGTGCGTCCGCTATGTAGCGTAGCACCAAAAACACAAAAATATCCTTCAGCCGTTGTAATGGCTGAAGGATATTTCTTTTTATGTCATTCTCTGTGCATCTTTATGCGTTAATCTTTTTAAATTCTTGTTGGCGTAATTCTACACGACGAATTTTACCTGATGTCGTTTTCGGTAAATCATCAATAAATTCCACAGCGCGTGGATATTTGTATGGTGCCGTCACATCTTTTACATGTTCTTGCAGTTCTTTTACAAGCGTGTCGCTCGCCTGTTCAGGATCACGTAAAACGATAAACGCTTTTACAATATGACCACGAATTTCATCAGGGCTTGCAACGACTGCACATTCTTTTACCGCTGGATGCTTCGTTAATGCATCCTCTACTTCGAACGGTCCAATTGTATAGCCTGATGAAATAATAATGTCATCCCCACGACCTTCAAACCAGAAATAACCGTCTTCATCTTTCGTTGCACGGTCCCCTGTAATGTACCACTCGCCACGGAACTGCATGCTCGTACGCTCTGGGTCTTTTAAGTAACCTTTATATAATGCCGGTGTTGAAACATGTACAGCAATATCCCCAACTTCACCTGGTGCTACTGGCTCGCCATCTTCGTTAATGACTTCTACATAATTTCCTGGTGTCGGTTTCCCCATTGACCCTGGTCGTGGCTCCATACCAACCATCGTTCCAACAAGCAATGTATTTTCGGTTTGACCGTAACCGTCACGAACTTGTAAATTAAAGTGCTTTAAGAACACTTCAATGACTTCACGATTTAACGGCTCACCCGCTGAAACCGCTTGGCGTAACTCTGTTAAATGATACGTCTCTAAATCTTCTACTTTCGCCATTAAACGATACTCTGTTGGCGTACAGCAAAGGACATTGACATTGTAATCTTGTAAGATTTGTAAGAACTCACTCGCATCGAAGCGCCCTTTATGTACAAATGCTGTCGCACCGCTACCTAATGTCGCTAAGAAGGGACTCCAAATCCACTTTTGCCAACCTGGTGCTGCTGTTGCCCATACAACATCCGCTTCTTGAATGCCTAACCATTGTGGTGCTGCTGTACGTAAATGCGCATAACCCCAAGCATGTGGATGTACTGCTGCTTTTGGATTCCCTGTCGTTCCACTTGTATAAGCAATAAACGCTGTATCTGAACTATTCGTTTGGACGTTCTCAAATGTTGATGACTTCCCTTCAACACGATTACGTAATGGTTGCCATGGCGCATGTGCTTCCCCAATCACATACTGCTTTAAGCCACCAATATGCTCTGCGTGGTCAAATTCTGAAATATACGCTTCATCTGCAATCACTGCCTTTGCATCTGCATGGACGATACGATAATCAATATCTTTTGCACGTAACATTTCCGAGCTCGGAATAATTGCTAAGCCTGCTTTTAATGCGGCAATATATACAACATATGCTTCGACAGAACGCGGTACCATGATTAAAGCTACATCCCCTTTTTGTAGCCCATCCTCTTGTAACACTTGCGCCACTTTGTTCGCGCGCTCAATTAAAGCTTCATACGAAATACGTTCAATTTGGCCATCCTCATGATGAACAATTAGTGCATCATATGATACATTCGCATAACGTTCAATTTCCTCTACAATATTGTAAATTGGCGGTGCTATAAGCTCATTTCGATCCATCGTCAATTCCCCCTTTGTGTCGGTTACACCCCTTATGTGTACCTACAGCATATTATACAGGCATTTTTTTGTTTTTTCAAAAAAATATCCACACATTTTAATAGTTAGTAACAATTTCACATTTACGCGTATATTTTTTACCTTATATCAATAATTTAGTCGTTTTACGCAACTTTCTTTACAAACGAGCGGTAAAATAAATTAGTACCAACTACTAATTAAAATGTAAATAAAAAGCACCTCCAAAATAAACATATTATTTGGAGACGCTTCCTACGAAACGCTATTTAGCTATGCGGCTTACAATAACGCTGCAAATTTATCTTCTTTGACAACCTTTTTCGGGAATGAATGTGTTTCACGGTTACGTACTGCTTTTTCGATTAACTCATCAAACTCTGTAAAGCTCTCATAGTACTCTACCTTTTCAAGCTTCGGTTTTGTTTTTGGATTTGCTGGTGTGAAAATTGTACAGCAATCTTCATACGGTAAAATTGACGTTTCATATGTGCCGATTTTTTTCGCAATATCAATAATTTCTAATTTATCGTAGCTTAATAACGGACGTAATACAGGTGTTGATGTCACATCATTAATGGCTGTTAAACTTTGTAATGTTTGTGATGCTACTTGTCCTAAACTCTCGCCTGTTACAATTCCTAGCGCATCAATTTCTTTACGCACTTCGTCTGCAATTTTTAACATCATACGACGTGTTGTTGTCATTGAAATATTTTCTGGCACACGGTCTTTAATTAATGTTTGAATTTCTGTAAACGGAATGATGTGTAAACGAATACGCGCACCAAACTGCGTACAAAGGTCTGTTAAGTCTTTTACTTTTTCAAGTGAATTTTGGCTTGTGTACGGTGGGCTAAAGAAATGAATCGCTTCAATACGCACACCGCGCTTCATCATTAAATATGCTGCAACTGGGCTATCGATGCCGCCTGACAGCATTAATAATGACTTACCGTTCGAACCAACTGGCATACCACCTGCACCTTGAATAATGCCCGCCATAATATACGCCGCATCTTCACGAATTTCAACGCGTAATGGTACTTCTGGATTTTTCACATCTACCGATAAGTTTTGGAAGTTCGATAATAAGTAGCCACCTAGGTCACGTTGAATTTCATGTGTGTCCATTGGGAACGTTTTATCTGAACGCTTTACTTCTACTTTAAATGTAATGTCGCCGTATTGTGCCATAATGTTATGGGCAACTGCTTTAATAGCTTGCATATCCTTTTCCGCTGACGCCACAAGTGAGAACGACTGAATGCCGAAAATTTTCGGTAAGCGCGTTACTAATTCATGTTGACGCTCTGGTGTTTCCGTTTCAATAAACATACGGTCACGCTCTGTACGGATTTTCAGTGGTGCTAAATCCGAAAAGCTATAGCGAATATTTTCACGTAAACGGGCGATAAAGTCTTTTTTGTTACGGCCTTTTGTTGATAATTCACCGTAGCGAATTAAAATTTCTTTGTACATCATTGGTTCTTTATTCTCCTTTTAATTGGCGTACGATTTTACCAAATACGCCTTTGAATTGCTGTATGTCTGAAGATGTTGTATTCGCACCAAAACTAATACGAATCACTCCATCCTTATACGCTTGTGGTACTTTTAATGCCTCAATAACATGGCTTGTTTTTGTCTGCTTTGACGAACAAGCACTTGATGTTGACACGATAATGCCTTCTTTTTGAAGAGCATTAATTAAAATTTCACCTTTTAAACCTTTTACACCGACAGAAACAATATGCGGTGCTCCTTGTGGTGTAGAAATAACTTTTACATAATCGCCTAATGACGCAAAAAATGCAAATAAATCAGCTTTCCATTCTGCATATTGCGCTGCTTTTTGTGGCATTGCTTCAATCGCCATACGTGCTGCTTTTGCAAAGGCAACCGCATTTGGCACAGCAACCGTACCACTACGTAGACCAAATTCTTGACCGCCGCCAACAATAAGTGGCTCAATTTGAATATTTTTTTTCATCGCTAAAATACCTGAGCCTTTTAACGCATGAATTTTATGTCCAGACACCGACAGCATATCTGGTCCATCCGCTAACGAAATCGGTAACTTACCAAAGCTTTGAATCGCATCGACATGGAAAACAGCACGACTATTCGCATGAATGATTTGTGCCGCTTCACGAATTGGCATAATAGCGCCCATTTCGTTATTCACATGCATCATGCTGACAAGCACGGTATCTTTTCGCAACGTTTGACGCAACTCTTCTAATGAAATAACGCCTGTTTCATCTACTGTTAAATAGTCGACTTCATAGCCTTCTTGCTCTAAACGCTTTGCCGCTTCTAAAATACATGGATGCTCGACAGATGTTGTAATAATATGTTTTCCTTTATGCGCGCTCGCTTTTGCGACACCATAAAAGGCAAAATTATTGGATTCCGTACCGCCAGATGTGAAGATGACTTGCTCGGCGGTTGTTTGCACAAGCTCGGCAATTTGCGTACGCGCGCGCATTAACAACGCATTCGCATCTACACCCATTTCATGCAGTGACGCTGGGTTGCCAAAAAACTGTTTATTCACTTGAACAAATGACGTTAAAACGTCATCGTGTACTTGTGTTGTTGCACTATTATCTAAATAAATCATGTGACGCCTTCCTTTAAATGGTCTTTCACGTTTACGTGATAACATCGGAAAAGGACTTGTCCAAAATGCATGAGGGACAAGTCCTTTCGACTGTTCGAAAATCAACTAAAATCAACTGTGTGATTTTATGCTTTTCCTATTATATACGACTACGCGCAAAAAAAACATGTTTGTGCTTAAAGTTTCGCAATTTTTTGCAAGTCCTCTTGTGCAGCACGTTCAATAATTTCAAATGCTTTCGGGTCAATTTCTGACACCGCAAGTCCTGCCTGCTCTAACGCCTTTGAATAACGCAATTCAGCAAACGCTTTTTCGGCATGCTTGAAGCGTTGGTTTACCGCTGGGTTGCTTGCACGGTAGCGATTGCCGTAGCGTACCGTATGTTCAAATAACACCACGTTCTCCAACATTTCCTTCGCTTTTTGCTCCGTTTCACGCAGCAGCTTATCAGCTAATTTCAAGCTAGATTCGATATTATGAATATGCAGTGGCACTTCATCTAAATGCTTCGCTACAATAAATAGCTGCTCATCCACTTCTGATACACGACTACGCATCTCATCCGGAATACCTGGAATATTCGCCTTATGTAGCTTACGTTCAAGCACATGTAATTCCTTGCGTAGCTGTTCTAGTTCTTCACGAGCTTGCGTTTCGTCTAAGCGTAATTTCTTTAAACTCTCAGCAAATTGCTGTTGCTGCTGAATCGTTGTTTCTAACTCCGCCGTAATCGCTTTTAACTCTTCTTCTAAACTCGAAAACGCAGCTTGTTCATTTGTATACAGCTCCAACACAACATCATAACGGCGTTGTAAGTTTTCTAAGTCCTTAGCGTTTTGCTTCGGAATATCGGCTTCATCTTCACTTAGGCGATATGATTGTTGTACAAAAATCGCTTCTGTAATTAAATCTTTTGATTCAATTAAATGATGTAGCATCTTCTCTTTTAAACTAAACGCATGTTGTTCAACAAAGCGACGTGCCACAACTTCTCGCTCAAGCTGGTCATAACAAACGTCCAATTCTTCATTGATAAGTTGTAAGCTCGGGCGCACTTTTTCAAGCTCTAACTGTTGAACATCAACGACAATTTGTTGTAAGTGCATTTCTAATTCATCTAAAAACGCCATCATTTCAAGGTGCGCTAAATAATAACCCGTCTGTTCCATCTCTCGGTGTCCGCTACGTAGCTCATGAATAATACCCGGAATTTTCGTATGTACTTCCGTTAATAAATTCGGAATATCCGTAATCATGTCATGAAGTAACTTCGCTTCATCGACTAAACTTTCCACCATTTCACGCGCTTTTAAATAGTTCCCTTCAATCGTTAAGGCATCATACTCTTCAAAGCTTGGCGCAAAAATTTCTAGACGTTGCTCTAATGCTGGTAGCGCTGGACCATACGCATGCTGATGTGCTAATAATGTTTTTCGAGCTGTACGATACTGTTCTTTTAACTGTTCAATTTCAATACGGCTTTTTGCATCGCTGCCGATTAAATGGTCAAGCTCCGCTAAAATTTTATTCATATCATTATTACACTGCTCAATATAATCTTCAATTTCTTGCTCAATGCCACGCGCCTTTGAAAAGCGCATTTTGTCGATTGCCTCCTCAGCTTCCAATAACAATGTATCAATTGCTGGAATGTGAACGTCTACCATCTCCGTCCACTCTGCTCGCCAACGTTCAAATAATTCTTCTGCTTGGCCATGCATATTTAAATCTTTTACTTTTGCTAACTCTTCTGAAATTGGTCGCTGTTGTATTTCTTCTTTTTTCTGTATAAGTCGCTCTAGTTCTTTTTTGCGCTTTCGTCGTATACTAAGACTGATAAGTGCAACAATTAAAATAAGAGCGAGTATGAGGATGGCAATTTCCATCATAACCCTCCTGTCTCGGAATCCCTTTAAACCATATTACTACTTATTTTAGCATGTTTTCCATTGCATATCATCGAAAACTAACAACCTTTTTTGGGAGGAAATTTGACATGAAACAAGATGCCCATATTCACACACCATTTTGCCCACACGGTTCAACCGATTCATTTGAACAATATATCGACAAAGCGATTGCACATGGCTTTACCGATATTTCATTTACCGAGCATGCCCCGCTACCTGAAGGCTTTATCGACCCGACACCGGACAAAGATTCAGGTATGCTTCTTACACAATTAGAACCGTATCTACATACCGTGACACAGCTAAAGAAACAATACGCACAGCAAATTAATATTTCTGTCGGCCTTGAAGTAGATTATATTATCGGCTACGAGCAACAAACAACGCAATTTCTGCAAACATATGGTGCTGCGTTGGATGATAGTATTTTGTCGGTGCATTTTTTGCGACACGCTCATCATTATACATGCATTGACTTTTCTGCTGAAGAATTTATGCGTTTTAGCAAACAAATTGGTAGTGTTCAAGGCGTTTACGATTTATACTATGAAACATTACAACAATCGATTCTCGCAGATTTAGGTGCATATAAGCCGAAGCGCATCGGACACCCTACACTCGTACACAAATTTCAGCATGCGCATGGGGAGCACATTGATGACGATGCATCTATCGTTCAAACATTACAGTTAATGGCGCAACACGGCTATGCATTAGATGTTAACAGTGCTGGACTTGCGAAGCAACATTGCTTAGAGCAGTATCCACCAAAGCGCTATGTGGAACTGGCGAAAACGCTACATATCCCGCTTGTGTTCGGCTCAGATGCGCATACAGCGGCCGATTTACATCAATTTTATGAGGACGTTTGGCAATAAGAAAGAAGGAATGGATTTATGTTTACAAAAACAGCTTATTCAGGTTCATTAATCGAACAATATACAACGGTGACAAAACAGCTTGATGCATTATGTACAGGTGAAACGAATGTCATTGCAAATTTAAGTAATGCTGCAGCCTTATTAAATACTTTCTTAGAAGATATTAACTGGGTTGGCTTTTATTTAATGGAAGAAGGTGAACTTGTTCTCGGCCCATTCCAAGGTTTACCAGCATGTGTACGCATCCCTGTAGGTCGCGGTGTATGTGGAACAGCAGTTGCACAAAAAGCGACACAACTTGTCGAAGATGTTCACGCGTTCCCAGGTCATATCGCCTGTGATGGTGCAACAAACTCAGAAATTGTGATTCCTCTAATTAAAGATGGCGAAGTTATTGGTGTGTTAGACATTGATAGCCCACTAAAAGCTCGCTTTACAACTGAAGACCAACAAGGCTTAGAGCATTTCACAGCAACATTACTGAAACATATTTAATAGTTGACGAGCATCTATTATTTTTGATACAATAGCGTTTGTGTAAAATGAACTGCAGTAGTTATATAAACTCCATTTGTATTTTATTCCTCTAGCTTGCTAGAAGGTGTATCAGTAACCCTCGAGACTGCAAGGGCGAACATATGTGAAAATAAAATGCGGTAGAGACACGGGTATAACTGGTTATTTGTTTTTCACAAAATAAACCAAATTTAAAGGAGGAGACACAATTATGTCTCGTTATACAGGTCCATCTTGGAAAGTTTCTCGTCGCTTAGGTATTTCTTTAAGCGGTACAGGTAAAGAATTAGAAAAACGCCCTTATGCTCCAGGTCAACACGGCCCGAACGCTCGCGGTAAAAAATCAGAGTACGCTTTACAGTTAACTGAAAAGCAAAAATTACGTCATATGTATGGTATGACTGAACGTCAATTCAAAAACGTTTACCTTAAAGCTGGTAAAATCCGTCAAGGTCTACAAGGTGAGAACTTCATGATCTTACTTGAAACTCGTTTAGACAACTTAGTTTACCGTTTAGGTTTAGCTCGTACTCGTCGTGCAGCTCGCCAATTAGTAAACCACGGTCACATCTTAGTAGATGGCAAACGCGTTGACATCCCATCATTCTCTGTAAAACCAGGTCAAACGATCTCTTTACGTGAGAAATCAGCTAACTTAACAGCAGTTGCTGAAGCTATCGAAGCTAACAACTTCGTACCAGAATATTTATCATTCGATGCTGACTCTAAAGTAGGTACTTTTGTACGTTTACCAGAGCGCTCTGAATTATCAGCTGAAATCAACGAACAATTAATCGTAGAGTACTACTCTCGTTAATCTCGTTGCATATCGCAACAAAACCCTCTTCGCACATTTTGTGCAAGGAGGGTTTTGTTCTGTTCATCAAACATACAATTACGCTTTAGGTATTAACACTTAATTATAAAAAGCCACTCATTTTAAAAAAGTGTAAAACTTCTCTTTTTTTCACCTTTCTTCTCAAAATTATGTAACACTTTCCAAAAACAATCTATTTCACTTACAAAACATAAAGTAAAAAGACCTATATTTTACGATATTTTAATATTTAAAATCATTCTAAACTAGACAATTCGTTGCATTTTTCTTATACACTCTTTATACTGATAATATAAATTTATAATCAAAGGAAGAAGTTATGCATGAACGAATACATGACAACCGTTTTTGATAAACAAATGCATTTGTACCTTGTCCATAACACTCACACTCACCTAGACGAACATATTTCAAGCTGTCAGCATTATTTTTCATTACTACGTAAGAGTGAGCAGCAACATTTACACGCCTACGCATTGATAAATGATTTATGGCACTTTTATTATTATGATGATGAGCAGTTATTTTTTGAACCAAATAATACAATGTACTACGCAATACGTGCAGCCATTTTACACTTATTCACAACCAGTGACACCATTTTAAAAATAAAAACGTGGGTGCAACATTCTATTGAATTTTCATTAATCGCAGCGATTGATTTAGTCAATGTGTATGCAGATTTGTATACGACGCGTATTTTGCCTGCTATTCAGCAGACAAAATATGCAACATTAATTCAGCAATTCCGTGGCATTGATACGAAAATTTTATTTAGCGAGCGATTTAAAATTTATATCGAGCATCCACGAGAATTTACGGAAATGCAAGCTTACATTGTTAAATTATTAACAAAAAATACGATACTACATGAAAAGCATGTACAACAGACATTTACGAAGTACGCAGAACGTATGAAAAAAATGTATGTCGTCAAAGAAGAGATTTTTTCGTAGGAGGTAAGCTTTGTGCAACCGAAATTAAGCCAAGGAATACTTTATTTAATGCAGCAAGGAAAATACGAGGAGGCGCATCTACACGCAACCTTCTTAATTGAAGAAGCAAAGAGGAAGCAAAATATTGAGCTTGAATTTGCAGCACGTGTGCAACGTATGCGTTTAGCATTCCAGCAGCATGATATTGAATGTGCGGCGCATGACTTAACGGTATGTGAACAACTGCTACATGTTAGCAATACGGTCGAGCCATATAAAGCAATGTTCCACTGCGCTTCCGCTGTTTTGCATACGCTGACAAATAATAAAGCACTCGCCATGACACACTTTGAAATGGCAATCTCCCTTGGCTATGAACATGAAGATTGGCAAATTGTGTCGATTGCTTATGCCCGCCTTAGTATGTTGACCTTTACTACACACGGCTTCGATAAAGCATTCCCATATGCCAAAACAGCACTACTTTTCGCTAAAATGACACCTTCACCTCTATGCGAACTTTATGCGATACGCGCTCGTATCGCGATGCTGTATTTATTATTACACGGACAACATTTAGAACAGGCATCTCGTTTATATACAACATTACAAAAGACTTTACAACCGACTGATTTACATTATGAGACGCTTCATGTTGAAATTATTTGGCTCCATCATGCCTTTAATGAAAAACGCTATCATGATGTATTAAAAGTGAGTGATACATTATTACAAGCCGCGCTTCTGCATAAACATTCTGATTTATCACTTACACTTTTTGATATTCTTATCGCAACGTATGAGCAGCTAAATGACCCTGTGCTTATCGATGTGTATACAGTACAGCGTGAAAGTATTGTGCAACATTTATACGCACAAGCACATATCGAACCTGTACAACAGCTTTACCCAATGCCAGCACCATCAAATAAAGAATTTCAAGAAGTCGCGCAAAAGCATTTACATGCGCAAACAGAAGGGGCGTTATTGCTTGTTTCTATCTATAGTAATGACATCTTATCTACAGAGCAGCTCCAAAACGTAAAACAAACATTGCATGAACAATTTGAACAGCTACCATTTCGTGTAACAAATTGTATACAGTTTGAGCAACAAAAGCTCCTCTATTTAGCGAGTGCACCATTTAAAGATGCTGCCATCCCGCTACAGAACGCGATTGATGCAACATTGTCTGCCCATGATTTGCCTATTACTATTTTATTTGGTTATACGCATAATCAAGAGCATCAATCTTATACATTCCATGAATGTTTAGCACTTTGCCATGCATACTTGTATTACAATCAGTGGGCACTCGAAGCATATCCAACAAATGCACTCACATAAAATAGGACTTAGAACAAAATAAAGTGTTAGGAGAAATGATGAAATTTCTCCTAACACTTTTCTGTTTTTCGTGCTACTCCACATCGCGGACGCACTAATTAACTATTCACTTAATGACTTAAAATCATTTCATGCATAGCCATTCTATATTTGCAATCTAACAAAGCTTATAGACTTTCTAAAAGAGCTTGATCTGTAAACTGCACCATATGGTATTTCTTTTTACCACGACGTACGATTGAGAAAGCGTCGTCTAAACGGTCTTTTGCATCTACTGTGTACGCTACGTCTTGTACTTTTTCACCGTTAATTGAAATTGCACCATTCGTTACATCTTCACGTGCTTGGCGTTTTGATGGTGAGATGCCCGCTTCTACTAATAATTCCACGATGTTGATGTCTGCTTTTGCTACTTCAACAGATGGTACACCAGCAAAGGCTACTTTCATTTCTTCTACTGATAATGCTTTTAAATCACCAGAGAATAATGCTGCTGTAATGCGCTCTGCTGTTTCTAAACCTTCTTCGCCGTGAATTAGTTTCGTCATTTCAGCCGCTAATGTTTTTTGAGCTTTACGTAGATGCGCTTCTTCTTGCACACTTACTTCTAGCGCTTCAATTTCTTCACGCGTTAAGAATGTGAAGATTTTTAAATATTTCACTACGTCTGCATCCGCTGTGTTTACCCAGAATTGGTAGAATTCGTACGGAGATGTTTTCGCTGCATCTAACCATACCGCACCACCTGCTGTTTTACCAAATTTCGTGCCGTCTGCTTTTGTTACAAGTGGAATGGTAATGCCGAATGCTTTCGCTGTTTCATCATGCGTTTTGCGAATCATCTCAAGACCTGTTGTAATGTTCCCCCACTGGTCTGAGCCACCTACTTGAATACGTACGTTATGGTTGTCGTATAAGTGATTAAAGTCCATCCCTTGAATTAATGTGTACGCAAATTCTGTGAATGAAATACCAGAATCTAAACGTGATGCTACTGTATCTTTATTTAAAATGTAGTTCACGTTAATTAGCTTCCCGTAATCACGTAGGAAATCAATTAACGTTAACGGACCTACCCAATCATTGTTATTGACTAATACGGCTGCATTGTCTGCACCTGATGAGAAATCAAATAAACGCTCCATTTGACGCTTTAATCCGCGTACGTTTGCTTCTACTTGTTCCATCGTTTGTAATTGACGCTCTTCTGAACGACCAGATGGATCCCCAACTGTACCTGTTGCCCCACCTACTAATAAAATGGGTGTGTGCCCAGCTTGTTGGAAACGGCGTAATGTTAATAATGGTACGATGTGACCGATATGCATTGAATCTGCTGTTGGGTCAACACCTACATATAATGACACCTTTTGTTCATTTAATAATTTTTCCATACCTTCTGCGTCTGTTTGTTGGTATAAAAGACCGCGCCAGTTTAAATCTTGTAATAATTCGTTCATGTGTATGCCTCCAAATTGTGATTTCCGTGTAAAAGCAAAAAACGCCCCTACACGTTTTGTACGTGCAGGGACGTTAACAAATCATTTGTAAACGCGGTACCACCCGGCTTGCATTAAGTTAGGAAACTTAATACCACTTTGAAGCGTCTATATCGCGACGAACCGTCTTAGCTCCGGAAACGTAATTCATATTTTCTCTATGGCTATCTTTCACCAACCGATAGCTCTCTAAACAGGGAGACAAAATACTACTGCAAAACCATCACAGCTAACATATATCTACACATTATTGTAATTGAAAATAGTTCGATGTCAATATGTATATTTTTCAGTAGATAAGATATGTTATAATAGACGGTGATTTTAGGAGGGATTAAACACAGCGATGTTAAAAAAAATAAATGATTTTTTAGACCGCGTAGCTGCACATAAGCTAGTACCGAAACTCCGTATTACCGGGAATGTTTTATGGAACCTAGCATTATTTTTCCTTGTCTTAACATTAGTTGGAGGCGTATTCGTTGCTTCTGTCGGCGCAGGCTATTTTGCAGCCCTTGTCCGCGAAGAACCTTTACGTGCTAGTGATGAGATGCGAGAAGAAATTTTCAGTTACGAAGAAACAAGTGAGATTTACTTCGCAGACGATATTTATATCGGGAAAGTCCGCACAGATTTAGAACGTCGTGAAACGTCATTAACAAGCGTTTCAACAAACGTTGTAAATGCGGTACTTGCGACGGAGGATGAGCATTTCCGTGAACATAATGGAATTGTACCAAAAGCGGTACTACGTGGCTTAGTACAAGATGTAACGAACTCATCTTCACAAACAGGTGGTTCGACATTAACACAGCAGCTTATCAAAAACCAAATTTTAACAAACGAAGTTTCATATGAGCGAAAAGCAAAAGAAATTTTACTAGCGATGCGTTTAGAGCATTTTATGACAAAGGAAGAAATTTTAGAGGCATATTTAAATATTATTCCGTATGGGCGTAATGCTGATGGACGAAATATCGCTGGTGTCGCAACAGCGGCTGAAGGGATTTTCGGTACAACGCCTGACAAGCTAAATTTAGCACAATCTGCGTATATCGCCGGAATTCCACAAGCACCATTTAAATACACACCGTTCACATCACGTGGTGAATTAAAAGGCGCTGAAGGATTACAGCCAGGGATTGACCGTATGAAAACGGTACTATTCCGTATGAAAGAAGAAGGTTTCATTACAGAAGCTGAGTATAATGAAGCAGCAGCATACGATATTGTCGCTGACTTCCGTACAAAACAAGCTTCTGCAACCGATTTATACCCATACATCACATACGAGGTTGAGCGTCGTACAACAGATATTTTAATGGAAATGCTCGCTGAAAAAGATGGTGTTACAAAAGAACAATTAACACAAAATGAACAATTATATGAAAAGTATCAAATTTTAGCTGACCGTGATATGCGTTCAAGTGGCTATCGTATTTATACAACGATTGATAAAACAATGTATGATGCGATGAATAAAGCAGCAGCTGAATTTGAATTATATGGTCAAACATTAACATCAACAGCTACAGACCCTGAAACAGGCGAAACAATTGAAATAAAAGAGCCTGTACAAGTAAGTTCTGTGCTGATGGATAGTAAAACAGGGCGCATTATTTCATTCGTTGGTGGACGTGACTTTGAAATCACTGAATTCAACTATGCAACACAAGGTGTCCGTTCACTAGGTTCTACTGTAAAACCATTATTAGTATATGCACCTGCGTTAGAATATGGCTTCATTGGTGCAGGTAGCCCAGTAGTCGATGTACGTTTAGGACGCGGTGATTGGGACCCGAAAAACTTTATCCCAACGCAAGAATTAGGATTAATTCCAGCACGT
Organism: Caryophanon tenue; assembly: GCF_001700315.1. Taxonomy (GTDB): domain Bacteria; phylum Bacillota; class Bacilli; order Bacillales_A; family Planococcaceae; genus Caryophanon; species Caryophanon tenue. Next base: position 71,679 of record NZ_MASJ01000001.1, on the reverse strand, counting down.
AAAGCATTAGCATCATCTCAAAACTTAGCGGCGATTCGTTTATTCGCCATGCAGCTACAAGAATATACGCCAGGTGAATTTTTACAAAAAATGAACCCTGAACGTATCACGATGGATCACGTAAGCAATCCGTCAGCTGCGTTAGGTGCAGGTGTTGAAACAACTGTAGCTGAAAATACCGCTTCATTTGCAGCATTTGCAAACGAAGGAACGTATAATGAAGGCTATATGATTGCAAAAATTGAAGATTTAGATGGCAATTTAATTTACGAACATGAATTAAATCCAACGCCGGTATTTTCACCTGAAACAGCGTATATTATTTCAGATATGTTAAAAGATACGTTTAAACAAGGTGGTACAACGAACCGTGCTGCTAACTTATTAAAATTCAACCCGACAAATATGTCTGCGAAAACGGGTACTTCTCAGTTCTTCCATGACGTATGGGTAATGGCGTACAATCCAAACATTACATTAAGTGCATGGATGGGTTACGGTAAGCCAAAACCGTTAGACACAATGTCAAACACATATGGGCAACCGAGCACACGTATTAACACATTATGGGCAACATTAATGAATACCGTATACGCAACGGACCCTGAATTAGTAAATCCAAATACAAAAATGGAACGCCCTGAAAATGTCGTATCTAAAACATTCTGTGGTATTTCAGGACGCGCATTATCAAATGCATGTTCAGCAGCTGGATTTGCTGAAACAGATTTATTTAATGCAAAAGTATTTGTTCCTATAAAAGCAGATGATAGTATAACAGCATCAAGCGCTGTAACAATCCGTGGTCAAAAATATCAACCACTTAATGGTACACCTTCTGCCTTTATTACGAGCGGTGGCGTCGCCTTAAGCCCAAGCTTTGCAAAACGTATGCTTGGCACATATGGCGGTGACGCATCGAAACTAATCTCTGGTGCTTCTTATGGCGGCGGTGCTGTGAGCAGTATGGGCGATGACGGTGCTGCACCCAGTGCACCCAGTGCGGCCGTAAGTGGTTCAACCTTGTCATGGTCAGCTTCTTCATCTAGAGATGTCGTTGGATATTATATATATCGTCAAGGTGGCGGACGCATTGCGACAGTTGCCGAAAGTAGCTCACGTGCGCGTACAATTAACTATGGCTCTTATTACGTAACAGCTGTTGATATTGCAGGCCGTGAATCAGGTGCTTCAAATGTTGTATCATACAGCGCACCTGTAGTTACAGAACCGGAACCAGAAGAACGTCCGACAGAAAGCAATACGAATAACAGTTCATCTGGTGGTAATTCTTTAGGCTCTGACTCTTCTTCAGGCAGTGGCGGCTCATCCTCTGGTAGTGCGACAGAGCAACCAAGTGAGCCAGAACCAGAACCGGAAGTAGAGGAACCCGCTGCAGAAGAACCGACACCTCCAGCAAGTGAAGGCGAATCAGAAAGCGGCGAATAAAAAATATGCTGTGCGAAACATCATGTTCGATTTTTCGCACAGCTTTTTTAATGCACGTAAAAAGGCTACCCGAGAAGATCGGATAGCCTTTTTTCACATCATTAATGCGTTGCTACTTTTTCAAGTGTATGCTTTGGCACATACACATATTCAAATGTATTAACATCTGATGAAATTTTATAATAGCTTGATGTTTCCTCTAAAATTAACACGAATTTCCCTTGTGCATTGCCGTTATACGTAAATGCCGGCCGTGTCATGCCTGAGAATTTATACGTTGTCACGGTAGACTCTTTGAAACGAGCTACTGGATAACGTTGGTCTTGACCATAGCCAAGCGTTTGCATCATCTCCATCATACGGTGGTAATGTCCTGCAATTTTTGAACCCCAATACGGGTCTGATGCATATTTTACGTTCATCCCGAAATCTTTATTACCGAACACAGAACCATTCGGGAACCAAGATGTTGGCGGTAAATATTTCTTCTCTAAATATTGAATAATTAACGTTTCAATATTATTGGCAACCGATGGATATGTGTCTGCTGGATTACCGTTATCTGTAACGTTTAAACCGAATAAATTATTATGCTGTAATGCGTGGTTACTCATACCATAAGCACTTTCATGTTGCGCCATTGATAAAATCGCTAACGCATTAATATTATACTTATTTTGTAAGCGTACAAGTGTTGTACCTAAGCCTTTAATTTTACTTTTTTGAACGGCTGAAGAACCACGCGTTTGTAAAATTTTATGGATATACGCATCAATTTGAGCAACTGTAAATTTCGTTTTTGAACGAACTGAAGCTACTTGATAATATGGATAGCTTGTACCAATCACTGTACCTGCTTGGTCTGTAAATGTCGCGCCGTCCACACTATAATATTTTATACCACGAATCATAAACGCAGGTGCTGCGCTAATTGTATATGAATCGTAGCCATTTTTTAATGGTGAATAAATATAATGCGCTAAATCACCGTTAACATTCGCATAGTAATTACGTGTAAAATACGCATTAAATGGCTTGAAAATCGCGTTATCATGTGAAATATAGCCTTCTTGACCCGCTACATTGACACGAATCGAGCGTTCTGTTGCATCCACATAAGCAATTTCAACATTTGTTGGTAAATATGTGCGCTCTTTCGTTAAGTTCGCATCACTGTAAACGCGTGTCAGTACATTGCCATTCGCTGCTTTCGTTTGAATAAAGCCACGCTTCATCGCAATTAATTTCCCATTGATTGCCACACCTTGGTTATTGCCTACACGTTGCTTCGCTTCGTTAAACGTTGCATATGCTGAGTGCGTACGCAGGACACCTGTATTGGCAATATTAACAACTTGATATTTTTTCACACCTGAAGTCGGAGGTGTCACAGCAGGTGGTTCTGGTGTCGGTTCTTCTGGTGTTGGTGTTTCAGGCTCTGGCTGTGGTGTCGGCTCTTGCGGCGTCACACTGCCAAGCGTAAACGGCTGTACGGAACCATTTGTCAATGCCGCTCCTGATGCCGCTAAAAAGCGATTTGTCGTAACGAGCGTATAGGTTTCCCCTTGCGTATAGCCATTAGGTGGTGCTGCAAGTGTTACCGTGTTCCCACTCACTGAAACAGCATGGTACTTATAGTCCGTTAGTTTTTGGCCATCCGCATCACCAATATAAATATGTGAGCGGTTAATGACTGTCGAGCGAACAGCCTCGTTAAATGTCACCGTCCATACGTTATTGTTCAGCGTCGCTATGTAGGCGTCTGTTGATAACTCCGGCTTCTCTGATGGTGCTGTCGGTGGTGTTGGCACTGTTGGCTTCTCTACTGGCACTTCTGGTTGCTCCGGTTGCTCTTGCTTTTCGCCAACCGTAAACGGTGTAGAAACAGCTACATTGAACGACTCACCTGTCGCTTTTGAGAAACGTTGTGTAATATTTAATGTATATGTTTCTCCTTGCTTATACCCTTCGATTGGGGCAAGCACTTGTACCGTACTACCTTGCACGGTTACGCGGCTAAATGTATAGCCTGCTAGCTTTTTCCCTTGCGCGTCTCCAATAAAAATGAATGAACGGTTAATGACATTTGACTTTACTGCTTCGTCAAACTGCAATGTCCAAACCCCTTGTTCATTCATTTTTGCACTATATGGTCCATTGGCTGATGTGAAAGACGGCATCGCTAACACAAACAATGCAACAATTAATACTGAACTTAATTTTTTTATCATATCCTACCTCCTAGCACTATCATAACAGCTTCATGTATAAAAAAAAATGCGATAGGAGATATAAAATTTCCTCCTATCGCCAATTCTGTCTACTCATTTTGGCTCATCTATTGTTCGAACGCACTTTTTTGAATATAACCTGCTGTATATCTACCTGAATCGGAAATAACCGATAACCATGTAGGTGCTGATTGTTCGCGGTAAGCTGTGACGAACTGTTTCGCTGCTGGTCGTATTGTATAAATCGCTGCTTGTTGCTCGCTCGCATCACGTCGTACGTGGACACGGCCAACATCATCCGCTAGTTGCATAAGCGCGTAACGTTCATACTCTTTACCACCAAGTGCACGGTCAATTCGGTACGCATGCCCTGCTGCTTTAACACCCCAAAACTGGTCTGACGCATAGCGAACATTGACACCTTGTACCTTATTGCCAAAGTAAGGACCGTGTGCATAGCCAGCTGTTGGTGGAATATAGTTTTTATTTAAAAACTGTGTCACTAACTCCTCGACATTCGCTTGAACAGACGCAAATGTTTTGTTGGCGGGGTTACTATCATACACATACAAGCCGAATAAATTTTGATGCGTTTGTGCGTGATTACTCATACCGTAGTCACTTTCGTGTTGCGCCAACGCTAAAATAAGCAGCGCATTCACATGATATGTTTGTTCGATTTCCTTTAACACGGTGCCTAATCCGAGCAATTTAGATGTTGTTGCTGCATTTTCATATTGTCCGCCCTGTTGTTCGCGTTCTTGTAGCATCGACACAATATAGCGGTCTAGCTCCTCTGCTGTATAATGCGTTGTTGAACGTAGCGACAAAAACTGGAAGTACGGCGCATAGTGCCCAACGAATTCATTTCGTGCGTCATAAAATGTGTAGCCGTCTTCACTATAATATTTACTACCTGGTGCCATAAAGCTCGGTGCTTTGCCAAGTGCAAATGTAGACAAATTCCCGATTTCGTAATTCATCACATGAAAGTATAGCTGCCCCTTGTCAACACTGTAATGCGTACGTTCTGTATAAAATGGCACATACGTATGCGCCCCGTGCTCAATATAAAATTGCTCATTTGCAAGCGACACTTTAATCGCTTGTTCACCCCGCTGTATAAGACGCAGTTCCGCATTTGAGGACACATAGGTTGCTGCATCTTGAAATACCCCATTTTCATAATTACGATACAATGTCGTCGTGCCTTCCGCTGCCGTAATGAGCAGTCCTTGCCCGTCTGGGATACGGATTGCTGTGTTGCCGTCATACAATACACTGTCTGGCGTCATATCTGCTTCTGCTTGCGCTAACGTCGCATACTGTCCAATTTGTACAACTTCACCATTTTGCTCACGTTCTATTGTATAACGAACGGGGACTGTTACAAGCTGCTCATGCCCATTTGGAATTGCAGCCGTGCCATCTGTCGCTAGCAAAGCCTCGGTAATCGTGATCGTATAATCACCCGCTGTATAACCATGTTCAGGTGGCATAATTGTGATGACTTGACCACTAATGGTCACTTGCCCTGTCACACGTTCACCATCTTTATTCGTAACAAAAACGCGCTGGTCATTTAATGTTGCTACATCAATCGTTTTTGCTGCTTGTACCGTTATTACTTCATCTGCTTGCAACGTCTGTCGTTGCACTTGTAGCGGCTCACGCTCTTGCGCTGTGCAGGCGCCTAAAAAAAGCAGACAAATGAACGGGAGTAGTTGTAAAAAGCGCATATGCCACTTCCTTTCTTCTTACATAAGAACGTCGATACAGCCAAAAAGTTCATGCTAGGCGTAGAAACTAAATAAATCCCATGCAACATCGCATGGGATTTACACATATTCAATTGCTTACGACACGTGTGATGCTGTTAATACTGCCGCAATACACGCAACTGCTTCATCAATTTCTGCTGTCGTTACTGTTAATGGTGGTAATACACGTAATACGTAAGGACCTGCTGCAACAAGTAATACGCCCGCTTCTTCAAGCTTCGGAATATAATGCGCCACTTCCTCGCCACCACAGTGAATACCGACCATTAAGCCTTGTCCTAAAATACTAAAAGTATCTGCTGGTAATGCTTTTGCGAGTGTTTGTTGTAAATATGTACCTTTCGCCTGTACATCCGCTAAAAACGCTTCGTCAAATACATGCTGTAATACCGTTTGTGCAACTGATACGCCAAGTGGATTGCCACCAAATGTTGTGCCATGTGACCCTGCACTAAATGTGTCGTAAATATCTGCGACACCAAGCAGACCGCCAATTGGATAACCGCCGCCTAACCCTTTGGCAAGCGATACTAAATGTGGCTTTAATGATGTTTGTTCAAACGCATAGCGTGTACCTGTACGTCCGATACCTGTTTGCACTTCATCAACGATTAATAAAATGCCTTTTTCATTGCATAATTCCATAATCGCGTCTGCAAACTCAGGTGTAATTTGTGCTAATCCACCTTCACCTTGAATGACTTCAAGCATAATTGCCGCTACAGAATCATCCGCTGTCGCTTTTAATGCTTCTACATCGTTATACGGTAAATGCGTAAATTGCGATACAAGTGGACCGAAGCCTTGCTGTACTTTATCTTGCCCCGTTGCTGACATCGCGCCAAATGTACGCCCGTGGAATGATTTTTCAAACGTAATAATGTGATGCTTGCCCGTGTGCTTACGTGCCATTTTAATGGCTGCTTCATTTGCCTCTGCACCTGAGTTACAGAAAAATGCATGCGCTAAATGTGTATCTGCTACAAGCTTTTGTGCTAGCGCTTCTTGTCCTGGACTTGCAAATAAATTTGACGTATGCCAAATCGTATTTGCCTGTTGTGTAATAGCATCAACAAGTGCTGGATGCGCATGTCCCAAACTTAACACAGCAATACCTGATGTGAAATCTAAATATTCTTTGCCATCTTCATCCCATACATGTGTACCTTGCCCTTTTACTAACGCAATTGGTCGTCTTGCATAATTTCCAAATAATGCTCCCATACTTTAGCCTCCTACGATTGTCGTTCCTGTCAGCTGGTCGTTGACAATTTGTACAGATGGAATGCCTGCTGCTAAACAGTCTAGCGCACCTTGTACTTTAGGAATCATACCACCATATATATGTCCTTCGTCAATCCATGTGTCAATTTGTGCTTTTGTTGCAGATGTTTGCCACGTATCTTCAATACGAATACCTGATACATCAGTAACAAGTAATAACTGCTCCGCCTGTAATGCAAGCGCTACTTCACTTGCTACAGTGTCACCGTTAATATTGAGCGTTTGTCCTTGTGTTGTTGCACCGATACATGCAATCACTGGTACGAATCCTGCTGCTAAAAGTGCTTCAATCACAGCTACATTGACTTGTTGTACTTCACCAACGTGGCCATATGTATCTTTGTCTAAATAATCGCTCGTTAATATCGTTGCATCAAAACCGTTTAAGCCAACTGCTTGAATGCCAGCTTGTGTTAATTGGCTCACTACATACGGATTCACTTGCCCAATTAACGTTGTTTTCACAATATCAATCATTTCGTCCGTTGTGACACGTAAACCATTTACTGTTGTTGATTCGATATTCGCTGTAGCTAATGCGCGATTAATCGCAGGACCACCACCGTGCGTAATCACTACTTGATAACCTTGCTGCTGTAATGCTTTAAAGTTTTCAAAAAATGCTTTATTTAACCCTTCTAATGTAGAGCCACCTAACTTAATGACAAGTCGCTTATGAGCGGTAGCTTGCGTTGATTTGAACGTAGTCATAAGTTAAATCACACCCCCATGCATGTCCATGCCCTTCTCCAGCACCAACCGATACATCAATCTTTACTTCTTGTTGCTTTAAAATGTCGATTAATTTTTCTTCAGAAAACGCCACTGGCTCGCCGTTTTCAACCATTGTTGTACCACCGATTTGAATCGTAATCGCATCGACATCGACCGTTGCACCCGAATAGCCAACCGCTGCAATAATGCGTCCCCAGTTTGCGTCACAGCCAAATACCGCTGTTTTAACAAGTGGTGAACCGACTACTGTTTTCGCAATTTTACGTGCTTCCTCGTCGTTCACTGCACCTTTTACTTCTACTTCGATTAGCTTTGTTGCGCCTTCTCCGTCTTTTGCAATCGCTTTTGCTAAATCTTGCGCAACGACATGTAAAGCATCGACAAAGTTTTGCCACTCAGGGTGTTGAGGTGTTAATGATTCATTGCCCGCTAAACCGTTCGCCATAACAATAACCGTATCATTTGTAGATGTATCACCATCCACTGTAATCGCATTAAACGTAATGTCTGTTACATAACTTAATGCTTGCTGTAGCTCCGCTGATTCAATATTCGCATCTGTCGTAATAAAGCCAAGCATCGTTGCCATATTTGGCTCAATCATGCCAGAGCCCTTTGCTGTACCTGCAATGATAATTTCCTTGCCATCAATAACTGTACTGTATTGCGTGTTTTTCATCACGGTGTCTGTCGTTAAAATCGCTTGTGCAAAATCAATCGCTGACTCTAAATCGGCTTTTGGTGTTAAGTTTGGTAAACCTTGAATAATTGGTGCAAGCTTCATCACTTCGCCAATAACACCTGTCGAAGCAACACCAATTAATGATGCATCAATTTGTAGTTTATCAGCAGCCAATTGTTGCATCGCTTGCGCATCTAGTAAACCTTGTTTCCCTGTACATGCATTAGCATTTCCTGAGTTCACGATAATGGCTTGCATTTTTTGTGTATGATATACAACATCTTTCGTCACTTTAATCGGCGCTGCTTGAATAGCATTCGTTGTGAATACACCAGCAACTGATGCTGGTACGTCACTTACAAGTAATGCTAAGTCCTTCTTTTTATGTTTAATGCCACAATGCATACCTGCTGCTTTGAAGCCTTTTGGTGATGTAATATTCGTGCCTACAATTTTTTTTACTGTTGCTGTTGTCATGATTTAAAAATCCTCCTTAAATAAATAGTGGCACGACATCTAAACCTGTCGATTCATCCAAGCCACACTGTACGTTCATATTTTGAATTGCTTGCCCTGCAGCGCCTTTTACTAAATTATCAATAACACCGACAATCGTTGCGCGTCCTGTACGTTCATCTAATTGTACAAACACATCACAATAGTTTGAACCTTTTACGCGGTTTGTGCCAATTGCATTTACGTCCGTCACTACGCGCACAAATTTATGCTGTGCATATGTTTCTTGTAAACATGCGACAAGTTGTGCTTGCGTAACACCCGGCTGTACTTGCGCATAGCTCGTTGCTAAAATCCCGCGTGTCATCGGCACTAAATGTGTATTGAATGTAATCGCCACATCTGCACCTGCAAACATTGAAATCGCTTGCTCGATTTCAGGAATATGCTGATGTTTATTCACCTTATAAATAGAAAAATTTTCATTTGTTTCACTATAATGCGTGCCTTGTGATGGTTTGTTTCCTGCGCCAGATACACCACTTTTCGCATCAATGACTAAAAAGCTTGGGTCAATTAGTTTATGTTTAATAAGTGGTAATAATGATAGTAATACTGCTGTTGGATAACATCCCGGGTTGGCGACAAGTGCTGCATCTTTAACAGCATCTGCGTGCCACTCCGTTAAGCCATAGACACTTTTTTGTAATACGTCTTGTGGCGCTGCGCCCTTACCGTACCACTGCTCATAGGCAGCACGGTTTTGCAAACGAAAATCGCCCGATAAATCAATCAGTTTCGCACCTTTATCAACTAAGCTTGGGAATAATTTACTCGTTACACCTGCTGGAGTACTTGCAAATACGACATCTAATGAAGCAATCGTTGCTTCGTCAATAGCTTCCATTGGTGCATCTTGAATGCCTTGTAAATGACCGTACTTTGCTGAAAAGGATTCCCCCGCTTCAGAAGATGAAAATAACTGTAGTGAAGAAACTTCTGGATGCTGATGTAAAAAACGAATTAACTCTAAACCGCCATAACCTGTCGCGCCGATAATACCTGCTTTCATGTCCTAATAACCTCCATGTCCTTATGTATATGCTACTCTTTATAAAACCGTCCATTTATTTATTCTCTGAATAAAATGATAATAGAGAAATTATATACATGTATATTTATTAAGTCAATTGAATTTTTATTTGTTTATCAAATTTTTAGAAAAAACTCTCATTTTCAAGTCAAATTTGTCGTAATCACATTATTGCTGTACATAACTTCTTCACATTCTCCAAAATATCTCGAAACACTTTGTCAAAAAATTCTCTTTTACACAAAAATATACTGTATAATGTTTCTTATAATCTATCCGGTGGTGGTCATATGGAGCATATTAAAACGTTTTATTCAAAAACTGTTGAAACATCAATGGGTCCTGTCACGATTGAAGGACCTGTCTCACCTGATGATATTGCGTCGTACACATTTCATGAGGGACTGAAAGCATTTCGCCCGCCTGAACAGCAGCAAAAAGCACTTATTGGTATCGCCGCTCTGCCTGAAGGACGTATTATTGTCGCACGTCAAGAACAATTATTACTTGGATATGTGACGTATTTATATCCTGACCCGCTTGAACGCTGGGCACAAGATCGTATCGACAATATGATTGAACTCGGTGCAATTGAGGTGGTCAATGATGTACGAGGCGGTGGTGTCGGGCGTGCATTGCTCGACATTTCATTTGCAGATGAAGCAATGGAAGACTATTTAGTCATTACAACTGAATATTATTGGCATTGGGATTTAAAAGGTACAAATCGTACTGTGTGGGAGTATCGTAAAATGATGGAACGTATGATGAAAACCGTCAACTTTGAAGAATTTGCAACAGACGACCCAGAAATTAATAGTCATCCTGCAAACTGCTTAATGGCGCGTATCGGCAAAAATGTTCAAACAGATACGCTTGAGCGCTTCGACCGTTTACGATTCCGCAGTCGCTTTCATCATTAACGTATTATTATACTAAGGGGTGTATAGTTGTGATTGTTGAACAAATTATGCAAAAAGAGTTAGTTACGGTTTTACCAACGATTACGATGACGGAAGCGCGTGAAGTAATGCGCGAAAGAGGGGTTCGTCATTTAAATGTTTTAGATGAAGATGGTACATTTTTAGGGATTGTGTCTGAGCGTGATATTAAAGAAGCATTGCCGTCTTATTTATCAAATGTGCCCGATTCACCAGTCTATCAAGAGCCCATTACACATGTTTTGATTCGTGAGCCAATCACCGCACATCCACTTGATTTTGTCGAAGAAATTGCCCTTATTTTTTACGAAGCACGTATTGGCTATATTCCAATCGTGACAAATGGGCAGCTCGTTGGTGTCATTACCACGAATGATTTACTGGATGTTTATATTGAAATGACCGGCGCGAATGAACCGGGCTCAAAACTCGAAATTCGTGTCAATGATACACCGGGTGTATTAAGCGAAGTCACAAACGTAATTGCTAGTCATAAAGCTAATGTATTAAGCGTCCTTGTTTATGATGACCGAAATGATGAATCAGCAAAAATTTTATCGATTCGCGTACAAATGCTCAATCCGCTTCCGGTTATTACGGAGCTACGCGAAAAAGGCTTCAATGTGTTGTGGCCGAATGTACCGGGTGTGCTGTAATGCGCAATGCGTATTTCGTCTATTCACCTGAACAGCTCAGTTATAAATTTTCTGATTCTCACCCATTTAATCATAAACGCTTAACGTTAACGATGGACTTATTACACACACTCAATGCGTTGCAACCTGAAGATATTATTCCTGCACGTATTGCTACAGATGAAGAATTATTACTTGCACATGATGCGAAATATATTGATATTGTCAAAAAAGCAGGCCACGGTTTATTAAGCAATACACAATGTGAGAACTATGGCATTGGGACAGAAGACACGCCGATTTTTCCAAATATGCATGAGGCGGCTGCACAGCTTGTTGGGGGTACGTTGACAGCTGTCGATTGCGTTATGCAAGGGAAATCACGCCATGCACTCAATTTAGGTGGCGGCTTACATCATGGTTTCCGCGGACGTGCATCGGGCTTTTGTATTTATAATGACAGTAGTGTTGCCATTAAATATATGCAACAAAAATACAATGCACGTGTCCTCTATGTCGATACAGACGCTCATCACGGTGATGGCGTACAATGGAGCTTTTACGACGACCCCAATGTATGTACATTATCTATTCATGAAACGGGTCGTTATTTATTTCCCGGCACTGGTGCAGTAACGGAGCGTGGCAATGGTGAAGGATACGGCACATCGTTTAACTTTCCTGTTGATGCCTTTACAGAGGATGAGTCCTTTTTAGAAATTTACGAGCGCTCGATGCGGGATATTTTCGAATATTTTAAGCCGGATGTTGTGCTTACGCAAAACGGGGCTGATGCGCACTATTTCGATCCGTTAACACATTTATATGGCACGATGAATTTGTATAAAGAAATTCCTCACCTTGCCCATAAGCTTGCGCATGAATATTGCGATGGGCGTTGGATTGCTGTTGGCGGTGGTGGATATGATATTTGGCGAGTGGTGCCACGTGCTTGGAGCTATGTGTGGCTTGAGATGAACGATATTCCGTATCCAAGTGGGGCCATCGCGCCGGAGTGGCTCCATAAATATCAAGCAGAAGCACCGGTTACATTAATTCCGACATGGGAGGACCCACCTGATTTATATGAACCGATTCCGCGAAAAGCCGAAATTCATGAAAAGAATGCACAAATGATGGAGAAGGCTTTGCATATTTTATCGAAAAAGTCTTCATAAAAGAATTCCGGACAGAAATGGAAAAAGCATGAGACAAAAAGAAATATCCTTCAGCAACGACAACGGCTGAAGGATATTTTTTGTTTTTTGTGCTACGCCACAGAGCGGACGCGTTTCGCAAACATGCTTTTTATGGTTGTGCTGGTGTTTTTATGGATTGACGTTGTTCAATACGGTGCGGTAAAATCACGTTCGTCTCTTCAACTTGCTCTTTGTTCATTAATTTTGTTAGTAAACGCATCGCAACAGCACCGATATCATACAGTGGTAACACAACACTTGTTAACTGTGGACGTACCATACGTGCAAGCTTTGAATTTTCAAAGCTAATGACTTCAATCTGCTCTGGTACATTGACGCCATTATCTTGTGCGCCATGAATTAAACCGATTGCAATTTCATCATTGCCCGCAAAAAATGCTGTTGGTGGGTTCTCAATTGTGCTTAATTTTGACCATGCCTCTAGACCATCATCATATTGGTCATCTTCTGCATAAATTAAATTTGAGTCTGTCGATAAGCCAGCATCTGCTAATGCTTGTTCATAAGCACGTAGCTTGTAATGACCGTTTACCGTATACGTTAAGCAGCCTGAAACGAATGCGATACGTTTATGCCCGTTCGCAATTAACTGGTTTACTGCTTCATATGCAGCTTCGTAGTAGTCAATATTAACCGATGGAATGTTATGATTCTTTTCAATTGAACCTGCTAATACGATTGGTACAGATGTATGTTCAAGTGCGAACTTAATTTTATCGGTTACTTCATTTGACATCATCACAACACCATCTACTTGCTTACCAAGCATCGTATCTAATAGTTGTAACTCTTTATCTTCGCTTTGGTCTGAGTTCGCTAAAATGATATTGTAATGATACATCGTTGCGATATCTTCAATACCACGAGTTAATTCAGCTGTTAAGTTATTCGCGATATCTGGAATAATTACCCCAACTGTTGTCGTTTTTTTACTTGCAAGCCCACGTGCTACAGCATTCGGGCGGTATTCTAAACGTTCAATCACTTCTAATACTTTTTTGCGCGTTGCCGGCTTTACATTTTGATTGCCATTTACAACACGTGAAACCGTTGCCATTGATACATTTGCTTCGCGGGCAACGTCATAAATTGTAACAGTCAAGGACGTTCAACTCCTTTGCTCTCTTTTATCTGTATTCATCATACGACATACACTGTATTATTTTCAATGGCTTGAAAGCGAAAACAACATCATTTCTTCAAGTATTTTGCCCAGTTGTCACAAATCCCTTATATTTCACTCGGATTTTGTCATGTGTCCTTCTCAAAAAAATGGGACAACGAAAAAAACAGCAAGCGGAGAGCAGTCTCTACTTGCTGTTACAGGTTTGCTTATTTTGCTACTTCGTATTGTTTCATGAATTTTAAAATCTCATCATGGAACGCATCGAATGTTGGAATATCCATTTGTTGCTGTTGGTCAGATAATGCTACTGATGGATCTGGGTGTACCTCTGCCATCACACCATCCGCACCAATTGCGATAGCTGCTTTTGCACATGGTAATAATAAGTCACGACGACCTGTTGAGTGCGTTACATCTACCATTACTGGTAAATGTGTTTCTTGCTTTAAAATTGGTACAGCTGAGATATCTAATGTGTTACGTGTCGCTTTTTCGTACGTACGAATACCGCGCTCACATAAAATGATATTTTCATTACCTTTAGACATAATGTACTCTGCTGCATGAATAAATTCATCAATTGTTGCTGCTAAACCACGTTTTAATAATACGGGCTTGTTCGTAGCACCTGCTTCTTTTAATAACTCGAAGTTTTGCATGTTACGCGCGCCAATTTGAATCACATCAATATAATCTAACGCTTGTTCTAAATCACGTGGTGTAACGATTTCTGTTACAACACCTAAGCCTTGTTTTTGCCCAACTTCTTTTAAGATTTTTAAGCCTTCTAAGCCTAAGCCTTGGAAGTCATATGGCGATGTACGTGGCTTGTAAGCACCACCGCGAATTAGTTTTAAGCCTTTTTCGCTAATTGATTTCGCAACTGCTTCTACTTGTTCGTAAGACTCTACTGCACATGGGCCGTATACAAATGATGGGCCACCTTGACCAATTAATTCACCATTTACATTGACGATTGTATCTGTTGCTTTTTTCTTACGAGATACAAGTAATTCTTTCTTCTTCTCAGCTTCTAGTTGCTTTAATGCTGTTTTGAAAATTTGCTTGAAGATGAAATCTACTGTCATCTGGTTTAATGGTCCATTGTTATGCTCTTTTAATAAGTCAAGCATATGACGCTCACGAAGAGGATCGTAACGGTTCACACCTTGTTTCTCTTTAATCTTACCAATTTGCTCTACGATTTCTGCACGCTCATTGATTAAACGTAAAATCTCTAAGTTTAACCCATCAATCTGTGAACGTAATACTTCTAACTCTTGTTGATTCATTACCGTTTCCCTCTCTTCCTCGTATCAAACCATTTCCTAACAAGCTAATGTGTGATACATTTTTCATATATAATTTTATTATACATGATATTTTTTGAATTGTCACGCTTTTTAATTTAGCGCTTCAACGCATTGAAGTATAGTATTGTTAATTTATTATAAGAAAGGATGTGCCTTCATGTCAACTGATGTTTCTTACTCAGCTGCATGTACTTCTGCACAAAAGCTTTTTGCACTCGATATTGGCACACGTTCAGTCGTCGGTATTATTTTAGAACAGCACGGTGACACATTTCATGTCATTGATATATTAGCAAAAGAACATAAGGAACGTGCGATGGTCGATGGGCAAATACATAATGTGCTATTTGTCGCACAGCTTATTACAGAAATTAAAGAACAACTTGAACATAAACATGGCAGCTTTACTTCTGTCAGTGTCGCTGCTGCCGGACGTGCACTGAAAACGGAGCAAGGGCTTGCAACGATTGATATTCGTCAGCAGCACGTGTTAGACGAAGAGGATGTACATCGATTAGAGCTTCAGGCTGTGCAACACGCGCAACAAGCATTGCTCGAAAAGCGCCAACAAAGTTCCTCACATTATTACTGCGTCGGTTATTCAGTACTTTACTATCGCTTGGACGGAGATGAAATTGGCAGCTTAATTGACCAACAAGGTGATACAGCACAGGTTGAAGTCATTGCGACCTTTTTACCGCGCGTTGTTGTTGAATCATTGCTTGCTGCATTAAAACGCGCAGGCTTGGAGATGGAAGCATTAACACTAGAACCAATTGCTGCGATTAATGTACTCATACCACCATCGATGCGTCGCTTAAACGTAGCACTTGTCGATATTGGTGCAGGTACATCGGATATTGCGATTACCGATAAAGATACAGTTGTAGCGTACGGTATGGTACCAACTGCTGGCGATGAAATTACAGAAGCGCTCAGCGACCATTATTTACTCGATTTCCACGTCGCAGAACAAGCAAAACGTGACTTATCACAGCATGACAACATTATTTTGCAAGATATTTTAGGCTTTGACCAAACATTTTCACGCGAGGAAGTATGCACTACCCTACAGCCAGCTGTCCAACATTTAGCCACTGCCATTGGACAAGAAATTTTACGCTTAAATGGGCAAACACCGCCAAAAGCAGTGATGTTAATTGGTGGTGGTAGTTTAACACCGTCAATTACAACGGAACTTGCACATGTACTACAACTACCAGCAAACCGCGTCGCTGTACGTGACTTAAAAGCACTACAAAATATCACCTATGCAGACTCCATCCCAATGACGCCAGAACTTGTGACACCTATTGGTATCGCAATTGCAGCGAAACGCGCACCGATTCATTATATGTCGATTACGGTCAATGAACGCGTTATTCGCTTATTTGAAGTACATGATATGACTGTATCTGATGCGTTACTTGCCGCCAATATCGCAGCAGATGATTTATATGGCGAACAAGGTGAACCGCTGCTGATTACGCTTAATGGCCAATCACTGACATTGCCTGGAACGCGTGGAGAACCTGCTACTGTCCACATTAATGGACAACCTGCGTCGATGAAAGCGATTATTCGACAAGGTGATAGCATTACATTACACCCAGGGCAACGTGGGCATACACCTACTGTTCGCGTCGCAGATTTACTCGACGAAGCACGTGCAAAAGTCATTCATTTTCAGCAACGTGAATATGTACTCGAACCAACTGTTATCATCAATGACGTGCCTGCATCACTCGAAACGGTACTACAACAAAATGACCATGTTGCGATTACACTTGTTGATACAATCGCTGACTTTTTAACGGTAACCGCTCAACAAAGTATACTAGAACAAGTACAGCCATATATGATTCTGCTGGATGGGAAACCATTAACGATTCCGGAATTTTCAGCGCAGCTTTTATTAAATGAGCGACGCGTAAAAGCGAATTACCCATTACAACATGGTGACCAGTTATCAGTAACATTAAGTGCCGCACCAACTGCTCAAATGATTGCAGACTATCTAAACATTGTATTGGAAGACCACATTCATATCACTTTCCAACAACAAGCGTTGTCATTACATCGTACAATTACCTCTTTCTCAATGAATGGTGTACGTATAGATACACACAGCGCTGTACCGAGTGGCGCAGTCATCACAACGGTGAAAAAAGAATCTTCACCATGGCAATACCAAGATGTGTTCCGTTATTCATCGTGGCAATTACCTACTGATTTCAAAGGAACATTTGCAATTTTACGCAACGGCGAACGCTGCGGCTTTGATGAACCGATTTTTGGTGGCGATACGTTAGAAATTCAATTACAGCCTCAGACGATATAAAAAAACGCGGCCGCTAAAAGCGACCGCGTTTTTGCTTACTTATATTTATCTTTTGCTTCTGAAACTTTGCGCAATGCTTCTTCAACATCTGCATCTAATGCCTCGACGCCATCTGTTGTATCGCCATTATCACCACGTGGGTCTAAACCACTTTCTAATGCTGCGGCTTTCTCCTCTGGTGTTAATGGTTCTTCATCCATATTCGCTGTGCCATCATCTGTCGGCTGCTTTGGTGTTGAGCTTGGTACGACTGCTTTTACTTTTTCAACAAGCGGTGTTACCTTCTCTGTTAATGGCTGTGCTTTTTGTGCCAGTTCCTTCGTTTTATCGACAGCTGTTGATGAAAATTCTGCTGTTTTCTCTTTTGCTGTTGATGAAAGAGCTACACTTTTATCACGTAATGTGCCAGCTTGTGTTGCTACATTTTGACGTAGCTCATGACCTGATTTCGGTGCTAAAAGTAATGCTGCGGCTGCGCCAATAACTGCTCCGACAACTGCACCAAGTATAAAATCTTTTGTAGTTGCAGATTCATCTGCATAGACTGGGTCTACTGTGTACGGCTTACGTTGTGTCATACAAAAATCCCCCTTAAATCTACTTGTATTGAGATTACTTTTTCGGTGAATGCACTGGATTTGATGATGATGTAAATTGAACTTGTTGCTCGTCAATAACTTTACGGTTTTTCCATTTATCCGCTAAGCCCATCGCAACGCTACCCCATTGCACGACTTGCGCAACTTTCACGTCGTTTTTATTTACTTCTGATGAAATTGATGACGTTACACGAGAAATTGATTGGTTTAAACCTGTAACAGAATCACCAATCCCTTTCACGGCAGAAACAACTGTATTCATTTCGGCAACTTTATGTTGCACATCTGCTGCTAAATCATTTGTTTTTGCAAGTAACGTTGTTGTTTCGCGTGTAATGCCTTCTAATTGACCTTCAATGCCGGCTACTGTTCCAGACATATGGTCTAATGTTTTCTTCACTGAGAATAATGTGGCCCCTAGACTAATGCAAAGTACTAGAAATCCAATTGCCGCAATTAACGCTGCAACGTATAAAATCCATTCCATACAAGTACCCTCCTAATTCGTGTCTTTTTTTTTAATGTTCGACAAATCATCCAAAATTTCCTGCTGTGCTTCAAAAATAGGGCTACGTAAAAATTCATCTATGTAGCCCCCGTTGAATGATGCATGTTGTGTGCTCGCCATTCTAAAAAGTAAGATTTGCGCTCACTTCCATGTATTCAATTAAACGTTTGTATTTTGCAATAAAGCTTCGAATGCTTGTTGATATTTTGTGACATCACCAGCGCCCATAAATAAGTAAACAGCGCCTTCATGTTCTGTTAATACTGTAACATCTTCTGATAAATAAGTCGCATCATTACAACGTGCGATTAAGTCATGAATCGTTAATCCACCTTGCTTTTCACGCGCAGAACCGAAAATATCACATAAGTATACTTTATCTGCACCATTTAATGCATCAGCAAAGTCTTGTAAAAAGGCTTCAGTACGTGAGAATGTATGTGGTTGGAATACCGCTACAACCTCGCGCTCTGGGAACTTTTGGCGAGCTGATTGAATCGTTGCACGAATTTCTGTTGGATGATGTGCATAATCATCAATCAGTGTATTATTCCCAATGTCCGTTTGTGTAAAACGTCTTTTTACACCTTTATATGTGTTTAATTGCTGTTGCACCACATCTGCTGGAATGCCTTCATAGTGACATAATGAAATAACAGCTAATGTATTTAATACTGTATGGTCGCCGAATAATGGGATATGGAAGCGATGATAAAACTCATTGCGCACAACAACATCAAATGACGTACCTGTTGTTGTTTTTTCAATATTCGTTGCTTGGAAATCATTTTCCTCACCGAATCCGTAATACACGACTGGTACATTCGCTTGAATACGTTGTAAGTACTCGTCATCACCACATGCAATAATGCCCTTTTTCACTTGGCGTGCAAGCTCTTGGAAAGCGCTATATACATCTTCAATATCCGCAAAATAATCTGGGTGGTCAAAATCGATGTTTGTCATAACTGCATAATCTGGTGTATATGCTAAGAAATGACGACGATATTCACACGCCTCTAATACGAAGAATGATGCATTTTCTTGCCCTGAACCTGTACCATCACCGATTAAATAAGATGTCGGCTCATATCCACGAACAACATGACTCATTAAGCCCGTTGTTGATGTTTTTCCGTGTGCACCTGTAATCGCAATCGATGTGTAATTTGTTAAATATTCACCTAAAAACTTATGATAACGAATGACTTCTACGCCCATTTCTTTCGCGCGTACAATTTCTTCGTGGTCATCAGGGAATGCGTTACCTGCAATTACCGTCATACCTTCTTGAATATTTGCTGCATCAAATGGTAATAGCGTAATGCCTCGATCCATTAATGGTTGTTGTGTAAAGAAGTATTTGTCTACATCCGATCCTTGCACTGCGAATCCTGAATCAAACAGAACTTGTGCTAATGAACTCATACCTGAGCCTTTAATACCGGTAAAATGAAATAATGTCATAAAATTAAACCCTCCTGGGAAATTAAAACCCTTCTATAAGCGCAAAATGATTTATACCTGTTGCATAAATGCCGTTTTGCTCGATAAAATGTCGCCATTTTTTTAACTATTATCGATTAACCATTATACCACTATTTCTTAAAAGCGCGAGTAGTTCGTAAAATTAAACGGTTGTCGTTAAAAATTCAGCATTGCGCACATTTTTATAGCATTTTTTGTCATGCTGTCTTGACTAATTAAACATATTCTCGATTTCTTCTAATGTAATGAAGACGTCACGTGGCTTATTGCCTGATTTCGCTTCCGAAATAAAACCATGTTGCTCTAGTAAATCAACAATTCTTGCTGCACGCGGATAGCCAATTTGGTAGCGACGTTGAATCGATGATGTCGAAGCTGTTTTTTGTTCATACACATAACGACATACTTCTTCAAATAACGGGTCCGTTTCTTCTGCTAGCTCTGTTTTACGTAAAAGCTCTTCTTGCTGGAAAATATAATCTGGCTCCCCTTGTGCACGTACATGCTCAATGATTTCCTCAATTTCATCGTCCGTTACAAATGTACCTTGTAAACGCACAGCCGCATTTTTACCACTGCCTAAGTACAGCATATCACCACGACCAAGTAAACGTTCTGCACCTGGCGTATCAATAATTGTGCGCGAGTCAATTTGTGACGATACCATGAAAGCAATACGCGTTGGGATATTCGATTTAATTAATCCTGTAATCACATCTACTGACGGGCGTTGTGTCGCCACAATTAAATGAATCCCACATGCACGAGCCTTTTGCGCAATACGACAAATAGACTCCTCGACTTCATGTGGCGCCATCATCATTAAATCTGCTAACTCGTCAATGACAATTAAAATATACGGTAGTTTATGTCCAGGCTTATCATTTTTTTCTGCCATTTTGTTGTAACGCTCTAAATCACGAACACCTGTATGCGCAAATAATTGATAACGACGTTCCATTTCTTCAACAGCCCATTTTAATGCAGCTGTTGCCGCCTTCACATCGGTAATTACCGGACTCACTAAATGCGGAATATGATTAAATGGTGCTAGCTCGACCATTTTCGGGTCAATTAATAATAGTTTTAGCTCATGAGGTGCTGCTTTATAGAGTAAACTTACTAAAATCGAGTTAATACATACAGACTTCCCTGAACCTGTTGCACCTGCAATTAAACCGTGGGGCATTTTGCGTAAATCAAGCGTAACTGGCGAACCTGTTAAATCAAGCCCTAATGCCGCTTCCATTGGCGATGTCGATTGCAAAAATGGCTCACTCGAAATCAGTTCAGATAAACGTACTGGACGTGAGAGTCGGTTTGGAATTTCAATACCGATGGAACTTTTCCCAGGAATTGGCGCCTGAATACGGATATCACGCGCGGCTAAAGCCAATTTTAAATCATCAGCTAAGTTGCGTACTTTACTTACCTTCGTTCCCTGCCCGACCGTAATTTCAAATTGTGTAACAGCTGGTCCTTGTACGATGGATTCAATTTGCGCGTTAATTTGGAAGTAAGATAGCGCCTCGACAAGACGTTCCCCCTGCTCTTCCATCCATTCTGTATCTTGTAAATTTTCTTCTGGTGGTGCTAAAAACGTATCATGCGGCTTTTCGTATACGCGAACAGGATTTGGTTCAACGTTGATTTCTTCCTGCTCTTCGATGTCCTCTAGCGTCTCTTGAAAGGGTAATACCTCATTTGTCGCTTGTACATCCGTAGTCGCAGCGGGCGTTGGCGTTACAGATAACGCTTCTGTTTCTAAATCTTCCTCAAATACATCTTCTGTAAACATAGTCGGCTGTTGTACATCTGCAATCGGTGTCACGGTTCCCTTTTGTGGTGTATAAGATACTGCTGCAATTGGTGCTGGTGTTGGCAACACTGTACCTTGTTGTACTAAAGTTGATAACTGCTCTTTACGTGCTAATTTTTCACGGTCCGACTTTAGCATAACAACGTTAAATGGACGTGACTTCTCGACAAATACCGGCTTTGATGAAACTACCTCACTTCCATCTTCCACAGGCTTTTTAACGTTTACGACTGGTTGTTGTTCTTCAGCTGTATCTAATACTGGTGCTACTTCTTTTGCCTCTTGTGCTTCGGCTTCGTCTAACACTGGTGCGGCTTCTTTTGCCTCTTGTACTTCGGCTTCGTCTAACACTGGTGCGACTTCTTTTGCCTCTTGTGCTTCGGCTGCGTCTAACACTGGTGCTACTTCTTTTACCTCTTGTGCTTCGGCTTCGTCTAACACTGGTGCTACTTCTTTTACCTCTTGTGCTTCGGCTGCGTCTAACACTGGTGCTACTTCTTTTGCTTCTTGTTCTTCGTCTGCGTCTAACACTGGCGCGACTTCTTTTACCTCTTGCACTTCTGCTGTGTCCAATACTGGTGCTACTTCTTTTACCTCTTGTACTTCGGCTGCGTCTAACACTGGTGCTACTTCTTTTACCTCTTGCACTTCTGCTGTCGGCGAAATCGTAGTTTGTTCAACTGCTTGCATAACATGTACATTTTTAATGACTACATCCTCTACATGCGCTTGCTGAATGTTCATTGTGCTAGGTTGTGTAGACGCTGTATCTTCTACAATAGTTGGCTTTTCCGCAACCTCTTTCAATGTTTCGACAATTTGTGATGTTGATGATGACTCTTCTGTTACGACAGCCGGTGTAACAGCTGCGTATGCTTGCTCAACCGTTTGTAAAATCGTTTGCTCCGCTGTCACTTCTGGCTTCGTATATGTTTCTAGCGAAGGCTCTGCTGACTTTGGTAAGTCCTGCATTTCTTGACGATGTTTATCTAATAATTGATTTATCGTACTCGGTTCTTTAACCGGTGTCTTTTTCGTTAAATCCGTAGGCTCTGCATAGCCAAATATCGGTGAAGGCACAATCGTTGGTGTAAAGCGCTTCGTCTCAAACATCTCTACTTTTGGTGTGTCTACAACAGGCGCCGGCTCAATAAAAGGCGGCTGCGCTTCTTCCTGGTAAAACGATGGTTGTACAGGTGGTTGCTGACGTAGTAATGGAATACGTGTGCGCTCTGGTGTACGGCGCTGTGAGCCATATTGACGCTGTGCTAATAAATCACGAAGCCCTGGTGCTGCTGGGTCATGCTCAATAACAACATTTAATGGGTCTTGTTGCTTTTGCTCTTTTGGTGCACGAGGTTCTGGACGTGGTGCTGTCGCTTCATACAATTCTGCCTCATCCGGTATTAACGGGAAGCGGAATGAACTCTCCTTTGGCACAGGCGCATCATTTTTTAGCACTTCAAACTTCTTTTTTGCTGGCTGTTCCGCTACTTCTTTTTGTATAGGTGCTGTATCATACTGTACTGTTTCTTCCACTGTATCATCTTCATAATATTCGGGTTCATTATCGCGTAATTCTTTATGTGTAAATAATTCATTAATTTTTTTAAGCCATTTCATATACGGTCACTCATTTCTATAATCGTGCAATTTGGAAATCATCTCAAAACGAGCGTCTTTCCGCCTTTAGCATAACATAAACTGATGATTTTTTTCACCGCTCGCTTGCAATAACTGCATAAAAGCCACTAAAAGATACGGATATTTCCAAGTTCCTGCAACAAGCTATGTCTCTTTGCTCTCTATGTATGACTAAACTCCTTATTTATAACGTCGCATTATGTGGTTCACATGTAACATCTAATATGAGTCGGAACAAAAAAAACAGAAAGCAGTATGCCACTGCTTCCTGTTTTGTCTATCGATTATACAGTTGGTGCTACAAACTCTTCGCCAACAACCGCTGAATCTTCTAATACTAAAATGCCCTTTTCTTGTGGTGCATTTGGAATGGCTAATTCACGCGCTGCACATAACATGCCGAATGAATCTTCACCGCGTAAGTTACCTGCTTTAATCACTAAACCTGATGGCATTACAGCACCGATTTTCGCAACAACTACTTTTTGACCTGCTTCAACGTTCGGTGCGCCACATACGATTTGTAATGTTTCGTCGCCTACGTTTACTTGGCAAACGCTTAATTTATCAGCATTTGGGTGTTTTTCTTTTGTTTCAACATAACCAACAACAAATTTTGGAGAGAAGTCTACTGTTAATGCTACTTCTGCACCGTTTTCGTTTAATGCTGCTTGGATTTTTTGTGCAACGTCTTCTGTCACTTCTACATTTCCTGCAACATCTAGCTCGATGTATTTGCTTGCGTTAAATAAGTTAAAACCTTTTACTTCTGGTTGTCCAGCTTCGCGTAGTAACACAACGTCACCTTTACGCTCGATCTCTACTGTTTGTACTGCATCTGTTGTTAAGTTTACTAATAGCACATCGCCTACGTGTGCTTTGTTATAAGAAACGATCATTGGTCCTTATTCTCCTCTTTCACTTTGTTCTTCGCTAAAATGAAGATTGGCTCTAATTTGCCGTCTTCATAAATAAATGATAGTGACGTAATTGGCACCATTCCTACTGTAAAGAAGTGCATCGTCATCTGTGCTAGTATATCATACCCAACTTCATTGCGAATATCCCCAATAATTAAAACATCTTGGTGTGGCACAGAAACGGTCATTTCCCCTTCCACATTCGCTGCCATATCCGCTAAAAATTTATCATTTAAAATGCGTGATGCATCATAACCATCATTGACATTGACGAAATAAAACAGATTACCGCGTACTTCATCGACCTTATATGTTGTTGGTAAGCTCTTCACGCGGAAACGTGCTGCTTCTTTTACTTGTTGCGCGGTTACTTGTAACTTCTCAAGCATTTGCTCATCTATTAATCGATATGTTGTACCGAGGTCTAACGCGTAATAAATACGTGTTTCTGCTGTATGGTCTGTCGTAATAAACGTATGCCCTTCCTTTGATGCTTTCGCAAACGATGCAGCACGAATGACCGGATACACATTTGCTAAACTGTCGAAGCCTTGCGTTGCTTCTTTTTCCATCGCTGCAAATGTTTGTGCAATTGTATAAACAACCTCTTCAATTGCTTGCTCTTTTACCGTATCGTATTTTGATGCAACTGCACCTACCGCAATATCCATCCCTTTGTTTAACGTCGGGTGGTCTAAACGCAATTTATCATGCTTTTCATCGTACGTATAAATAAATGTATCCACACCTAAACGCTGTTTCAGTAAGTCAACCATTGTTGTTGATTCCATATAAATCCTCCTACTTGTTACTTGCTTATCCGTTTCATTATCACTTGTTCTATTTTACGGAGGATTGGGGTGTTATGCAAACTACTTGCCTTCATAATACTGCACTTGTCCAATTAATAATTGCACGATATGTACAAACATCTCTTTTCGGTCAACTAAGCCATTTGTAAACACACCAACAGCGCCTAAGCCGTGACGTGTGTCGCGTTTTTTTGTATATGCATCCATCACTGGACCTAACTCCTGTCCGTTTCTTACTGGCTGCGCAACTTCTTCTGGCAACAAAAACTGTGCCCCACTACTCGTATATGTACGCGTACGCGTTGCAACTGCACCCCAGTTACAACAATACAGTTCACCGTCTAATTCACGGACGCCACCTTCAAGCCCAAACGCGATATGTGCGCCTGTTTTTTCAAGCGCTGTTTGTGCACGATTCATCGCTCCTTGTCGCGTTTCCTCATCAGAAAACGGCTGGTCTGCAACACCAGATGGCACACTAATTTCCATAAAATCTGCCTGTGGATACAATTGTTGTAACGCTTCCTTTACTGCGCCTACCTTTGCACGATTTGTTGTGCCAATCGCAATTTTCATCTTTTTCACTCCTCTATTTACAAAGAAATCGTGTAGCAAATACTTTGCTACACGACTATTTTATACGTTTGCTTTAATTGAATCGATTGTTGTTTTATCGCAAGACGTTACTAATTTAATTAATAGTTCTTTTGCTGCTGCATAGTCATCAATATGAATGATTGACGCCGATGTATGAATATAACGCGAGCAAATACCAATAACTGCTGATGGAATACCATCGTTTGCTGTGTGTACACGTCCTGCATCCGTACCACCTGGTGATACGAAATATTGATACGGAATGTTATTTGATTCTGCTGTATCTAAAATAAATTCACGAATGCCGCGGTGCGTAACCATCGTGCGATCAAAAATACGTAGTAGTGGCCCTTTACCTAATTGACCGAACTGCGTTTTATCACCTGACGTATCATTTGCTGGTGAAGCATCTAGTGCGAAAAATAAATCGGGTTGAA
Organism: Caryophanon tenue; assembly: GCF_001700315.1. GTDB lineage: Bacteria > Bacillota > Bacilli > Bacillales_A > Planococcaceae > Caryophanon > Caryophanon tenue. The sequence continues at coordinate 45,568 of NZ_MASJ01000001.1, read as the reverse complement.
TCATATTTGCTGACGTTTGTGCACCACGTAAACCAACTTCTTCCATGACGTTGGCACCCGAATAAATGTGAGATGCAACTTCTTTGCCGTGTAGTTCTTGTAATAGCTCAATTGCTAAACCACAGCCGTAACGGTTATCCCATGCTTTTGCCATAATTTTATTCGGGTTTGCCATTGGTGTAAATGGACATACAGGAATAATTTGCTGCCCTGGACGAATGCCTAATTGTTGTGCATCTTCTTTTGAATCCGCACCAATATCAATAAGCATATTTTTCATATCCATTGGCTTTGCACGTTCCGCATCTGTTAAAAGATGTGGCGGAATCGATGCAATGACACCTGGGATTTCACCATTTTTCGTATACACGGTTACACGTTGCGCTAGCATTACTTGGTTCCACCAGCCGCCTAAAGGTTGGAAACGGATCATACCATTGTCGGTAATTGACGTTACCATAAAGCCAACCTCATCCATATGCCCTGCTACTAAAATTTTCGGTGCATTGTCGTCTACTGCTTTACGCACGCCAAAAATGCCACCTAAATTATCTTGAATAATTTCATCTGAGTATTTCTCTAGCTCGCTACGCATAAATGCACGTACCGCATGCTCTTGTCCAGGTGCTCCTGGTAATTCTGTTAATGTTTTAAATAATTGTAATGTTTGCTCGTTCAAGACAGTCGCCTCTCTTTTTCACATATAGTACGCTCAATTATAACATAATCATTTCGCAATTCGAAATTCTTTCTCCTTTTTAGAATATTTTTGTTATGATACAATAGAAACATATTGAGTTAAGGGGGACGTAACAATGAACTTACGTGATTTTCTTTTAGGTGTAGCAACAGGTGTTGCTGTTTCAGTATTAGTAAACCAAACAACTGAGCGTGTATCTCCATACATGTCTTCTGACCGTGTCTTACAAGGTATTAAAGATGAATTCCGCAAAGAGTCTCCAATCGATGCGACTTGGATTTATGCAAAACCAGAAACAATTAAACATACTGTTGGTGAATTACCAGTTTACCGTGGTGGTATTTCTCGCGTTGTTGAAGGCGAAACAGAATCATTTGAATTTACAGCAGACGCTCGTTCTGGTGTAGTTGTAGATTTAGTACGCGTTTAATCTATGCGAAAGTGTGATTAGAAATTATTCTAGTCACACTTTTTTTATTGATATTGCTCCAAATGCTGCCGATATTAGAGCTATATCGCTCGATAAGGAGGGCTTTCATTGATTCAGTCCAATTACTCTCTCGACTTACTATCGCTGTTGCCAAAAACAACAGCAACATTGAACACCACAGCAACAACAACAAATTTTAACGACATTTTACAACAATATATGCAAACTTCATCGACAAATGATGTCTCATCACTGCTCGCTGCAACCGATACAACAAGCGCGAAAAGTGTCAGTGAATTACTCGGCGCTAATTCGACATACGCGTATTATTTAAATTCACTGTTAAGCGGCAGTACGTCAACACCGACAGAGGCAATGCAAACATACTTAATGCAGTCAAATATACCTGCTGACGAACGTTCTACCGCTTCCCTCTTCGGTGGCGCTACAAACGCAACGTCATCGAGCACATTATCTACTTTATTAATGGCACAATTTGACGCACAACAAATGCAGCATCTATCAGCTGCGAAAGACCAATATGATACGCAGTTAACAGCGCTTCAACAAGTCGAACAACCGAATGCTGCGATAACAAACCGCATCGATAAGCTACAGGCAAATATGACGACGTTAACGAGCTATATTGACCATACATTAACAGCTAAAAAAGAGTTGAACACATCAGCAATGCTCGGTTCGGTGCAAGCATTACAACAAAACATTTTTAATAAATATGCTGAGGCACAACAAGCTGCTAAAAAAGTATAATGTTTCGAGAATGGGGGTCTTCACGATAAAGGTGGAGACGCCTTTTTTTATGCGTCTATTCGCTTTTTCCCTAAAATATGTGTATTCTTGCGTAATCGCGATGTGATTATTTCTTTTTGACCTTTCTTGATGATATACTAAGAAAGTAAAGTCATTTACGAGAAAATAATAGTCGGAGGGAACAAAATGAAAAAAATTATCGCAGCTCTTTTTGCGATGACGTTAATCTTCTCAAGCGTGGGAAGCTTTCTATCATTTGACGATGTTTCACAAGTAGAAGCAAAGTCATATAAGTCAGGCAAGAAAAACTATAACAATAATAACAATTCACAAGATGATAATGAGACAAACTCAAATGCAGCTGTGAACAATAACAACAACACAACAAATAACAATAATGCAACGACGAATAATAACAATTCATCATCTGCAAAAACAGCAAAACCTGAAGAGAAAAAGGGCGGCTTCATGTCTAGCGGTCTTATGAAAGGTTTAATGATTGGTGGTCTAGCGGGCTTATTATTCGGTGGTTTATTCGGTGACTTAGGTATGCTAGGTTCAATTTTAGGCTTTATGATTAACATGCTTGCGATTGTTGCAGTTGTTGGTCTATTAGTATTCGTCATCAAAAAGCTATTTGGTGGTCGTAAAAAAGAGCAAAAAGAGGCGACAGATACTCCATGGAACAAATAACATTACTTGAACAAGATTTAGTCAATGCAGTATGTCGCTTTCATGCGCGTTACAAAAATGTTGAGCCTTCAGCTGTAACAGTTGAATTAACATATGATGACGCAGCTGGCTACGGTGCAGAAGCAGACGTTGCCGGTCACATTGAATATTTCAACACAGGCACATTTATTGCCGCAATCCGCCTATACATTAACGATGTGCTTCAAAAAAATGCCGCATCTGCTGGTATTGAATTAGCCATTGATGATGTAGAAGGCATGGTTGCATATTTACGTTTTTAACACACAATCTGTATCATTTTTACCCACACTTACCCATAAAAAAGCTTGCTCGGCATATGCCAAGCAAGCTTTTTTATATCGTTCTTATGTTAATGGCACGGCAACCGGCTTTGTACGAGGTAGCGAGTCAATGACGGTTTTACCATCTTGTCCCCACTGCATCATACGGAAATACGCATCGTGATAAAAAATAAAACGATAGCCATTTTCATACGCTTCAGCCATTAGTTTTTCTTTCGTAAATACAGATGTCATTGGATAATCATCATACGCCATCACCCATAACGGATTTTGGTGTGCGTGTGTTGGCATAATATCAGCCATATGAATTAACACCTCTTGTTGCTGTGTTAATTTAATAATGGCATGCCCATCGCTATGTCCACCCGTGTGAATCATCTCGATGCCTGGTACTACTTCTAGACGCTCATCAAATGTTACGACCTGCGCTTGCACAGGTTCCCAGTTTTCTTTCCAATAGGTGTTTTTTGAACGAATATTCGGGTTACGCATTTCATCCCATTCTTTTTGCGACACATAAATCGTCGCCTTCGGGAATGTTGAAACAAGCGTCTCTCCTTCATAATGCGTTAAGCCACCTGCATGGTCAAAATGCAAATGCGTGCATAATACGCCGTCAATATCGGCTGTTGTTAAACCTAGCTGCGCTAAACTTCCTTCAATATCACCTTCTTCAGTGACACCGAAATTGCGCAATTGTTTTTCATTTAACTTGCCATGACCTACACCCGTGTCAATGACATAGTTCTTGCCACCGAATTGCACTAAAATCGGCTCTGTCGACAGCTCGATTTGATTGGCCTCATTCGCTGGATATTTACGTAGCCAAAGCGGTTTTGGCACAACGCCAAACATCGCTCCACCATCAAGCGACGTTATCCCTCCGTTTAACCACGTTAATGTCATATCGTGAAATACATACTTGTCCATTCTACTTCTCCCCTTTTTTCGAATTGACTATTGCGTTACAAATTGCGACTCTAGACGGTAAATCGGTTGTCCTTTTGCTGAGAACTTTTCTTCATATTCCGTCATAATATTATCTTCCGGCATTTCCGCATGTAAGTCTAGTGAAACATATTTCAATTTCATGCCATACTCATTCATGCTAATAAGAGAGAATTCAAATAAACCACGATTATCCGTTTTAAAGTGAATCTCGCCATTGTCTGGTAAAATGCGCTCATAAATTGATAAGAATGTAGCATGTGTTAAACGTCGTTTCGCATGACGTTTTTTCGGCCATGGATCTGAGAAGTTTAAGTACACACGGCTAACATCGCCTTTTGCGAAATATTCTTCTAAGTTCGCTCCATCCACTTTTAATAAACGTAAGTTCTTTGGTGTTTCTGCTTCTAATACTTTTTCAACCGCACACACAATTACACTCGGGAATAATTCAATACCGATATAGTTAATGTCTGGGTTTTGTAATGCCATACCTGTAATAAATTGACCTTTCCCTGTTCCTACTTCGATGTGTAGTGGGTTGTCGTTGCCAAATACAGCTGACCAATTGCCTTTAAATTGTGTTGGGTCTTCAATAACAATATGCGCATTATCGCTAATAAATTGTTCTGCCCAAGGTTTGTGACGTAATCTCAATGTAGTTCCTCATTTCTTTTCTTTTGTGCTAGCTGCCAGCTACGCGGTTGAACAGCGATTGGCACGGGTTGCTTGTTTATAACAAACGTTTCGCCATCAATATGGCAATATGTTTTTCCATATACATCCACTTGAAACGAAGACGCTGTAAATTGCGTAACTTCTCGAAAGTGCGTATGCCCACCCCAAAATACCGTGACAAACATCGTCAGTAGCTTCAGTTTAGAAAGATGATGCACAACTGTACATTCTAACATACCATCATTCGTTTTGGAATGCGGAGACAGCTTCATACCACCGCCAAAATATGGCTGATTCGAGACTGTAATAAACCAGACACGCTCGTAACGTTCACCGTTTATCGTAAATGTCGCAGTGTCATACGTAAATAATGCGCGCACTAAAAAATAAATATAGGCAAGCTTCCCTAGTTTCACCCGATTCAATATGTTTTTAAGCGTCGAGGCATTTGCAAGTGCAGCGACGTAGGCATCAAAGCCAAATCCTGCATTATTCATAAAAAACGCTTGCTGAAATGTGCCGATATCGTGCGTAGCCATTTGTTTTGTTTCGTACCACTGCTCAAGAGCTGTTACACTGTCAAACACTTCATAGGCGCGTCCAAAATCATTGCCAGAGCCAGCACTAAATACGCCGACAATGATGGACGTTGCGCCAACAATACCGCTAATGACTTCATGAATTGTGCCGTCTCCACCAACTGCGATTAAACACGTCGGCTGCTTCGTTGCGGCAATTTGCGCAGCGATAGCCGTCGCATGTTGCTTGTACGCGGTTTTATACACGTCATATGGAATCGTCAGTTGACGCTGTATACGTTGCCACACATTTCTGCCGTTCCCTGCATGTTCATTGACAATAAATACGATGTTCATGTGAATTAATCCTTTGGTTGATCTTGTAATTCTTCAGCTGCTGCATGTTGTGCCGCTTCCTCGTCATTTTTCCACAAATCTCGCTGGAAACTCGTCGTTTGTGTATGCGATAAAATCACGCTCGCTGCCTGAATTTGCATGTGCTTCATCGGTGAAGTTGAACGCTTTAACTGCAAGAACCATTCTGAAAACTTACGTTGGTCAATAAACTGCGTGCCGTACACCGTCGCAGGCTGGTCAATAAATCCGTTGCGTGATAATACTACTTTACGCACTGGCAAATCAATCTGATGTTGGCGAAGTAAACTCGAAACAATCGATTCCATACGATTTAACTGAATCATCGGGCTTAATACTTTTTTCGATGTTTTATCAATTTTGCGTGTCCAAAAACGCTCACCATCAGCTACGTAAACGGCTAAATCTTGTTGTTCAATGGGCGTAATACAAAGAACCTCAGTCGGTGTTAATAAGACGATATCGACTTCGACTGGCGCTTTTTTCACTTGGAACACCGGTAAATATAGCAGTAAATAGCTATCTGGCAAGCTTTGCGTAAGCGTGCGTAGTAATGTATCACGCATATAACGCGGGTCGACGTAGGATTTCTCTAACAATGTCGAACTTGCCCATTTCAATTGGAAATGGAAAAACTGATCTAAATACATACGCTTTAGCTCTTCAATGTTTTTCGGCTCAAATACCATACGTGGTTCAAAATGGAGCGTCGTTGCTTCTTCTGGTATGGTATCTTCAGCATCTAGCTCACTTTCTACTGATAGATCCTCGATATTGATATGTGCGTCTTCTTCCATTGATTTTTTCGTAAATAGACGCTTCAAAAAAGACGGCTTTGGTTTTTCTTCGTCATCTTGGATTTCAATAGGCTCCCACTGTTGCTGTGCTCCACCCCGCTCAAATTGTTCTTTCACGCGATCCCATTGTACACGCTTTAGCCGTATAAATTGCGTTGGATAACGATTCAAATCAAGTTGGTAGCGTGAAATATAGTCTTGTAATTTAATTAACTGCGCCATACTATGTCACACTCCATATGTATAAAGTTCTTTTAGATAGTTATTATTTTACATGACTACTGGTAAAAAAAGAAGGGCTGTCCAATGTCAAATGCCTTAATCTACGCCAAAATCGCTGAGCTAAAACAAAGAGACTGGTACAAAAAGAAATATCCTTCAGCAATGATAACTGCTGAAGGATATTTTTCTGCTTTAGGTGCTACTCCACATAGCGGACGCGTTTCGCAGGCATGACTTGAGGCAAACACGATGTTTGTCACATCTGCCTTGCCACACGACGTGGCGTTCTTGGCAGATGTTCCTCTTAAAAGCCCATGCTCCTGCGGTTACTCGTCGCAGAAAAACATTGCTTTTCCTGCAGAAGTCGCCGCTTGTGTCGGAACGCACCAGCGAATTCTTATCATCTCAATACACTTATTTTCATCAGAAATAGGGCTCTGTCCCAATCTCTCTTCTACTTTCATCGTCGCTCCCGTTTGAGCAGGCTCTTATACGTTGCGACGATGTAGCTATTTTTTTATTCGGGCATGTCGTTTGAGTTCAAATCCGACTGCTACCTCAGCCTCTAGAGCTAAAATTACGCTTCTACGCGTTTCGGGATTTTTGTCTCAAATTGTGCTTGTAATTTACGTGTCCACTCACCTGGTGTACCGTTGCCAATTACTGTACCATCAATTTCGATACATGGTGTTACTTCCGATGTTGTTGATGAAATAATGACTTCGTCCATCTCTAGTAATTGCGCTGTTGTAAATGCTTGTTCTTTGACTGGTAAGCCAATCTCTTGTGCGCATTGTAAAATAACTGCGCGTGTAATGCCGTGTAAAATTAAGTTATTCGCTTCATGTGTGTAAAGTACGCCATCTTTAATGCCGAAAACATTTGATGATGAACATTCTGTAACAACACCGTCACGATGTAAAATCGCTTCGTAGCACCCTTTTTCGTATGCTTCTTGCTTAGCAAGTACTGCACCTAAAAGGTTTAATGATTTAATATCACACATTAACCAACGACGGTCTTCTAGTACTGTCGCTTTCACGCCGTTTTTGAAGTTTTCCACTGGACGTGGGTTTTCTTTCACGTTACCTGTTAATACTGGCTTCACATCGTCCCCAGGGAAAATGTGATTACGTGGTGATGCACCGCGTGTAATTTGGAAATATACATGACCTGTACCTAAGTTATTTGCTTCTACTAGCTCATGTAATAATTGATGTAATTTATCTTTTGTATAAGGAATTGTTAAACGAATTTTTTCTGCACTCGCATAAAAACGGTCAATATGCTCTGTTGCTGTAAATAATTCACCATCATATACTTTTACAACTTCGTAAATCCCGTCACCAAACTGATAACCGCGGTCCTCTTTATCAATAATAATTTCTTCGTTTTTAACGATTTGATCGTTGTATAAGCAATAACTCATTCTCTACTCATCCTTTTCTCTTCTTAAAATTATTTGGCTAATCGCTCAATGGCTGCTGCATAAATAGCAGCGGCTTTTACTAAATTATCTAAGTCAACAAATTCATCTTTTTGATGTGCTAACTCCGGCTCACCTGGGAATAGCATCCCAAATGCCACACCTTTTGTCAGTTCACGAGCATATGTCCCGCCACCTGTTGATAAAGGTTTTTGCATATCACCTGTATATTGACGATAAACATCTAAAAGTGTTGCCACTAGCTCATCCTCTTCTGGCACATAATGTGGTGCTGAATAATCAGCTATATCTAATGCCATTGAAAATGCCGACACTGCTTGCTGAGCAGCTGTTAACTTTTCTTCGTATGGGTATGTCACACTATGACGCATACTTACTGCTACTTCTGCTTGCTTGTCATTATATGTAATGACACCTGCATTCAATGTCGTTGGGCCAGATACATCGTCACTGAAATCTAATTGTAAAGCCGTTCCAAAAATATCACGACCAAAAACATCGACGATAAATTGAATGAAGGCTCGTTCACGCGCACCTTGTAGCTCATGCTGTAAAAACGTTGCAAGTAGCACCGCTGCATTCACACCTTTATGAGGCTCCATCGCGTGCGCTGACTTTCCTTTCATCTCGATTATATACCGACCTTCTTCATTTAATAAAGACCCTATATACTGATTTTTCTGCAAATATGCTTCAAAACGTGCAGGAAGTGCTTCATCCTTACTAGCAAGTACGGCAACGGCTGATTCTGGTACCATATTTGTGCGTTTTCCGGCTGTGAACGATACTAATGTTTCGTTGCTCGTCGCTGCAGTGGTGCCGCTAAAAATAAGTGTCGCGATGCCTTTTTCCGCGTTAATTAACGGGAAATCTGCATCCGGCGCAAAACCTATTGTTGGCATTTCTTCTTTTTCAAAGTAACGTTCAACACAGCGGAAACCACTTTCTTCATCCGTACCAATAATCATACGCACGCGTTTTGTGAGCGAGATGCCGGCATCTTTTACAAGCTTCATCGCGAGCCATGCTGCCATCGTTGGCCCTTTATCATCAATCGTGCCACGTCCGTACATTTTGTCCCCGACAATACGTCCTTCAAACGGTGGGTATGTCCACCCTTCTCCTGCTGGTACAACGTCCACGTGACATAAAATACCTAAAGAATCTTCACCTTCACCCATCTCAATATAGCCTGCCATATTGTCGATGTTTTTTGTACGCATGCCTTGTTCCTCTCCGCGCGCTAACATCCATTGTAATGCTTCAAGTGGCTTTTCACCGAACGGCATCGAGTCGTTTGCATTGTCTTCATCTAGCACACTGTCAATACGAACAAGTTGTTGTAACTCTGTAAATAATTCTTCTTTACGAGATTGTGCCAATTGCTCCCAATTCATCGTATCACCTCAATTTATAATGTATTGCTATTGTACGCCTTTTCTGTTAAAAAACAATGGCTGTATGATCATTGTTTCAAAATTTCTTGTGTCTTCTTCGTTCACCTTTTATGCGATTTGCATAACGTAGAGGCACATCTCTGGTGGATATGAATATATCGTTTGTGTAAATTTGTCTTGCATATGTGAAATTTGTATTAATTAGTGATAGATGGTAGAAAAAAAAATTATATTCCGCTATAATATAGGTGTCAGTATCTCACAACTGATAATAGTTATAGATAAGGGAGATGTATGAGGCATAAACTTATTCATTTTAAGTACAGCCCACATATCATGTCGTCCGCTAGTCTTTGCCAAGAGAATTAAGATGAAGGAGTGGTTTACAAATGAAACCAACTACTGATCGAATGCTTAATCGTATTAAAGATGTGTACATGTTTATCCTGGATAAAGGAGAGGTTACTACACAGGATTTAGTCGAAGAGTTCAACATCACTCCTCGCACCATTCAAAGAGATTTGAATGTGTTAGCCTTTAACGATTTGGTTGTTAGCCCAAGTCGAGGCAAATGGACAACGACGAAGAAAAAAGTAAAATTATCTTCTTAAACGTCGCTTACAACGAAAAGAATGACCTTATGATGAAGGTCGTTTTTTTCCGAACATATAATAAATCCGTGTACAGAATTTCAAACATTGAAATTCTCAACCGTCGCCTACACTTGACCAATCAAATGTAGACGACGGTTTTTTTATACGAAAAACAGATTGGGATAAAAAGGATGATTCAGGGACAAAAGTATAATTCAAATAAATACCAACGATGTTCGATGATACAAATTGGATACGTCGTCGTGAAACGAAGAGCGGACTTCTGGCGGAACATTTGCCTCCGTACCGAAAGAATTGCCTGCTCGAAAATTTACGACGACGAAAACAGAAAAGTGTTAGGAGAAATTTCGTCATTTTCCCTAACGCTTTGTTTTGTCTCAAACTCTATTTTTTCTATTTGTTACTACGCCATATAGTGGACGCACTAGCAAGTTTTTATCATCTCACTACGCTCATTTTGATGAGAAATAAGGCTATAGCTCAGATCCTTTTGTTTATTGTTGTGGTGCGACAATCTCTTTAAACATGTCGAATGTTATTTCCGTTGTAATACTATAGCGTGGCAGCAGCATCGCGTTATCACCAACTACAATATCGCGCGCTTCACGTGTAAATGCCATTAAGAAACCATATTCTTGCAATGCCTTCACGACTTGCTCTGATGTTTGTCCGTGCGGGTATGCAAATGATGTCACCGTGCCAAGTTCGTTTACTAATTGGCGTAAATCATCTTTAACAATTTCTATTGGTAGTTGCACAAAGATACTTTTCTCTTCAGCTACCCCAACTAAATTAAAGGTTTGTGCCTCCATATCAAAAACATCTTTTGTCATATTGATATCTTTCAGTGTCATAAACTGCTCCTCCGTTAGTGAGAAAGATTGCTCTCCCTCTGCACGGTCTAAGCGACTTGCAATGATATGCTGTACCGCTTGGAAGCCACGCTCTTGTAAAACCGGATACGCGTATTCCTTCGCCGATAACAGACCGCCATCAAACGTTACAAGCACAGCTTTACGTGGTAAAACGTAACTGCCATCAATGTAATCCAATACATTGTCCTTTGAGACCGTCATATACCCTTCTGTCGCTAAATACGTCATTTGCTCAATAAATTGTTCGAGTGTCGTCACAGTATGTGTTGCGGGGAACGTGTCCACATCTTTACTTGGAATAATATGTTCATAATGCAATACTGGAATACCATCTTCATGTGTCGTATCGGCTTGTACATACCCAACACGTCCACCGATGCGGACAATCGCCCACTCTTGCCATTGTCCAACAGAGACATAACGCATCTCTGGCTCAAGTACTGCTAATACAGGTGCATTTGTAGCCATGCTTGTATGTACCGTTAATGGTTCATTTGCCATAATACTACCCGTTGCTTCACTCTTTAAATAAAGTGCTTCGACCATGTGCTGAGTAGCCGGCTGTGTATGCTCACGCGGTACGTAAGCTTCTCCGTTTCCGAACTGAATAACATAGTAATAGCGCATCGTTTCAATGACTTCAAATGCTTCGCCTGCATATAATGTACCGATGGCATAGCGACGTTCATATTGGTCAAACTGGTAAATGGTTGTATCTTTTGTTACCTCAATCGCTTCGCTCAGCTGCGTTGCTGTCGTTGTCATCGTATCACTTAACGCTACTTCCCCTAAGCCGTTCGCAAGCTGTATAATGGCTACTTCATCAGTAAATGAAATCGCTGGAAATGTTTGGTTGGCAACAATTGTTCCAATCGGCTGTTGTGCATTATGTACAATTGTATCTCGTGCAATTTGAATCGTTTCTGTCGCTTCTTGTGATGCTATTTCCTCACGCTCTTTCACCTTTTCAATGACCACTTGCTCTGTCATCTCAAATTTCGCGGTCATATCGCCCCAGATAACGGTACACCACTCTTCATCGCATTGTTGTACATCATCTAGCCAAATCATTGTGTTTGCAGCTAATGTACCAAGGATTTTTTGTTCGTCTTTTATATCTACAACTGTCACTTCTTGCTGTAATACAATACGCTGTTCTTTATGTTGAAAACTCATACCCCATATGATAAAAAGCACGACGCTTACAATAACAATGCTTAAAACGGCTGTTCTTTTCACTGTCAATCCCACCTTTCATGCTTCCCATTTTTTTAAAATAACGTTATAAAAAACGGGAATCTCTATTTATTATATAGAAAGTCCCGTTTAATACATACGCTATTCTGCTATTTTCCTTGACTATTTTGTAACAATTCCAGTTCTTCTGATGTAAGTTCACGGTACTCACCCAATGCTAATGACTCATCTAGCGCTAAATCGCCCATTGATAAACGCTTTAAATACGTCACCTTTTTGCCAACCGCTTCAAACATGCGTTTTACTTGATGAAATTTCCCTTCCTGAATGGTAAGTTCAATTTTCGATTGCTCAGCAGCTTCTAAAATAACTAAATGCCCTGGCTTTGTATGATAGCCATCATCTAGCGTCACACCTTGCGCAAAAGCTTCAATATCTGCTTCTGTTACATGCCCTTCAATATCGGCATAATATGTTTTTGGCACATGCTTTTTCGGCGATAATAAATTGTGTGCGAGCTGCCCGTCATTGGTGATCAGTAAAAAGCCTTCTGTATCTTTATCTAAACGTCCTACCGGGAATGGCTCAAAGTGCTGATGAAGCGGGTCTAATAAATCAATAACCGTCTCATCTCGATTATCTTCTGTCGCAGAAATAACGCCTTGTGGTTTATTCATCATTAAATAAATAAATTCCGTATACTCGACCGGCTCACCAAACACTGTGACGATTTGCTTTTCAGTATCAACTTTCATCGCTGCATCCTTGACAACAACATCGTCAACACGCACAGCCTTTTGTTTTAATAATTGCTTTACTTCTTTACGCGAGCCATAGCCCATATTTGCTAATAATTTATCTAAACGCATATAATTCCTCCTATAGTTCATCTTCAGTGTAAAACAAAATTCACCACGTTGCACGAGGCAAACGTGGTGAGCACTCTGAATATTATTTTTTTACACGTAGCTTACGTAACACACCATCTAAACGCTTGCCTAAAAGTTGTTGCGCCAGCCCAATTTTGTATGATAAGAAACCATACACAAACAATCCAAATGACACCGTCACAGCTAAATGAATAATGGCTTGTAATTTCGTATCATGTGGCAACCATAAGCCCATTAAACGACTGACAACATACACATTTAATGCCATAATCGCCGTCAATAACAGAATTGTCAACACACGCTTCACTAATTGTGGTGAACGGTATTTTAAAACGCGTACAATGACTACTAAATTAATCAGTATCGTTACCGCATATCCAATCGCTGTTGCTAAAATAGCACCATTCACTTCAAACTGCTGAATGAGTACCGTGTTTAACGTTAGTTTCGTTAATACACCAATTGTTAATGACGTAACAATCCACTTTTGATAATCAATACCTTGTAAAAGCGCTGCTGTTACAGAGAACAGTGCGAATAAAATCGCAACTGGTGCATAGTTCGCTAACACTTCAGCACCCATTGCACTTTTCGAATACAGTAAATGATAAATATCATCCGCTAATAACGAAATACCAACTGCTGCTGGTACGGTAATGAATAATAAAATTTGGAATGTTTTATCCATTGATTCACGTACAGCACCATAATTTTTTTCCATATATAATTTTGTAATCGCAGGAACAAGTGCCATTGAGAAACCTGTTGCCAGCATTACCGGAATGACAACGATTTTATGCGTTAAAAACGTAAACATCCCGAAATACGTATCCGTTACAGCTGCTAAACCAATTGATGCCATCGCGCTGTTAAACGTAAACATATCAACTAATTGGAATAATGAAATCGCAAGACCTACAAAGACGATGGGAATCGAATATGTAATGACTTCCTTATAAATTTTGCCATATGATAATTCACCTGACGACACACTCGTCGCACGTAGCGTATCAAATTCTGGCTGATGCTTTTTCCAGTAGAAGTATAAAACAACTAATCCACCAATCGCACCAATTGTTGCAGCAAATACCGCGAAGTTAATGGCAACAAGCGCATCTTTTTCCATTAATACGACAACGACAAATGCGCCACCTAATAACACAATAATCCGCACAATTTGCTCAATCAGTTGTGACACAGACGTTGGCATATAATGACCGTAACCTTGGAAAAACCCGCGCGTTAAACTCATAAACGGCACGACAATTAACGCAAAGCTGACCCAACGAATCACTTCAGCAATTTGAGCTACTGTAAAAATTTGCTCATCATCTTTAATGACGATATGGGCAATCGGTGTGGCTAATAAATAGAGCGCAATAAATGACACAATACCGGTTACAATCATTACAAGTAAACCGGAACGTACAAGCTTCCGTCCTGCTTCGTAATCCCCGATGGCATTATATTTCGAGACAAATTTAGATACCGCAATCGGCGCACCTGAAATCGCAATCGATAATAAAATGTTATATGGGATGTAGGCATATTGATAAAGTACAACATTCTCTTCACCAACAAGAGCATAAAACGGGAAGATATAAATAAGTCCAAGCGCTTTCGATAAAAACAGTCCGATTGTTAAAATCGCTGTTCCTTTCATTAATGAAGACATATAAATCCTACCTACTTTATTTAGTTTTGGTGTCACAATCCGCGACATTGTTTTGGCAAAACTGCGCAAAAACCTATTAAATAGTTTACCTCTCCTAACCTATTTACTCAAATAATTTCTTCATTTCGTGTATACTAAACTTTTGAGAATACGAAAGTGAGCGAAAAAACGATGTATGATGTAATAATTATTGGTGGCGGTCCGTCAGGCTTAATGGCGTCGATCGCTGCAGCAGAGCAACGAAAAAAGGTATTATTAATTGAAAAAGGCAATAAGCTTGGGAAAAAATTAGCGATTTCGGGCGGTGGACGCTGTAACGTCACAAACCGTCTATCTGTTGATGAAATTGTGAAACATATTCCGGGAAATGGTCGCTTTTTATATAGCCCATTTACCGTTTATAACAACGAGGACATCATTACCTTTTTTGAAGGTTTAGGTGTGAAACTAAAAGAAGAAGATCATGGACGTATGTTCCCTGTGTCTGACCGTGCGCAAGATGTTGTCGATGCACTGTTAAATGAAATGAAGCGTTTAGGTGTCGAAACACGTTTAAATACACCGGTCGCTAAACTGGTAATGGATGAGAAGAAAGTTTTTGGTGTACGTTTAGAGGATGGTACAGAAATCCGTGCCAATGCCGTTGTTGTCGCTGTTGGTGGTAAAGCTGTACCACAAACAGGTTCAACAGGTGATGGTTATCCATGGGCTGAGCGTGCCGGTCATACCGTAACACCACTCTACCCAACGGAAGTGCCATTAACATCAAAAGAAGACTTTATTCATGCACGTGAATTACAAGGCTTGGCACTACGTGATGTGGCTGTTTCTGTACTGAACAAAAAAGGTAAGCCCCTTATTACGCACCAAATGGACATGCTCTTTACACACTTCGGTTTAAGTGGGCCTGCGATTTTACGCTGTAGCCAATTTGCCGTAAAAGAATTCCGGAAAA
Organism: Caryophanon tenue; assembly: GCF_001700315.1. Taxonomy (GTDB): domain Bacteria; phylum Bacillota; class Bacilli; order Bacillales_A; family Planococcaceae; genus Caryophanon; species Caryophanon tenue. The sequence goes on along the minus strand of NZ_MASJ01000001.1, from coordinate 30,084 downwards.
CGGGCGGTGAGCCGGTGCAAATTCGCATTCAGTCACTGGTCGATTATAACGAAGAAACATGCTTCCAAATGTTAAATAAAACGATTAAAGCTGAACCGAAAAAAGCGGTAAAAAATTTATGGAAATCACTTGTACCTGAGCGTTGGTTATTATTTTTAATGGCACGTGCTCATATCGATGCGACACTAACAGGTATTGAACTATCACAAGAAAAAATCCGCGCATTCGCACAGCTACTTGTGAGCTTCACGATGCTTGTACACGGCTCTCAATCACTCGATAAAGCATTCGTCACAGGCGGCGGTGTATCCGTGAAAGAAATCGAACCAAAAACAATGGCCTCTAAGAAAAAGCCTGGTCTGTATTTCTGCGGTGAAATTTTAGATGTTCACGGCTATACAGGTGGCTACAATATTACAAGTGCACTTGTAACAGGACGTATTGCCGGTATGAGTGCCGGTAGCTTCGCATAAACATTTTCTAGAAGCAAACTCAATGAGATACACAAACAACAAAGCCACGGCGACGATCACGTTCGCCGTGGCTTTGTTCCGCTACGCTCTTTGTATAACGTCAAATGTCTTATTTAATCATCTTTATCATCTAACTGTACATATCCTGCGAGACGCGCTGTAATGCGGAAATAATGGAATACTAAGCGATCGACCCATAAAATTGCTTCAACTTTTGCTGCCGCTTGTTCTACATCTACTTCATTCGTAACGGTACGCTCAAAATATTCCTCACGCTTCTCACGGCGCTTCTTTGCCGTCATCGTTGCTGTATGCTCTAGTAATAACGACGCATCGATTAACTGCTCACGCTTATGCAAATCCGCTTCGACACGCGTTAAAATATTATAGAAATCTTCAATCGTTTGTTGCTGTAACGATACCGCTTCTGCTTGCTGCTGTTCATGCAACACCCGAATCAGTCGCGACATATGATCAATGACATGCATTAAATTCAAATGTTGCTCGCGCTCTTTTCGTTGTGTCGACTGGACCATGCCTAAAAAGCGACGTGTTTCCTCTAATGCGTCATCTATCTCCACTAACGCTTTTTCAAATGTAACGGTCACACGCTTTTGCTCGATTAATAACATCACATGCTTCGTCAATTCTTGTGTTAACACGACTAACGTTTGGAAAGCTACTTGTAACGCAATCGCTGGCATATGCGTGATGCTGTCATCTAAATGACGTGTTAAACGATTTTCTTTCTCCGGTACGATACGCATAATTAAGTTCGCGAACGGACGCACAAGTGGTACGAAAATACATGCACCAATCATACTAAACAATGTATGGAATACCGCGACTGCGACCGTTTCTTCAAACGAGCCGTTTACGCTTACAGTGAGCCACTCTGTTAACTGTAACATTGGGGAAATAAGCGCGACAACAAGGACTGCCGTTAACACATTAAACAATACATGTGTCATCGATGTTCGCTTCGCTGCAACTGATGCACCAAATGATGCGATTAAAGCCGTTGCTGTCGTCCCAATATTTTGACCAATGACTAAATAAATAGCTTGTTCATAATCAATGGCGCCTGAAAATAACGCCGCAAGTGTTGCCGCCATCGCTGCGGATGAGGCTTGCATAATAATCGTCATAATAATGCCAATGACAATTAAAATTAGCTTATTCATCATTGAGTCTGCTAAAAAGGCATCGAACGGAATAAAGTCCTGTGCGCTTTCCATACCTGACTGTAAAAAATCAATCCCTAAAAATAAAAAGCCAAAGCCTGCTAAAATCGTGCCGTACGTTTTATACTCACGCGGTGCTGCAAGCTGCGTAAACACACCCATACCAATCATCGGTAATGAAAACGCCGCTAAGCTCACCTTAAAGCCGATGAGTGAAATAATCCAACCTGTACTCGTACTACCGATATTTGCACCGATGATTAAACCAATTGATTGGGCAAATGTTAATAACCCTGCACTGACAAAACCAATCGTTAATAATGTCGTTGCCGTCGATGATTGAACAAGCACGGTCATAAACATACCGGAGATAAGCGAGCTAAAAGTTCCTCCGGTAAATTTATTGAGCCATTTTTTTAATGCATCCCCTGCAAGCTCCTTTAAGCCATTTGTGAGCATCGTCATCCCTAATAAAAAGATCCCGATACCGCCAATTACTGCTGCCATTTTGTCTACCTCACTTTCAACTATAAACATCCATTCTACAAAACTTTAATAATTCTGACTATAAAAAAATAAGACATCGCAAAAAAATGCAATGCCTTGTCAATTTTACAGCTATTGCTGTTCAATAAAATGGTGTAGCTTGTCACTTAAATGTTTCGTGACGCGCGGTAAAGCGGTATGAATCAGCGGGTTTAACAACAGCTTGCTCCGCCCTGTCGCCTCCGCACGTACTTGTACAAACATCGAACAGCCGCTTGCTGTCGGTGTGATAATGACTTGTCCTTTCGCTAGAAAATCCTCCGTCAACCCGTTTAATGTAAATGCCAAAATCGTTGGGCGCTGCTCCTTCACAAAACGAATTTCTGCTTGAATCGGTCGACTCGGTAAAATACCATTCATCGTCCAATGTGATACCCCTTGTGCAATATGTGTATGAAACGCATAGTTTGGCGCTAAATGTGCCCAACTATCAATATGTCGTAACGCGTCATACACTTCATATGCTGAACGTGTAAACATTACTTCGTACGTTGCCTCTTTCATAGCCACTCCCCCTTTTCTCTAGTGTACTAAAGACAAAAAAAGATTGTCCAAGCAATGCTCGAACAATCGATTGTTATTTATATTCGCGTTCTAATTCTTGGTAGCGTGTTTGGTACGGACCGCTCTCTGCTACAACTGCGTGATATAAAGCACGCACTGCTAAGTTTTTCTCTAAACCTGTATCACGCTTAATCTGTTTTAATTCATCATGTAATGAACGTGTCTCATTAATTAACTTTAACATAATTTTTTGATTGTATTTCATATTGGTTTCCTCCTAAAAAATAAAGCTGTCTAGGAGACTATCCCCTAGACAGCTAGTTTGTAATCCTTAAATTGCGACGATGTTTACTAATTTACCTGGAATGACAACAACTTTCTTAATGTCTTTGCCTGCGATAAATTCTTGTACTTTTTCATCTGCTAGCGCAATTTGCTCTAATTGCTCTTTTGTTGCATCTTTGGCAACTTTAATTTTCGCACGTACTTTACCTGCTACTTGGACAACTACTTCCACTTCGTCATCAACAAGTTTTGACTCATCATATGTTGGCCAAGCTGCATATGTTAATGTTTCTTCGCTACCTAAAATGCTCCAAATTTCTTCCGCTACGTGTGGCGCAATTGGTGCAATTAATTTGATGAAGCCTTTTGCATACTCAGTTGGAATCACATCTGCTTTATAGCAATCGTTAATGAATACCATCATTTGCGAAATGGCTGTATTGAAGCGAATTCCTTCAATATCTTCCGTTACTTTTTTCACTGTTTGGTGGTAAGACTTTTCAAGGTCTACGTTTGCTGTATCTTGTACTTTCTCTGCTAACGTACCTTCTTCTGTTACAAATAAACGCCAAATGCGGTCTAAGAAACGACGAGCGCCGTCAAGACCATTTGTGCTCCAAGCAACAGATGCTTCTAATGGACCCATGAACATTTCGTATAAACGTAATGTGTCAGCACCGTGTGATTCGATAATTTCGTCAGGGTTTACAACATTCCCTTTTGACTTCGACATTTTTTCATTACCTTCACCTAAAATCATCCCTTGGTTAAATAACTTTTGGAATGGCTCTTTCGTGTGAACAACCCCTAAATCGTATAACACTTTGTGCCAGAAGCGCGCGTATAATAAGTGAAGTACAGCATGTTCTGCACCACCGATATAAATATCAACCGGTAACCAGCGTTTTAATAACTCTGGGTCTGCAATGGCATTGTCATTCGTTGGATCGATGTAGCGTAAGAAGTACCATGAAGAACCAGCCCACTGTGGCATTGTGTTCGTTTCACGACGACCTTTTTTACCTGTTACAGGGTCTACAACGTTTACCCAATCTGCAATGTTCGCAAGTGGCGATTCACCTGTACCTGAAGGACGAATGTTTGTTGTCTTCGGTAATTCAAGTGGTAATTCCGCTTCTGGAATTGTCGTCATTGTGCCATCTTCCCAGTGAATTACTGGAATTGGCTCACCCCAATAACGTTGACGAGAGAATAACCAGTCACGTAAACGGTACGTTACTTTCTTCTCACCGACACCGTTTTCAACTAACCAGTTAATCGCAGCTGTAATACCGTCTTCTTTGTTTAAGCCGTTTAAGAAGTCTGAGTTAATGTGTGCACCGTCACCTGTGAACGCTTCGTTTTCGATATCGCCACCTTCAAGTACAGCAATGATGTCTAAACCAAATTCTTTTGCGAACTCATAGTCACGCTCATCATGTGCCGGAACGGCCATAATTGCGCCTGTACCGTATGTTGATAATACGTAGTCAGCAATCCAAATCGGCACTTCTTTACCGTTAATTGGATTTACTGCGTATGCACCTGTGAATACACCTGTTTTTTCTTTCGCTAAGTCTGTACGCTCAAGGTCAGATTTTAATGCTACTTTTTCTAAGTATGCTTCTACTGCTTCGCGTTGTGCGTCTGTTGTAATGTCTTTTACTAACGCATGCTCTGGCGCTAATACACAGTATGTTGCACCGAATAATGTATCAGGACGTGTTGTAAACACTTCAAACGCTTTATCTGTATGAGCAACCGTAAACTTCACTTGTGCGCCTTCTGAGCGACCAATCCAGTTACGTTGCATATCTTTAATTGATTCTGGCCAATCTACTTCTTCTAAATCATCAATTAAACGGTCTGCGTATTTTGTAATACGTAGCACCCATTGACGCATTGGCTTACGTACAACTGGGTGACCACCGCGCTCTGATAAACCGTCGATTACTTCTTCATTCGCTAGTACTGTACCTAATGCTTCACACCAGTTTACTGCTACTTCGTCAACGTACGCTAAATCCATTTCCACTAATTTTGTGAAAATCCACTGCGTCCATTTATAGTATTTCGGGTCTGTCGTGTTAATTTCACGGTCCCAGTCATATGAGAAACCTAGCTCTTGAATTTGGCGCTTAAATGTCGCGATGTTTTTCTCTGTAAATTCCGCTGGGTCATTTCCTGTATCAAGTGCGTATTGTTCTGCTGGTAAACCGAATGCATCCCATCCCATTGGGTGTAATACATCATAACCGTTCATACGTTTGTAACGAGATAAAATATCTGTTGCTGTGTAACCTTCTGGGTGACCTACGTGTAGACCAGCACCTGATGGATAAGGGAACATATCTAATGCGTAAAACTTCTCTTTTGAATCGTCATTTAACGTTTTAAATGATTTGTTATCTAACCAATATTTTTGCCATTTCTTTTCGATTTGTTGATGATTAAAACTCATAAATCGTTTCCTCCTTTAATATTTCTATTCAATGTGGTGAGTTGACAGAAAATTCTTGAAAATAAAAAATCCCGCCCCTAACCTGCACATGCAGAAAAGGGACGAGAGAAAATGCAGCTCCCGCGGTACCACCCAATTTAGTGTATCCACTCAACTTAAGTTCCTTAACGCGGAAAACGGCAAATAGTTACTTACTTTCACCACTCGCAGACTCCAAGGCGAGTTCACGCTGTCCTTTTATTAGCTTTCACCATCCGCTAACTCTCTACAAAAAATTCAGTCGCTACTATTCCTTATCACAGTCGTTTGTGTATCGCATTCATTTTAATCGAATCTCGTTAAAATCACAAGTGTTTGTTATGCGTTCATGGCTTTTAAGCGTTTATCGTACAATAAACACGGCACAATCGACAATAATAAAATAACGACTAACATAAGTGCCAACGCCTTCATATCATACATATCGACCATAATCCCACCAACTAACGGTCCAATAACACGCCCCATTGTTGAAGCGCTATTGACAACACCTTGATAAAAACCTTCCTTTCCAATAGGTGCAAGCTGACTCGCAATCATCGGAATAACAGGTGTAAAAAATACTTCCCCAAGCGTCAAAATGACCATCGCTGCAGCAAACATTTTAAAATCTCCTGCATACGCAACGACAACAAATGACAATGCCATTAACACTAAGCCAAGCACAAGCTGATGCTTCACTTTATGCTCCCACATGCGCACAATCGGCAAAATAAGCGGTTGCACTGCTACAATTAATAAGCCATTAATCGTCCATAATAAACTATATTGTGACAAGCTAATATCAAGCGCTTGCGTATGTGTTGAAATTGTCGCTGCCCATTGTGAATACGATAGCCAACAACCGACAAGTGCGATACATAGCACCAGTAGCGCATACAATGGTACATTTGAAACTTTTTCCGTCATCACTTGTGTCGTTCTCTTTACAGGCTTCGTATCAATGCGCTTAAATGTCGTAATCACAATGAAGAAGAACAAGGCATATGCGCATAAGTTTGCGATAAACACATATTCAAATGACACATCCGCAACAAGTCCTGCTAGTGCTGGCCCAATCGCAACACCGACATTATTCGCTAAAAAAATCGCATTAAATGCTCTGCGTCCACCTTCAGGCCAAATATTCCCCGCAATTGCGTACAATGCGGGAAATACAATGCCCCCGCTAAAGCCAAGCAACGTTAAAAAGATGACATAGCTCGGCCAATCATGCCAAAACACTAAACAAATCAGTGTTGCTAAATTGGCGATTACCGCGCCACCAATCGTCTTAAAGCCACCAATTTTATCAAAAATATACCCACCGACTAAATTGCCGGCTACACCTGCTAATGAGCTCAGCATCAGTACAATGCCTGCTACTGTTAAAGACTTCCCTAAATAATCATGGATATAGATGCTGTTTAAAGGCCATAAAAATGAATTCCCAATTGTATTCACAAACGCACCAATAATTAAAATCCATACACGTTTTGGCATCGCTTTTTCCTCCGTTATGTCAGTTCACAAAATAACAGTCTATGCTTGTTTTTTGAAATTCTCAAGAAAAAAGTTTTATACCCAAACAAATCTACTAGCGCCATTATGTTTGCTGTTCACTTAAAAATCCGTATATATTTACCAGTCCACTAAACTCCTTTATTATCCCACCTACATAAACGAACCTTTAGAATGACACATCGCCATCTAATAGCAACGCAATTTCACGATGACACAACACATGACTTCACTGCCTCCACATGTTAGAATAAAGCGTTAAGGAGTGAATGAAACATATGACAGAAACAAACTTCCCTTTCCCGTCAGACGGAAAGCGTTACTATACGTGGAATCGTTATTTACGAAATGAATTTGGCAAAAAAGTATACAAAGTGGCTCTTGATGCTGGCTTTGACTGCCCAAACCGTGACGGCACTGTTGCATTTGGTGGCTGTACGTTTTGTTCAGCAGCCGGCTCTGGTGACTTTGCAGGAAATAAAGTAGATCCTATTCCTGTACAATTCGAACAAATTAAAGCAAAGATGGAGCATAAATGGAAAGACGGCTTAACGATGGCTTACTTCCAGGCGTATACAAATACACACGCACCGCTTCCTGTACTAAAAGAAAAATTCGAAGCAGCGCTTGCATGTGAAGGTGTTATGGGATTATCCATTGCAACACGCCCCGACTGCTTACCGGATGATGTTGTTGAATATTTAGCAGAACTAAATGAACGCACCTATTTATGGGTAGAGCTTGGCTTACAAACGGTGCATGAAAAAACGGCTACGCTTATTAATCGTGCACACGACTACAAAACATATGTAGAAGGTGTCGAAAAATTACGTAAGCATGGCATTCGTGTCGTTACACATATTATTAACGGTCTACCTTTAGAAGACTACGATATGATGATGGAAACCGCACGACAAGTTGCGAAATTAGATGTACAAGGCATTAAAATTCATTTACTGCATTTATTAAAAGGTACGCCTATGGTGAAGCAATATGAAAAAGGGATGCTAGAATTTATGGACCAAGGCGAGTATGTGAAGCTGGTTGCAGACCAATTAGAAATTTTACCACCTGACATGATTATTCACCGTATTACAGGAGACGGTCCAATTGATTTAATGATTGGTCCGATGTGGAGTGTAAATAAATGGGAAGTGCTAAATGGCATTGATGCAGAGCTTGAACGTCGCGGTAGCTGGCAAGGTAAACTGTACAAAGAAGAGGTTTCAGCACATGAAGCTTAAACGCGTCTTACAATATGCACAGGATTTACTTGCTGAGACGATTCAGCCTGGCGATACCGTTGTTGACGCAACAGCTGGCAACGGACATGATACGCTCTTTTTAGCACAACTTGTTGGTGATGACGGACAAGTGTATGCCTTTGATGTGCAAAAAGAAGCGGTCAATGCGACACTGCTTCGCTTATTAGATGAAGGGCTTGAACACCGCGCGCTTGTATTAAATGATGGGCATGAAAATGTTGCACAATACGTAACAAAGCCGGTTTCTGCTGCTGTCTTTAATTTAGGCTATTTACCTGGCAGTGACCACGAAATTATTACAAAGCCAAATACCACTGTTCCTGCGATTGAAGCATTATTGCAATTATTAACGGTTGGTGGCATCATCGTACTTGTGATTTATCACGGACATGCCGGTGGAAAAGAAGAACGTGATGCTGTACTCCAATACGTTTCAAATTTGCCACAAAAGCATGTGCATGTGTTACAATACCAATTTTTAAACCAACAAAACGACCCACCATTTGTTGTTGCCTTACAAAAGGTAAAAGAATTACCGGCACAATAAAAAGGAAGCGAGCACACTTCGTGCCCGCTTCCTTTTTATTTACTTATCCCCGTATTTTTCAGGGTGCTTTTTACGATATTCATACCAGAAATCTGCATTTTTAATGCCTAATTTATCCGGGTCAAACACTGGGTCTTTCCCTGCTTTTTTCTGTGCCTCGTAATCACGTAATGCCGCAATTGCTGGCTTTGTTAAGAATAGACAGGCAATAACGTTCGTCCATACCATTAAACCAAGCCCGACATCACCAAACGCCCACGCAAGGTCACTTGTACGTACTGTACCGTAGAACGCCGAAATTAAAATAACAAACTTTAGCACCCACGTGGCGACGACTTCATTACGTCCTCTGAAAATATACGCAACATTCGTTTCGGCAATATAGTAGTATGCCATTAATGTTGTAAAGGCAAAGAAGAATAGCGCAATTGCAATAAAGCCTGAGCCGAAGCCATCAAACGATGGGAATGCACCATTTACTGCTGCTTGTGTAAAGCCTGTATAGTCTGTGCCCGGAATATTTTCAGCGACTAACTCACCATCTGCATCCATAACATTTGTATTGTATGTTCCCATAAATAAAATCATTAATGCTGTTGCTGAACATACTAATAATGTATCAATATAAACAGATGCCGCTTGTACTAAACCTTGCTTCGCTGGGTGAGATACTTCCGCTGCTGCTGCTGGGTGAGGTCCTGTACCTTGCCCTGCTTCATTTGAGTAAATCGCACGTTTTACACCCCAAGCAATTGCCGCACCAATCATCCCACCAAACGTTGCATCCAAGTTAAATGCACTACGGAAAATTAACCCAAATACATCGGGTACTTCTGAAATATTCATAAAGATAACAATAACGGCCATTAAAATATACGCTAATGCCATAAACGGTACAATAATTTGTGCGGCATTTGCAATACGCTTTACCCCACCGATAATAATAAATCCAAGTAAAATAACTAAAAATGCGCCCGTTACCCACGCTGGAATATTAAACGCGTTTGTTACTGCACCTGAAATTGCATTTGATTGTACACCTGGCATTAAAATTGCCACCGCTAAAATCGCACATACTGCGAAAACAATACCGAACCAACGTACACCCATCCCTTTTTCGATATAGAACGCTGGGCCACCTCGGTACTGACCATTTTTGTTTTCCTTATAAATTTGAGCAAGCGTTGATTCTACATATGCTGTAGAAGCACCAATAAACGCTGTTACCCACATCCAAAATACCGCACCTGGTCCACCAAACGCGATTGCCGATGCTGTTCCGACAATATTACCAGTACCTACACGTCCTGACAGCGCAATCGATAATGCTTGGAATGACGATACACCTTCTGCTGATTTCTCCCCTTTGAACATTAACGTAATCATATCTTTGAATAAACGTACTTGTGCAAACTTCGTTAAAATCGAGAAAAATAGACCAACGACTAAAATACCGTAAATCATCCACGGTCCCCATAAAATTCCATTAATCCAGCTAATTGCTTCACTCATCTGTCCGCCCCCTTTTTTTCTATGTACTAAATTGTCTTTTTCATACGTTTTTTCCATTTAGAAAAAGACTAATCTTAAAATTCAATATATTACAAAATCTTATATTGTGCAATGTGTTTTAATACACAAAATAAAAATAACTTACAACATAAATACGTATATGTTGTAAGTTATTTTTATGAACTAACATCCAAATGTTATTTGGCGATAACACCCTGTGCTAGTACAATTTATTCAATAATATATCCGAGAGAACGCAAAATATTAGCCATGAAATCATTCATATAATGGAATATTTCCTCACGTTCTTCTTCCATATGTAAGTTATGACGACAGTTCGGCCATTCCTTATAATGAAACTCACTTAAATGTTGCTGTAGCACCCATTTTCGGGATGCAACTGTATTGGTAATGCGGTCCTGCCCACCTGTCATAACAAGCGTTGGAATATTTGGTATTTTAATTTGGTCATTGCTCATCTCACGCATTAAATGTTGTAACTCTTTATACCAACTAACGGTAATGTGAGTACTAAATATTGGCTGATTTTGTAATTCAGGATAGCTATCTTCATTATTCGTCATATCTGATAATGATAATTGATGTGTCAACTTCATATTCCCGACAATTTTGGACATACTCGCAAGTGCTCCGGATAATTTGCTTGGTGTATTATCCAATTGTAGCCATGGCGATAATAAAATAATCCCTGCACACTCGATACTTTTCTTTCTAATACCTTGCATCACAAGCGTAGCTCCTAAACCTTGCCCGATAACAAATACCGGTAAATCATGTGTCATCGCTACTTTTAATGTTTGATTTACAAATACTTCATAATCGCGAAAGCTTTCATTATGAATATGTTCACTGCGCTTCACTTCACCATGCCCTGGCAGGTCGCCCATAACGACATCGTATCCATTTGCTCGTAATTGTTCAATTAACCACATATACCAATAGTGATATTCATAAGCACCGTGAATAATTGCAACAACCGCTTTTGGTGCTTGTTGGGCATCCCATTTCCACATATGCATCCCTCCATTCTTCTATTATACATCTGTTACATGAAAACATTATTTTTTTCTGCTGTTTCATTTATGTGTATTGTTTGATACGATTATATGTAATTCATAATAATCGAAAAAAGGAGCATTTGCGATGATTTACCCATATAAAGATAAATCCCCAACAATCGACCCGACCGTTTTTGTTGCAGATTATGTAACGATTACAGGTGATGTTACGATTGGTGCACACTCAACGATTTGGTTTAACACGGTTATCCGCGGTGATGTAAACAAGACGATTATCGGCGAACGCGTAAGTATTCAAGATTTAAGCTGCTTACATCAAAGTCCACTAGCACCACTCATTATTGAAGATGAAGTAACAGTTGGCCATCAAGTAACACTACATAGCTGTACGATTAAAAAACGTGCATTAATCGGCATGGGTTCAATCATTTTAGACGGTGCTGAAATTGGTGAAGGTGCATTCATTGGCGCTGGCTCACTTGTACCACCTGGCAAAAAAATCCCACCAAACACATTAGCGATGGGCTCTCCAGTAAAAGTCGTACGCGAAATTACGGAAGAAGATCGCAAAGATATGGACCGTATTATTCGTGAATACGTGGAAAAAGGTCAGTATTACAAATCATTACAAAAATAATACTACGTACATAAAAAGAGGCACTAACGAATACACATTCGTTAGTGCCTCTTTTCTATAAATTATAAACCAGCTTTTGCTTGTAATGTTGCTGCTTTATCTGTTGCTTCCCAAGGTACATTTAAGTCTGTACGACCGAAGTGACCGTAAGCTGCTGTTTGTTTGTAAATTGGACGACGTAAATCTAACATTTTGATGATACCTGCTGGACGTAAGTCAAACTCTTCACGGATCCATGCTACGATTTGCTCTGAATCCACTTTACCTGTACCGAATGTATCAACAGCGATTGATACTGGTTGTGCAACACCGATTGCATATGCAAGTTGTACTTCTGCACGGTCTGCTAAACCAGCCGCTACGATATTTTTCGCTACGTAACGTGCTGCATATGCAGCTGAACGGTCAACTTTTGTTGCGTCCTTACCAGAGAATGCACCGCCACCGTGACGTGCATAACCACCGTACGTATCAACGATGATTTTACGACCCGTTAAACCTGCATCACCTTTAGGTCCACCAATTACGAAACGACCTGTTGGGTTAATGAAGTATTTAGTATTGTCATCTAATAATTCAGCCGGTACAACTTCTGCAATGACATGCTTTTTCATATCTGCTTGAATTTGCTCTAATGTTGCTTCTTCATCATGTTGTGTTGAAATAACGATTGTATCCACACGTACTGGTGTGTTGTTTTCATCGTACTCAATTGTTACTTGTGTTTTACCATCTGGACGTAAATAGTTTAATGTACCGTTTTTACGCACTTCTGTTAAACGACGTGCTAATTTATGTGCTAATGAAATTGGCATCGGCATAAGTTCTGGTGTTTCGTTACATGCATAACCAAACATTAAACCTTGGTCGCCTGCACCAATTGCTTCTAATTCTTCATCTGTCATTGAACCTTCACGAGCTTCTAATGCTTGGTCTACACCTTGTGCGATGTCAGGAGATTGCTCACCTACTGCTACAAGTACTGCTAAGTTTTCTGCATCAAAGCCGTATTTCCCACGTGTATAACCAATTTCAGCAACTGTATCACGGATAATCCCTTTCATATCTACATATGTAGATGTTGTGATTTCACCTGATACTAATACTAAACCAGTTGTTACTGTTGTTTCACATGCTACGCGTGCATTTGGGTCTGCTGCTAAAATGGCATCTAAAATCGCATCTGAAATTTGGTCACAAATTTTATCTGGATGCCCTTCTGTTACACTCTCTGAAGTAAATAATCGACGTTGCGTCATGGAAAAATTCCTCCTAATATATCTTGGCGGAAATGCCGCCCGAATTTGATACGGTACTCGTTACCCATGTTTAGTCCCCTCAATTAGTTGATTGGACGCCAAGCCACTGCCGCTTTTCACACGAGGATTCGAAAGATATATAATAAGGAAGAAACATTAAAAAGCCATCACGTAAACATTTCACGTATATGCGCTAGTTGTCATCACTTTTGAAAAATAGTTTCTTAGTAACGAAAAAATGCTTTCTCCCTCTTTATAAAGATGTTATGATGATGCCTAACACCTTAAAAATAAAAAATCCCTTCGCCCACATTACATGAGGAAAGGGTTTCAATTCTCGTTTACCTTTCACTCTTATCGTTCAAGGAAGATCCTTGCATCAGGTTGGCACCAACACGCTATACGTCAACGTATATTGCAGGTTGCCGGGTTTCATAGGGCCTGACCCTCCACCAGCTCGGGATAAGAGTATCCGTTCAATTCCCCATGATACGAAAAAATAGTGGCACTGTCAACTACTTCATACATATTTGTCAATTCTCTCACATTCTCAAAAAAGGGCAAAAATAAATCCCACATTAGTATAGACTATTTCAGTTAATGTGTTATACTATTTTTAAATTTAGTTAATTCAAACACCCACGGAATTCGTTGGGAGCACATAAAAGGATGGTAGAATCGAATGAACTCAGTAGAAATTAAAAACGAACTGAATGAACTTTTAAACGGTCAAAATATCCGCACACAGCTATCAGTACCTCAATTAGTTGAACGTGCAACAGCGCGCGGTGAAGCAGTATTAACAGTAGAAGGTGCATTACGCGCAGAAACTGGTAAATACACTGGTCGTTCACCAAAAGATAAATTTATCGTCGAAGAAGCAAGCACTAAAGACCAAATTGATTGGGGCAAAGTGAACCAACCAATTTCTGCGGAAGTATTCGATAACTTATATGTGAAAGTAGTAAACTTCTTAAAAGAGCAAGAAGAAGTGTTCGTATTCAACGGTTACGCTGGCGCAGACAAAGAATCTCGCATAGCAATCCAAGTTGTAAACGAATTTGCTTGGCACAACCTATTTGCCCACCAATTATTCATTCGCCCAACAGCGGAAGAATTACCAACACATCTTGCAGATTTCACAATCGTATCTGCACCATCATTTAAAGCAGACCCTGCTGTTGATGGCACAAACTCAGAAGCATTTATCATTACATCAATGGAAAAGAAAATCATCTTAATCGGTGGTACTGAGTACGGCGGCGAAATGAAAAAATCAATCTTCGGTATTATGAATCACATTTTACCACAAAAAGATATTTTCCCAATGCACTGTTCTGCAAACGTTGGTGAAGAAGGCGATGTAGCATTATTCTTCGGTTTATCAGGCACTGGTAAAACGACGTTATCAGCAGATGCAGACCGTAAATTAATCGGTGATGATGAGCACGGTTGGTCAGATAATGGCGTATTTAACGTTGAAGGCGGCTGCTACGCAAAAACAATTAACTTATCAGCAGAAAACGAACCAGAAATTTATAACGCAATCAAATTTGGTGCGGTATTAGAAAACGTAGTGGTAGACGAAGAAACACGCGTATGTAACTATGATGACGGTTCTTTAACAGAAAATACACGTGTAGCGTATCCAATCGACTACATTGACAATATTGTATTACCATCAGTTGCAGGTCACCCAAATACAATTATCTTCTTAACAGCAGATGCATTTGGTGTATTACCTCCAATCTCTAAATTAACAAAAGAACAAGCAATGTACCACTTCTTAAGCGGCTTCACATCGAAGTTAGCAGGTACTGAGCGCGGTGTTACTGAGCCAGAACCAGTATTCTCTACATGCTTCGGTTCTCCATTCCTACCATTACCAGCAACAGTTTACGCTGATATGTTAGGTAAGAAAATTGATGAGTACGGTGCACAAGTGTTCTTAGTAAACACTGGTTGGACTGGCGGTGGTTACGGTGTAGGTTCTCGTATGAAACTTTCTTACACACGTACAATGGTTCGTGCAGCTATCGACGGTAAATTAAACGACGTAGCAACAGTTCAAGATGAAGTATTCGGCTTACACATTCCTCAACACGTTGAAGGTGTACCAACAGAAGTATTAAACCCACGCGATGCATGGGCTGATAAAGCTGCTTATGATGCACAAGCAAAACAATTAGCAGATTTATTCAATGCAAACTTCCAAAAGTTCACAAACGTTTCTGAAGAAATCACATCTAAAGGTGCTCCTTTAGTAAAATAATTATTCGATTCAAGCGATTGAGACAGAAAATAGCCTTCAGCAACTCTGCTGAAGGCTATTTTTATGTTGCTCATGCGATACCTCATCGTAAAACACATTGCTATTCCCGTTAATGTTACCGCCTGTGTCGGGACGCACGAGCAAATGTTTATCAGAAACAAGATGCTATCTCGGACGCTTTTTTATATCCTACTTACGTATTTTTTGTCCATTTATTGAACGATGAACAAAAGTTCACAGACAATGTTGAACAGTTTATGTACTGTTACAAGCACGCCTTTTCACTTATTTCCCTCTATAGTACGATAACGAAAAAAAGAGAAAGAAGAATGAGCGATGGCATTTTTTACAGTTTCAACAACTTTTCATATTTTCACATGGGTTACTGCATGTTTATTATTTTTTGTACTGCTTTTTAAAAACGAGCACCCTCGCCCGCTTCAACTAACATTACACTCTTTCTATGCACTTATCATTATTTCTGGAACACTTCTTGTGCTAGAAGCGATGAATTACGGCTACTTTTTACAATATGCCACAAAATTTTTTGTCGGCGCCTTATTAATTATAGCGATGGAGCTTTGCTTACATAAAAAGCGGACACAGCAATCGACGCGGACACTTTTAATGATAATGACAGCGTTATTTTTAGTGATTGCTTGGCTCGGCTTTACATTGCCAATGGGGTACGCGTTTTAAACAACGAAAAAGGAATGTCCGAGCTTTACATATCGGACATTCCTTTTATTGTGCCTTCATCCATTTACATAAATCACGCACCGTCTGTCGGTTAAGTGCTGGGCCATAATGATGCTTCTGCCCTTCTGTTATCCATGTTTCGACCTGTTTATCGAGCACGCGAGCGCAGCCTGCTAAAAAGTATGCATGTTCAATATCGACATGCTCATCATGTGTCCCGTGAATAATTAATAGCGGCGCTTGTACATAATTTAAGGCAAACAACGGTGTACGCGCAGCGTAACGCGCTGGATACTTCATCGGCGTACCGCCAATAATGCGCTTTAATGTCCGACGCATATCGACACGCTCCTCATATAAATAAGTCACATCACTAACGCCTGCCCATGTCACAACGGACGTAATGTCATCGCTCATAGCAGCAAGCCACAGTGCCATAATGCCTCCGCGTGAAAAGCCGTATACGTGAATGCGTGACGATGAGCAAAATTGCTTTAACACATCGACTGCATATAGCGCATCATAGCGGTCATCTCCAGCAAACTCGTCGCGCCCGTGTCCCCCGCGATTACCGCGATAATACGGAGCAAACACGATAAAACCTTGCTGTGCAAATTGCGCAATACGGGCAGCGCGCACCATACCGACATGCTGTAGCCCGCCGCGTAAATAAACAAGTCCTTCATACGTACCTGACGCTTTTGGCTCTGCTAATAATCCTTTTACAGACACACCTCGTGAGCTATATGTAATTTCGGTTAGCTTTACGCTATCATGTGGTGAAGGATATGGACGATGCGTAATCATGTCACCATTTATAATCACTACACTTCACCTCTTGCAGTAGCATTTGCATCCCATCGTCTTGCATATAAAAGCTTAGTGGTTGTGCTTTAAAAACAGCTGACTCCTCTAACCACGCCATGCCAACTGTTTCAAAATCATTCGGCAATGGCTCTTGTGATGCAAATCGCGCTAAAAATACCGTTTTACTAAATAGTGGCTCTGCATGTACGGCATATTCTGCAAACCATGTCACATCGGTTACATGTACACCCGTTTCTTCGTACACTTCCCGAATCGCCGCTTCCACTAACGTTTCTCCTAGCTCCACTTTGCCTCCTGGAAATTCTGTGCCGCGCACTTTATGTTGCGTCGTTAACCATTTCCCCTCATGCTGTACTAACACGAGTACATGCTTGCTTGCAACGTCAAAAGTATGTGGCATAAAACTTAATTCAACTTTACAGCCACGCAAATCTTCAAATGTAAACATCGTTATCACTCCTCCAATTTAGTGTAGCACGATTTGTCAAAACACGCTTTTTTGAATTTTTGCGGTATAATAAAGATACTTTGTTAAATGAGGTGAATCATTATGGCACTTTCTTTGCCTGTAATTTTCTTTATTATGCTTTTTTTATTCCTTGCTGGTGCAGTTACAGTATTTATAGCCTTTAAAAAAGATGCAGCAAAACAAATTGAACAACAACAGCAACAACAGCATGGTCGCAAATCATGAATAAACTCATGATCGGTGGTATTCGACTATACCAAAAATTCATTTCACCCATGCTACCGCCATCTTGTCGCTTTCATCCTACATGTTCACATTACGGGATTGAAGCATTTCAAAAGCACGGTGTTATAAAAGGCTTTTTACTGACTGTGTTTCGCGTTTCAAAATGTCACCCACTCCATAAAGGCGGCTTTGACCCCGTCCCTGAAAAATGGCCCTCGAAAAAATAATTTTCGAGGGCTTGCTTTTTGTTTTATGTTGCGGTATAGTTATCAACGTTAAATAAAACGTAATGATTACTATTTGAATTTTTGAGGAGTGTCCAATATATGAAAAAACGATTTTTTGCTTCAGCAGCACTTGCCGCAATGCTACTTGCCGCTTGTGGTGATGATGCCGCAACAACAGAAACGACAACAACTGAACAAAACGAGGTACAACAAGAAACATTAAATGTGTATACAACCGTTTATCCACTAAGCTATTTTGCAGAGCGCATCGGTGGCGACTATGTCAATGTCCAGTCGATTTATCCTCCAGGCTCAAATGAACATACATTTGAACCGACACAACAAGATATGATGAAGCTTGCAGATGCGGATACATTCTTCTATATCGGCTTAGGCTTAGAAGGCTTTGTTGAGAAAGCACAGCAAACACTTGCGAATGAAGATGTGAAAATGATTGCAGCCGGTGACAATGTAACGGAAGAGCAATTACACATTAGTGAAGGCCACTCGCACGGTGAAGAAGAGGCACATGACGACCATGATCATGAAGGACATGCACATGACGAAGAAGAGGTGCATGACGACCACGACCACGGTGAGCATGACCCACACGTTTGGCTATCACCAACGATTGCGCAAACATTAGCGGCCTCTGTTAAAGACCAATTAATTGCCCAAATGCCAGAACAGCAAGAAACATTTACAGCAAACTACGACGCATTGATTGCCGATTTAGAACAAATCAACACACACTATAAAGAGATGGCTGCTGCCGCTTCTTCTAAAACATTTTTCGTATCGCATGCAGCATTTGGCTATATCGCTGGTGAATACGGCTTAGAGCAAGTTGCCGTTGCAGGGTTAAACTCTCAAGCCGAGCCATCACAAAAAGAGTTAACAAAAATCGTTGACCAAGCAAAGGCGCAAAACGTGCAATATATTTTATTCGAACAAAATGTGTCATCGAAGCTTGCCGAAGTGATTCAAAATGAAGTTGGCGCACAGTCGTTAACACTGCATAACTTAAGTGTATTAACACAAGAAGATATTGATGCAGGTAAAGATTATCTTTCACTAATGGAAGAAAATATCGAAACATTAAAAACAGCATTACAATAAGCATGTTTAATAAAAAACCTCTTTTGGGAATATTTGATTACAATCACGTATTTCTGAAAGGGGTTTTTGTATGCTTTTACACGAAGGTTCATTATTTTGGCCAAAAACTGTAGCACCTATCCTATACGAAAAACCACTCTGTATGCGACACGTTTATGACGTTGCCATTGTTGGCGCTGGTATGAGTGGTGCTTTATGTGCGCATCAATTGCAACAGGCAGGCTATACGGTTGCGCTGATTGATAGCCATGAACCGGCAAGCAATAGTACTGCTGCCAATACCGGTTTACTGCAATATGCCAATGATATTATGCTGCATGAGCTAGCAGAAAAAATTGGCGTTGTCGATGCCGTAACATTTTACAAACGATGCGTACAAGCGATGAGTGACTTACAAAAGCTTGCTGGGCAACTCCATCGTGATGTTGACTTTATTGAGCGTCCAAGTGTGTGCTACGCCAGCACAAAAGAAGACGCGAAAAAATTAGAGCGTGAATATGACATGCTGCAACAACATGGCTTCCGTTGTGACTTTTGGACAAAAAAACAAGTCCAACAGCACATGGGCTTCAAAAAACATGCTGCACTCGTGACGTACGGTGATGCGGAAGTGAATCCAGTGAAATTCGTCCATGCCATTTTACAAAAGCTGATTGACGATGGCTTGCATGTTTTTTCAAATACACACGTTCACAACATCCAACACGGTGACACCATCACCCTTGAAACAACGACTGGTACAATCCGTGCAAAACATGTTGTATATGCAGTTGGTTACAGTCCTCTGCCGGTTGACCATTTAATTGGCGCCAATATTCGTCGCTCGTACGCCCTTGTTACGCAAGCAACAACCGCTCCTTTTTGGCATGAACGCGCACTTATTTGGGAAACTGCACGACCATATTTGTATTTACGTACAACCGTCGATAATCGACTTGTCATCGGTGGCTTAGATGAAGCATTTTCAAAACCGACAACGTCACCACGAAAACGGAAGAAGCAGGCTAAAAAATTATTACAGGAAGTCAAAAAGCTGTTCCCTCACCTGCAACTACAGGCCGAGTTTGTGTACTGTGCCTCGTTCGGTGAATCCCGTGACGCACTACCGTATATTGGGCCACATCCTGATTATGCGAATGAATTCTACATTGCTGGCTATGGTGGGAATGGAACGGTTTATAGCATGATTGCAGCTGATGAAATTACGCAACAACTGCAACAACACTACACCGCAATTTCAGCGATTGTGTCGACAAAACGTGTCACCGGTATTCAAACTATATAAAAATAAAAAAGACGATGCGCTACAACTATCAAAATACGTCGTAGTTCATCGCTTTTTTCTGTTAGCCTTGAGGTCGGTAATCTATTAACTTACGACGCATCACTTTATTCGCACCGTTGCGTGGTAATGTATCGATCACATAAAAATATTTTGGCACTTTATATTTCGCTAGCTTTTGTAAGCAGTATGCACGTAGCTCTTCCATTGGCACTGCTTGCTTTAACACAACACATGCCATTGGTACTTGCCCCCATACATCATCTTCCACACCACATACACCCGCTTCTAACACCGCTGGATGCCCGTGTAAGACGTTTTCGATTTCCGCCGGATAAATATTCTCTCCACCCGAGATGATTAAGTCTGCGCGGCGGTCTACAACGTATAAATAGCCTTCATCATCTAAATACCCGATATCGCCTGATGCGAGCCAGCCATCCTCAGTTGCCGGACGCGCTGCGAAACGTCCAATATAGCCCGGTGTGACATGTGGTCCTTGAATACAAATTTCTCCCTTTTCAAATGGCTTCGTCGCTCCAGCAATACGAATCGCATTAAAAAATAATGGCTTCCCTGCAGACCCTAGTTTACGAGTGGCATCTTCTGCGCCTAATGTTGCTGTTTGCGAAGCCGTTTCCGTCATGCCATATGTTTGAGACACGGCGAGCTGTAAACGCGCCGCACGCTGTAAATAACGCTCGGGCAACGGACCGCCTCCTGCTAACGCAACAATAAAACGAGCATGCGCTTGCTGTCCTTGCGCCTCTAGCACATCGAGTAGACGTCCAAGCATAACGGCAACGACCGAAATATGTGTGACCTGTCCATTCGCAATTTGATTTGCCGCCGTCACCGCATCAAATTTTTCATATAAATCGACAGTCATCCCGTATACAAGTGACTTCGTTAACGTTGAAAACCCACTAATATGAAAAATTGGTGAGGCACATAGCCAACAATCATCGGCGCGCACACCTAAATTTAGTGCTGAGGCAAGTGCTGACGCTTCATGATTACGCACTGTTTGTCGAACGCCCTTTGGATAGCCTGTCGTACCAGACGTATACATAATCGTCATCGTTGCATCTTTTTGCCAAAGCGGTGCAGGTGTAAAGGATGTCAGTGGTGCTTCGTGAATAGCATCGAATGTATGCACTTGCTCATGCGCAATCGCTGTCACCAGTCGTTTGTCTGCAAATACGAACTGTGCCGCGCTATCCGTTAATTGATACGCTAATTCATCCGGTGCTAAACGATGGTTTAGTAGGACTAACTCCACTTGTACATGCATACACGCATATAACAGCACGACGAGCTCTTTCGTTGAATAACCTAAAATGGCAACACGGTCATACGGTTTGACACCTAAGCCGTGTAATCGACTTGCGAGCTGTAACGCTTCTTCATGTATTTCTTTAAATGTCCATGACTGCCCTTCAAAACGCAATGCTTCACGATGTGGTGTTAAATAGGCACGCTGTAGTAACCAGTTCGGCATTGTTTCCACTACTCATCTCTCCTTTTTCAAAATGAAAGAAAGGGACCTTGCTACTGGCGTAACAAGCTCCCTACCTTTATTCTATCATGCCGCTAAATCAAGGGAAACGTGGGAATTGACCGAAGTCAGGTTGACGTTTTTCTTTGAATGCGTCACGGCCTTCTTTTGCTTCATCTGTTGTGTAGTAAAGAAGTGTCGCGTCACCAGCTAATTGCTGGATACCTGCTAAACCGTCTGTATCTGCGTTCATTGCAGCTTTTAAGAAACGTAAAGCTGTTGGAGACATTTGTAACATCTCTTCACACCATTGTACTGTTTCATCTTCAAGCTGTGCGTAAGGAACAACTGTGTTTACTAAGCCCATATCAAGCGCTTCTTGTGCACCGTATTGACGGCATAAATACCAGATTTCACGCGCTTTTTTGTGACCTACGATACGTGCTAAGTAGCCTGAACCGTAACCAGCATCGAATGAACCAACTTTTGGTCCTGTTTGACCGAATTTTGCATTGTCTGCAGCGATTGTTAAATCACATACTACGTGTAATACGTGACCACCACCGATTGCATAACCAGCTACCATCGCCACAACTGGCTTTGGAATTTTACGAATTAATGTTTGTAAATCTAATACGTTTAAACGAGGGATTTGGTCGTCGCCTACATAACCGCCATGGCCGCGTACTTTTTGGTCGCCGCCTGAACAGAATGCATGCTCACCTTCACCTGTTAAAATAATTACACCAACGCGCTCATCGTCACGTGCACGAGAGAATGCGTCAATCATTTCAGCCGTTGTTTTCGGGCGGAATGCATTGCGTACTTCTGGACGGTTAATCGTAATTTTTGCGATGCCGTTGTATAGCTCATACTTAATATCTTCATATGTATGAAGCGTAGTCCATTCACGAGTCATGAATAGTTCCTCCTAAAATTGAATTTGTGTCCATAAAAACAAAGTGGTTTAAATTTTCACGTAAGCGAAATTGCTTCCTTTACCATTGTAGCAAATTGTGTGAGATTTTCCACATGAATTGCATGTCCAACGTCAGGAATTACAAGATGTGTAACGTTTTCTAGATGCTTTTCCATTTTTTCAGCAAGCACGCAAAATTTTTCATCAT
The DNA here is from genome assembly GCF_001700315.1 of Caryophanon tenue. GTDB lineage: Bacteria > Bacillota > Bacilli > Bacillales_A > Planococcaceae > Caryophanon > Caryophanon tenue. The sequence goes on along the minus strand of NZ_MASJ01000001.1, from coordinate 7,086 downwards.
GCGCACCTGTTAGCAGTAACACAGGCATTGTTAATGTATCCAATACATGCCAGTTAGAAGGCTGTACACCTGTACCAAAACCACGTAAACTATTTGCTAATCCATGCGAGCGCTGCGATAAACGCTCTTGTCGCACCGCTTGTTGTACAGCAGCGGGCAAATGTTTTTGTGTCGCAAAAAGTGGAATGTTTTCCCATGTATTAACAAACGCTTCAACACCATCCTGCTCAATGCGTTGTGCAAGTGCGTCATCCGCTTCTTTTCGCTCAGCGCGTGCTTGGTCATCGGCAAGCCCAGGTGATGCACTTTCAAGAATAAGTTGTTCAACATACTGTGGATAGCGCGTCGCAAAACTTAACGCGAGACGCCCGCCCATTGAGTAGCCAAGCAAAATAACCGAACGTAGCTGAAGTGTATCGAAAAACTGACGTAAACTATCAACTTGTGCCTCAGCCGTATATAATACCGTATCCATCGGTGCAGATGTATGACCATGCCCAATTAAATCGACGGCAATAATGCGCGTAGTCGGCAACGCTTCTGCAAACTGCGCCCATGTGTCCTTCGTGCCGGTAAAACCGTGCAAACAAACAATTGTCTGTTCACACTGTTCATGCCAAACTGTATATGCGTAATCAACACTGCCAATCGTTAGCTTTGCCATGTTTTAATCCCCATCATAATTTGTTGCCACAATGCGCGGTGAGCAAATGTATTATCATCGCGGTTTGTAAACACTTCAATTAAACGAATTTTTGTACGTGGCGTTTGCATAATGCCATATAGCTCCTGCACATTATGCACAGCGATATGCTCAAAACTATACATCGCTGCGATATGTTCAAATGTTAAAGCAGTTGGTGTACCAAACAGTTCCTCATAATGCTGTGGTACTTTCGCTTGTGGTAAATACGAGAAGATACCTCCACCATCATTATTCATCACAACAATATCTAAATTACACGCCTGATAACGCGTTGCCAGTAAGCCGCTTATATCGTGTAAAAAGGCTAAATCTCCAATCACTAGCACGGTGTTTCGTTCGTTTTTCTGACTAAAGCCAATCGCTGTTGACACAACACCATCAATGCCGTTTGCACCGCGATTTGCGAATACACGTACATCACGTGTTGTCGGCAAGAAAAACGTATCAATATCGCGAATCGGCATACTACTGCTCACGAAAAGGTCCGTTTCTTCCGGTACACCTGCTAGTAAATGGCTCATTGCTGCCCCTTCATCAACCGCACCATCAATATAATGCTCGATATATTCCATTGCGAGCTCATTCACATCACGCCACTCTTCGACATATGCCGACTCAATGGCTGTCGTAATCGGTAGCTTCGTTAACCATTCACCAATTTGTGCCTGTATGACACATGTTGCCATCGCAATTGAATCACGGAACTTCACATTTTCATCGATAACAATATAATGCTCTGGCTGTGCTTCCTCAATAAACAATTGCACAAATTTTGATACAGGTTGTGCACCGAAACGAATCACCGTCTCTGGTCGCACAACTGCTTTAAATTCTGGACTTTTTAAAATCGCATCATACGTCGCAATCACATAGTCACGGCAATCAAGTGGAATATTGCCACGCATATTCGATAAGCTTTCGACTAAAACCGGCCATTTCATTTGACGAATAAACGCCCATATATGCGCATTATTTGTTTGCAACGCTTGCTCCCCAACAACAATAAAGCCACGCGCGGTTTTCGCAACAATATCACAAAGTGCTTGTTGCGCTTCAACTGGTGGTGTTAATGTTGCAGCAAATGTTTGCACATTAACTGCTGGTAGTACTTCTTGAAGATCAATCGTTAACGGCTCGCGGAACGGCACATTCATATGCACTGGTCCATACGGTGCGGACATCGCTGTTAATACTGCGCGTGCTGTATGCTGTGTAATGAATGGCAATGTTTGCGGCGCTTCATCTGGAATCGGAAAATCAACCGACCACTTCACATGCTGACCGTATAATTGCACTTGGTCAATCGCTTGCGGCGCACCAACTTCACGTAATTCATGCGGGCGGTCTGCCGTTAACACAATGAGTGGCACACACGCATATTTCGCTTCAATAATCGCTGGAAAATAGTTTGCGGCTGCTGTACCTGATGTACAAAGAAGCACAACCGGTTTTCCTGATGCTTTCGCTAAACCTAATGCATAAAATGCGGCTGCACGCTCGTCCACTTGACGATGTAATATTAAGTCATTTGCGGATGCAAACGCATATGCAAGCGGTGTCGAACGCGAGCCTGGGCTCACAACAACATCACGTACGCCACCTGCATAAAGCGTTGCTGCAATTTGATACACGTATTGTGTTAACACTTGACGATTACTCATCAATTTTGCCTCCTAATGCACGTAACATTGGTCTAAATTTCACCAATGTTTCCTCATATTCTGACTGCGCCTCTGAATCTGCTACAATGCCACCACCTGCATATAAATATGCATCTTTATTCGTAATAGCTGCAGAACGAATCGCCACTGCAAACTCACCGTTACCTTCCGCATCTAACCAACCAATTGGCGCTGCGTATAAACCACGGTTCATTGGCTCGTACTCGCGAATAATCGACATGGCTGCCTCTCGCGGTACGCCGCCTAATGCAGGTGTTGGATGTAAATGCTGTACTAAACTTAAAATCGTCGCTTCGTTACGTAAACGACCTTCTACTGGTGTAAATAAATGCTGAATATCACGAATTTTTAATAGCTGTGGGCCTGTCGGTAAATCTACTTCAGTACAATGTCTTTTAAAGGTATCCGCAATCATATCAACGACATACTGATGTTCACCTAAATTTTTCGCATCTTGTAGCAATGTCTGCCCTAACTGTGCATCTTCCTCATCCGTTGTGCCGCGCTTAATCGAACCCGCTACACATGATGAATACGCCTGTTTATTATCGACCTTTACAAGACGTTCTGGTGACGCTCCGAAGAAAAATAACTCTTCATGCTCTAAGCCAAATAAATAGCTATTTGGCTGTTCTGATAAAACTTGTGCCATCGTTTGCTCCGGTAATACCGCTTCATCAAACGTTAAAGCCAGTGGACGCGCAATTACGACCTTTTCTGCCTGTTGCTGCTGAATTAAGTCCGTTACACGGTCAATCGATGCTAAATATTCAATTTTATGTGGCTCAAAATAGCTTGTTGCTACCGGTTTTTTATAGCTTACTTGCTGCTGTGCTTGTTGAATCAGCGCATCGCGTTCATCGCGCAATGCTTGTATCGTTTTGTCGTCTACTTGAGCGTTCGTTACCGTTTGAATCGTTACGTAGCTACGTCCGTCACGCTCAACAAACTGAAATGTTGCAAGCGCAAAAAAGGCATCCGGAAACGTTGCCCATTCACTCGCAATTATATTTGCCGGGTCAAATGTAAAACCACCAAATAGCATCGGTTGTACATGTGCCACGCCTTCTTTATGCATAGATTGCGTTAATTGTTGCCATTGCTGTTCTACTGTTGTAAAACGTTCATGCTCACCTTGATGTGTAATTGTATATGCATGACCAAGACCAACAAGCGTTAAAGTTTTTTCTCGATTTTGCCAATAAAATCGTTTTTGCTGATAAGATGCTTGTCCTGCCGCAAAAAACGATAATGCAGAAAGATTCGCTACCTCAATTGTTTCCATATATAAAGTAGGTTTTGTTAATCCTTCTGTAGTGGCTTGTAACCACTTAGCTTGCATAAAAAATAACCTCCAATAAAAATGATGCTGTGTTATGAGCATCACGTTCGTCCAATCGTTCGCATTCTATTTTAACACATATTACGCAGTTCGCCTTGTTTTGATGTTTAGAATGTCACAAGAAAAATACAAACAAAATAAAAAACGTCAGCAATACGAAAAAGCATTGCTCACGTCTTCTTTATTTTATGCAGATGCATGCTCAACGCACGTTAAAGCGGTTGGCACAGCTTCTAAACGCTCATATGGAATCGGCTCACCACAAACTGTGCACGTACCATATGTCCCGTCTTTTATCGCCTGTAATGCAATCTCGACCTTTTCTAAATCCTCTTCCCGAAACTCTTCAAGCGCTTGGTCGACATATTCATCGGCTAAATCCGTTGCTTGGTCAGCAGGATGATTATCAACCGCCTCTAGCTCAACATTTTCGCCGTCGTCCTCATGCATCGTAATCCCTGCTTCTAGCGCCTCTTTCTCAGCAAGTAATTGCGCTTGTAATGTTTTTAATTGTTCATCAGTCATTGTCATCTGCCTCCTTCATCGTTGTATTTTTCATTCCCAACAATGAGGCATGTTCAAACATTTAGGCACGTGACGTATAACGCATAATCGCCTCGTAAAGTAACTGTGTTGCCCCTACTCCTGCACGCTCATCATAATACGCAGTAAAGCGCTCATCCGCAATGTACATCGATGCAAGTCCTGCATGTGCGACTGTTGTATATTTCGGCCAATACATGCTTAACCAACGCTTATGCAGTTCTGCAATTTCAAGCATCGTTTCGTCATCCTGCGCCACAAGCATATCTCGTAGTAAGCTAAATACTTGGCTTTCTAACCGTTGTGCTGCCTCGTATTGTACCTCGGTCATATCCTTCATCTTGCCATACGCGGCCATCACTGATTCCTCACCGTATTTTTGGCGAATCTCCTGTCCGTATGCTTGTTCATTTTGCTCGATTTGCTGCTTTTTAAAACCTTCAAATTGTTCATGCTGTGTCATCGTAACCTCTCCCTTTATATACTGTAATGTTTTTTCAACAGTATGCATCTTTTGCTCCAGTTGTTTAGCTTGCTGTTGTAATGCTACATAATGATTTTGTAACGCTTGCTCTAACGAAAACTGCTCATCGGTAATGAACGCTTGGATTTGCGGAAGCGACAAGCCCATATCGCGGTACAATAAAATTTGCTGTAGCACTAATGTTTGCTCAGGTGCATAAAGCCGATAGCCTGCGTCACTGTAGCTCGTCGGTTGGAATAAACCAATCGCGTCATAATGCCGTAATGTGCGTGTCGTTACACCCGATAAATCGGCTAATTGTTTAATTGTATACATGACTACTGCCTCCTTATAGCTATCATAAACGTTGACGTAACGGCAACGTCAAGCATAAAAAAGAGGCATTCGTTTACAAACGAATACCTCCCGCTGTTATTCCCACTTTTCACGGCGCTTTTTCTCCATAAAATTCGTCACACCTCGGTAAAGCGAACGACCAACAATTGTTGCTGATAATAAAATACCTGTAATTCCGAGCAACCATGCAATCCATTCAAAGACTGTATAACCAGCCATTTTATCCCACGCAATCGAACCTTGCCAATCTTCAATAATTAAATTCATACCGTATATACCTGATACAACGGTATACACCGTTAAAATAAAAAGGAAGCGACTTTGGCGTTCATCTTCTTGATCCTCTTGTAAACGATACAGCTCATCCAGTGTTTCGCGAATCTCCTCATACTGCTCATGAATGCGAAAGTGCTGACGCAGTAAATTCGATGTTTCACGTCCCTCTGTTCTTACAACAACTTCATCAAAATAATAACGGGACGCAAATTTCGTAATCGTTTCAATCAATTCATCGACGACATATTTATCTTTGCCCCACCGAATTTCACTATGCTCGAATGATAATTTAAGTAGCATAATTTTATAAAAGAAATGAATCAGCACATTATAATAACCGACGCTATAAAATTCACAGACACGCACTTCCGCGTCTTCCTTTGATTGATTTGTAATTTGCATATGTGCGGCATTCGATGTGATCTGGTACGTATGCGGCGCCCATCTATCTAACAAATGCTTCTCTAAATAACGTTTGACATATTCGGGATTACTCGTCGATATAAATGGTTCATTTTGTTCATCGGTACCATTTAGCTGCCCTAAGCGAAACAGCATTGTTTCATCAATCTGCTGTCCTTGTTCAGTACGCAAAAAGCCGCTCACAAACATGCGCTCATCTTCAAAAAATGGCATATGCGAATAATGTTTACCGAGCTTTTCATAATCAACAAAAAACTGTTCTAAAAATGGATAACACTCGGTTTTTAATAAATGGTCCACACGAGAATAAGAATTGCCATTATACGTATATAGCGCGCCTTTTTCCTCGTCTAAATGTGGCACAAGCACACGGAAAAAATGACAAAAATCAAGCACATCACTAAGGCGCGTTCGCTCATGTAACACAATACGCACCGCTATAAACGCTAAACCAAATGGCGCTAGCGTTAAATCCACACTGCTTAACGTAAAAGGCACAGACTTCCCTCGAACGTCCATTACCCCATTTTCATAAAAAGCTTTTGAAAAACGACTAAAGCTACGATGCTCCGGCTTTTCTGGAAACAGCTTATCTTCTAAAAACGGGTAAAAAAATTGTTGTAATGCTTGATGCGATATCGTATGCCCGCCGTAATATGCTTGACGCTTCTCTTCATCCTCTAACGAAAAGAACTCATATTCATATACGCTCAACATATCGAGTAGCTCCTGTCGCTTTGACATTCGGTACGTCACTGGATAATAAAAGATGAGTTCGGTTTCTTCTATATTAATTGACTCTAACTTCATAAAGCGTCACCTCTTAATTTAAAATTGCCATTTCCTGCACTTTGTAAACCACTCTCACTAATAATGAGCCGTTCGACCATTTTACTGGTCCTTTTCCTCTAGTCCCATTGCCAAAAATACAGCTACTCAGGTTGATTTTATAATGAATTTCTAAAATAACGTCGTTTTCATCGTGCTTTATTTGAATAGCATTGTTCTTAGTTAACTAGCCGTAATGTGCCTATTGATAAAAGGTTGTAACAGGCGTAGGCATTTCATGTATAGCTTGCCGATTTCTCAGTCTTTACGGGCATAATGGTTTGTCTAATACATCTTTTCCGTTATTTTATATGTTCGCAAACTCGAACGGTTTTTCCTGATAGTCGAACTTCATTGCCGCCCAATTCCATTCAATCTAATTTCCCTAAATAATAAAAAAGCACGCAGCAATAAATGCTACGCGCTTTTTTCGTATGACCCGTACGGGATTCGAACCCGTGTTACC